>CAUPKP010000058.1:0-3296 GCA_963511795.1 uncultured Flavobacterium sp. | reverse complement strand
TTTAATCTTTCATTCAGTTAATATTCGGTTTTCATGTTCCAATTTTCACGTTTACTTTTTTGAGTTTTTCTGCGTAAAGAAAATCAATCCTTTCAAAGTTTTTTTCTGCGTAATTTCGGCTTCAACTGACCGCCAACGTTCCCGCGCTACAATCAGTTTGGGACTAAATTAAGCCCATTATTCGGATTTGCCAAATCTTCCAAATACAAAACCAATTTCAAATTATGCCTGAAACCCAAATTGCTTGTAGCGTGTGTTGGTGGCAGTTTTTATTTTTGTATTCCTGTCTTTTTGTATTGGGAAATGTAGTAAAACTGTTTTCAATATTTTCAATTGTCAAGAATGGATTAAATAAAACTGTAAACAAATAAATGAGAAGTTATTTTCTTATTTATAGTTTACGTCAATTTGAAATAAGCTTACTGTTGCGTTGTCATAATGTGCTGGAAGTCCTTCAGTGGTTTTAAGTTTCAGTAAACCTAAAAACTCAAAGCCACATTTTGTGTAGTGATTAATTAATCCTGAATTATCGCCAACAGTATCCATTCTAACAAATTGTTTTTGATTTTCTTGAGCATAATTTTTTGCCCATTCTACAATTTTGCCCACTAAATTTTGTCCGCGAAAATCAGGATTTGTTGCTATGCGGTGAATGTAAACAGCTGGATCTTCGTTACGTTCCTCCCAAATTTGTGGATCATTAAATGTTGTCGCCCACACACAAGCAATTTTACCTTCTGAAACAATTTTCCATTGTCTGTTTTCTGAAATTTCAGTTTCAATAAGTTTTCTATCAAATTCTGGCCAATGGTTGATAAATCTCGTCTTCTGAAAATTGGTAGCAATTTTATATAAACGGAAAATTTCGTCTGTATCGTTACTGCTGCTATTTTGTATTTGAAAGTTCATTTTTGATTTTCTTTTTAATTTTCTTTTATTTTTGAAGCGAGTCGGTTACAATGACAATCGATATTTTGTTGTTTCAAGAAATTGTTTTATTCTATCCAAAAGTTCCCAACAGAATAGGTTTTTGCTGTTCCGCTAATAATAACTCGGTCACCTTTGTCTTCACAATATAGTTTGCCCATTCGTTCCGAAACTTGTTGCCCATAGAGTACTTTTTTATCAAGTCTTTTTGACCAAAATGGCACTAAAGAACAATGTGCTGAACCTGTAACAGGATCTTCTAAAATGGAGGCTTGTGGTGTAAAAAATCGAGAAACAAAATCACAGTTATCTCCAATTGCGGTTACAATTACTCCGCCTGGATCAAGGTTGATTTGGTCAAACAATTGTCGATCAATTTTAATATTTCTAATTGCTTTTTCGTTTTCATAAACCAAAACATAATCTCTTGATTTTAAAATTTCACTAGGTTGGATATTTAAAGATTTTGAAATTGTCTCGGGTAAAGTATCTGCAATAGGCATTCTTGATGGGAAGTCCATTTTGTATAGTCCATCTTCAACTTTAACAATTAAGTCGCCACTTAATGTTTCGAAAACAATTTCATCTTTTTTGTAATCTAAAATTGTCTTTAAGCAATGTGCTGTTGCAAGTGTGGCGTGACCGCACAAATCCATTTCAATTTCTGGCGTAAACCATCGCAAATGGATTTTTTCTCCTTTATCTACAAAAAAAGCGGTTTCTGCAACGGCATTTTCTTTAGTTATTTTCAACAAAATGTCGTCTGATAACCAATTGTCAAGAGGCACCACACAAGCAGGATTTCCACCAAAAATGGTATCTGTAAATGCGTCAATTTGGTAAAGTTTTAATTCCATTTTTCTTTTTATTTTATAATAAACAGCATATAGTCAATTTCTTTTTTGAAAAGACTATATGCTGTAATTTTTGTTAATTATGCATCAACAAGTATCACTTGACCAGTAATAAATCCATCAACCGAGCGCTCAAACGCTTTACCAACCAATGCACTTGGTACAGGTTGAAATCCTGGCATCATATCGCCGTAAACATCCCAAGCCTCCGCTAAAACTGTTGGATTTACTGAATTTACACGAATACCTCTTTGCATTTCGAAGGCTACACATTTTACAAAGGTATCAATGGCACCACTTGTAGTTGCATCTGCAATAGCAAAAGGAATAGGCTTTAAATTTAGTATACCTGTAATAAGCGTAAAGGAACCTTTATCAGCAATGTATTCCTGACCTATTCTAACAATATTGATTTGCCCCATCATTTTACTCATTACTGTAGTCATCCATTGCGCTTCAGTCATTTCCTCGAAGGTTGCATATTCACATACGCCAACTGTATTCACAACTGCATCAAAGTGACCAACCTCCTTGAATAATTTTCTCAAAGATTCTTCACTGGTAATGTCAACTTGGTAGTCGTAACCGTCTTTTGAACGACCAGCTGTAATCACTTTGTGTTTTCCTATACCTGTCAGTGCTGCTTTTCCCATTTTCCCATTAGCACCTATTAAAATTACTGTTTTCATCTATTTAATTATTTTAAAATTGAAGTGCAAAATTACACTCCTGCCATACTATTCACGTAGGACATTTGTCTAATAATTAAATTGATGCTCTTATTCTACTTAAATGTCTTTGAGTAATTCCAAGATAGGAAGCTATGTAGTGAAGTGGAATTTGTTGTACAAATTGTGGATTGCTGTGTATCAAATCTACATATCGTTTTTGGGCGTTGGATTTTTGATGATTAAATATCCATTTTTCGAGTTCAACATATTCTTTTTCAGCAATTATTTTTAAAAAATTCAACCATTTATTGTTTGATTTCGCAAGGTTTTCTAATGTGTTTTTTGAAATTGAAATAATTTCAGAATCGGTTAAAGCTTGTAAATTTTCTTCTGATTTATTTTGTGTAATAAATGAAGAATAAGCCACTAATAACGTATTGGGAAAGGTAAAACAATAGGTTATTTCTTCGTCATTATTAGAATAATAGAACGAACGGAAAATGCCAAAATTCACAAAGGAAAGTGTGGTACAGATTTCATCTTGTTTAATGAAAAAATCTCCTTTTTTTATGGTAGAAATAGTGGCTAAACTTATAAATTCATTTATTTCGCTGTCTGTAAATAAATTATATTGTTTTAAGTAGTCAACTATTGATTTTTTTTCGAACATTTATTTTAATCGTCGTTTTTGTTAAAATTGCCACCAACGTTCTCGCGCTACAAGCAGTTTGGGACTAAATCAGCGTTATCTTTCGGATTTGCCAAATCTTCCAAATACAAAACCATATTTAAATTAAGCCTAATGCCCAAATTGCTTGTAGCGTGTGTTGGCGGTTCGGTTGTT
>CAUPKP010000057.1:0-7117 GCA_963511795.1 uncultured Flavobacterium sp. | reverse complement strand
TGCCTATACGGTTTATAATAACACTACTCATGTAAGCGTAGTAAATAACTACAAAGCAACAGCAACTGGTCCAATTTTAGTAACCTCCCAAAATGTTGTAACCTATGATGAAATACCACGAGTCGGCACATTAGATCTTTCGAGTAATTATAGGTCAAGCCCACAATATTTGCAAGCAGTCGCATTGGGTTATAAATCCTCCTTAACACTTAGCGAAACAGTTCAGTGCATAAACTATATTGATAAAACCTTCCAAGACATATCAGGAGATAACGGTAGAAGAGCACAAATGTTAAAAGCAATTTTTACATTTTCAAATTCTTTGCCAGATGATCAAAAACCAAATGCTGCAAAAATAGTAGCATTATATGCAAATGCTAGAGTTATATATCCAAATATGACCGATATACAATTTAATAACTGGTTTATGGGTACTTCTGAAGGAATTGATGGGGATTATGATTCTACTATTTGGGAAAATCCTAATTTGACGTTTCCACAACAAAATTTGCCATCCTTTTCACAATTTAAGAATGCTTGTCCCACTAAATATACTGATGCGCAAACACTTTGCACCACAATGGGAGGGGATGTTCTTCAATTATATAACTCTGTAATTGCTCAGGGTAAAAAACTAAATACTTGTGCTATTAGAATTTCACAAACCTTAAATGCATGTAATATCACAATTCCATATCTGCCTAATAATACTGATGGAACAAAAAATGTTGTAACTGATAAGAATGGAAAATATGTGATTATAAATGCAATTGCACTAAATGCTTGGATGCGAAAGACTTTCGGTACTAATTCTTCTAATTATATTCATATAGATGCATCGAAAGGAGGTATAAAAGGTGAATTATTTGAGAGTTTACTGGCTGGTAAGAATGGTATCTACTCAATGGTTGCACCAAAATCAATACGAAAAGCTTGGGGATCTGGCCACGCTGATTTGTTAGAAAGTGGTAGTTGCTTACTAAATTGTCATTTTTACGATATAGCAAATCAATTTGTACCAATTGAATATATAGATGTTTGGATTTTAAATTAATAATTTATGAAAAATAAAATAATATTTATAGTGATTTTTTGTTGCTCTTTTGGTTCTTGTGAAACTTATAAAAGAACCCAATTTGAATACCATTTTGGAAAAACAAAGAATGAATGGATTAATATGTATAAAACAGAATTTTTTTTTACTTGTTTAGAAAAAGGTTATCAAAATAAGAAAATCTTTGAATTAATTTCACAAAAAGATCTTCTTTTGCCGTATGAGCCTTTTCCTGAAAAGATCGATACATTAGCAAATAAGTTAATAAAAAATATGCCAAAGCCAATTTTCCCCCATTGTGATGAGTGCAATGAACAAGAACAGTTAAAGAAAAATTATATTTGTGCAAGTTGTTTAAATTATTATGCCAGTAGAGAATTGGATTCTATTGCAAAAAAAGCCTATAAAGAGTATTTAAAAACAGAAAAATAAAATTTTTATACTGATTTACCACGAGTCGGCACATTAGATCTTTCGAGTAATTATAGGTCAAGCTCACAATATTTGTCAGCATACGCGATAAGTAATAAATCAAATATAACTCTTGATGAAGCAGTTAAGTGCATTCGTGACTATATTGATAAAACCTGTATAGATGTCGACGGAGGAGAGGGCCGAAGAGCACAAATGTTAACAGTAATTTCTAAAATTGCAAATTCTTTGCCAGATGATCAAAAAGCAGATGCTGGTGAAATTGTAAATGGATACAGGAATTATGATATCTTTAGTGGTCCAATCCCAACTAACACATTTGAGGAACACTAGAACTATGTATTTAAAGAAGATGGTTCTAGAGTGCGTGGAGCTGCTGGAGATTTAATACAAATTGAGGTGAATGGTGTATTAAAAAAGCCATCAGAATTAGATGTTACAGACTTAAAACAAACAAAAACTTTAATTAAAGTTGCTATCTTTTTAGCTGCAAAAAATGGTGCACCACATGGCTCTCGTTTTGGTACAGGAACTAAAAGTTCAGATTTAGCAAGTAAAAACCCTGCATTTACAGTTGGTATATCTCCATATTTTACAATATTTAATCATCATGGAGGCTCTTTTTCTACAGATTTAGATAATATTTATAGTTTTACCAATATAATACAGCATGAACTTAGACATCAATCTAATTTTAATCACAATATTGCTAATAATCTTTCTAATCATGTAGATATTTATATTAACAGTTTTAGTTATATTTCTTTTGCTAAATCTCCTCCCTCATACCAATTATCTGTTGTAAAATCACTAGCAAATTACATATTGGCTATGGATAAGAACAAAGTAAATGATTATAAACCTTATAAAACTCAAGAAAAAATAGATGATTATAATAATCTTCATTTGAGTTATCGAATTGAAGTACCCATATCTTATAATCAAGGAGAACTAACAATATCAATTAGAGATAATCAGTCTAATCAAAGTCCAATTCCATACATTTATATACCAATAAAGAATGAAAACTAATATTTTAGCACTACTTACAATAGTTCTTGTAAGCTGCAATGGATCAAAAAAAATAGAGGAAATTTTAATAGCTAATCCAAATGAATTTTGGGCATATTATAATCCTAATTCTGCCGATTTAATTTATTTTAAATTTGAAAAAAACAAACACACAAGCAGATATGAAAGAGATAATAAAAACAGGTTCTACAAATATAAAGGAGAGGGTGATGTTATTGAATCTTCGCGAAAATGGATTGTATCAAAAGATAGTATTTTGATATTTAATGGATCGGCTTATGATGTAGTGAGTAGTAATAATGAAGTCATTGTGCTTTATTATATGGATAAGGAGAGTCATAATGAAAGAATGATTTTTTTAACAAAAGAGAAAGAAAATCAGCCGCGAAAGTATTCTGGATTTTTTGGACAAAAAAGAATTGACCAACCAAAAAAATACAACGTGCCAGAAGGTTGGTAGTTGACTCAATTTCATATATAACCCCTGCTGCTACACGAATCTTTTCGTGTGGCACCTGCACCGCAAAGAGTTCTTATTAATGTCAAAATTTTATCGTGAGAGCTGCGCAAAAGTTTCCTGACTTTACGCTTTTTAAAAAGTTCTTAAAACCCGTAAACGTTATTAAGTCTTCGGACTTTTCCGTAAATATTTTTAAGAATTGGATTTGTGTATTCAAAATAATTGTATAAAAACTACAAAATAGCATTCGTGTTATTTGTAGTTTTTTATATAAACTTTAAAACAAAGTAAAATACTGTCGAGTTCTAAGACTTTTAGTAAAAAGTGTCGTGAATTTATTAAGTTTAAAGCTTTTAATAACATTTAAAAAAAGCAAGATCAGGAGGTGCTTCTAATTATCCCGAAGGTTCAAATAATATTACAAGTGCTCAAAATTGCCATTTTTTTTTAAAACCTGTCATATATAAACCAATTCCAAATGAAAAATAAAATTTTTATATTCCTGATAGTAACTTTAGCAAGTTGCGCTAAAAACCCAATTGAAAATACTTTAATGACTAAATCTGGTGAATACTGGGTTATGTATTCTACAAATTCATCTTACTATAGTCATTATACATTTAATAAAGATAAGTTTAGTTACGAATTTGGGAGAGACAACAGCAATAATTATTTTAGAATTCGTGGTGGAGATGCCATAGAGGTTCCTAAAAAATGGTCTGTTACAAACGATAGTATTATGACTTGGGGAAACGTTAAGTATGATATAGTAAGTTATAACGCCAATGCTATAGTTGTAAATTATCTACTTAAAACAAAACCATATACTGGATATATATTTTTAACACTAGTGTCCACTTAAAATAAGTTGAAAACCAGCTGGTTAATATTATGTTCATTGACATTATTGTAATCTGATTTCATAAGTAGTTCATTTATAGATGTTTTATCAAGTAATGATGCTGATAAAATTTGTAGAATTTCATAGATTGAACGGTTGATTTTTAAATCTTTTGCGATTATAGAAACTAAACAGTAGGTTATAATTGCTACATTGATTTGAATGCGAACGGCATTTTCTGTTGTTCCCCAAAAGGTCTTAACTTTTAGATGTTGTTTTATCCATTTGAAGAACAATTCCACTTGCCATCTTTGTTTGTAAAGCAACGCGATATCTTGAGCGGATAATTCAAAATTAGTGGTCAAAAAGACCAATGTTTTTCCTTTTCACAATCGAAAAATTTTACTTTTCGTATCTTTTCTGGATAATCTTTTGAAGTATAAAAGCCTTCTATTTTTCCAATTTGGTCATATATAATTCCAGTTGTTTTATCTACTTTTTGAGAATACATTCTTTTAAATTTTGTATTAGATTTTGCTCTCACTACAAAATGAGCATTAGCTTTTGTAATTCTAAAAAGTCTATCATAATCAACGTAAGCTCGGTCAAAAATGTAATACGCGAATGCTTCATAATCTATAACGTCCATTGCATTCACATCATGAACATTTGCCTCAGTGATGTGAATAAATACAGAGATTTGTGTATTAATATCAAAAAGAGTGTGCAATTTTATTACTGCTTTTGTTTTTCGAAAATGAGCCCAACAAAATACGCTCAAACATAAGTCTATTGTTGACGAATCAAAGGCATAAATATTTCCTTTTATTTCAAAAGCATCGTTGCTCTTTTTATCTTGAGCAATCAATATTAAATGATTAGCAAACTCCTCAAATATTTTAAAATTACGGTTTTCATTAGCCTTGGATAAATTGCTGCGAGTTACATTTTTTCCAAAACCCAAATGATATGATTTTGATTGATGCGCTTCTATAACTATTATCAAATCGCTCAAACTTGCTCTTGCTGAAAGTTGGCCAAATATCATACATAATAATTGATTCCAACAAGTAAAATGCTTGACTGATTTATTGCCTGAATATTTAGCTGTTACTTAATAATTAATTTAAAACATATGAAAACAATATATACTACTATTCTCATAGCTTTCTTATTTTATAGTTGCGAAGATAATAAGGAAGATAAATTTTTAAAAAATTTTAAAAACAAAGACAAGTATGAATATCTAACGGTTGATAAATTACAAAAACAAATAAATGAGATAGATCTTTTCACTTTAAATAATTCTGAAGCAGTTAATGAATTTGTTTTTAATGACGATAAAAAATACTATTATGGGTATAAAATAAAATTGACTCAGGATACATATTTAATTTCATATGGTGTTACTTATAATCCGCGCTATAGCGGCACATTTAAACTAATACACTGGTTTGATACTTATTTGTGTTTGTATCAAAATGGAAGTGGTGTAGTATCTAAGATTAAAACCACATCATCTGATCCAATTTATAGTGGATGCTTTGAAAAAAACGGAATTTATACAATAAAATCTTATATAAGTATATTTAAATTGGATGATACAGCTGGATATACAAAATATTTTGTGCATGATAGCATCACCACAAGCTATAAAATTGAAAGTAATCGATTTGTAAAAATAAAATAGTTTAGAAGTTCTTAATGAAAAATAAAATTTACATTTTATTCTTATTTACAATTTTGGTAAGCTGTAATAAGACAACCACAATGGAAGAGGTTTTAATATCGAAACCAGATGAATATTGGGCATATTATAATGCTAATTCTTCTATTTTTGCATATTATAAATTTGGGAATGATAAAATAAGCCAACGATATGAAATTAATAGCAAAAATAAATTCTATAAATTAACGACGCTATAATGGACATAGGCAACTATTCTGGTAATCCGCCTGTTATACCCTATTTTGCCTATACTACTTATAATAGTACCACTCAGGTAAGTGTAGTAAATAACTACAAAGCAACCGCAACTGGTCCAATTTTAGTAACCTCCCAAAATGTTGTAACTTATGATGAAATACCACGAGTCGGCACATTAGATCTATCAAGTAATTATAGGTCAAGCTCACAATATTTGCAAGCAGTCGCATTGGGTTATAAATCCTCCTTAACACTTAGCGAAACAGTTCAGTGCATAAACTATATTGATAAAACCTTCCAAGACATATCAGGAGATAACGGTATAAGAGCACAAATGTTAAAAGCAATTTTTACATTTTCAAATTCTTTGCCAGATGATCAAAAAGCAGATGCTACCGTAATTGTAGAATCATATATGAATTCCGAACTTGTAGATAATACTCCCCGATCGCACCCATTTATAATAGGTAAAAATTATATTTTTGACTCAAATGGTTATCCAAGTGCTGCTGGAGATGCTGGAAATCTTATTCAAATTCAAATTAATGGAGTGAAAAAACTACCTTCAGAGCTTGACGTAAATGATTATAGTCAGCGAAAAATTTTAGCAAAAATTGCAGTTTTTCTTTCCAGAAAAGCTGACCTGATGGGGACCGCAAATGTAGCACCAATAGGAACTTGGTTTGCTACTGGGAAACACCCAAATCCAACCAGATTATCTTCCACTGTTCCCGCATTGACATTAGGTACAGATCCTTTTATGACAGTATTAAATACCAGAGGTGATAAATATTCAACTGCTTTAGATAATATATCCAGTTTTGTACTAATTATTAAACACGAACTTAAACATCAATATAAATATAAACATTTTGAAAAACAAGATTTAAAAACCCATACGGATATTTATATCGATGGAGTTGAGGATCTAAATTTCAGATCAATACCTCCAGGTGATAAATTGAGTACTGTTGTTTCTTTAGCAAACTATATCTTTAATATGGATAAAAAACCGGGATACACTTTTGCTAACATGAAAGAGGCAATAGACAGATTGAATGTTCAAGCATATTATAATAATGGTTACAAAATTATTGCACCCAGAGATCAAGATCCAAATCACGCACCCAATATATTATTTACAAAAGGAGATCTTAACAAGAATAATTTTAAAGTTTATGACCCAGAGTCTAATCAAGAAATAAATACAAATGAAATATACACTATAACAGATGAAAAATAAAATATACATTTTATTCTTATTTACAATTTTGGTAAGCTGTAATAAGACAACCACAATGGAAGAAGTTTTAATATCGAAACCAGATGAATATTGGGCATTGTATCGTCCTAATTCTGCTAGTTTTGAAT
>CAUPKP010000056.1:0-7369 GCA_963511795.1 uncultured Flavobacterium sp. | reverse complement strand
TTTTAAATCTTCAATTATTTTTATATTTGCTTCTACCATTGAGTTTTTGTTTTTTAGTCAATTACAAAGAACCTATTTTAGGTTTGTAACTCAATGGTTTTTATTTTGTTACCCCTTAACTTAATGACATTGGGATAGAAGCAGGCTACCGAAGTAGCGCGTATAGCCCGACCGCAACCCTATAAAAGGGCGAATAACCGCAATTGTGAGTCAGCCCTTTTATAAGGTTGTGGTCTCGCCCAAATACTTATGAGCACAAAAAAAACCGCCTTGATTGGCGGTTTAGATATTAAAAAAAGATTGAACTATTTGGCTTCACTTTTCTTGATGTCATTCACATATTTAGTCAATTTTTTGCCGTAAAGAGATTTGGCAACTTTTGGAGTCATTGATTTTTGAATGGTATCCAAGTACTTAATATTGATGTCGTAGATTTCGGCCAAAGCAATGTATGGTGATACCTCATGATCTTTATTGTTTACTGCAAAATTAGTTGCGTAAAGGTATTTGCGTTTGATGTTGTTCTCTTGAGCTACAGTAATACTGTCTAAAGCTATTGTGTTATTGCTTTTTATTGCTTTGAATTTTTTCTCTATCAAAGTTAGATTTTCATCATTAAAGCGGGAGTTTATTTTTTTGTATTCTTCAAATAATTCTTGGTTTTTAGAACCAGTAATTTTTGCACTTGTAATGAATGAATCAAGGTTGGTTTCGATATTTATTGTGCCTGCTTCTGCAAAAAACATGATGTTATTGTCAAGAGAATTGGTCACTCCTCTGTCAAGATATAAGTACAGCATTTCGGGAGATTTTAAATCAATATTGCTTTCAAATGCTGACTGTCCGTCAATCTTGATGGTGTCGATGGCGATAAGAGCAGTGTCATTATATTTTTGAATGTATAAAGTACCTTCTTTTAGTCCTTTGATATTTCCTGTGATGTGTAGATTTGTTTTGGATTCATTTTTGTTACATGCAGCCAAAAGAAGCAGGGAAACAAATGCAATAATAGAATTTTTCATGTGTAAGTAAATTGTTTTTTGGAACATAAAACGCGATCCAGCAGTGTTGAAGAATTGCAGTTTTAGTTTTGTTTATTTTTGGCGCAAAATAAAGAAAATTGTTGAAATGAATGGTTTAATGAGAGTGAATTTCCAAAAAAAAATCCCATTCGTCACGACGAATGGGATTTTATAAAGGTTATTAGGATTATCCTTTCAGCCAAGCTGTTCTTAAAGCTGCTTTTGATGCATCTGTTGCTTCAGGACTTTCTGAATCTACATATGGAAATTTTACGATTCCTTTTATTATTTGCTCTTTTCCATCACGTTTGATTTTGATAGAAATTGGATCGTTTTCTTTCCACTTTTGACTATCGCTGATCATTTCATAAATATTGTCAAGAGAGTACGGTTTGTCGTTTATGGAAACTATAACATCTCCGCTTTTAAGATCTAATGTAGTATAGAAAATGTGCAGTTCTTTGTTTGGAGCGACAAAAATTTCTTTATTTTCTTTGTTTACACCAACGAATGGTGTCTGTCCTTGAAGAAAAATTCCATCTGGTGTTTTTTTGGAAACTTTTGTTATGCCTACTTTTGCTAAATAGTCATAATATGGGATTGGAGTTGGTCCAGAAACGTATTTGGTTAAAAACTCACCTACTTCAGGATAAGTTAGTGAAGTTATTTTTGCAAATAATTCGCTGTCGTCAAATGGTTTTGAAACTCCGTATTCATTGGATAATTGATGCATTAAATCTAATATTCCTCTTTTTCCGCCACTGCTTTCTCTAATTTGAATATCCAGACACATTCCGATTAATGCTCCTTTTTGATAAACATTCAGATATTGTGCTTTATACGGTTCAGTTAAAACATTTGCGCTCATTGTTGTGAAAGGCATAGTATCGTTCATTGCATTAGCACCTTGTATTTTTTCAGCAATGCGGGAATAGAATTCGTTTTCGTCAATTAATCCTTGATTGATTTGAAATAAATTGGCAAAATATTCTGTTACTCCTTCATACATCCATAAATGCTGAGACATTTTTGGAGCGTTGTAATCAAAATACTGAATTTCTTTAGAGTGAATCGTTAAAGGAGTTACAATATGAAAGAATTCATGAGAAACTACGTCCTTCATTTGTTCTACTAATTCGTCTTTCGGCATCATTTCTGGCATAACAACAGTTGTAGCTGTAGGATGCTCTAATGCTCCAAAACCTTTGGCATCTGTTGGAGACATTGTAGAAAGATAAAGGATAACAGTGTATTTTTTTGTAGAATTAACTTTTCCTAAAAATGTTTTTTGAGCAGTCATCATTGTCTTCATTTCTGGAGTAATACTCTCTGCTGTAAATTTTCCTGATGGGGAGTAAACCGCAATTTCAATATCCATTCCATCTACTGTAAAAGAGGTGTAATCTGGCTTAGAATACATAATTGGGTTTTCTAATAACTCTGAATAAAGAGGCATTTCAAAAACATCGGATGTAGATGTCCCGTCTTTATCAATCATTGATGTTGCTCCAAAAAGAGTTGCAGGATGAGTAACGGTAACTTTATAAGGCATTTCTTTTTTGTCTTGAAAATATCCTACAAAACCATGTAAATTCAGCATGAAATTTTTACCAGCGTCAATGTTTGTTCCGGCAGGCGAGAAAACATCGTCTTGTCCAAAACCTCTTCCTTTTTCAGTATCGAATGTGTCGTTTACTAAGTAAGTGATTTTCACTAATGTTTTTGCATTTTTGATAGACCAGGTGTTGTCATCTGTTTTTGAAACAGTCAATAAATTGCCTTTTTTGTCATAGGCTTTGAAATCGGCAATATATTTTCCATAATCATCAACTGAATAGGTTCCAGGAACAGTTTTTGGAAGGCTATAAGTGATCTCGTCAGTTTTGATTTTTGGGGCTTTTACCGTAACCAAAACTTGGTCATCTTTCACATCAGTAAGATTGATGTGGACTTCAATCTCTTCTTTTTTTGAATCTACAGGGTTTGTAGTGCTGGCTTTACTTGTCCAGATTAGGGAAGAAAAAGCAAGTGCAAAGATTATTTTTTTCATTTTGTAAGTGTTTGTTTGTCGTATTAGTATTTCGAATTTCAAAAAAGTTACAAAAAGAGATTAATAAAGTTGTTTAAGTTAAAAAAAAATGGAATTTTTTTTGTTTGGATGATTTTTAAATAAAAAAAAACTCCTGATTTTCAGGAGTTTATATGGTTGAGGTTAGTCTAGTTTGTTTTTTATGTAATATTTCCCATCTAAATCTTCATCGAAATCATCAATTTTTAAAGGTTTTGGTTTTGGTTTACTTGCGATAGCTTTCTTTTTCCACATTTCATATTTTTCTGCAGGCATTTTCTTTTTCATAATTTCAAGAACCTCCTTCTCAGCTAATCCAAATTCTTTATGAATAATTTCAAATGGATTTCTCTCTTCTTGGGCCAATGCAATCAGTCTTTCTGTTTGTTCCCAGTTTAATTCTTTGCGGTTACTCTTTTTCATCACGTGAAAATTAATTCAGATTGTTTTAATGATTAATAAAATTGATTTTTAAATCTTATACCAATATTAATAAAAATTATTATTACTTTTTATTTTAAGTTAAAAAAAAATCAATTTTTTAAATCTTTTAAATTTGTGATATTTTTAATGAGAAATATTGAGAATTCCTTTATTGAATTACTCTAAAAGTGAGGTTTATTCGGGAACCAATAGTTTTTGCAGTCTTTGGGACTTGATGCTTCCAGAAATGCTGTGTTGTGCCTTTCATTAACAGTAAACTGCCATTTTCTAAAACGATATTCTTTTTTTGAGAGCTGTCTAAATTATGTTTCAGCTGAAAATTTCGTTCAGCTCCTAAGCTTAAAGATGCAATTATTGGATTTATGCCCAATTCTTTTTCATTATCAGCATGCCAGCCATTGCCATCATTGCCGTCTCTATAGTAATTTAATAAAACAGTTGTAAAATTGGTTTCGCAAATATTCTCTACAAGGGATTTAATTTTTTGCAATGGCAAAGTCCAGAAATGAGGTTGCATTTTTATATTAGAATAGGAGTAGGGCTTTCCTTCGTTTCCATATAAAGCAGTTAACCTCGGCTGTAAATGTTTTTTCCCATAAACCGTAATTTCATCCTGTTGCCAAGGAGTATTTTTAAGTAATTCCTGGAAAAGAGAATCGGCTTCCTCTTTTGAAAGGAAAGCAGGAAAGTAGATGATTTCGGCATTTGGTAAATCAAAAACTATGGGTTCGGATTGAAAAAGTGAATTCATATTTCAAAAATAAAGAGAAAAAGGTAATTTCTATATTTCCTTTTTCTCTTTAATAATTTATTTTGTGTTGCAAAATTTAAGCTTCGGAATGATCTTGGAGCAAATTTTTATAAATAAAACCAGCCACAATAGCTCCTAATATGGGAGCTGCCCAAAACAGCCAAAGTTGTGATAATGGTTCGCCACCAACAAAAACGGCTTGTGATAATGATCTTGCAGGGTTTACTGAAGTGTTTGTAATTGGAATACTGATTAAATGAATTAATGTTAAGCCGAGTCCAATGGCAATTCCGGCAAATTTTCCATTGGCAAATTTATCGGTGGCGCCAAGTATTATTAAAAGAAAAAATAAGGTTAGAACAAATTCGGCAATAAAAGCAGATTGTAGTGAATAGCCATCAGGAGAAAAAGCACCATATCCATTAGAAGCAAAAGCACCAGCTTTAGTATTATCAATCATAAATCCTGCTTTTCCAGAGGCAATAGTATAAAGCGTTCCCGCAGCTGCAATAGCTCCTATACTTTGTGCTATAATATAAGGTAGCAATTCTTTTGCCGAAAATCTTCCTCCTGCCCATAATCCAAATGATACAGCGGGATTAAAATGCCCTCCTGAGATATGCCCGACAGCATAAGCCATGGTCAAAACAGTTAAGCCAAAAGCCAATGAAACTCCCACAAAGCCAATCCCTAAATCAGGTATGCCTGCGGCAAATAAAGCGCTGCCACAACCTCCAAAAACCAGCCAATAAGTCCCGAAAAATTCTGCAAAAAGTTTTTTCATGATAAAAATTTTTAGTTAATAGATTATTAGTTAAAATTAATCAAATAGTAATCCTATACAATACTGTTGTTATTTAGTAAGAATTGTATGGTATACGAATTTATAAAAAAATAAGATATAATTGCTGTAATTATATTTTTTAATATTGATAATCAGTTGTTTTATTGTTTTTTGAAGTTTACATTCATTATAACTATGGCTAATATAATAAGGACTATTCCAATCCATTGTATTAAGGCAACATTCTCATGAAGCAGAAAGTAAGCCATTAAAACAGAAACAGGAAGTTCTAATGCTGAAACGATACTTCCCAATCCTATACCAGTAAGAGGAAAACCGGCATTCATTAACATTGGAGGAATAATAGTACCAAAAAGGGATAGTATAATTCCCCATTTTAGGAATATTTCAAAATGGAAAGGTGTGTTTAGGGTTGCAATCGCAAAGATGGAAACAATTACTGCACCTCCTAAAAGCATGTACAAACTGCGTTGCGCTGATGATATTCCTATTGCCACTCGATTCGCAGTAAACATAGTTGTTGTAAAAGAACAGGCAGCTAACATTCCTAAGAGGAGTCCTCGCCAGTCCAGCTGAATTTCATTTTGAAAGACATTTGTAGCCAAAAGGGTTCCAATTAGTACAACAAGTGCGGCTACAATTTTTTGTGCTGAAGGAATTTTCTTTTCCAGAATCATTTCCAGCAATAAACCAATCCAAACTGTCTGCATTAATAATACGATAGCGATAGAAACTGGAATGTATTTTACGGCCAGATAATAAAATACGCTTGTCAGGCCAGTAGATGTGCCGGCAAGCATCAATTGGAAAATGTTTTTTGGTGTAGCTTTCACAACTTCATTCTCACTTTTGGCTTTTTGAAATCCATTAATAATAAGGATTCCGGCAATGCCTAGAATAAATTGTGAGATTGTGACTTCAGCCGTAGTATATCCTTCGTCATAAGCCATTTTTACAAAAGTGGCAAGCATTCCGTAGCTAGTCGCGCCAATTGCCACCAAGAAAACTCCTTTAAGTGTGTTGTTTTTAAACATTATTAAGTATGGGGTTATTTATAAAAGTGTAAAAATTATTTTGCTTCGGTAGTGGGATGCTGTTCTTTTTCAAGCTCTTTATGAGTCAGATCACTCAAATGCAGACGCAGTGCATCAACCGAAATATTAATTTCCCAAAAACACAGTGCCAAAGAAATTAATAAAGCAAGCAGACTAAATCCGAATAAGTAAATTCCGGTCAATTGATAATCTAAAAATAACACAAGCATTGTGAAAACAGATAGAAATAAACTCAGTACGCCGGCCATCTGCATAAAACGGATAAGAGTCAGCCGCAGGTTTAGGTTTTTTATTTCCAGCAAAATCATCCGGTTCTCTTTTTCTTTATAAGCTTTTTTTAAGCCTCGTATAATGGTAGCAACTGTCAAAAACCGATTGGTGTAGGCTAGTAAGATTAATGAGGTGGCCGAAAATAGTAAAGCTGGAGTTTCTATATGAAGTGTCATTAATGTAATATTTAGGGAGCAAAGTTCGTTCTTTTTAAGGAGTAATAAAAACTGCAGACATAGTTTGTAAAGGTTTAAAACGGCGGATTATATATAAGGTAACAAAAAGGTCAATAATTAGGAGCTATTTCCTGCTATCTACTTCAATCTTGCGGGCTGAACGCCAGCCCGCAAGGATTTCCACTTCTATCAGGGCTAAGGCATCAGTTTTCATAAGAATAAAGTAGAAAACACATACCTTAATATATAGGTTAGAAGTTTTAGAAGATAAGATTTGCAGGAATCCGTGTCTTTACTCTTGTGAATCCGTCTCGTTTCTATCCCATACAACGGTTTGGAAACTCAAAACAATCTCAAAACCCGATAAAATTGACCAAATCATCAAAAGCACCCTGTGTAAATTTACAAATTCACAAAAAATAGGGATTGTAAATTTCTATATATCAATATGTTAAAAAATAAACGTAAAATTAAAGTAAAATAATTGTAAAATTCCCTTGTTTACACGAATAAAGAGACTACTTTTGCACCCGCAACGACGCACACGTTCTAAGAAATACTGACAAGCTTACTAAATCAAAGAGAAAATTTATTTTCAAAAAAAGATTCAAAAAAGCTTGTGAGATTTAAAAACGTGGCTTACTTTTGCACCCCGCTAAAAGCGCAACGTTCCTTGATAGGCTGCTAAGAAAAAGAGAAGAAAACGAAAAATAAATTTTTCAAAAAAACTTCAAAAAGTTCTTGCCGGTTAAAAAGAAATTGCTACTTTTGCACCCGC
>CAUPKP010000055.1:0-8439 GCA_963511795.1 uncultured Flavobacterium sp. | reverse complement strand
TTCACTTTTCAAGTTTCACTTTTCAAGTTTCTGTTGGCAAGTTCCAATTTTCACGCTTCTGCTTTGTAACTTTTTGCGGAAACAAATGTTTTCTCCAAATTGGATTTACCTGCGTAATTTCGGCATAACTAGCCAGTAACGGTTTTGCTATAAGACGGTTGGGGTAGAAATGCCCCAAACTTCGAGCCAAGACCCAAACATTCGGATAGTCCAAATGTTTAAATTAATCACAATACCCAACTGTTTTATAGCAATTGTTACAAGACGGTTTTTTAACACTAAATATTATGCTAAACTTAATTAAAGAATTTGCTATTAAATCACACGAAGATGTAAACCATAAATATGGGGTTTATCCTTATTCATATCATTTGTCAATGGTTGTAGATGTGGCTAAAGAATTTATTGATTCTATTCCAGAAGAAGATAGAGAAATGATTTTATCTGCTTGTTGGATGCACGACACAATTGAAGATTGTAGATTGACTTATAATGATGTGAAAGAAGTTGCTGGGCTAAAAGTAGCTGAGATTGTTTATGCTTTATCGAATGAGAAAGGAAAAAACAGAAAAGAAAGAGCTAATGAAAAATATTATAAAGGAATAAGAGAAACTGAATATGCTTGTTTTGTAAAACTATGTGATAGAATTGCAAATGTAAAACATTCAAAAAAAGAACGTTCAAAAATGTTTGATGTTTACAAAAAAGAGAATGAAAACTTTATTAATCAACTTTTTCCAAAAAATAGAGTTAGAAATGTTTTTGACCTGTGTGCCTTACACAAATTAGAAGATGTTTTTGAGTGTGATAGTTCTCAAACTGTCTTGTAACGTTCTGGCACTACAGCGGGTTTGGGATTAAATTAAGCCTATTCTTCGGATTTGCCAAATCATGCAAGTACAAACTATCTTTCCATTAAGCCAAATGCCCAAATCCGTTGTAGTGGCTGTTACTGGCTGTGTTTTTATGTTCAATTATATTCTTTAACATCATCTATCAAAAAAGAATCCCCGATTTTATTATTCTTATATCTCTTTTATAATCGGTTTTAAATTCCGTATCGCTTAAGATAGTTTGGAAAACATAACTATCAACGTTTTCTAATAATAAATTACATTTTGTAACTTCAATTTTTCCCCAATCCTGTCCTGATATTAAAAATCCTGATCCTATTCCTGCAAATTTTGTATCGTATTGATTTTTCCATTTTTTTTCAAATTCGCTTTGAGTCATCGCTACGTCAGTATCAAGGTCAACATTTGTAGCTTCAGTTTTATACTCCTCATAAGTTTTGGTAGTTATACCACTCATTTTAGCAAAGTCTTTTTTAAAATAAGTTTGGATAGTTTCAATTAACCATTTTTTTGTACTTTCGGATTTATCGCTTGGTTGAGTGCTTTCTTTTTTTCTGTTTTAGTATTTTCAGAGGTCACTTTTTCAACAAGTTCTTTTTTTTCTGCTGGCTTGTTTTGGCAAGAAATAGAAATTAAAACCATTAAAAATAACACGATACTTTTTTTCATAATTTGTTTTTAATTTGAATGCTGTTTTTTAGGCAACATAGCCAGTAACGTTCTCGCGCTACAAGCAGTTTGGGATTAAATTAAATCTATTTTTCGGATTTGCCAAATCTTCCAAATACAAAACCATTTTCAAATTAAGCCAAATACCCAAATTGCTTGTAGCGTGTGTTGGCGGTTCGGCTTTTCCGCTTTTTAATTCGGTTTTTCTACTTTTTTATAGAGAAAAGAATATGTCAACTTAAAGCAGTAAACATATATGAAAACTATGTAAAAAATAAATAAGTTTGGTATGTGTGTTGATAAACCTTCAGACACAAAGAATTCCATCAATAATAATAAGGATGAAACTGTATGCAGTAATGTTGATTTTAGAAATATTTTTGTGAAATATATAAATTTATTTTTTATGTCATTTTTGAAATCTTTTACGGTATTAGTTAATATTGTTATATAAATAAATTTAACAAACCCTAAAAATAAAAAAACACATATTAAAATAATTACTAGGTATCCAACAGAAGACCAATTAAAACTAAATAAAGTATCTATTATATTTTTCATTAATACGTGAGATGTTAATTTAGATTTGATAGAAATTCATCCAGAGGAAAAGCATTTAGTTCAGGAATAACATCATCTAAATTTCTGCGCATTGTCTTATTCATATATTTAGATACGCATTTTATAGAATATCCTTCTTCAATTTTCGTTATTTCTAATGATGCAATTGGAAAAGGATTAGAGTTTCCTGGAGGCGTAATAGGTTTTCCTATTACTATTTCGGAATAATATTTCGCTACAGATTCCGCAACTTCTTTAGTAAATATTCGCATAATTTTGTTTTATGTATATTAATTTTTCTATTACGTCAGTTTCGGTTCTTCAAGCTGACCGCCAACGTTCTCGCGCTACAGCGGGTTTGGGATTAAATTAAGCCCTATTTTCGGATTTGCCAAATTATCCCAAATACAAAACCAACTTTCCATTAAGCCAATTGCCCAAATCCGTTGTAGCGTGTGTTGGCAGTAGTTTTTTTATTTAGTTAAATTTCGCCCATAGTTTCGGATATGTTTTTGGTAATTCCTCCTCTTTCCAATCAACTCCTTTTGTTGGAGGTGCTCCAAAATCATAATCTAAACCTTTGCCAATTGCAATATCTCTAGGGAAATTTTCATCTTCATCTTTCTTTCCCGTTTTAATTTTAAATGCATTTGTTGCAACATACATTAACTCTTCAAAATAAGCTTCTTCGCCTTGATTTATGTTTTCTGATAAAAACTCTGGATTTTTTAGAGTTTCAGTATATATTTTTTTTCCTTTTCCAATTAGCCAACAACGGAAATATAAATAACTATCATCTGAAACATATCCTTCAATAATTTTTTGCGCTCCCATTATTTTATAATCATCCGCTTCAATAATTAATTGTCTTAAAATCACTTCAAATTCAATAATTTGTTCAGGTTTGTATGTTGCTAATTTTTCAATAATAACTTTTTCCTTTTCTGATTTGTTGTCATTGGATTTTGCTATTGAATATTCTATTATTTTCCAAAATTCAGTTTTATCCATTTTGTCATTTTTTACAAATTCTTTTATTTCGGACTTGTCCACTTTTTCAGAATTGTTTTTTTTCGTTTTTCCACACGAATTAAATGTTGTTATTAAAATTGCAAAAAGTATGTAGTTTTTCATTCGGTTTTTTTTTCTCTGCGGTAAAATTACTGCCAACGTTCTCGCGCTACAAGCAGTTTGGGGCTAAATCAGCGTTATCTTTCGGATTTGCCAAATCTTCCAAATACAAAATCAACTTTAAATTAAGTCAAATCCCCAAATTGCTTGTAGCGTGTGTTAGCACCAGTTTTTTTATTTTCCGTCTCTATCATTTATTCCTTTTACTTTGTCGGCTGGAAGTCCTTTGTAAATTCCACTTACTTTTTTAGGCAAAGCAATCATATATTCAACTATAATGTTCACCAAGTCAAAAAGTTGGCCAACTGTCGCAGGATTGTCTGTATCAATTTGCCCTGGATGAACAGCGTCATTACCTGTTACTCGAACTATATCAAGTGATTGTTGGACAATTATTGGGAGTCCTTTCTGAACAAGATTTCCAATATCAGTATTTATGTTTTTTCCATCTTCTCCAAGCTCTTTACATAAAACTTGAATTGATAAACGCAATAGAGCAGATGCACCTCTTGGTGATTTAGAACTTATAGCAGACGCTTCAGTGTAAAGTCGCAATACTGAATCAGGCATTTCAGGATTAGGAAATGGTGCATTTCCAGAATCAGGAAAATACATTTTATCAACAATCCAAACTGTGCTTTTATTACAATGTTGACAAGTTCCAATTTTTAAAGGATTTTGTGCATTTTCAGAATAATTATTTGCATTCCAACTGCGATGCCACCAATCTTGTTTTGCAATTGCTCCACAATGAGGACAGGTAAAAGATTTTCCGTAAACAATGGGTTGTATATATTTCATATTATGTTTTTAAAATCTTTTTCTAACTTCAATCGACTTGTCAACTGGAAACCACAAATTGCTGTTTTCAATAACTGACGTTCCACTTATCCAATCCATTAAGTTTGAGATAAAAAAAGAAAAGGAAAGTTCATTTATTTCATATAGATAATGTGGTGGGTTACCATCTCTAAATTCATGCTCCCAAAATTTATAAAACCAATTTTGATTAAGCGAAATATGATTAACATTAAATAATTGACGATTTTCACCTAACTCGTCCCAAGGTGTTTTTATGTGATTTGAGATTGTATCAACATTATTCACGGCAGATTCATAGGAAAAAATTCCATTGAATAATGGTTTTGATTTATCTACTCTTGCTTCAAAAATGAATTTGCCATTTTCGTTTGCTTTTTTAACAATATCACCTAATCCTTGATTTGTTGCATTTGCTTTGACTTCAATAATTCCTAAAACAGAGTCGGCAGTTAAAATAACAAAGTCATTGTCTTTGAATAAAACTGGATATGATGTATCATAAATTATTAAGTCAATTTGTTTTGAAGGTTCGTGGTTACCTCTTTGTCTAGTTTGTCTTACAATAAATCCACTCCCAATTTTAAATTTTTCAGGAAGAAATCTTTGAATCATTGTTTTTATCACAGCTTCCTGATGTCGCCCGTCTTCTCCCCAATGATTTACCAAGTTTCTAACCCTGTCTTTAATTGCGAGTAATTCCTTTGCAGTAGATTTATGAAATTCAATTGTATCCATTATGGTTGTTTTAAAATTGGTGCTAACGTTCTCGCGCTACAAGCAGTTTGGGAATAAGTAAGCGTTATCTTTCGGATTTGCCAAATCTTCCAAATACAAACCAATTTTTCCATTAAGCCAAATCCCCAAATTGCTTGTAGCGTGTGTTAGCGGTAGTGTTTCTTAATTTATACCATAATATCCTTTAACTAAAGTTGCTAAAAGATTTACAGAGATTCCAGTTGCAATTTTTCCAATTCCGTTAAGTGATTTATTAATTATTTTTGAAATCCAACCGTTAGCTTTTTCACCTAATCTACCAGTTTCAGCATTCGTTTGTTCGTTCTGTACAATTTCCGTTATTTCTGCGATATCTTCTTCTTCGATTCCTTGTTTACGAAGTTCATCTTGTAGTCTATTTGTATCTCCTTTATAAAGGGTTACATTATTCTCAATTTGATTTTTATCTCCCGTATTAATGATGTTGCCATCGCCAGTATTATTAATTGTATTACTCATTTGATGAATTATAGTTTGGTTATTAGTTTCTAATTGTTTGTTAAATGATTCTATTTCAATATCATAGTCGAATTTTTCGGCTATCAACATTACGAATTCTAATAATTTTGTTCTTATAGCATTTGGAATTTCAACCACGATATTCGAATTTCCTGATAATCTTGCTGAAATTACATCTAATCTAACATTAGTTTTATACAGTTTTCTTGCAGGTTCATGTAAAATATGAAGCATTTCCATTGGTAGAGACGTAGCGATTTGTCCTTCAGAAGCTCCTTTGTCAGTTTCACGCGCAAGTTTTTCAACTGCAGAAATACCTTCTCTAACTGAAACAAATTGTAAACTTGAACGATAAGGCTCGTCAAGCATTGATATAGGGAGTTGACCAGAATGATGAGTTTGATATGCTTGCATCTCTATGAAGAGAGTTGCTATTGTTTTCCTGTATTCTGGAATTTCTTCTTCTTTTCCTCTGTAACCATTTAATTCATTATTTGTGTAATGAATAAGTTCATCGTTTTTAATCAGCCTACCAAAATAATTCAATTTCATTAGTGCTGAAGTCAAGCTCTTGTCAGTGTTAACTAAATCGTCTATAACTTCTTGCAGAGGAAAGGTTTTTTTCATTTATGTATTATTTTCTATGATTCTGCGCTAACATTACCGCTAACGTTCTGGCACTACAGCGGGTTTGGGACTAAATTAAGTCCATTCTTCGGATTTGCCAAATCATCCCAAATACAAAACCATTTTTCCATTAAGCCAATTGCCCAAATCCGTTGTAGTGGCTGTTAGGCATTCGGTTCTTTATTCATTTCAATTTTCGGTTTAGTTTCTGCACCGTTTTAAAGTCAGAGACACAATTTAAAATAAAAAATATGTTTTCAAAACACACAAAATTTCAAAACGATTGCGGAACAAACAATCTTTTCAAGTCAGTAACAATTTACCGATTTCTTTGGCTTCCGATATTTAAGACAACCAAAGAAATGGTAGATAAGTTTTAATTATTTAACCAACTGATAAATAATGCTAAAATTATATGCAATGTGGTTTGTTACGATGTCGTATTTTTCAATAATCCATCCGTCTTCTAGGTGTTTGTTTAATTCTACTAATTCGAATTCAAAATTACGTTTACTAATACTGCTTCCGCCTTCGGATACTTTAGACGACACATTTGCTACTAATACTTTTTTCATTTTTTTATTATTAAGGTTAAAATTAAATTGTTTTCGTCTGCGTCAGTTCTGTTGAACTGATGCCTAACGTCTTGCTACTAGGCGATGTAGCGGGGTTAGAAATCACTATTTTTCGGAGTTTTCGCCAATTTTCCAAGTACAAAACCATTTTTAAATTAAGCCAATTCCCGCTATGGCGCTTAGTAGCTGTTGTGTGAGGTTATTTGCGCTCTTTTGGTCGGTTTAAAACAACCACCTCTATATTCTCGTATTTTTTCATACCCTCTTTCAAATACTCTTCTATTGATTTTGAATACTCTTTACTAAAACTCTTTTCAATATGCTCTTTTTTATTATTACTTAAACTAATTGTAATTTTTGTAATTTGTTTAATTATAGTTTTCATAATTATAGCTTTAAATGTTTATCAACTAAAACTCCATAATACATTAAACTGCTTTGCCATTCTTGAAATTCGCTATCTTTTAATACTACTTCTTTATCACTATCAACTGAAAGTATCGCCTTTATCTCGTTTTCTTTATTGAAAATTGGAATAGTCGAACAAAATTTCACGTCGTTAGTTTTACTTTTCTGATAAGGTGTTAAATTGTAATCTGCTTTTTGAACATCAAAATCTATGAAAATTTTACTCTCACTATATGTTTTACCGACCATTCCTTGAATGTTTGGATTAACTTCAAAATGCAAAGATTTACTGTTTAGTGCGTCAGATATACTTTTATAGTGCTTTAAGTGGAATTCTTTCTTTTTATGCCTAAATCTCTTCCAATACTTCTCTATACCTTTTTCAGGAACAAAAATTCTAGTCCTAAAATCTACACTTTGTTTTTTTATTTTATCCTTTGTAGCTTTAAAATAGATTTCCTTATTAAATTTTAAAAGTTCATCGAAATCGTCTTCTTTCTCTTTTAGTTTATTTTTTGTATTTGCAAACTGAACAGGTATTATTAATCCAGCCCAAATCACACCAATAATAAAGCACCAAAACTGCGGAGATTTAATATCAGCGTCAGATTTAATAAAGTTATGTTCTTTAAGAAAATTAAAGAAACCTTCTGTTTTTCCTATATAAATTAGAATTGTTGGTATTAACGATAAACCTATAGTTTTTAAATACTCTCTCATTTATTTTTTGTCAGAATCTTTAATTAGTAATGCACCTGCAATAGCCATTAACCCAAAGTAAATAGGTGTGGCAGACATATAACCACCGCTATTCTCTGCCATATTACCGCTCCATTCACCGCTTAAATTATACATCCTTACAATAGTACCACTCTCTTTAAGTAAGAGGTTTATTGAAAAAAGTAAAACTGATAATACAGGGGGGAATAATAAAATAAGCCCGATAGTTTTCTGAATGTTTTTCATAATGTTTTGATTTTAAGCTATATATTTGGTATTAATTAAATTTATATATTATGGACAAACTTCGTGTAATTATTAGATTCCCTAAATTTGAAACATTTCAAAACGAAAATACTAAAGAATGGTATTGGAATATTAAAGTTGGTTCAGATATTGTTGCTTCTTCTTCTGAAGGATATAAAAATCACTCAGACTGTTTGAGAAATGTAACTAGTATTGAGAAACACATAAAGTATTTAAGAGAAAAAGATTTAATAAAATAAATATTCTACTGTTGGGTTGTGACCAATTATTTTTTCTGTTAGTCTTTTACTTTTTAATAATTCCTCGGCTTCTTCTTTAGAGTTTGCATAAATTTCACATCCGTATAACTTTCCATTATGTTTGTATTCGGTTAAGTACTTTTTCATTCTTTTGGTTGTTTTTAGCACGTTGGTTTCTGTATAATCTCACACAACGTTCTGGCACTACAGCGGGTTTGGGACTAAATTAAGCCCTATTTTCGGATTTGCCAAATCATCCCAAGTACAAAACCATTTTTCCATTAAGCCCAATGCCCAAATCCGTTGTAGTGGCTGTTATGTGACGTAGATTTA
>CAUPKP010000054.1:0-9830 GCA_963511795.1 uncultured Flavobacterium sp. | reverse complement strand
TCATAACAATATCGGCAAATTAAGTCCGATGGAATTTGAAAATAAGTGGTTTAATGATTCTTCTTTTTCTAAACCTATTTTAACTATTTTTGATAATGAAAACAATTAGAAATCGGTCAACACTAATCAGGGAAGTTCATTTAGAATTTAGATTACAGAATTCATTTATTTTAAACAATATTGAATTGCCTCTAGCTTCAGCTGGGGGAATGAAAATAGGGATATTATTTAATGGCTTTAGCCAAAAGATATATTAGGCTAAAGCCAATTTAATTTACAATTTATTTCCCTCTAGCTAAAGCTAGAGGCAATTAAAAAAATGGAAGACAATTTAGAAACAGCATTCTTTTATTACAATAAAAACATTCAA
The DNA here is from genome assembly GCA_963511795.1 of uncultured Flavobacterium sp. GTDB lineage: Bacteria > Bacteroidota > Bacteroidia > Flavobacteriales > Flavobacteriaceae > Flavobacterium. The sequence goes on along the minus strand of CAUPKP010000054.1, from coordinate 9,460 downwards.
CATTAGCAATGGACATCCTTTCTTTAAAATATAAAATTAAAATTCATAAATCCTACCATAGGTCGGATATACGGTATCCCTAGTGGAGAATCTCTTTAAATTAAGAAAATATCTTGATTTACGGGATGCGAGAGGTATAGAAGTCAATATCATTAAGTTGATAGTTTTTTTTATGTCATTTCGACGAAGGAGAAATCACATAATGTGAGTCACTAGTGAGATTCCTCATTCTTCGGAATGACAAAACGATGACTTTATATCCTTAACTTAATGCGGTCTCGCCCACACGAGCTTTTTGCGAACTGACGAAGTAAATGATACTCATTAGAACGAATTTATTTTAGATTTTAAAACAAAAAAAATGACTTTTCAAGAACAAATACAACAAGGAATACCTTCTATATTACCACAGCCAAAACCGTATGAAGCCAATATTAACCACGCGCCGAAACGGAAAGAAATCTTGTCTGACGATGAGAAAAAACTAGCTCTTCGCAATGCTTTGCGTTATTTTGATCCAAAGCATCACGCTGAATTAATGCCTGAATTTCGCAGCGAACTGGAAACTTACGGCCGTATTTATATGTACCGTTTACGTCCCGATTATAAAATGTATGCCCGCCCAATCTCGGAATATCCAGGGAAATGCGAGCAGGCCAAAGCGATTATGCTGATGATTCAGAACAATCTGGATTATGCGGTGGCGCAACATCCGCACGAATTGATTACTTACGGCGGGAACGGTGCGGTTTTCCAGAACTGGGCACAATATTTATTGACGATGAAATACTTATCGGAAATGACCGATGAGCAAACGCTGACGATGTATTCCGGGCATCCGATGGGGTTGTTTCCCTCCCACAAAGAGGCACCGAGAGTTGTGGTTACCAACGGAATGGTAATCCCGAATTATTCGCAACCCGATGACTGGGAAAAAATGAATGCTTTGGGCGTTTCGCAATACGGGCAAATGACCGCAGGAAGCTACATGTACATTGGCCCGCAGGGAATTGTACACGGAACGACAATCACGGTTTTGAACGGTTTCAGAAAAATAAGACGCAGTCCAAAAGGAGGTTTGTTTGTGACTTCTGGATTGGGCGGAATGAGTGGCGCACAGCCGAAAGCGGGAAATATTGCAGGCTGTATCACGGTTTGTGCCGAAGTAAATGCTAAAATCACCCGCATTCGCCACAGTCAAGGCTGGATAAATGAAGTGGTTGAAGATATTGACGAATTGGTCAAAAGAGTGGCTTTGGCCAAAGCCAATAACGAAACGGTTTCTATTGCCTACCTCGGAAACGTGGTGGATGTTTGGGAACGATTTGACGAAGAAAATCTTTATATCGATTTGGGTTCCGACCAAACTTCGCTTCACAATCCTTGGGCTGGCGGGTATTATCCCGTTGGAATTTCATTCGAAGAAGCCAATGATATGATGGCGAATAATCCTGATTTATTCAAGGAAAAAGTACAGGAAACATTGCGTCGTCACACAACGGCAATCAACAAACATACAGCCAAAGGAACGTATTTCTTTGATTACGGAAATGCCTTTTTACTAGAAGCTTCCCGTGCCGGTGCTGCTATTATGGCCGAAAATAATATTGATTTCAGATACCCAAGTTACGTTCAGGACATTATGGGACCTATGTGTTTTGATTATGGTTTTGGTCCTTTCCGCTGGGTTTGTACCTCTGGAAAACCGGAAGATTTAGCCAAAACGGATGCTATTGCCTGCCAAGTTTTGGAAGAAATGGCCAAAACTGCCCCCGTTGAAATTCAGCAGCAAATGCAGGATAATATTCAGTGGATAAAAGGCGCACAGGAAAATAAATTGGTTGTGGGTTCACAAGCCCGAATCCTTTACGCCGATGCCGAAGGCCGTGTTAAAATTGCCGAAGCTTTCAATCAGGCGATTGCCAAAGGCGAGATTGGTGCGGTTGTTTTAGGACGTGACCATCACGACGTTTCAGGAACCGATTCACCTTACCGAGAAACTTCTAATATTTATGATGGCTCTCGTTTTACCGCCGATATGGCGATTCAAAACGTGATTGGCGACAGTTTCCGTGGCGCTACTTGGGTTTCCATTCACAATGGTGGTGGCGTGGGCTGGGGCGAAGTTATTAACGGTGGTTTCGGAATGGTGCTTGACGGCAGTAAGGAAGCTTCCCGTCGCTTGGCTTCGATGCTTTTTTGGGACGTCAATAACGGAATTTCAAGACGCAGCTGGGCTAGAAATGAAGGAGCTGTTTTTGCCATAAAACGCGCGATGGAAGTCGAACCTTTGCTGAAAGTCACACTGCCTAATTTAGTAGATGATGAATTATTGAACTGACAAATTCCTTGGAAATAATACAATTTGTTAAAAGCTTTGTACAGTAAAAATAAATCGTCTAACTTTAATACACTAAACTTGGTACGATTTTTGAGCAAGTTTATTTTGAACATAAATCACATTAAATCATGAAAACATTTAGATTCCTGCCCCTATTATTACTTTTCATAGCTGCCTCGTGTGACACAGTAAAAGTATATTCTGATTACGACAGATCAGCCGATTTCAAGCAATACAAAACTTTTGCATTTTTGAAATCAGGCATTGATAAGGTTGAAATTTCAGATTTGGACAAAAAAAGAATTCTGAACGCCATCGACCAGCAGCTACAGGCTAAAGGAATGACCAAAAGTGAAACTCCTGATTTATTAGTAAATATTTTTACTAAATCCCGTGAAGAAATCAGCGTAAACCAATTCAATGCTGGTTGGGGTTACGGCTGGGGTTGGGGATGGAATCCTTATATGTATGGAGGGCAAACCACAGTGAGTTCATCAACAGAGGGAACTTTGTACATTGACCTTATCGACGCCAAAAAGAAAGAATTAATTTGGCAGGGAGAAGGAACTGGAACTCTTAGCAAAAACATGGATAGAAAAGACGAAATCGTAAATGACATTGTAACTCAAATTTTAGCTCAATTCCCGCCGGCGCCGGCAACAGCTGAAAAGAAAAAATAATTTATTGTTTTGATTCTTTAAAATGAATACATTTGCATTCTAAGCAAGAAAAATGAAAAACTTAATTAATATCATCATTGTCATTATTATAATTATCATTCGATAACTATGGCGGGGTGTTATATAAATAAGTAATCAATATACAATTTATGAAACCTCCCACGTCGGGAGGTTTTTTTATTTTAAACAAACATGCAAAATTCAGCAACAATTATCATTATAGTAATTATCATTATTCGTTTCACATGACGAGTTAGGATTCTATTATCTAATAAAGCCTTTCTCAGTTCGAATCGAGAAAGGCTTTGTTTTTTGACCAAAAACAAACTATTCCGCTATGCAACAAGAATTTACAATAACACTTTTCAGTGAAAAACAGGAAGGATTAATCACTAAAACAGCCCTTATTTTGACTCGAAGAAAAATAAATATAAACAGCTTCACAGTAGTTTTTTGTAAAACAGTAAATTTATATCGTTTTACGATTACGCTTATTGAAACAGAAGCAGCAGTTCAAAACATAGTGCATCAAATGGAAAAAATCATTGAAGTTTTTAAATGTTATTTACAAACTGAAGCCGAGCTTTCTACTCACGAAATCCTGTTATTAAAATTTCTGAATTCTGATGAAAAAGGAAAACAAATCGCATCAATTATCAATACCATCCCGATTATTCAGGAAGCTGATTATTGCGTTTACACCAGTAAAACACACAAAGAAACAATCCAGAAATTTGCCACAATACTAACCGAATTAGAACTAATGAATTCCTTTTAATTCAAAAATTTAAATTCCAAATACTAAAAAATGACTCTATTTACAGCAATACAACAAGCCCAAAAACAACTTCAAAATGTAGTTCCCTCTACTCCACTGATTGAAAACCTAAATTTATCAGAGGAATTTGGAGCAACCATTTTGCTTAAACGTGAAGACCTGCAAGTCGTGCGTTCCTACAAAATAAGAGGAGCCTATAATAAAATGAGTTCTTTAACTGATGCCGAAAAAGAAAATGGAATTGTCTGTGCCAGTGCAGGAAATCATGCGCAAGGTGTTGCTTTTTCCTGTCATCTCCTGAAAGTAATGGGTAAAATTTACATGCCTAAAACAACTCCAAAACAAAAAGTCAAACAAGTACAGCTGTTTGGAAAAAACTTCGTCGAAATTGTTTTAACAGGTGACACTTTTGACGACGCTTACGCAAAAGCCGTAGCCGACGCCACCGAAAACTGCAAAGCCTTTATTCATCCATTTGATGATTTAGAAGTTATAGCAGGTCAAGGCACTGTGGGATTGGAAATTTTGGACACTTATAAAAAACCAATTGATTATGTATTTGTGCCCATAGGTGGCGGCGGACTGGCATCAGGACTTTCGACCGTATTCAAACAATTAAGTCCAAATACTAAAATCATTGGAGTAGAACCTCAAGGCGCTCCTTCGATGAAAACTTCAATTGCCAATCACAAAAACACCGCATTAGACACTATCGATAAATTTGTAGATGGAGCCGCTGTCAAACAAGTGGGTGATTTGACTTTTGACATTTGCAAAAAAAACTTAAGCGACATTATACTCGTTCCCGAAGGAAAAGTATGTACCACCATATTGCGCTTGTACAATGAAGAAGCCATGGTTGTAGAGCCAGCCGGAGCATTAACGATAGCAGCTTTGGATTTTTACAAGTCAGCAATAAAAGGAAAAACAGTTGTCTGCATTGTTAGCGGGAGTAACAACGATATTGAGAGAACCGCCGAAATAAAAGAACGTTCCCTGCTCTATGAAGGATTAATGCATTATTTCATGATACAGTTTCCGCAGCGACCAGGAGCTTTAAAAGAATTTGTAAACGACATTTTGGGCCCAGATGATGACATTACTTATTTTCAGTTTGCCAAAAAGAACAGCCGTGAAGTAGGATCGGTAGTTGTAGGATTAGAATTGAAAAATCCAAATGATATTCATGCCATCAAAACTAATATGAATAACAAAGGATTTGAATACCGTTATCTCAACGAAAGACATGACCTGTTCACTCAGCTGATAGGATAAATTAACAATTCCTTTTCGAATGCATTTTTTATTATAACGTATCTTTGGAAGAGCATTTTTACATATAAAATATCATGATAAACAAAGACATTTCCAATATAGAAGACATTCAGTTATTAGTTAATACCTTTTACTCAAAAGTCCAAAAAGACGAATTAATCGGTGCTATTTTCAATGAAAAAATAGGTGACCGCTGGCCTGAACATTTGGAAAAAATGTATCGTTTTTGGCAAACTATTTTACTGGAAGAACACACCTATTCCGGAAGTCCTTTTCCGCCACATAGACAGCTTCCAGTCGAGAAAAAACACTTTAACCGCTGGATGGAAATTTTCACTAATACGGTAGATAGTTTATTTACGGGTCCGTTAGCCGAGGAAGCCAAATTGAGAGGTCAGAATATGGCCGAAATGTTTAATTATAAAATTGAGTATTTCAGGCATGAAGGGAAGCATCCGCTTTTGTAAACTCTTTTATAATCTAAAGACAGAAACCGCAATAGAAATATTGCGGTTTTTTTATGTTAATAAGTTGTAAGTAATCATTTTCCTTAATTGGGTATCTTAGCGATTACAGAATTACACTTATGAATTTAGTCTAAAAAAAACTAAAAGAACGCTAAATGGAAAACTCAGAAACGATTGAAAATAAAATCGCAAAACCTGCAAAAACACTATCAACAACACCTGAATATTTCGGAGCATATCTGAATATGGCAAGGCTAAATATTTTCAACATCAACAATCATTTAGCTGAAAAATTTGGCACTTTCTCTTTAAAAGATGAAGGAGAGATACCAAATAGCTTTTTAGTTCATAAAATTAGTAAAAACCAAACTCATATATTTTCCCAACTTAAAAAATTCATGCCAATTGTAAGAGTTTTTGACGATGAGAGCTTACCGAAATTTGAACAAGAAAGCTTAATTAACAAAAACGGAAAGGACATTAATCAATTATCCGTAAGTCTGGCGTTTATTTTCAAAGAACTTAATGAGTTTCGAAATGATTACACTCATTTCTATTCTATAAATTCAGGAATTGAAAGGAAATTAAAAATATCAGACCAATTAAGTGATTTCTTAAACGAGAATTTCATTCGAGCAATTCATTATACAAAAGAGCGATATAAAGATGTTTATACTGAAGAAGATTTTACAACTGTATCAAAAACTAAAATTGTTAACCCAGACAAAACAATTACTCAAGATGGAATTGTTTTTTTAATTTCTATTTTTTTAGATAGAGAAAATGCTTTTCAATTCATCAACAAAATAAAATACCTAAAAGGCACGCAAAACAAGATGTTCACAGCGAAAAGAGAAGTATTATCCGCCTTTTGTATAAAACTCCCTCACGAAAAATTCATTAGCGAAAATGCTACTCAAGCTTTCTCTTTAGAATTGATAAATGAATTGAACAAGTGTCCAAAAACCTTGTATGATGTTATAACTGAAGAAGAAAAAAGAACTTTTCAACCAGAATTAGGAGATGAAGAGCTTGAAAACATTTATACTAACAGCATACCTGAAACAATTGACGATTACAAAGCCTACATTGAAAGTATCACAAAAAGAGTCAGAAACAACAATCGTTTTTCATACTTCGCTTTGCGCTTTTTTGATGAAAAAGAAATTTTCCCAAAATTACGATTCCAAATAGATTTGGGAAAAGTAATCATCGCTGAGTACACCAAGACATTAGACGGGAAACAAGAACCTAGAAAAGTAGTTGAAAACGTAAAAGCTTTTGGTCGATTACAAGATTTCAGAGTGGCTGAAGAGACAATTTTAACTAGAATTAATACTGTCAGTAAAACTGTATTTGAACAATTTTCGCCTCATTATAATTTTACAGACAAAATTGGAAAAATCGGTATTAACCTTACTAAAGAAGATACAGCTAAATTCTTAAATCGTCCAAAATCAGAAAATAAAGTAACTAGTTATCTAAAACAACCAGAGGTAGAAGCTTTTTTGAGTGTTCATGATTTACCAAAAATAATTCTTTTGGAATATCTTGACAAAGGAAAAACCGAAACGTTAATCAATGATTTTATCAGCATCAACAGATCAAAAATTCTAAATTTAGAATTTATCGAAATGGTAAAATCAAAGTTGATCCATTTAAATGAATTCAAAAAAAGAAGCCAAGGCAGAAAACAAGAAACTGCCTATCATGAGAAAACACTAGATGATTTGCATCTAAGAAAAAAAGAACTAAATCAAATATTGACGGAGCATGGTTTAAACGACAAACAAATTCCTTCTAAAATCTTAACCTACTGGCTAAACATAACCGATGTTCAAGAAAAAATAGCTATTTCTGACAGAGTAAAAATAATGAAAAGAGACTGCATTGACAGGCTAAAGGCAATACAAAAAGGAAAAGCACCAAAGATTGGAGAAATGGCTACTTTTTTAGCCAAAGACATTATTGACCTGATTATTGATGAAAACAAAAAACAGAAAATAACTTCTTTTTATTATGATAAAATGCAAGAATGCTTAGCTTTGTTTGCTGATGAAGAAAAGAAAAACATCTTAATTAAAATCATTAACGAATTACTTTTGAACGAAAAAGGAGGACATCCTTTTTTGAACAAAATAGATTTTTCTTCTTTTAAATACACTTCAGATATTTACAAAGCCTACTTACAAGAGAAAGGTCAAAAACTAGTACCTGTATTTAATTCCAGATCAAATAAATATTCCGAAAAAGACCAATCATGGTTACAAAATAATTTCTACATATTAGAGTGGAATGAAAATGCAAAAAAGAATTTAACCGTTGTAAAAATCCCAACTGACGTATCTAAACTCCCTTTTTCGATCCGCCAATTACAAAAAGAAAAAAGCTCTTTTGAAAAATGGTTTCAATATGTGACCAAAGGAAAAGAAAACAACGACAAAAAGAAACCTATTGATTTGCCTACCAATCTTTTTGATGAAGTTTTAAAAGAATTACTAGGTAAAGAACTAAAAAATGAAAACATCCTTTTCGACGAAAACACAAATTATAATCAATTATTTAAACTTTGGTGGGAAAAATGCAGGAATGACAATACCCAAGTTTTTTATAAAGCGGAACGAGAATACATTTTTGAAGATAAAAAATTAAACTTCATAATCAATTCAAAAGAAAAATTTGAAGATTATTACAAAAATGATTTTTTAGATACCGTTTATAATCTAAAGCAAACCCAACGAGCGCAGGAGAAAAAACAAAACACAAGATTGCCTAATATTGAAAAAACACAAGTCGAAAAAAGCATTAGAAACAAAATAGGAAAGACAGAAAAAGAAATAAGAATATTGCAAGAAGAAGATCAATTAATGCTCTTGATGTTTGAACAATTAGTAAATAAAGAAAACTTAGAACCTAAATTAAAAAACATAGAAATACTACTTAACGAAACCTTACTTGTAAAAGAAAAAATAACTGGGCATTTATTATTTGATGACTTGGGTGAAATCATAGAAAAAGGCAAAGAAAAGAAGCAAATTACAAAATACATAACCGAAAATCGTAAAAGAAAAGAATATTCGGTGCTCAAAAAATACATTTTTGACAGACGACTACCTGAACTTTTTGAGTATTTTAATGATGAAAGTATTCCTATTGAAAAAATAAAAATAGAGCTGGACAGCTACAATAAATCTAAAGAAACTGTTTTTGAATTAATATTTGAACTGGAAAAAGCAATAATAACAAAAGACAAAGACAGCATAATAGACTTACATAAAAAAGAAAGCAAAGAGGAAAACATTTATCATAAGCCTTATTTGTATTGGTTAATGCTACAAAACATAATTACCAAAGAAGATTTTAAGTTTATGAATATGGTTCGAAAATCATTTTCTCATAACCAATTTCCACAAAAGGAAATAATGGAAATCCATATTAAAGAATGGAATAATGACAAATACGCACAACAAATAGTAGCTATTTATAAAGAGATGAATGAGAAAATTTTAACACAAATAAAATAGGATTTAAAAACAACTCATGACACTTTGATTGGCAACAATATATGGTTATTTTTTTATCAAAAAAAACAACCACCCGATTAGTATTTATAAGGCTTTAACAACACTCAGTTGTAACTGCCTTTATTTTGAAGGGTAAACACAACAACGCGTTTAATTTGTCTGCTAAGATAGATGTTGTAACTGCCTTTATTTTGAAGGGTAAACACAACAGCCAGTTCACGCCGTTAGGCGTTGCCTCTGTTGTAACTGCCTTTATTTTGAAGGGTAAACACAACCAAGCCTATATATTGAATCCAAATAGCTAAGTTGTAACTGCCTTTATTTTGAAGGGTAAACACAACCAATTAAACAATAGGGATTAGGGGTTTATTGTTGTAACTGCCTTTATTTTTAAG
>CAUPKP010000053.1:0-10959 GCA_963511795.1 uncultured Flavobacterium sp. | reverse complement strand
ACTTAGAACCCATTAGATTAGAAAGAAGCTATCCGAGAAGAAAATCTAAAATTAGAAAAAACGGAAAATTCAAAACAGTAACCAACTACAAAAGAGTTATATAGAGCTTAACTTAATGACATTGGCTGCTATCCCTCACGCAGCTAATAGGAATCAACAGCAATATTACTAACAGCTCAGATTTCATTTTTTTTACGCTCAAATTACAAACCGCCATAAAACAAAAAAACCACCTAACAAAAGTTAGATGGTTTTCATAAAGAGCCGGCGGAGGGACTCGAACCCACGACCTGCTGATTACAAATCAGCTGCTCTAGCCAACTGAGCTACGCTGGCAGACTCAATATGTTTTGTAATGCGTCAAATCAAATAAAAAACCATCTAAATAAATAGATGGTTTTTTTTGAGCCGGCGGAGGGACTCGAACCCACGACCTGCTGATTACAAATCAGCTGCTCTAGCCAACTGAGCTACGCTGGCGACTCATTACGGGTGCAAAGATAAGCTTGAATTTCGTTTTTCCAAAAAAAAATCAAACTTTTTTTGCCCTTTTTTTTACTGCAAATCGTTGATTTTACCAATCAATTGATTAGCAGTTTGTTCCAATTCTACATTTATTTGTTTGAAATGTGCTTTTTTGTTTTCAACATTTTTAGCGTTCACTTTAGTGATCAAAACATCAAAAGCAGCGATAGCTTCGTCAATCAATGCATTCGTTTCATCAGTAGGTTTTCCTGTTGTAGAAATTTCAAACAAGTAAACTGCCTCAATAATATCTCCTAAAACGTAGTTGATGTCTTTTTTTAAATTCTTAACGTTTGCCATTTTATTTTTTATTTAATTTGCGTTTGCAAAAGTACACATAATCTTTCTATTCCCAACTATGAAATGTAAATTTCTAAAATAGAAGCTTTTCCCTTCAAATTATATGATTTGATTGCTGCAGGAACAAGAATTGTATCTCCTTTTATATATTGATAAATTACACCATCATATTCTAATTCAAAAGACCCTTCAATACACATATACACTGTAAAAGATAATCCTGAATTCTCAACTGCTTTTACATTTTCCAATGGAATAAAGTTGGTTGTAAAGTAAGGACAATCAACCACTGTGTTTGACTGATTAACCTCTTTAGTATACTCTTTATAAGTATTGACTTTTTTATAATTAATCGCATCCAATGCCAAATCAACGTGGAGTTCTCTGGTATTTCCTTGTGCATCTTTCCGATCAAAATCATACAAACGGTATGTAATATCCGAAGTCTGCTGTATTTCGGCTACAACTAGTCCAGCACCGATAGCATGAACCGTACCTGTTTCTAAGAAAAAAACATCTCCAGGTTTTGCTTTTACGTCATCAAGTATATCGGTCAGCGTTTTATTATTCAAATGTTCTACATATTCCTCCGGGCTTGAATCTTCTTTAAAACCAACAATGATTCTAGCGTCTTTATCGGCTTGAGTAACATACCACATTTCGGTTTTACCAAAAGAATTGTGACGTTTTTTGGCCAATTCATCATTAGGATGCACCTGAATCGACAAATCTTCGCGAGCATCCAAGTATTTGAAAAGCAATGGAAATTGTTTTCCAAATCTTTCATGAACTGCCGTTCCCAGAATTTCATCAGGATACTCATTAATTAACTCCGTTAAAAGTTTTCCTTTGTACTCCCCGTTTGCCACTACGCTCACATCTCCTTCTACGGTAGACAATTCCCAGCTTTCGCCGGTAATATTGGACGTAATTGGTTTATTCAGAATAGTTTTTAACTTTTCTCCTCCCCAAATTCTTTCTTTCAGAATGGCATTAAACTGTAATGGATAATTTTTTGAACTCATGTTTTTTATTTACAAATTTCTATACTTTTACCTTCAAAAGGTAATATTATTTAGTCCTTTTATGATTGTATCTCTTTAATTGCTTCAAGTGCTTTCGAAATATGATTTTTTGCCTTCATACTGTCAAACACCATTATTATTGTTCCAGTGGCATCAGCTACATAAGTTACTCTGCCAGGTAGTAATCCAAACAAATTGGAAGGTACTCCAAAAAGAGTTCTTATTTTCTTGTCTGAATCTGACAAAAGAATAAAAGGCAGTTTATATTGACTGGTAAACTTTTGATGAGACGCAACACTGTCACCGCTGATTCCGATTACTTCAGCGCCAAGATCTTTAAAATCTTCGTATTGATCTCTAAAACTGCAGGCCTGAGTCGTACAGCCCGGCGTATTATCTTTTGGATAGAAATAAATAACCAATGGCTTTTTACCAATTAAATCCTGACTGCTAAAATCATTTCCATTGGTGTCTTTTGCTGTAAAATTTGGAATTTTGTCTCCTAGTTTCAGTTCCATTATTCTCCTTTATAAGTTACAAAATTGCGGGGTGTTTCATAAAGAACCACTTCCAAATCCAGTTCAGGATTTACTTTCTTTCTGATTTTATTCCAAATCACTACCACAATATTCTCTGCCGTTGGATTTAAATCCTGAAATTCCGGTACATCCAGATTCAAATTTTTATGATCGAATTGATTCTCAACTTCTTCTTTGATAATATCTGTTAAGAATTTCACATCCATAACATAACCTGTTTCTTTATCGATTTCTCCTGTAACACTTACTATTAATTCATAATTATGTCCGTGAAAATTGGGATTATTGCATTTTCCAAAAACAGCGTCGTTTTGTTCAAAAGTCCAATCTTTTCGATACAAACGATGTGCTGCATTAAAATGGGCTTTTCTGGATATGGTTACTCTCATAGGTTGGGGTAGAATTAAATTTGGTGAATTGCACAATTAGTTCCTTTGCTCTAACGCATGTTCCTCTAGAAAATGATAAAATTCATCAAAAATGATTTTGAACCAAACAGTATAGCTTTCGGGATTCGAGAGCATATCACTTTGAATATCTTCAATTTTCATCCATTTCCAGTCTTCTACTTCTTCGGTATTAATTACAGGTTCACCATCATAATAACCAATCATCACATGATCGAGTTCATGCTCAGTCAAACCGTTATCAAAAGGGGCTTTATAAATAAAATGGAAAAGTTCTTTCAATTCGGTGCTAAATCCCATTTCTTCATACAGTCTCCGGTTACCAGCCTGAATATTGGTTTCACCTTCACGCTGATGACTGCAGCAGGTGTTTGTCCATAATAAAGGTGAATGATACTTTTGATGTGCTCTTTGCTGAAGCATCACTTCATTTTTATTATTTAAAACAAAAACTGAAAAAGCACGATGCAAAATAGCTTTTTCATGTGCTTCCAGTTTTGGCATTAAACCAATCTGCTCATCCAATTCATTTACTAATATTACTTTTTCTTCTTCCATAGTATTTATTGATAAAGCAAAAGTACGAAAAAGATATTCTTTGTAAAGGCTTTAACATTCTTTTACTTTTTGTTCAAATCTTGCCCCAAATACTCCTTAAAACCTAAAACTTAGAAGCCTCAACTCGATTATTATTAACTTCAAAAAAAATGAAACTGTTGGGTATAATTGAATCTTGGATTATTATTATTTTTTGAATAATGGCAAAAAAGCAAAAATATTCCCTTTAGCCCCGGTAGTAGTGGAAATCCTTTTGTGCCGGGGTTCGGCACAAAAGATTGCAGCGGATAACGGGACGATACTTCCTGAAAACATCTAATCTTTCAGCTCCAAAAATCAACAATCGAGTTCGGGTTAGAAACTATAATCTGCGTTACTAAATATTTTACAGATCGGATTTAACTTTTGATTCATGAACGATAGCTGATTTTATTACTTTCAAAAACCAAAAAAACCTTTTTGACGTATATCTCATTAGTTAAAAATTACATAAATAGAAATTGAATTGTAAAATACCCGACATTTTGATTGTAATTTGCTCTTTACTTTTGGGTATAAAAACAGACACTATGAAAACAACATCATTTTATTGTATTTTATTTCTAATTCCTCTTTTTATTTTTCAAGCCTGCGGGCAAAATAAAGAAGTAAAAAATAATGAAATAAATCCAGCCGTAAGCAAATCTAAAAATCCATATTATTCACACACTGACACTGCAAAACTAAATTTACCAGATGCCGAATGGAAAAAAATCCTGACGGAAGACGTTTATTTGGTTTCCCGAAAAGCAGATACTGAACGGCCTTTTACTGGCAAGTATTGGAATACTGATGTGAAAGGAACTTATTATTGTGCAGCCTGTGGCAACCTGCTTTTTCGATCAGGCGCAAAATTTTCCAGCAGTTGCGGCTGGCCAAGTTTCTTTGAACAGGAAAATAAAAAAAGTGTCGTATTCAAAGAGGATAATTCCATTGGAATGGAACGAATTGAGGCGCTTTGTGGTAGATGCGATGGTCATTTAGGTCATTTATTTGATGATGGCCCAGCTCCAACCGGCAAAAGATACTGCATGAATTCAATAGCACTTGATTTTGTTCCAGATGCCAAATAAAAATTAAAAATGAATCTCATGAAAACGAAAATAATTATTTTAGCCTGTGTGCTATTTACTGGAATCCTTTTTTCTCAAAACAATACTAAAACTAAAAAAATGACACAATCTAATTTTGAAACTATAACTCTAGGCGGTGGCTGTTACTGGTGTGTAGAAGCTGTTTACGAAAACCTGAAAGGTGTAAAATCAGTCGTTTCTGGATTTTCGGGAGGAAAAATACTCAATCCGAGTTACGAAGAAGTTTGTTCGGGGACTACTGGCCATGCCGAAGTTGTGCAAATCACTTTTGATAAAAATGTGACTAGTCTTGATGAGATTTTTAAAGTTTTCTTCACCGTTCACGACCCGACAACTCTTAACAGACAAGGTGCCGATAAAGGAACACAATACCGTTCTGTAATTTTTTATAACGATGAAGAACAAAAAAAAGAAGCGCAGTCAATTATTGCTGAATTAAAACATGCAAAAGTCTATGAAAATCCAATTGTGACTACGTTAGAACCGTTTACGAAATTTTACAAAGCAGAAGATTACCATCAAAACTATTATGCTAATAATAAAAGTCAGCCTTATTGCCAAATGGTAATTCAGCCCAAACTGGAAAAATTTGAAAAAGTATTCAAAGATAAATTGAAAACTAAAAAGTAACTTCCAACCTTATAAAAGCCGAAATCTATTTTCGGCTTTATTATTTACAAACAATAAATTCTTTTCCAAATGAATACACAAAAGCCTTGGACTGCATCAGAAGGTTTGCCTGAAGACTTAATTTTAATCAAAGAAATAATTTTTGACAATTGCCATTTCGAAATCACACAACCAGTTCCTGAAGCTGAAAGTTCTGAATATGGAGCTTGTCGTTTTATTCTAAATAATTCGAACATTCTGTTTCGAACGGCCAAAATCACGCCCACCAAAACCGGTCAGTTTGTTACGCTGTGGAAAAGGATAAATCAGGAACCTATTCAGCCTTTTGATTCCACAGATCCAATTGATTTATTCGTTATTAGTGTTAGAAAAGACAATTATTTTGGATTATTTATTTTCCCTAAATCAGTTCTTATAGCCAAAGAAATAGTAACTGATAAAAAGGAAGGAAAACGTGCTATTCGAGTTTATCCGCCATGGGATGAAACAACCAGCAAGCAGGCTCAGAAAACACAAAACTGGCAGTTGGATTATTTCTTAGAAATATCAGTTAACCAGCCAATAAATATAAACCGCGCAAAATCACTCTTCCTTATGTAGGACTAAAAACTTGTGATTGACAAAATCTAATACTCTTTTCCTTATCTTTATAATCCATATCTAGCTAAATTTCATCATATTACTTATTAACTTTATAAAAAACCATGGACATAAAAACACATAAATACCAAACCTTTTTCTTGCTGTTACTGTCGATTATAGGTCTTAATTTGGCTCATGCTCAAGAAAAAAAAACAGCTCCGACTTCGCAGGAACTTTACAACGAAATTGCTGCGATGGATACCGCTCTTTTTGACGCATTTAATGCAAAAGACATGGCAAAATTTAAACCTTTATTCGATGAAAATTTAGAATGGTACCAAGACAATGGCGGTTTGCTTTCTTATGAAACTGTTTTTACCAATTTTGAAAAAATGTTCAAAAACGAAAACAAACTCACTCGCCAATTGATCAAAGGAAGCCTTGAAATACACCCCATAAAAGATTTTGGAGCTATAGAAACTGGAGTTCATCAATTCAGCCATATAGAAAACGGAAAAGAAGAAATAGGAACTTTTAAGTTTATGGCTATTTGGAAAAAAGTGAACAACCAGTGGAAAATTTCAAGAATGATAAGCTACGATCATTGATTTCACTTTTATAGCATCACAAATTTTTTCGAACTTCTAAAATCCAGCTTTCTTTTACATCTCAAAAAATAAAACATTCTTAGTTTAATCCTTAAATTTTAAAAAGTCTTTAAAAAACAACATCCTTAATTAAACATCTAACAAACCATTACATTTATAAGTATTTTAATACTAAAAAACGCAAATTTATAATTACATTTGATTCTTACAATTGGCTTTTACCAACTTAATTCATAACCAAAACCAATAGAATGAAAAAATCAGTTATAATTTTGCTTTTACTTTCCTACCCGGCAATTGCACAATTTCAAAAAGCTGTTGCTCCCATAGCCGATAAAAAAGAACACATTAGAACCATTCATGGAGAGAGTGTCAACGATCCCTACTACTGGATGTATGATTATTTTGGAAAGGGTCCTGACAGCACAAAAGCTGTGGATTATCTAAAAGCCGAGAATGCTTACCTGAAAACTGTAATGAGCAGTACTGAAAAATTTCAGGCTGATTTATTTACAGAAATGAAACTTCGAATTAAAGAAAAAGACGAAACTGTCCCATTATTCAAAAATGGATATTATTATTATACACGCACAGAAGAAGGTAAAGAATATTTTAAATATTGCAGAAAAAAAGGGACATTGGATGCTGCTGAAGAAATTCTGCTAGATATTGACGAAATGGCAAAAGGTCATCCATATTATGAAGCAACAGGTTTTGAAGTTAGCGAAAATAATAAGTTATTGGCTTTTGGAGTAGACGAAGTCAGTAGAAGACAATACACCATATACATCAAAAACTTAGAAACTGGTGAAATATTCAAAGATGCTATTCAAAATACGGAAGGATACATAGCGTGGGCAAGCGATAACAAAACTTTTTTTTATGCTTCCAAAAATCCTGTAACCCTTTTATCTGAAAAAATTCTTCGCCATACACTTGGTACCGAAGTAAAGGATGATGTTGAAGTATATCAAGAAAAAGATCCAAGCAATTACATTGGTGTAGCTAAAAGTAAGAATAATAAATACATTATGATCACCTCGCTTGCTACTGTATCTTCTGAAATTCGACTGATAAAAGCTTCTGATCCAACCAGCAAATTCACTGTTTTCCAACCTCGTATAAAAAATGTCCTTTATAATTTAATCCCTTTAGACAACAAATTTTTAATACGGACCAATAAAGATAATGCCGAAAACTTCAAATTAATGGAGTGCCCTTTGGATAAAACAGATTCACAACATTGGAAAGAAATAATCCCCAATCGCACTGATGTTTTACTCCAAAGTGTTGAAGAATTTAAAGATTTTATCGTCCTCAATGAACGCAAAAATGGCTTAGTAACTATGAGGGTGCGAAATATAAAAGATAATTCTGAGCACTATGTCAATTTTGGAGAACCCACATATTTGGCTGACTTTGATTTAAATCCAGAATACAGCAGCAGCACCTTTCGATTTTATTATACTTCATTAACAACTCCTCTTTCTACTTTTGATTATAATATGATTTCAAAAGACAAAAAATTAATGAAACAACAAACTGTTTTAGGAGGATACAATGCAACAGACTATACAACAGAGCGTTTGTACGCAACTGCAAAAGACGGTACTAAAATTCCAATTTCATTAGTTTACAAAAAGGGATTCAAAAAAAATGGAAAAGCACCTTTACTATTATATGGTTATGGTAGTTATGGCAGAAGTATGGATGCTCAATTTTCGAGTTCCCGTTTGAGTTTATTAGATCGCGGTTTTGTATTTGCTATTGCTCATATAAGAGGCGGACAAGAAATGGGACGTCAATGGTATGAAGATGGAAAACTTATGAAAAAGAAAAACACTTTTACCGATTTTATTGATTGTGCACAATTTTTAATTCAAGAAAAATTCACCACTAAAGAGCATATATATGCACGTGGAGGAAGTGCAGGAGGCCTTCTAATGGGAGCAGTTGCAAACTTAGCACCCAATCTATTTAATGGTATAATTGCAGATGTTCCCTTTGTTGACGTAATTAACACGATGCTGGACGAAAGTATTCCGCTTACAACAAATGAATTTGATGAATGGGGAAATCCAAAAAACAAAGACGCCTATTTATACATGAAAAGCTATAGTCCATACGAGAACATAGAAAAGAAAAACTATCCTAACATGCTTGTGACAACTGGGCTCCATGATAGTCAAGTACAATACTTTGAGCCTTCAAAATGGGTGGCAAAATTAAGAGCTCTGAAAACCGACAATAATTTACTGCTACTTCATACCAATATGGATTTCGGCCATGGAGGAGCGAGCGGACGTTTTGATTACTTAAAAGACATTGCATTATATAATGCCTTTTTATTAAATCTAGAAGGGATTACTAAATAACAAAAACTTCTTAACAGAAAAGGCTGCTTCAAGTTTTTGAAGCAGTCTTTTATCTTTATTTAGATTTAAAAGAACTAATTAGCTTTTCAATACCTCAGCAATTTTTAAAGCACATTTTTCTCCATCAATGGCAGCAGAAATAATGCCACCTGCATAACCTGCTCCTTCACCGCAAGGGTACAATCCTTTTATCTGTAAGTGCTCATAGGAAACTGCATCTCTAGGAATCCGAACTGGAGAAGAAGTTCTCGATTCCGGTGCATGTAAAATGGCTTCGTTCGTCAAATACCCACGCATAGATTTGCCAAATTCATTGAATCCTTCTCTCAAAATTTGGGAAAGAAATCCTGGAAAAACCTGTCCCATTTCAACAGAAGTGGTTCCTGGTACATAAGATGTTTTAGGTATACTGGAAGAAACTTTATTTTGCGTAAAATCGATCATGCGCTGTGCTGGAACTTTTTGGGTTTCCCCAGCCAGATGCCACGCTTTTTGTTCGATACTTTTTTGAAACTCCATTCCTGCCAAAGCGCCAAATTTTGCAAAAGGCTTGAAATCTTCCAGTTTTAATTCGATTACAATTCCTGAATTAGCAGTTACCTGATCTCGTTTGGATGGTGACCAGCCATTCGTAACCACTTCTCCCGGACTAGTGGCACAAGGCGCAATAACACCTCCTGGACACATACAAAAAGAATACATTCCACGGCCATTCACCTGTTTCACTATCGAATAAGGAGCTGGCGGTAAATGCTCTCCACGATAATCACAACTGTACTGGATACTGTCAATTAACGACTGCGGATGTTCGGCTCTTACACCCAAGGCAAAAGGCTTAGCTTCAATTAAAACTTTCTTTTTTTCTAACAATTCAAATATATCCCGAGCAGAATGTCCTGTCGCCAGAATTAATTTATTTGCTAAAATTGTGTCTCCCTTTTGGGTTACAATTCCTTGTACTTCATTGTTTTTTATCAAAATATCAGTCAAACGGGTTTCGAACAAAACTAGTCCGCCACATTCGATGATTTTTTCTCTAATATCTTGAATAATTTGAGGCAATTTGTTCGTCCCAATATGCGGATGAGCATCTACCAATATATCTCCAGTTGCTCCAAAAGCAACTAATAATTCTAATATTCGAGTAACATCACCACGCTTTTTGGAACGTGTATATAATTTCCCGTCTGAATAGGTCCCTGCTCCACCTTCACCGAAACAATAATTGGAATCTTCATCAACAATATGATCCCTATTTATCGCCTTCAAATCGCGGCGGCGGCCACGAACATCTTTTCCTCTTTCGATTACGATTGGCTTTAAACCCAGTTCTATCAATTGCAAAGCGGCAAAAAGTCCTGCTGGACCTGCCCCAACAACAATTACTTCTTGTGCATTTGATACATTTTTATAATCAGGAAGTTCTATTTTTTGTTCCTGAAAAGGTTCTCCTTTTAAATAAATCGAAACCTTCAAATTGATTTTAATTGCTTTTTGGCGGGCATCAATGGATCGTTTCAAAATAACAACATGCTGCATATCAGTTGTCGAAACTTTTATCTGTTTGGACAAATAATCTTTTAACAACAAATCGTTGGAGGCAATTTCTGGAGAAACTTGTAATAGGAGTTCTTGTGGCATAAATTATTTATTAGCTTTTCTTTCTATGAAATGAGCACGACCGTTAATTAGTAACAAATACCAATACAGCTATGCGAATTACATATGACAAATAAAATACAATAAATATCATCATATGAAAAGAAGTTGCAAAAGTAATATTTTGAAACGAAATAGACCTTTAATCTAAAATTGAATATCAAAATAGACTTTGTACCTTTGTTCCTTTCAACCTTTACACTACATAAAGAATGTCCAAAAAAATAAAACTAATATGGGATTTCCGTGGTCCAGCTTCTGCAAAAACCGCAGAACATCACGAAATTCATTTAAAAGAATACATCGCCATTGAAAAATTATCTTTAAACATTACCGGATTTCAAATTTTAAATGAAATGTATGCGATTGCCTATATGGTGGTAGTGGAAGAAAACATGATTCAGGTAAGAGATGTATTGAAACCGCATCGTGGTGAAGTTTATCAGTAAGCAGATTTCAGAAGGCAGAATACTGTACGTTGTACGTCCCTGATATAGGTTGACCACAAAAGTCAATTTATATGAAAGCAAATTTAAAGAATATTCGAAAGTTTCGACGTTATTCAGAAGATTTTAAACGAGAAATAGTTTCTGTTTTTGAAAGTGGTAAGTTTAGTGT
>CAUPKP010000052.1:0-12976 GCA_963511795.1 uncultured Flavobacterium sp. | reverse complement strand
CGAAAAAAACTTAGAACCCATTAGATTAGAAAGAAGCTATCCGAGAAGAAAATCTAAAATTAGAAAAAACGGAAAATTCAAAACAGTAACCAACTACAAAAGAGTTATATAGAGCTTAACTTAATGACATTGGGATAGAAGTTAGCTGCCGAAGCAGCACGGATAGCCCGACAGCATAAAGGAAATGGGCCGGCTCACCGATGTGATAAGCAGGCCCATTTCCTTTATGGTGGCACTCCCAAAGGAATACCTATTTACATTTTTTAGATGATAAAATTTATTTTTTTCGATCTAAAATTATTGCTTGATAAATTTCCAAGTAGTGGAAAAATCACCAATTCTTAAATTACACAAATAGATGCCTTTGGATAATTTCGCCACATTAATGGCTAATTTTTCTGAAGGAATTACGTTTTTTGAATAAGAAATAACTTTTTCTCCTGAAATTGAGTATATGCTTATGGCTGCGTCTCCAGTATTGCTGTCTGATAAATTAATGTTTAAAGTGGAATCAACCAATGTCGGATACAGTTTTATGCTTTCGTTTGAAGTCTGGTCTTCAATGCCTAAATTAACACAACTGGTTGACATAATTCCTGTCGCAGTAACGTTTAAGGTCGCTCCAGCGCCACAAGATGAATTTGCTACATAGGAAGCTACATTGGCTGTAGAAAAAGGATTGTATGTGTAAGCTGGTTTATTAGCTGTTCCTGCATCAAGACCAGTAACAGCGGTAGGAGTTGTTCCTCTGGTACAATTGTCAAATTTTACTGCAACCGTCCCCGCGCCTTCGGTAACAGGGCTGGAAATTGTGGCTATTTGTTCAAAATTGCAATTTTCAATATAACAGGTAGTTCCTTTGTCTCCAGCGCCAAGCCCAACAGCGGAAGCTCCAGAAACGCTGGTTTTATAATAGCAATTTAATACATGCAATTCGGCGTTTCGAGCTCTTGGCATTCTAGCTTTACAGCCTTCTGCCCAATAGCAGTTTTGAAAAGTAACGCTAAAACGGCCATCAGAAGGAAAATCAGTAATGCCTGAGCCAACTAAATTCGTAAAGCGGTGATCTGCAGATCCTCCTGAGCCACCAGCTGTTGGAGTTTTTAAATAGGTAAATTTGCACCATGATACCGTTACGTTGTCAGCATCTCCTTTGATGTCAAAATTACCGTCCATTCCGTCCAGAAATTCGCAATGATCCACCCAGATATTGGTTCCTTCGTTAGTAAGATTGTCTCTTCCGTCAACATCATAGGCTCCGGGTCCTTCAAAAATAAGATTTCTTATAATGACGTTATTTGAGCCGGATTTTATGTAAAGAATTCCGGAATTAGCAGCGGATGCTGGTGAGTCTCCAGGGGTTATTTGTATGTTTCTTAGTTTTGCTCCTGGCAATCCTATTATAGTTTTATTAGTAAGCAATACACTAGTATAGGTGCAGTCAATAGTTCCTGAAACTAAGATTACAGAATTCGCTGCGGCTGTTGATGTAAGAGCTGTTTTTAATTTGGCATAAGTATCAACTGTTACAGTATTGGAAGCTGTTGGAGTTCCGCCCCCAGTAGTGGCTGCGCCAAATCCCTGCGGACTTGCCATGTAATAATTTTGTCCCGAAACATTGGAAAGGATAAGTAAAAAGACACCTAAAAACAATAATTTTTTCATTCAATAAAAGTTTTGGTTTAGTAAATTTATGGGTGAAATCGGTGCAATATACAATAAAACAATATAAGTGCAATCGATTACATTAAATATGTAAAATTAATATTCTTAAATGAAAATTGTTTTTATATAACTAAGTATCATTGATAGATTGATAGCCGGACATCATAAAAAAAAATGGGTCTACTCATCGTAATGATAAGTAGACCATTTTATTAATTGTAGTACTCCCAAAAGGTTTTGAGGGTTTTGAATTTATTTTTTACATTTTATGGATGATAAAAATGGTAGGGCGTTTGTGTAAATCGATGGTTTCCTTTTTCCATGCCGAAATTTTCTTTGTTTTGATGTATTCCGTTGGTAAAGTAATATCGGCAGCGATACACAAATGCGTTTCGGGATGCAGAGTTTGGATTAGATCTTCCAGTAATTTATTGTTGCGGTATGGAGTTTCGATGAAAATCTGAGATTGATTTTTTTCAAAAGATATTCGTTCTAGGCTCTTGAAACTGGCTTTTTTTTCTTCTTTTTCAATAGGTAAATAGCCATGAAAAGTAAAACTTTGACCATTCATCCCTGAAGCCATCATGGCTAATAATATTGATGATGGACCAACTAACGGAATAACTTGAATGCCTTTTTCATGCGCTAATTTAACGATTACAGCACCAGGATCGGCTACGCCAGGACAGCCGGCTTCGCTCATGAGTCCCATGTTTTTGCCTTCTAATAGCGGTTTGATAAACTCCTGATGTTCTTTAGTTTCAGTATGTTTATTGAGGATAAAAAGTTTTAATTCGGATTGTTTTTTCTCGGGATTAGTGAGTTTGATAGATTTACGGGCTGTTTTGTCATTTTCAACTACGTAGTAATCGATAAGTTCAACACATCTTTTAATGGTTTGCGGTAATACGTCCATTGGGTCGCAATCGCCCATAGTGGTTGGAATTAAGTATAGTTTTCCAAGAAGAGGAGCTGATTTCATTTGATTGTTTTCAATTTTTGAAATAGGTTTTTTGCCGTTTGTCAATGTTACCGGATGCAGAAGCGGTCGCTTTTAACAAAATTATAAAAAACTTATTTAATTTTCTTAGGGATGTTTGGCAATCAGTCTTTTCGCAATTACTTCGCAGGCTTCATCGAGCATTTCATAAACCATATTAAAACCGTTTGTTACGCCATAATACGGGTCTGGAACATCAACGTTTTCATTTGGAAAAATAGCGTCCAGTATGAGCTGTACTTTTTCTTTTTGAGCGGGGTTTTGAGCAAGATGAATCACATCATTATAATTGCTGTTGTCCATTACAAAAATATAATCAAATGCATCAAAATCGGTTTTTTGAAATTGCCTTCCTTTTTGATTACAAATATCCAGGCCATTTTTTTTGGCGGTGGCTATGGAACGGTTGTCTGGTGCGCGTCCGATATGCCAAGAACCTGTTCCTGCTGAATCGACAAGAAATTTGTCATTTGGAAGTTTGGAGGCGAGTATGCCTTCTGCCAGTGGAGAACGGCAGATATTCCCCAAACAAACCATTAAAATTTTAACAGGCATTACTTTATAGCGTTAATTTTGAATTGATATCTTCGACATACTTTTTAAATTGTTTATCGGTAGCGACTAAATTATCAACCGTTTTGCAGGCGTGCAGTACGGTAGCGTGATCGCGGTCTCCTATTTGAGAACCGATATTTGCCAATGATGCTTTAGTGAATTTTTTAGCAAAAAACATAGCTAACTGTCTAGCCTGTACAACGTGTCTCTTTCTTGTTTTGGATTGCAGGGTTTCTAAATCCAATTGGAAATAATCGGAAACAATTTTTTGGATGTAATCGATTGATATTTCTCTCTTTACATTTTTAACAAATTTTTCTACGACACTTTTAGCCAATTCAATAGTTACTTCTTTTTTGTTGAAAGAAGATTGTGCAATTAATGATATGATAGCACCTTCAAGTTCGCGGACATTTGATTTGATGTTTCGAGCTACATATTCTATAATTTCGTCAGGCATTTCAACACCATCACGGTATAAAATATTTTTTAAGATAGAAATTCTGGTTTCGTAATCTGGTTGGTGTAACTCAGCAGATAATCCCCATTTAAATCGGGATAATAAGCGTTGTTCAATATCCTGCATGTCAACAGGAGCCTTGTCTGAAGTCAAGATTACCTGTTTGCCATTTTGGTGTAAATAATTGAAAATATGGAAGAATACATCTTGTGTTCCTGATTTTCCAGAAAGGAATTGAACATCATCAATGATTAAAACGTCGATTAATTGATAAAAATGAATGAAATCATTTCTGTTATTTTTCTTTACCGAGTCAATGTATTGCTGTGTGAAAATCTCGGCAGAAATATATAAAACAGTTTTTTCAGGGAATTTATCTTTGATTTCAACACCAATAGCGTGGGCTAAGTGTGTTTTCCCTAATCCAACTCCACCAAAAATTAATAAAGGGTTAAATGAAGTTCCTCCTGGTTTATTTGCAACAGCCATACCAGCTGAACGGGCAAGTCTATTAGAATCTCCTTCTAAGAAATTATCAAAACTGTAATTTGCATTTAATTGAGATTCAATTTTTAAATTACGAATACCAGGAATTACAAATGGATTTTTTAATTCTGGGTTAAGGTTTTTAAAAGGAGCATCTACTTCCTGCGCTTTTACAGGACCTCTATTTGCACTTGGCAATTGTTCCGTAAACGGCTGTTTGTTGCCATAAGTGTTCTCCATTTTAATTTTATAGAGTAACTTTGCGTTTTTTCCAAGTTCTTTGGTCAAGGCAACTTTTAATAATTTTACGTAGTGTTCTTCTAACCATTCGTAGAAAAATTTACTTGGTACTTGAATATATAATGCATTATCGGTAAGTTCAACTGATTTAATTGGCTCAAACCAAGTTTTATAGGCTTGATCTTGAATGTTGTCCTTTATAAAGGACAGACAGTTTTCCCATACTGATTGTGCAGTCTTGTTCATATATCTAGTTAAATTATTTTATTCTGGGTATTTATTATCTTACAAAAAGAATGAGAAAATTATTCTTTTTTCGGGATAACAAATATGTGAACAATTATCTGTAAAAAAAAATATTTAGGTTGTAATTTTTAAAAAAAAATGTTGTAAGGAGGTTTTTAAAGTTTAAAATTTTAAGTCAAAATTAATGAAAGATCATCAAATTCAAATTCGTGTTCGTTACTCAGAAACAGATCAAATGGGTGTTGTTTATCACGGAAATTACATACCCTATTTTGAGATAGGAAGAGTGGAATGGCTTAGAAATAAAGGGGTTTCATATAAAAAGATGGAGGAAAGCGGTATAGGTCTTCCAATCGTGAATATGAATATCAATTATAAAAAATCGGCTAAATATGATGAGATGTTAACGGTACACACTGTTTTCAAAAGTCAGACGTCTGTGAAGATTGAATTTGATTGTGCCATTTATAACGAAGCGGAAGAGTTATTAACAACGGCTCAATTTTTATTGGTTTTCGTGTCTCTAAAAACAGGAAAACCTACAGCTCCTCCAGATTACATTTTGGAACTACTAAAAACTTTTGAATAATCATCAGAATGAGTTCTTTTTAATGAGAATTTATAGTTTTTTTATGTCAATCTCAAACAATGAATTAAAAGTGTCGAATATCATTCCGGCATTTTTTTTTCTGGTTTTTATTACAAATTTTCCAATCGGTAAATTAGTTTCTTCATTTATTTCCATTTCTTGAGAGGCAATATCCAGTTTTTTTTCTTTGATTACCCGCATCACTTTATTCATATTTTTATAGTCGAATGAAATCTGAAATGAAATATCAATTGTTCTTTCGATTATTTCACATGATTCTAATGTGATTTGTGCCGAAGTTTTATAAGCCGAAATTAATCCGCCTACTCCTAATTTTATTCCGCCATAAATTCGGACTACAACTACAAGAACGTTAGTAACACCAAAAGATTGTATTTGACCGTAAATTGGTGCACCAGCAGTATTGCTTGGTTCGCCGTCGTCATTGGCTCTGTATTGAATAGTTTCGGTTCCTATTTGATAGGCATAACAATAGTGAACGGCGTGCGGATGCTGTTTTTTTAAGAGTTCTATAATGGGTTTCACCTCGTCTTCGGATTCTATAGGAAATGCATAACCGAAGAATTTGCTGCTTTTTTCCTTGAATAAGGATTCTTCAGAGGGAAATGCAATGGTGTTGTAGGTGTCTTTCATTTTTTAATGGCAGTATCAATGTCAATATCAAAAATCAATTTCAAAATTTAAATAATTGCGATTTTAATTTCTATCAGCTTGATTTTTTATCTTTTTTTTTATTGCCATTGAAATTGATTTTTGCAATTGCTAATAAAGTATCTTTTTCTCAAACAAATCAACAACGTCTTCTTCTCCTACTTGTAGGTTCCAAATATGAAGGCCAAGTGCTTGCGCAGCATCCGTATTTTCTTTTTTGTCATCGATGAATAGTGTTTGCTTTGCCTGCAGTCCGTTTTGATCGAGTACAAAACTGTAGACCTCAGGATTTGGTTTTCTCATTCCAATTTCAAAAGAGAAATATACTTTTTCAAAACATTGATAAAAATCGCTGTAAAATGAAGTTCCTGTTTTTTGTTCGAAAGTATCAATATGAATAGCATCGGTATTGCTCAATAAAAACAAGCGGTATTTTTGGGAAAGCATCTGGAGAAATTCCAATCTGTATAACGGGAAGTCGGCTAATATAGAATTCCAAGCTTCACGAATATCTTCAATAGAAGCATTATTAGTATGTTTTTGAATGCCGGATAAAAAATCTTCTCCCGAAATCGAGCCAACTTCATACTGCAGATTCAATTGGTTTAGATCTTCGTTCCAATGAGATATGCCAAGATTTTTCAAACCATCCATAGTAGCTTGTTTATCTAAATTTATAAACACATCTCCAAAATCAAAAATGATAGCATTAATCATGGTTTCTCAGTATTGTAAGTTCGTCTCTATCTATTAAGTGTTTTTCGGAATTTGTTTTCGGCAGTAAAGGCGCTTGAATTCCTTTGTCCAAATTTATTTTTCCTGTAAAAATTCGAGCTTCATCCCAAAGATCAGCATCGATAAAGGTCTGCAGAGTTCGAAGTCCTCCTTCAATTATAACCGATTGAATATTATGATTGTATAACGAATCAGCAATTTGTTCGGCAATATTCTGTTTAAAATCAATTACTTCAAAGGTAGTGTTTTCTTCTGAGATAGTGTTTTTGGAATCAGTAAAGACAATGGTTTTTACCTGATTATCAAAAACGGCACTATCTTTTGGAATACGATTGTTTTTATCCAATATTATTCGTATAGGATTGTTTCCGTGCCAATCTCTGGAATTAAGTTTTGGATTGTCGTCGATAACGGTTTGTGTTCCCACCAAAATAGCCTGCTCTTCAGTCCGCCATTTGTGAACCAATTGTCGGGAAAAGGTATTGGTAATCCAAACTGGTTTTTTTTCCAATTTTTCAAGGGGAGCAATAAAACCATCTTGGCTCTGAGCCCATTTTAGTATAATATAAGGTCTTTTCTTTTGATGAAAAGTAAAAAAGCGTTTGTTGAGTTCATTGCATTCGTCTTCGAGTATTCCAACAGTGACATGAATTCCCGCTTCGATTAGTTTTTTGATGCCATTTCCTGCAACCATGATATTTGGATCCACAGTACCTATAACAACATTTGGAATTTTATTTTCAATAATCAAATTACAGCATGGCGGTGTTTTTCCAAAATGACTGCAAGGTTCCAGACTCACATATATAGTAGCTTTTTTTAGCAGAGATTTATCCTGTACCGAATTTACGGCATTGACTTCGGCATGGGGACCGCCTGCTTTTTTGTGCCAGCCTTCGCCTATGATTTTATCTTCATAAACAATGACACTTCCCACCATAGGATTGGGATAGGTAGTTCCAAGTCCGTTTTTGGCTAAAGCTAAGCAGCGGCTTATATATTTTTCATGTATTTTCACTTTACAAAAATAGTAATTTTGAGATTAGGATTTAGTTTTGAATCTTAGGATGTTTTCCCATTTACAATGGCTATTTTTGTTTACAGAATTAATAACAAGTAGTTTTTATGAATAATTGGATTATTAGAAAAATAGAAAAAGAAGACAATCAGGCAGTAGCTCAATTAATAAGAGATGTTTTTGATGAATTGGATATCCCGAAAGTGGGAACGGCTTATGAAGATCCATATCTTGATTTGATGTTTGAGGAATACAGTAAGCCAAGATCTGTTTATTATGTAGTGGAAAGCGAAGGACGAATTGTTGGCGTTGCAGGAGTAGCACAATTGGCAAATGAAGCGGAAACTTATTGCGAACTGCAAAAAATGTATTTTCTCCCAGAAACCCGCGGAAGGGGAATTGGAAGCCTAATGATGGAACAATGTTTACAAAGTGCTAGAGATTTTGGTTTCGAAAAATGTTATCTGGAAACAATGCCCTTTATGCTGGACGCCCAAAAGATGTATAGAAAAGTAGGTTTCGAAAATATTTGTTCTCCAATGGGAAGTACAGGACATACGAGCTGTCCTGTTTGGATGCTGAAGGATTTAGCCCCCTCCCCCGAAGGGGGGAATGAAAATAATTAAAAAGATGAAAATAAAAGAATACAGAATCCAGTTTGTTGAAGCCCTGACTTCGCTATATGGAGAAGGCGAAGCAGAGAGTTTTTTCTATTTGGTATTGGAAGAAAAACGCCAATTGAAAAGAGTCGATTTGGCTTTGCAACCCAATTTATTTTTTTCAGAAGATGAAATTGAGGTTTGGAATTCGATTTTGGAACAATTAAAATTGGAAATTCCGATTCAGTATCTGTTAGGGAAAACGAGTTTTTATGGATTGGATTTTGAAGTCAATGAAAATGTTTTGATTCCAAGGCCGGAAACCGAGGAATTAGTGGATTGGATTGTTTCTAATACTCTAAAAAGCGGACGGTCTAAAAGCATAAAAATCCTCGATATTGGGACAGGAAGCGGATGCATTGCTATTTCGTTAGCAAAGACTCTCCCGAATGCAGAAGTTTTTGCGATTGATGTTTCTGAAAAAGCTTTGGCAACAGCTAAAAAAAATGCCGAAAGCAATACCGTGGAAGTCACTTTTATATCCCAAAATATTCTTGAAACCCAGGATTTAAAACAAGAGTTTGATATTATTGTTTCGAACCCACCTTATGTGCGAAATCTGGAAAAAGAGGAAATCAAGAAAAATGTTTTGGACAATGAACCTCATTTGGCACTCTTTGTGGAAGATAATGATGCCTTGATTTTTTATAGAAAAATATCCGAATTGGCTCAAAAGAACCTGACGAGTTCAGGACAGCTGTATTTTGAAATCAACCAATATTTAGGAAAAGAAATGATTTCTTTATTGGAAGAGTTGAATTTTAAAAATATAGAACTTCGCAAAGATATTTACGAAAATGACAGGATGATATTGGGATCTTTTACCTAATAGATTATTCCTTACTATTTGTACCCAAATCAATCATCTGAAAAATAATATTAATTTTTTTTAATCTCTTCCCAACCTTTTTCTCTTTTCAACCCTCTTTAGTAGAAAGACAACAATTGTGATAAACGAAAACTTAATTTCTGACTGCAAAAAAATGCACCGCGATGCCCAGCGTCAAGTGTATGAGCTTATGGCTCCAAAATTTTATCGCACTTGCAAGCGCTACCTAAAGAAAGAGGAAGAAATAGAAGAAGCCCTGGCCGACGCTTTCTACACTATTTTCACAAAACTAGATCAGCTCAAAGAGTTTGGCGCTTTTGAAGCCTGGTCCCGTAAAATCACAGTCAATCACTGTTTGGCAGCTATCAAGAAAAATACCAATTTCAATTTGTATCTCGAAGATGTCAAAACTATTTCCCAGCCTTTTACCGATGAAGTAACTGAACTTGAAGAGGAAGATTTACTGAATTTGATAAACCATATTCCTGATGGCTGCAAAACTATTTTTAATCTTTTTGTCATCGAAGGTTTCAGCCACAAAGAAATAGCAGCTATGCTAAACATTTCCGAAGGTACATCAAAATCACAATTGAATGTTTCGAAAACCAAGCTAAGGGAATTAGTGAACAATTTGTATTACCAAAAAGCGAAATAGTCATGGACAATCAAGATAAAATATTCGACAAAATAAAAAGCGCTTCCCAAAAAGCAGAAGAAAAAGACTTTCCTGCATTCGAAAAAGTATGGAATCGCGTGGAAGAAAAACTAGACAAGAAAGAAGATAAAAAAGCAATTGCTCTTTGGAAAAAGTTGACAATTGCAGCTTCATTGCTTTTGTTTTTTTCATTGGGGTATCAGTTTTTTAAAACCGATTCAGGAATAGTTGCTCCAAAGCCAATTGAAGAAAACAGCGTAGTTATCCAAGAAAAACAAGATACTAATGTGACCAAGAAGCCGTCCAAAAATATCAAGCCAGATGCTGAAGTTATATTAAAAAGCCAGATTAAAAAGCCCATCACTTTGGTGGAAGAAACAACCATTTCTAAAGATATTGTAAGTCCAAAAGAAAATAAAATTGCTACAGTTCAAGCAGAAAATAATGTCATGAATGAAGTTGTTGTTGGTTATGGAACTTTTAAAAAATCAGACTTAACGGGCTCATCAGTTGCTTTGGTTTCTGCTAAGGAGTTAGAAAAATTACCTTTATTGAATGCAGGTGAGGCTTTAAAAGGAACTGTAGCAGGAGTTCAGGTGACACCTATAGAGAATTCGGCGGAAACGAAAGCCATTGCTTTAGAAGAAAAGAATTCCAATGCTAAAATCACTTCAACTTATGATGCTACAACAACAAGTATTTCAGGAATTGTTACAGACCAAGCAGGTTATCCGCTTCCGGGAGTAAATGTCATGATTAAAGGGACGAAAAATATAACACAGAGTGACTTCGAAGGTAAATTCAGTATTCAAGCTGAAAAGGGAGACCAACTTGTTTTTGGATTTATTGGATTTGAAACGGGTTATGCTACTGTTGGGAAATCGGACAAGATGAATTTCAAAATGGCAGAAGCAAATCAAACATTAAGTGAAGTAGTAGTTGTTGGTTATGGAATTTCAAAGAAACAACAAACGCCATTAGCAAAGCAAAGAAAAACCAAAGAAAAGGTGAGTTCAAATAGTAGAAAAGAGACTTCTGTTAGTAATTCAAGACAGTTAAGCTTTGTAGAGGAAATTATTCAAAAGGCCGGAAAAGAATATAATATAAACAGTAAACCGCTTCTTTTTCTAAATGGCTATGAAATTTCAAATAAAGAATTAAACAGAATTGATTTTAATGAATTTGAAAAAATAGAAGTTATAAAAACCAATGAAGCAAAAAAGGCATTTGGCCATAAAGGCAGAAATGGAGTTATTATGATAACCTCTAAAAATCGTACTGATAATGAGTGGGAAAAGATTGAGAAATTAGAAGATAAGTTAGATGAAAAGGATGTTGACTATGAAGAGTTAGATTTTGAAGAAGGTATGGAAGAGTACTCTTCATTTTTAGAAAATCAATTCGAAAGCCCACAAACAGCACCGCTTTCCACTTTTTCCATTGATGTTGACAATGCTTCGTACACCAATGTAAGACGATTTATAAACAACGGGCAAGCTGTTCCGAAAGATGCTGTGAGAGTCGAAGAAATGATGAATTTCTTCAAATATAAATATCCACAGCCACAGGACCAGCATCCGTTTTCGATTAATACGGAATACAGCGATTGCCCTTGGAATCCTAAACACCAATTGCTGAAAATTGGCTTACAGGGCAAAAATATTCCAACGGATAATTTACCGGCTTCCAATTTCGTTTTCCTGATTGATGTTTCTGGTTCTATGAGTGATGCCAACAAATTACCATTATTAAAACAATCTTTGAAAATTTTGGTAAACGAACTCCGAAAAAAAGACAAAGTGGCTATTGTAGTTTATGCGGGAGCGGCAGGAATGGTTTTGCCTCCAACAGCTGGCGATGAAAAGCAGACTATAATATACGCTTTAGAAAAATTAAACGCTGGCGGAAGCACAGCAGGAGGTGCAGGAATTGAATTGGCCTATAAATTAGCTCAGGAAAACTTCATC
This sequence comes from uncultured Flavobacterium sp., assembly GCA_963511795.1. GTDB lineage: Bacteria > Bacteroidota > Bacteroidia > Flavobacteriales > Flavobacteriaceae > Flavobacterium. The sequence goes on along the minus strand of CAUPKP010000052.1, from coordinate 1,200 downwards.
AAAGGAGGGAATAATCGTGTAATTCTCGCTACTGACGGCGATTTCAATGTAGGCGCTTCATCCAATACGGATATGCAGACACTGATTGAGGAAAAAAGAAAAACTGGCGTTTTCCTGACTTGTCTGGGGTATGGAATGGGGAATTATAAAGACAGCAAAATGGAAACCCTATCTGACAAAGGAAATGGGAACTATGCTTATATTGACAATATTCAGGAAGCCAACCGTTTCTTGGGGAAAGAATTTAAAGGCTCGATGTTTGCTATCGCCAAAGACGTGAAAATCCAAATCGAATTCAATCCAAAACACGTTCAGGCGTATCGATTGATTGGCTATGAAAACAGAAAATTGCGTTCCGAAGATTTTACCAATGATGCGATCGATGCGGGTGAATTAGGGAGCGGACATACTGTTACGGCTTTGTATGAAGTGATTCCAACAGGAGTAAAAAGCGAATTTCTAAACAATCAGCCTGATTTGAAATACACAAAAGTTACTGCTGCCGAAAGTGATTATTCTGGTGACTTGGCAACGATAAAATTCCGTTATAAAAAACCGGATGGCGACAAGAGTATTGAAATGATAAAAGTGATTGAAAATAAATCCATTCCGCTGAAAAGTTCTTCAGATGATTTCAAATTTAGTGCTGCCGTAGCTTGGTTTGGATTGAAATTGAGAGACTCCAATCTGGTTCCCAATAAATCCTCGGATGCTATTAAAGAACTTGCGAAAGAAGGTTTGTCTAATGATGAAGATGGTTATAAAGCAGAATTTATTCGCTTAGTAGAGAGTGTAAAATAAGATATTTGAGGAAACGAAGAATAACGTTAGGTCATCTTTTATAGTAGTCATTTCTCGTTTTCCGTAATCCACATGAGGTAATGTTATTAAGTTAAAAGTTTTTTATGTCATTTCGACGAAGGAGAAATCACATTAGAAACTCCGCAATCAAAATTGCCAATCTTTGTCGAATCCCGAGTGTGATTTCTCCTTCGTCGAAATGACAAAACAATGACCTTATAATACTTGATTTAATGACATTGCGTGAGGGATAGAAGTCAATGTCATTAAGTTAAGCTCTATATAACTCTTTTGTAGTTGGTTACTGTTTTGAATTTTCCGTTTTTTCTAATTTTAGATTTTCTTCTCGGATAGCTTCTTTCTAATCTAATGGGTTCTAAGTTTTTTTCGAATATTTTT
>CAUPKP010000051.1:0-16963 GCA_963511795.1 uncultured Flavobacterium sp. | reverse complement strand
CCTGCATATAAAGTCCCGCCTGTTACAGCTGAATACCATTTAATACCTGATCCTGCTACCGCTAAATCGCTTACTTTTTTAGCCTCTGCAGAGCAGAACGTCTGAGCGCTCGCTGTTGGTGATGATGGTGACGGAGTGATAGCAACAGTTACATTTTCAGTAAATTCACACCCACTTCCAGTAGTAATTTTTAAAGAATATATGCCTGCATTAACAAGTTGGGCATTTGGAATGGTTGGAGATTTTAAAGACGAAGTAAATCCATTTGGACCAGTCCAAGCATATGTAGCTGCACCATTAACGCCAATTAACGACACTGTACTGCCTTGACAAACTGGAGATGATACAGATGAAATAACTGACTGCGTGATATCAACCCAGTGATCCTCTACCTCTCCATCAATTGCAAGTCCTGTTGAAGTAAGTGACAAATCAGTAGATAATCTGATACGAGCATAAAAATTTGTTCCGTTATTTAACCCCTTAATCGATGATAATGGGACAACTACATTGCCATTAGTTCCTGTATTCACAGTTTGTGTTGCTAGCTCATTATTGTCAAATGCACCATTTCTATTTGCATCAATCCATAAATACAATTTAGCAGTCTTTGTTGTTGTATTTTTAACATTAATTGTCGCTGAGCAAGCTGACCAAGTAAAATTCATACTACCATCTTCATCATCATTACCACCAAGATCATCTCCATTCGGAACTGTTCCTATAGTGGCATTATAACCCGCACCCTCTGTATCTACATCAGTACCAATTACTAATAAAGGATCTACTAATGTAGCCCTGTCTGTATCTAAAACATTGGTTGTTGTGCTTAAATCTTTATTTCCATTTGCAAAACTACCCCCTGTGAAGGTTGAGTTAACAATATGGTAGGCTGAACCATAAGAAACTGGAGCATCAGAAAAATCTAATTCTTCAAAAATACCAATTGCAACATGCTGTCCGCCAGGAGCGGCTAATTCTACATCAATATAAGGCACATCTTCCGCAAGTAAAAGGGCGTCACCCCTACTTTCACCAGTGTTAGGATTAGTAGCTCTAACAGTTCTTCCTGCATTAGATGTAATTAATCTGGTGCTCATATTGGCCCAAGCATCATTTTTTATATACTTGTCCAAATAACGCAGCACTGGTGAAGTAACAGGTATTGACAGTTGATAATACTCCGAAGAACTTGACATACTTTCAGAACCAGCAATAGCTAATCCAGCGGCATTCATTATAGTACCTGATGGTAATGTTGCCGTTACAGTAATTCTAAAATTTACCTTGTTACCATTTCCTGCCCCTCCAGTTATTTTATTTGAGAGACCTATCATTTTTGTACTATTAGTACTAAAACCACCATAGCCAGATGGCATATTGTTTCCATTAAAACTATCAATATTTGCACTTGAAAATGTACCTGGTGAAATAGTTTGAACAATATTAGATATAGTAGCCGTATAGACTATTCCTGAGGGACTTGTAAAAGTCCTTACTACACCGTTTGTAATAAGATCATTTTGCAATGAATTAGAATTTAAATCCCAATTTACCCAAAAAATCTTACCTTTATACAAACCTGTTCCGGTTGTAGCTTTTGAGGCTGATTGTGCCAATCCCATGGCATGCATCATAAATAAAGTAAGAAAGAACAAGTACTTAGTAGGAAAGTATTTTTTTCTCATAAATTAACTTTTTAATTCATTTAGCTGTTACGCTAATTTACTATTGTATGCCTTTTATTTATATTAACTATTTTCATTCATAAACTTTGGGGCTGAATAAAAACATGAAAACACTTAGATTTTTTTAGTCAAAATAAATATAGTAGTCAAGACTCCTCCTGTTTAATAATTCTTTAGGAAAATATTTTATAAACCAAGTATCTACACTATTTATTTTTTAAATATTAACAAAAATCATCTTGTACAAAATAAATTTTGATTATAAACACAAATGCTTTTGTGCGAAAATAACAGTAATAATTCTTTAAAGATTACGGGTTTTTCTAATAAAAATTACGGACTTAAATTGACGCATATAAGTTGCATCTAATTAATTTAATCGAAATAAAAAATATAATATCCTAATATGTAATTATCAGAATAACAAACTCATCTAAAAATTATTTAAGGCTAAACCTGCCTGGCTGAGTAAAAAAACTGTCCTAAAACATAGTCAGTGAAAAATTGCCACTCAGCCAAATATTTATATCTAGTTTATTTTTATCAAACTAAATACAGATTTTTTTGTTGAATTCTTCTTATATTAAAAAAGGGTTTTAAAAACGCTGCCACAAAGTTTTAATACAAATATGTAAGCAGAAAGAATAAAGATCTTAAAAGAAGTGTAAGCTCAAATCATGTTCTTTTACATATAGAATATGCACCAAAGTAAAATGTGAGTTCAATTTTAAAAAGTTTTAAAGATTCTAATTTCATTCTCGACTGAAATGAAAAAAAGGGGTTTAGTCTCTCGCAAAACAAACGACTGCACTTTGAGTAAAGAGTCGTTTAGTTTCAAATTCCAGAGATAAAATATTGCTGCCGTTTTTATAAAATTATTATTTCATCCGGCTTAATGTTTCAAGCAACTTGAAATTATAACAATCCTATTTTTTTAGCTTTACTAACTAGATCCTTGTCGTTGCCTTTTCCCTCTAAAAGTTGATCTTTTATGTTAGCTTTTCTTTTTTCTATAGCACTCATAGAAAGAGGAATATAGTTTGGGAGGTTAATAGTTTTAACTCCCTGAGAAATTAAGACTAAAATCTCCTTATCATAAATATCCCAATTTATATTTTTTTTAAATAATTCTCTTTGGGCTTCTATAACTCTTTTACTTTGATATATATTTCCATCGGTAATTTTTTTGAAAATAGATGGGAATGATTCAGATGTTATATCATTTTTAGAAAAGAGTCCTTCAGGTTTAATTTTTTTTATGATTCTATCTAAGGTTAAGGGTTCACTTTTCATTGTAATAATTATTATTTTACAATCTGTAAACTTTTCTTTAATTAACAGAGCCAAATCTACACCATTATTAATATTATAATCTTTATAAGGAGAGAGACTAACATCTAATAAAGCTAAATTAATATTTACTTGCCGTTTTATTTTGTTGTAGGCATCTTCACAATTATGGCTTTTAATAAAGTTCGGTTTGTTTTCTTGAAAAACAGTTTTTGATAACAGATTAATATAGCCGTCTACAATTATTGGAAGATTATCTCCAATCAGAATTTCATAATTCATACATTATAAAGTGTTTTATTGTTAATAATAGAAAAACTAATAAAAAGTGGAATAACAGTTAAGGTAGTTTTTCATAGCTTAGACTGCATTTTTGCTCGCATGCCAACTGGCTGTTATAAGAAACATTGCATTTATTTTGCTTATATTAATTAAAACTTATTGCTGACATACTAGGTTTCCATCCTGTTCTTGTAGTTGGAATAGTAATAGAAGTACCATGGAAAGAACCTGCATTATCGGTTTTCCAAGTGGTAATAAAAACGTCTGAATCTGAACAATGGCAAATAAAAAGTAGTAAAGTGTAAATTTTTCTCATAAACTATTATTTTGAGGCACAATAATTGGATTTTGTAGGCTAAAAGTATAGTTAAAATTTTAACAGTTTTGACTGTGCAAATACAGGCTGAGAAGAGTAACAAGATCTAGGATCTCAAAAATAAATACGCAAATAACTCACTTACAAACCTTTAAACATAACAAGTAGAAAGTCTTAAAAAAAAACGAGAAGTGATTATTTGACAAATGTCAAACTTTATTTTTCAGAGATATAACGAATTTACCTACGAAAAAAAATAAAGTTAAATATTAATAAGTAAAACAAGATTATACGCCTAAACATAACTAGGTTAGAAAGATGCTTATTTATATTAACAAGAGTGGAAGTGAAATTAGACTATTTGACAATTATCAAAGTTTATTTTTCAGATGTGTTACGAATTTGGCTGCGGACACGGCTTAACGTTTCAAGATTAATACCCAAAAAAGAGGCTATGTACTTTAACGGAATTCGGTTAGAGAGGTGTTTATAAGCTTTTAGAAAATATTCGTACTTGATTTCGGCTTTACTTAGTCGTCCTAGTAAAGCTCTGATTTCGGCCTGAGCATAGTGTATTTCGTAAAACTTTCGAGCTGTTATATTAAACTCCGGCTCAATATCATACAAAAGCTGTAAATCTGAATGCTTCATCCCTAAAAGATCCGAATCTTCGATTGCTTCCATATTCTCTTCACTTGGGATTTGCAATATAAAACTATGAATCGATGCCACCAATTCATTCTCTACCGTAATCCAAGTGGTAATTTCCCTATTAGAATCTTTTACGTAACCTCGAATTGCACCTTTATTTACAAAATAAATCATATTACAAATTTCACCTGATTTATGCAATTTCTTACCTTTTCTTAACTTTAATGGATAACTATTTTCGGTAAGAAATTTTTTAGAAATATCACTGATAGGATAAACACTATTGAAAACATATAGAAGTGTAGCCACTTCCTCGGGAGTACTGTGGCACGGCTGTAAATTCAAATTATTCATAATACGATTAAAAAAATTTTATTGGTTCATTTGGGGCGTTTTTATTAGGCAAATATAATTGTTCAGGATAAAGAAAAACAAAACCCAAAGAATATACTTCAAAATAAATAAAATGCAACTATTTTTATTCCAATACTTACGACTCTTGTAAATACTGCATTTCCTATTCTAAATTTGCAAACAAACAAAAAAAGTTAAGCTGTATTTTTATTTATTTCTTATTTGACTACTTGATGTTTCAAGCAACTTGAATTCAAAGCAGTCCTATTATTTTAGCTTTACTAACCAGATCTTTATCACTGCCTTTGCCTTCTAAAAGCTGATCTTTTATGTTAGCTTTTCTTTTTTCGATAGCACTCATAGAAAGAGGAATGTAGTTTGGGAGATCAGTAGTTTTAACTCCTTTAGAAATTAAGATTAATATCTCATTGTCATAAATATCCCAATTTATATTTTTTTTTAATATGTCTCTTTGTGATTCTATGATTGCTTTACTTTGGTATATATTCCCATCTATAATTTTTTTGGAAATAGATAGAAATGATTCAGAGGTTATATCATTTTTATAAAAGAATCCTTCAGGTTTAATTTTTTTTATTATTCTATCTACGGTTAAGGGTTCACTATGCATTGTAAGGATTATTATTTTACAATCTGTAAACTTTTCTCTAATGAGTAAAGCCAAATCTACACCATCATTAATATTAAACTCTTTATAGGAAGGAAGACTGATATCTAATAAAGCTAAATTAATATTGACTTGTTGTTTTAGATATAAAAATATTTTGTTGTAGGCATCTTCACAATTATGGCTCTTTATAAAATTTGGCTTTCTTTTTTGAAAATCAGTTTCTGATAATAGATTAATATAGCCGTCCACAATTATTGGAATATCATCTACGATCAAAATTTCATAATTCATACTTTATAAATGGGTTATTGTCACTAAATTTAAAAATTAAGTCATTTCCAACTACTATACTGATATTCAATCATTATAATAGTTGCAAAGTAATGTTAAGTAGGAAGTATGAATAGGGATAAATCAGTAAAATTAAGGGGGCAAATTCGCAATCGATTTAAAAAAATAATAGATATAAATAATAGTTGCGCTTTATATTAAAATAATGGACGCTTTTTAGTTACATATGTAAAATCACACCTACAGACATTATTTTGATAAAAATTCAAAATTTAATTAAAAACATTCCTGTTTCTTTAAATACTAGATTATATGGTTTGCAAATTGCTCTTTAATTGTCATCTTATAAAATCTAAACAAATAGCCTCTGTTGCCAAAAATATTTAATAAACTTGCATCAACCACTGGGTAAATGTGTTCTTAAAAAAGATAATCCCATAAATTAAAAAAATCTTGTCCTTCAATTGGGATAATGAATAAAATTTTGTTCGTTGTTGTTTCGTTTTATTTTGTCCAGACTAGTACCTTATTTGTACCTAAAGATCTGCAACCCCCTATAAACACTAGGATGCTAATTTCTGAATAGAAAACAAATAAAAAAATATTAAATCAGAATTTATCAACATATCTAAAAATTCCATATTTTTGATTTCTAAAAATAGATTACAGCATTCACTTTAAACTGAAGCTGCCTCCAATTTTGCCACAAAAAGTTAAGGCTGGTAATTATTTTCTTTTTATCAAAAAGGGTTACTTGTTTTTGATTTCCAAAAAATGATTATATCAATCATTTAAAGCTAGTTAACATTCTAAAAAGAGATCAAAAGTTGGCATTTTTAGTTTTATGGCAACATCGTGGGGTAAGGCAATTTAAAAAAATAAAATCCCTGAAAATTTAGGGCTGACGAGTTTAGGTTCAAATATATTAAACTCCCCACCAGAACGCTTCAATTGTTTGAAACGTTTTTTTTTGCTTTACTAACAAAAAAATCCCATCTCATTTTACAATGAGATGGGATTTTTAATTTCTAAGGTTTTTTAAACTTACTCCAATTTAAAACTAACATTCACATTGGCGGTAATCTCAATCTCACCCGCTGCCATTGTTTGTCTTGGAGACGCACTGTCAGCTTCCATCGCAGTTGATTTCATCGCATATACAGGCTGAGGATAATAGATTTGTGTATTATCTGTAATAGTTATAGCAACACCAGCTCTTTGCCCTAAAACAGACACATAATCCTCTGCTTTCATTTTTGCATCTTTCATAGCCAGTTTTCGCGCTTCGCCTTGATATTGGGCAAGCTTTGATGACTGAAAAGTAACATTGTCAATTCTATTAATTCCCTGATCAACTAATCCTTCCATCAGCTCATCATACTTTGATAAATCTCTTAATAAGATTTCAATCGTTTGTACAGCATTGTAACTATGTTTCTTTTTTTCATAATCATACTGCGGATTCAATGAAACTCTTTTTGTTTTATAATCTGCTGATGGCAAGTTCATGTTTTTTATTAATTTCAAAACAGCTTCCATTTGCTGGTCATTTTGTTTTTTTACATCTTTGGCATTGTTTCCTTTCGTTTCCACAGCTGTTATTATTGTAACCTGATCTGGGATAACTTTAATTTTTCCTTCACCCGAAACATTTATTTGAGGAATTGGTTTTACTTCTTGGCTATACATCAGTATAGTAAAAAAACAGGCTAAGATTGCAATCGACTTTTTCATACTTATTAAATTTAAATTATTTTTTTATAATTTACCCATTTTTGCCATAACAAAAAGAATAACGATTGGGATTGCTAATAAAACGGTCATTAACGTATGTTCTTGTATTAATTCGGGATTTCTTAACAGCGTAATCAGGTACCCTCCTATTGCTCCTCCAAAATGAGCCGTATGACCTATGTTATCATTCTTAGCTCTCATGCCATATATTGAATACAATAGATATAAAATTCCAAATAAATAAGCAGGAATTGGAATTACAAAAAAGATTCCCAGCATCATATCGGGCTGTAATAAAATAGCAGAATATAAAACGCCTGTTACAGCTCCCGAAGCTCCTACTGCCCTATAACCATAATCATCTTTATGGAATACCATAGTCAGTAAACTGCCAAAAATTAAACTGCCGAAGTATACCAAAAGGAATGAAAAGCTTCCCAAAAAACTAAAAACCACTGGAGCAAAAAAATAAAGTGTCAGCATATTGAAAAATAAATGCCCCATATCTGCATGCAGAAATCCAGATGAAAGCATTCTGATTTGTTCTCCAGCGCGGATACTGCCTACGTGAAATTCATATTTTCTAAAAAAAGAAAAGTCATTAAATCCTTTGTAACTGATTAATACATTAGCAACAATAATTGCAATCAAAATAATATTCATAAATAAAAAAGTTTTTAAAAATTTACTGTAAATCTAACTATTATTTAATTTACAAATGCTACTACAAGTAATCAATTAAAGGTAATTCTTATTTTTAAAAAAGATTTAACATCATTATATAACCTAAATGATTAAATATCCCCAAAAAGTATATTTAAAGGTAAATTTATAAACTATATTTGGCCAAATTAAAAGAATGAAATACCTTGTTTATCTAATTGTCTACCCCTTTTTATGGTGTATTTCAATGCTTCCCTTTCCAATATTATATTTTTTTTCAGATTTTGTATATATTATTTTATACCGAATTATTGGTTACAGAAAAAAAACAGTACGTGATAATATTGCTTTGGCTCTGCCTTATTTATCGAATAAAGAACGATTAATTATTGAGCAGAAATTTTATCATCATTTATGCGATTTGTTTCTGGAAATGATAAAAACCATGTCAATTTCCAAAGAAGAAATATGTAAAAGATATGTCTTTAAAAATTTTGAATTATACGCAGAACTAGAAAAACAAGATAAAAGTGTAGCTATCATGTGCGCCCATTATGCCAGTTACGAATGGGTTGTATCCATGAACTATTATACAAAATTTAAAGGATATGGAATTTACAAAAAAATTAAAAACCCCTATTTTGATAAATTAGTGCATTCTATTCGTTCCAAGTATAACGCAACTTTAATTACAACTAAAGAAACCATCCCGACAATAGCAAATAATTACAGAAACAAAATCTTTTCAACCTACGGTTTTGCAAGCGACCAGTCTCCAAAAGAGAATGCTTCCAACCATTTTTCAAAGTTCATGGGTATTGAAGTGCCTGTATATACTGGTGCCGAGATGTTATCAAAAAAATACGATATGAACGTAATTTTCTTAAAAACAAAAAAAGTGAAACGGGGTTATTATGAAGCAACAATGGAAATCATAACTGAAAATGCAAAAGGAATACCTAATTATGAAATCACAGACCAGTTCTTAAAACTTGTAGAACAACAAATTCATGAAGCACCAGAATATTATTTATGGACTCATAAAAGATGGAAACATAAGAGATAATATTTTAAATCAATTCATAGATCCCTACGATAATACCAAATTTTAAGTTTTAAAGAATAAAGAATACTATCTATTTAGATTTACATAAATTTTGAATGCATGCAATACTTCGTATACTTACTTGTCTATCCTCTTATTTGGGTAATATCAGTCCTTCCTTTTCGGCTGCTATATCTTTTTTCAGATTTTGTTTATACAATTCTATACTTAATTATTGGCTATAGAAAAAAAACAGTCCGTGCTAATATCGCTTTGGCTTTGCCTCATTTATCGAATAAAGAACGATTAATTATTGAGAAGAAATTTTACCATCATTTATGCGATATGTTTCTGGAAATGGTAAAAACAATGAATATTTCCAAAGAAGAAATCTGCAAAAGATATGTTTTTAAGAACTTTGAAGTTTATGCAGATTTAGAGAAAAAAGAAAAAAGTATTGCAATAATGTGCGCTCATTATGCCAGCTACGAATGGGTTATATCAATGAATTATTACACTGAATTTCAAAGTTTTGGAATTTACAAACAAATTAAGAATCCTTATTTTGACAAATTAATTCATACTATCCGTTCTAAGTTTAATGCACATTTGATAACTACAAAAGAAACAATTCCTACTATCGAAAAGAATTGTCAAAACAAAACATTGTCAGTTTATGGATTTGCCAGCGATCAATCCCCAAAAGAAAGTTGTGCGTACCATTGGGCAAAATTCATGGGAATTGAAGTTCCTGTTCATACAGGAGCCGAAATGCTTTCCAAAAAATATGACATGAATGTAGTTTTTCTAAAAACAAAAAAAGTAAAACGCGGTTATTATGAAGCTACTATGGAAGTTCTTGCCGAAAATACTAAAGACATACCTGACTATGAAATTACAGACCGGTTCTTAAAACTGGTTGAACAGCAAATTTATGAAGCTCCGGAATATTATTTATGGACTCATAAAAGATGGAAACATAAACGATAGCCTTTCAATACAAATTGAACCATACAAGGAATTCTGAATCTGAAAGAATATAAAGAAAATATTATTTATTTATCTTTGTATAAATTTTGACTACATGCAGTACCTCGTATATCTACTAGCCTATCCCCTAATTTGGGGTATTTCAATGCTTCCTTTTAGACTACTATATTTGTTTTCTGATATTGTTTATTTCTTTGTTTACAGAATTATTGGATACCGTAAAAAAACCGTTCGTGAGAATCTGGCTTTGGCATTTCCTAAGCTAACAGATAAAGAACGCTTAATTATAGAAAAAAAATTCTACCATCACATGTGCGACATGTTTTTGGAAACGATAAAAACAATGAACATATCTAAAAAAGAAATCTGTAAGAGATTTGTTTTCAAAAACATTGATATGTACAAAGAGATAGAAAAACAAGGCAAAAGCGTTGCAATTATATGTTCTCATTATGCTAGTTATGAATGGATTATATCCATGAATTATTATTCAGACTTTGTTGCATATGGGATTTACAAACAATTAAAAAATCCCTATTTTGATAAATTGGTGCATAAAATCCGCTCCAGGTTCAATGCCAAATTAATCACGACAAAACAAACTGTACCTACAATAATTAATAATAATAAAAACAATGTTTTGGCTTTATACGGTTTTGCAAGCGACCAGTCTCCTAAGGCAAAAGCGGCCCTGCATTGGTCAAAGTTTATGGAAATTGATGTACCAGTTCACGTCGGTGCCGAAATGCTGTCCAAAAGATACAATATGAACCTTGTTTATCTCAATACCAAAAAAGTAAAGCGAGGTCATTATGAGGCAACTCTCGAACTTCTTTCGGACAATCCAAAAGAAGTTCCAAACTTCGAACTCACTGATCAATATTTGCATCTTCTGGAAAAACAAATCTATGAAGCACCAGAATTTTATTTGTGGACACATAAAAGATGGAAATACAGAAAATAAGATTTTAGATTGCAGTATTCAGATTTCAGAATTTAAAAAAATCACTTATCCAAGGTAAACTTAATTGGATTAAATGATTTTTTTATTTCTTATGTCTTAGAATCTTAGTTTCTTAGAATCTCAGAATCTTTAAAAAGAAAACCAATTCTGTACTAATGTGTCTTCTAAAGCATTTGCGTTTTTATGAATGAACTCATTAGTTACTTTATCATAATCATAATCTAATGACCAGCTTTTATGGCTTTCAGCCAAAGATTTTATACTGTTGCAGACATATTCAATTTCGGCAGTTGTAGTAGTTGGGTGTATAGACATTCTGATCCATCCCGGTTTTCTCATTAAATCTCCTAAACTGATTTCATCAATTAATTTATTCGAAGCTTCCTGATCGACATGCAATAAAAAATGTCCGTATGTTCCGGCACAGCTGCATCCTCCTCTGGTTTGGATTCCAAATTTATCGTTTAATAGTTTTACGCCCAAATTAAAATGTAAATCTTCTATAAAAAATGAAATCACGCCCAAACGATCATGATGCTGTCCAGCAAGAATCTTGATATTTGGAATATTCCCCAATGCATCAAAAACGTATTCAACAATTTCGTGTTCACGCTTAAGAATATTTTCGATTCCCATTTGCTCTTTCAGCTGAATTGCCAAAGCTGTTTTAATAACCTGCAAAAATCCTGGAGTTCCACCATCTTCCCTATCTTCAATATTGTCAATATATTTATGCTCACCCCATGGATTTGTCCAGGAAACGGTACCTCCGCCAGGACAATCGGGAATCATGTTGTGGTATAATTTTTTATTAAAAACCAAAACTCCAGAAGTGCCGGGACCTCCCAGAAATTTATGAGGCGAAAAGAAAATCGCGTCCAAATATGATTCTGGATCTTCGGGATGCATATCAATTTTTACGTAAGGGCCAGAACAGGCAAAATCAACAAAACAAACGCCATTATGCTTATGCATGAGTTTTGCCGCTTCATGGTATGGCGTTTTAATTCCTGTAACATTAGAACAGGAAGTTATTGAAGCAATTTTATATGATCTATCCTTATATTTTTCTAATAAAATAGTAAGATTGTCAAGACTAAAAAGACCTTCTTCACATGATGGAATTACTTCCACATCGGCAATGGTTTCCAGCCATGAGGTTTGATTAGAATGATGTTCCATGTGAGAAATAAAAACAATTGGTTTTTTTTCTGCTGGAATATTGAAATATTCTGTTAGATTTTCAGGAACTTTTAATCCTAATATACGCTGAAATTTATTTACAACGCCAGTCATTCCTGTTCCATCCGTAATCAAAACATCGTCAGAATTGGCATTGACATGATGCTTAATGATATGACGTGCGTGATGATAGGACTTAGTCATTGCCGTTCCGGAAACAGTTGTTTCGGTATGCGTATTAGCAACAAAAGGACCAAAATCATTCATCAGTTTCTCTTCAATCGGGCGATACAAACGGCCACTTGCTGTCCAATCCGTATAGATGATTTTTTGCTGACCATAAGGAGATTCAAACTCTTGCTCAATTCCGATAATATTGTCTCTAAATTGCTGAAAATATTTTTCTAGCTGTGTAGTAACTTTTGTTGAAACCATTTCAATTTAATTTGGTTCCAAATATATTGCTTTATGATAGAAATACAAACACACAAATGTTTCATTTTTAAAAGTTTTTTAATAATATACAAGAACTATTGTCATTTTCAATCTCTTTTAAGTCTATGTTTTTAATATAAGTTTAAAAATCTATTTGAGAAAAATTTGCAGTAAAATTTGAAATCATAGTTTTAAATTCAAATAATGACTTCAAAATAATTCAAATAAAATTTTAAAAAATAGCGCTATTATTTTCTTTATTTTCAGCAAAAAAATATATTTGCAATCCAAAAATTCGGGATGTAGAGCAGTCTGGTAGCTTACTAGCATGGGGTGCTAGGGGTCGCTGGTTCGAATCCAGTCATCCCGACAAAGTATAAAAAAACCCGACTCTCGTCGGGTTTCAATTTATATTCCAGCAACAGCTTTTATTTCATCAATAATTCGTAGAGCCAAATCATCTGCCAATTTCTGGCTTGAAGCTTCTGTATAAATACGAATAATTGGTTCTGTATTTGATTTTCTTAAATGAACCCAGTTATCTGCGAAGTCAATTTTAACTCCGTCTATTGTCGTGATATCTTCATTTTTATATTTTTCAGTCATTGCAACGAGAATCGCGTCAACATCAATTTGCGGAGTCAGCTCAATTTTGTTTTTGCTCATATAATATTCAGGATAAGAAGCACGCAAAGCCGAAACTGACATTTTTTTATTTGCCAAATGAGTTAGAAACAAAGCCACGCCCACCATACTGTCACGACCATAATGCGATTCAGGGTAAATGATTCCTCCATTACCTTCTCCTCCAATGATAGCATTGTTTTTTTTCATTAATTCCACTACGTTTACCTCGCCTACTGCGCTAGCTTCATAGCTTCCGTTGTGTTGATTGGTCACATCACGCAAAGCACGGGAAGATGACATATTCGAAACCGTATTTCCATGAGTTTTGCTCAAAACATAATCGGCACAAGCTACCAAAGTATACTCTTCACCAAACATTTCACCATCTTCGCTAATAAAAGCCAAACGATCTACATCCGGATCAACAACAACTCCTAAATGCGCTTTTTCCTTAACTACCAACTCAGAGATATCCGTTAAATGCTCTTTCAAAGGTTCCGGATTGTGAGGAAAATGACCATTTGGTTCGCAGTATAATTTCACTACTTCAACGCCCATCAATTCCAATAATCTAGGAATAATAATCCCTCCAGACGAATTTACGCCATCTACGACAACTTTAAATTTCGCTGCTTTTACAGCTTCCACATCTACCAATCGCAAGTTCAAGACTTCGTCGATATGAATATCCATATAAGCATCATTTACAGTGATTTCACCCAAACTATCTACATCCGCAAAATCAAAAGCTTCGGCTTCTGCAATTTCAAGAATTTTTTCTCCAGCAGCAGCGCTCAAGAACTCTCCTTTTTCATTCAATAATTTTAATGCATTCCATTGTTTTGGATTATGCGAAGCTGTCAGAATGATTCCGCCATCCGCTTTTTCCAATGGAACTGCTATTTCAACTGTTGGAGTCGTCGATAAACCTAAATCTATTACATCAATTCCTAAACCAATAAGCGTATTGATAACCAAATTATGAATCATAGGTCCCGAAATACGGGCATCACGGCCTACTACAACTGTGAGTTTATCTTTTTTGGAATAATTTTTCAGCCAAGTTCCATACGCCGAAGCAAATTTTACAGCATCAACAGGAGTTAAATTATCCCCTACTTTCCCGCCGATCGTTCCTCGAATTCCGGATATTGATTTTATTAAAGTCATTTTATATTGTTAAATGGTTATTTTATTACAAATATAAAAAAGTTGCTGAGTTTCTGAGATGCTGAGACACTAAGTTTTTCTAAAATCAGGTTCTTAAAACCTATAATCACCAAGACTCCAAAAAAATGAAGCAATTGTTTGACGGTTTTTATTTTTGAAATAATCAATTAAAAAGTTTATACATTTACAAGAGTAAACTCAGCAACTCACCAAAAAAATGAACTTCCTTGCCCATATCTATTTATCAGGAGACAATGATTTGATAAAAATCGGGAATTTTATGGCTGATGGAATTCGGGGGAAACAGTTTGAAACTTATCCTTTGGAAATTCAAAAGGGTATTATTCTGCATCGTTTTATTGACACTTATACTGATGCTCATCCTGTTTTCAGAAAAAGTACTAAGCGATTACACGAGAAGTATCATCATTATGCTGGTGTAATTATTGATGTTTTTTATGATCATTTTTTGGCTAAAAATTGGAATAATTATTCAGATGAAAGTCTGGCAGATTTTACTGATCGGTTTTACCAATCTTTACGTGATAATCATGATTTTTTATCGGAAAGAACCAAAGGAATGATGCCGTATATGATCGAATTCAATTGGCTGGTAAGTTATCAAACTGTTGAAGGAATCAGTAGAATCCTTACACAAATGGACAGCCGAACCAAAAATGAGTCCAAAATGCGGTTTTCACCTAACGAGCTTATTGAATACTACACCGAATTTGAACAAGAATTCACCACTTTTTTTGAAGACATTCGAATTGAATCCCGCCAAAAATTAGAATTATTATGAAAAAAATATTACTGCTATTCCTTCTTTTAAATACATTTTGTTTTGCGCAAACCAAAGCTTTCACTGGGCTTATTGCAGACAAAGCCATGGTGGTTTCGGCTCGTGAAGAAGCTTCTAAAATTGGTATCGAAATTATGCAAAAAGGCGGTAATGCTTTTGATGCCATGATAGCAACTGAATTAGCTTTGGCTGTAGCCTATCCTTATGCTGGCAATATTGGCGGTGGCGGGTTTATGGTTTTCCGCAAAGCAAATGGAGAAATTGGTTCATTGGATTATCGTGAAAAAGCACCATTGGCGGCTACAAAAAATATGTTTCTTGACAAATACGGTAACATAATTAAAGGAAAAAGTACCGAAAGTGCACTTGCAATTGGAGTTCCTGGAACTATCGCTGGAGTTTTTGCTGTCCATGAAAAATACGGTTCAATGCCAATATCTGAAATTTTGAAACCAGTTATTGCATTAGCCGAAAAAGGAGTTATTGTTACCAAAAAACAAGAACGCTCACTGGCTAATTATAGAGAAGCTATTATCAAAGCCAACGGAGAAAACATCAAATTCCCTACTGACAGCAAAGAAAATGACACAGTCAAATATCCTGCATTGGCTACCACTTTTAAACGAATTACCAAAAATGGAAGAGATGAATTTTATAAAGGACAAACAGCGAAAACATTAGTAAAGTACCTTCAAGAAAAAGGCGGAATTATTACGATTAAAGATTTAGCCAAATATGAGGCTAAATGGAGAACTCCCCTATCTTTTAAATATAAAAATCTAAAAGTTATTTCGATGTCGCCTCCAAGCAGTGGCGGAATTTGTTTGGCACAAATTTTAAAAATGATCGAGCCTTACGACCTTTCTAAAATGGGGCATAATTCGGCAGAATCGATTCAGATAATTGTGGAAGCCGAGCGTCGCGCTTACGCAGACAGAAGCTATTTTTTAGGCGATCCTGATTTTGTAAAAATCCCTTTGAAAGGCTTAATGGCTGATGATTATTTAAAACAAAGAATGTCTAGTTTTAATTTAGATAAAGCCACATTATCCTCTGAAATTAAGGAAGGAAAAGTAATTTATAACGAAAGTACCGAGACAACTCATTACTCTATCGTAGATCAATTTGGAAATGCTGTTGCAGCAACTACAACCTTAAACGACGGCTATGGATCAAAGTATTACTGTGACGAATTAGGCTTTTTTCTAAACAATGAAATGGATGATTTTAGTACCAAACCCGGAGAACCCAATATGTTTGGATTGGTCGGAAATGAAGCTAACAGCATAGCTCCTCAAAAAAGAATGCTGAGTTCCATGACGCCTACAATTGTAGAGAAAGACGGAAAACTTTTTATGGTCGTTGGTTCACCTGGCGGTTCAACCATTATAACTTCGGTATTGCAGACGATTCTCAATGTTTATCAATACAATTTAGGAATGCAGGAAGCAGTAAACGCTCCTAGATTTCACCATCAATGGCTGCCCGATGTCATTACATTTGAACCAAAGACTTTCGATGAAAACACTTTTCAAAAATTAAAAACCAAAGGTTATATCATCAATGAAAAAACAACTCCTGTAATTGGCAAAGTAGATTCGATTTTGGTTCTTCCTGATGGAAAACTGGAGGGCGGAGCCGATTTTAGAGGAGATGATAAAGCGGTAGGGTTTTAGATTGCAGAAGTCAGACAGCAGATTTCAGAATACTGTACGTCCCTGATATAGGTTGACCACAAAAGTCAATTTATATGAAAGCAAATTTAAAGAATATTCGAAAGTTTCGACGTTATTCAGAAGATTTTAAACGAGAAATAGTTTCTGTTTTTGAAAGTGGTAAGTTTAGTGT
>CAUPKP010000050.1:0-17299 GCA_963511795.1 uncultured Flavobacterium sp. | reverse complement strand
CCATTAGCGGATATTGACAATACCATAATGCCCAAATCTTTGCTGTCAAACATTGGGCCTAGGCTTTTTAGCTTTGACCAACCAGAATCTGTACGTTCAATATAGTTATGCCTTGAGTATAAGATGTTGCTATTTTTAGCACCACTGGGGTGAAAAGTATATTTACTGGCTCTGTAATAATTTTCTTCTTGTCGATAAACAACAAAGGCAGGCTGAAAAGGGTAATTACCTGAGTAAGTGAAGTAAAATTCTTCCATATCCAAAGAGTCCCCGTTCCCTAGTTTCCAATCTTCAGAAGTATTCTTTTTAGGAACAAAAACTTCAGGATTTAGTCCTGGAGGCTTATACCCAAAGTATAGATTTTCCTCTATCGAAGAATTATTCTTTTTTGTTTCTGGTTTCTTGGTATTGCAAGCATTTGAGAATATTACAAATGCCAGTGCTAAAAGTTTAATTATGTTTTTTTTCATTGTTCAATTAGTTTTAATTACCGCCAACTAGCTTCTTTTTTATTTAATGTTTACTAGTTTTTGGATCATTGCTTTTGCTGATTCTGAATTAGGATTTAATTCTAAAGCTTTTTTGTATGATTTTAATGCATTTTCTTTATCATGATTTGCAAAATATGCTTCACCTAAACTATCCCAGGAATTTGAATCATTTGGAAATAATTTTACATTCTCCTGAAATACGATAAGAGCATCATCAAGCGATTTTTCTTGTAAAAAATTGTAACCAATTTTGTTTAATATAGTATTCTTATTTCTTTTAAAGGTTTTTTTAATGGCATCTACATAAGCAACCACAAAAGCGTCAGTTTCTTTCGTTTTTATGTCTGGCTGAACACCTTTTCCTTCCCAGTTTGTTTTTGTAACTGGATGAATAGATTGTATATAGGGTAATGATATTGTAAATTCGTCATTTAAATTAATTCGTTTTGTTCTATTAGCACCGCCTTTAGTAACCTCGCCTACTACAGTGGCTTTGTCTAAATGTTTTAAAGTGTATGTGAATGCTTCTGCCGCAGAAAAAGTATGCTTACTAGTTAAAATGTAAAGTGGTTTGTTTGTACTTCGTTTTCCATTCACATTTGCAAATGAGTACAGCTGTGTTTTTGTATTTGTTTTTCGTTCATAAAAATCACTTAATAAAACGGGGGTTTCATCAAGAAAGTAACTCGATAATAACTGCATCATACTTGGAACTCCGCCTCCATTTGAACGTAAATCGATAATAATTGCATTGGCATTGCTCAAGAAATTCATAGTTGCAGCAGCAGTTTCTTCAGCATATTTTATATCTGCAAATTGGGTTAAATTTAAATAGCCAATATTTCCGTCCAGAATTTTTACCTCTGTAAATCCGTAATTAATTTCGGCTATTTGCATTGCCGTTTTTTTCTCCATTTCTAATTGCTTTTCTTCAGAAACAATACTTTTTTCCTGAGCAATACGCTCTGGTTCATATTGAACTTTTAGGTGCAGGTCTTTACTAATATCTTGTAAATCTTTGGTTACTGTTTTAGAGAATTCATCAGGACTTATGATTTTCGTATACTTACCAGATTTTAAATTTCTATCCAGTTCAATTATCATTTTTTTTGATAATTCTAAATCGATATAAGATTCCTCGATATGAGTTTTTATTGCTGCTACAACGGCTTTTTTATCTTTGGTATTCAGTATACGTTTAGTGTCTTGTGCCGCTACATTTTGCACGATTACAAATAGCATCAAGAGCATAGTTTTAAAATGGGCTTTCATAATGTTTTAGTTTAAATATTTATAATTTTCAGCAAACATATCAGTAAACTAAAATGATGTAAAACATTTATCATGAACCCGTTAATAGTAATCACATACAATTGATTCGTGTTTTCAAACCTATTTGAAGTTGAAAAACATAGTGTTTGTGATCGTTTTAAGTGAATTGGTGCACATTGTACCGCAGAAAAGTCAATTTTTGTTAATTTTGGCTCATGATTGAGTTTCTTAAAAAGTACAAAGCCTTTATATATGGATTATTGATCCAAAGGATAGTAGCGGTTATTTTATTGTATTTTGATTTTATTTACATTGATAATTCGGCAATATTAGCCAATGCACTGAGTTTTATTTTTAGCTGGTTACTAATCTCTTTACCTATTTATTATTTTTCGTTTTTAAAGCAGCATAAACATACTAGTCTAAAGTTAGTCGCCCTGATTATTATTTTTTTGGTAATCATTATAAATGATAGGAATTCCAAAATAGTTGACAATCCAATAACTTTCGTGGGACTAGTTGGTGTTGGATTATCTTTTTTCTCCATTATAGCCCCTTCGTATTTTAAAAAACATGCATTGATTATAATTGGCTTTTACGTTTTAGCTTTAGGTTATTTCTACTATATAAGAGTTTATATTGATGATGTAAATAGTTACTTCCAGCAGGAAAAAGAAATTAAAATCATCTTAACAGCTCCATTTTTTGTATTGCTTTTAACTTGGTTTTATCAGCAATGGAAATGGTTGAAAACAGTCGAATCAAAAAAAGCTAAAGCAGAATTATCGTTATTAAAAAGCCAGATTAATCCGCACTTTTTTTTCAATACTTTAAATAATCTGTATGGTTTAATAATAGAGAAATCTGATGATGCACCAAATGTTGTTTTAAAATTATCTGATATAATGCGTTATACCATTTATATGGGGAAAGAAGATGTTGTACCGTTAAGAGATGAAATAGAATATCTAAAGAACTACATTGAATTGCATAAAATACGATATCAAAAAAGGGTGGATATTGTTTTTAATCACAGTCTGCGGACAGATTATCAAATTGCTCCATTAATGTTTATTGTTCCTTTAGAAAACGCATTTAAACATGGGGTAGAAAGCTTAACAGAAGATGCTTATATTCATATTAATATAAAAACTGATACTGATATAATTTATTTTGACATTGAAAATAACTTTGAGCTACAGGAATCCAGGGGAACTGCTGGTATTGGAATACAGAATTTAAAACAGCGTTTAAAATTATTATATCCTAATAAGCATCAAATGAAAATTGAAGTTAAAGATTCTGTTTATAAATTAGAGCTTAAAATAGAAATGACATGATTCACTATTTAATTATTGATGATGAACCTATTGCACATCGCATTATTGAAAACTACTGCGAAAATTTGCCGCATTTGGAAAAGAAAGGAAATTGCTATAACGTCTTTGAAGCCATGCAGTTTTTAAATGAAAATGTGGTAGACTTGTTGTTTTTAGATATTAACATGCCTAAACTATCTGGTTTCGATTTTCTAAAAACACTACTAAACCCGCCCAAAATAATTGTTACTACGGCTTACAAAGAATTTGCTTTAGAAGGTTATGAACTCAATGTTTCTGATTATTTACTGAAACCATTTAGCTTTGAACGCTTTATAAAAGCGATTAGCAAAACAATCGATAGTCCTCAAAACAAGAAAGGCATAGCTGCATTGTCAACCAGGGAAACGGAATCAAATAGTAATAGCTTTTTCCTGCGAGGTGATAAAAAGTACCATCAAATTCATTTTGCAGATTTATTGTTTATAGAAGCTTATGGACATTATACCAAAGTCTATTTAAAGAACGAGATGATTGTAAGTCATCAAAAAATTTCAGATTTTGAACAGCTCCTCCCAAAACTTGATTTTATAAGAACCCATAAATCTTTTATTGTTGCTAAAAATAAAATCCAGCAGATTGAAGGCAACAGGATATTAATTTATGAATATAAAGTGCCAATTGGACAAACCTATAAAGAGAATATTAATAAACTTTTCTAGTATTAATTTTTTATGAATCTACAGTTTTTTAAAAATTAGAATTTTGAAAAAATGATCAAAAATACAGGCCAAAGAAACTCCTTAATCTCTTAAGGAGTTTCTTGGCAGGCTATCAGGGCTCACAATCGAACACTTGACACTTGTTTTAGTACAGAAGTTCAGACTCTGCTATACTTATTACTTCAGACCGGCTGTTTTTTTAAAGTCAGTAATGGTTTTTCCATCATAACGATACACACCATCTAATGCGCCAAACCAAATATTTCCTTTGTCATCTTCTAAAATTCCGAAAATCATAGGCTTACTTGTTATTTCAGTTACAGTTGGCTTTTTATCGGTCAATGACTTTTCATCATAGCGGGAAAGTGCCCAGCCAGTGGTACTAGCGCTTTCTGAACTAGTCCAGATATTGCCCTTTTTATCTTCGTAGATGTAACCAACAAACTTCTGAGTAAAATTGGTAAATGTTTTTCCGTCATAGCGCCAAAGACCATCAGTGCCGCCCAGCCAGATATTGCCTTTTTTATCCTGAATTATCGAACGCACATTCCTAAAAGGTTTGCCGTTATTGGTTATAGTGGTAAATGTCTTTCCATCATAAATGGTGGCATTGCCCCTTGTGCCAAACCAAAATTTTCCTGTTTTGTCTTCAATGATAGCATTAACATCATTATGCATCCAGTGATTTTCTGGAAGCGGATTTTGGTAAACTGAAGTATGGGCAGAATCACCCTGAGTAACGGGAGGGGCTTCGTTCATTTTTAAATTTCTAAAGGATTTTCCATCGTAACGGCTTGCTCCCCCTTCAGTGCCGAACCAGATAATCCCGGTTTTATCTTCATAAATATTAGTGACCCGATCATTCGCAAGCCTATCTTTAGTTGTAAAATTTTGAAAGGATTTCCCATCATAATAATATAACCCTGAACCAATAGAAGCGAACCAAAAATTTCCTTTTCGATCTTCTAAAACAGAAAAGAAGCGTGCCGAACTCGTTTTACTGGTGATATTAGTAAAAGTTTTTCCATCATATTTAAAAACACCCTCCCATGAAGTAATCCAAATATTGCCCTTTCTATCTTGCTTGATGGTACGAACGATACCGTTGGGTCCTTGTGAAGTGGATGCATCTTTGATTTTTACGCTATCCTGAGCGCTGTTTTCTTGCTGGCCCTGTGCGGGAAAATTGATTACTCCTGCCAGCATGATCATCAGGCTGTACAAAACATTTCTTTTATTTTTCATATTTTATTTAATTGGTTCAGCGAATTTACTTTGATATTTTTCGGATAGAGAGATTGGGATTGTAAATAAAAATGTAAACTTTGTAAATAAAAAATTGACACTATGCTTGATAGCCGAAATCTCCTGTCCGGTAAAGGCAGATACCTCTTTGGATTCATGCTGCTTTTGTTTATTTCTGTAATCTGCGCAGCTTTCAGTATAACTGACAGTGACGATTTTGATATCGCCAGGAGGGAAGTTTTACTCCGCAGGATCGGACATGAGATACTCTCACAATCGGGCGACAGTACATCAAGGGTGCTTCCAGTAAAAAAGATCGCTGAAAATGAGTACCAGATCAGGTTTGAGAATAATCTAACTTTTCAAACGGACTCTTTAGTAAATACTACTCAGCGTTTATTAGCCAAAGACCCTCTCGCAAGTGATTATATCGTTAACGTTTTGAACTGTGGCAGCGCCAGCGTAGTCTATGGATATGCCATATCAAAAAATAAGAAAGATGATATTGTAGCCTGTAAAGGAAGAATACAGCCCGTCGCCTGTTATATGATTAACATTAAATTCAAATCGAATGGTTTGACTACAGCAAAGAGTGAATATTTTTTGGGAGGTCTGTCATTTTTAGCATTTATTGGTTTTATTTATTTGAAATCTGTTAAGCCACGCAAAACTTTACCTGACTCCCAGCATACTAATATGTTCACTTTGGGCTCGGTGTTGTTCGATGCGAAGAATCAGAAACTCATAATAAATGAAAATACAATAGACCTTACCGGAACGGAAACCCGTGTATTACTCATTTTCGCATTGTCTCCCAACGAGACCATAGAGAGAAGCCGACTGCAAAAAGAGATATGGGAAGATGAAGGTGTTATTGTGGGACGCAGTCTGGATATGTTTATATCAAAACTTAGAAAAAAACTGGAATTTGATCCGAATATCAACATTGTTGTTATTCGCGGTAAAGGATATAAGCTTAACATCAGCTCTTAGTCAGGGGCACTATAATAGCGTTTTGATGGCGGATAAATTAACTTTCAACAAATGTTAGCCGAAGCATTGTGCTTATTCCAATTATCTAATTAATGGACTTAGACAGTTCCATTTAGAGCATAAAAAAACTCCTTAATTTCTTAAGGAGTTTTTTGGTGGGCGATGAGGGGTTCGAACCCCCGACCCCCTCGGTGTAAACGAGGTGCTCTGAACCAGCTGAGCTAATCGCCCTATTTTACTAGGTTGCTATCATTTTGTGATTGCGAGTGCAAATATAGACTGGTTTTTCGATTATGCAAAACATTTTCAAAGAAATTTTGCTTTTTATTTTTACAAAACATTCAGTTGTCTAATATTTAGTGTTTTAAAAAATAAAAAATTTGCAATAAAATTGGTTTTAATACTGTTTAAGTGGGGTAATTGAGCTGCTAAGAGACTAAGTTGCTAAGATTCTAAGTTGAAAAAGCGGTAAATGGTCCACGGATGTCACGGATTTTATAGATTCTCACAGATTTTTTTTATAAAGTATTTTAGTGGACAGTAAAAAATCTGCGTCAATCTGCCTGATCAGGATAATCCGTGGGCTATTGTGCAATCGGGATTAGTCCTATTTGATGTTTTTGGCTTCAATCCAGCGTGACATGTATTTTGTGCTGGTTAAAGTGTGGTGCTGAAGCAATGCTCCGAAGAAATTGTCCAAACGATGCTGCGGTAAGTTGGAACGCAAGAATTGGACTTTGAGAGCAAAATCATTTTCAAACAATTCTTTCGAATAGCGTTGATTGATAATTGCGATTCCGTTTTGCTGCACGGCTGTCCAAAGTTTTTTGTCTTGGTACAATTTTGCGGCAGCTGCCGTAAATTCGTTTACATCATCAGTTATAAACCCATTCCAAGGCAAATGTCCTTGCATGGATTCGGCTCCGATGGTGGTAGTAATGCTTGGTGTTCCGCATTGCATGGCTTCGATCAGTTTTCCTTTTATGCCTGCGCCAAAACGTAATGGAGCCAAAACAATTCTTGCGTTCTGTACTACTTCATTAGCATCTATTACACGTCCTTTGATATGGAAGCCCTCTTTGGGCTGGTGCAATTGCATTACTTTTTGGGAAGGATAAGCGCCGTAAACATTTAGATTGGCATCTGGTAATTGTTTTTTTAGCAAAGGCCAAATGGTTTCTTTTAGATATTGAACAGCATTCCAATTAGGTTCGTGAAGAAAGTTGCCTATAAAAATAAAATCATTTCTTTCTTCAAAGAAGGGAAGTTTTTCAAAAGTTGTTTCTGAAATTGGGTCTAATAAAAAAGGCAAATAATAAAGGAGTTTCTCGTCTATTTTGAAAGTTATTTTCAATAATTCCATTTCAAATTCGGAGATCATTAAGGATAAGTCACATCTCAAAATACTGGCGATTTCTCTTTTGGCAACATCTTCTTTTAATAAGTCAGCAAGAGCAAAATTGCGTTTTTCTTTAAAAGCTTTTTGTCTTGCCAGCCGCAGACAATGTAAGTCTTCGGTGTCTAATATTCGTAAAGCATCGGGACAATTTTCGGCAACACGCCATCCGAATTGTTCCTCAATCATAAAACGGTCAAATAAAACAACTGTAGGATTCAGTTCTTTTATAAATGCATCAAAACTGGAACAATTTAAAGCAATTGATTTTTTATCGACATTCAGTAAAGCTAAATCGACCATAAAATCACTGTCCATAGCAGGACTGGCAAATGTAACGGCATACCCTTGTTGCTGAAATTGAGCAATCAGCTGTAACATTCGGCCTCCTGCTGCAGAAGAATTGGGTTCAGGCCATACAAAACCAATGATTAAAAGCGTTGGGATAGGAGTCATGATAATTTAGGATAATGATGCAAAATAATACAATTTAGCCGGTTAAAGCATCATTTCGGATGGGAAATCAATAGGAAAACACTAATTTTGCGGTTCTAAAAAGAATCTTTATGCTTGGCTTAAAATTAGTTACCGACCCGCGCTGGGTAAATATTGTAGAAACCAATATTGAAGAAATATTAACGGATCACGCTTGGTGTGAACAAAAGGCAGCTTCAAATGCTATTAGTCTGATTGCGTACAATTCGGAACTGGAAGAATTGGTAACCGAGTTATTAGTCATTGCAAAAGAAGAGGTGGATCATTTTCAATTGGTGCATAATTTAATAAAGAGCAGAGGCCTGACATTGGGCAGGGAGCGAAAAGATTCTTATGTAAATGAACTTTTTAAATTCATGAAAAAAGATGGCAGCCGTAAAGATGCTTTGGTTGACAGATTGCTGTTTTCGGCTATGATTGAAGCCAGAAGCTGTGAGCGTTTCAAAGTATTATCGGAGAATATAAAAGATTTGGAATTAGCTAAATTTTATCGTGATTTAATGATTTCAGAAGCAGGACATTACACCACTTTCCTTGGCTTTGCCCGAAAATACAAAGATAATTTTGATGTCGATAAGCGTTGGCAGGAATGGATTGAGTTTGAAACTTCGATCATTACCAATTACGGTAAAAGCGAAACCGTACACGGCTAACATTCATTTGCAATAGCCAAAATTTATCATTTTTATTAATTCACTACACGAATACATGTCAGCAGCCAATTATAAAACTATCGGGGTTAAAATTTTAAAGTATACTGGTATTACTTTAGTAGTTTTATTAGCCCTTATGTTTATTACGCCTTTAATTTTTTCGGATAAAATAAAAGAGCAGGTCAAAAAAACAGCCAATGAAAAATTAAACGGAGAGCTGAATTATTCGGATGCCCAAGTTTCTTTTTTCACACACTTTCCATCGCTGACTTTAACTTTGACGAAATTCAATCTTAATGGATCTGCACCTTTTCAAAATGAAAAACTGGTTAGTGCTGATGAAATTGCTTTTGGAATTAACTTAAGCAGTTTGATTTTTGGAGAAAGTATAAAAATTGATCAAATTTTCCTTTCGAATTCATTAGTGAATATAAAAGTCAATAAAAAGGGAGAGGCCAATTATAATGTTTATGCAGCCGAAAAAGAAACGGCGGAGAAAGAAGAAGAATCGGAGACTGGATTAAAATTAGAGGAGATTGAAGTCAATAACGCTAAATTAATTTATGATGACCAATCTACTAATGTTCATGTAGATGCCACAGGATTTAATTATTTAGGTAATGGAGATTTGAGTCAGGCAATATTTGAATTGCACTCTAAGTTGAAAATTGAAAAGCTGAATATCATTTATGCAAATGAACCCTACTTGATGAACAAAAAAATAGATGGGGATTTGATTACCAAAATAAACACCAATTCATTGTCATTTGTTTTTGAAGAAAACGACTTGTCTATTAATAAGTTTTTGGTTGATTTTAAAGGAAAATTCGATTTCTTAAAAGATGGCTATGATATTGATTTTCTTTTAAAATCGAATAAAAGCAATCTTTATGATCTTTTTACTGCTTTTCCGCCAAAATATATTACTTGGCTCAAAGACACAGAGTTAAAAGGTAATGTAGATTTACTGCTTACGGTTAAGGGGAAATATATTGCGTCACAAAACATCGGACCTGATTTAAGTCTGGATTTTAAGCTGAAAGACGGATTTGTAAATTATAAAAAAAGTGCTTTTCCGGTTTCTGATTTTAATATGGATATTGCTGTCAAAGTACCTTCGCTGAATCCGGAACTTTTACAGCTGGATGCAAAAAGCCTTTCTTTAAACATAGAAAAAAATTACCTCAAGACACAATTGAAAATGAATGGAATGACTACGCCGGATGTTGATTTGGTGTTGAATTCCAACATTGATTTGGAGAAATTAAACCGAGCACTTGGAATTCCGGATATTGAATTAAAAGGAATGCTTGTGAGTGATTTGAAAGCCAAAGGGAAATACGATCAAAAACAAAGACTTTTTCCAAAAACAAACGGGAAACTGGATCTGAAAAACGGATATGTAAAAACCCAATATTACCCAAATCCAATTACGGATATCAATATTATATCCACGATAATCAATCAAAAGGGAACTTATGATGATCTTTCGGTTGTGTTGGAACCTGCTGGTTTTACTTTTGAAGGACAGCCTTTTTTGGTAAAAGCCAGTTTGAAAAATTTTGATGATCTGAATTATGATATTAAGGCTAAAGGGACTTTAAATATCAGCAAAATATATAAAGTTTTCTCCCAAAAAGGATTAGATGTAGATGGGTTTATAAAAGCTGATTTAGAATTGAAAGGTATTCAAAGCTATGCTGAAAAAGGAGACTACAGTAAGTTGCAAAATAAAGGAACGCTAGAGCTTCGAAACATCAATGTTCAAACGGAATATTTGCCTAAATCATTATTGATAAAAGAGGGAATCTTCAGGTTCAATCAGGATAAAATGTCGTTCAATACCTTTTTGGCTTCTTACGGTCAGTCTGATTTTAAGCTGAATGGCTATTTAAAAAATGTGTTTAATTTTATGTCTTCCAAAAAGGGAACTTTAAGAGGATCATTTACGTTAAATTCAAAGTACATTAATATTGATGAGTTTATGTCGAGCACACCAGTGGTTCCAGCAACTGCGGAAACTAAGGTAGCTAATACTCCACTGCCTACTGCACAAAAGACGGGCGTGATTCTTATTCCGTCTAACCTTGATCTGCAGTTTTATGCCACGGCTCACAAAATCAATTATCAGGGATTGATACTTCAGGATGGAAAAGGAGCCGTGAAAACCAAAAACGGAAAAATAGTAATGCAGAACACCGGTTTCAGCTTAATAGGCTGTAATGTGGTTATGAATGCCGCTTATCAAGGAATAACTCCTGAAAAAGCTGTCTTTGAATATGAAATAAAAGCCAATGATTTTGATATAAAACGTGCTTATAAAGAAGTGGAAATGTTCAAGGAAATGGCAAGCGCTGCCGAAAATGCAGAAGGAATTGTATCGCTCGATTATAAAATAAAAGGAAGGTTAAACCAAGAAATGCTTCCAGTTTATCCATCATTAATTGGAGGAGGCGTACTGTCTATAAAAGATGTGAAAGTAAAGGGAATGAAGATGTTTAATGCGGTGAGCAGTTCTACGGATTATGAATCGATAAAAAATCCGGAACTGTCCAAAGTAGCTATCAAGTCAACCGTGAAAAACAACATCATTACCATTGAACGATTCAAATTTAAATTTGCAGGTTTCAGACCTCGAATTGAAGGGACATCAAGCCTTGATGGAAAATTAAACATTAAAATGAGATTGGGATTACCTCCATTGGGAATTATTGGAATTCCGCTGACGGTTACCGGAACACAGGACAAACCAAAAGTAAAAATAGGCAGTAAAGGAGAGGATATTGAGGAAACTCAAGATATGGAAGAGTAAATAGAAACAATCGAAAGAGAAATGGAATTTAAAGTTACTTCGCTGAAACATTTTGAGATGTTAATAGGTTTGGTGTTACTAACATTGTTTTTGATTGCATTTATAGTTTATTATGAGTTCAATTATTTCATTATTCCGTGTATAATTTTAATACTATATTTTGTGGCATATTTAATCCCGACACTCTATTTGCATTCAAATTATTCGGCTGCGAGTAAAAATAAATCTTTCAAAATTGATGCTGCAGGAATAAGTATAACAGAAAATGGGAAAACTATATTTTATAAAGAATCTCGAATTAATGAAATTGTCATTTATGGTACAGCCAGTAAAATAACAAATGGAGACTCGGGCCGTAGTATATTTGAACATTATTTTTACGCCGAAATTAAGTTAAGAGAAGAATCTTTAATTATTACATCTTTGTTTTCATCAAAGATTGATAAAGTGCTTTCATCAAATTTCAAGTATGTTCACATCAGAAAAGTGAAATGTTTTTACCCAAAAATAAAGGCAAGAGTATTACCGAATGATTTTTGAATTGACTAGAAATTTAATTTTTTTGAATTGTAATATAAAAATAAACAGCTATTAACTTTCCTTATTTAACGGCAATTCAGCCACAACAAAGGTGCTTCCGCCAACATAGATAAAATCATTTTTTGCAGCGTTATTCAGAGCCTCACTGTAGGCTTCGGTTACAGAATCATATGTTTTTCCGATTAATGAAAAGTGCAGTGCTTTTTCCTGCAACATAGAAGCGTTAAGTCCTCGCGGAATATTCGGTCTGCAAAAGTAATAGGCAGCATTTTTTGGAAACAAAGGCAATACTTCGTCAAGCTCTTTATCATTGACAACTCCCAATACAATATGCAGGTTTTCAAAAGTTTCTTTTTGTATCTGATTCAAAACAATTTCGAGACCGTTTTTGTTGTGTGCCGTGTCACAGATTACTTTTGGATTTTCTCCCAATTGCTGCCATCTGCCCAGCAAACCGGTATTTTTTACCACCTTAAGTAATCCCGCTTTTATGTTTTCATTGCTTACTTCAAAATTGGTTTTCTCATTCAGAATTTTAAACGTCTGTATAACCGTTTTTTTATTGTGCTCCTGATAATCACCGATTAAATCCGAAGGGTATGTTCCCGAAATTAAATCAGATGCAAAATAAATTTCGGCATTATTTTCTTTGGCTTTCGCCAAAAATACAGGCTGGGTTTCTGGAGTATATTCGCCAATAACCACAGGAACTTCAGGTTTGATAATTCCCGCTTTTTCGGTTGCAATTAATTCTAAAGTGTTACCCAAAAACTGAACGTGATCAATGCCAATATTGGTAATTACCGAAACCATTGGCGTGATGATGTTTGTAGCGTCCAGTCTTCCGCCTAATCCCACTTCAATAATAGCAATATCCGTTTTTTCTTTTGCAAAATAATCAAATGCTAATCCAACCGACATTTCGAAGAAACTCATATCGTTTTCTTCAAAAAATGTTTTGTGTGTATTGATGAATTCACAAACAAAATCTTCGGAGATTTCGGCACCGTTAATTTTTATTCGTTCCCGAAAATCTTTTAAATGCGGAGAAGTATAAAGCCCCACTTTGTATCCCGCTTCCTGAAGTATGGATGCCAGCATATGGGAAGTTGAACCCTTGCCATTGGTACCTGCAACGTGTATGCAGTTTAAGTTTTTATGAGGATTATCAAGATGTTCCGCCAGCAGATGAATATTGGTTAAGTCTTTTTTATAAGCCGAAGCTCCTTGCAATTGATACATTGGGAGCTGGTTAAACATCCAGTTTGTGGTTTCTTGATAGTTCATTAATTTTTGATAAAATAGTTGCAGATTGAAATATTTTTTACTTTTTTTAGTTTAATATTACAGTGAAAAATACTTTTTACAAAATTGAAATATTTTTTACAATTAATGATTATAAACCCAGAATAAAATATGTTTAATCTCATACAATTACAAGCCGATACTCTTGCGAATGCTTCCAATGTTGTTATCGAAAAAATAGCTCCCAATACCGAAATCTCTGTTTTAGGATTCATTCTAAAAGGAGGATTTTTTTTAATCCCGATCGGAATCCTCTTGTTTTACACTTTTTATCTCATCATAGAGCGTTATTTGTATATTAACAAAAAGGCAAAAGTAGACCCGCTTTTAATGCGTGACGTGAAAGACCACCTTACAGCTGGAAACTTCGATTTGGCTCGTTCCATCACCGAGAGAACCAATACCGCTTCCGGAAATGTAATCAAAGAAGGAATCTTGTTAATAGGCCGTCCCATTACCGAAATTGAATCGAATATGGACCGCGCCGCCGATATCGAAATTGCCGAAATGGAACAGCATCTTGGACAGCTGGGACTTATCGCTGGTATCGCGCCAACACTTGGTTTTATCGGGACGATTTCTGGGGTAATCAAGATTTTTTACAGCATTTCGGTGACCGAAAATATCAGTATCGGGAATATCTCGGGAGGTTTGTACGAGAAAATGATTAGTAGCGGTTCTGGCTTAATCGTAGGGATTATTGCCTACAGCGCCTATCACTTGCTGAACGGGAAAATTGATAATTATGCTCTAAAAGTGCAAAAGCAAATATTGGAATTCGTGAATATCATTCAAAAAGCATAAGCCATGTCAATCAAAAGAAAAAGAAGATTTCACGCCGAGGTCGCCACGTCGTCCCTGAGTGATATTATGTTTTTTTTGCTGCTGTTTTTCCTGATTATCTCCACTTTGGCGAACCCAAACGTAATCAAAATGACACTGCCAAAGTCAAAAACCAACGAGAAAACCAACAAGCAATACATCAGTTTATCGGTCACCGAAGACAAGAAATTCTACCTTGACAAGGAACTCGTTGCTTACGAAGAGCTGGAAGCTACACTGATGTCCAAAATAAACACTCAAAAAGA
This sequence comes from uncultured Flavobacterium sp., assembly GCA_963511795.1. Lineage (GTDB taxonomy): Bacteria > Bacteroidota > Bacteroidia > Flavobacteriales > Flavobacteriaceae > Flavobacterium. The sequence continues at coordinate 2,968 of CAUPKP010000050.1, read as the reverse complement.
CCAAACGGTTGTCGTAAGAATTCCGTTTAACCTGCAGGTACAGGATTTGGTCGATGTACTGCAGATAGGAGTGAAGAACAACTTAAAATTTGTCATAGCCACTAATCCGAAATAAATTCAAATTTCCGTTTCAAAATCAGTTGGGCGTGACCGCAATAAAAAATGGGGCTTACTTTAGATAATCTAGAGTTGCCCCATTTTTTATTGCGGTCGGGCTATCCATGCTGCTTCGGCAGCTTATTTCTATCCCTCACGCGGATTACGGGAACACGAGATGTTTAGTTCTCCTAACAGGTTTTTTAACTTGTTAGGAAAGCAAAGCTACGCAAACTAAGTCATTGCGAGGAACCAAGCAAACACACTTTGCCTATCCATCACCATAATTAATAATCCAAAAAAAAGAAAAGCGTAACATTTTTAAAAAGAGTGTACTAATAAATTTCGGGATTAATTTAAAGGTATATTTATGAAAAACATTTCAAGGCGGTCTTTTGTCAATAAATTTGGTTTAGGAGTTGGAGCAACTGTTGTTATGACAGCGCTTCCTTCTTATATAACACAACCGGAAAATCTTCAGAAACCATATACTGGAAAGAAACTAAATATAGCGCTTTGCGGTTTAGGAAATTATGCATCTATGTTAGCCGCAGGAATTGAGGTTTCCGAATATTGCCATTTAGCTGGAATAGTAACCGGCACACCTGAAAAAGCAGTAAAATGGAAAAAACAGTATAATATCCCGGAAAAGAACATTTATAATTATCAGAATTTCGACGAAATAATCAACAACAAAGACATAGATTTAGTTTACGTTGTTTTGCCTAGTGGTCTGCACAAAGATTTTGTAATCCGTTCAGCAAAAGCAGGTAAAAATGTAATTACAGAAAAGCCAATGGCCATTTCTGCTGCTGACTGCGAAGAAATGATAAAAGCATGTAACGATAATAATGTTCAATTGGCTGTTGGTTATCGGTTGCATTATGAACCAACACACTTAGAAATTAAAAGATTAGGGCAAGAAAAAGTTTTTGGACAAGTACGGTTTATAGAAGCATCACTTGGTTATAAAACGTATGATACACTTGATAAAAAAACAATCGTTGATAAAAACAGCCAAAGTGAATGGAGGCTGAATAAGAAATTAGGCGGAGGTCCTTTGATGGACTTAGGAGTTTATTGCATTCAGGCGAGCCGTTATGTTTTGGGAGAAGAGCCAATTGCTGTCACAGCACAATATGGTACTGTAAATAATAAAGACAGATTTTCGGAGACTGAGGAAAGTATATCCTGGCAAATGGAGTTTCCGAGCGGTGCAGTTGCAAACTGCAATACTTCATGCGGCTACAACATTGATAGGTTTTACGCATCGGCAGATGAGGGCAGTTTTGAATTAAGTCCGGCGCTGAGTTATGGACCATACGTAGGTAAAACTTCGGAAAAAGAATTGAAATTCCCTGTTATAAACCAACAGAAAACACAATTAGATGAAATTTGTAAAGTGCTGTTAGAAAATAGTAAATTACCCAATCACATTACAGGAGAGGAAGGATTAAAGGATATAAAAATTATTAATGCAATTTATAAATCTGCCAATACTGGAAAGAAAATTTTCATAGTATAGAAATATCTTCTGAAAAACTAAGCACGTAAACTAGCCCCGATTACAGTGGAAATCCTCCCGATTTTTTTTCGGGAGATTGTAACGGAAAGCGGGACAACTGCTGATGGAATAGACAAAAGTCCTGCTCCAAATTTTTGTTCTAGTTCAAATTGAAATTATAAACAATCTTGCCCACTTGTTTTACGGGAGCATCAGAGCTGGCGTCCCATTTGGTATTCATAGCGGCGATTCGGGCTTGATCCAGCAGGCATTTTGCAGTATTGGTTGTGCCTTTTATCCCAGCAACAGCATTTATAGTATTTCCATTTCTGTCTACAGAAACTTCTACAACTACCTTACCGGATTCGTTGCAGGTGTATTTTGGAGCGGGTTTGGAAAGTGCTTTTCGGTTGCCTAGCGAATAGCCGGAACCACCGCCACTGCCACCACCGGAGCCGCCTCCGCTGCCTGCGCCATAACCGCTGCCGTTGCCAATACCGTTTCCAGCTCCATTTCCTCCGCCGGTTCCGCCACCTGTGCCACCAGTTCCATAATAGCCCGTTGCGGCCAAACTTCCTGTGGATTTTCCTTTGTTTCCTGCGGTCTTGTCATCGCCGTCACCGCCTTTTTTAGAGCCTTTTAGAATGCTCGACAAAGCATCATTGGTCGAATTAGAAACTTTTGGTTTAACAACTTCGGGTTTGATTTCGGGTTTAACGATAACTTGTGTTTTCTTTGGTTTTTCCTTTTGCGGAATCACGACACTTTCTTCGGTAGCATTTTCTTGAGATAAAATGGCTTCGTCTGGTGTGCTTTTGGCTGGGGTTTGTTTGACATGATTTTGAACATTCAAGACTTCGCTTTGCGTATTTTTTCCTGAGCCTAAATCACTGTCACCAAAATTTAAGGTAACACCGCCGCCACCGCCACCGCTGCCTACCAGTTCTTCCAGATTGGAAGGTGGCCAGAATCGGATGAAAAATAACAGCAGCAATAAGGATGCGTAAATGAGTATGGACAGGACTAATGATTTCTTTTGATCGTTGGAAAGTGTAGAACTCATTGCGTAATTTGAATTAAAATATGTACTTATAAAAACGCTGAAAAGTACTAAAAATTGTTAGAAGTAAAAAGTTTGGGTGGGACTATTTGCTGTGGAGTAAAGTGCCGCTTTTGTGTAAAATATATATTTTTGTTGATTTAGCAGCAATTGAAAAGCGGTATAAATAAAATGCCACAACACTATTTTTTTATAGTGATTGTGGCATAAAATGTACTGTATTAATAAGATTTAATCTAAGCCTTCCAGGAATCCTGTATGAGCACTTTTTAGAGCAAAATTTGAATCATACAATAAAGGCCAATCGT
>CAUPKP010000049.1:0-17782 GCA_963511795.1 uncultured Flavobacterium sp. | reverse complement strand
TTTTAAATCTTCAATTATTTTTATATTTGCTTCTACCATTGAGTTTTTGTTTTTTAGTCAATTACAAAGAACCTATTTTAGGTTTGTAACTCAATGGTTTTTATTTTGTTACCCCTTAACTTAATGACATTGGGATAGAAGAGGCATCCTTTTCTTTTCCTCCTTTAGGAAAAGAAAAGATACAGCGGAGAGCCCGACCCTTGGGGCATGCCCAACTATTTCTCATTTAGCAATTGAATTATTTTATTTTTGGTTGTGGCAAGGGTACAAACTCCGTTTCATTGGGAACCTTTGGAAACTTTTGATCGATCCAGTCTTGCTTTGCTTTTTCGATTACCGCTTTATCGGAATGCACAAAATTCCAATAGATAAAATGCTCTTCGGGAAATGGCTCGCCTCCAAAAATATAGACTGTACAGTTCTCACTCATTTCGAATTGGCAAAGGCTGCTTTCCTTGGCAACCAAAATTTGTTTTGAAGCATAGGTATTTCCGTCGTTTATAATTTCGCCTTCTAAAATATACAAGGCGCTTTCTCCAAAAATATCTTTGCCGATATTTAGTGCCGCTTTGGCTGTGCTTTTAATTTCTATCAGATACAGAGGGCTGTAAACAGGAACAGGCGATTTTTTTCCAAAAGCCTCGCCTGCAATCAGTTTTATAGTAACATTATCCTGCTGCCATTCTGGGATATCTTTGGCTTCGATATGTACAAACGAAGGTTCAATATTTTCTTTTTCCTTTGGCAGTGCAACCCAAATCTGCAGACCATGAAGGCTCTTATCGGTAGATCTCAAATACTCTGGTGTCCGTTCTGAATGCACTACTCCTTTTCCTGCTGTCATCCAATTGACTGCGCCTGGCTTGATTTCCATTTCGGTACCCACGCTGTCTCTGTGCAGTATGGCTCCTTCAAACAAATAAGTAAGTGTCGAAAGTCCGATGTGCGGATGTGGAGGCACATCTAAGTTTTGATAATCTTTGAGCTGGGCTGGTCCCATGTGATCCAAAAACACAAAAGGACCTACTGCGCGTTTTTCGCGGAAAGGCAACAGCCTCCCAACAAGAAAATTTCCAATATCGGCCGCACGTTCCTCTATAATTAATCCAATGTTTGACATATATACATATTTTGAATTCGTTTACTTAATCAGATCATTAATTTGTGATAATTATTGAAATACTAAATTACAAAGCCCAAATGAAATAAAGCCGTATTAGCTATAAATATACGTTATGTTAACATTTTGTACTTTCTGAATTAATCCCAGCACAGCAAACATTAATATATTATCAATAAAAAGATTTAAAATTGCTCATTCAAGAGTATTTAAGCGTATTTTTAATAAATTATTATCATTAAAATTCGTTAAACGGTGATTTTTTTTCAATATTTGTATAAACAAAATTATGTCATAAAAAACACTTCTTATGTCCATAAAAATAGCCATCTCCCACAAAACAACATACAAGTTTGACCGAAGCGTTAAATTATTTCCGCATGTTTTCAGACTTCGTCCAGCAGTACATTCTCGAACTCAGATAGAGGGATATACTTTTAAAATCAGTCCAGAGGATCATTTCATTAATTGGCAGCAAGATCCTTTTGGTAATTATCAAGCTAGAATTATTTTTCCGGATAAAATCAAAGAATTAAAAGTCGAGGTCGAAGTTATTGCAAAACTCCAAGTTATCAACCCATTTGATTATTTTGTAGAAGAATACGCTCAGAAGTTTCCCTTTAAATACGATAACTTACTCGAACAGGAATTGGTTCCTTATTTGAAATTAAGCGAAGAAAGCCCGACATTCTTAAAATATATTGAAACCATAAAGCTAAACGATTCGATAGAAATAAATGATTTTTTAGTTTACCTCAACCAAGAGGTTTATAAAATGTTGGCCTACAATCTGAGGATGGAAGCCGGCGTACAGACACCAGAGCAAACATTAAGATTGAAAAGCGGTTCCTGCAGGGATTTTGCCTGGCTGTTAATTCATATTCTAAGGCATTTTGGTTTGGCTGCTCGTTTTGTTTCCGGTTATATTGTACAATTAGCACCAGATATAAAATCGCTTGATGGCCCGTCTGGACCCGAAAATGACTTTACCGACTTACATGCCTGGGCCGAAGTTTACCTTCCCGGCGCAGGCTGGATTGGACTTGACCCTACTTCCGGGCTTTTTGCAAGTGAAGGGCATATCCCATTATGCTGTACGCCACATTATGAAAGTGCGGCTCCTGTAACAGGTGCTACCGAAAAATGTGAAGTAAGTTTTGATTTTGAAAACAAAGTAACCCGAATCCATGAAGATCCAAGAGTAACCAAACCGTATTCTGACAGACAATGGGAAGATATCATGGCGGTAGGAAACGTTGTTGAAAAGGATCTAATTGAAGGTGATGTCCGACTGACAATGGGCGGAGAACCGACCTTTATTTCGATTGATGATTTTGAGGGAGCCGAATGGAATACTGATGCTGATGGACCGCTTAAAAGAAAACTAGCCTACGATTTAGCCCTTCGTTTAAAAAAGCGTTTTGCTCACGGAGGATTACTGCATTTTGGACAGGGAAAATGGTATCCCGGAGAGTTATTTCCCCGCTGGCAATATGGTTTATACTGGAGAAAGGACGGATTCCCTTTGTGGAAAAATGATGCTCTGGTAGCAAAAGAAGGAGATACTAAATTTACTTTTCACGATGCTGAAAAATTTGCTGTCGAATTAACCAAATTTTTAGGAATTGACATTAAAAACATATTACCCGCCTATGAAGATCCAATCTATTGGGCTCTCGAAGAAGGTAAACTTCCAGTGAATTTAGACCCACTGAAAGTGAATTTAAAAGATTCCATCGAACGCCATAATCTTGCAAAGGTTCTGGAAAAAGGCTTAAATAATCCATCAGGGTTTGTTTTACCAATACGAAAAAATTACTATCCTGATAATTGGGAAAGCTGTGCTTGGGAATTCAGAAGAGGAAACTGCTTTTTAATTCCCGGTAATTCTCCGATTGGTTTGCGTTTACCATTAGATTCCCTGCCAAAGGTTTCCAAAAACAAAAGAGAAACGGTTGTAGACAGAAGTTTATTTGAAGATCTGCCACCTTTAGGAGATTACTCCGAAAAAGTAAAAAACCGTTACGGAACTGTTTCAAAGATTTTTGAAGCAGTCAAAAAAGTGTTGTCTAAAAAAGAAGATGAAAAGGAAGAAGATCCCTTATTATTTGAAGTGGACACTTTCATCACAGCAATGTGTATACAGGAACGCGACGGAATGCTGTACGTTTTTCTGCCGCCAACTGATTATTTAGAAGACTATATCGACTTAATAACTTCGATAGAAAATACTGCCGAAAAATTGCAGATGCCTGTTAGAATTGAAGGCTACCAGCCAAAGACAGATTACAGAGTAGAAAAAATGATGGTTACTCCAGACCCTGGCGTAATTGAAGTGAATGTGCATCCAGCCAAATCTTGGCAGGAAATTGTAGACAACACAACGGCATTGTACGAAGAAGCATTTCTGTCCCGATTAGGTACAGATAAATTTATGGTCGATGGCCGTCATACAGGAACTGGAGGAGGAAATCACGTAACATTAGGCGCAGAAAAACCTGAAGACAGTCCGCTGTTGAGAAGGCCTGATTTATTGCGAAGCTTAATTACCTATTGGCAGCATCATCCGGTTTTAAGTTACCTTTTTGCCGGGCCTTTTATCGGACCTACGAGCCAAGCACCGCGTATTGACGAAGGCCGAGATGAACGTCTTTATGAAATGGAAATTGCATTTGAACAAATCCCAAAAGATAAAGAAGTTCCTTTTTGGATGGTGGATCGGATTTTTAGAAACCTATTGACTGATATCACAGGAAATACGCATCGCACGGAGTTTTGTATCGATAAATTATATTCTCCCGATTCATCAACTGGCCGTTTGGGAATATTAGAATTAAGAGCTTTTGATATGCCACCGCACAAACACATGAATTTAGTTCAAAATTTATTAGTCCGTTCTCTGGTCGCCAAATTCTGGAAAAACCCATACGAGAAAAAACTGATCCGTTGGGGAACCGAGCTCCATGATAAGTTTTTGTTACCTCATTTCGCTTATTTGGATATGATTGATGTGGTAAACGATTTAAAAGATGCAGGATATAATTTTGACATTTCATGGTTTGACCCTTTCTTCGAATTTAGATATCCGCACCATGGAAACGTGACTATCGATAATATCCAATTAGAAATTAGATTAGGAATAGAACCTTGGCACGTACTAGGTGAAGAACTGTCCAGCACTGGAACTTCTCGATTTGTAGATTCCTCATTAGAACGCCTGCAGGTAAAAGTTTCGGGAATTGTTCCCGAACGTCATATTTTATTGTGTAAAGGTTGTCGAATCCCATTAAGAAGCACGGGGACCAAAGGCGAATATGTAGCAGGAATACGTTATAAATCATGGAATCCGCCATCTGCACTGCACCCAAATATTGGAATCGATGTACCGCTTGTTTTTGACTTAGTCGATACTTGGAATAATAAAGTAATTGGCGGCTGCACCTATTTTGTAACTCATCCAGGAGGTAGAAGTTTTGACAGTTACCCTGTGAATAGTTTTGAAGCTGAATCAAGAAAAATAAGCCGCTTTTGGGATTTTGGACATACACCTTCATCAGCACTTGAGGAAGTGGAAAAAGAGAAAGAAATGATTTCGAACAGTACTGCAACCTCACGCTTTTTGATTGAATCTAAATCAGAACTAAGACTTGATACTCCTATAGAACTCATTAACCCTGAATACCCTTACACTTTAGATTTAAGACATTATTGGAAAGCAAAAGAATAGAATAATTGCATTGCTGTTCGCTTTAAAAGCCATTATTTTGCCAATTATAAAAACGCAATCCATTTACAATTAACAAATGATTCAAGATATTTCATTGGGACTACTCCATTCTTACAAAGAGAAAATCAATTCGTACGACGAAGTTCTTGACCGAAATGGTGAAATAAAACCGTATTGGAAAGGGCTTTTTGACACCTTGGAATCCATTGGTATTGAAGAGTTAGAATTACGTAATCAGGAAATCGTAAAAAAATTAAAAGAAAACGGAGTTACTTATAATGTTTACGATTCTAATAAAGAATCAAATCGTGCCTGGAAACTAGATCCTATTCCGTTTTTGATTCACGAATCGGAATGGGCATCTATCGAAAAAGGATTAAAACAAAGGGCGCACTTATTAGATTTAATTCTAAAAGATCTTTATGGAGATCAATCATTAGTAAAAAACGCGATAATTCCTGCTGAACTAGTTTTTGACAATTCAGGTTTTCTCTTGCCATGTTTTGACATTAAACAAAAATCGGATAAACAGTTACTAAATTATGCAGTAGACTTAGCTCGTGGTCCTGACGGAAAAATGTGGCTGTTAGATAACCGGACTCAAGCTCCTTCTGGTGCGGGATATGCGCTCGAGAATAGAATCGTAATGAGTAAAGTGATTCCTGAACTCAATAAAAAAACCTATCGAAAAAGACTTTCTCCCTATTTTAATCAGTGGCAGCAAACAGTTGACTCATTAGGCAATAATACCAATGAAAATCCAAATGTGGTTTTCCTGACTCCCGGTCCCGGAAATGAAACTTATTTTGAGCACGTTTATCTTTCCTCTTATTTAGGTTATACTTTAGTGCAGGGAAATGATTTATTAGTCAGAGATGGTTTTGTCTGGCTAAAATCTATCGATCAATTGGAACGGGTTGATATAATTATCAAGCGATTGGATGACGTGTGGTGTGACCCATTGGAACTGCGAAGAGATTCTTTGCTTGGAATTCCCGGCTTGCTTCAGGTAATCCGTTTAGGAAATATTTCAGTCGTGAATCCTCCCGGAACGAGCATTTTAGAGAATTACGGCTTGATGGCTTTTATGCAGAATGCCTGTAAATTTCTGCTAAAAGAACCTTTATTATTAAATTCTATAGCAACCTGGTGGTGTGGACAAACCAAAGAATTGGACTTTGTTTTAGCCAATTTACCAAAACTAATCATAAAAAAAACCAACAGAAAACAAGGCTTCAGATCAATTTACGCACGTTTATTGAACAAGGAACAGCTTGAAGATTTAAAAAATCTGATTATAAAAAATCCTGCAGCATATGTTGCGCAGGAAGAAGTGAGTTTATCAACCGCTCCCGCTTTTATCAATGGGACTATAGAACCCAGATATGCAGCAATCCGTGCTTTTTTGATAGCTGACGGAGATGATTACAATGTGATGCAGGGCGGTTTGACCAGAAGTTCGGCAGTGAAAGACAAGTTTGAAATTTCGAACCAATTGGGCGGAATTTCTAAAGACACTTGGATTATAACAGATGTGCCAACAGAATATCAGGAAAAATCGGTTGAACGAAAAAACACTAACAATCAATTAAACAATTCGCTGACTAGCCGCAATGCCGAAAACCTATTTTGGCTAGGCCGTTTGTCCGAGAGAACGATGGCTTTGCGCAGTTTCTTAAAAATCATTCTTAACAGACTTAACGAAAACGTGATTAAACACGGTAACGAACAGCCTGAATTCTTAGTAGTTTTATTAAAATCACTAACTCATCTTACACAAACCTATCCTGGATTTGTAGGGAAAGAAGCCAAAGACGGAGAAGTATTTGACAACGAAGCTATTTTTGAAAATCCAATTACAGAGTTACTGCTGCTGATTAACGATTCTAAAAAAACAGGTTCGGTAGTTTATAATATGCAGTCATTGCTCAATACCATTAACCAAGTCAGTGAAAAATGGAATCATGACACCCGGCGCATTATTAATTTACTAGAAGACAGCCTTTTAACACTTAAAAACACCAATACAAATAACATCAATCATGTCAATCATGCTCTAGATAAATTACACATTCGCCTTTTTTCATTTTATGGAAACATATACGAAACATTACCTCGGGATAATGGTTTTTATCTGATGGAAGCTGGGAAAAATGTAGAACGCATTTTATCTTTAATCTCCGTTTTCCGTTCTACTTTCAACTACAAAAAAGTTGAGGAAGAAGAAGCTCTTTTGATGGAAGCTATATTAGAAAATCATCATTTACTGGCACAATACCGGAATATTTACAAATCGCATCTGAGTTTGAAAGCTGTGATTAATATGATTTTTTTAGAGAAAAACTTAACGTACACGCTTTCTTTTTTATTAAATACTCTTACTCATTATCTTTCTAAATTACCCAAAACCAATGAGCCAAACCGATTGAGTATTGCCGAAAAATCAGCCTTGGAAGCCAGCACAATTGTCAAACTGATTGATGCCGACAGTTTGATACAAGTTGATGAAATGACACAATTCCGACCTAAATTAGACGAAACGCTATCGAATGTTTTTGAATTAATCTGCAATGTTTCCAACAACTTATCCAGTCTGTATTTTAATCATTCCGTGATGCAGCATTCCGTTTTAGACACACTTGAAAATAGCGAATCAGATGAAATATAAATTAAAACATCAAACACTTTATACCTATGTAAATGAGGTTCACAATTATCAAAGTATTTTGTGTCTTCAGCCCCAAAATTCTGCGAAACAGACATGCAAAAATTTCAAGATAGAAATTGAGCCTAAACCTTCTAAAATATATTCCCGCACAGATTATTTTGGAAACATTCAGCATTATTTTTCGCTTCATCAATCGCATCGATCACTAAAAGTTACTGTTTCCAGCGAGGTCGAAGTATTGGAAAATTCAACACAGCTAACTTTAAATACAATAACCTGCGAAGAAGCCCGACAAAAATTCACAACTGATCGCGCTCTTAAAATCGAAGTTTTACAATTTCTACTGCCAAGTCAATTCATCAGTTGGGACGAAGAAATTACCGCTTTTGCAGAAAGCTGTTTACTTCCTAATGTGTCTCTTTTTGAAGCTGTATTACATTTAATCAAAAAAATATATACTGAATTTCAGTTCAAATCAGGTTCTACCAATGTCAATACGCCGCTAAAAACAGTTCTTAAGGAACGAAGAGGCGTTTGTCAGGATTTCTCTCATTTGGCAGTTGCCAGTCTGCGCAGCGTGGGGATTCCTGCGAGGTATGTAAGCGGTTATATTGAAACATTACCGCCAATAGGCAAACCCAAATTAGAAGGCTCAGATGCTTCGCACGCTTGGATATCTGTCTATATTCCAGAAATGGGCTGGTGCGAATTTGACCCGACCAACAATATGATTCCGCAGCAGCGCCATATTGTAACTGCTTACGGAAGAGATTTTGCCGATGTGTCGCCAATGAAAGGAATTATTTTTAGTTCCGGCGATCATAAAGTAAAAGTTGAGGTGGATGTAATACCAATGGTTTGATTCGTTTTATTTATCATTAAAATTCTATAATAGTTTCTTGTTTTGACATAAGCTTGACCCTTTATAATTTTTATAACTTCGTTCTTAATAACAGTAAAGAGCCACATTAATTATTTAATAAAAAAGATTATCAAAAAGCATCCACTTTTAACACCGGGAAAAGCATCTGTACTTGATTTAGATACAGCTAATGCCTTGTTTGCAGAAATTGCAAAATCTGGGCTGCCTTTTGGTTATCAGCAGGCTAATTGCCATAATATTTCGCATTACATTAGATTGCTTTTAGCGTCTAAAGGCTGTCAATGTGCCAAAATTTGGGTTTTTGCCCCTGTTGTTTATTCCTCTTCAAACAGCCAGCAGATTTCTTTTATTGATAAAAAAAATATTTCTCCAACCGGTACAATCGATTGGGGATATCATGTTGCGCCGGTAATTGAAGTAAAAATTAATGGTAAAGCACGCAAAATGGTTATTGACGTGGGATTATTTCCTAACGGAATGGTCAGATACAGGACTTGGCTTGCCAAATTAAACACCAAAAAACTTATTTATTTAATTATGGATTCGGAATGGTATTTATATAATTCCTCTATGATTCCAAATGCACAGCTACATTCTGAGAATGATGAATCGGATTCTAATCAGCCCAATGTTAAACTTCCGGATTGGTTTTCGGACAAGCATATTACAGATTTTTTTAAATACGAAGAAGATGCATTAGAACAGCATTGGATCGAAAAAGGATTAGCAGTAAACGAAACGGCTATGACTTTTTATGACGCTGAAATCAAACCAATTCTTGATTCAGAACAGCACCAGTATTTAATTACAGATTACAAAATGCTGGCTGGAAATGTTTTTAATTTTGAAACTGTTTTTAGAGACAATAATTGGAACTACGAAATGAATAACGACTTTCAATTGAAACATCAGGATATCATTGCTAAATACCGTGAAATTTATTCTTCGAATCTCAATAAGTGGCTGGAAAAATTCTCTTTAGTGGAAACTTTCAATTAGAACTCGATTATTATATCCAACGGTTGAAACCGCTGGCTATAGTGTAACCATGGGTCATTTTTTTGAATCATAGCAAAAAAGCAAAATCTTCCCTTTTAGCCCCGATTGCAGTGAAAATCCTTATGGCCCGGGGTTCGGGACATAAGATTACTTCACAATACATTTATTTTCATAAGAGTTCAGTGAACTTCGTTTGAAACGGAAAGCGGGACAATATTCCCTGAAAATACCTAATCTTTCTGCTCCAAATTCATTTTCTGAAAAAGTCTTTTAAATTAGAAATACAAAAACTAACTCACTAATAATCAAACAATACTAATTTAATACTGCGCTTTTCATTTCTTAATCTAGGTTAAGTGCCACAGCTGTATTGCTGCCGTAAATTTGTCTTATCAAAATGAAACAAATAAATTATTTAAAAAATAAAAAATAAAATTATGGCAACTACAAAATGGGCAATTGACCCAACACATTCAGAAATTGGTTTTAAAGTAAAACACATGATGTTTACTAATGTTTCAGGTACATTTGGAACTTATGATGCTGCAATCTCAACAGAAGATGACAACTTCGAAAATGCAAACATTGAATTTTCGGCAGACATCAATTCTATCAGCACTAATAACGCTGACAGAGACAATCACTTGAAAAGCGGCGACTTTTTTGACGCAGAAAATCATCCAAAACTGACTTTCAAAGCAACTTCTTTCACTAAAGACGGCGATGATTATGAATTAACAGGAGATTTGAGTTTAAGAGGCGTTACAAAATCAGTAAAACTTCCTGCAGAATTCAGCGGTTTGATGAAAGACCCTTGGGGAAATACCAAAGCAGGGTTGAACATTTCTGGAAAAATAAACCGTAAAGACTGGGGGTTGAACTGGAACTCAGCTTTGGAAACCGGTGGTGTTTTGGTAGGCGAAGAAGTTAAATTGAATATCGAATTGCAATTGATAAAATTATAATTCATTCAGCAAAACGGATTTTCTAGTCATAGAAACCTCCATACTTAATTGACAAGTATGGAGGTTTTGTTTTATCTCACTTTTATCTTTTGATATAAATCCTAAAAAAACATTATTTTTGCATCCCGATTGAAAGTAATTTTTCAATCTTTAAATTTTTAATCTTTAAATTAAAGAAATGAAAGCATACGTATTTCCAGGTCAAGGTGCACAATTCACAGGAATGGGCAAAGACTTATATGAAAACTCTCCGTTGGCAAAAGAATTATTCGAAAAAGCAAATGACATTTTAGGTTTCCGAATTACAGACATTATGTTTGAAGGTACAGCCGAAGAATTGAAAGAAACTAAAGTAACGCAGCCAGCTGTTTTTTTACACTCGGTTATTTTAGCCAAAACTTTGGAAGATTTCATGCCGGAAATGGTTGCAGGACATTCTTTAGGTGAATTTTCAGCATTGGTTGCCAATGGCGCTTTATCATTTGAAGACGGATTAAAATTAGTTTCGCAAAGAGCTTTAGCAATGCAAAAGGCTTGTGAAATAACACCTTCAACAATGGCTGCAGTTCTTGGATTAGCAGATAATATTGTTGAAGAAGTTTGTGCTTCTATCGATGGCATTGTAGTAGCTGCAAATTACAATTGTCCTGGACAGTTAGTAATCTCAGGAGAATTTTCTGCAGTAGAAAAAGCCTGTGAAGCTATGAAAGCTGCTGGCGCAAAACGCGCTTTGTTATTGCCTGTTGGCGGCGCATTTCACTCCCCAATGATGGAACCAGCAAGAGAAGAATTGGCTGCAGCTATTGAAGCAACAACATTCTCTGCTCCTATTTGCCCAGTGTATCAAAACGTAACTGCTTCTGCAGTTTCTGATGCTGAAGAGATCAAGAAAAACTTAATTATCCAATTGACAGCTCCTGTAAAATGGACGCAGTCTGTACAACAGATGATTGCCGATGGAGCTACTTTATTTACCGAAGTTGGTCCTGGAAAAGTATTAGCTGGTTTGATTGGAAAAATAGATAAAGAAGCTGTGACTGCGAATGCTTAAAATTCAGACTGCAGGTTGCAGAATTTAGATTTCAGTTATTATAAAAAGAATGTATCCCTGTGAACTTATGTTTACGGGGATTTTTTGTTTTATGGTAGAGATGCACTGCAGTGCATCCCTACTTCTAATTATTTAAAATATTATATAAAAAACGTGCAAAGGCAATTGAGTAAACAACAACAATTATAAATAAAAAAGTTCTCACAAATCTTTTCCCATAAGATAGTTGATTATTAATGAAAATTGCAATCAACGCAGACAATAATGAAAACACGAATGGAATTGCAAAAATAATCCCTAACAAGGCATCAATAATTAATCCTGAACTATTAGTCTCACTGTATGAACCATCCAAATTATAAGCTCCATTTTTACTTACCAAAACAATTACACAAATTGAGTTTAACATTAGTAAAGAGACAAAAGCAATTAATAATTTCTTATTGGATATGGCTTGTATTTTTTGTGTATATTTCATTATTAAATCTAGTCTTATTAACTCTATATTATTTATCAAATGATAATTTAGGATTCTAAATTTTTATAAAGGCAATTTATAAGCCTGTAAGAAGTTCAAAAAAATATTACATATAATTATTTTAAAAATTCCAAAACACTGTCTGTGATAAATTTTATTTGCTCATCGTCTAATTCAGTGTGCATTGGCAATGCAATCACTTCTTTCACCAATTGATTGGTTACTGGAAAATCTTCTTCCTTGTAACGAGAATCAACATACGCTTTTTGCGAATGCAATGGAATTGGGTAATAAATAGCACAAGGAATTCCTTTGTCTAACAAATGCTGCATCAAAGCATCTCTATTGGCATCAACAATTCTCAAAGTATATTGGTGAAAAACATGACAATCACAATTGTCACAAATAGTTGGAGCAACAATGTTTTTATGTCCTTCAAAAGCAGCGGTATATTTTCTGGCTGCATCTTGCCTTGCTTTTCCGTAAGAATCCAACAAAGGCAATTTAGCATTAAGAACCGCTGCTTGAATACTATCCAAACGAGAATTCACACCTACTACATCATGATGGTAACGCTCATACATTCCGTGATTTACAATTCCCCTTAATTTGTGTGCCAAAGCATCGTCATTGGTAAAAATTGCTCCGCCATCACCATAACATCCTAAGTTTTTTGAAGGAAAAAAAGATGTAGAGGAAACATGTCCAATAGTTCCTGCTTTCTTTTTTGTTCCATCAGAGAATTTACAATTGGCACCAATAGCTTGTGCATTATCTTCAATTACATATAGATTATGCTCTTTGGCAATAGTCATAATGGCTTCCATATTTGCTGCACGACCAAACAAATGAACAGGTACAATCGCTTTGGTTTTTGGCGTAATCGCTTTTTTGATAGCTTCAATAGAAATATTCATATTTACCAAATCAACATCCACCAAAACAGGTGTCAATTGCAGTAAAGCAATAACTTCAACAGTGGCCGCAAAAGTAAAATCGGCAGTAATTACCTCGTCACCGGGCTTCAAATCCAATCCCATCATGGCAATCTGCAATGCATCCGTTCCATTAGCACAAGGGATTACATGCTTAACATCTAAATATTCTTCTAATGATTTTTGAAATGCATGAACTTGTGGTCCGTTAATGTATGTGTTGGTATCCAAAACTTCTTGAATCGAAGCATTTACAGTTGCTGCAATTTTATCATATTGACTTTTTAAGTCAACCATTTGTATTTTTTTCATGTATTCTTTTTTAGCTTCCTGCCGCTTAACAGGAACAATTAATTGAAGTAAGCCTGCCTTAAAGTAAAAATTTTATTACAATTTAAAACCTTCTAAACAAGCACAACAAAAATAGTTATTTAATGAATTTAAAGCAATGAAAATAAAATAAAGAAAATGTATTTTTACAAAAAAATTACTGATGCATTTCCTTTACAATTTAATCACTCAATTAGCCCAGTTTTTAATAAAAATTACAGCTCTTTTCAGTCCAAAAATGAAGCTTTTTACAGATGGAAGAAAGGATGTTTTTTTGACTTTAGAACAAAAAATAAAGCCCGAAGATCAAACCATCTGGTTTCATTCTGCCTCGTTAGGTGAATACGAACAGGGATTGCCTGTTATTGAAAAAATAAAAGAAAAATACCCAAACCACAAAATTGTCGTTAGTTTTTTTTCGCCTTCAGGATATGAAGTGCGCAAAAACAATACAGTTGCCGACGCGACTGTATATCTCCCGCTAGACACTCCAAAAAACGCAAAGCGTTTTCTAAAACTAGTCCACCCCGATCTTGTCTTTTTTATCAAATATGAATTCTGGATAAATTATCTGGATCTGCTGAAAAAACAACAAATTCCAACTTATTTAATTTCGGGTATATTTAGAGAACAGCAATTGTTTTTTAAATGGTATGGCGGTTTTTACCGAAAAGCACTAGACAGCTTTACTCACTTTTTTGTTCAAAACGAAAACTCAAGAAAACTAATAACACAGCTAGGCAAAACCAATGTTACCCTTTCAGGAGATACACGATTTGACAGAGTTGTGGCAATATTAGAGAAAGACAATACTCTGGATTTCATTGCAGAATTCAAAAGTAACAAAACAACAATCGTCATAGGAAGCTCTTGGCCAAAAGACGAATCCTTGCTGGTCGAATACATTAATTCCTGCCAGCATGATGTAAAATTCATCATAGCTCCGCATAATATTAAACCAGAACAAATTCAGCAATTGCAAAATAGCATCACTAAAAAAACAGTTCTATTTTCGGCAAAAGAAAACAAAGACCTATCACAATTTGATGTCTTTATAATAGACACTATAGGCATTCTTACTAAAATTTACAGCTATGGTGACATTGCTTATGTGGGCGGTGGTTTTGGAAAAGGGATTCACAATCTTTTAGAACCTGCAACATTTGGAATCCCAATAGTAATAGGACCAAATTTTTCTCATTTTGACGAAGCTGTCAAACTAGTTGATAACAAAGGATGCACCTCAATAAATGATTTCAAAGAACTCGAAACTTTTTTTTCAACACTTATTCAAGACAAAGAAACAAGACATCAAAAAGGAAAAATCTGCTCGGATTTTGTACAAAAAAACAAGGGTGCAACCGACACTATTTTAAACGAAATAACCCACAATAAAAACTAAAACAAAACAATTTTTTTTTCGCAAATCATTTGTTTAAAGAAATTTAAAAACCACATAAAACATGATGATTTTGCAATTATTGTAACTTTTTACTTATTTTTTATTCTTTAAAAGAAAAAGCTAACCCCTTGATTGAAAATATTTTTTAAAAAATAAATGAAAAAATATTTTACGTATTAAAAATTTTATATCTTTGCCACGAATTAATAATTAACCTTTATATTAAATTAAGATGAAAAAAGTATTTTTAAGTTTAGCTGTTGTTGCTGTATTATCTGTTGTATCTTGTAAAAAAGCTGACGCTCCTGCTGAAGGTGATGCTGTAGCTGCTGATACTACTGCTGTTGTTGCTGATACTACTGCTGTAGTTGCTGACACTACTACTGTAGTTGCTGACACTACTGCTACTGCTGCTCCAGCTGCTGAACCAGCTAAGTAATTTTAAATTACACTAGAAAAAATAAGCTGCATTTTATGCAGCTTATTTTATGGAAATATTTCAAAAATTTAGATTTAAAATAATTCCAAAAAATACGCCATCCTTAAACAGAATGGCGTATTTTTTTATCTATTCAGCCCGACATCATAAACACCAAATACATCAGCACAATTACTCAACACCAAGCCCCCTACAAACACACAACCCGTAGATTTAACTTAAAAGATTAAAGATTGCAAAACTGAATCCTTTTAATCGATTACTAACATTTTACAAAACAAACCCAATAAAAATATTCAGCAGTCAATTCGGATATATAAAAAATTACAAGTTCACACATCACAAGATTCCTAAAACCAAAAAAACCTCTTCTTTCGAAGAGGTTTTTGTACCCGGAGCCGGAGTCGAACCGGCACGGTTTCCCACAGGTGTTTGAGACCAGCGCGTCTACCAATTCCGCCATCCGGGCTTAGCTAGACTGAAATAATAAACAATTATTTCAAACGCAATAAAGAGATAAAATGTATTAACAATTATCTTTTCCTTTAACACGGTGCAAATGTAAAAAATATTTTTAAACATTCTAATAAAAATACTTAAATTTTTCCTTTCAGAGTTAATTTTATTTTCTAAATTTGCACCTCCTAAAAAAAGGAATTCACAACTAACTACACCCGAGGCAAATACACACTTTCATGCTATTGACAAACGCCATAGCCGAACTGTATAGAGCGCAGCGGAATAAAAACAACAAATTAAATGTCACACCTAGAACCAGAAGCTAAAATTTTTGCTTGTTCAAAAAGTGAGTATCTTGCAGAGAAAATTGCAAAAGAATACGGAATTCCATTGGGAAAAATGACCATGTCAACCTATAGCGACGGTGAGTTCCAGCCTTCTTATGAAGAGTCAATCAGAGGATTACGCGTTTTTATCGTTTGCTCAACTTTTCCAACTGCCGATAATTTAATGGAAATGTTATTGATGATTGACGCTGCAAAACGCGCATCGGCAAGACATATTACAGCTGTTATCCCATACTTCGGTTGGGCCAGACAGGACAGAAAAGACAAACCAAGAGTGCCGATTGGAGCTAAACTAGTAGCAAACTTACTAGACGCTGCAGGAGCAACAAGAATAATGACAATGGATTTGCATGCTGATCAAATACAGGGATTCTTTGAGAAACCGGTAGATCATCTTTTTGCATCCACTATCTTTTTACCGTATGTAGAAAGTTTAGGGCTTAGCGATTTAACAATTGCTTCACCAGACATGGGAGGATCAAAAAGAGCTTATGCATATTCTAAGTTTTTAGATTCTGAAGTGGTTATCTGCTACAAACAACGAAAAGCAGCGAACATCATCGAAACGATGGAGCTTATAGGAGAAGTTAAAGGCCGAAACGTTATCCTTGTTGACGATATGATTGATACAGGAGGAACATTGGCGAAAGCCGCCGATTTAATGATCGAAAAAGGAGCCTTAAGCGTAAGAGCAATTTGTACACACGCCATTTTATCTGGAGGTGCTTACGAAAAAATAGAAAATTCAAAATTGCTGGAACTAATCGTAACCGATTCTATTCCATTGAAAAAGCAATCTAATAAAATAAGAGTTGTGAGTTGTGCACCTCTTTTTGCCGAAGTAATGCACATGGTACACCACAACAATTCCATTAGCGGGAAGTTTTTAATGTAATTCGTTACAGCAAAACAAAAGCTACTATAATAAGAGTTTAATTAATAACTATATAAATATTTACAATGAAATCGATTACAATTAAAGGATCAGAAAGAGAAAGCGTGGGCAAAGTAGCAACTAAAGCCTTACGTAATGCTGGATTGGTTCCTTGCGTATTATACGGAGGAAGTCAAGCAGTTCATTTTTCAGCGGAAGTTATAGCTTTCAAGAACTTGGTTTACACTCCAAACGCGCACACAGTTGTGATTGAGCTTGGAAATGGAAAAACTTTCAATGCTGTTTTACAAGATATTCAGGTTCACCCGGTATCTGATAAAATTTTACACATTGACTTCTTCCAAATCTTTGAAGACAAAGAAATTACCATTGAAGTTCCAGTTAATATCGTTGGAAAATCAAAAGGAGTTATGGCAGGTGGAGATTTACGTTTGAACACTCGTAAATTAAAAGTTAAAGCTTTACCAAAAAATCTTCCAGATTTCGTAGAAGCTGACATTACACCTCTTGACATGGGTAACAAATTATACGTTACTAAAGTGCCGACACCTAACTTCAAAATCATGCACCCAGACAATACAGTAATTTGTCAAGTGAAGATCTCTCGTGCGGCTATGAAAGCAGCGCAAGAAGCAGCAAAAGCAGCAAAAGCACCTGCAAAAAAGAAAAAATAATACTTTTTCAATCTATATCAAAAGCATCAGTTTCACAACTGGTGCTTTTTTTTGAGTTGAAGCGAAATATTGGGCGTTTTCAGGGAGCATGGATTCCCGCTGTCCTTCCAAATCTTTTATTTTTTAAAAGAAAAAAATAAAAGGATTTTCCCTCCCATCGGGGCTAAAAAGCAACATTGAGCATTTTTTGGAAATATTCCATAAAAAACCAATTTCAAAATTCAAAATTTAGAATAATTTCATTCATTCCTCTTTACTCTATTCTCTTAGTGAACTTCCCTGATTAGTGTTGACCGATTTCTAATTGTTTTCATTATCAAAAATAGTTAAAATAGGTTTAGAAAAAGAAGAATCATTAAACCACTTATTTTCAAATTCCATCGGACTTAATTTGCCGATATTGTTATGAG
>CAUPKP010000048.1:0-18876 GCA_963511795.1 uncultured Flavobacterium sp. | reverse complement strand
ACACTAAACTTACCACTTTCAAAAACAGAAACTATTTCTCGTTTAAAATCTTCTGAATAACGTCGAAACTTTCGAATATTCTTTAAATTTGCTTTCATATAAATTGACTTTTGTGGTCAACCTATATCAGGGACGTACAAGAATCTGCTGTCTGATATCTGCCATCTGAGTAACTAATCCTTCACTTCTTTTATTGCTTTACTGTCAATCCAGCCTTCGGTTCCATCGGTCAGCTGAATTTTTTTCCAGTTGTCTAATGATTCTTCTACATATACTTTGGTGCCTTCGTGCAGAATAAAAATTGAGCTGCTCGCGTTTTGAGGTTCGCTTCGTACATCGGCAGATTCTGCAAAAATGATAGCTGGTCTTTCGTTGTCAAAATAACTTTTTTCAAAAAAAGCAGCTGCAACGCTCATTAACACAAAAAGTAAAACTATAAACATTCCAGCGAAGAAAACTCTTTTAATCACTCCGGTTTGAGAGAAATAATAACCTATAAAAAAAGCCAGAAACAAAAACGCAAAGCCAATGGAAATATACGCCCAAGTGTCGAATGGGTAAATGCCTGTAAAATCACGAAGAAGTTTTGCAAAACCTACTTTAGGAATTACTTTGATTTCGTCTATTGTACGTTTTTGAGCAAATTTTATATTGTTTAATGCCTCTTTGTTTGTTGGATCTAAAACTAAAGCTTTCTCGTAATTATAAATTGACTTCGCCGTTTGCTGCAGTTTATAATAGCAGTTCCCTAAATTAAAATACAATTGTGCCGATTCCTTATTTGCTGCCAAAACGGATTCATACTCTTTGGCAGCAAGTTCGTACTTCCCGCTTTTATATAAATCATTCCCTTTTTCAAAGCCTGTTTGGGCAAAGAAAACTTGCGAAATCAATAATAATATGTAAAAAATATTTTTCATTTTCCTATTTTAAGTTTCTGAGAATCTAAGTGACTAAGATTCTAAGTTTTGTTTGTATCTAAAGAATTTTAGAAAACTATATTCTTTTTTAAAATCATCAGCTTTATCTAAGTATCTTAGAAGCTAAGCAGCTTAGTAACTTAGATTTGTTTTTCTAACTCAGAAATGATGGCTACTGCTTTATCAAAATCGTGCTGTATTGTTGTGCTAGATGATGGCGCATATCTTGCAATCTCACAGTTTTCGGTCAGAGCAATAAAATCATTTACCGCCTGAGGATTTGCTTTTCTGGACAATAATAATTCCTGAATATTATCTTTACTCATTTCCGAAGTTTCAATATGCAGTTTTGCTTTTAAGAAATTGTGCATCGCTTTTTCCAGCGCAACATAGAAAAGCTCTTTATTGTTAATTTGTTTTTTAGCTTCAGACAGATATTTCTTAGCCAATTTATTGTTCATTTTGATTCGGTTGCCAAAAACATCACTATCGATAGCTTCTTTTTTCTTTCTGAATAATACAATTATAGGAAGCAATAAGAATGGCAATAACAATAAAGCATAGAACTCGTTAGACCCGAAAAAAGCAGGCTCTTTACTTGAGACAAGCGTTGTTCTTAAATCAATATATCTAAATTGTTCCGTAGGTTCAATTTTATTTTTACCTGCACTAGTGGTGTCACGTGCCTCTGCCGTTTGTGAAGGACCATCCAAAACACTGATTTTTATCTCCGATGAACTAATTGTTTTGTAAGTACCAGTTCCTAAATCGAAATACGAAAAATGCATTGGCTTAATAACATAATCCCCTTTGTATTGCGGTACAATAGTATAAGAATCGGATATTTTACCATTCATTCCAGATAATGGCGTGCTTACTTTTTCGCTGTGTACTGCATCATACATTTCTAATGCGTTAGGCACTTCTGGTTTTGGCAGCGTAAATAATTTTAGATTTCCTGTCCCGGCAACACTCAAAACAAGATCCAAACTTTCACCATTTTTTAAAGTAGTTTTTGAAGGAATCGCCTTGAAATCAAATTTACCTACAGCTCCTGTAAAATCAGCTGGTTTTCCTGCTTCTGGCAACGGTCTTACATTGATAGTTTTGGCTCCTGCCGAAACTCGTTTATCTACATCGATACTTTCCACACCACCATACATATTTCTACGATTAGTAGGCAATTTAACATCAATATTCATTGCCAAAGGTTCAATCGTTAACTTTCCAGATTTTTGCGGATATAGAATTACTTTCTTTAATACTACATAACGATATTTCTCGCCTTTAAAGATTCCCTCTTCGGGAACTAACTGTTTAATGTCGATGTTTTGACTCCAAAAATTATTGTATTTAGGTTTACTTTGTTCATTCAAATTGTTAATTCCAATATTGTAACTGAAATACAATTTATAAACAACCGTAATCGGCTGATTGATATAAGGATTCGTATTTGTAATATCGGCAACTAAATAAAGATTATCATCTGCAGAAATTTGAGAATCATTTGGATCTCTCGGCTGTTCTGTAGCTGCAGTTACATTAATTTTTATAGGCTGTGTTTTGTAAATCTGTCCATTAAATTCTATAACGGCCTGTCTGATTGTCAAAGTCCCTTTTTGAGTAGGCAATAAAAAATAAGAATAACTTTTCTCGAAAGATGTTCTTCCATTAATCCAAGACTGGCTCACCTGCTGGCTTGGCCCCGCAATAATTCTGAAACCTTCAAAAGCAGGCTGCACAAAATTATCGCCGTCAATATTCATTACAAAATCGATACGCAGCCTCTCGTTGAGTCCAAGCGTCGTTTTGCTCACCCTAGCCTCAAATTGTACTTGAGCCAAAAGTCCTTGAAAACATAATAAGAATAAAATTAAATATCGTTTCATTACTTGTTTAAAATCTTTTAATTGTTTAGCGTTTAAAAGTTTAACCGTTTAAATTGTTTAAACAATTTAATTTCTCTACCAGTCTTTCTCTGTTTTTACAGGAGCACCTTTTACCTTATTTGCATTTACTTTATCCTGAATCTTCTTTTCTTCATTGTTTACGGCATCCAAAAGATTTTCCATTCGCTGTTTTGGAATCCCGCCTGGTTTTGGTTTTGGCTGCCCTTGATCATCTTTAGGTTTGCCATCATCCTTTTTATCTTTATCGCCGTCTTTCTTGTCGTCCTTTTTATCTTGATCTTTCTTGTCTTGGTCTTTTTTATCGTCCTTTTTATCTTTATCCTTGTCTTTGTCCTTATCCTTATTCTTGTCTTTATTTTTATCGTCTTTTGGAGGAGGATTGTCTTTTAGCATTTTTTTGGCCAAAGCATAATTATAACGGGTTTCTTCATCCTCAGGATTGTTTCTCAAGGCATTTTTATAGGCTTCTACTGCTTGGGTATAATTCTTTTCTTTCATGAAAACATTTCCTAAATTATGGAAAGCTTTGTGCTTTTGCGATCTTGTTTTTAGATTTTTCAACGCATTAGCATACGCAAATTTAGATTCCGAAAACTGATTTTGTCTGTAAATAGAATTCCCCAAATTATAGGAAGCCACCGTTCTATTTGGAAATTTAGAGTGTGATATTCTGTAATTAGCTTCGGCATCAACAAATTTTTTGGCAGTATATTCCTCATTCGCTTCAGGCAAAACTTTGTCTTTCTCTTGGGCATTAGCCGCAAAAGTTAAAAACAGTAACAGTAAGTATATAATTCTATTTTTCATTTTATTAAATGTTCCTTACAAAGTAGTTGTGATTAACTCAATTCACTTTGATTTTAATACTTTATTTATTTTCGTTAAATAAATTCAATTTGTTTACCCAGTTGGTTTTTCTTTCTAAAAAGAAAACATCCATGAATAACAGCACAAACCCAATCCCTAAAAACCATTGAAACTGCGATTGGAAATCTGCCATTTGTGTAGATTCAAATTCGGTTTTTTGAATTTTATCTAATGTTGCTTTTATGTAGTCCAAAACCTCATGAGTATTGTTTCCGTTTACATAACCTCCGTCTGTGATTTTTGCAATGGTGGCTAAACTTTTTGGGTTTAATTTTGTAATCACCACTTCGCCATTATTATCTCTTTGATAACTTTCTACAACTCCATTTTTCTTTAATGGAATAGTTCCTCCTTTTTCGGTACCAAGCCCAATAGTTACAATTTTCATTCCTAATTTCTTGGCTTCTTCAGCAGCAGCTTCGGCTCCTTCAGAATGATCTTCCCCATCAGAAATCATAATCAGCAATTTGCTGGTTTTGCTTTTTTCATCAAAATAAGTTCCAGCCAATTTTATAGCCTCGTCAAGCGATGTTCCCTGCGAAGAAACCATTCCTGGTCCCATACTCTGCAGAAACATTTTGGCAACACTGTAATCCGTAGTTATAGGCAACACTGGAAAAGCACTTCCTGCGTAGGCAACAATTCCAATTCTGTCGCTTCCTAACTGATTGATAATCTGCGACACAATCTGCTTGCTTTTTTCCAAACGGCTTGGTGCTACATCTTCGGCAAGCATACTTTTAGAAACATCCATTGCAAAGACAATGTCTATTCCTTCTCTTTTTACGGTTTCTACTTTGGTTCCAATTTTTGGATTTACCAATCCAATAATTAACATAGCCAAAGCTAAAAGCATTACGCCTAATTTTAAAAAAGGCTTGAAAACAGAACGCTCTGGACTTAGTCTTTTAATTACTTCTAAGTCACCAAACTCACGCTGTTTTTTTCTTTTCCAATATAAATTAATTAGAAAAAGCACCGCCACAACCGGCAGTATAAAAAGTAAGTATAAATAGTTGCGTTCGTCTAATTCCATTTGATTTGTCTTAATCACAGTTTTCAGCCATAGTTTTCAGATTAAAACTGCTAACTGAAACTGAAAACTTTTTATTATATAAAACTCCTGTATACTGTATTTCGTAAACCTATTTCCAACAACAATAAAAATCCTGCCAGCAATACAAAAAACCTGAATTTTTCATCATAATCGTAGAATTTTAGCTCTTCGATTTCGGTAGTTTCAAGCTTATTGATTTCGTTATAGATTGCTGCTAATTTATCATTACTGGTTGCTCTAAAATATTTTCCTCCTGTTTTCGCCGCAATATTCTTCATCAGCTGTTCATCGATTTCTACTTTCATCATTTGAAAAAGCAGCTGTCCATTTGGTCCAATTGCATAAGGAGATTCCGCCATTCCATTGGTTCCAATACCAATAGTGTATACTTTTATACCGTATTGCTGTGCAATATCCGATGCTGTTTCTGGCTCGATAAACCCTGCATTGTTAACTCCGTCTGTCAACAGAATAACCACTTTACTTTTGGCTTTGCTGTCTTTAAGACGATTTACAGCTGTAGCCAATCCCATCCCAATTCCAGTACCATCCTGCAGAATATTATCGTATTTTATACTTGCAATAGCTTCTTGAATAACCGCTTTATCACTTGTTACCGGAGATTTTGTATAGGCTTCAGAAGCGTAAACTACCAATCCGATTCTGTCATTAGGTCTTTCGTCAACAAAAACAGAAGCTACTCTTTTTAAAGCTTCCATTCTGTTTGGCTTAAAATCCTTAGCCAACATGCTTCCTGATACATCGACTGCTACAACAATATCAATTCCTTTTGTAGTTTTGGTTTTATTGCTAATGTCTACCGTTCTTGGTCTGGCCAATGCAACAATTAATAATGACAATGCCAATATCCTCAAAACGTCTAATCCAGGTTTTAATTTTGCCAATAAAGATTCTGTTCCTTTGAATCCTTGAAGTGAACTCATTTTCAAAGTCGCCGTCTGTTCGTTTCTTTTCCAAAATAGCCAAGCAATTGCGACAGGCATTAGAAGAAACAACCAAAAAAATTCTGGATTTAAAAAGGTTATTTTTTCCATTAGTTACTTGTCGTTTTAAGTTCTACCGAATTCAAAATACGCTCTGATAATTCTATAGCATACTTATCTCCTTCTTCGTGAAGAATCATTATTTGCTGTAATCCTCCCGCTTGTCCAAAAAGCACTATTTCATAATATAATTTTGAACTCGTTTGAGTATTGCTGTCAATTCTAGAAAATGTTCCGTATCCTTTTTTTCCTGTAATTCCATTATTAGTCTGAAAATCCTCTTCTTTAACAATCATGTTTTGTGCGCCTTGAGTTTCCAATACTTTCAATGAACTTTCTATAGCTTTCGATAAATCTAAAGCACCTTCTTGCTTATATTTTATAGTGGATACCATAATATAAAAATTGTCCAGTAGACTTCCATATCCAAAAGACTGCATCTCTTTAATGAGTGCCATTCCGTCTTTTGGCAATGATTTTGTCAAATCCATTCTTTTCAAAACCTTTGGAGTTTCAATGATAACGCCCGGATTTCCATACTCACTTTTAACCCATTCACCTTCCAGCAATTCTTTCGTTGGATGACCCAGCACATTGTCTTTTACATAATCAAAACCTTTGGTGGCGACAAAGAAAGCTGTCGTTGCAAAAAGCAGAAAAAGAACAGATCCTATCGATATTGCAATACGCTGGTTTCTCTTTTTTCTAAGTAAAATTTTGATTTGTTTTTGCTTTTGAGCTTCATTCAAAATAGTATCTTCCTCAATCGGCACCTCAACTGGAATCGCTTCATCGAGTGTCAAAATCGCTTTTTGAATTCTATTTCTGTCTTCGGTGATTTCAAATTCGAGCGGTTTCGATTTTGCAAACTTTACTAAATCGGCTTGTTTCAAAACGGTAAACAAATTCTCTATCGTTTCTTGAGAAAGCTTCATTTTCTTTTTTAACGAAGCTGTTTTAAGTCCCTCAATCAATTCAGAAGTAGTGCTTTCCATCGCTGGGATTTCTATGGCTTCTTCAATATAATTACGAGCGATATCGGTCAGTTCACTATAATATTCTTTGACTTCTCCATGCTGCCAAAGTTCTTTTTTCTCCAATATATTAAGCAGGCTTGTAGCTTTTTCTATAGGAGTTTTATAAACTTCTTCTTCAATTTTTTTCTTCTGACGAATTTTTAGCCACCAATAAACAAAAGCTCCAATTCCTAAAATCAATACTATTCCCAAAAGATATTTCCACCAGTCTGAAGAATCTTGGACTTTTACAATCTCTTTAATGTCATACATTTTTTGTCTCAATGTATCGACCTGCACATTGGCAACCTCAACTTTGATTGAGTCGCTCATAAATGCTTTATTGTTTATCAGAATTTTTATACTTGGAATTGTGTATTTCCCTGAATCAAATTGAGTCAAACCGTACTTTTTGATTAATTCGTAACGGTCGTCTTTTTTGATGGTGTCAATTGGATAGGACTGAATTACCTCAAGCGCTCCAATGTTTTTTAGCTTTGGAAAAACCACTTTGGAAAGCGTATCAACCGAAGTTTTTAAAGTCAGTTTAAACTCCGCTCCAATTTTATTTTTTGTGGTATCGATACTGGTAACTACTTTTTGCTGTGCAAAGAGTGAAGTTGAAAACAGTAGGTATATTAATAGTTTTTTAAACATTTATTTTGGGAAATTTTGATTTTAGATTGAAGATTAACAATCTCTACCTCGATTTAAAATAGCCTAATAATTTAGTGACATAACTTTCATCCACTCTAGTATTTACAACTCCTGAACCCGATTTACTGAAAGTTTCCTTAAAATAATTCACATTATCGTGATAATGCTTTTCATAATTCATTCGCACCGATTTTGATCCAGTATTAATCAATCTTGTTTCACCAGTCTCAGCATCAATCATGGAAACCATTCCTAGATTTGGCATTTTCTCTTCACGAATGTCATAAACGCGTATACCTGTGATATCATGTTTTTTAGAAGCAATTTTTAATGTCTGCTCATAATCTCCCGACATGAAATCGGAAATAACGAATACAATCGCTTTCTTTTTTTGAGTACCCGATAAAAATTTTAAGGCTTGTGCAATATCCGTTTTGTAGCTTTTAGGTTCAAATTCTATCAGTTCACGAATGATTCTTAATACGTGAGATCTGCCTTTTTTTGGCGGAATGTATAATTCGATTTGATCGGAAAATAAAATCAGTCCAATTTTATCATTGTTTTGAGTAGCCGAAAATGCCATTGTAGCAGCTATCTCAGTAACAATTTCCTTTTTAAACTGGTTTTTAGAGCCAAAACTTTCAGAACCAGAAATATCAACCATTAACATCATGGTCAATTCTCTTTCTTCTTCAAAAACTTTGACGTGAGCTTCATTATAACGAGCGGTTACATTCCAATCAATAGAGCGGATATCATCGCCAAATTGATATTGACGGACTTCACTAAAAGTCATCCCCCGCCCCTTGAAAGATGTATGGTACTCGCCCGAAAAGATATGATCGCTCAGTCTTCGGGTTTTGATCTCTATTTTACGTACTTTTTTTAAAAGCTCTTTTGTATCCATTTCTTTAGTAATTAGTAACTAGTGAATAGTGAATAGTAACCAACCAAGGCTAATTACTTTTCACTTATTACTTTTCACTTTTTAGGGTACTTCAATTTCGTTTATAATTTTATTGATAATGTCTACGGATGTAACATTTTCTGCTTCGGCTTCATAAGTAACTCCAATTCTATGACGTAAAATATCATGAACTACTGCTCTAACGTCTTCAGGAATTACATACCCGCGGCGTTTGATAAAAGCATAACATTTGGCAGCTGTAGCAAGATTAATACTTCCACGAGGGGAAGCTCCAAAACTGATTAAAGGTTTCAAATCAGCCAATTTATATTTCTCTGGATAACGAGTTGCGAAAATAATATCCAGAATGTATTTCTCAATTTTTTCGTCCATGTAAACTTCACGAACCGCTTCTTGCGCTCTCAAAATCTGTTCAACAGAAACGACAGGATTTACTTTTTCATAACTTCCTTTAAGGTTTTGGCGAATTACCAAACGCTCGTCTTCCATTTTTGGATAATCAATAACTGTTTTCAGCATAAAACGGTCAACCTGCGCTTCAGGTAATTGATAAGTTCCTTCCTGTTCAATAGGGTTTTGAGTTGCCAAAACTAAAAACGGCTTGTCTAATTTGAAAGTAGTATCACCAATAGTAACTTGTTTTTCCTGCATCGCCTCTAGCAAAGCTGATTGTACTTTGGCAGGAGCACGGTTAATCTCATCGGCAAGAACGAAATTAGCAAAGATTGGTCCTTTTTTTATAGAAAACTCGTTGGCTTTAATATTGTAAATCATAGTTCCAATAACATCGGCAGGCAATAAATCCGGCGTAAACTGGATTCTGCTGAAAGAACCTTGAATGGCTTGTGAAAGTGTGTTTATAGCTAATGTTTTGGCCAGTCCTGGAACTCCTTCCAAAAGAATATGTCCCTGTCCTAAAAGCCCGATTAAAAGTCTTTCGACCATATGTTTCTGACCCACAATAACTTTGTTCATTTCCATTGTGAGAAGGTCTATAAAAGCACTTTCTCTTTCGATTTTTTCATTGATTGCTCTAATGTCTAAAGTCGCTGTATTTTGTTCCATATTGTTATATTTAAACCTCTTGTTTTTGGTATCCTCTATTTGATGGTGCAAATTGAATTTTTTTTTAGAAGTAAGATGTTAAAAAATGGTTAAAACTTCTACAGATCCCCCAATTTTAAGGACGAATTATGATTGTATTTATCTATTTTTAAGAACAAAAAAAAATAAACTTCAAATTCGTTAAATTAACCCCATAATCAAGGGGGGAACATTAAAAAATAAACCATGAGCAAAATTCCATTTTCAAAAATTATTGCTGGTACCATGACTTGGGGAATCTGGGGCAGAAACTGCTCAACCGAAGAAATGACAGCCCTCATGCATTTATGCCTAGAAAGCGGTATTTCTACTTTCGATCATGCCGATATTTATGGAGGTTATACGACCGAGGCAGCTTTTGGAAAAGCTTTCAGCGAAAGCAAAATAAACCGCAGCTATATTCAGTTAATTTCGAAGTGCGGTATCCAAATGATATCTGAAAACAGGAATAATACGATCAAGCATTATTCCTATTCTAAAGACTATATTATCTCCTCGGCTGAGCAATCTCTAAAAAATTTGCAGACCGATTATTTAGACCTTTTATTATTGCATAGACCAAGTCCGTTAATGCGGGCAGATGAAATTGCCGAAGCTGTTGAAAAGCTAAAAATTGACGGAAAGATTTTGGATTTTGGTGTTTCTAATTTTACGCCAAGCCAATGCGATTTAATTGAAACAAAAACCAAAATAAACTACAATCAAATTGAGTTTTCGATTACTAATCTAGAACCAATGCTTGATGGAAGTTTGGATCACATGCAGACCAACCGGATTACGCCAATGTGCTGGTCACCTCTTGGAACCGTTTTTAGAAAAGATGACGAACAGTCACAGCGTATTCAAAAAACTGCAAATGAATTAGCTTCCAAATATGACGTTTCTAATGATGTTATTCTGCTTTCTTGGATATTGAAACACCCTGCCGGAATTTTGCCTGTTTGCGGCACTGCAGACAAAAACAGACTTTCTAAATTGATGCAGGGGACAACTTTTGAAATGGAATTGGAAGATTGGTTTTCTCTTTGGACAGCAAGTACAGGAAAAGATGTAGCTTAAAGTAATTTTGATTTCAGATTGCTTCGCCTTTCAGTCTCGGGTAACGATTTTAAATTTAGTTTAACGGATATAAATCGTTAATTTTAAATAGTTAATGAAAATTTTAAATAACTTTCGTGCTCCTCTTTCTCAAATCACAAATCAAATGATCAATAAACGCCTTCTCATCAAAAACCTACTTGCTCACAATGATGAGAGCAGTTTTTATGATAAAAAAAGACAGCTGAATCTGCACACCAGAGAGGGCAAAGCAAAGTTTTTGAAACACATTTGCGCTTTATCCAATTCTAACCCAACTAATAATTCTTATATAGTAGTCGGTGTAGAAGACGAGAACAATGAAATTGTTGGCGATGATTTTTTTGACGATAGCCGAATTCAGAATTTAGTAAATGCTTTTCTTGAAAATCCGCCCAGAATTCAATATGAAAATGTTCCTTTTCCTAATTTGCCAAAAGACAAAGTAATTGGACTGGTTACTATAAAACCCAACAGTAAAACTTCTTTCTTCAAAAAAGGAATACATACTATTACTGCCAATACTATTTTTGTTCGGCGGGGAAGCAATACAATGCCGATAGAAGGCGAAGTGGAGAAAAACCATCAAAATACTGAAACCGTTATTGGTATTGAAAATAACTCAAGAAACAGCATCAAATATACGCTGGACGGCGTGATTGATTTTATGAATTACCGCCATAAGGACATGGCTCCAAAATACAAAGTCTTCAAAGAATTATTTGTCATCTGCTGGGCAGGAATTGTCAAAAAATCTAAAAACATAACCTATTTGTCCCGAGTTGATATTGAACTGATTAATGAGCAGATCAAATTATTTTATTCGGCTCAAGATGTGGTTGAAATTAATTATGATGAAGACAGTTTTACGATTATTGAATATGTGCCTCTGGGATTGAACGACAAGACCAGTTATTATCCATTGGAACAGCAGACTATCCATTTTCATGATAATGGGTATTATAAAATCGACCGAAAAATACTTTTTGAGCCACCAGAATACAATAAGAAAATGTTGTTCCATATTTACAATTCGAATATTGCTTTACTGAATAAACTCGAAAAAAATATTAAATTAACGGAGCGGGAAAAAAAGGATCTGCATCATCTGCCTTCCACCTTCATGATTTGTTACCTCAACGGGTTTGAAGATGCTAAGCAAAAACTGATTGACTCCAAAGAACTGCTGAAGCCACTTGCGCAAGTCTATCTTTCGTTTAAAGAAGCGTTGCGGATTTTGAGAAAAATGAAATATGATGTTCAATAAACTTATTTATTGCATCATTGCTTTTTTAATTAACTAAACAATCCGGCTACCCAAGTAACCAAATCAATAATAACCTGGCAAATAAAATTAGTCATTAAAAGCAATAAGGTAAGAAGTGCATTCATTTTAAAAAATTTTAAGTAAAATTATAATGATTCATTATATAAAACAATCCCTAAAAACAATGATATTTGAAATTCAAAAATACTGAAAATTACTATACTAACTTTAATTATCTTATTGAAATTCAACGACTATAAGTGCACTTCAGCCGATTTATTCTTAATAAAAACTTAAAATTTATTATAGCCCTAATTCTTACATTACTTTTTAAAAACCTTTAGCCTTGAAATTCAAGCGCTTCCTATTCTATTTTCTTTTTGTTAGAAAATTTCTCGATCTCTTCAAAAAAAATCAATCGGCACCACTTTTCTGCTATTTTTGCAAAAGAACAAATACAGAATATGAGAACATTAGTTATAGGGGACATACATGGCGGTTTGAGAGCCCTTCATCAAGTTCTGGAAAGAGCAAACGTAAGCACAGAAGACAAACTCATTTTTTTGGGCGATTATGTAGATGGCTGGAGCCAATCCCCTCAGGTTATTGATTTTTTGATTGAACTGCAAAAAAATCAAGAAGTAATTTGTATTCGCGGTAATCATGATGAACTGCTAAGAGAGTGGCTTCAAGACAACAAAGACAATGAGCAGTGGCATCAGCATGGAGGAGAAGCTACCGTTTTGGCCTATGAAAGCGTAGATGAAGAAACCAAAAAAGAGCACGTAAAATTCTTAGAATCCCTAAAAGATTATTACTTAGATGAGCAGAACAGAATGTTCATACACGCAGGTTTTACCAACATGAATGGCGTAAATTATGAATATTTTTCGAAGCTGTTTTATTGGGACAGAACACTTTGGGAAACGGCATTGGCATTAGATCCAAAAATGAACTCCGATCATCCGTATTATCCAAAACGATTTACATTATATAATGAAGTGTACATTGGTCATACACCTGTTTCCCGCATTGGAAAAACAGTTCCTGTACAAAAAGCGAATATCTGGAATATTGATACTAGCGCTGCTTTCGCTGGACCGCTGACAATACTCGACGTCGATACCAAAGAGTTTTGGCAAAGCGAACTTTTACCCAGTTTATATCCTACTGAAAAAGGACGAAATAGAATCTAAACACTATATTTGCCGAAAATTAATTATTTATATTTTCAACAAATGAAAAAAATTATTACAGTTTTATTTTTAGCTTCTTTTTGCATAACAAATGCACAACAGGCCTTTAAAGGTAAAGGTGATTCAAAAATTAATATTGGAGCCAACATTCAAGACGGAGGTTCTGGAATTCAAGGATCTGCTGATTTTGGTCTTGGTGAAAATTTCTCTTATGGATTTGTGGCTTCGTATTTATTAGGAGTAGATGAGTTCACCGGTATCAATGGTGAAACCATAAAACCAGAATTTCAAGACCGTTTTGATGCAAAATTTAGAGTTAATGCTAATTTAAGCAGTGTAATTGGTGTAGACCAATTAGACATCTATCCAGGTTTAAGCTTAGGATTACGCAATTTTGGAGGTCATCTTGGCGGCCGTTACTTTTTTTCAGAAGGTTTTGGTATTTTTACTGAACTTGGATTCCCAATTGCAAAATACAGCAAGGATAAAGAAGTATTCGATCATTTAAACAATCAGGTTACTTTTAGTATAGGTGCTTCATTCAATCTAGACTAAAAATTAAATCCCAAATAAAAAGTGGCTTGTTAACTAAAACAAGCCACTTTTTTTATACTATAAAATCACCTACAAATCAAATTTAATTCCTTGTGCCAACGGCAGACTCGTAGTATAATTGATTGTATTAGTTTGTCTTCTCATATATACTTTCCAAGCATCAGATCCGGACTCTCTGCCACCGCCAGTTTCTTTTTCTCCTCCAAAAGCACCGCCAATTTCAGCTCCTGAAGTTCCAATATTGACGTTTGCAATCCCGCAGTCTGATCCTACAACAGACAAGAAATGCTCTGCTTCACGCAAATTGTTAGTCATAATCGCAGAAGATAATCCCTGAGCAACTCCATTTTGAACATCAATAGCATTTTCTACAGTTCCAGAATATTTAATCAAATATAAAACTGGAGCAAAAGTTTCATGCTGTACAATTTCGAAAGAGTTTTGAGCCTCAGCAATTGCAGGTTTTACATAACAGCCACTTTCATAACCTTCTCCAGAAAGCACTCCGCCTTCAACGAGAATTTTTCCTCCTTCGGCAACTACTTTGGTTAAAGCTTGATTATACATTTCAACCGCCTGTTTGTCAATTAACGGTCCAACGTGATTTTTTTCATCCAATGGATTTCCAATTCGCAGTTGTCCGTAAGCAGACACAACAGCATCTTTCACCTTATCATAAATACTTTCGTGAATAATCAAACGACGAGTCGAAGTACATCTTTGTCCGGCTGTTCCTACTGCTCCAAAAACTGCCCCGATAACAGTCATTTTAATATCAGCATCTGGCGTTACAATAATCGCATTGTTTCCTCCCAATTCTAATAATGATTTTCCTAAACGGCCTGCAACTGTTTGTGCTACGATTTTACCCATGCGGGTTGAACCAGTAGCCGAGATTAAAGGCACTCTTTTATCAGCAGTTAATAATTGACCTATAGTATAATCTCCGTTTATCAAACAGGAAATTCCTTCTGGAAGATTGTTTTCTCTGATTACTTCAGCAATAATATTTTGACAGGCGATTCCGCACAATGGTGTTTTCTCAGATGGTTTCCAAACGCAGACATCTCCGCAAATCCAAGCCAATGCTGTGTTCCAAGCCCAAACGGCAACCGGAAAATTGAAAGCTGAAATGATTCCAACAATTCCCAATGAATGGTATTGCTCATACATTCTGTGTCCCGGGCGTTCAGAGTGCATCGTTAATCCGTGTAATTGACGAGACAATCCTACCGCAAAGTCACAGATGTCAATCATTTCCTGAACTTCTCCATATCCTTCCTGCAATGATTTCCCCATTTCGTAAGAAACCAATTTGCCTAAAGCTTCTTTATTCTGACGTAATTTCTCTCCAAACTGACGTACAATTTCCCCGCGCTGCGGTGCCGGCATCAATCGGAATGTTTTGAAAGCTTCGGTGGCAGTCTGCATTACTTTTTCATAATCAGCAGAAGTAGTCATTTTTACAGAAGCAATTAATTTGCCGTCAACTGGTGAAAAACTCTCTAGAATTTCTCCGTTTGAAAAATGATTAATTCCTGTCGAAGTTCCTTCATTTACGGCTTTAACTCCCAATTGCGCTAATGCCTCATTCATCCCAAATTGATTTGCTATTGTTGTCATTGTAACTTTTTTAGTTAAAATTGTTATATTTTTTTGTAAAGATATTATTTTAAGCCCAATTTTGATACTATTGAAGTAAAAAATCAAAATGCTCTTTAATTCCAATTACATTAGTAAAATTATAGTTTTCTAATGTACAGTTATCAATTTTTACAAAAAAACACACCCATTAAAAAAGAAGGAAGTAATTTTATAATCTGAAATAATTTCATAATCCTATTTTAACATGAAGTCCATCGTACTATTTTTTACTGGTTTATTTTTGATTTCCACACCTTTACTCGCTCAGAAAAAAGTTTTTGATGTAGTTCCTTTGGGTGTGAAAGGCGGTGTTGACGAGACCAATCTTTCGGCATATTTAGTTGCTCCAAAAAACACCAATGCTTTTATCTGTCTCGATGCAGGTACTATAAATGCTGGGATTGAAAAAGCAATTGCAAATAATACATTCACGGTTTCGTCTGATGAAGTTTTACGAAAATACATCAAAGGGTATCTTATTTCTCATGCTCACCTTGACCATGTTTCGGGTTTGATTATCAACTCTCCAGCCGATTCTTCCAAGACAGTTTATGCTGCAAAAAAATGCATGGAGATGATGAAAGACCACTATTTTAATGGCGAAACTTGGGCAAATTTTGGTGATGCTGGAGTGGGTTTTCAAATAAAAAAATATCATTTTGAAACCCTTCCTCTTGGTGAAGAAATCCCGTTAACCTATACCGCAATGACTGTGAAAACGTTTCCGCTAAGTCATGTGAATCCTTTTGAAAGCACTGCTTTTTTAATCAAAAACGAAGAAAATTATGTGTTGTATTTAGGTGATACCGGCCCTGATGAAATTGAAAAGAGCAATGATCTGCGAATATTATGGCAAGCTGTTGCTCCGTTGATTAAAGAAAAACAGCTAAGAGGGATTTTTATTGAGGTTTCATTCCCAAATGAACAGCCTGATAATGCTTTGTACGGACATTTGACTCCTATTCATTTAATGAAAGAACTCCTTAAATTGGAAGAATTCGCAGGAAAAGGAAGCTTACAGGATTTTAAAATTATCATCACTCACAGAAAACCGCCAACAAAAAACATTCAGAAAATTAAAGAGCAATTGAAAAAAGAAAACTCTTTGGGTGTTGATTTTATATTCCCAGAACAAGGGAAAAAATTTGAATTGTAAAAAACCGCAAGGACGCAAAGGCGCAAAAAACTGAAACTAATTAAGCAAACCGTTTTCAAAATTCGCGTCTTTGCGTCTTAGCGGTTAAAACTTTATTTTTTCTCTTTTATCAAATAAATATAAACTGGAAAGTGATCACTAAAACCAATTTCTGTTAACGAATGACGTAATGGGTATCCTTTATATTTACCGCTTTTTTGAATTAAAAAAGGCTTGTTGTAAATTCCAGCTTTCCAATATTGATACGTTTTGTAATCTTTTTGCAAAAGCGATTCCGAAATCAGAATTTGGTCAAAAATATCCCAAGAATCCCGAAAAGCAATAGTTCCCAATCCTTTGTTTGCCATTTCCTCAAACGGATTATAAACACCAAATGGCTGCACTTCCCGTATTTTGCCTTTAGCTCCTAATGCTTTTTTAACGCTGTTATTAAAAGGGCTGTCGTTCAAATCGCCCATCGTTATCACTTTGGCATTAGGGTTAATCTGCTGTAAAGAGTCAATAATTTTTCTGTTTAAAGCTCCTGCCAATTCCCGATATGGGCTCGATTTCTTTTCACCTCCAGATCGTGACGGCCAGTGGTTGACAATAATATGAATCTCTTCTCCATTCAAAAAACCCGTTACCAGCAATTGATCTCTGGTGTAAACCCGATAGTTTTTAGTGTTGATTTGAATAACGTCTTCTGTTTCTAAATTCGCTGTATTATCCTCTTTTGGTGTTTCTTTAACTGGCTGTACTTCTCTATAGACATACAGCGGAATATTGATATAACTCGTGGGCTGAAACTGCTTTTTTTGATACAATAATGCCACGTCAATTCCTCTCTTGTCGGGGGAATCAAAATGAATAATACCATACTCTTTGTCAATCAATTTGGGCTGTTTCACTAAATCTTCAAGAACATTTCGATTTTCGATTTCGACACCACCGATGAATGTGGGGGAGTTTGAATTTTCAGCAGTACCGATTTCAGACAAAACGCGAGACAAATTTTCCAGTTTTTGACGGTATTTTTTGGAGTTCCAATGCTGGCCTCC
The DNA here is from genome assembly GCA_963511795.1 of uncultured Flavobacterium sp. Classification (GTDB taxonomy): domain Bacteria; phylum Bacteroidota; class Bacteroidia; order Flavobacteriales; family Flavobacteriaceae; genus Flavobacterium. Next base: position 1,478 of record CAUPKP010000048.1, on the reverse strand, counting down.
AGTTGGCGTCCATTCTTCGTCATTGGTAATTGGGTCATTAATGGTATCAAAAAGATTTTCAAAATTATAAAAAGCCACGGTATGAATCGAAAAAGCCTTCGTTTGTGCATTTCCTTTGACAATTAAAAAGAACAGAATCAGATAAAAATAAATTTTTCGAATCATTAAAACGTTTTCTAAAAAGGGTTCAGTTTTGTAAATATAGTAATTTGATTACAATTATTTGTTGTCTTTAAGAAAAGCATATCTTTGCTTTAACCCTGAATCTTTAACAGCAATTCATTTTCAAAAAATACAGCATGCAGACCAATCCATTTTCTTTTATTCAAAAACAATGTGTTTTGTATCCAATGCTATTGCTTATTTTTGTTTTACAGTCTATAAACAGTCAAGCTCAAACCACTATGATCACACCGCCTTATTTACAAAAAGGAGACACCATTGCCATTGTTGCCACCGCCAGAAAAAATGTTGATGACAATCTAAAACCCACAATAAATTTATTGCGTTCTTGGGGACTGGAAGTTGTTATTGGAAGTACCATCGGATTAGATTTAAATCAATTGGCAGGAACGGATGAACAGCGCGCTGCCGATTTTCAGCAACAGATGGACAACCCGAATATCAAAGCAATTTGGTGTGCACGAGGCGGATATGGTACAGTTCGAATGATTGATTTATTGGATTTTACAAAATTCAAACAGCACCCAAAATGGATTGTAGGTTTTAGCGACGTTACGGTTTTACACAATCATCTGAATACCATGGGCTACAAATCGATTCACGGAACTATGCCCGTTAGTGTCGAAAGAACTGCTCCCGAATCGATTGAAACCTTAAAAACTGCCTTATTTGGCCAAAAATTATCATATCAAATCGATCCGTTCCCGATGAACCGTTTTGGGAAATCGACAGGAGAATTAGTGGGTGGAAATTTGTCTATTTTATATAGTTTATTTGGTTCTAAATCGGCAATAGACTGTACGGATAAAATTTTGTTTATCGAAGATTTGGACGAATATCTGTATCACATTGACCGAATGATGATGAACCTGAAACGTAACGGCTGTCTCGAAAGCATCAAAGGAATTATTGTGGGCGGAATGACCAAAATGAAAGACAACGACATTCCGTGGGGAAAAAACGCCAATGAAATTGTTCAGGATGTTACCAAAAAATACAACATTCCAATACTTTATAATTTCCCTGCAGGACATGTTCACGACAATAGAGCATTGATTATGGGAAATACAGTGACTATGGATGTGAATGAAAACTGCAATACGGTGGTTTTTGAATAAAAAAGAATACAGAAAACAGATGAAAGAGTATAGATTGTTGTACGTCCCTGATATAGGTTGACCACAAAAGTCAATTTATATGAAAGCAAATTTAAAGAATATTCGAAAGTTTCGACGTTATTCAGAAGATTTTAAACGAGAAATAGTTTCTGTTTTTGAAAGTGGTAAGTTTAGTGT
>CAUPKP010000047.1:0-26436 GCA_963511795.1 uncultured Flavobacterium sp. | reverse complement strand
TTCTTTTAAATCTTCAATTATTTTTATATTTGCTTCTACCATTGAGTTTTTGTTTTTTAGTCAATTACAAAGAACCTATTTTAGGTTTGTAACTCAATGGTTTTTATTTTGTTACCCCTTAACTTAATGACATTGGGATAGCAGCAAGCTACCGAAGCAGCGCGAATAGCCCGACGCCATAAAGAAAAGGGACCGAATCACCGTTACAGTGAGTTGGTCCCTTTTCTTTATGGTGGCACGCCCAAGTGAAAATAATTGGTGTGTTATTATAATTTCTTGTCGTATTGAGGGGCAAGATTTTTCAGCATTTCGGCGGTCATCGTTTCGAGATCGAATTGGTGATTCCAGCCCCAGTCTTCTCTGGCTCGGCTGTCATCTATACTTGCAGGCCAGCTGTCGGCAATTTTTTGACGGAAGTCGGGTGCGTACGTAACTTCGAGCTGTGGAATGTGTTTTTTGATTTCGGCAGCAACCTCGGTTGGAGTAAAGCTCATTGCAGCAAGATTATAGGAAGAGCGGATCTTGATTTGCTCAGCGGGTGCTTTCATGATGTTGATGGTAGCCGCAATGGCATCGTCCATATACATCATTGGCATTTTGGTTTCGGAGGATAAAAAGCATTCATATTTTCCGTCGCTTAGAGTTTTGTGGTAAATGTCTACGGCATAATCTGTGGTCCCGCCGCCGGGAAGCGTAGTCCAGCTGATTAACCCGGGATAGCGGATGCTTCGAACATCGACTCCAAAAAGATTATGATAATATTCGCACCATCTTTCACCGGCCTGTTTGCTGATGCCATATACAGTGGAAGGTTCCATGATGGTGTATTGCGGCGTATCTTCTTTGGGAGTTGTCGGCCCAAAAACAGCAATGCTGGATGGCCAGAATATCTTTTTTATTTTTTTGGCTTTTGCCAAATTCAAAACGTGAAATAACGAATTCATATTCAGATCCCAAGCAAAAGCAGGATTCTTTTCTGCTGTTGCCGATAGTAAAGCGGCCATCAGATACACATCGGTAATTTGGTGAACTTCGACTAAATGTTCGATTTGGTTAAAATCTAAGGCATTGATCACTTCAAACGGACCAGAATTGACCACATCGTTATTCAGCTTTCGAATGTCAGAAGCGATAACATTATCGGTTCCATAAATGGCACGGAGCTGATGAGTTAATTCGGTGCCTATTTGACCGCAAGCGCCTATTATTAAGATCTTTGGATTCATATTTCATGATTTTGAATTACAAAGATAACGATTTCGGTAAATATCACATTTTCGCAAATAAAGTTATAAAAATCACAAAATTATTTTTAAAATGAAGAAGATTGATCATTTCTGATTGATTAAATTCAAACAAAAAGAAGAATTATTAACGGATTGTTATTCTGATGCTGAAATTCGGTATTGTAAATTTACTTTGTAACTTTGTGGTTCAAATAATTTGAAAAATGAACAATAAATTAGCGTTGCTTTTTTTGGTGATTTTAATGCAGTTTTCGTGTAATAACAATAACGACAAGCGTCTTGCTGACCAGTTAAAAGACGCAAAAAAGAAAGAATTGATTTTTACCAATATAAAAAAAGGCTGGAACTTTTTTGACACGCCAATCAATGAAACTTCTGAAGCTTATATAAAGACATGGCCACAATGGCGGGAATTTATGGATGAATTGGCCAAAAAGCCAAAGAAAACAATTGGTGATTTCCAGAAGAAGTCCAAAGCGTTATCAACGAAAGTAATGGCTTTGAACTTAAATATTCCTGCTCAATTTGATACACCGCAGATAAGAAGCAGAATTGCTACTTTGATTACACAAGTCCGAATGCTGGATTTGTATATAAACCTTACTGATATTTCGGATAAAAAAGTTGTAAAATTGGTTGCCGAAATTAATATTGAGCTGGTTTCTCTGCAAAGGCAAATGGATAAAATTGTAGAGAAAAGCAAGATTCCAATGGAAGCAGGAGAAACCGAATTGCTACAGACGATTATGGATACCACGAGAGCAATACAGGGAGCAGCACCAGTACCTATCACTCCAAACAGCACGAGTAGTTTTATGAACAGCAAAAATCCAAACGGAGCAAGACCTTGAGTAAAGCGACTTCTATATATTCGATATATGATTCTTCTCCCAAAACTGCTCAGATTGTAGCTAGTCTGCAGGGAAATAATCAGGTAAAAATGCAATTGGACGGCTTGCTGGGATCGGCGGTTTCCTTTGTGATTCAGTCGGTTTTTAAGAAATCTGAACTTCCTTTTTTGGTGGTTTTGAACAATAAGGAAGAAGCGGCGTATTATTTGAACGATTTGGAACAAATGATAGGCGAGCAGGATGTTTTGTTTTATCCGGGTTCTTTCCGTCGTCCGTACCAGATTGAAGAAACCGATAATGCCAATGTGCTGCTTCGCTCCGAAGTACTCAATAGAATCAATTCCCGCAAAAAACCCGCCGTAATTGTAACGTATCCAGAAGCACTTTTTGAAAAAGTTGTTACGAGACAAAATTTGGATAAAAATACTTTGAAAGTTACTGTTGGCGACAAAATTTCGATTGATTTCCTGAACGAGGTTTTGTTCGAATACGAATTTAAAAGAGTTGATTTTATTACAGACCCCGGCGAGTTTTCCGTTCGCGGAGGAATTGTCGATGTGTTTTCGTTTTCCAATGATAATCCGTACCGAATAGAATTTTTTGGTAATGAAGTTGAAAGCATCCGCAGTTTTGCTGTCGATACGCAGTTGTCGTTAGAAAAACAGAAAAAAATCACCATTATTCCGAATGTCGAGAATAAAGTTTTTCAGGAAAACCGAGAAAGTTTCCTGGATTATATAGCTGAAAGAACGGTTCTTTTTTTTCAAAATACCGAGAATCTTTTATCCGAATTGGATAAACAATTTGGCAGAGCCGAAGAAGCTTTTGAAAAATTATCCAAAGACATCAAACACGCCACGCCAGAACAATTGTTCATGAATCAAAAGGCTTTTGTGAAAAGAGCGTTGGATTTTTCGGTGGTGGAATTCAATTCGAAACCAGTTTTTAAAATTGCCAAGAAATTTGAATTTCACATTCAGCCACAGCCGTCGTTCAATAAACAGTTTGATTTACTGCTGAATAATTTGAGCGACAACCATTTTAACGGCTATCAAAATTATTTGTTTTGTTCGAATGAAGCGCAGACGAAACGTTTTCATGATATTTTCGAATCGCTGGACGAAGCTAATTCCGAGAATATCCGCAAGCAATACAAAACAATCGTGTTGCCTTTGTACCAAGGATTCATCGATCAGGAAAATCAGATTACCTGTTATACCGACCATCAGATTTTTGAGCGCTACCATAAATTCAGTATTAAAAACGGTTATTCGAAAAAGCAGAATTTAACCTTAAAAGAACTCACGACTTTATCCGTAGGCGATTATGTAACACACATCGACCACGGAATAGGGAAGTTTGGCGGACTGCAAAAAATACAGGTTGAAGGCAAAACTCAGGAAGCCATCAAGCTCGTTTATGCCGACAATGACATTGTGTATGTGAGCATTCACTCGCTGCACAAGATTTCGAAATACAACGGAAAAGACGGAACGCCTCCCAAAATTTATAAACTTGGTTCGAATGCCTGGAAAGCTTTAAAGCAAAAAACCAAAGCAAGAGTCAAAAATATTGCATTCAACTTGATTCAGTTGTATGCCAAGAGAAGATTGGAAAAAGGATTTCAGTTTGCGCCAGACAGTTATTTGCAGAACGAGTTGGAGAGTTCCTTTATTTATGAAGATACGCCTGACCAAATCAAATCTACGCAGGAAGTCAAAGCTGATATGGAAAGCGAGCGTCCGATGGATCGTTTGGTTTGCGGAGATGTAGGATTTGGTAAAACCGAAGTTGCTATTCGTGCGGCTTTCAAGGCTGTGGACAATTCAAAACAAGTGGCAATTTTGGTCCCAACAACTATTTTGGCTTACCAGCATTACCGAACGTTTACCGAAAGATTGAAAGACATGCCGGTTTCTATTGGTTATCTGAACCGTTTTAGAACCGCCAAACAAAAAGCAGAAACCCTAAAACAATTGGCCGAAGGGAAACTGGATATTGTAATTGGAACGCATCAATTGGTTAACAAAAATGTGGTTTTCAAAGACCTTGGATTGCTGATTGTCGATGAGGAACAGAAATTTGGAGTTAACGTAAAAGATAAACTGAAAACCATTGCTGCCAATGTTGATACCTTGACATTGACGGCAACGCCTATCCCGAGAACTTTACAGTTTTCGCTGATGGCAGCGAGAGATTTATCGGTAATTACGACACCTCCGCCGAATAGATATCCTATTGAAACGAATGTTGTAAGTTTTAATGAAGAGTTGATTCGGGATGCGATTTCGTATGAAATTCAGCGCAATGGACAGGTTTTCTTTATCAATAACCGAATCGAAAACATCAAGGAATTTGCAGGAATGATTCAGCGACTGGTTCCGAATGCCCGAGTGGGAATTGGCCACGGACAAATGGAAGGTGCGAAACTTGAGGAATTGATGCTCGCCTTTATGAACGGAGAATTTGATGTTTTGGTTGCAACAACTATTATCGAAAGCGGATTGGACGTACCAAATGCGAATACGATTTTTATCAATAATGCGAATAATTTTGGTTTGTCCGATTTGCATCAAATGCGGGGACGTGTTGGACGTAGCAACAAGAAAGCATTTTGTTATTTCATCTGTCCGCCGTATTCTCACATGACCGAAGATGCCCGGAAACGAATTCAGGCTTTGGAACAATTCAGCGAGTTGGGAAGCGGTTTGAATATTGCGATGAAAGATCTCGAGATTCGTGGTGCAGGAGATTTATTGGGAGGAGAACAAAGCGGTTTCATCAATGACATTGGTTTTGATACCTACCAAAAAATCATGAACGAGGCCATCGAGGAATTGAAGGAAAACGAATTCAAGGATTTATACCCAGAAGAAAACAATATTGAAACCAAGGAATATGTAAAAGACCTGCAGATTGACACTGATTTTGAGTTGTTGTTTTCAGATGAATATATCAATAATGTCACGGAGCGTTTGAGTTTATACAATGAATTGGCTGACGTAAAAAACGAGGAAGAACTAGTTGTTTTTCAAAATAAATTGATTGACCGTTTTGGTCCAATGCCTCCAAGAGCCTTAGCCTTAATGAACAGTATTCGCATCAAATGGATTGCGACCCGAGTGGGTATCGAAAAACTGGTGATGAAAAAAGGCAAGATGATTGGCTATTTTGTCTCCGATCAGCAATCCGATTATTATCATTCGGCGCGTTTCCATAAAGTGATTCAGTTTGTGCAAAAAAATAGCAGTATCTGCGTGATGAAAGAAAAACAAACACCAGCTGGTTTGCGACTGTTGCTGACTTTTGATAATGTGAAATCGACTAGGAGAGCTTTGGAATTGATGGAGTTGTTGGGAGGGGAGTAGTATTAAAAAAATGTTAGAAAACGAAAGTGAATTTTTTGAATTTGAGTAAAAAATGTAATGAATAATTTTAATTTTTATTGACTTTCTGTTGGAGTTTCTAATAGTATAATTGTCTTGAAATATTTTAATTCTAAAATAATAAAAAGGGATTGGTTTTAATAAATCAATCCCTTTTTGCATGCATAAGAATCATTGATCTATAGCCATGCAATTGTGAAGTTTTAATTTTTTTGTTACAAATTTAAATTTTAGTCGTCTTGATCTTATTACTTTGAATATAAGAAGCTAATTTAAGTTATAGACTCTAGGTCAGTAGCATTTATCCAAATTTTAAAAACAACAATCATCAATCAAAAAACAATTAAAATGAAAAAAATCTTAATTATCAGTATTATTATTTTGGGAGTCACAACTTGCTTTGCTCAAACGTTTAACAAGCAGAGACTAGACAGTCTATTTCAAGTTTTAGAAAAAAAAGATAAATTTATGGGAAGCATTGCGGTTTCTCAAAATGGTAAGATCCTTTACACTAATGCGATTGGTTATAGTGATATTGAAACATCCAAAAAAGCAGATGTAAAAACGAAATACAGAATTGGTTCTATTTCTAAAATGTTTACCGCTTCCTTAATTTTTAAAGCTATTGAGGAAGAAAAGTTGTCTTTAAATCAAACGATTGATATCTATTTTCCACAAATCGAAAACTCAAAAAAAATAACAATTGGAAATTTATTGAATCACCGAAGCGGAATCCATAATTTCACGAGTACTCAAGACTATTTAGGATATAGCCATAATCCAAAATCGGAGGAGCAAATGATTGAAATTATTGTTAATGGCAAAAGTGATTTTGAACCCAATACCAAAGCAGAATACAGCAATTCTAATTATGTTCTATTGAGTTACATTCTTGAAAAAGTTTATAAAAAACCATACGCTGTCATTTTAGAAACTAAAATCATAAAACCATTAAATTTAAAGAACACGTATTTTGGAAATAAAATAAGCATTCCAAATAACGAAAGTAATTCATATAAGTTTAATGATAAGTGGGATAAAGAAGCCGAAACGGATATGTCAATTCCGATGGGTGCTGGAGCAATAGTTTCAAATCCAACCGATTTAACCATTTTTATTGAGCATCTTTTTAATGGTAAAATAATTTCAGAAGAATCATTAGCTTTAATGAAAACCATAAATGAAAATTATGGAATGGGTATATTTGAATATCCTTATTTTGATAAAAAATGCTACGGACATCCTGGCGGAATTGATGCATTTCAATCGTTTTTGAATTATTTACCAGAGGAAAAATTATCAATCGCAATATCATCAAACGGATTAATGTATTCTAATAACGATGTTGTTTTATGTGCCTTAACCTGTTATTTTAATACTCCTTTTAAGTTGCCAACATTTAATTTTGTGGAGTTAAAACCAGAAATGCTAGATTTATATTTGGGTCAATATGCAAGTCAACAAATTCCGCTAAAAATTGCCATTTCAAGAAAAGAGAATAAATTATTTGGTCAGGCAACAGGTCAACCGGAGTTCCCTTTAATGGCAACGGCAACAAACACTTTTATTTTTGAACAAGCAGGATTGATTCTTGAATTTGACAGTACCAAGAAACAAATGGTCTTAAAGCAAAGCGGAAGGGATTTTATGTTTACAAAAGAATAGTAATGGTATCCCAAATAAAGGAAACAAAGCAGTATACTATAGATTAAAAAGAATTAAAACTTTGTTTTAAATAAAAAGGATTGATTTACTAAAAAATCAATCCTTTTTTTGCTCGATTATAGTTTTTGGATTATCAATATCTTATTTTTAATTCATTTGAGTACAGAGATTTGTAACTATTCCCTATATTTGATTTTTACAAATTCATCCCCAATGAAATCAAAATCAATTGAAGAGTTCTACCAGGAAATTTCAGGAGACTCGAGTACGGAACCAAATACATTATTGCCAAAGGACATTCAAAAAGAAATTGGACATTTTAATGTTTTCAATATTAAAGAACTTTATGAAAGGTTAAAGGAAAAATCTTTTATGCCTTATGACCGAAGAGCTTATTATAAAATAAGTTTGATTCGGGGGAAAAACAGAGTAGAATATGCTGACCGAATAATTGAAATAGAAGAAAATGCACTTTTATTTGCCACACCCAAAATCCCTTATAATTATGTTCCGTTAGACACGCAGCAGTCGGGACATTTTTGTGTTTTTACCACTGAGTTTTTGACCAAGGACAAAAGCGGAATAGATTTGGATAAACTGCCTATTTTTCAAACAGACGGTTATCCTGTTTTTCAGTTGACTGAAGAAGATGCCATTTTCGTTGATTTGATTTTCAAAAAGATACATCGGGAAATCAATTCGGATTATGTCTATAAATACGACTTGATTCGGAACTATGTTGCGGAGCTGATTCATTTTGGACAAAAACTGCAGCCCGTAACAGCATTGTATTCTAAGCACAATTCTGCAGCCAGAGTTTCTTCATTGTTTGTAGAATTACTCGAAAGACAATTCCCTATTGAGTCGCCCCGCCAAAGATTAGAGTTAAAATCGGCGAAAGATTTTGCTACACGTTTATCGGTTCATGTTAACCATCTTAATAAAGTTTTAAAGGAAAATACAGGGAAGACGACTACCGAATTAATCAGCGACCGATTGATTCATGAAGCCAAGATTCTATTGAAAGAAACGGACTGGAATATTTCGGAAATTGCCTATTCTCTCGGTTTTGAAGAGCTGGCGCATTTTTCCAATTTTTTCAAAAAACAAACAACTTTAACTCCTATAGCTTTTCGAGTTTGAATAACCTGATTTGAATTTTGCAAACTCTGGATTGATATTTACAATTCTAAAGCATTACATCTGTACTAATTTTGGCTTATCAATTTAAAACAAAATTTAAGATGGAAAATAAAAAAAGTAAAATAGCATTAGTTACCGGAGGAAGCCGTGGATTAGGAAAAGATATGGCTTTGAATCTTGCAAAAAAAGGTCTTGACGTTGTATTTACTTACAACAGCAAAAAAAGGGAAGCTGAAGAAGTTGTAAACGAAATTGAAAATTTAGGACAAAAAGCAGTTGCTATTCAATTGAATGTGGCTGAGGTAGATACTTTTTATTTGTTTTTTCAAAATGTGGCAACGGCTTTGAAAGACACATTTGGAACCGATAAAATTGATTTTTTAATTAACAATGCAGGAATTGGTGTTCACGAAAGTTTTTCAGCAACGACTGGGGATCAATTTGATAGTTTGGTCAATATTCAATTCAAAGGGCCATTTTTCTTGACGCAAAAATCTTTGGAACTAATGAACGACGGTGGCGGAATTGTAAACATTTCGTCTGGATTGACTCGTTTTTCTTTCCCCGGATATGCTGCTTATGCGAGTATGAAAGGAGCGATGGAAACATTGACGAAATATCAGGCAAAAGAATTGGGAGCAAGAAAAATCAGAGTCAATATTGTTGCGCCTGGTGCTATAGAAACCGATTTTGGCGGTGGAGCAGTTCGCGATAACGAACAGTTAAATCAACAGATTGCTTCAATAACTGCATTAGGAAGAGTAGGTTTGCCAGATGATATTGGAAGCGTGGTTGCCTTTTTGTGTACAGATGATGCTAAATGGGTGAACGGTCAGCGCATTGAAGTTTCGGGAGGAATGAATCTGTAATAAGTTAAATTATATAAAACAAAAAAAGAAGCTGTTGAAGCTTCTTTTTTGTTTCTGTTGCAATTTTTACAATACTTGCTTTTTTTAGATTTTCTTCAATCCTTTCATTTCCGAATCAGTTGCTTCTTTAATACTGATAGCAACGCCTCCGCCCGGAGATAAATACTGTTTTAAAATTGTTTTTGAGGTTACAACAACTTTCGTTATGGTGTAATTTTGTGGTTTTTCATTCCAATTCGCATCTTTTGCATCAGCATAAATAGTTGCAATGAATTTTTTACCAGCAGGAAGATAGTCGAAAGTAATGTTTGCTGTTCTTGAATTTTCATCGGTAATTCCACCAACGAACCATGCTTTTTTCCCTTTGGCTTTACGTGCAATTGTGATATAATCTCCAGGTTCGGCTTCCAGAATATAACTGTTGTCCCAATCTACAGCAACGTCTTTAATAAACTGAAAAGCATCTGGAAAACGCTCATAATTTCCGGGAATATCGGCCGCCATCTGCAACGGGCTGTACATCGTAACATAATAGGCCAATTGTTTTACCAGAGTTGTATTGACACGCTGTTTGCTTCCAGTTCCATAGTAAGAAAGATCAGTTTGGAAAATTCCGGGTGTAAAATCCATTGGACCACCCATCAATCTGGTAAAAGGTAAAATAGTGGTGTGATCTGGATTTAATCCTCCCATAGATTCAAACTCAGTTCCACGGGCTGATTCCTGCGCAATCCAGTTAGGGAACGTACGGTTTAAACCTGTTGGTCGAACAGCCTCGTGACTGTTAATCATGATTTTGTAATCTGCGGCGCGTTTGGCTACATTGATATAATGATTTACCATCCATTGCCCGTCATGATGTTCTCCTCGAGGAATAATTTTGCCCACATAACCTGTTTTTACAGCATCATAACCATTATCATTCATGAATTGAAAAGCACGATCCAATCGGCGTTCGTAGTTGGTTGCAGATCCTGAAGTTTCGTGGTGCATGATAATTTTCACTCCTTTTGCGGCAGCATAATCATGAACAGCTTTGACATCAAAATCAGGATAAGCTGTTACAAAATCAAAAACTTCTTCTTTCCAGTTTCCAATCCAGTCTTCCCAGCCAACGTTCCATCCTTCGATAAGGATAGCATCGAAACCATTTTTAGAAGCAAAATCAATATATTCTTTGGCTCTTTCGGTTGTGGCTCCGTGTTTTCCGTTTGGTGTTAATTTTGTAAAATCATCAGTCAGTTTTACGTTATTTTCTTTTCCGAAAGCCCAAGTGCTTTTTCCAGCAACAAAATATTCCCACCAGATTCCGATATATTTTACGGGTTTTATCCAAGAAACATCCTTGTAACTTGTTGGTTCGTTGAGGTTCAATATTAATTTTGAAGCCAAAATATCGGTGGCTTTATCGCTTACTACTATCGTTCTCCAAGGCGATTGTGCATCAGTCTGGATATAACCTTTGGCGCCAACAGCATCTGGAGCTAAATGACTGCGCATTTTGTTGTTTACAGCATCAACTTCCAAGTACATTGCAGGATAATTGATCAATCCGGCTTCATGAATGTTAATGTATAACCCGTCGTTGGATTTCATCATCGCTGGTGTCTGAACTGACAATTCTTTTATTGGATACTGCGCGTTGATTTCGATAGTAGCTTTTTTCATCAGCGAAGGAACTTCTGAAATTTTCGAAGTAGTGTAGGCATATTCATTGGTGTCATAATCTCCCGGAATCCAGAAAATTTTATGATCTCCAGCCAAATTAAATTCAGAGTGTTCTTCTTTAATTACAAAGTAACTTAAATCATTTTGCTTCGGAAATTCATATCGAAATCCTAATCCGTCGTTGAATAATCTGAAATGAATGCGGATGTACCTGTTATTGTTTTTGGCCTGCGCCAAAGTAACTACCAATTCGTTGTAATTATTGCGGATGGTTTTTTCCTCGCCCATAACTGGATTCCAGGATTCATCTGCCGTTTTTTGTTCGGAATTTGTAATCGAAAAACCGTCCATAAACGAAGCAGCATCTTTGATTTCCAATCCCATTGCACTAGGCTTGATTACCGGTTTTCCTTTGTAGGATAATTGGTAATATGGAACGCCATTTTCTTTTAATTCAAATTTTAGAACAAGATTCTTATTTGGTGAATTTATTTCCTGCGCCTGCACAAAAAAGGGAGCAAGACAAATCATTAAAAAGAATGTAATGAGCTGTGTTTTTTTTAGGGTATTAATCATTTTTTTGTTTTTTGGAGTAAAAAGAATATTGTAAAGGCACACAAAGACAAATAGTTTCGAAGTATTAAAAATTTAAACAGCCATACAATTAATTTAAACAAAAAGTTATATGAATTAAATCTTAGCAGTCTTTGTGGCTTTACAATAATATGATGTGTGTTACAAATAGTCTTTAGGACATCTTAATCTGTATCGTCGTATTTCGTTACAAATATAAGCAACAAGATTTGATAAGACTGTTTGAAAACCTACCAGTTTATAACATTAATTTTTTAACACCATATACTGATAAGGCTGTAATGTGATTTCAGATTGAACGGTAACCGGAGCACCTCCAAAAGCATTTTTCCAAGCTGTTTTGGTAAGTGAAACAGGGACAATATATTTTGCCGCACTGCTTGTCAGATTAGAAAGGACAAGCACTTTTTCAGTATCTGTTTCCATAGTAAATACACTTACAGCATCGCTACTATATCCTTTAAAAGTTCCTTTTTTTATTGCATTGCTTGAATTTCTAAAAGCGATTATTTTTTTGTATTCAGCAAGCATACTTGCATCGGCAGTACTCCAATCGATAGGTGTGCGAGAGAAATAATCGATTTTTTTTGCATATCCAATTTCCTGAGCATTATAAATCATAGGAACCGACTTCATATAAGCAGCAACCACAAAAGTAGCGATAGAACCTTGTTTTCCTCCAAATAAATCCAGCGGTGTACCATCAGTCCAGTTAACGTCATGATTTGAAGTGTATCTTACAATACGCTGAGAGTTGTCATAGTTAGTCGCATATTCAGCAGCATTTGTATCTTGAATTGTAGTTGCTGATTTTCCTTCTTTGAAAACTTTTTTCAAAGTATCAAAAAAGCCAAATCCAAAAGTAAAATCAAAACCAGCTGCGAAATGATTCACTTTAGTACCTTCAGCAAGCATCAATAGTTCTTGATTTTTAATTTTTCTTAAAGCAGAATTAGCGTCTGTCCAAAAATTTTGAGGTACGAAATCTGCGTAATCACAACGGAAACCATCAATGTTAGCACTGTAAACCCAATAGGACATAGCATCAATCATTGCAGTTCGCATATCTTGATTGTTAAAATTTAATTGTGCCACATCATTATAATTAGTTCCCGGAGGGATAATGATATTACCATCAGCATCTTTTTGATACCAATCTGGATGCGCTTTTATCCATGCATTGTCCCATGAAGTATGATTGGCAACCCAGTCTAGAATTACAGCCATGTTTTTTTTATGCGCTTCATCAACTAATTTACGAAGATCAGTAAGTGTTCCAAATTCCGTACTGACTGCTTTGTAATCTTTAACAGAATATGGTGATCCCAATTCGCCAACTGCTCGTTCTACTCCAACAGGATAAATAGGCATTAAATAAATAACATTTATTCCAAGATCATGTATGGCGTCCAGTTTTTCGGTTACGCCATTTAGTGTTCCAGCATTGCTGAAAGCGCGAATATTGACCTGATAAATTATAGCATCTTCTTTAGCCGGCATTTTTTCAAATGGAGTGCCATATTGTGGGTAAAGAGGAGCCGGAGTTGACTCATCATCCGAAGAATTGCAGGATGCTAGTACCGAAGAAAAGATAAGTACAAAAAGGATGTTGATATATATTTTCATTTGCTTTATTTTTTAATAATAATCGTTATTTGTTTTGTAATGGATGCATCCCTCTTCTTTTTTCATCAAAGAGAGATGCGGTTTAACTAACTAACCAAACCATTGTTTTGGAACAGATTATCTCTTTTAATTAGATTTTTTTAACGGTATAAGTACCTGTTGCAGGATATCCATTAAGAGCGGGGTTGACATCATTTATAGTAAAAGTGATTTCATATTTTCCAGCTTCTCCAACATAATGTGCTCCTGAGTTGTCTAAATACATGATACCTTCATCATTATTTTTTGCTCCGTAGTTAATAGTCCAAGAATTATTAAGTCTGAATTTTACATTTCCTGGTTTTAATTCGGTCGTAACTTTCCAAGTTTTACTAACATGATCATAATCCATTGGAGTGCTGTTGTCCCAGCTTCCAGCGGTGGCATCACCAACAACTCCCCAAGAATAGACAATTGCATTCCATTTTAGGGTTTTCAGGTTTATCGTCATTTGATAAGAACCCGCACCCGGCATTTGAAAATCGGTATCACTCATGTTCTTTAAATCTTGATTAGAAGCTCCTGCACCATAAAATTGTGCCCAGTTTCTTTCTTGATTTAATTTAAATCCTAAACCGGCTCCCACTGGGATAGATACATAACCTTGATATATGCCTACGGATATTGGAGCAAAGGATGCAGCTGTATCTACATTCCAGCCTTGGTAACTTCCAGGCATAATTATTTGTCCTGAAGGTTTAGCTTCATAAGGAGTAACAGTCAGAATTACTGGTTCAGAATATACTGTGTGATCCAAATAAGATTCTACACGAACGGCAATTTTTCCAGCCGCGTCTATTGGTAATCCAAGCAGTATTGCTATTTTATTAAGCTCTACACCCAGTAAAGATTTGCTCAATACATCTTCGCCAACCACAAGACGAGTCGCTTTGCCCCAAGCTTTTTCTCCAGTAATGTCTGCTGGAATATCAAATTGTAAAGCATAAGTAACAGGGGCTTTTATAGGATAAGACACAGCTGGCCAAGATAGAGCAACTACAGGTTCGGATGCATTGTCATCTGAGATAACTACAGTTGTTGTTGAAGCTTCTACAGTCGATGGAAAGCTAACCTTTTGCAAAGTGGTCAATTCGGCTGTTTCTTCACAAGATACAGCAAGCAGCGCTACAGCGCAAAGTACGAGTAACTTATATATATATGTTTTCATGTGAGTTCTTTTTTAGTAACCTGGATTTTGTTTTAAACCTGGATTTGCATCTAGTGCCGCAGTAGGGATCGGGAACAGTTTTCTAAACGGTTGTGAAGCACCTCTAAATTCATTTGGCAGTAAAAAGGTGTCAAAACGAATCATATCCTGTCTTCTGTGTCCTTCCCAGCTCAGCTCAAATCCTCTTTCATTATATATATCAGTAAGCGTTGGATTAGAGGCAAGAACAGCAAGTCCTGCTCGTTGTCTTATGGCATCGACAAATGGTTTAGCAGCTCCTGCGTTACCAAGACGAACATGGCACTCTGCAGTCATTAACGTAACATCGGCATATCTGAAAATAGGGAAATCATTAGAAGCTCCACCGCCAGTATTTAATCCAGCCGGAAAAAACTTAGTGTTGCGGACACCTGCTTGTGGCGGTGCTCCAGGATTGTCCAATGAACCTATTTCAAGAGTGTAATTTACTCCTCCTGGCTGTTCTCCTATCAGATATTGTTTTTTACGAATATCGGTATCTTCGTATTTCAGGAAATAATCTTTTGGAACAACAGTTCCGTTCCATCCATTGTATCCAAATAAAGCAAAAGCATGGGATCCGCTAAGGCTGCGAACGGTAAATATATTACGGGAAACCACATCAACAGTAGTATAAATGGATAATATTGTTTCATCATCCGGAAGTACATCTCCAAACAATTCATAATATTTATTACCCAATGGACTAGAAGCATTGGCACTTCCAGAGTGAAGAGAGTAACCTGCCTGATTTATTTTTTCACAAACGGCAAGACATTCAGCCCATTTTGGAGTTCCTGTGTAAACTCCTGCATTCAAATATACTTTAGCCAATAAAGTATAACCTGCCCATTTGTTGAAACGGCCATAGTAGTTTCCTCCTTTAGTGCCCGAAAGTAATTCTACATTATCGTTTAATTCTTTAACGATAAAATCATAAACTTCTTTACGGCTTGCTTGTGGAATTTTATCTACTGTAATATTATTGTTGGTGTAAAAAGGAACATTTCCATAATCGTCTATCAATAAATAATAGAAAAAGGCTCTCAATACTTTGGCTTCAGCAATTTTTGAAGCATCGGCATTTGATTTTTCTAACAAATCTACCGCAAGATTGGCATTAAATACAGACTTGTATAACCAGTTCCAAGTGTTACCGACAATAAAACTTGTTGGCAGCCATTCGTGTTTGAACAATTGGGCAAAATCCAGTTGCCAGTCTCCCGTATTTCTGTGCGGAATTACTTGCTCATCGCTACTCATTGCATTTAGGTCATACCAGCCATTATCCGCACCAGCATAACCAACGCCACCCCAGTTTCCTCCAATTTGGGCATAAACGCCTGCTAGGGCAACATCTGCGCCTTGAGTTGAACCGTAAAAATCCTCTGCAGGGTATTTGTCATAGACATTTTCATCTAAATTGGTGCAGCTTACAAAAGATAAGAGGCTTAAACTTCCTATCAATACTATATTTTTGATTTTCATTTTCTTTTACTATTTAAATTTAACACTTAAACCTAAACCAAAACTTCTGGTGCGAGGATAGATTCCCATATCATTTCCAAAGTTGGTGCCGTTACCGCTCAAATTGATTTCTGGATCCATTCCAGTATAATCAGTTATTAGCAATAAGTTATTACCGGTAAGGGTAAGACGTAGTGATTCAAGGTATTTAACATCTTTAAAAGGAAAATTATAACCTACAGTAATATTTTCGAATCGTATAAAATCACCATCTTCCAGCCATAAATTAGAAACGTATTGAGTAGTGTATAATCCCAATGGAATAGAGCTTTCTAATACATTTGATTTACCTATGCTTTCTTGGTAACTTAAACTTTTATTTAAACTATTGTAGATTTTATTACCTCCAGAACCTCTCCATAGCATAGAAGCATCAAGGTTTTTATATCTAAATGTAGGATTGAAAGTGAATGTGTAAGTTGGCAATGCAGAACCTTCATATGCTCTGTCTGGACTTGTCGCCCCTTGGTCGATAATACCATTTCCATCACGATCTAATACGGTTTCGGCATTTGCATTATCTTTCCCTGTGCTGTCTAGCATATAAAAAGCGCCAACTGGTTTTCCTTTAACCAAATAAGCATTTGGGGCACCCCATCCAACAAAATTCGTGTTCAATGGAACTCCATCAATACTGCCACTCAGATTTAAAACTTCATTTCTCATGAAAGTAGCATTCCCTGTCAAAGTAAGAGTCATGTCTTCATTACGGATTAAATCATAACTAAGAGTAGCCTCTATACCTTCGTTAAGGATGCTGCCTACATTGGCCATAACGGTATTGAATGGATATGGAGGCTGCGGAACAGTGTAATTAAATAATAAATTATCAGTAGTAGCGGTATAGGCATCAATAGTACCTCTAAGTTTAGTGTCCAAAAGGGCAAAATCAAGACCGATATTGGTTTGTTTTTTGGTTTCCCATTTCAAATCTGGGTTAGCATTTTGAATGATGCCATAGTTAGTGATTTGAGAACCTCCAAAATAAGTTACACCAGAACCTCCCACTAAAGAAAGCGATTTTTGTGGTTCCAAACCTTGTTGATTGCCCGTCTCTCCATATCCACCGCGTAGTTTCAATTCATTAATCAGGGTTTGATTAGCCATAAAAGATTCTTTATCAATTGACCATCCCAAAGATACTGATGGGAAATCCCCCCATTTATTATTTTCTCCAAATACCGAAGAACCATCCTTTCTTAAACTGGCAGTAAGCAGATAGCGGTTCAAATAGGTGTAGTTTACACGACTTAAAAAGGAGATTAATGTTCTGTCATTTTTATAAGAGCTGATATCACCGGGTTTCGTATTCGAAAAATCACCTAATTGCAGTGCATTATAAGTAGTAATGTCATTTATAAAGCCTCTTGCTTGAGCATAGCTGCCTTGATAGGTTTGATTTTGCCATTCATACAGGGCTAATACATCAAGTGTATGGTTACCCAATGTTTTTTTATAAGTAATGCTCAAATCCATCAACCTTTCGTTTTGTTTTTCATTTTTGATATTAGCAAAACCTTTTTGGTCAATTGCATTCGCATCCGTTGATTCTTCCGGTAGATAAAAACCATACATATTATTTGTTTTTCTCCAGCTTCCAAACCATCCTGCAGTCACACCGTCAAAAATTTCAAAATCGGCTTTTATACTTCCGAATAAATTGTCATTTTCACTTTCATTAGTAACGGTTTCTGATGCAGCGTAAGGGTTTAAATAATGAAATACGTTTGGGTCAGAAAAATAAGTTCCATCTGTGTTGTAAACAGGGTTGGTAGGGCTTACAAAATAAGAGTTCGTAATCAAATTAGAAGTAAAAGCAGGTGTTCCGATGCTTGCAATACTGCCATTTGTATTGATGATTCCGCTATTAAGGTTAAAAGTCAATTTCAGCTTGTCATCCATTGCCAATTGAGTCGCTTGAATACGTCCGATGTATTTATCACTTTTAGAATTTATAACTACACCTTCCTGTAAAATTGCGCTGATAGAAGCTCTATAATTAAATTTTTCTGCTCCGCCGCCAAAAGCCAAAGCATGTGTTTGAGTAAATCCTCTTTGGGTTAAAATATTAAACCAATCGGTACTTGAGCCGTGATTTGCTGAAGCTGGCACTCCTACTTTTTGAGCTTGCTGCCACCACTGGTCAGCGTCTAGCACATCAAGAGGATTTGGGATATAATCTACTGTGGTTGTTCCATTGTACTCCACTGTTGTTTTTCCTTCTTTGCTCTTTTTGGTGCTGACAAGAATTACTCCAGCAGCTCCTCTAGACCCATATACTGCAGCAGACGATGCATCTTTCAATACGTCTATAGAGGCAATTTCACTAGGAGGTATCTGGTTCAATAAATCAAGATTACCTTGTACGCCATCAATAACGACCAAAGGGTCGCTTCCGCCGATTAATGAAGTCAATCCTCGAATTCTAACGCTTGGTGTAGCTCCTGGTTCACTGCCTATTTGGTTGATGTTCACACCGGCCATTTTACCCGAAATCAGCTGTAATGGATTTACGATGGAGCCTTGATTCATGTTTTTTGCACTAATAGATGACACAGCTCCAGTGATGTCTTTTTTGGACATAGAGCCATATCCAACTAATACAACTTCTTTTAGGTTTGTTGTCTCAGGTTCTAGCTGTATGACAGGATTGACTTGGCTGGCCATAAATACTTTTGAAATATAACCCATGTAGGTAACAGTCAGCATTGCTGTGCTGCCCTGAACGGTAATTTCAAAAGTCCCATCGTAGCCCGTCAGCACACTGTTTTTTGTGTTTTGTTCCGTAATGGTTGCTCCGGCCATTGGCATTCGGTTTTCGTCAATTATTTTTCCTTTTATGGTATGGAGCAGAAAGGGCAATGTCTGTGAGATTACTACTGTTGGTTTTTTGAGCATAATCTGTGTGTCCCTAACGATAATCTCGGTTGGAACACCTTTAAAAAGATAATCCAATACGACATTTATGTTCTGATTTTTTACATGGATGGATACCACGCGGTCTAAATCGATATCGTTTAATTTATAAATAAATTTAAAATCGGTTTTTTGTTCAATAGTTTCAATAACCTTTTCCACAGTGGTATTGTTCAATTCCAAGCTAACTTTTGTTTTTTGGGCATAAGTATCGGCTCGAGAATTAAAAATGGCTACTAAAAGTAAAAGTGTAGTTAGTTTCAATTTCAGGTCAATTTTGAACAACGAAAATTGCATTCCGTCATTCTTTGATTTTTTTTTCATAATTTTGTTAATTGATTGTATTTAATCTGTTAGGTTCAATCACTTATTCAATCGGAAATTGTTCGCAGCTCTTTCCGATTTTTTTATTCCGTAATATTCAAGTCATAATTTTTATTGGTTTTAAAGGTTATTTAATAGTTATTACTTTGTTTTTGGTGGTATAATCAAAGCCATAGACATCTTCGAAGTAAGTCAGCACTTTTTCGATGGGTTTGTCTTTAAAGCTGGCATTGAATTTTTCATTGGCTAATTTGCTGTTTTTTATAACAATGGTAACGTCATAACGTCTTTCCAGTTTTTTACAGATATTGCTAAAGCTGACATTTCGAAACATTAAACCTCCATTCATCCAAGAGGTGTACAAGTCAGTATTGACTTCTTTGGTATTGATAAGACTGTTGTTCTTGTTGAAACTTCCTTTGAAACCGGGTTTAAGAACAGTGTTTTTGTTAGCATTAAAATTTTCATTTACAGCATACATCCCAACTGATCCTTCTACTAAAATAACGTCAGTTTGATCATCTTCGGGATAACTGGAAACGTTAAAATGGGTTCCTAAAACACGGACATTTAGTTTGTCAGCATTTACTATAAAAGGATGTTTTTTATCTTTTGCCACATCAAAAAAAGCTTCTCCATCCAGAAAAACCTGTCTGTTTTCGCCGGCAATGAATTTTACCGGATATTTCAAAGTGGTTCCTGAATTTAAATGCACAACAGTTCCGTCCGACAGTTCCAGTTCAAATTGTTTTCCATTCGGAATTTTCAAAGTATTATACACCAGTTTTTCGATTGATGTTTCCGTGTCGTAAGCAATTTTGTTTCCGTTTTGATTACCAACGACATTTCCGTCAGCATCGGTAACTTGGCTTTTTTTGCTTTCAGAAATAACCTGAATATCGCCATTTTCTGATTGTAAGGTGATTTCATTACTGTTAATGACAGGATTGCTTTTTGGGGTATTAAAATTGTTTTTATAGGAAATGCTAATGGAAACCAAAACAATAACAGAGGCTGCAATCGCCAAATATTTTTTGAAAGGGAATTTTATTTGTTCAGTTTCTTCTGTCTCTTGTGCCTGAATTAATATTTTAGAAAATATTTGGTCAGCAGTATGACTGTCCATTTTTGGAGTTTCGCCCAATAGGGATTTTACCTCTTCAACGGTTGGGAAATCGGTGGTGATATTGTTTTTTTTACAATAGTCAATTACTTCCTCTATTTCATCAGAGGTGCATTGGTTCAAAACGAACTTATGAAGTAATTTTTTTATTTCTGAATTTTCATTCATTTAGGATAGATTTTTGTTGGCTCTTTATATAATACAGCTGAAGAGCAGTTGACTACTACTTAAACGTTGTAATTTTTTTAATTTTAACATAATAAAAAATAAATAAGTTTATAATTATCAGATTTTCAAATAAATGGCGAATAAAAATATTTTTAATAAAAGCAAAAAAAAATCACCCGCTAGGAGTGATTATGGAATAAAATGAAATTTTATGTTTAAGTAAAGCCATCATGGACCTGAAAAAAGACTCGCATGGATTCAAGTGCTTTACTCATTTGACTTTTGACGGTATTGACCGAAATGCCTAGTTCCTGACTTATTTCTTCATATGTTTTGCCTTCTTTTCGAGACATTTTAAAAATGCGTTTTCGTTTAGGAGGTAATTGTTTTATGGCCTGCTTTTTTAGTTTTTTGCAATCGGCTTCACGAATGGAATAATCTCCTTCAGCATGTGATTTCTCGCTGGTGTAAAAAACTTCCTCTTTCAACAACACATCATTTGCTGCTTTATTCAAAAGGTTAAAAGCTTGATTTCTTGCAATGGTAAAAATATAGGATTTGAATGATTGTTCCAAATTTAGGTTTTCCCGATGTAGCCAAATCTTCAAAAAAACGTCTTGTACATTTTCCTCGGCAAGTTCTTTTGATTTTAAAAGACTTATGCTATAGCCATAGATATCTTGGTAATAGAAATCATATAGTTTTCGAAAAGCTTTTTCGTTGCCATTTTTGAGTTCACTTACCAACAATTGTTCGCTAAAGTCTTTTGTTGTTGACATTGATTATTGACCCCTTAATTTTTTATGATTATAAAAAAGATATTCTTAATTTAAGGATGAGATTAACTTCAATAGTCGACAAATATATAAAAATATTATTCGCATTGACGTTTTAAAAAAAAGTGTTTATTGTTTTTTTTAAAGTGGAATCGTTTTGAAAAAATTAGAATGTTAAGGGTTTTATTTAATTAGATTATTAATAGAACGTTTGACTGCTTTAAAATCATTTTCTCCAAATAGTTTTTAATAAGCATAAAAAAACCGCTGATTTCTCAACGGTTTTTTCTAATGTTTCAGCAAAAAAATCATTTTTTTAAGCTTCTGGTTTTTTATATTGCCAGCCTTCTTCAAGAAAATCTTGTACAATTACACTATATGCAGCTCCATCTTTTTCAGAAAGAATATCAGTATTAATGACTATTTTTTCGACTATATAATTTTTAAATAAAAACCCAGCGATTAAGACTATTATAGCGGGCATAATTCCGCTCGTTAATGAATCAAAATCAAATGAAGACAATAGAGGTGAAACAAATATGATGCCTGCTGCAATAAAAATATATTTTTTAGCCTTTTTCTCAGCCTCTTCGTGTATTGATTTACAGCTTTCGCATCTGGGAACACCAATGGACACTTTGTTGAAATTTACATTGCGGAAGACAACATAATTTGATCTGTTTTGTTCAAGATATAAGGTCTGGAAAAAGCAGCTGTCAATCAATGACATTTCTTTTTTTCGGCAATAACTGCATTTCTTTTCAAGGGGCTCAATCCTTTTTAGTGTTTCGTTTATAACGTATTTTTGTTCCATAAGTTATTGTTTATTTATACCCTATTTGTTTATAATTGAGGCCTAAAATAGGAATAAATATTTAATTTTAAGAAGCTAAATTTGTTTAGGATTTTTTTACCTCGTCACTTCCTCAATCAGATAAAAAATAGATTTAAAATCAATACCGCTCATTTTTTCTAAACCAATTTCACAGGTTCGGCTGGTGGAAAAACCTCCACTGCAATTGGCTGGAATCTGTGCTTTTAAATCACGCAATCCGTGTTCGTTCAATTCTGGAATCAAGAAGCCTCTGTCTCCGGCAAAACCGCAGCAATTGCTGTCAATAATGGTAACGCTGTTGGCACAGAGCTGAGACAAAGCAAGGAGCTGATCCATTTTTCCAATTTTTTTAACGGAACAGACAGGGTAAACAGCTACAGTATCTTTTTTGTTTTTAACAGTTAAATTTGGCATCACATAATCCAGCATAAACTCTATGGGATCTACGATTTTTAAGACATTCAAAAATTCCTCTTTCGAATGATAAAAACAGGGACTCATGTCATATAAAACTGGATATTTTCCATTTTCAGAAGCTTTTAAAAGTGCTGTTTCTAATGCTTTCGATTGTGCGTCATTGGCTTCTGCAAAACCTTTGCTGGAAAAAGGCATACCGCAGCAATGACTGTCTGTAGATTCGGGATAAATTATGGTAAAACCGGCACGAATCAATAATTGATGGGTTAATGCAGTCAATTGAAGATCATCTGCAGCTTGAAAACTATTTTTACCCATGCTCCTGTTGATGCAGGAAGGGAAGTAAACGACTTTTAAATCTGAGGTTGTATTCATTTATCGGATTATTTTTGCCACGGATTTCAAAGATTTTCAAAGATTTTTTGTTTGTGTAAAAATCATATAATTTGAAATCAGCAAATCTGCGGTTAATTTTTTATCTTTATTTTGTTGGCTCCTTTTGGCATTGCTGGAATCCATTTTGGAACTTTTCCAAAGCTTATAAAATGCAATCCATTGGATAAAGTATTCATAATTTTTGTTCCAAATATCGAATGAAAGAAGGATACTGATTTCAATCCAATTCTCAAAACTGCTGTGGTTCCAGCCATGTGTGAGCCAATGTAAGCGGCTGTTTTTTTATCGCCGGTATTTAGTTCATTCGCTCGCCATTCTTTTACAAATTTTCCGGTATCAATATAAACGGGACATGCTAAAGCACAAAGTCCGTCAGTCGCACAGGTTTCATCCAGCTGATACGTAACATCTTTTCGAATGTCAGCCAATCGCTGCGGATTATCTTTGGATTCTTCCAATCGGCTGATTTCTCGGGCAATCACAATACGCTGTCTTGGTGACAAAGTCAGACCTTCGGAAACGCAATGCGGTTCACAAAATCCGCATTCCATACATTTGTCTACAATGGCATGGGATTCGGGCATTGGTTTTAAATTTTTGAGATGCGCTTTTGGATCGGGATTAATTAAAACATCTGGATTGATTTTATTATGAGGATCAAAAATATTTTTGATGCGTTTCATGATTTCGTAGGCTTTTGTTCCCCATTCTTTTTCTACAAATGGAGCCATATTACGGCCTGTTCCATGTTCGGCTTTTAAGGAACCATCGAAACGATCTACCACTAAAATTGCCAATTCCGACATCAGTTTTTCGTAACGGTCGATTTCGGCTTGATTCGAAAAGTCTTGGGAAAATACAAAATGCAGATTTCCTTCCAGAGCATGTCCAAATAAAACAGCATCATGATATTCATATTTTTTAAACAAATCTTTCAATGCAATGCAGGCATCTGCCAGTTGAGGTAAGGGGAAAGCAACATCTTCAATGATAACTGTTGTTCCGTTTTTTCGAAGTCCTCCAACCGTTGGCAGTAAACCTTTTCGGGCTTTCCAGTTAAAATAATATTCTTGAGGATTGGAAGTGAATTCATATTCCGAATAGGTTGGAATTGATTGAATTTGAAATCTAATGAGCTCTTGTTTCTGATGCAAAACAACCAAATCATTGTCCCGGCATTCGACCAATAAAGCACAAGCTGATTCGGGTAAAGTTTTGAAATAAGCTGGTGCATCAGGATCATTTTCTATCGAACGGATGGATTCCCTATCCAATAATTCTACTGCTGCAACTGGAGCTGACTTCAATAAAATAGTTGCATTACAGGCATCCTGAATCGTATTAAAAATAAGTAAAGAACAGGATTTATGCTTTTCGTCAATAACAGTTTTGAAAGTCACATTCGAGATAAAAGCCAAAGTTCCTTCAGAACCGACCATCAAATGTTTGATAATTTCAATCGGATCTTCATAGTCAACTAAGGCATTGATGCTGTAACCAGTCGTATTTTTTATTTTGAATTTATTTTTGATGAAATGAAATAATGCATCATCATTTTTGATGGAATCTCTAAGGCTTTCAATTTCCTGTATTAGAGAAATTTTGTTAGTCTTGAAAGCGGTAATGCTTTCTTCATTTGCAGTGTCAAGAATAGTTCCATCGTTAAGTACAATCCGGATATCGGCTATGGTTTTATAGGAGTTTTGTGCCGTTCCACAGCACATACCGCTGGCATTATTGGCAACAATTCCTCCAATCATTGCTGCTCCTATTGATGCAGGATCTGGACCGATTTTTAATCCGTGCGGTGCTAAAAAAATATTGGCTCGTGCGCCCACAATTCCAGGTTCTAATTTGATTTTTTGATTGTTTTCCAAAAGTTCAAAACTTTTCCAGCCGTGTGTAGCAACTACCAAAACCGAATCGGTAATGGCCTGACCTGACAAACTAGTGCCTGCAGCACGAAAAGTCAAAGCAATATCCAATGCTTTGGCTTGTTTTATAATTTCGATTATTTCGAATTCGTTATACGCCAAGATTACAATTTTGGGAATGAGTCTGTAAAAACTCGCATCGGTTCCGTATGCAAGTGTGTGCAGCGGATTATCTAAGATTCTTTTGGGATCAATAGATGCTGATAAAATGTCTTTTAACTTTTGATATGAAGGGGCTAGCATAGCGATTGTATTTATGAATACACTGATTATAAATCAGAAGCGAAAACTTTAATGTCTTTTACTTAAAATGTAAAATTAGGGATTAGTCAATGTTAATTCTAGATTCGAACAAAAAAAAACGAAGCAATAAGCCTCGTTTTTTTATAAAATATTTTTTCTTTTAATTTTTCAAATCTTTAATCACTTTGAAAGCAACATCCACTTCATTTTCACTTACTAAAATCGTAAATTCATTAGAAGTTGAAATTACCTCATTGATAATAATTCCTTCCCAAGCCAAACGCTGGAAAATGAAATAATAAATCCCAGGAACAACAATATTCTCTTTTGGTAATTTAACCGTAATTGAAGCCAGATTTTCCAGTTTTTGAATCAGTTTTTCGGAAGCAAAATGTTTTTCAACCAAATGATTTACACTGTTGCTAACCACAATATTAGTTTCATTTACACCTTTAGACGATGTATAAAAAATATCTGGTAATGAGTTAATGTCGGTGATCAAATCGGCTTGTTTATTCAGAACAGTATCCGAAACAACATATGTATAATCAGTTAAAGCTGATCGTACAGTGATTTCGCCTATGTTTTTTATTACTTTATTGATTTTGTGATTGAGTCTAAAGTCAAGCTCTTCGGTCAATCGTTTAAGGGCCATAACTACAGCTCCTTGTTTTACTTCTTTCCCAAATTCACTTTCTAATTCGGTCATAATGTTTCTGGACAAAGAAGTCAGGTTGATGATTCCAAGTGACAATGCATTCAATAAAAATGGTTTTGTTTTGATGTAATTTTCAACAATTGAGGAAACTGTTTTCATGATGAGTAGTGGTTTGTACGTAGTTAATACTTAGTTTTTGATTCTAAATTTTCGACAAATATACATAAAAAACAATTTGTTACAAATATAACATTGTTAAATTTCTTTAAAAATGAAAAAAAGCATCTGTAAGGTGTTCAATTGCAAAGGATTTCCCTTCTTTGTGGACAGCAATAATGTCAAAACGTACTTCCAAATCTAAATCTTTCTGATTTACGTATGCGTCAACTGCTTTTACCAAAAGCTGGATTTTTTTTGGTTTCACAAAATCCTGTGGCAATCCAAAATTTAGAGACGAACGGGTTTTAACTTCTACAATGGCAAGCGTATTTTCTGTTCTGGCAATAATATCGATTTCGGCTTTTTGAAAAGTCCAATTGGTGTCCAGAATAGTGTATCCGTTTTTTCTAAGGTAATCTGCGGCAAGATCCTCTCCCAATTTTCCCAGTTCGTTGTGTACAGCCATTTTTGAAGTTAGAAATTAGAGGTTAGAAATAAGATAAGAGAACATAGAAAATAGATTTAATATCTGAGTTTAAGACATACATGAACTTCCCTGATTAGTGTTGACCGATTTCTAATTGTTTTCATTATCAAAAATAGTTAAAATAGGTTTAGAAAAAGAAGAATCATTAAACCACTTATTTTCAAATTCCATCGGACTTAATTTGCCGATATTGTTATGA
>CAUPKP010000046.1:0-26982 GCA_963511795.1 uncultured Flavobacterium sp. | reverse complement strand
TTGCAGTTTGCAGTTTGCAGTTTGCAGTTTGCAGTTTGCAGTTTGCAGTTTGCAGTTTGCAGTTTGCAGTTTGCAGTTTGCAGTTTGCAGTTTGCAGTTTGCAGTTTGCAGTTTGCAGTTTGCACAAAAAAAGTCCTCGAAAATTCGAGGACTTTTTTTATTCACAATTAATTTTAGTCTTAATACTTAATTCTAAAATCTTAATTCTTCTTCAACTAGCTTTTTTGAAATAATTTTTCAACTTGCTCTTTTGATAATGGCTCAGAAATATTTGTTGAACCTGCCTCCTTGTTTGAAACCATAAACTGAACCATTGTTTTGTCTGAACTTGCAATATAATGCAGCCAAACAAAATGATTAGGCAATTCTAATTTCACGTCATTCAAAGGGCTTGCAGTAAATCCTTTTGATATGATTCCGTAAAGGCTTTGATAAGCATTATCAACATTCTTGAATGAAAAAGCTTTTAAAGCTGACTCAGCATCATCAGATGGAACTGTTGTATAGAAAAAGGTAAACTCATCACCAATTTTTTGTACATAAAAACTATTATTTACTCTGCCTAATTTCTCAACAGGCACAGTTTCAAGAACTTTAATTTGGCTAAAACCAACAGCACTAATAAATAAAACAGCAATCGCAATAACTTTTTTCATAATTTATTTGGGGTTTAATGATATACTCAATTCGGTAAGTATTTGCCAGCAAACATAATAATAAAAAAAATTAACTCCTTTATCAATCCTTTTTTTTATTAACATAAAATCAATTATTTTGTTTGTAATTTCAGTTACAAACAAAACAGAATAAATAAATAATTCTAAAAAAACCTGTTATTCAATCATTTAGGCATCAATTCTAATACTTAATTTACCCAACTACCGAATACATAGGATCTTCTATAATATTAACATCAATAATAGCTTCGGCATTTTTTAGCAATCTAATGCAATCTGGGCTTAAATGGCGTAAATGCACTTTTTTTCCAAGCTTAGTATATCGCTGTGTGACTACATTCAAAGCTTCAATCGCCGACATATCAGCAATACGGCTTTCTTTGAAATCAATAATTATTTCATCCGGATCATTGGAAACATCAAATTTCTCGGCAAATGCAGCCGTTGATGCAAAAAATAATGGTCCGTATATTTCATAATGTTTTACTCCGCTATCATCGACATATTTTTTTGCTCTAATTCTTTTGGCACTTTCCCATGCGAAAACCAAAGCAGAAATAACAACTCCAATCAACACAGCCAAAGCCAAATTATGCAGTAAAACTGTAATTAAAGCCACAATTACCACAACAAAAACATCATGATTTGGCATTTTATTAAATATTTTCAAACTAGCCCATTCAAAAGTCCCGATCGCAACCATAATCATTACTCCAACCAAAGCTGCCATAGGCAATTGTTCAATAATAGGCGCACCAAATAATATAATCAGCAGAATAGTTAATGAAGCCACAATTCCGGACAAACGCGCTCTAGAACCTGCAGAAAGATTTACTAAAGTTTGAGCAATCATAGGACAGCCACCCATTCCAAAGAAGAAACCATTCAAAATATTAGAACTTCCCTGCGCAATGCATTCGCGGTTTCCATTTCCTTTAGTTCCGGTAATTTCATCGACTAAATTGAGAGTTAACAGCCCTTCTGTCAATCCAACTGCTGCCATAATCAAGGCATAAGGAAAAATCACTTGTAAAGTATCCCAATTAATTGGAATATTCGGAATATGAAATGGCGGAAAACCACCGCTTATTGAGGCAATATCTTTCACCGTTTTAGTTTCAATTCCAAAGAAAAAAACCACAGCAAACACAACAATAATAGCTATAAGCGAAGCTGGAACTGCCTTAGTTAATTTTGGCACTAATAGTACAACCCCAATAGTCAAAGCTACTAAACCAGCCATAACATACATCGGGCTTCCGGAAAGCCAAACGCTTTGGTTATTGACAACAGTTTTAAACTGCTCCAATTGAGACATAAATATAACGATAGCCAATCCGTTTACAAATCCAAACATCACAGGATGAGGCACCAAACGTATAAATTTTCCCAATTTAAAAACGCCTACCAAAATCTGTAAAACTCCTGCTAAAGCTACGGCTGCAAAAACATATTCCAAACCATGTGATTTCATCAAGGCAATAAGCACAATAACCGTTGCCCCTGCCCCACCTGAAATCAATCCTGGTCTTCCTCCAAATATTGCTGTAACAAGACCCGCTATAAAAGCGGCATACAAGCCGGTCAAAGGCGGAAAACCAGCCAATATAGCAAACGACAATGATTCAGGAATCATCGTCATAGCCACCGTAAAACCCGCTAAAATTTCTGTTTTATAATTTACTTTCTGAGAGAAATCAAATAAATTAAATAGTTTTTTCATGAATAGTTCTGGAAATAATTTTCCTGTTTAAAACTAAAAATTAATTATTCTTCTTCTTTCTTGATAACCTTTCTGGCTACTTCGATTTTGAATTTCTTGCCTTTCATTTTTTCGTCTTTGACATTATGAAGCAGGTCTTTTACTTTATTAAATTTCACGGCAGCAAATGAAATAAAATCTTTCACTTCAATTAATCCTAAATCGCCTTTTTCGAGTTTTCCTTTTTGAGAAAAGAAACCTACAATGTCAATTTTATTCAATTTATTTTTCTTTCCGCCACTGATGTAAATGGTTTGAAATTCGGGAGGTTTTGGCAAATCGGTACTGTTTTCTACATTCAGAATTGGCATTCCATAGTCAACATAGTCCAGTTTTTTTTCACTTTCATTTACAATAAGATAAGCAGTACCAGAAGCCTGCATACGTGCCGTACGACCATTTCTATGGGTAAACTCGTCTTCTTTTAATGGCAGATGATAGTGAATAACATGCTTCATTTCGGGAATATCAAGTCCACGTGCTGCAAGATCGGTAGTAATTAAATAACTCATGCTCCCGTTACGGAATTGAATTAAAGACCTTTCGCGCTCTTCCTGATCCATGCCGCCATGATAATAAGTAGAGTAAATTCCTTTTTCGTTTAAAGTATCGCTGATACGCTCTGCAGCATCGCGGTGGTTGCAAAAAACAATTGCCGACTGCGATTTTAAAGAACATATCAAGTTAAACAAACTTCCCAATTTGTCTTTATCTTTGGAGACTACCATTTTGGTGGTCAGGTTACTTTCCTGTTCGTCTTCGGTTGGGATAAAATCCAAAATCGTCGGATTAACAACTCGGGTATATTTTGGAATTTCAATATCGGAGGTAGCCGAAACCAATACACGTTTATTTAGTTTAGAAAGCTTTCCAATTATAAAAGACATTTGCTCGTGAAAACCCAACTGCAGGGATTTGTCGAATTCATCCAAAATCAAAGTCTGGATTTTGTCAAGTCGGAAAGTTCCTCTGTCGATATGGTCTGCAATTCTACCCGGAGTTCCAATTAAAACTGCTGGAGGATTGCTCAAGTTTTTGATTTCGGTATCAATGGAGTGCCCGCCGTAGCACACATTTACTTTGTAATCGGTTCCCATTTTTTTCCAAACCTGCTCAATCTGTAAACCTAATTCTCGTGAGGGAACCAGAATCAAACATTGAACTGAAAGAATTTCTGGCTGTAACATTTCGAAAATCGGCAATAAAAAAGCCAATGTTTTTCCTGAACCTGTTGGAGAAAGCAGTAAAACATTATTGTCATTAAGGATGACATCTTGTGCAGTTTCCTGCATTTCATTTAGACTTTCGATGCCTAAATTCAATAATATATTGTTGGAGTGGTGTTTCTTATTCATTTTGCAAAGGTAATCAAAAATAACACTTTGTTTTCTATAGTGAAATCTTCTGTTTTTTTTGAATAATGGTAAAAAAGCAAAAATATCTCCCTTTAGCCCCGATTGCAGTGAAAATCCTTATGTGCCGGGGTTCGGCACATAAGATTGCAACGAAAAGCGGGACCAATACCTCCTAAAATGCCTAATCTTTCTGCTTCAAAAAATTAACTGTCAAAATCAGATTGTTACCACTGTGTTAAAAAGCTTCGGTAATTCTAAAATAAAATCCCCAATCCCCGCGTCCTGCAGCAACATCGATTCCTGCATTTACTTTTTGACCAGCCTTTTCAATTACCTGATAACGAATACCAGCACCTATACTGGGTAATGGCTTACTCCATGATGCACCAGAATTATACCAATCGCCCGCTGCCGCACCTTCTTCGGACTTTCTGTAGGCGATTCCAAGTCCGGCAAACCCAACGTATCCCCATTTTTTATAAAAATTATTCCGAAATTCAGATTGAACTGTATAGGTTTGATTCCCTCTATATTCGCCTTGAGTATAGCCTCTCAAATCAGTTTGACCGATATAATCCTGAGAAGCAAAAGGAACATCGCCAAAATTAGCTTTCATTGCAAAACGGCTGGCTAAAATTTTGTGATCACCCAATTTTTTATAATGGTTTACATATAACATCGTTTTAATGAAATCATTGTCGTTATCCAGCCATTCGGGTATTATTGAAAATCTACCGTCAATAAAAATCCCTTCACTTGGATTGTAGATACTGTTTCGAGTATCGTAACTAATTGGCATAGAAAGTGAATTAGTATTATTGGGCTCTACAACTTCACTGCCATCAGGAAGTGTGACAATTACATCCGACCGCATCATGAATCCCCCTAATCCCAAATAAAAATTTTCGAAAACCCTTCTCTGTAATGCAAATGCAAATAAAGATCCCTTTGTAGTATAAGGGGTTTCATAGACTCCAGCCTGACCTCCATCGACGTCTTCAAAAGTTTGAAAAGCCTGAAAATTATAATTTATATATCCTGCTGCTGCAAGTATTCTCCAATAATCTTCCTTAAGATAAAGACGTGTCCCCAGCATGAGGTAGTAAGAATCATTTGTGGCATAATTACCGACCCCTATAACTCTTGAAAGAGGTGCTTTTTTTGAATTGTCAGCCTTAAAAAGTCCCATAGCTATTACTCCAAGTCCCGCACCCTGAGAACGATCATAAGTCAAAGTGGGCAAAGGCATGAAAGCAAATTTCTTTTCTTTCTTTTTGACGGTATCTTTGATTGTATCCAAAACAGCCAATTTTGACTTAAGGTTTTCACTTTCAGCAAAGAGAAATGTTTTGTTTTCAGTATACGAAAAAACATAGAGAACATTAAATAAAAATGCAATCAACAGAATTCTTTTTTTCATCTGAAATTATCTTTAAAATGATGAGTTTTTTTTAAAACAAATAACAAAAAATGAAGCAAATCTAATATACAATTTTTTGGACAAAAAAATAATTTTAAATTAATTACATTTGAAACCCACATCTAAAATTACCTATATGAAATTCATCCGCTTTTGTATCCTGCTGATCACCTTCTCTGTTTTTGCTCAAAAAAATGACAAATACAGTACTTTTTTCGAAAAAGGAAACGGA
Source organism: uncultured Flavobacterium sp. (assembly GCA_963511795.1). Taxonomy (GTDB): domain Bacteria; phylum Bacteroidota; class Bacteroidia; order Flavobacteriales; family Flavobacteriaceae; genus Flavobacterium. The sequence continues at coordinate 21,536 of CAUPKP010000046.1, read as the reverse complement.
AACCAATCGGCTGATTATACAGAAACAATGGCTTTTTATACGCTTTTGGCTCATGATTTTCAAACTGTAAAAATGGAAAAAATGGGATTGACAGACAGCGGAGAGCCGTTATACATGATTACCTTCAATCCTGAAAAGAAATTTAATTTTAATGAAATTCAAAAAAACAAAGCGGTAATATTCCTCAATAATGGGATTCACGCAGGCGAACCGGACGGCATAGACGCTACGATGCTGCTGTTTAAGGATTTGGCCCTAGGCAAAATAAAAACACCAAAAAATACAGTTATAGTTACCATTCCTATTTATAATATCGGAGGTGCTTTGAACAGAAATTCCTCTTCCAGAGCTAATCAGGAAGGGCCTGAAGAATATGGTTTTCGAGGCAATGCCAGAAACTATGATTTAAATCGGGACATGATTAAATCAGACACACGAAACACTAAAAGCTTTGTTGAAATCTATCATAAAATAAACCCCGATGTTTTTATCGACAACCATGTCAGCAATGGTGCCGATTATCAATACAAACTGACCTACATTATGACACAGCATAATAAACTGGGAGTCGTTTTAGGAGATTATATGAATGCCGAAATGATGCCGTTTATTGTAAAAGATTTGGAACAAAAAAACATTCCGACAACACCTTATGTCAATGCATTTGAGGAAACTCCCGATAATGGTTTTGTTCAATTTTCGGACACACCAAGATACACAACAGGTTATACTTCACTGTTTAATACCATTGGATTTGTTGTTGAAACCCATATGCTGAAAAAATATTCGGAGCGTGTAAAAGCTACTTACGAATATATGATTTCGACTATCGATTTTACCGATTTGAATTATAAAAAAATAAAAGAGCTGCGTGCCAAAAATGAAGAGCAGTACAAACCTAAAAAAATATATCCTATTGAATGGAAAATAGACAGCTCTAAGGCTGCAACCTTTCTATTTTCAGGCTTTGAAGCTTCGTATAAAAAAAGTGAGGTCACAACAGGACAGCGGTTATTTTATGATCGAACTAAGCCATATCAAAAAAACATACCTTACATTAAAGAATACAAATCGGTTAAAGAAGTTACGATTCCGAAAGCCTATATTATCCCAAAAGGATACTGGAATGTGATTGATTTATTGAAAAGTAATAATTGTAAATACACACAATTAAAAAAAGATACTATTATTGAAGTCGAAAGCTATAAAATTACTGATTACAAGACTTCACCCCAAGCTTATGAAGGGCATTATCCCCACAGAAGCACAAAATTGAAAGCAAGTATTGAAAAAAAAGCTTTCGCCAAAGGAGATTATGTATTTTCCACCGAACAAAAAGCGGTGAAATATTTATTGGAAACTTTAGAACCAGAAGCAGTGGATTCGTTCTTCAATTGGAATTTTTTCGATAGTATTCTACAGCAAAAAGAAGGATATTCAGAATATGTTTTTGAGGATTTAGCAGCACAGCTTTTAAAAGATAATCCAAGTCTAAAAACAGAATTGGAAACCAAAGTTAATAATGATTCCGGATTTGCAAAAAACAACGAAGCACAATTGGATTGGGTTTATAAACATTCCAAATACTATGAAAAAGAACATTTAAAATATCCTATTTACAGATTACTCAATTAAATCACTTTATTTAATCAGTTTTTCTTCCTCAAACAATAATTTAATATTCTCATAGGAATTCTTTAGAGCTTCCTTTATTTGATCTGGGTTCAGCCAGGCTACTTTTTCAATTCCTTCTTCTAACTGCCCTATTGGAGTACCTTCAAATGTAGACTGCATTTCGAACCAATGGGTAATTTTTAGTTTGTATTTCCCGTTTCGTTTAAAAACATGATAGGTTTTTTGGAGCTTTTTAACAATTTCTAATTCGTTTACGCCAGTTTCTTCTTCAACTTCGCGCATAGCAGTTTTTTCAATTAGCTCCCCTTTATCAGTTCCTCCTTTTGGCAGATCCCACTTTCCGTTTCTAAAAATAAATAAAACTTCTCCTTTTTTATTGTAAACCAAACCGCCTCCAGCTTTATTAACAGGAATTTTAGCTTTCAGCGTTTTCATAATCACACTTTCATCAGGATGATAGAGATACGCTTTCTTGATTTTATTTTGAAACATTTTCACAATAACTTGCTCAACATCAATACTATCCAATAAAAAAAGCTGAAAATCTGTCTCCTTAGAGATTTGATTTGTCAAAAAAAGTGGTTTGTCGTTAACAAAAACTTTATACATTTGTATTATGATTTTTAATAAAGATACAGCCGCCAAAACAGCCGAATTGCTTTTGCAAATAAATGCAATTAAATTGAATCCAGGAAATCCTTTTACATGGGCTTCTGGATGGAAATCGCCAATATACTGCGATAATCGTTTAATCCTCTCGTTTCCAGCCATAAGAAATTATGTCAGAGACGAATTTTCTAAGAACATTGAAAAACAATTTGGGAAACCAGATGTGATTGCTGGTGTAGCCACTGGAGCAATAGGCATTGGAATGCTAGTTGCAGAGAGCATGGGACTTCCTTTTGTGTATGTTCGCCCAGAACCCAAAAAACATGGCCGTCAAAACCAAGTTGAAGGTTTTTTACAAAAAGGACAAAGCGTAGTAATTATTGAGGATTTAATCAGTACTGGAAACAGTAGTTTGCTTGCCGTTGATGGCTTAAGGGAAGCAGGAGCAGTCATAAAAGGAATGGCAGCTATATTCACGTATGGATTTGATGTTGCTGACCAAAACTTCAAAAATGCCAAAATCGATTTATACACGCTGAGCAATTATCAGAATTTATTGAATCTGGCAGTTGCAAAAAGCTATATAACCGAAAAAGAAGAGCAAACCTTGAGAGAGTGGAATGTTAATCCATCGACTTGGAACATATAATTTTAAACTGCTTAATTTTAGAATACAAATAAAACACAACTATGAATTTAGAAAGCCCAAGGGTTACCGTTGAAAAATCTGCTCAAGAATTATTCGATTTATTAAGTGATGTTAAAAACTTCGAAAAATTAATGCCGGATAATATTGCCAAATTTGAAATTACCGGCGAAGATGCTTTTATTTTTGGGTTAAAAGGAATGCCAGAAATTAAATTAAAAATGAAAGATAAAACAGCTCCAAGCAAAGTGGTTTTGGGTGCTGCAAGTGACAAAATTCCGTTTACATTAATAGCTAACATAGATGCTGTTTCAGAAAATTCAAGTGCTGTAAAACTGGATTTTGAAGGTGAATTTAATGCAATGATGGCAATGATGGTAAAAGGTCCGATTTCTAAATTTATCGAAACTTTGGCTAACAACATGACAAAACTGTAGCACATTTTTATAGAATACACAAAGCCTTTTAGTTTCCAGCTAAAAGGCTTTTTTTATTGGCAAGACCATGTTTTCTCTTAGTAAAGCATCTGTACTTCTTTAAGACTGTATTCACAAATACTGTCATCTTCCAGTTGAATTTGAAGTTTCCCGATAGCCGAAACGCCTTTTATAATCCCCATAAAATTGTTTTCATTTTCATCAGCAAAAGCTGTTGGAATACCAATTTTAAATAATTCGTTCGTGTATTCTTTCCATAAAAAAGAAGCTTTTGCAGTATAATCAGCTATTATTTCTTCCATTTCTGAAACTATGCTAAAAAGAATTTCTTCTTTATCAAAAACAGCACTGCAGATTAAAGCCAATGAAGATGCTCTTGGCAAATTTTGAAATTTTACTTGATTTACATTCAGTCCCAACCCAACAATAGACGAAATTGTTCCTTCACCTTTAATGCTGTTTTCAATCAGTATGCCACCAATCTTCTTATTTGCTGACATAATGTCGTTAGGCCATTTGATACTTAATTCAGGAATATTATACTTTTTTAAAGAACGGATTACTGCAAGTGAAATCACAACATTCAAATTAAAAACATCTTCATTATCAAATAGAAAATCTTTAACCAAAACACTCATTATAAGATTTTTACCAGATTCAGAATCCCACTTAGACCCCATTTGTCCTTTCCCTTTCAATTGAGTTTCAGCGGTAACAACTGTAAAATTTTGAACCTCCTGCCTATTCGATAAACCTTTGAGAAATTCATTTGTAGAATCTATGGCATCGAGTTTGATTAACTTCATCTATACTATTTTTTGCAAAACATAATTTAATATTATGTTAAGGTTCAAAATTAATCACAAAAAATGGTAACTTTACAAATTCATATAAAAAAATAAATGGCGAAAAAGATTGTAAACAATGATGCCCTGCTGGCAAACATTATAAAAGGAATAGAAGAAGTAAAAGGAAGTGATATCGATATTTTAGATTTAAGAGAAATAGACACGGCAGTTTGTGACTATTTTGTAATATGCAATGGTAATTCGAATACTCAAGTGAATGCTATTGTGAATTCAATTCAAAAAACAGTTTCAAAAGATTTAAAAGACAAACCTTGGCATGTAGAAGGTTCCGATGTAGCCGAATGGGTATTAATGGATTATGTTCATATTGTTGTACATGTATTCCAAAAACACATTCGTGAATATTACAACATCGAAAGTCTTTGGGGTGATGCCAAAATCACTAAAATCGAAAACAAATACTAAAGAAACAATCTTCTAATGGCTAAAGAAAATAATCCAAACTCAAATTTCAAGGTAAGCCCTTGGTTAGTATATACTGCAATAATATTAATTTTTTTAGGAATAAGTTTTGCAACTGGAGGATCAAGCTTTCAGGAACCAGGTCAGTTAAAATCGTCTGAGATTGATAACATGCTGACTCATGGACAAATCAAAAATGTTGTTATTTTCAATAATAAAGATGCAGAAATTTATCTTTCGGATGCAGCATTAAAAGATCCTGCTAATAAAAAAGTAGCAAAAAATGTTTTAGATCAACCTAATAAAGGACCTCATTATACCACAAAATTTGGAGATCTTAAATCATTTCAAGAAAAGCTTGACAAAGCCAAGGCAGAAAAGAAATTAATTGATTATGATTTTAAAGATTCCAGCAACTGGACAGATATCTTAATAAGCCTATTACCTATAATAATCATTATTGGTGTCTGGATATTTATTATGAGAAAAATGTCTGGCGGCCCAGGAGGCGGAGGCGGACAGATTTTCAACATTGGAAAATCAAAAGCTAAACTTTTTGACGAAAAAACCGATATCAAAACTACGTTTAAAGATGTAGCTGGATTAGAAGGTGCCAAAGAAGAAATACAAGAAATTGTAGAATTCCTTAAAAACCCTGAGAAATACACTAATTTGGGAGGTAAAATCCCTAAAGGAGCATTATTAGTAGGCCCTCCGGGAACAGGAAAAACATTATTAGCCAAAGCCGTTGCTGGAGAAGCGCAAGTGCCTTTCTTCTCTCTATCCGGTTCTGACTTTGTAGAAATGTTCGTAGGAGTTGGTGCATCACGTGTACGCGATCTTTTCAAACAAGCAAAAGAAAAATCTCCAGCTATTATTTTCATTGACGAAATTGATGCTGTTGGTAGAGCTAGAGGAAAAAGCAACATGTCTGGCGGTAACGATGAAAGAGAAAATACTCTAAATCAATTACTGACTGAGATGGATGGTTTTGGAACTAATTCTAATGTTATTGTTTTAGCTGCAACCAATAGAGCCGATGTTTTAGACAAAGCTTTAATGCGTGCTGGGCGTTTTGACAGACAAATTTTTGTTGACTTACCAGATATCCGCGAAAGAGCTGAAATTTTTCAAGTTCACTTAGCTCCTATCAAAAAAGTAGAAAATCTTGATCTTGATTTTCTTGCGAAACAAACTCCAGGATTTTCTGGTGCCGATATTGCAAATGTTTGTAACGAAGCTGCTTTGATAGCTGCTAGAAATAACAAAACAGCAGTTGACAAACAAGATTTCCTTGATGCGGTAGACAGAATCATTGGAGGTCTAGAAAAGAAAAATAAAATTATTACTCCCGAAGAAAAAAGAGCAATTGCTATTCATGAAGCGGGTCACGCAACAGTAAGCTGGATGCTAGAACATGCAGCACCACTTATCAAAGTGACTATTGTGCCTCGCGGACAAAGTTTAGGAGCTGCCTGGTATCTTCCTGAAGAAAGACAAATCGTAAGAACAGATCAAATGTTAGACGAAATGTGTGCTACTATGGGCGGAAGAGCTGCGGAAAAAGTTACTTTCGACAGAATTTCGACTGGAGCACTTAGTGATTTAGAAAAAGTAACACGTCAAGCTCGTGCCATGGTAACAATTTATGGCTTGAATGAAAAAATAGGAAACGTTACTTATTACGATTCATCCGGACAGAGTGAATACAGTTTTTCTAAACCTTATTCTGATGAAACAGCCAAAATAATTGATGGAGAAATTTCAGAATTGATTGAAGGTCAATACCAAAGAGCAATTGTGATTTTAGAAGAAAACAAAGACAAACTAAATCAGCTTGCTGATATTTTAATTGAAAAAGAAGTAATCTTTAAAGATGACTTAGAAACTATATTTGGAAAAAGAACTTTCGACAAAAACTTAGGTGAAGTAGTTTCATAATTTAAAAATTAACAAATATTTAAAATCTTAATTCAAAACCACGTTTTGAATTAAGATTTTTTTATCTTTGAACGTTTTCAAGTAACACAAAACGATCAGTAACAAATTATGAATCTTTTTAAAAAATTATTTGGTTCAAATTCCCCTTCATCTGATGAAGGCGGAAATGACAATTCAAATAGACCCAATCCAGATATCAACTCCCCTTTGGATGAACAATTCATCTATAATTTCAAAAAAAATGGTGGAAAGTTTTTGTATTGTGAAAATTTAAACGAGGTTAAAGAACAGTTTGAAAATATACTTGAAGAAAATGATTGGTTTGAATGTGAAGCCTTATGCTATGAACCTAATTTGTTTTTCTTATTAGACGAAAACAAACTAACATACGGTCAAAACATAAATCCTAAATTCTTATTGTCCAGCTGTGAAAATCTGGTAACCGAGGAAGGGTCTATTTTATTTTCATCCAATCAAATTAAGCAAAAAAAACCTAATGATTTGCCTGCCAACATAGTTATTTTAGCAAAAACAAGCCAGATTGTGGAAGGCAAAAGTGATGGTCTTAGTGCAATCCGAAAAAAATATTTAACAGAATACCCTACCAATATTACAACCATCAAATATTTCGAAAAAGCCAAAGAAGAAGATTTCACTCAGTACGGAAGCTCTGCAAAAAATTTATACCTGTTGCTTTTAGAAGATCTTTAAAATGAATGAAACAGTAAAAAGATCAATCTCTGGAGCTATTTATATTTTATTACTAATAGCTTCAATACAATACTCTATAGAAACTTTTTTTATTCTATTTGGAGTTTTTTTATTAATTGCAGTAAATGAATTTTGCAACTTAGTGCATTTGAATAAAATTGCACCATTTATAATAGCTGGTTTATTTTATTTCTTTTTTTATAAAATTGCTATAGCTGAAAAAGGCGATGGTATTTTATACATATTAAGATATAATCGAAATTTTGATTTAGCAGTACTATTTTCATCGCTTATCGTTTCTTTGAAATGTATCGTCTTTTTATTCGATAACAAAAACCTGAAAGTTGATTCTTTTTCAAAATTTGCCTATTTGATTGGCTACATCATTCTTCCTTTTATTATTATTACAAAAATACCTTTTGGAATAAAAGGCTATAATCCCAATATACTTATCAGCATTTTTATTTTAATATGGGTTAATGACACTTTTGCTTATTTAGTAGGTAAATCAGTTGGTAAACACAAATTATTTGAAAGAATTTCGCCCAAAAAAACTATTGAAGGTTTTCTGGGAGGAATAGGATTTGCTGTAATTGCGAGTTATTTTATCTCAAAATATTTTTTAATGCTTCCTGAAAAAAACACCTTTATTTGGATTATAATTGCCTTAATAGTAGGGATTTTTGGAACAATCGGAGATTTAGTGGAATCCAAATTCAAACGAATTTCAGAAAAAAAAGACAGCGGAAACATCATGCCTGGACATGGAGGCATTTTAGATCGATTAGATAGTGTTATCTTTGTAGCACCAATTATATTTTTATTTTATCAAATTTTAAATTATGTTTCATAAAGAAGGAACTCAAAGTATTTTATTAGGCACTATTGTAACTGCAATTGTTTTTTTAGTATCAGATTATTTCATCCAAACAGAATGGATTAAAATGACTATTGAAATTGTAACTTTATTGTTATTCATTATCATTTTACAATTTTTTAGAAATCCAAAAAGAACTGTAGAAATCAATGAAAATCACATTATCGCTCCTGTTGACGGAAAAGTAGTTGTTATTGAAGAAGTATTTGAAAGCGAATATTTTAAAGACAAAAGAATTCAGGTTTCAATATTTATGTCGCCTATAAATGTTCACGTTACGCGTTATGCCATAAGCGGTCTGGTAAAATTCAGCAAATACCACCCTGGTAAATTTCTTGTAGCTTGGCATCCAAAAGCCAGTGAAGAAAATGAAAGAACAACTATTGTTGTTGAAAACAACACTTTTGGAGCTATTTTATACCGTCAGATTGCGGGTGCATTAGCAAAACGTATTGTAAATTATGCACAAGAAGGCATGCAGGTAGTTCAAGGTACTGATGCCGGTTTTATTAAATTTGGTTCAAGAGTTGATATTTTTCTGCCTTTAGGCACTCCGATTAATGTGGAACTAAATCAAAAGGCAATTGGAGGAAAAACTATAATTGCAATTAAAGCTTAATGATCGAAGAAGATTTAGAAAAACGATTTCAAGAAGCTGTAGAAATCGCTTCTTTTATGACGCAGGCATCTTTACCACAGGATGTGCAATTACGTCTTTATGCGTTTTATAAACACGCAACATTCGACAAAACTAACTTTACAGTTACAGACAATTCGGATTTAAGAAATGCTTTTAAAACAAATGCTTGGATTCAAATCAGTCATCTTACACAAGATGAAGCAAAGGAAAAATATATCAAATTAATTCATTCCCTAATAAAGTAATCGTATTATTTTCATGAAAAAAAACACTTTTATCTTAGCAAATCTGCTCTTTATTTCGGTCTTAGTTTCTTGTAATGAAAAAAAAATGACTGAGGTTGTAGAAGTTCCGCTACCAACAGTACAAGAAAAAATTAAAATAGGTAATCCAAACGATTTAAAAGCAAATGAAGGCTCATTTCAATTGGAAAAACTTCCTTTTGGCTATGATGCATTAGCACCAGAATTATCGGCCCTAACATTAGAATCCCATTATAAAAATTATTTATACTACACAAACGGCCTAAACAAAGCTTTAGCAGGAACAGACAAAGAGAATCTAAGCATAGAAAACATTCTTATAAAATTAGATATCAATGACCCTGTATTGCGTAATAATGCAGGCGGTTATTACAACCATAGCCTGTACTTTAAGACCATAGGACCAAAAGCAGGCGGAGAACCAATAGACACATTGGCTTCAAAGATTACTAAAGATTTTGGTTCATTTTCGAATTTCAAAACCGTATTTAAAGAGAGTGCGGCTAAACAGTTTGGATCAGGCTGGGTTTGGCTGATTGTTGACAAAACTGGAGTTCTGCAATTATCAACCACGCAAAACCAAGACAATCCGTTAATGACCTATGCACCAGTTGTTGGGTTTCACGGAACACCTATTCTAGGGATAGATCTTTGGGAACATGCTTATTTCTTAGACTATCAATACAAAAAGAAAAATTATATTGATGATTTTTTCAATATCGTAGATTGGGAAAAAGTCAATGAAAATTACAAAGCTACTTTTAAAAAGTAAAAAAAGCTGAGACAAATTAATGTCTCAGCTTTTTTTATAAATAATCTTTCGTATTTTTTCTTTCTGAAATTATCCCAGATACTTACAAAATGATGTTGCTCAATACAACAATATCCATTGGTTTTAGTTGAAACTCTTTCATTATTTTCTTTGTAAATACATCTTTATACTCTCCTTTTTTAAGGATTGAGTTATTAAAATTTACATTTTTATCACCTCGATTCAAAATAACAATTACTTCTTGTGTACCAATTTTGCGGATAAAAGCATATATTTTTTCAGCATCATTAATTTCAAGAGTTGTGTAGCTTCCTTTTTTAATTGCATCGTACTTATTACGCAGTCCTATAAATCTTTTGTACCAATTAAATAAATCAGTATTAAAATCTACTTTATCAGCGTCATGCTTACTTTGATTTGGATTGAATGTTTCTGAATCATATTTTTTATCGGCCCAAACCATCGGTTTACGACAGTCAGGATCATTACTGCCCCACATACCACATTCGTCACCATAATAAATCATAGGAGAACCCAAATACAATATTTGAAACGCAGCAATTAATTTTTGCTTTTGCAACTGTTCTGCATTCGGCTTGCGGGCATTATATTCAGTATTGTTACTTTTCTGACTCCAATTAAAATAGTCACCCCAGTCACCAAACTTTTTTCCATCTGGATTTGCAGCCGCACTTCCTATTCTGGTAGCATCGTGGCTATCTACTAAGTTTTGCATATTCATTGCAACACCTTCACTAAATCCTTCTCTTAACGCCTTTAATTGTGCATCAAACTGTGTAACTGTACAAGCTTTTTCATCCTGAACAAAAAAATCATGCACTGCAAAAGAAAAATTATAGTTCATTGTTGCATCAAATTCATCACCGCTTAAATAAGGCTTGGTCTTGTCTATTGTATAAACCAATTCAGCAGTCAAATAGGCTTCATTATTAATTGATTTCACCCATTTTCTCCAGTCTTTCCAAAAAGGATGACCAACACAAAAAGCAACATCCAGACGCCATCCGTCAATTCCATATTGCGTCCCTTTATTCATTGGATTCATCCAACGTTTTGTGGCATCAAAAATATATTGCTTAGGTCCAGGCACTATACCAGTACTGTCTTCTTTTAACTCAGGCAGCGTTTTTACACCATACCACCCTTCGTATTCAAACTTTGTTCCTTTGGCATCATCTTTCCAACTTTTAACAGAAAACCAGTCTTTATAAGGTGAAGATTCTTGATTTTTCTCAACATCACGAAATGCAAAACTGTTTACCCCCAAGTGATTGAATACCCCGTCAAAGATTATATACATTTTTCGTTTGTGTACTTCTTCAATAAGTTTTAGCGCAAGTAAATCTGCTTTAGTCCAAACCCATTTTTCAGAATTTAAAGGATCTTCAGTTTCGATTAATTTTCTATCTCCTTCTGGATCTGGTCCAAATGTTGGGTCGACGTGATGATAACATAATGCATCATATTTATGAGAAGAAGGCGACCAAAAAATAGGATTCATATAAATGGCATTAATCCCCAATGACTGCAGATAATCCAACTTATCTATGACACCCTGCAAATCCCCTCCATAACGTCTGCGCTGAATATTATAAAAAACATCTTTGCCATTTTTCTGCTCGTAAGGCTGCAGTTCATACCAATCGCTGGTCCAAGGGTGAATTTGAAAATCAGAGGTCACATCAAAAGGGTAAGCACCATCTTGATCAATTACTTTGGGATCGTTTGAAGGATCACCATTATAAAAACGTTCTGGAAATATTTGATACCATACCACTCCTTTACTCCAATTTGGTGTGAAATCAATTTGTGCAAAAGAAGGTAAAAACGTTAAAAGAAATAAACTTAATGTGACAGTTTTTTTCATTATATTATTATTAAAAACGTGTATTTTAATTGGTTGCTCATTTTAAATTTTCTAACTGATAAATAAATGACTCCAACGGGTGCATTGTAATTGATGCTTTGCCTTCACCATTTGCAACCTGCAATTGAATGATACTTTTACCATATAATTGATCTTTTATCATATAGCTTCCGTCTTTCAAATTCCATTTACTGATTATATCGGCTGGAATTTTCAATTCAAAACTATTGACCAAATCTGAAGAAAAATTAGTAATCACAATTAGTTTTTCACTATCTGACCATCGTACAAAAGAATACAAATGATTTGGATCGTACCCAAGACCCGCTTGGCGGTTTACTTCCTGAAGATCCTGAAAATACCCCATCACAGCCGAGCTTTTGGCCGAAAAATTAAGCAATCTTTTATAAAAATCTCGTAACTCTTTTTCACTGTACGATAATTTCCCGCCATCAAATGCGCCGTCATTCATCCATCGCTGATGATTTGGAACACCTACATAATCAAAAATTGATGTTCTGGAATGAGAACCAAATCCGCCATTTTCATTTCCTGCCTCCCCTACTTCCTGACCAAAATAGATCATAATTGGTGCCGAAGTTATCATAGCAGAAACTACCATCATTGGTTTTCCTTTTTCGGGTGAGCCGGCAAATTCCGGACTTGCCAATCGCTGTTCATCATGATTGTCTAAAAATTTCAACATATGAATATCAATATCGGCCAAACCATTTTGAATGTATGAAAGTCCGTCTGGAGGTGTTTTGCCTTGAATGATATCTTTTAATTTATCATAAGTCTCTACTTTATCATACAAATAATCCATTTTACCCAAATGAATATAATTACGGTATTCTTTTGGATTGTAAACTTCTGCCATTAAAAAAGCATCCGGATTTACATTCTTTATAGCTGAGTTCATATAACTCCAAAATTCGTAAGGAACCATTTCGGCCATATCGTATCTAAAACCATCAACGCCTTTGGCAGTCCAATACAAAGCAATATCCCTGAATTTTATCCAAGAATTTGGTACATTTTTGTCTCTCCAAAAATCAAAATGTTCTTTGCTTGATAATTTATCATAACCAGCCGGCAATTCTGGAAAATCTTTGGTACCGTCAGGACGAACACCATAATTTACTTTAACAGTTTCGTACCAGTCGTTTTTATCCGGTTTTGCTAATCGGGAACCATTTCCGGTCCATTTGGCAGGGTTTTCTTCGAATTTTCCATCGATTAGCGGATTGCTTTCTCCATTTAAAGGTCTATCGGTGTCAGGTAATTGAAAAGGCGTATTTGGTATGTAATAAAAATTATTGTCTCTTTTGTATTCTACGGTGGCATCATCATCGGCACCGAAATCTTTTACCCCTTTTGGATTACTTTTCCCTTCATATTTACGGGCAATATGATTGGGAACTATATCAATAATTACCTTTAAATTGGCTTTGTGCGTACGCTTTATCAACGCTTCAAATTCCTCCAAACGCTTTTCGGGATTGACTGCCAAATCTGGGTTGACATTGTAATAATCCTTAACTGCATATGGAGAACCAGCTCTTCCTTTTACCACTTCGGGATCATCATTTGAAATTCCTATTGCCGTATAATCACCTATCACGGCATGATGCGGAACACCAGTATACCAGATGTGTGTAGCGCCCAAATCTTTAATCTCATGAAGCGCTTTGTCGGTAAAATCATTGAATTTCCCGACTCCATTTTCTTCAATAGTTCCCCAAGGTTTATTGGTTGTGTTTTTGTTACCAAACAATCGGGTAAAAACTTGGTAAACTACAGCCTTATTTTCGGAAACGGTTTCTTTTTTTTGTACACTCATTTTTACATCTTTAGTTTTACATGCAGTTGTCATAAGTAAAACACTTATTCCTGCTATTACTATTTTTTTTGTGATCATTTATTAAATTATAAAAAATTAAAAATATACAATTAACACCAATTTGGTATTGGAATCAATCTATAAATTTAACGATTTTTTCAAAAAAACAGCTGCCTTGTCCAGCCGGTTAGGGTTAGTTTACAGATTAAAAAATTACTACAACGTAATAGCTAATTCTTTTGTTTATAAATAATTTTTACAAAAATTCCTTTTATAATTCTAACGTAAACTTTTGTAAACCAAAATTCGGTTATTGGTGTTTTATTTTTTAGACAATGGCAAAAAGACAGAATCCCAGCTCATAGCCTCGATTACTTCACTATACTTTTATTTTCATAGGAGTTCTGTGAACTTCGTTTGAAGTAAAAATCCTTTATGGGCTGGGGTTTAGCCCAAAAGATTACTTCACTGTACGTTTATTTTCATAGGAGTTCAGTGAACTTCGTTTGCAGCGGATAGCGGGACTATATTTCCTGAAATGCCAAATCTTTCTGCTCCAAAATTAAAAACTAACTCAACTTATAAATAAATCCTAATATATAAGGGGTTTGGCTCATTTTTCATAAATTTACAAAAAAATTAAGACCATTGAAGAAATCTTTAAATTTCATTATCTACAGCCTGCTATTTCTTTGTGCAAATCTTGTTTTGGCACAAGCTCCAAAAAAAATAAATATCGAACAGTCTGACTTTGCAGATATGGATAAGGACAAATATCCTGGAGCACTTTTACTTACTGGAAATGTAAAAGTAAGTCATGATGGTGTGGTGCTAACCTGTAATAAAGCGTATTTTTTTCAAAAAGAAAACTATTTAAAAGCTTTCGGTAATGTACAATTAGTGCAGGGAGACACTTTATATTTGAACAGTAATTATGCTGAATACAGTGGCGAATTGAAAAAAGCATTTGCTACCGGAAATGCGGTCATGAGCTCGCCGGATGCCACTTTGGCAACTGATACCATAAATTTTGACCGAAATATTCAAGAAGTTTTTTACAACACTCAAGGGACAATCATCAACAAAGAAAACACCTTGAAAAGTAAGTCGGGAAGGTATTATGTAACCCAGAAAAAATTTCAATTCCTAACTGCTGTAACGCTTACTAACAAGACGTATGAAATTAAATCCAATCATTTGGATTATTACAGTAATTCGGGGCATTCTTATCTTTTTGGCCCATCAACAATAACGAGTAAAGCCAATTATATTTACACGGAAAAAGGGTTTTATGACACAAAGAAAAACAAAGCTCATTTTCTTGATAAATCCTATATTAAGTACGATGATCGGATAATAAAAGGAGACAGCCTTTATTATGACCGGACCAAAGAATTTGCATCGGCTACGCGGAATGTAAAAATAACCGATTCCATTAACCGTGGAGTTGTTCGCGGACATTATGCTGAAATGTACAAAAAGAAGGACTCTATGTTTGTAATTAAAAGAGCATTGGCAGTCAATTTTGTAGACAATGACTCGGTTTATATTCATGGAAAAAAACTCATGGTTACCGGCAAAGAAGATGATAGAATCATTCGGGCTTTCAATAATGTGCGTATTTACAAAACTGATATGAGCGGTAAATGTGATTCTATTCATTCCAGTTCTAAAATGGGATTGACAAAATTGATAGGAAACCCAATACTTTGGAATGGAGACAGTCAGATTACTGGTGATGTGATGCATCTCATTGGAGAGAAAAAAACACAAAAACTAGATTCCCTCAAAGTTCTTAATAATACATTTCTAGTCTCGAAAGACACTCTTGGAACTGGCTACAATCAAGTAAAAGGACTAAACTTATTTGGAAAATTCCTAGATGGAAAACTTCATGAGGTTGATATTATCAAAAATACGGAAGTAATTTATTACTCGCGGAATGAGGCAAAAGAACTCATTGGAATCGACAAAAGTGTGAGCAGTAAAATCAATATTCTTTTTGATAAGAATGCGATAGAAACTATCACACGTTTTAAGCAGATTGATGGTATTCTTTATCCCGAAGCCGAATTGCCGGAAAATGCCAGAACACTTCGAGGATTCAAATGGCGGGGTGATGAAAGGATAAAATCCAAAGACGATATTTTTAGCGAAGAAGAAAATGCCGAGGAACTCAAAGTAATTGAAGCAACTGCAAAGGACAAAGCAAAAGAAAAAGTCCCGATGAAAGTACGAAAAGAAACTTTGGACTATGATAAAAAGAATTCGAAGAAGTAGTCAGATTGCAGACTGCAGTTGTTATCATAAACAGATTAAACTTTTAAACAATTTAAACCTTTCCAAAAAAGTGAATCCTGATTTCATAAAATACCAAGCACAAACTTCACCATATCCATTGGGCATGGAAGTTTCGCATGCTATTGGTTCCTATATTTTTGACACTAATAATAAAAAATATTTAGACTTTGTAGCAGGAGTTTCAGCATGTACGCTTGGACATCAAAATAAAAGGGTGAATGATGCCATAAAAGACCAATTAGACAAATATTCGCATGTTATGGTGTATGGAGAATATTCACAAAGCCCAGCTGTTGAATACTGTAAATTAATGGCCTCTCTCCTGCCCGCTCCGTTAGAGAAAACCTATTTGGTCAATTCTGGAACTGAAGCAATTGAAGGCGCTTTAAAACTAGCCAAAAGAGTTACAGGAAGAAGCCAGCTGATTTCATGCCACAATGCCTATCATGGCAATACTATGGGATCAATGAGTGTTATGGGATTTGAGGAACGCAAACAGGCTTTTCGTCCATTGCTTCCTGATATCGATTTTATAACTTTCAATAACGAAGCCGACTTACAAAAAATAACCACCAGAACTGCTGGAATCTTACTAGAAACCATTCAAGGCGGAGCTGGTTTTATTGAACCTAATAATGATTTTTTAAAGAAAGTAAAAGCGAGATGTGACGAAGTGGGCGCTTTGATGATATTAGACGAAATTCAGCCAGGTTTTGGAAGAACAGGTGCTCTTTTTGGATTTCAAAACTATGATGTAGTTCCGGATATTGTTGTTATGGGAAAAGGAATGGGAAGCGGAATGCCGGTAGGCGCTTTCACAGCCTCATCAGCAATGATGGATTTATTGACTGTAAATCCAAAATTAGGGCATATTACGACTTTCGGAGGACACCCTGTCATTGCGTCAGCTTGTTTAGCAACTTTGAAAGAATTAACTGAAACCACAATCATTACAGATACTTTAGAGAAAGAAAAACTCTTTAGATCGCTTTTGGTACATCCTTTGATACAAGAAATAAGAGGAAGAGGATTAATGCTTGCTGCTATGACTGCCAATGCAGACATAACAAATGAAGTGATTCTAAAATGCCAAGATCGAGGCTTAATTCTGTTCTGGCTGCTGTTTGAAAGCTGCGCCATCCGAATTACACCTCCTTTGACTATTTCGGAAGAAGAAATCCGAAAAGGCTGCGCAATAATTCTTGAAGTGATGGACGAGATGATGATTTAAGACTGCAGATTGCAGAATTAAGATTTTAGATTTTAGATTTTTAGAAAATAGAACATAGATTTTTGAATACAGAAACATTGATATTGACATTTATATTGCCATTGAAAAACCTGTTAATTAAATTGTTCACAACAAATAGAATTCTTCCTCTTTTCAACAATACGTTTCCTTAATTTTAATTTAGGATAATTTAAAAACACACAGTATGCAATTAAGCAACGAAGAAGAAGATTATAACTTATCCCTATCCAAATTTGAGTCCATGTTGAAAACCAACAAAGTACTCTTTTTTGACTCCGAAGAATTTGAAGAAATTATTCTTCATTATCTCGATATGGGCAAGTCTGCATTGGCCAAAAAAGCTTTAAAATTAGCTTTAGAACAACATCCAAGATCCAGTGGCCTCAAATTAGTTCAAGTAGAAATGCTAATTTATGATGACAAACTCGAAATAGCTGAAAAGCTATTGAATGAGCTGTATGCTATTGAACCTACAAACGAAGAAATATACATTCAGAAAGCTAATATCTGCTCCAAAAGAGATCAGCATGAAAAGGCAGTTGAAATGCTTAAAATAGCATTGCAATACACCGATGACTATGCCGATGTTTACAATTTAATTGGCATGGAGTATCTTTTTATGGATAATCTCGAATTAGCCAAAGAAAGCTTCATTAAATGTCTCGAAGAAGATTTAGAAGATCAGTCTGCGTTGTATAATGTAGTATATTGCTTTGAATTTTTAGATCAAAATCAGGAAGCAATTACCTACTTAAATAAATACATCAACAAAAATCCTTACAGCGAGATTGCATGGCATCAGCTGGGGCGCTTGTTTTATGGTGTAAAAGAATATGAAAGTGCAATCCGTGCATTTGATTATGCAACTCTTATTGATGAAGAATTCCTTGGTGCTTTTATGGAAAAAGCAAAAGCATTGGAACGCTTAAAAAAATATGATCTGGCCATTGAAAGCTACAACAGAACATTGGAACTGGATGATGCTACTTCATACGCACTGCTTCGAATAGGAAAATGTTATGAAAAATTAGGCAATAAAGTTTTAGCGCTTAAATTTTTCAATAAAACGGTTCATGAAGATCCATTGCTCGACAAAGGCTGGATTGCTATTACCGATTTTTATGTGCGCCAAAAAAACTTCCAAAAAGCATTATTTTTTGTCAATAAAGCATTAGCAATCGACAACCAAAATAAATTATACTGGAAACGTTTTGCCGCTATCAACAAGCAGATGAACTTTTTTGAAGAAGCTGAATTTGGTTATAGAAAAGCAGTAGAATTTGGAGATTACCAGCTCGATACTTGGTTGTTTTGGGTTGATATTTTACAATTTTTAGGAGAATTTGACAGCGCAATACAAACATTACTTCAGGCTTCAGAATATTTCCCTGAGGAAAACGAAGTAGAATACCGTTTGGCTGGTTTGTACTTCATGCTTTCAGACAACATAAAAGCTAAATTCCATTTGAGCAACGCTTTGCGCCTGAATTACGACAATTATATTCTGCTGGAAGATTTATTCCCTGTAGTCTGGGAAAAGAAAATGGTGCGAAATTATATTGACAAACATAAAAAACAATAATGATTGAAGTTTTAAGAAGACGTTTTGGTTTATTAGGCCGTAATATCAGTTATTCTTTTTCCAAAGGATATTTTACAGAAAAATTCAGTAAAGAACATTTTAAAGGCTGTACCTATGAAAATTTTGATATTCAGGAAATCAATGCTTTTACCGAATTAAAGGAAAACAACACAGATCTTAATGGACTAAACGTCACTATTCCTTACAAAGAGGCTGTGATACCTTTTTTGGATAAATTATCTAAAAATGCTACTCAAATTGGGGCTGTAAACACAATAAAATTTACTAAAAAAGGAAAATTAAAAGGATACAACACCGATTATTACGGCTTCAAAAAATCGCTTGAACCGCTACTAGAACCGCATCACAAGAAAGCACTCATTCTGGGATCTGGCGGTGCGTCCAAAGGAGTTGCCTTTGCATTGGATCAATTGGATATTACTTATACTTTTGTGTCAAGAGAAGCCAAAGAAAACTGTATTGATTACAGCCTTATAAACGCTACAACTTTTGATAATTATCAAATCATCATTAATTGTACTCCAGTAGGAACAAGCCCAAATGTGGATTTATTTCCGCTTATACCGTATGAGTTTTTTACAGAAAAACATATTGCCTACGACTTGATCTACAATCCAGAACAAACCCAATTCCTAAGCAAAGCGAAAGCACAGGGAGCTCAAATTAAAAACGGTTTGGATATGCTTATTTTTCAGGCAGAAAAAGCCTGGAAGATTTGGAATAAATAACAAGCAAAAATCTAATATAAAAGCCCTCAAAATGAATTTCATTTTGAGGGTTTTCTGCATAAAAAATGTTATGGATTATTTTTTTGAAATGATGATAAAAAAGCAAAAATATTCTTCTCTGAGCCCCGATTGCTTCGCCAGTTCGCTTCGCTCGTGTGAAGTGAAAATCCTTGTGAGCCGGGGTTCGGCTCACAAGATTATAACGAAAAGCGGGACGATACTTCTTGAAATGGCAAATCTTTCTGCTCCAAATTAATAATCAAATTCAGCTTATTACACATTGATTTTCAAGCTCCTTACGGTTTTCCGTAACGCACCGCTTTATTAGCTTAGTATATTTACATGATTTACAGCATACTAATTTTATTAAATCAAGAAAAATGCTAAAAAGAACCATACTAATTGAAAACAAAAGCGCAATCACAACTAAAAATTTACAGCTCATTGTAAAATCTGAAATAAGAGAAAGTTCTATTCCCATAGAAGATATTGGCTTCCTTGTACTTGATCATCCTGAAATTTATTTAAGCATTCCTGCTATGAATTTAATCATAGAAAACAATTCGGCCATCATTGTTTGTTCCAATAATCACTTACCAAACGGCATGTTCCTAAACCTCAACAGCCATCACATTCAGCAGGAAATATTCAAAAATCAAATTGAGGCTTCCGTTCCATTAAAAAAGCAATTGTGGCAGCAAACCATTGTCGAAAAAATTACCAATCAAGGTTTGCTTTTGGCAAAAATTACTCAAAAGAAAAATGCTTTCGATTTTTTGGCAGGCAAAGTTTTGAGCGGAGATACGACAAATATGGAAGGTGTTGCAGCGCAGCAATACTGGAAATCTTTTTTTGAACTTGATTTCAAGCGGGAACGCTTTGGAGATTATCCCAATAATTTTCTGAATTATGGATATGCAATTCTTCGAGCCGTAACAGCCAGAGCTTTATCAGGAAGCGGATTACTCAATACACTTGGCATTCATCACAAAAGCAAATACAATGCCTTTGCCCTAGCTGATGACATTATGGAACCTTTTAGACCAATTGTCGATGAAAAAGTATATCAGATCATGCAGCGTTATGACGAACAGGAATTAAACACATTACTAAAATCAGAATTATTGCAGATATTGACTAGAACTGTCTATTTCAAAGAGGAAAAAAGCCCTTTGATGGTTGGTCTGCAAAAAACAGCCAGTTCCTTACAGCAATGCTTTACAGGACAGAGAAAGAAAATAAAATACCCACAATTATGGAACTCAACGGATACCGAATAATGTGGCTGTTTGTGTTTTTTGATTTACCAACGGAAACTAAAAAAGACCGCAGGAATGCATCACAGTTTCGAGGAAATCTGCTGAAAGATGGCTTTAGCATGATGCAGTTTTCAGTCTATATCCGTCATTGCGCCAGTAGTGAAAGTGCCGATGTACACGAGAAAAGAATAAATAAACTTGTTCCTCCTTTGGGGAAAGTCAGTGTTTTACGAATTACCGACAAACAATTTGGCATGATTATCAATTATTTGGGCAAAGCCAAACAAGATGCGGTTGATACTCCAACGCAACTGGAATTGTTTTAATTTTTTTCATAAAAACAATCTTGATACCATTTTTGAGGATTCAAATCAATGTAATTAAAAATTGTATCGTATGCCTTTTCATTTCTAATTATATGATCATGAAAAGAGCGTTGCCAAGCAAAAGTTTCCAATCCGTTTTTATGGATTATTTTCGAAGAAGTGGTTTTGAAAGCACCTATTAAACTTGATAATGATTTTATTTTTATTGTGATGTCTTTAACCTTCAAACTATCTATTTCGAGAATAATATGAACATGATTAGGCATGACCGCATAATTATGTATAACTGCATATTGATATTGTTCTTCTAACCAAATTATTTGTTCATCAACTATTTTACCATATTCATTCAAATTCATTTTTATATCTGAAAAATCATTCTTCTTATCATCATTGAGATGATTTTCATTGGAATGATTTTCATTGGAATGATTTTCATTGGAATGATTTTCATTGGAATGATTTTCATTGGAATGATTTTCATTGGAATGATTTTCATTGGAATGATTTTCATTGGAATGATTTTCATTGGAA
>CAUPKP010000045.1:0-27007 GCA_963511795.1 uncultured Flavobacterium sp. | reverse complement strand
TTTGTTTGCGCCGCAGTTGCCGTACTGATAGTTGTTGGTTGTGTAATTGTAAAGTTTCGAGTAGCCGTACATGCGTTAGCATCGGTTACCGTTACAGTATAAGTTCCTGCACTTAATCCGGTTGCAGTAGCAGCCGTTCCACCCGAAGGCGACCAAGAATAAGTATATCCACCAGCACCTCCCGAAGGAGTAACGGAAGCAGAACCATTAGATCCACCGTTACAAGACACATTTGTTTGCGCCGCAGTTGCCGTACTGATAGTCGTTGGTTGTGTAATTGTAAAGTTTCGAGTAGCCGTACATGCGTTAGCATCGGTTACCGTTACAGTATATGTTCCTGCACTTAATCCGGTTGCCGTAGCAGCCGTTCCACCAGATGGCGACCAAGAATAAGTATATCCACCAGCACCTCCCGAAGGAGTAATGGAAGCTGAACCATTAGATCCACCGTTACAAGACACATTTGTTTGCGCCGCAGTTGCCGTACTGATAGTTGTTGGTTGTGTAATTGTAAAGTTTCGAGTAGCCGTACATGCGTTAGCATCGGTTACCGTTACAGTATAAGTTCCTGCACTTAATCCAGTTGCCGTAGCAGCCGTTCCACCAGATGGCGACCAAGAATAAGTATATCCACCAGCACCTCCCGAAGGAGTAACGGAAGCTGAACCATTAGATCCACCGTTACAGGATACGTTTGTGTGCGCCGCAGTTGCCGTACTGATAGCCGTTGGTTGTGTAATTGTAAAATCACGAGTCGTTGAACAACCCATATTATCTGTTACAGTACAGGTCCAGACTCCAGGGGTCAAACCAGTAACAGAAACTGTTCCATCACCTGTTGGGGTGCCTGGTGTCCAGTTGTAGGTATATGGTCCTGTTCCTCCAGTAGCAACATTTACTGTTGCAGCTCCTGTTGAACCACCATTACAAGCGATGTTTGTTTGAGATGCTGCTGTTAAAACAATATCACATAGATCATTTACAGTAACAGCAAATACTTTTTCGAATGTCAATCCGTCTTGATCAGTTGTTCTTACGCGGACAGAATAAGAAGATTTAGTTTCAAAATCAGGGCTGGCGTTTATGGTCAGACTGTTTCCTGTAATGGAGAAAGCGCTGTTATCAGTGCTTCCCGTTCCTGCAACCAGTGTATAGGTAAAAGTATCACCAGCATTTGCATCAGTTGAACTTAGGCTTCCTACGGTTGAACCCGCAGTTACATTTTCATTGATAGCAACAGCTGAAAGTGTAATATCTGTTGGAGTATTATTAAAAGTATTTACAAGTACACATGATGATAGGGTACTACACCCTCCGATGGTTATAACGACTGCATAAGAGCCAACAGCTGTTGGAGTGTATGATTGCCCATTTTCACCAATTAATATAGTAGCAGGACATTGAATCCATTGGTATGAAGCGCCCGTTTGAACCGCTGATAAAACACCTGAATTTAGAGTTACAGAGTTGTTTAATTCACACAAATCATTTATGCTGATAGTAAACACTTCATCAAAAAACAGACTTCCCTGATCGGTGGTTCTTACTCGGATAGAGTAGGATGATTTCGTTTCAAAATCTGGGCTTGCGTTTATAGTCAGACTGTTCCCTGTGATGGTGAACGCGCTGTTATCAGTGCTTCCTGTACCAGCTACTAAAGAATAAGAAAAAGTATTTGAAGCATCTGGATCAGTAGACGACAGAGTCCCTACAGCCGAGCCGGCGCTTACATTTTCGTTTACAGCTGTACTGGAAAGAGCAATATCTGTCGGCGTTTCATTGATATTATTTACGTTAACGGTAAAGACTTTTTCAAAAGTAAGGCTTCCCTGATCGGTTGTTCTCACGCGGATAGAGTAGGATGATTTCGTTTCAAAATCCGGGCTTGCGTTTATCGTCAGACTGTTCCCGGTAATCGTGAACGCGCTGTTATCGGTGCTTCCCGTACCAGCTATTAAAGAATAAGAAAAAGTATTTGAAGCATCTGGATCAGTAGACGACAGAGTCCCTACAGCCGATCCGGCGCTTACATTTTCGTTTACTGCTGTACTTGAAAGAGCAATATCCGTCGGTGTTTCATTGATATTATTTACGTTAACGGTAATGACTTTTTCAAAAGTCAACCCGCCTTGATCTGTTGTAAGAATACGGACAGAATAAGAAGATTTAGTTTCAAAATCCGGGCTTGCATTGATGGTCAGGCTGTTTCCTGTAATAGTGAAAGCGCTGTTATCCGTGCTTCCTGTTCCAGCAACTAATGTATAAGTAAAAGTATTTGACGCATCGGCATCAGTAGAAGACAAAGTTCCCACTGCCGAATTACCGCTTACATTTTCGTTAATGGTATTAGCCGAAAGCGCAATATCTGTTGGTGCAGTATTAGGACTTGATAGATTAAATATTGGATTTGTACCTGGAAAACTGGTTCCGCCAGGAGTTATGTCATAAGTAGTAGTTTCATTATGACTCCATTTGCTTAGATTACATATTTCTGCAAGTATAGCTACTTTTGTACCTGTTATTATCCCAGTATAAACATTGTTGTCGCCATGATAAGTTACAGTTGTAAGTGCAATGGCATTTGTGCCTAATGTTAGTGAAGGAGGTAAGTAAGTAACACTGTTACTGCTTAAATTTCCACTTCCTGTTGTTACAAATGTACCAGCTACAATTGCAACACTGTTTATAGTGCTTGTAAAAGCATTTCCCCAAAGAAAAATAAAATTACTTACGCTAGTTAAACTGCTGCCTTGATAAATAAACCAATTTTCTCCTCCCGCGTTTCCAGGAGAAGTAGCAGTAGCTGCATTTGTCCATCCTGTAACGGTAACATTTCCAGGTAAGCCTGTTACAGTATTACCTCCCTTAGTAATTCCAATTTTGAATATAGTTCCAGTACTTATGTCCGATGTTGGTTGCCATAAAATACCACCTTCGGAATCCAAAGCAGTACTAGTGCTAGCCTGAACATTTGTTAAAGTGTTTGGAGTACTTTCGTTGTACCAATAGTCACTAATGCGGATTTGAGTGTTAGCTAAAATCGGCGCTAGTGTAACTATAGTAAGTTCGTAATTTGGAGATGTATCGTAGTTGACTCCAATAATTGCGATGTCACCAGGAGATAAAGTTTGAGCGTTTGAGGATGTTATCATACCTAGAAAGCATCCTAATAGAAGTAATTTTTTAAGCATATGATTTTTTTTATAAATATATATAAAAAAAGGACTGTAAGAACAGTCCTTATAATTTAATGTTTTTATGGTCTGGATGGATAGATGCCTTCATAACATATTATATATTGCATAGCGACAAAAGGAGGTACAGTTGAAAGAGGTTCAGCTCCGGTTCCCCATGGAGTCAAAGTCAATCCTGTCGGGTCAAAGCTCAAGGTACTGGCTACTGTTGAATTACATCCAGTCAAGGCTTGGTTTGGTGCAACGTTGGTATAAAGATTAGGTTGACCACTTCCGCCGACATCGCCTGTTGTTCCCAAAACATTATTGGTTGCAGAAGGTGATGGAGATACCCCTTCTGAAGTACATGCTTGTAAAACAGTATCTACTGTTACAGAACCTGAAAGATTTGTTCCTGCTCCTTTAACGATGGAGTGGGTGTGAGGAGGCATATTGTTTGCAGTGACTACTACAGATTGAGTACCGCCAATTTCACCTAATGAGTATGTTCCGCCTGGATGTGAACCAGAAATATTTGTACATTGTGTTGGAAATGCTCCGCGTAAATCAGGAAGTTTAAATGTAGATATTCCATCCCCGCCATAGGTTACTCCTAATATAGAAAATAAAGCTGTGTTTTGGCTTATTGATAGAGTTTGTCCTTCACATGTGTAAAATCCTCGTGGTGCAAAATTACCTGCAAAAAGTTTAATGGTTCCCATTATTTCGTCCATAATTGTTTTTTTTTAATAGTTAATAGATTTTTTGTAAGTAACTAATTGGTTTAGTATTTGTTACTGTTTAATTTTCTCCAAAAATAGTTAAAGAATAAGAGGAGAGGTAAAAAAATGATATAAGAGCATAAATTAATGTCATAAGATTAAAAGGATTGGGTAGAAAAATGATATGATATTCCATTTTCATAGTGCCCAAAACAAAACTATCTTTGCGCTTTAAAACTGCAAATCAAATGTCTCACCATCATTTCATACTTCACAAGCCTTACGGATACTTGAGCCAATTTATTTACGAATTGAAGCGCAAGAAAAAACTCTTGGGAGAATTACATGATTTTCCCGAAGGCACAATGGCGATTGGCCGTCTTGACGAAGATTCGGAAGGATTACTTTTATTGACTACCGATGGAAAAGTAAGCGAACAGATTCGGTCAAAAAAGGTCGATAAAGAATATTATGTGCAGGTTGATGGCATAATTACTCAGGACGCGATAGATTTATTGAAAGAAGGAGTCGAAATTGGTTTTGATGGAGGGAAATACAAAACTAAAAAATGTGAAGCTCGACTTATTGCTGAAATTCCAGATTTTGGTCCTAGAGGAAAGAAAATACGCGATGAACGCCACGGTCCTACATCTTGGGCTTCGATTACGGTCAATGAAGGGAAGTTTAGGCAGGTTCGCAAAATGACCGCAGCAGTTGGTTTTCCTACTTTAAGATTAGTAAGAGTTCGAATTGGAAATGTTCATTTGAACGGTTTGCAGGCTGGAGAAGTTTTGGAAGTGGATAATTTTCAAATAAACGAATAAACAAATAACCGATTAACCATTAAAAAATGCTAAACATCGTTCTCGTAGAACCCGAAATACCTAATAATACCGGAAATATTGGCCGTTTGTGTGTAGGCACTGAAAGCCGTCTGCACTTAATTCATCCTTTTGGCTTTGTTATCAATGACAAAAATCTGAAGCGTTCCGGACTCGATTACTGGGTGCACCTTGATGTAACCGAATATCAAAATGTGTCCGAATGGATGTCACAAATTCCAGATAAATCCCGAGTTTTCTTGATGAGTTCCCATGCCTCAACATCAATTTACGATGCAAAATTCCAAGATGGAGACTGGCTGGTTTTTGGTAAAGAAAGCGTTGGTTTGAGTGCTGAGGTTCTTGCATTATTCGAGAGTCACCTGACTATTCCTATGTCGACGTTAATCAGGAGTTATAATATTGCTAATTCGGTTGCTTTTGTTGTCGGCGAAGCGAAGAGGCAGATTGGGTTAAAGTAAAGTTATGAGACCATTTATAGATTTAAGTAATTTGGATTTTAACGGGGATACCTTGATTTATTATTCTAGATTGTATATTTTAAGCTCTATTGTAGTTTTATTTGCTTTAATTATCGGTTCAATA
This sequence comes from uncultured Flavobacterium sp., assembly GCA_963511795.1. GTDB lineage: Bacteria > Bacteroidota > Bacteroidia > Flavobacteriales > Flavobacteriaceae > Flavobacterium. Next base: position 21,685 of record CAUPKP010000045.1, on the reverse strand, counting down.
TATTTTTTGTTTATTGAAAATGGATTTATCTTTTCAATATTGCTTTGGTTTATTGTATTATTTTATGGGCAAAAGATATTTTACCGTTTGCAAAGAGCAAATGAAATTCAATTTAGAATTAATTCTAAAGGGATTCAATTTAGGAATGAAGATTTTATTACTTGGGATAATATTGAAAATGCTAGAGTAATTTCAGAAAACGTAGGAGATGATGACAAAGCATATTATTTTAGATATTATATTTCTAGTGAAAACAGGGAAATTAGAACTGAAATAGAACCTCTTAATATTAGTAGCAACGAGTTAGCATTAGCAATAAGGGTTTTTACGGAAAAGTTCAATATTGAAAAAAATAAAATTTAATATTAACAGTTTTAGTGCTTTCTGATGGATTTAGAAACTTCAGATGTTATGTCAAAAAATCATATATTTGAGTTGTGTCTTAAAATCTCATTTTATGATAGATAACGTTTCCTTACGAAGTACAATTTTTAAACATCTTGATGGTTTAGTTACCGCACCTGTTGCTTTTTGTTTGTATAAAAAAGGAGTGCTAGCTCATATTTTGGACAAAAAAGAAATATGCCTTTCCGAACTTTCTTCAAAGTTCAAAGTCAATGAAGGTTATCTAAACGCAGCTTTACGTGTTTTGGCTTCACAAGGTTTTCTTGATTATTACATTAACACAAAGACTGATCTGATTGCTTTTCGCATTAATGAAAAAAGTGAAATTGCTTTTTCGCTGTTTCCATTGTATAAAGACGCTGTGGAGCTGTTGGAATATTCGAATGATTTGCGCCCAAAATTATTTGAAGGAGAGATTTTCAATCGGATGAAATTGATTTTCGAAAAATATCAAAACAATTATAGTATTTCATTTTCTGAGGATAATTTGACCAATGAAATTCAGCATCAGATTCTGACGCATATTGAAGGTTCTCTTGTTGGGCAGATAACGGTTCATTTGGGAATGAGCGGGATGTTTCATAAGTATTTTATGGAAATCTCTTTTCGCCCAGAAGAGTTTCATAAATCACCCGAAAATTTCAAAACTGTACTCAATTTTTTAACTCATTTAGGGTGGTTTACCCAAAAGAAAGGCAATTATCAGTTTACCGAAACAGGTTTGTTTTTTGCCAAAAGAGCTTCTGCTTATGGAGTTACGGTTTCGTATCTGCCAACTTTCAAAAAAATAGAAGAATTAATTTTCGGTGATCCTTCTGTTTTAAGAATCGTTGGCGATGGAGAAGATGAAATTCACGTAGATCGTGAAATGAACGTGTGGGGAAGCGGTGGAGCTCACGACACTTATTTTAAAGTGGTTGACGAAATTATCATTAAATTATTTAATCTGCCAATTGCTCAGCAGCCTAAAGGAATTCTTGATATGGGATGTGGAAACGGAGCTTTTCTAGAACACATTTTTGATGTAATCGACCGTCAGACTTTGAGAGGAAAAATGCTGAATACCCATCCTTTGTTTTTGGTTGGTGCCGATTATAATCAAGCCGCTCTCAAAGTAACGCGTGCCAATTTAATCAAAGCCGATATTTGGGCGAAAGTGATTTGGGGAGACATTGGCAGACCAGATATGCTTGCTGATGATTTACAGGAGAATTATAATATCGATTTGAAAGATTTGCTGAATGTGAGAACTTTTCTGGATCACAACCGCATTTGGGAAATGCCAAAACAAATCAGCAAGGAGAGAATAAGCAGTTCAACTGGGGCATTTGCACATAGAGGTGTTCGCATAAACAATAATTTAGTAGAAGATAATTTATCGGAACATCTAAAAAAATGGTCGCCGTATGTTCATAAATTTGGGTTACTGATTATTGAACTGCATACGATTACGCCACATTTAACAGCTGAAAATTTGGGTAAAACCGCAGCTACTGCTTATGATGCAACACATGGTTTTTCGGATCAATATATTGTGGAGATTGATGTGCTGCATAAAATCGCCTCCGAAGCAGGACTGTTTCCAGACCTAAATTATTTTAAAAAATTCCCGGATTCGGAAATTGCTACAGTGAGTATTAATTTATTGAAAGGAGTTTAGAAGAAGTGTACGGTTTTCAGTTTTTTCTTGTTCAGTTCAACTTGCTAAGTAATAATAAACTTCCCTTTTTCGCTGTCAAAAACGATATGCTCATCTTTAAATAAAGTATTGAAACTTCCTTTGCTTATTAAGTTACAAGGCTCATCCTGAACCACAGTTTCGGGAGTCATGATAATCATTTCGTCACTTAATTGAATAGCCATATCAATGTCATGAGTCGAAAATAAAATACATTTCCCAGTTTCGTGTGTGAGTTTTTTTAAGAGTTTAAGTAACGAAACTTTGTGTAATAAATCCAAATGAGTAGTAGGTTCATCAAGAATAATTAAGGGAGTGTCTTGTGCCAGTGCTCTTGCAATCAAAATTTTTTGTAATTGCCCATCGCTTATTTCGTAATGTTTCTTTTGGGAGAGATGACCAATTTGTGTCAAATCAATTGCCTCTTGAACAATCTGAATATCTGCATCCGATAAGGTGCCTATCCAATTGGTGTAGGGCTGACGTCCCAGTGCCACCAATTCAAAAACAGTTAAATTGCTTGGAGGCAATTTTTCAGTCAAAACCATGCTTAAATTTTGAGCTAATGCCAAAGGTTCGTAGCTGGATATTTTTTTATCGTTCAGTAAAACAGCTCCCTGCAAGGGTTTCTGAATTCCAGTAATAGTGCGTATTAATGTAGATTTTCCAATACCATTTGCCCCAATCAACGCAATTAGTTTTCCTGCTTGCAAGTTTAAATTGAGGTTTTCGGCTATGGTCACGGTTTCTTTCTTCGAACTGTATCCAATACTTAAATTTTGAGTGGTGAGGATATTGTGTGACATATTTATTGATATTTTTTACCACAAAGCTTAGCAAACTTTGCGTAATCCTTTGTGAACTTTGCGGTTAATTTTTTACTTAAAATTCTTCTTTCGAACCAATAGCCAAACAACCACTGGCGCACCCAATATCGAAGTAATCGCATTAATTGGTAAAGTTACTTCCATTCCCGGCATTTGGGAAACCACATCACAAATCAGCATTATTCCCGCTCCAAAAAGTAAAGTACTCCAAAACAAAACAGTATGATTACTCGTCTGAAAAACCAATTTGGCAATATGAGGGACAGCAAGACCAATGAATGCAATAGGCCCAGCATAAGCAGTAATACTTCCTGCCAAAATACTCGTAGCCAATATGATAATAAGTCGGGCTTTATTGAAATTCAATCCCATGCTTTTGGCGTAATTTTCACCCAACAGTAAGGCATTCAAAGGTTTGATACTTAATAAGCTGAGCAATAAACCGAATAGTACGCAAATCGTTAAAATGAGAATAGACGTCCAGGACAAATTACCAAGATTCCCCATGGACCAAAAAGTGAATTTCTGTAATTGTTCCGCCGAACTGAAATAAGTAAGAACTCCAACAATCGCACTGGTAAAACTTCCAAACATTAATCCAACTATCAAAATAGCCATGGTGTCTCTAAGGCGTTGCGAAACCAATAAAACCAATAATAAAACGCTTGTGCTTCCAAGTGTCGAAGCCAAAACAATTCCATAAGGAGATAACAAAATACCACTCAAAAAGGAAGGCAATATACTCGCACCTAAAATGACAAAAGCAACACCCAAACTCGCACCCGAGCTTAACCCCAAAACATAAGGACCGGCAAGCGGATTTCTAAATAAAGTCTGCATCAATAATCCGCTTATAGACAATCCCATTCCGACCAAAACTGCTGTAATTGCTTTGGGTAAGCGATAATTGATAATAATATATTCCCACGTCGATTTACTGGAATGTCCACCTGTCAAACTAGTGTAAACTTCTTTGAATGGAATAGTAATAGAACCAAAACTAATGTTCACAAAAAACAAAACAATTAGCCCCGCAAAAAGCAATGAAAATAAGGTTATATTTCGTTTAGGATTGTTCAATTAGTTATACGAGTTTTAACTCCCTCTCCTTTGGAGAGGGTTGGGGTGAGGTTTTAATTCAGTTTTGTAGCAAAAGTAAAAGTATAATCAGGAAGCAATTCAGGATGGAAAATTTTAATATAATCTTTCAATACCAAATCGGGTCTGGAAGGTGATAGTTCATAGAAAATTGTACCTCCAGTCGCCCCCAATTTTCCTTCAAAAGTATAAATGTTTTTGTTGTTAAAAGCATCAAATTGACTGTAATGCGGATTTGCTTTTTCTAGTTCAGCCAATGATTTGAATGAACCTGTGGCAATCCAAAAATTAGCCGTTTTGGCTTTGTCCAAAATGTTTTCAAAAGACAATCCAAGACTTCCAGTTCCTTCTAGGTCTTTCCAAAGATAATCACCTTTAGCATCTTTCATAAATTGGGCAACCCAGCTACTGCCTTTCGCCACATACCATTGGTCTTGGTACATTGAACCATATAAAACAGTTGAAGCTGGTTTTTGATCAGCAACCAATTTCACTGCATTATTGTATTCTTTTACGATATTATCAAACAATTGATTTGCTTCTTTTTCTTTACCAAATAAAACGCCATATAGCTTTAACCACTCCGCTTTTCCTAGGGGAGATTGCTCCATCCAATCGGCTTGAATTAATACTTTTAAACCGCTTTTTTGTAAATTCTCAATAGACGGATTGTTATTGTCAATACCAAAAGTTACAATAAGTTCAGGTGCTAATTCGATAAGCTGTTCGATGTTGAGTTTTTCGTTTTGTCCCACATTTTTAACTGAACCAGCGTCAATTAAAGCTCTGGTTTTTTCGGATGAAATATAATCAGTATGCGGAAATCCGACCAATGATTTTTCGACACCCAGCATTTCAAGAAACGGAATATTAGTCGTCGAGGTCACTACAATAGACTGTAACGGGACATTAATTTGCGTATATTTTTTCAAGCTGTCTGGAACAATTTCGTTTTTTTCTTTTATAATATATTTAAAATCTTTAACGGCATCCGGCCATGGATTAGAAACCGTTACTATGGTATAACCGTCCTGTTTATGAATGGCCAAACTTTTAGAATATTGAATACTGTTCGTAGTGTTAACGGCATTTAAAACCTCCTTTGCTTCATTTTTTTTACATCCAATAATAGAAAAGAGAACGCTGACTAAAAGAACTTTGTAGAATGAAAATCGCATATTATAATTTTTTCAATAAGGGCAAAGGTATAGTAAATTATAAATTTCTTGTTTAATTTTTGCAGTAAAAAATAAGACAAACGCTATCTTTACCAAATGAATACGATAAAAGAGAAGCATTGTTCGATCTGCCAAAAGCCTTTTAATTGCGGAGATACTCCTAAAGGGGAAGCCTGTTGGTGCAATGATTTTCCTCCCATTTTCAATCCTTTTGATATCGCCGATTGTCTTTGCCCAAATTGTTTTAAAAAAGCCTGTTCGGATAAAATAGACGAGTTTGTCGCTACTATAACCCCCGAAACGGCAATAGGAAACAAAGCGTCGTTATTGCCCGAAACGGCGAAAATCATAGAAGGAATTGATTATTATTTTGAAGATGGAAACTATGTTTTTAAACCTTGGTTTCATCTTAAGCGAGGCTGTTGCTGTAAAAGTGAGTGCACGCATTGTCCGTATTGATTTAAAAAGAAAACAAAAATGATTTATTTAATTACAGGCGGAGAACGCTCAGGAAAGAGCAGATATGCCGAAAATTTAGCCAAAGAATTAGCTAAAAATCCAATGTATGTCGCAACGGCTCGAAAATGGGATGATGATTTTCAAAAACGAGTTGACCGTCATCAAAAAGACCGTGATGAACGCTGGATCAATATTGAAAAAGAAAAACATCTGAGTGAAATTGATTTTTCAGGAAAAGTGGCGATTGTAGATTGTGTCACGCTTTGGTTAACTAATTTTTTTGTAGACAATAAAAACGATGTTGCTTTGTCTTTGGAACAAGCCAAAACCGAATTGGATGCGATTGCAAAGCAAGAAAGCACTACGATAATTATTGTGACTAACGAAATAGGAATGGGTGTTCACGCCGAAACCCACATTGGTAGAAAATTTACAGAACTTCAGGGCTGGATGAACCAATACATTGCTCAAAAAGCAGAAACCGTTATTTTGATGGTTTCCGGAATTCCAGTAAAAATAAAAGGATAGATTTTATAAATTTGGGCGTTACCACAAGGGTCGGGCTGTACGCTATATTCCCGATTAACAAAAACTACGGCAAAAAAGCCTTGTTTTTCTAAATCGGGAGATGCCGCTTCCATCCCTAACGCAAACACACGATACGAAAATGACTTTTGATGAAATTATAAAATCACGCCGAGACACCCGTCATTTTACAACTGATGCTGTACCAGATGAAGTAATCCAAAAAGCACTTCAAGCCGGACATCATGCACCATCTGTAGGTTTGACGGATGGCACAAGATATTATCTGATTAAGTCACCTGAAATCAAAAAAGCTGTAAAAGAGTTGTTTTTGGATTCTGACACAAAGGCAGCAAACTTAACTGACGATGAACTTCAAAAAGCACAATACAGATCCTTAAAACTAGAAGCGATTGAGGAAGCACCACTTGGACTGGTGATTTGTTACGACCGTTCGGTTTTGAATCATTTCACTATTGGAACCGTTGGTAGTAACGAAGCTGTAAAATTCAGTTCGGTTTGCGCAGCTCAAAACATTTGGCTGTCATTGACGGAACAAGGCTACTCGATGGGCTGGGTTTCGATTTTAAATTATTATCAATTCAAACAGCTTTTGGGATTGCCCGAAAATATGGAACCTTTGGGTTATTTTTGCGTTGGCAAACCCGCCACCAATTATGATAACCAGCCAATGTTACAGCAACTGAATTGGAAACAAAAATCAGAAAAACCTTTTATTGAAGAGATTTTGGTTTCCGCTCCAGTTCCAGTTCTTGCGTTTTTGCGTGGAGTTGCGAGGAACGAAGCAAAGCAATCTCACTCCAGTGATTCCGCAATAAGCGAGGAGCTCCAACAAAAAATCGACAATAAAACCAAACCAACCGGTTCACTTGGTATTTTGGAAAGTTTGGCAAAACAAATTGGAACTGTTTTCCATACATTGGAACCTAAAATTATAAACCCCAATATAATCGTTTTCGCCGCTGATCACGGAATTGCTAATCACGGCGTAAGTGCCTATCCGCAGGATGTAACAAGGCAAATGGTGACTAATTTTCTGGAAGGAGGAGCAGGGATTAATGTGTTTTGCAAGCAAAATAATATTGAATTAACGATTGTAGATGCTGGAATAAATTATGATTTTCCGACAAATGCTAATCTGGTTTCGGCTAAAATAGGGAAGGGAACACAGTCGTTTTTACATATTTCAGCAATGAGTTTAACCGAATTGGATTTGTGTTTTGTAAAAGGAAGTGAAGTTGTAAATACCGTTTTTGAAACGGGCTGTAACTGCATTGGTTTTGGCGAAATGGGAATTGGGAATACTTCTACGGCTTCAGTATTGATGAGTATTCTTCTTGAATTACCAATTGAAGATTGCATCGGAAAAGGAACTGGCGTAGTTGACGAAAAGCTAATTCAGAAACAAAATATTCTAAAAAAAGCTCTTGATAATTATAACGGTCCAAATGATTTAGAAAGCAAATTAGCATATTTCGGAGGGTTTGAGATTCTGCAAATGGCAGGCGGAATGCTTCAAGCCAAACAAAATAATATGCTTATTCTGGTCGATGGTTTTATTTGCACAGTTGCTTTTTTAATAGCCTATAAAATGAATCCAGTAGTAAAAGAAAATGCAATATTCTGCCACTTATCGGCAGAGCAGGGACATCAAAAAATATTGGATTATTTGAATGTTCGTTCTTTATTGCAACTCAATTTAAGATTGGGCGAGGGAACTGGTTGTGCTGTTGCGTTTCCAATTATACAATCGGCTGTTGCTTTTCTGAACGAAATGGCCAGTTTTGAATCTGCTGGTATCAGTAGGTGATAATTCGTTGTACGTACCACGTAGAGATGCACTGCAGTGCATCCCTGCAATGAAATTAAATAAAAAATGAAAAAACAATTACACATATTTTTTACCGCATTGATGTTTTACACCCGAATTCCGTGTCCTAAAAGCATTGACCACAATCCCGATTATTTGAACAAAGCTTCCCGATATTTTCCACTGATTGGCTGGATAGTTGGAGGAATTTCTTTTTTAGTTTATTATCTGTCAGCTGTTTTATTTACAAATGAAATTGCTGTAATTCTGGCAATCATCGCAGGAATTCTAACAACTGGAGCTTTTCACGAAGACGGTTTTGCCGATGTTTGCGATGGTTTTGGAGGAGGCTGGACTAAAGAAAAAATCCTTCTGATAATGAAAGACAGTGCCATTGGTGCTTACGGAGCAATTGGTTTAGTTTTACTGTTTTTGTTAAAATTTGAAGCTATTTCGGATGCGCTTTTTACATTAGGAATCGGTAATGTTGATTCGATAATTTACAATCTTCTTATTTTTATTTCTGCACATTCGGTTAGTCGTTTATCTGCAATCTCCATAGTTTTTACACATCAATATTCGAGGGAAGATGCATCGAGTAAAAGCAAGCCGATTGCCAAAAGCTTTACTTGGAAAGAAGTAATTGGCGCTTTGTTTTTCGGATTGTTGCCACTTGTGATTTTGTCGTTTTTTCAATGGCAGTTGTTGTTGGCTTTGATTCCTGTTTTTATCGCTCGGTTTTTCCTAGCCCGTTATTTTCAGAAATGGATTGACGGTTACACGGGAGATTGTTTGGGAGCAACGCAGCAAGTTTGTGAAGTGATTTTTTATCTGTCAATTATCGGAATATGGAAATTTATTTAGTCCGTCATACCGAAACGGTTTGTGAAAAGGGAATCTGCTACGGTCAGAGTGATGTTGGAATTCGTGAACCTTACGATGCTGTTTTTGAAACGATTCTAAATCAATTGCCACAAGATGCTGTTTTGTATTCGAGTCCGTTGCAGCGTTGTGCAATCTTGGCGAACCATATCAAAGAAAATACTCAAATTGATTCCATTATCGAAGATTCAAGATTGATGGAAATGCATTTTGGGGATTGGGAACTAAAAAGCTGGGATGCTATTCCTCGAGAAGTTTTAGACCCTTGGATGGAAGATTTTGTCACCGTAAATGTGCCTAACGGCGAATCGTTTGTGGATTTGGACAACAGGGTTCGTGTTTTTTTGAATGATGAGTTAGCAAAAAATCATGCTAAGCCATTTATTATTGTGGCGCATTCAGGAGTTATCCGAAGTATTTTGTGCAAAGTTAATAATATTCCGCTGCAGGAAGCTTTTAAAACGCCATTGGATTATGGAGCTGTGATTAAAGTCGAAATTTAAAAGAAATGTTTTAATAATGACCTTTCAAGGAGTGGATTAAAATAACAGATTCATCTTCAAGTATCTCATAAACTAATCTATGTTCCAGATTAATTCTTCTACTCCATAGTCCCGATAAATTATGTTTTAACGGCTCAGGTTTTCCAATTCCCTCGTATGGAGTTTCCTTAATAGATACTAAAATTTGTTTAATCTTCTTTAAAAAGATTTGGTTATTTGTCTTTTTGAAATAGTCTAAATGGGATTTAGATTTTGGAACAAAAATTATTTCCATATATCATCTAAATCAATCTTAATACCTTTTCCAGCTTTGTAATCTTCTCTGTTTTCTTCAACCATAGCAACAAAATCAGAATCATATGGGCTTTCTGTTGAATCAGTCGTTTGGTTTTCAAACTTTATTTTCAATGCTTCAAGAAAAGCTTTGATTACTTTTTTCTCCTCGTTGTTTTTTGGATGTACAATAAAAGTTTCCATAATGAAATTGTTTAGTACAAATATAAAAAATAAAACTCTTGGATTTCTAAATTCATTTCTGCTATATTTGCAACCGAATTAAGGTTGTGTTTTACTTTTTATGAAAACACATTAAAAGGGAAGCAAGTGATTGAAGATTGCTGATTAACGATTTTTGATTTCAGAATTTAAATCTGAAATCAAGTATCAAACATCAAAATTCAAAAATCTTGCGCTGTTCCCGCAACTGTAAGCTATCAAGCTTGTTGTTATCTACAATGCCACTGTCTAGTCACATGACGAGATGGGAAGGTGAACAACAAGACGCAAGCCAGGAGACCTGCCTTTTTTCTTAACGAATATCGAACTTTCGGGAAAAAAGGTTCAGAAATTATGGCTTTAAGAAAATTACTTTTTATCTTTTTTATTTTAATGTGCCAATTGATTTCGGCGCAGAATGACTCTATAAACAATTTAAAAGAAGTTATTGTTTCTGATGCAAATCTCAACAAATATTCCAGTTCCCAGTCGGTTTTAAAACTTAATGATTCCATTATTAATAAAAATGAAGGTTTACTGACTGATTTATTAAACTTTAATTCAACGCTTTATTTTAAAGAATACGGGCGTGGAATGCTTTCGACAGTTTCTTTTAGAGGAACTACTTCTTCTCAGACTGCTGTAATATGGAACGGAATTAATATTAATTCTCAAATGAATGGCAGTACCGATTTTAATACAATTTCAGGTTCTGATTATAATTCAATTAGTATAAAAGCTGGTGGCGGGAGCATACTTTATGGCAGTGGAGCAATAGGAGGTACAGTCCATTTGAACAACGATTTGGGTTTTTATAATCGATTTGACACTAATTTAAAGCTGGATTATGGCAGTTTTAATACTATCGGAATTAATTATAAAAGCAATATTGCTACTGAAAAATGGAGTGCTCAAATTGGCTTTTCAAAAAACAGTTCCACCAATGATTACAAATACCTAAATAAATATACTTGGAAAGGCGAACAGCGCTGGAATGAAAACGGTCAATACGATGTGATTACCATGAGTGCTAATTTGGGTTATAAATTTAATGATAAAAACATTTTTAAATTATACAGTCAAACGTCAAACACAGATAGAAATACCTCTTTGGTTACGGAATCTGAAATGAAAAGCAAATACGTTAATGGTTTTAACCGTAATTTATTAGAATATGATGGAAATTTTGGCAGGTTCACGACGAATTTAAAAACAGCTTATATTTTTGAAAACTATCAATATTTTGCTGACAATTCAACCAATCAATATACCTACGGGAAAACAGAAAGTTTTATAACTAAAGCGGATCTTGGATATCAATTATTTAAATCTACTCAACTAAACGGAATTATAGATTACAATAGGACGAAGGGTTATGGAACTGGTTTTGGCGATCATGTTCGTGAAATTAGTTCAGCTTCATTATTGATAAAACAAGACCTTTCGGAGCATTGGAAAAATGAGTTTGGTATTCGAAAAGAATTTACAAACAATTATAAATCGCCGGTTTTATTCTCTTTAGGTTCTTCCTATCAATTCAGCAAATTGTACAATTTGAAATTGAATGTATCCCGAAATTTCAGGATACCCACTTTTAATGATTTGTATTGGGAGACAGGAGGAAATCCTGATTTAAAACCAGAGAGTTCTTATCAGGCGGAAATAGGGAACGTGTTTACTTTCAAAAACATTTCGGTTACTCAGACTTTTTATTATATCAAAATTGATGATTTATTGCAGTGGGTACCTGGTAAAAACGGTATTTGGACTCCTCAAAATAAAGACAAAGTGAACAGTTATGGTTCTGAAACTTTATTGAGCTGGAAAAAACAATTGGGTAAAAATAATTTGAATGCCAATGCTTCTTATGCTTACACAGTGTCTGAAGATTTAGCAACCGGAAACCAGCTTTTCTTTGTCCCTTATAATAAAGTAACCGGTTCAGTTTCTTATTCCAGAAATAGAATAACCGCTTATTATCAGTTTTTATATAATGGTTTTGTTTATACCAGAGCTGATAATAATCCGGATGAAATCATAAACGATTATACCGTTTCAAATCTAGGAATCGACTATGATTTTAAATTCTTAGATTCTTTTAAGCTGGGTTTTCAGGCTTTAAATGTTTTCAATGAAAATTATGAAAGTCTGGAAAACAGACCTATGCCTGGTCGAAATTTTAATATGTATTTAACTCTAAAATTTTAATATTATGAAAATTAGTAAATTACTTTTAATAGCGTTTGGTATTTCGTTATTTGTCTCTTGTTCGAATGATGATGATAACAGCGACAACACTCCAAAAGGAGATTATGACAATGGGTTTTTTATTCTGAATGAAGGAAGCGCAGGTCAGGGAACAGTATCATTTTCTAGTGATGATTTCAGTGTTTTTGCAAAAGATGCATATACTGCAGCAAATGGAAGTGATCTGCTTGGTAAGTATGCTCAAAGTATTTTTTTTGATGGTGATAAAGCCTATATTATTGCAGGAGGATCAAAAGTTATAAATGTGGTTAATAGATATTCATTTAAATTAATAGCTAAAATTGACACAGGGCTTTTGAATCCTAGATACGGCGTGGTAAAAGATGGTAAAGCTTATGTGACTAATGCTAATACTTATGCAGATTGGGGGGCTTCAGCTACTGCTCCTGGTAATACAGATGATTATGTTGCTGTTATTGATTTGGCAACTAATAAATTTGAATCTAAAATTGATTTGAATGCAACAGCTAACAGAATTATTGAAAAGAATGGTAAATTATATATTACTGAATCCTACACTAGCTCTAAATTATTGGTTGTAAATATTGCTGCAAAATCATTAGAAGCGCCGATAACAATTGGACTAAGTGCAGATACAATGGAAGAAAAAGATGGAATTCTATATATTTTAAGAAGTCCTTATACCGACAGAAGCGAGATAGTGAAAGTAAAATTATCAGACAAAACAATTTCTAAAATCACATTTCCAGAATCTTTAGATGGGGCAGGATACATGGATATTTATAATGATAAAATTTACTACACTGTATCAAATTCAGTTTACAGCATAAACACGAATGCGACAGCTGCTTCGACTACACCAATTGTAACAGCTTCAACAGTTGCTAATTTATATGGATTTGCAGTTAATAATGATCGTATTTACGTGTCTGATAGTGGAGATTATAAGTCTGATAGTAAAGCTTATATTTATAACTTAACTGGAACCTTGCAAAAAGAAATAACTGTTGGTGTTGGTCCAAACGGGTTTTATTTTAATAATTAATTTAGAAGTTTTTTAATATAGTATAATACGGTTGTAGGTTTAATAGTTTGTGGTATTTCTATTGGATTAATAACGTATTAGGTAATTGTTTTTTGAAAAAAGAAAGGCTTTCAGTGATGAAAGCCTTTTTTGATTGAGTTCTATTAAGTTCAGGTATCTTCTTAAACTTTAAAAAAAATAGCTATTCTGAATTGTATTTGTTATAATGATTTCAAAAGCCCCGCAGGAACTTTGTCAATATACATTTGGTTTTGATTAATTATAGATTTTGAATCTTCAAAATAAGGGTATGTTTTACCTGTAGTCTTTTTAACCATTTTGGCAGTTCCGGTAATTTTTCCAATGGCAGTACTCAGCAATGGTTCTGATGAAGTGCCTAAAACTCCCAAATTGGTAATATTCTCTTTTAAAGAATATGTAGGTGTTAGACCATTAAAGTAATCACCAAAATCAGCTGCATTAACAATTTTAAAAACAATAGGCTGCATTGCATAACGGTGACTTGGGTTTCTGTTTTCTTTTCCAAATGTAGGAGAGTCGTAGACTGTGATTGATCCTACATTTTTTCCGGTTGTAATATCTCCAATTTGAACTACATCAATATAAGGTTTTAATCCGTTGATGACCAATTCGCTTGCCGAAGCTGTACTTGTAGTCGTCAAAATATAAACTTTGGTAAGGTTTAAACTATTCAATGGTGCAGTTCCTACAGTATTTGTAAATAAATTTTTTAAGGATTCAGGATTTTCTGATTCAAAATATGAATTGATTTTGTCATTCCATCTTTGTTTAGCAAATACTTTGTCTGTGAATTGTCCCGTAATCATACTGGCCAAACGGGCAGAAGACAGAACAGAACCGCCTGAATTGTATCTTAAATCTAAAACTAAATCAGTAACACCTTCGGATTTTAACGTGGCAAAAGCATCGTTCAACTGCGTATCATAGGTGGAATAAAAACCATTGTACATTAAGTAACCTATTTTATGTCCGCCACTTTCAATGATTTTATTGATTAAAATTGGATTTTCATTAAGAACAGTTTTTGTCAGGTTTACTGATTTTCCGTTTGGAGTAATAGCACCATTGTTGTAATTGGCTAAATTGAGCGTATAATTTTCCGAGTTTAATAATAGTGACTGATAATTATCCACAGTAAGCTGGGTTCCATTTACTCCATAAAAAAGATCACCGCGTTTGATATCTTTGGATGAAGCATCAGAGTTAGGCACAATATATCGAACCCACCCGAAGATTTCATTAGAGCCAGAAGATTTAAGGTAAAGACCAAAATCCACACCATCATTTTTTGTAGTTCCCTGAAGCGACCCCTCTAACTCAAGATAATCACTTACTATCCAGCTGAATCGATCGGTCGATTCGTTTACTCTCAGAGCATCAAATAATTCTTCAGGCTTTTCATATTGGTGTAGAAAAGTATTTAAATCAGCCTGATTTGCAAAACGGGTATCAGATAAATTAGGTACATCGGCCTGCCATAAGTAATACAAATTAAGCCCTTTCCATATAAAGTCATTAACTTCAATATTTGCTGGCGGAGCGACATCATCATTATCTTCGCAGCTCTGAAAAGTAAAAAGGGCTATGAATAGTAAAAGTGTAATTTTGAAAGTTGCCTTCATATTATGAATTTATTTGTAAGACTAGAACGCAAAAATACTAACTTTAGTTTGATTTAATTTTATTTTTTGTAACAATTATTATAGTGACTCGTCTTGATTATATAACCAACCAAATAAAACCGCATTTATGAACCAAAATGAATTTGTGCTTTTAATTAATCCATTCAAAGACAGGCTCTTTCGATTGGCTAAGCGATTGCTCGTAAGCACAGAGGAAGCAGAAGATGCGACCCAGGAAATTTTGGTAAAATTGTGGAGTAAAAATGAAAATTTAGATGCGTATAATAGTGTCGAAGCAATGGCGATGACAATGACTAAAAATTATTGTTTGGATCAGCTGAAATCAAAAAGAGCGAGTAATCTGAAAATAGAGCACATTAATTTTACAGATAAAGAACCCAGCTTATATAAAAAAATAGAAGATTGTGACAGTTTAAGATGGGTTGAAAAAATTATCGACCAATTGCCGGAACAGCAGCGGTTAATTATTCAATTAAGGGATATAGAACAATGCGAATTTTCGGAAATCGCCAAAATTACAGAGATGAATGAAACTGCTGTACGAGTAGCACTTTCAAGAGCAAGGAAAACAATTAGAGAATATATGTTAAAAACACACAGTTATGGAGTTCAATAAAATGGAAACACTTTTAGAAAAATACTTTGAAGGAGAAACGAGTATTGTAGAAGAAAATGAGTTAAAAAACTATTTTTCCTCTCCAGATGTAGCACCGCATTTAGAACAATACAAGCCTTTGTTTGGGTATTTTGCAGAAGCAAAAAAAGAAAATTTCGAAAAAGATGTACCGCTGATTTCTAAAAAGAAAAAAACGGCATGGCTGTCGATAGCGGCATCAATTGCAGTTTTGATAGGTGCAGGAACTTATGTTTATTTTAATGCTAATGAAGTAAAAGAAAATAATGAATTAGGTACTTATGAAAACCCAAAAGAAGCGTTGGAAGCTACCCAAAAAGCATTGGCAATGCTGTCGAATAATGTAAATGTGGGTGTCGAAGGAATTCAGTACATTAAAGTGTATGAAGTAACTAAGGATAAGGTATTTGTTGAATAAAAAGAATAAATGACATTATGAAATTTTTTTTGTGTCACGCCCAAAAAAATAAAAAAGTAGGTTAAAAATATTAAAAATAAAGCGAGAGTGATTCTAGAGCATTCAAGCCCAATTGCAAGTTTAAATTTTAAAAATAATCATTAAATCAAAATAAAATGAAGAAGTTAATAATCACATTAGTAGCAGTTTTGGTATCAAGTCCGTTTTTTGCCCAGTCGGCATTCGATAAATTCGACGGACAGGAAGAGGTAACATCAATAGTCGTAAACAAAAAAATGTTCGAATTGATGAGTAAAGTAAAAGTTGATACTTCCGACAAAGAAGCGCAGCAATACATGAACCTGATCAAGAAACTAGACAATTTAAAGGTGTTTACCACTCAAAACTCTAAGGTAGAAGGGGAAATGAAATTGGCAGCTGATAAATATATTAAAACTGCCGGCTTGGAAGAATTGATGCGTATAAATGATAAAGGCAGAAATGTCAAAATCATGGTGAAATCTGGAGCAAAAGATACTCAGATAAGAGAACTGCTTATGTTTGTTGAAGGAAGCAAAGGAGAAGATACCGTTTTGATGTCATTGACAGGCGACTTTGATCTGAGTGAAATTTCGGTTTTGACAGATAAAATGAGAATACCAGGAGGAGACGATTTGAAAAAAGCAACTAAAGGTAAAAAGTAAAATGAAAATCATTCTATTCATAATCACACTGCTTTTAAGTCTAGTTTTTGG
This sequence comes from uncultured Flavobacterium sp., assembly GCA_963511795.1. Lineage (GTDB taxonomy): Bacteria > Bacteroidota > Bacteroidia > Flavobacteriales > Flavobacteriaceae > Flavobacterium. Next base: position 5,080 of record CAUPKP010000045.1, on the reverse strand, counting down.
AAGCTGTAGTTCAGAGCCTACTCTGCAAAAATATTTTGTCGAAAATACCGAAAACAAAGACTTTATTGCGTTGGATATTTCATCAAATATCTTAGATGTTGATAAAACCAAATTAACCGTAGTTCAGAAAGAAGCTTTACAGTCTTTTGAGAAAATAAATGTTTTGGCTTTTAAATTGAATGATAAAAACAAAACACAGTTTGAAACAGAGCGTGCTAAAGTGAATTTAATTCTAAAAGATCCAAAGTATCAGCAGCTGATGAAGTTTAATTCAGGTAAGCAAGGCGCTTCTGTAACCTACGTAGGAACCGATGATCATATCAATGAATTTGTTTTTTTTGCGAATAAAAATGATGCTGGTTTTGCCATTGTAAGAGTCTTGGGGAAAGACATGAATCCTACCCATATTATGAACATGATTTCGGTTTTGAAAGAGTCCAAAGTTGATTTGGAACAACTAAAGCCACTTCAGGAATTAATAAAGAAATAGGTTTTTGCTTATTTGCCATCATCATCAATCATAAACGAATTTAAGTTATAAAAAGCGTTTCGGAAATTTTTTCGGGACGCTTTTTTTATGTTTTTAAAAACTCCGTCCAATCGTTTGGGGTGTTTAAGTTTTTTATGATGGATGAATCGGTTACTGCAATTTGCGTGATTTTTGAAGGATTCATTTTTTTGATTTCTAAATCCAATCGGCTGTTTTCGTCTGCAGGACTTAGCAAAAGTAATGGATTCCAAAAGCCAGCATGCAGTTTTATTGGATGACCATTTTTACCTTCAAAATTCGGAAGTACAATTTGGTTATGAGTTTCGATGATAGTTTGTAATTCGGTAGTATTTAATATCGGAACATCAATAGGATTAATCAACACCGATTTGTTTTTTGGGATTTGCTGTAAAACAATCTGCAGGGTTGAAAAAGATCCAAGTTCCGGATTTTGGTTTGTCACAATTCTCAATTTTACATTTTTATAAAGTGCAAAATCCAATTGTGCTTCCTTAAATAATGGTATTTTGTTTAAGTATTCTTGAGAATGATGTCCCAATCCAATATAAACTTCGGTTACAGTTGTAGTTGAGATGCGATTTATTTGTTCCAAAATCCAATAGGTATTTTGATATTCTAATAAGCCTTTTGCGATTCCCATTCTTTCGGATTTGCCTCCAGCCAATAACAAAAAAACAGTATCACTTTTCATAATAAGCTTTCAGTAATTCAGAGGCGATGCTTATGGCAATTTCTTTGGGCGAATTACCGCCTAAATCCAGTCCAATCGGGCAATGTACGGGAGAAATGCCCTCTTTAAACCCCAATTCATTTATCAGTAAATTGTTGAATTTGTTCTTTTTGGTTTTACTGCCTATCAGTCCAATATATTTAGTCTGCTGATGTAATGCCAGAGCTGTAATTTCAAAATCAAGTTTGTGGTCGTGGGTCAAAATAACTACGTAGCAGTTTGAACCCCAGTTTATGGTCTGTTTATAAAGATCAAAAGGAATGGAACTGTAATTAACCGTTGGGTCAATTTCGAAAGTTTCTTTCCAATTTTCTCTAGTATCTAAAAGCGTAATTGCAAAAGGGGTGTCTTTCAGAACCTGACAAATAGCGACGCCGATATGTCCGGCTCCAAAAATGTATAATTCAGGGGATTGATTCATGGGTTCAATAATTAATTCTACTTTTCCGCCACAGCACTGTTCAAATTCAGGTCCCAGCGTGTAAGTGCATTCTAAAATTTTATTTTCCCGAATAGACCGAACCGCTTCATCGATTACCTGAAATTCTAATCTGCCTCCGCCAATAGTTCCAAATATTTCTTTTTGCGGAGTAACAATCATTTTTGATCCTACTTTACATGGAGCAGAGCCTAGAATTTTAGTAATGGTAACTAGTGCTACAGGCTTTTTTTTACTTTTAAATTCCTGTAATAGTTCAATCCAGTTGTTCATTAAAATAATATTCGTTTTAATTTTTTGTTTTTTGCACTAGACTTTATTTAATATCGTCTTTTGCGTTAGGGATTGAAGAGAAAATCCTTTCTTGAGGCTTTTTTTGCCTCAAAAAAGATTGTAACGAAAAGCCCGCCCCTTGTAGTAACGCCCAAAAAATGATTTATACAAGATCGTAATCGCTTAGAGGTAAATTGTAATACCGTTTTCCTGTCAGTTTAAATACTGCATTGATGATGGCAGGAGCAATTACGGGAACGCCGGGTTCTCCAACGCCTGTTGGTTTTTCGGTGCTTTCAACAATTTCTACGTGTACCTTTGGAGTTTCATTCATGCGGATCATTCGATAGTCACTATAGCTGTTTTGTTCAATGGCGCCATCCTTAGCGGTTATTTTTCCATAATAAGCTATTGACATTCCAAAGACTGCGGCGCCTTCCAGCTGCGATGTTATGGTGTTTTTATTAACTGCTATTCCGCAATCAATAACGGTATATACATTGTGAACTTTTACTTTGTCATCTACCATCGATACTTCAACAACTGAAGCTACGTAGGAATAAAAACTATAATGAACAGCTAGGCCATAAGCATGTCCTTTTGGCAGTGGCTTATTATAATTTGCGTTTTTTGCTGCTAGTTTTAAAACGTTTTTTAGACGCCCAGTGTCGTATTTTATTGGATCTTTAGTGTCTTCTATACGATCACTTCCTATTAATTTTAGTCGGAATTCCAATGGATCTTGTTTAGCGGCATGAGCCAATTCATCGGCAAATACATTCGTAGAAAAACCGTGAAGAATATTAATTACAGACCGCATCCAGCCGATTCGTACCATGGCAGGAGCCTGCCCTGATTCGATTTTGAAATTTTTTATATCAAAAGGAACAGCAGCACTAGAGGCTTCCCATCCAGCTGGGTAGTCAGTTCCGGGTTTAAAAGTTGACATGATTGAAGGAAAAGCAGAGCGGTGAAGCCAGCCCGTAACATTACCTTGAGCATCCAGAGATGCTTTCATGTATTGTGCGCTAACAGTATGATAATAGCCATGCTTGATATCATCTTCGCGTGACCAGACTACCTGCACAGGAGCTTTAATGGCTTTTGAAACCATCGCAGCTTCTACAATATAATCGGGTTTTGATTTTCGGCCAAAACCGCCTCCTAAAAAAGTAACATTTATAGTAACTTTATCAGGGGTAGTGCCTAGGTAGGCGACAACTTCTTCTTGTGCACTTTGCGGAGATTGAGTTGGAGCCCAAACTTCACAGCTGTCACCTTGAACCCAAGCAACAGCATTAGGAACTTCCATGGGAGCATGTGCTAAATGCGGTAATTGAAAGGTGCTTTCGATAACTTTTGCAGCTTCGCTAAAAGCTTTATTGACATCGCCAGTTTCTTTTTCAACTTTACCTGCTTTATGAACTCTTTCTGTTAATTCGATCATGTATTTTTCCGAATCATAGCCTTCATTTTTGCCATAATTCCATTTGATTTCTAGAGCTTCTCTTCCTTTAAAAGCGGCCCAAGTATTGGAAGCAATCACGGCAACACCTCCTAAAGGACCAAATGGTTTTTCGATTCTTGGAATTTCAATTACATCTTCAACACCTTTAATTTTCAGAGCTGCTGTTTTGTCGAACGATTTAACAGTGCCAAAAGTAACCGGACATCGGGCAATAGCAACAACTTTCATGTTGGGTAAGCGTTTGTCAATTCCAAAAACGGCACTTCCGTTTGCGAAATCTTTTACGTCGATGCTTTTTAGATATTTACCTATGTATTTAAAATCTTTTGGATTTTTATAAGTGATATTTGTTGGAACAGGCAGTGTTGTTACAACATCTACTAATTCTCCATAGCCTATTTTTTTGCCGCTGGAATGAATGATAAAGTGGTTTTGAGCGGTGCATTCGCTTTCGGCAACCTGCCATTTTTTTGCAGCAGCGGTAATTAGCATCATTCGCGCCATAGCACCCATTTTTCGCATCGTATCATAAAAATCAGATACACTTCGGGAACCGTCTGTATTTTGGTCTCCATATTTTGCATCACCAACAGCTTGTTTGATAGAAACTTTATTCCAATCGGCTTCCATTTCATCTGCAACGACCGAAGTTAAGGAAGTACGTACGCCATTTCCCATTTCGGAACGGGCGGCAACAATAATAAGGCTTCCATCGGAATTTAACTGTACAAATAGATTGGGATTAAATTCGGTCACGTTTCCCTCTTCAGTATCTTTAGAAAACAAATTGTAATTACAGCCTAAGATTAAACCACCTGATGCCAATCCTACGTTTCTGATAAAAACTCTGCGGCTTAAATTTTGAATTTCACTCATGACTAGTGTTTGTTTTTAAGTTTTACAGTATGTTTTATAGCATTTTTGATACGCTGATAGGTACCGCAGCGGCAAATATTACCGCTCATAGCATCATCGATATCAGCATCAGAAGGATTTTTGTTAGAATTAAGCAGAGAAGTGGCTGTGATTAATTGTCCTGGCTGACAATAGCCGCATTGCGGTACATTGAATTCATCCCAGGATTTTTGTAATAATTGTAAATTTTCTGAAGTTCCCTCAATAGTGGTAATGTTTTTGTCTACAGCCATTGAGACAGGTGTCAGACAGGAATAAGTCGCAACATTGTCCACAAGCACTTTGCAGGAACCACAAGCTCCAATGCCACATCCAAATTTGGTTCCAGTAAGCCCGATGATATCTCTAATAGCCCAAAGCAGGGGCATTTCGGGGTCGACATCGATAGTGTATTTCTTCTTGTTTATGAGCAGTGTAGTCATTTGGAATTCAATTTTACAATTAAGAAGCTGAAAGTTATGACTTTTTTTATAATTTATAATTTATTTCGAAGAAGAAAATGGGGTTATTGTCGGATTATGTTTTTTAGTATAAAAATAAAATTCCCAGTGTTTACTGGGAATAGTAAAGGTTTTAAATTTTAAAAAGTGACCACGGTGGGATTTGAACCCACACGCCCTTACGAGCACCACCCCCTCAAGATGGCAAGTCTACCGTTTCTCCACGTGGCCGAAAACAAGTAGAGACGTTGCAAGCAACGTCTCTACGATTTTTGTGACCCGACTGGGGCTCGAACCCAGGACC
>CAUPKP010000044.1:0-28088 GCA_963511795.1 uncultured Flavobacterium sp. | reverse complement strand
GGGCTCGAACCCAGGACCCCATCATTAAAAGTGATGTGCTCTACCGACTGAGCTATCGAGTCATTGCTTCAAGAAACTTATGCTTTGATCACATAATTTGTGACCCGACTGGGGCTCGAACCCAGGACCCCATCATTAAAAGTGATGTGCTCTACCGACTGAGCTATCGAGTCATTTCGTTTCTTGAATGCGGGTGCAAATATAAGGACTTTTTTTTGAAGTTTCCAAGCAATTTTATTATAAATTTGTCTTTTTTAAATTAAAATTCTTAACGCCTTAGTATGTAAGGTCTTATTCAGATGAAAAAAATTATTTTATTAGGTTATATGGGTTGCGGTAAGTCTACAATTGCCCAAAAACTTTCAGGAATCGTCTTCATTCCATATATTGATTTGGATGAATATATCGAAAAAAAAGCAAAAATGTCCATAAAAGATATTTTTGAAAGTCAGGGAGAAATCCATTTTCGGAAATTAGAACACACTTATTTTCTCGAATTGTTAAATTCACCCGATGAAATTATTATCGGTTTAGGAGGAGGGACGCCTTGTTATGCTAATAATCATGAATTGTTAATAGGAGAGGGTATGGTCTCTGTTTATTTGAAGGCGTCTATTGATACGCTCTTTAAAAGATTGGCAGCTAATAAGAGCAAAAGACCGCTTATAGCAGATAAAAACGATGAGGAGATGAAGGAGTTTATTGCTAAGCATCTTTTTGACAGAAGTTTTTATTACAATCATGCACAGCATAAAGTGAATGTTGATGGGAAAACCATTGAGGAAACTGTAAATGATATTTTAAATCTGTTGAGCTGAGTTCAATTATTACTGTTGTTTAACCGCAAAGAGCACAAAGTTTTTCATTCCTTTGTTTATGGTATAACGCAAGGTTCGCAAAGCTTTGCGAACCTTGCGGTTAAACTCATAATGGTACAAGTCAAAATCTTTCTGTTCAAAAAAAACGAAATCAGTTATTAGCTTAGGCTGGCATAACTATTGCCATTGCTGTCAAAAACTACATCAACGTGTTCTAATAGTGAAGTGGAAAGTGATATTCCCTTGAAATCGGCTTTGATCGGGAATTTTTTGTGGTTTCTGTCGACAAGAACAACGGTTTTGAACTTTTTTAAAGGAACATCTAAAAAATGTTTTACAGCATATATTAAAGTAGCTCCAGAACTCAGTACGTCATCTACCAGCACAAGACCTTTGTTGCTGTATTCTTCTTTGGATAAAGAAGTAGTTATCGGCTTTTCGGGATTTTGTTTGTTAGTATGAACTTCGCAAAGCGAAATTTTGACAGCAGAAATAGTGCTTAATGCCTGAGCAATTTTTTCGGCAAAAATATAGCCGTTATCGGTAATTCCGGCAATTACAATTTCTTCTTCCTCAACAAAAGTTTCATAGATTTGGTAAGCTATCCTTTTGGTGGTATGCTCTATTTGCTGATTGTTAAGAATTATATTTTTGCTCATGGCGTATTATTTTGTTTTTTCAAAGATAAAAAAGTTAGACGAATTCCATAATATTAATTCCTGTTGGAATTTACTTCGTCAGTTCGCTGTCGCTCGTGTGGTTTTTGTTTCTTGGAATTTAAAATAATTTTATTCTGTTTCATCTTCATCGGGAATGTCATTTCCAAATTCATCAATATCTCTTCGGTCTTTTTTGGTGGGTCTTCCGGTTCCTGTTTTTCTGTAATGCTCTTTGGATAATTTTAATAATTCTAAATGAGCATAAGCTTCGGCAGGAGTTTCGTTTTTTCGGTATATATCAACAAGCTTGGCACCTACACGATTGTCAGGTATATCAAGTACGGTGATTATTTGTGTAATCTGATCTTTTCTAAAAGTGATTTTATCAGTAGGAAAAACTTCTTTCGAGGGTTTGGCAACCATGCCATTTACGGTGATATGGTTTTTTTTGCACGCCTCGGTGACCATGTTTCTGGTTTTGTAATACCTTACGCACCATAAATATTTGTCTATTCTCATGAATTTTCTAAAATCGGAGTTAAATACTTTACAAAAGTAAATCATTAATGTATATTTGCGACTTAAACTATACCTAATAATGAGCAAAATTAAGTTTTATTTTATTTTATTGATTGCTACGATTGCAGTAAGTTCTTGTAATAAAGATGATGATAATGATATTGAAGTGACTCCGCCAATACCTTATGCTGATCAATATCCCAAAGATATTGCTGCTATAGAAGATTATTTAAAAACACATTATATAAGTGAGATAGTAAATAATCCTGGTTTTCCAAATGATCAAGATGTAACTATAAAGAAAATTCCTGAAGGGGAAAATCATCCTACATTGTGGTCTTATTTAAATAGCCCGAATCTTCCACGATTGACAAGTAGAGATGTTGTATATGGTGATGTTACTTATAAGATATATACATTATTAATAAGGGAAGGAATTCCAGGTGGTACAAGTCCTGCTGGTGGTGAATATCCTTGTAATGTTGATGGTGTTTATTGTGGTTATAAAGGAACTTTATTAGATGGTACGGTGTTTGATTCCTCAAATAATGGACAGAAGTTATGGAATCTTGATGGGAATGGAGCTAGCGATGCTACTGGATGGGGTGTGGTGCGAGGATGGTCAGAAGGTTTTCCTCAGTTTAAAACAGGCTGGCTTTCTTCTAATGCTGATGGAACTATAAGTTATAATGATTTTGGAGTAGGGGTAATGTTTCTACCTTCTGCTTTGGGCTATTATAATGTTGCTAAAACAGATATTCCTGCTTATTCTCCTTTGGTATTTAGTATAAAATTATACGCTTTAAAAAGATATGATCACGAAGTTAATACTGTAAATGGTGTTAGCTATTCAGATCCTGACGGTATTCCTTCTTATCAGGAAGACTTAGATGGAGACAGGTATATGTATACTTTTGCAAGCGGAGTACCCAATCCTGATGATACGGATAAAGATGGAATTCCAGATTATAAAGACTTCGATGATGATGGCGATGGATATGCAACAAGAGGAGAGGTTAAGGATAAAGACGGAAAAGTTTATCCTTTTGATTTAATTCCTGATTGTTCTGGAAATCAAACTAATCCAGCTAGGTTGAAAAGACATTTGGATAAAGAGTGTATTAAAATAAGTCAGTAATTTATTTGTTTTTTTCCTAAAAAATGGGGTTTCATAATTTTATGAAACCCCATTTTTTATGGATTTGTTTTAAAGTAAGATTTTTTTTAAAAAAAAATATATAATTTTTCTTTCAGATTAAATTTATAAATGTAACTTTGAAAGAATAAACTTCAATTTAAAACATATGAAAAAATTATTTATTGCCTTAGTTGCAATTGTTTTTGTATCTTGTACTCAAGATCAAAATGAATCTGTTACTCCAGTAGCTACAACTACATCTTCTGTGTTAGATGGAATAGTGACATTTAAAGATGAAAAATCTTTTGTTAAAGAATATTCAGAACTATCAAAAATGAGTAGTTCTGAACTTCAAAAATGGATTTCAGCCAAAAAGGTAAATTCATTATTGAATTCGTCTAGTGATTCATTAGTAATGCAGGAAGAGAATTTATCTAACTCTAGAATTATATATTCGGATGCGCTGAAGGCAATTTTGAATAATGAATCAAAAGTTAAAATTGGTGAAAATGTATTGTGGTTAGAAGAAAGTAAGTTTTATTTATTGACTGAAAATGATTTGAATAAAACGACTGTTGAGCTAAAAAGTAGAAAAGATAAATTAAAAAGTTTTGGTCAAGTAAGTAGCTTATCGAATTTAAATAAGAAATTATCAGGTAGAGAAGTTATTCCTAACGAAAACAGAGTAAAAACATTTGTAACTGCAGAACAAACCTTAAATGGATCAAGACTGAGACTTGTAGTTGATTTATTTAATGAAACTATAGTGCTTAATAATCAAATTTCAAGTAGTAAAATGTTTTTAAGATCAACATTACAATATCGTTCTTGTTCAACTTTTAAATGTAGTTGGAAGCAAGCAAATAATGCACGAGAAATTAATGCTTACAATTTATTCTGTACTACTTGTAGTGCTAATTCAGGTTATGAGTTACTAACTAATCAAATTTATACGTATGAGTATATAAGCGGTGTACATACTGAGCTTATTGCAAATTGGAGATTTACTTATGTAGTGAATCCGTACACTAATTTCTCTCTAAGTGGTAATTATAATTCAGTTGTTAAATCCGGAACTGCAAGTGTAGGCTTCAATGTAAGTTTATCTTGGTACTAGTAAAGTATTGATATTGTAGCGAAAAATTAACATTTTTAAAATTACAATATTATAAAACCGTTCTAAGAACGGTTTTTTTATTTGTTGTTTGTATTTTTTATTGAACCCCCATTTTTGTTAAAACTATGGGATATTGATAATAAAATAAAGAATTTAAGTTCTTGTAGATAGATCATAAACAAAATGTTTTGCGTTCTGTAAATCAAACTAAAAAAATAAGCCCATAAAAAAATCCCATCTCATTTTTTATTACAACGAGATGGGATTTTATATTTATGGTGAAAGAATTACTTTCTTTTTATCACTCTTTCTACAGCTTCAACAATCGCCTGATTGTTCAATTTGTATTTCTCCATTAATTGTTCTGGAGTTCCAGACTCACCAAAGCTGTCATTAACAGCAACAAACTCTTGTGGAGCCGGCTGGTGTAATGCTAATACTCTGGAAACGCTTTCTCCAAGACCTCCAAGGATGTTGTGTTCTTCGGCAGTAACAACACATTTAGTTTTTGCCAATGATTTTAGGATAGCTTCTTCGTCCAATGGTTTAATCGTGTGGATGTTTATTACTTCGGCAGAAATTCCTTTAGCTTCCAAAGCTTCTGCAGCAACTAATGCTTCCCAAACTAAATGTCCTGTAGCAACAATCGTTACATCACTTCCTTCATTAAGCATTATAGCTTTTCCAATGATGAATGGTTCGTCAGCTGGAGTAAAGTTAGGCACTACTGGACGTCCAAAACGCAAATAAGCTGGACCGTGGTGGTCAGCAAGCGCTAATGTAGCTGCTTTTGTTTGGTTGTGATCGCAAGTGTTGATTACTGTCATCCCAGGCAGCATTTTCATTAATCCAATGTCTTCCAAGATTTGGTGAGTTGCTCCATCTTCTCCAAGAGTTAATCCTGCGTGAGAAGCACAGATTTTCACATTTTTATCTGAATAAGCAACCGATTGACGAATTTGGTCATAAACTCTTCCTGTAGAAAAGTTAGCAAAAGTTCCTGTGAAAGGAATTTTTCCTCCAATAGTTAATCCTGCAGCGATTCCAATCATGTTTGCTTCTGCAATACCGATTTGAAAAAAACGCTCTGGGTGATTTTTCTTGAAATCATCAAATTTCAATGATCCAATCAAATCAGCGCAAAGTGCCACTACATTTTCATTCTTTTGACCTAATTCAGTCATTCCCACTCCAAAACCTGAGCGGGTATCTTTACTTCCTGTATTTATATATTTTTTCATTTCTCCAGCCCCCTAACCCCCGAAGGGGGAATTCCTATTAGGGGTGAATAGGATTTTATGTTATTTGTTTTTTGTAATATTTTTGGTAGCATCTGCTAAGCTTTTAGTTCCCCCTTCGGGGGCTAGGGGGCTTAATAATCTGTATTACCTCCAGTATTATAGTTTTGTCCCAAAGCATTTTCTAGCTGTGCATCATTTGGTGCTTTACCATGCCAAGCATGACTGTACATCATATAATCTACACCATTACCCATTTCAGTATGAAGTAATACACAAATTGGTTTTCCTTTTCCGGTTCTTGCTTTTGCTTCATTCATTCCTCTAATGATAGCTTCAATGTCGTTTCCTTTGGTAATTTCGATAACCTCCCAATCAAAAGCTTCAAATTTAGCACGAATGCTTCCCATTGCCAAAACTTCGTCGGTAGTACCGTCAATTTGTTTTCCGTTAAGGTCGATAGTAGCAATAAGATTATCTACTTTTTTTGCAGATGCATACATAATCGCTTCCCAGTTTTGACCTTCCTGTAACTCACCGTCACCGTGAAGGGTGTAAACGATATGGTTACAATTGTTAAGCTTTTTAGCTTGAGCCGCACCAATTGCTACAGATAATCCTTGTCCCAATGAACCAGAAGCAATACGTACTCCAGGTAAATTGTCATGAGTTGTTGGGTGTCCCTGCAGTCTTGAGTTGATTAAACGGAAAGTAGCTAATTCCGCTACCGGAAAATAACCGCTTCTTGCCAAAACGCTGTAGAATACAGGTGAAATATGTCCGTTTGAAAGGAAGAATAAATCTTCTCCAATTCCGTCCATGTCAAATCCTTCCTTGCGGTCCATAATATTTTGGTACAAGGCCACTAGAAATTCGGTACAGCCAAGAGATCCTCCTGGGTGACCTGAATTAACAGCGTGAACCATACGAAGAATGTCTCTTCTGACTTGGATAGTTAAATCGTTTAATTGTTGTGTGTTAGGCTTCATTTTGTGTGTAAAAGTTAAACTGGTGCAAAAGTAATTTTTTTTTGCCGTAAGTCAAATGATTTCAATGGCAATTTCAATGCAAATGGTAATTTCAACAACAAATTCAAAAATCGGGTAAAATTTAAAAACCTAATGCATTCCGTTTTATGAATTATGTTGGCGTGTCACCATTATAAAAAGGGGCTAACCAAACATATTGCTTAGTCGCCCCTTTTTATAATGGTGTCTGGCTATCCGCTTCTTTGCGGCTAGCTTCAAATGAAATTCACTAATCGTTATAATGTATTTATATTTTATTTTTAAGACTACTCCACCCGCCACCGTTATGAACATCAGTATAGCCATGAGTTTTCAGAATGCTTTTGGCCGAAGCGCTGCGCATTCCCGATGCACAGCAGGTAATAATGGTTTTGTTTTTGTCTTTCAGTTGAGTCAGACTGTTCTTTAAAACATCGACGGGAATGTTTATAGAGCCTTTGATGTGTCCTCCTGCAAATTCGCCTTTGCTTCTTACATCAAGGATGACAGCGCCTTTTTTTACAAGTTCTGCATAGTCAGCAGTAGTTCCGAAACCGAATAATTTTTGAAGTATTTTAATCATTTTGAGCATTATTTGGATTGATAATAATTGACATCTAACCACGAACCACCATTGTAACAATCGATTTCTTTCTGTGAAAGGTAATGCTGTGCTTGCCCGCTTCGGTTTCCCGAGGCGCAGCAAAGTATTAGCGGCGATTTTAAGTTTTGTATTTTTTCCAATCGCTCTTGAATTTCATTCAGTGGAATGTTAATCGAACCGGCAACGTGTCCTCCACTGTATTCCTCTCTTGTTCGTACATCTACAATTGTGCCTTGTTTTTCTTTTATTATGTTTTCTAAAGTCATAGTGTTTGCTTTAAAGTGTGTTGTTTTATACTGCGAAATTAAAATAGAAATTAAAGCTGTACAGTAACTTTTGTTACATATGATTTCATTGCAGCTAAGTGCACGAAACTAAATGCCAATTTCTATTATTCTGTAAAAAGGTATGGTACTTTTATTGGGTTTGCAGTTAAAAAAAAACGCAAAGCCAGGAGACGACTTTGCGGAGTAGCGTTTTTAGTAAGCTTTTGTAGTGACTTCTGCAGAGTAACCGCGTTTATTTTTTATAAATAGTAGTCGGTGCCGATTGAGATTTGGAATATATTGTAACATCAGCAATTGTTACTCTATCTGGAGCGTTGACGGCATAAGAAATAAAATCAGCTATATCTTCTGCTAATAATGGGTCGTATCCTTCATACACTTTTTGGGCTTTTTCTTTGTCTCCTTTAAACCTCACTTCCGAAAATTCAGTTGCAACTGCTCCCGGAGCGATATTGGTTATTTTGATTCCATGCTCTGTTAAATCGAGGCGCATTCCTTCGCTTATGGCTTCGACTGCTTTTTTTGAAGCACAATAAACTGCGCCATTTGCATAAGTTTGTTTTCCGGCAACCGAACTCAAATTTATGATATGCCCTTTTTTTCTTTCAACCATTTGCGGAATTATGGCTCTTGAAACATATAATAATCCTTTTACGTTTCCATCAATCATGGTATCCCAATCATCAATGTCGCCATTTTGGATTGTCGAGAGTCCGTGGGCATTACCGGCATTATTTACCAAAACATCAATATTTTTCCATTCAGCAGGCAAAGAATTAATTTGAAGTTCCACGGCTGCCCTATCGCGGACATCAAATACCAAACTGTGAATTTTTACAGTTTTGGACAATTCACTTTCCAATTCTTCCAGTTTTTCAGCTCGGCGTCCACATACAATTAAGTTATATCCGTTTTGGGCTAATTTTATTGCAGTAGCTTTTCCTATTCCCGAAGTTGCGCCAGTTATTAAAGCAATTTTTGTCATTTTTTTTATTTAATAGTTTGGGTAAAAAGTTTTGTCAAGTGTAATATGCTCCTGTTTCTTTGCGATAAAAGTTTATATACCAGAACTCTAAATATTTTTCTTGTTTCTTCGAAAAGATAAAAACATAAAAATTCCAAACGAAATTTCAATAAGTGAACCTGTTAGTAAAGTACCAAAAGATTGTACACTATTGTAAAATAATAAGTATGCTGCAACTCCTAAACTGGCTCCTAAAATCCAATATAACCTGATTCCATAAATAGTAGAAAATGTCAGATACCTTCCGCCAATGATGAGAAGCATACCTTGAAAAAACCATTCTGTGTGCTGTAATGAAAGTCCAAAAGCAATAGGCAGGCACATAATCATAAATATAGTTCCTTCCATCCCTAAGTTTCCTAATTGATTTCCTTTTGTATGACTGCCGCTTAGTCCGATTATTTTGTAGAGAAGTACACTCAAGGGATGGATAAGCATTCCTCCAATTAAAAGTGTCCAAACCGCCTGTTTAGCAGCATACTGGTAAGTTACAGCTGCAGAAATGAGCCACATAAGTCCGGATACAATTATCCCTAAGGAACCGTTTGCATAACCTCTGCACATATCTGTTTGGGCTTGTACAATTGTGTCAGTCTTATTTATTGAGCCGTTTGATGATTGTTCTGTCATTTTTTTCGTTTGTAAGTTATGTAAATGAGTGTTTTGTAAAACGAAAATACGATTTAAAACATATCCAGTTCTTAAATTGAAATAAAATAACAGTGTTTGTAATTCAGATAGCATTAAAGAATAGAAAATAGGCAAACAGAAATCTGTAAGTTATTTTGTATTTAATTTGATAAACTATTTAGTAAATGTATTAAACTCGGATTTGCATTTTCCTTTCGGTACAGCATTATTAAAGGAATATTTTCAATTTTCTTTTCTAACGGAATAAATTTTAGGTTCAGATTATTGTTTACTGCAATCGATGCTGGAAGTAATGAAATTCCAAAACCAGATTCAACTAATCGCAAAATCGAATTTAATTGTGTTGCCTGATGAACTATTTTTGGTGCAAATCCTGAAGCTGAGCATAATTCTAAAAAGCTGTCAAAAATTGTTGGTCCGCAGTCTCTAGCAAAACTTATAAAATTTTCGTTTTCTAAACTTTTAATTTCGATTGATTTTTCGTTAGATAAGTTATGTTTTGTTGGTAAAACCGCAACTAAGGATTCAGTTAAAATAATTTTTTCTTCTAAATTTTTCGGATTTAACCAAGTTCTGACAAAAGCAATATCCATCGTCCCGTTATTCAATGACTGCATTAGATTTATGTTTGGCTGCTCTTCGAAATTCAAATCTATTTTTGGATAATTTTCGTGAAAAGTATTTAATAAATTCGGAAGATTGCTATGCATTGTTGCACCCACATAACCGATTCTTAGGTTTCCAGTTTCTCCTTTTCCGACGATTTTTAATCTTTTTTTGATTAACGCCATTTGAGAAATCATTTGCTTAGTTTCCACCAGTAATTCTTCTCCCGCCGAGGTTAATAGGACCTTTCGTTTTGTTCTTTCAAATAATAAAACACCAAAATCATCCTCTAATTGCTTAATCATCCGGCTTAATGGAGGTTGGGAGATGTTTAATCTTTCTGCAGCTCGGCCAAAATGAAGTTCTTCTGCAAGAACCTGAAAATAATTTAAACTTCTTAAATCCATACTTATACTTTTTAGGTATTAATGAATGCTAAAATAGAAATAAAAGTATTAATTATTGTTTTTAAGTTTGTGAAAAATATTTAACAGATGAAAAATTTAAAGACAATTACACTTTTTCTATTGATTACAATAGGATTAATTACACTTTCAAGTTTTAATAATATGAAAAAACCAAACGATCCTCGTTTTATTGAAGTTACAGTTTCAAATTATATTATTCTTCACGGTTTCGATGCCTCTAATAAAGAAATTGAAGAGTATGTGAAAGACCAGGCACCTAAGAAAAAATTGATTTCTGTGGATAGAATTCAATCTATCAGCGAAAAATATATTTGCACAACTTATGCAAATAATAGATTGATTTTTTGGGAATATAATGATGGATATGAAAACCTAAAGAAGAAACTTGGATTGTGAAACTATTGTGAAGAACCTTTCAAATTACTTGCGAAGAAGAAATTTGGGAGGTTCTTTAACTAGTTGCCATTTTCACCCTTCTGGTACTCGTTTACAAACGAGCACCAGTGGTTTTAATTTACAAAGTTTTTATGCTCTTAAATATTTTATATTGTGCTTCTACAACAGATTTATTAAAACCATGAGCTGAATTTGGTAATAAAAAATACTCTTTTTTAGGAGCTTTAATTCTATCAAAATATTTTTTTGAATTTTCTTTTGGTGTCATAATATCTTCATTACCTTGTATTAAGTATACCGGAATTTTAAAATCTAAATTATCTCTCATTAGGTTAATGGCTGCAATCATCGATTTAACTCCTAATTTCTCATCACCAACATAATTTACAAACGAATAATCGTCTCCATCAGCTCTATTTTTATTGTCAATATTGTTATTGTAATCCGGTGCAAGTACAAACCAATTTTCTGGAGCAGGTATTGAATTTGCTCTTTCATATTTTTTTAAAACTCTAAATAACAAACCTACATTTTTTGCTTTGCTGTAAGGAGGTTTACCTATGGAGTTTAATATTTCTAAAGACTCTTTGTCATTTTTCTCCTCTGCCATTTTATAAATTTTAGTATAAAATTCTGCATCAATAGAAGGATTAACAATTTGTGAATGCCCAACATAAGCATAAAAAAGGTCTGGTTGCTGTGTGGCTATTTTTACGCCAAGTGCTGAGCCCCAAGATGTACCAGCAAGTATGATTTTTTGTTTTCCTAAATGTTTCAAAAGATACTTTGACACTTCAATTCCATCGCTAGTCATTTGTTCTAATGTTAAAGGATTTGCTTTTAAATATTCAGGAGTTAATTCTTCAGGAGGTGCATTTTTCCCATAAGTTCTTCCAGTGCCTCGTTGATCCCATTGGACAATAATAAAATCCTTTTCTAAATCTTTATATAAAACGTCAACATAGGGGCTTATTGGACTGCCGGGTCCTCCGTGAATAAACAATATAATGGGTTTTGAACTATTACCTTTTATAGTAACCCATTGTTCAATACCATTTATTAAGACGTATTTTTCTTCAGAAACTTGATTTTTTAGATCAGAATCATTTTTTTTTAATTGTGCTAAACATAAGAAAGGCATTAGAAATAAAATAAATAAAGATGCAATTTTCATAACTTCAAATTTTTAATTGTTAGTATTAATTTGAAACAAAATTGCATCAGAAGTTTAATATTGGCGACCGAATGAAAAAAGTCGAACCAATTTATAGTAATTAAATTGGAGCGACTTTATTTTAGCAACGTTCGACTTTTTACAAAGCCTTAACAATTAGCAATTTCTGAATTCTGTAGGTGTTTGATTGGTGTGTTTCTTGAAAGCTGTATTAAAAGATGATTTCGAATTAAAACCCACTTCATAAAGAATTTCTAAAATAGTAACCTTACTTTTAGATGGATTTTTTAAAATTTGCATAGCTTTTTGTATGCGATATTCATTTATGAAATCAAAAAAATGTTGATTCATATGATGATTAATTAAAACAGATAAATCCCGAACAGGAATATTAACCTGTTTAGATAATTCTTGTATCGTTAATGATGGTTCAAGATAAGATTCGTTTTCTGTAACATATTTTTTCACAAGATCGATTTGCGAAATAATTTCTGCCGATTTTGGAGTTTCAAATGATTTTTTCTCAGGTAAAATAACCTTCGTATTTAGTTCCTCATTTACCAATACCATAGTTGAATCGACACCTTTAAAAAGGTCAGGATTATTTAAAGCTTTTAATACAAACCAGCAGCTTATAATTAACGCAATTGTTCCAATAATTATATTCGACGAGTCAATAAAAAAGTTATAACTTGTATATCTTATTATTGATTTAAAGAGAACAATACAATGAGCAATTAGAAAAAATGCTGTCATTTGAAACAGCCATTTATACGATGAGTTATTCGCATTGGTATAATTTTCTAAGTAAATTTTTTTGTATTTTTTTAAAATAATAAAAACCAAAACAATATAAAAAGCATATTGTAGCTCTGCCAGAATATAGAAAAAGCGTATTTCTAACATTTGCTTAAAATGCTCATGAATATAAATACTGTCAATGTTGGCTGCTAAATAAAACCTTGGAATAAACACTAAATTTGAAATTACAAACGGAGTTATCAGCGTTAAATATTTTAGTTTTAATCGAAAATCTGAATGGCAGACTGCTTTTACATACAAATAGAATATTGGCATGATTAGCAAACTAGCCGTCATTCTAAAAATCTCAAAATTTAAATTGGTCTCAAAATATTTATAGGTGTAAAAACTGCTCAAATCGAGTGTCGTAATTATAAGAAAACTAGCAAAAAGCCTATTTGACAGTTTGTTTTTTGTATTTACTGTTAACAAAAAAAATGCAAGAAGCAGCATTATAAAAATCGCAATTAAACTAATAATATTTAAAAAGTTAGTTTTATCCATTTAGTTTTTTTGTTTTGCTATTATCACAATCTATATTAAACTCGAAAATTATTTAATTTATCAATTTTGAAAGTCATTAACTATTAAAAAGTTTAATAATCAAAATTTGTTAGTCCTCTCATTTCGCATTGCCTACAATGTTATGGAATCACAGCGGGTTCGAGACTAAATTAAGTTCTATTTTCGGATTTGCCACCCGATAGCGAACAGACGAAGCAAATTATCCCAAATCCGTTGTGCCTGTTAGCGGGTGTGTTTTGTGTTCATTCAACACACTACATTGTTTTTAAGTATCGTTTCAACATAAGTTGATAGCATAAATACCAAAAAATTAAATATATAAATATCTGAACTAGTATAACTGCTAGATAATATTTGCCTGCTATCATTATTCCAAAACTAAGTATACTTACAGGAAATGTAATAAAAAGGGTGAATAAAACCCAATCCCCATAATATGGCGGATATGAACATAAAACAGCTAATGTTCCAATTCCAACATATATCGAAGAAATAATTAACGAATTATTCCAAGCTCTTTTTTTTGCATTTTCCATTTTAGTGTATTTGTTACTCCTTTATTAGCTAGGGTTTTTTGGTAATATATCCGTTAACGTCAGTCTGTAAAAAACTAAAATCACCCTCTTGAGAATCTCATATCTGAGGTTTTTCTTTAGCCCTCCGAATACTTTCTAAATTTGAGGAGGTTTTTTTTACAACCTGTTGGCTGCAGTGCTGACTATGATAAAAAGTCACCAATAAAAAACCAAAAAAATAGTGGTCCAAAAGCGATAAACATTTGAATTAAAAATTCCAGCCAAGTTGCGTTTTTAGATTCAAGATCAAGACTATATTTTTTTGAAAAATAAAAATGGCGATTAAATTTTTTTAATATATAGTTGTCTGCCCATTTAAATAAAATTAAAATTGATATCGGAATTAGGGACTCACAAATATAATTTTCTTCACTTTTCATTAGCAAAATAATTGCTGATATTATTGGAATTAATGACAAGACTATCGATAATTTGAAATAGTCAGGATTTCGCAATATTTTGCCTTCGCCAAGCATAAATGGAAACATATAAATTCCGCAGAATAATAAAATTAAAACTATCATTATTGTTGTATTCGTTCGAGCATTACAGCCAACATTCAAGGACTGCATCGGGTTCGAGACTAAATTAAGCTCTATTTTCGGATTTGCCAAATCATCCCCAATACACAACCAACTTTCTATTAAGCCAATTGCCCAAATTCGTTGTACCTGTTGGCTCCAGTTATTGTTTTGATTTAAAAAACTTGTCAAGCTTTTCAACCATTCCATCACACATTTCCGGTTCTTTAATTCCTCTTGTTACTTGCACTCCAGAACATTCCAGACAAACTTCAATTATTCCGATCGTGTCATTCTTAGTTGTAAAAACAAATGCATGACGTGGGTCATAACAAGCCACCGCGGAATTAATGAAACTATTTTTTTTATATAAAATTTCAAAAACTTCTTCTTTTTCAGCCTCGTTCAATTTGACTTTTTTTTTGATTGGAATTCTACTAAATCTTTTCAAATTAGAGCCACCTTCTTGTGCCTCTTTATAAAATACGAGTTCTACATTGTCCGCTTTTGAGAAAGGAAAAGTATTCCCAACTTTTGGACTAAAAAATATTTTGTATAAAACATAAATGATAATTATAATTAAAATTCCAATAAGAAGTTTTTTTTGCATAAATTCTGAATAGTTGTTGATAACTAATATAATAGGTCTGATAAAATCAGGCCTATCCACCCCAACCAGAGGAGCTTTGTCTTACAAACATACCGTTTATTTCTCAAATTATAAATGATATATTTCAGCTTCATCATTTTATTGCCTCCGGATTGTTTTCCTAATCGCTTCCAGCTGGATTTCCATCTTTTGTATGACGGCTTCCTTTTCGGCTAATTGTTCTAAGTGTGCTTTTTATCGTTTTGTTTCAAAAGGGTAGGGTAAATACGAACCCACTTTTCATACCGCGGAAAGAAAATATTTTTTTGATGCTGGTTTTAAATTAGACTATCTTTGCCGACTGATAAAAAGCCTATATGAAATGAGCCGAAACTAATCTTGATTTTAAAAAGAGATTATTGGCGAATTGCATCTGACCAAAAAAACAATAAAAAAGACAGATGAATTTTGATTTACTAAAAACAGATCCGCAGTCGAAAGCTCGTGCGGGAACTATTACTACGGATCACGGTGTTATTGAAACACCTATTTTTATGCCTGTTGGGACTGCTGCCTCGGTAAAAGGGGTGCACCAAAGGGAATTGAGAGAAGAAATAAACCCAGATATTATTCTTGGAAACACATATCATTTATACCTGCGTCCGCAAACAGAAATTCTTGAAAAAGCGGGCGGTCTGCATAAATTCATGAATTGGGATCGTAATATTTTGACCGATTCTGGCGGGTATCAGGTGTATTCACTTTCGGCCAATCGTAAAATTAAGGAAGAAGGGGTAAAGTTTAAATCGCATATAGATGGCTCTTATCATTTTTTTACACCAGAGAATGTGATGGAAATTCAGCGTACCATTGGTGCCGATATCATTATGGCTTTTGATGAGTGTACACCTTATCCTTGTGATTACCGTTATGCACAGCGATCGATGCACATGACGCACCGCTGGCTGGACCGCTGTATTAATCACTTGGACAAACTGCCGTTTAAGTATGGTTATGAGCAGACATTTTTCCCAATTATACAAGGAAGTACTTATAAAGATTTGCGACAACAATCGGCTGAATATATTGCCAATTCCAACCAGCAGGGAAATGCTATTGGAGGACTTTCGGTAGGGGAGCCTGCTGAGGAAATGTACGCCATGACCGAAGTGGTCTGCGAAATTCTGCCAGAGGATAAACCTCGTTACCTGATGGGAGTGGGAACGCCTATCAATATTCTAGAAAATATAGCCCTTGGAATTGACATGTTTGACTGTGTGATGCCTACGCGTAACGCCAGAAACGGTATGTTATTTACTGCCAACGGAACAATCAATATCAAGAATAAAAAGTGGGAAGCCGATTTTTCTCCGATAGATGAAATGGCATATACCTTTGTGGATACGGAATATTCTAAAGCCTATTTGCGACATTTGTTTGCTGCCAATGAATACCTTGGGAAACAGATTGCTACAATACACAATCTTGGTTTTTATATGTGGTTAGT
Organism: uncultured Flavobacterium sp.; assembly: GCA_963511795.1. Lineage (GTDB taxonomy): Bacteria > Bacteroidota > Bacteroidia > Flavobacteriales > Flavobacteriaceae > Flavobacterium. Next base: position 11,904 of record CAUPKP010000044.1, on the reverse strand, counting down.
TCGTGAAGCAAGAAAACAGATCTTGGCAGGCACTTTCAAGCCATGGAAAGAAATGATGGTGAAAAATATGAGCCAGCGATTGTAGCCCCCTAACCCCCGAAGGGGGAATTGTTAAGAGGTAAAAAATATTGATATGATAAAAAAAGCATTTGAGAAGTTCCCCCTTCGGGGGCTAGGGGGCTTGACAATAATAGATAAGTACATTCTAAAAAGATATTTAGCCACTTTTGCGGTGATGCTTTTGCTGTTTGCTCCTATTGGAATAATCATCGACATATCCGAGAAGATTAATAAAATGCTTGCTAATGAAGTGCCGGTTTTAAAAATCGCGATTTATTATTATCATTTTACTATTTATTTTATGAATAACCTCTTTCCGATATTCTTATTTATATCGGTTATCTGGTTTACATCAAAGCTGGCGAATAATACAGAGATTATTGCTATTTTAAGTTCTGGGATTTCGTTTACACGCTTCATGCGTCCCTATATTATCGGGGCTACTATTATTTCTATTCTTGTACTGCTCATGGGGTTTTATGTGATACCGGTTTCCAGTGAGGGCTATAATAATTTCAGGTACACGTACCTAAAGAATGGTGGGAAAGAAATGATGCGGGGCGATAATACCGATGTGTACAGGCAGATAAATGATAATGATTTTATATATGTAAACAGCTTTAGCAGCGAGTCTCAAATGGCTTATAATTTTTCGTTAGAGCGCTTTAAAAAAGAAAAATTAGAATACAAAATTACTGCCAGCCGAATCAAATGGAATCCCAAAGAAAAGAATTATACGCTGTATGATTATACCAAAAGAACTGTGGGTTCAGAAAATGACGTGATTGAAAAAGCGCCGGAAAAGAAGATGAAATTCAGTTTTGATCTGGAAGATTTGGCTCCCGTAGTTTATATTGCTGAGACTCTGAGTTTAGGAGATTTGAATGCGTTTATCGATAAGGAAAAAAAACGGGGTTCCTCGAATATCAATGTTTATCTGGTTGTTTTGTATAAAAAATACAGTGTACCCGTTTCGGCATTTATATTGACTATTATAGCCGTTTCGGTATCTTCAATGAAACGAAGAGGAGGGATGGGAGTCAATCTGGCCATTGGAATCGCAGTGGCATTTTCATTTGTCTTTTTTGATAAAATATTTGGTGTATTGGCTGAGAAATCAAGTTTTTCACCTCTTTTGGCGGTTTGGTTGCCCAATATAGTTTTTGGAATATTAGCTGTTTATTTACTACGAAATGCAAAACGATAATTTAAAGAGTTACCTTAATTTACATTTAATTGTATTTATTTGGGGCTTTACAGCAATCTTAGGAGCATTAATAACTATTCAGTCTGATTTTTTAGTTTGGTACAGAATGTTTTTTGCTGCTGTTTTTTTAGCTTTTTTTCTTGGCTTTAAGAAAAAATCATTCAAAGTGGCTCCCAAAGTTTTAATGAAATTTACCTTCGTCGGGCTTTTAATCGCACTGCATTGGATTTTATTTTTCGAAGCCATAAAAGTATCGACTGTTTCAATTACTTTATCGGTATTTTCATTGGGTGCTTTTTTTGCATCTTTATTGGAACCTTTATTTTATGGCAGAAAAGTGCTATGGTACGAAGTGTTCTTTGGAGTGATTATTATTGCAGGTTTAGGCTTAATTATGCAGGTTGAGATTAATTACTGGAACGGAATGCTGTTAGCGTTAGTTTCTATTATATTAGGGGTATTGTTTACTTTGATGAATGGGAAATTAATTGTGAATCATGACCCTTCGGTAATCTCGTTTTATGAGTTTCTGGCCGGTTTTATTTTCATCTCGATTTATTTTTTATTTAGAGGTTCTTTCTCAGTAGAAAATTTTGTGATGTCGGCCAAAAATTGGGTTCTGATTCTAGTTTTGGCATCGGTTTGTACGGCTTATGCCTTTACAGCTTCGGTAAAAGTGATGCGCCAATTATCTCCTTACACGGTGATGTTAACCACTAATTTAGAGCCTGTTTACGGTATAGTACTGGCTTTTTTTATCATTGGCGGAAAAGAAAAAATGAGTACGGAGTTTTATATTGGAGCTGTTGTAATTGTAATTACAGTGCTCTTGAACGGTATTATAAAGCATTATAGAAAAGAAGATTAATTGTAAGATTTTTAACTATTGTAAAACCTATTTTTTCTACTTGAACAAAAAAATAAGTGTATAACGATATTAAATTTTATATTTGCAGTTCCAAATCAAAAAAATAAGAACAATAATAAATACGCGCAAATCCTATGGAATATTTAGATTTTGAGCTTCCTATAAAAGAACTTGAAGAGCAATTAGATAAATGTGTTGTTATTGGTTTAGAATCGGATGTTGATGTTACCAATACATGTAAGCAGATCAACAAAAAATTAGAGGAAACCAAAAAGCAGATTTACAAAAACTTAACCGCTTGGCAGCGTGTACAATTGTCAAGACATCCAAGCAGACCTTATACCTTAGATCATATTAAAGGACTTTGCGGAAACACTTTTTTAGAGCTGCATGGCGACAGAGGTTTTAAAGATGATAAAGCCATGATTGGCGGTTTAGGAAAAATTGGCGGACAGTCTTTTATGATTGTCGGACAGCAAAAAGGAACTAATACTAAGACACGCCAATATAGAAATTTTGGGATGGCAAATCCTGAAGGATACAGAAAAGCCCTGCGTTTGATGAAAATGGCAGAGAAATTTAATATTCCAATTGTAACTTTAATTGATACTCCGGGCGCTTATCCAGGTTTAGAAGCTGAAGAACGCGGACAAGGAGAAGCTATTGCAAGAAATATTTTTGAAATGGTTCTTTTAAAAGTGCCTGTAATAACGATTATTGTTGGTGAAGGTGCCTCAGGAGGTGCATTAGGAATTGGTGTTGGAGACCGGGTTTATATGTTGGAAAACACTTGGTATTCTGTAATATCACCAGAATCATGTTCTTCTATTTTATGGAAAAGCTGGGACTATAAAGAACAAGCTGCCGAAGCCTTAAAACTGACTTCTGCCGATATGAAAAGACAAAAATTAGTTGATGATATCATTCCTGAACCTTTAGGAGGAGCTCATTACGACAGAGAAACAACTTTTACTACAGTTGAGCAATATATTTTGAAAGGGTATAACGAATTGAAAGACTTATCAACAGCCGATTTAATCGCTCAGAGAATGGAGAAATACTGTAAAATGGGGGAGTATAAAGAATAAACCGCCAATTTTAAGATCTTAATCCGAAGCCTTACCGTTTCGGATTTTTTTTTGGTTATAAACAAAAAAGAAGTATTTATAAACAATAAATCGTAATAACTCAATTGTGATTTTTTTTTAATTTTAGTTACTTTCGCTACATGGAAAATTTCAAAAATATGAGTCCTATTAAAGTGGACAAAACAACTATTATAAATCTAGAAAAAGGAAAGTTACCCCCACAGGCATTAGATTTAGAAGAAGCTGTTCTTGGGGCTATGATGATTGATAAAAAGGGAGTGGATGACGTAATTGACATTCTACAAGCGGATGCTTTTTACAAAGACTCTCACAAATATATTTTTGAGGCCATTGTTCAATTATTTAATGACACACAGCCAATCGATTTGTTGACTGTTTCGGCTCAGCTTAGAAAAAATGCAAAATTAGATCTTGCTGGCGGTGATTTTTATCTTATTCAGCTTACGCAAAAGATTTCCTCATCTGCGCATATTGAATTCCACTCCAGAATTATTCTTCAAAAGTTTATTCAGCGAAGTTTAATTAGGATTTCATCTGAAATTATTGAAGCTTCCTATGATGAAACTACTGATGTTTTTGATTTATTAGATCAGGCCGAATCCAAACTGTATGAAGTTACTCAAGGAAATATTAAGCGTAGTTCTGAAACCGCGCAGAGTTTAGTACTGCAGGCAAAAAAACGTATTGAAGAAATTGCTGGACAGGAAGGGCTTTCGGGAGTAGCGACTGGTTTTGATAAGCTGGATAAACTGACTTCTGGATGGCAGCCAAGTGATTTAATTATTATTGCGGCGAGACCTGCGATGGGAAAAACAGCCTTTATTTTATCTATGGCGAGAAATATAGCAATAGATTTTGGGCATCCTGTGGCTTTGTTCTCGTTAGAGATGGCATCAGTACAGCTGATAACTAGGTTGATTTCTTCCGAAACAGGATTGTCGTCAGAGAAACTGCGTACAGGAAAACTTGAAAAACATGAGTGGGAACAGCTTAGTACCAAAGTGAAGAACTTAGAAAAAGCACCGCTTTTTATTGATGATACTCCATCGTTATCTATTTTTGATTTACGTGCAAAAGCTAGACGTTTGGTGTCACAGCATGGTATAAAAATTATTATTATCGATTATTTGCAGCTGATGACTGCCGGTGGTAATGGTAAAGGCGGAGGAAACAGAGAGCAGGAAATCTCGACAATTTCCCGAAATCTAAAAGCATTGGCGAAGGAATTAAATGTCCCTGTGATTGCACTGTCGCAATTATCGCGTGCTGTTGAGACGCGTGGTTCGAGCAAAAGACCTTTGCTGTCGGATCTTCGTGAATCTGGAGCGATTGAGCAGGATGCGGATATTGTTTCATTTTTATACCGTCCTGAATATTATAAAATTGATGAGTGGGATGATGAAGAAGCCTCACCAACGGCTGGTCAGGCCGAAATCATGATTGCAAAACACAGAAATGGTGGAATCGAAAACGTCCGTTTGAAATTTATTGGACATTTAGGACGTTTTGATAATTTAGAAGATTATAGTGGCGGATATGATGATCTGCCTTCAAGCATGAATCATGAAAGTTCATTTGTTACCAAAAATCTTCCTTCGGCGAATGAGGCCTTTGGAAGCAATTTTAATAATGATGAAGATGATGACGGCGATGTTCCTTTTTAAAATGTAAGGCTTCTGATTGATAAAAATGATATTTTATAAGATAAATTTAGATTAAACAGCTGCAGATTAATTCTGCAGCTGTTTTTTTGTACCGAGTATTACCAGTGAAATTTTTGGAAACACATAAGAGAAGTAATAATTATTTTTTAATCATTTATGTGTTAGATAGTTGGTTTCGAATGGATGTAGTTTTTAAATATGTTTATTAGGAAAATTATTAATTACAGTATATATTTGTTTAGCAGATTGTGAATTATATGTTGATTGCTATTTTTGACAACTATTCAAATTATTTATAATTCTTATTTGTTGAACAGTGCCGTTAGTATATTTTTATTAGTTCAAATCTAAACAAATATGTCAAAAAGAATAGAACTTCAAGGTTTAGATATTTCTCAATGCAAAAATCAGTTATCGGCAGCTGTCCGTATGCTGGAAATGGATAGAAAACGAATAGCCCAAGACCTGCACGATGATTTAGGTTCAAAGTTAAATGTGATTTCTCTAAATTGTCATTTATTAAGAATTCCAAATCTGCCTCAAAAAGATATTGAAGAAATTACCAAAAATATTATAGAATATACTGCGAAGGCATTGATAAGTTCAAAAAGATTAACTCACAGTCTGCTTCCTCCGGTTTTAGAAAAATTTGGGCTTCATGCAGGAATTGAGGAATTATGTGCTGAATGGATTGATATAACTGCTGTTGATATTCAATATGTAAATAAGGTAAAGTTTGATTTTGAGGATAATGAAAAACACATTCATGTTTTTAGGATCATACAGGAATTGCTGGCAAATTCTGTAAAGCATGGAAAAGCAACTTCAATATCGGTTTCTTTTACTGAAACTGATGGAGAAAAAATCTGTAATTATTCGGATAATGGGATTGGTTTTGATTTGAATCAGCTGAATGACCATCAAGGTTTAGGAATGAAAAATGTAGCAGGCAGAGTAGCAGTCCTGGGGGGAGACCTTATGATTGAATCACAGATGAATGAAGGGATTTCGGTTTTTTTTAATTTTTAAATTATGGACAAAACTATAAAAATGATTTTAGTTGATGATGAAGTGCTTTTCCGAAAAGGGATTTCATTTTTATTGACCAGAGAAAAAAATATTAAGGTTCTTTTTGAAGCTTCAAACGGACTCGAATTGATGGAGTTTTTAAAAGGTGATAATCCCAAGCCGGATATTATAATCATGGATTTGAAAATGCCGTTCCTTAATGGTATTGAAGCGACAAAGATTATCCGCAGAGATTTTCCGGATATAAAAATTATTGCATTAACAAGTTATGATTCAAAATCATTTATAGCGAACATGGTCGATGTAGGCGCTGTTTCCTATTTAGTTAAAAATACCACACCGCAGGAACTGTTTGCAACCATTAACGAAGTTGCTGAAAAAGGTTTTTATTATTCAGATTATGTTCTGAATATTATTCAGAAAGATATTGTTTCTAATAAAAAAACCAAATGCAGTTTTGATTCTAATTTTATCACTTCTCGGGAACTGGAAGTTTTGCAGCTCATCTGTAAACAAAAAAGCACTGTAGAAATTGGCGAAAAATTATTCATAAGCCCAAGAACAGTGGAAGGCCATAGAAATAACTTACTGCTGAAAACAGAGTCCAAAAATATTGCCGGACTGGTTGTTTTTGCCATACAGCATGAATTAGTTTCTTTGGATATGTAATAAATATATTGAAAAAGTTTTACTTTGCATTATTATAAAAAATAAAATAAGTTCTTTAATGGCTTACCATTATCTTTGCGTTAAAATAGTTTTAAAATGATCCGCAAAATACTTTTTTTTACCTTTATTTTTCTAATGTCAATTTCTGCCAGAGCATCTTTTATTTTGCTGCCAATGGACGAAACTACACAGCAAAATCATCTTAAAGCATACGGAATTACCTATTGGTGTTTGGCTAAAGACTACAAAGCAAGCTGGCTTCTTAATTACCGCGGAGGATCTTTTTTGTTGCCCGACGCCGAAGAAATTAGAAAAGAATGTCAAATTCGGGGCGTAAGTTTTGAACTGCTTTCAGATGCAGAAACAACATCAATATTAAATGAAATTTCCAGTCCTTCTCAAAACATGGAGACCGTTATTTTGGAAAAAGCACCAAAAGTTGCGGTTTATACTCCAAAAGGCAAACAGCCGTGGGACGACGCGGTAACGCTGGTTTTGACTTATGCCGAAATTCCTTTTACCCCAATTTATGATGAAGAAGTTTTAAGCGATCAGTTATTATTGTATGATTGGCTCCACCTGCATCACGAAGATTATACAGGTCAGTATGGTAAGTTTTATGGTGCCTACAAAAATATTCCCTGGTATATTGACCAAAAAAGAGACTCCGAAGCTTTGGCCAAAAAGCTTGGGTATGAAAAAGTATCTCAGGAGAAAGGAGCTGTTGCCAAGAAAATTAGAGATTTTGTCATTGGAGGCGGTTTTTTATTTGCGATGTGCTCAGCAACAGACAGTTTTGATATTGCTTTGTCTGCAGATGGTGTTGATATTTGTGAGTCGATGTTTGACGGAGATCCAAGTGAAGCGAATTATCAGTCCAAACTGAATTTCAGCAATACTTTTGCTTTCAAGAATTTTACTTTGGAACGAAAACCGGAAGAATATGAGTTTTCAAACATAGATATGACTTCGAAAAGGAGAATTCCAATGGACAAGGATTATTTTACTTTGATGGAATATTCGGCCAAATGGGATTTTATTCCAAGTATGTTATGCCAAAACCACACTCAGTTAATCAAAGGATTTATGGGACAGACCACGGCCTTTGATTCTCAATTTGTAAAATCCAATGTTTTAGTAATGGGAACCTGCGAACTCGATGGCGAAGCACGTTACATTCATGGCGAAAAAGGAAAAGGAATGTTTACTTTTTATGGAGGCCATGACCCCGAAGATTATCAGCATCAAGTGGGCGATCCTGCGACAGTTTTGGATTTGCATCCTAATTCTCCGGGTTATCGTTTGATTTTGAATAATGTACTTTTTCCTGCTGCTAGAAAGAAAAAACAAAAGACATAAGGGAGATGAATTCCAATATTAAAAACTCCAAACTCCAATTATTGTATTGGGATTTGGAGTTTTTATTTTTTTTGAAATTTATTTTAAAAAATTAATTCAAAGAAAACTCAACCCAAATCGGAATATGATCTGATATTTTTTTGGCTTCTTTTAAAGTTGTAAAATTTTGATAAAACAAAACAGCACCAGCATTTTTTGCAGTTACTTTAGAAGTATTGTAAAACATATTGTCAAATTCAGAAGCCAGACACTGATTCCTTTTACATGTTTGTTTCAAAGAAGTTTTTTGATTTTTCAAAATAGGAGCAAAGCCTGCTTTCTTTAAAGGCGTAAAAACCGAATGCGATTGCGGACAATTAAAATCTCCCGCAAACAGCAGATTCAAATTGGGATATTCTTGTGGCAGCAGCTTGAAATATTTGATCTCGGTTTCGGGCTGTTTGCTTTTGGTTATGGCATGAAACGAGGCAATAGTAATAGTTTTTCCTTTGATTTCGAAAGTAGCAAAATAAGGTTCGCGGTCTATTTCCAAATGGTAGCTGCGTTCCAGCCAAGGTTTGCCTTTTAGTTTTACGGCACTTGTTTTCCAAAGAAAAGCATAACGTTCGGTCTTATAAGCACTGCTGGAGGTGGGTTCACTTATACTATAATCCCATTTTGTTCCTTTTCGGTTAAGTTCATCGGCAAGTTTTACAACAGCCTGAGTTCCTCCGTTTCCAGCTACTACTTCTTGGATAGTGACAATATCATAGTTTTTTACTGTATTGGCAATAAACGCAATCTCTTGATTGGATTTGGATTTTCCAAAGTTTTCAAGATTCCAGGAAAGAAGTTTGGTTTGGGAATAAAAAGAGGTAAAAAAAAGTAGAAATAGAAGACAGAATATTTTGTTCATTGATCGTGATTAATGTCCAAATATAAAGATTGTAAAAGAAACTATCTGTCTTCTGAGCTTTAAAGAGTTCTTTTTATTTTGGAGAATAAAAGAATATTAAAATTATAATTCTTCCTTTTCCTTATTATTTCCCAAAATGATATTTGTCATATTAGAATTATAAAATGTAAAGTATTTTTACAGTGCAAAATCTGAAATATTGTTTCTGTTCTGCAGTTAATTTTTGATCTTAATCACATATCGTTTTGAAAAATTTATCTAAGGTTATCATTTTATTATTTCCCATTTTCATCTTTGGGCAGGCAGCCAAAAAAAAAGAAATAAACCAACAAGTTCAAACTTGGGTTTCTTTGAATTCTGTAACAAAATTTTCTGAGCATTGGGCAGTCGTTGCCGATGCCCATATTCGTGAAAACGAGTTTTTTGAAAGTAATAATTTTTATTTTTTAAGAGGAGGAGTTTCGTATATTCCAAATGCTTCTGTTTCGATTACTGGCGGTTACGCACACATGTGGCTGGCACCAACGAAGGAAGGATGGTCAACTTATGCCGATGAAAACAGGGTATATGAACAAGTGCAGTTAGTTACCAAAGTTGGAAAAGTAAGCATTCTTCAAAGACTGCGAAACGAACAGAGATGGCAGGAAAAAATGGCAAATGACGAACCTACAGGCGAACTTCGTTTTACAAACAGAGTACGTTATTTGGCCAGTTTTACCATTCCGATATTCACTGATAAAAAAATGCCCTCTTTGGTTTTGTCTGATGAACTATTAATTCATTTTGGTAAGGAAGTTGTTTACAATACTTTCGACCAAAACAGATTGTTTATTGGTATTAAGCAAAATATCACTCCAAAATTAAGTTATGATTTGGGTTATATGAATGTGTACCAGCAGAAATATTCAGGCTATCAGTATGATATGAATCATACGATCCGACTGTTTTTTTATCTTAACACCACTCTAAAACATAAAACACCCGAACATTCTTAAGAGGTGTATTATTTCAATCTAAGGTTCGAAGTTTTTTTTAATCGAACAAAAATTTTCTTTTATCGTAATTTATTTATGTATTAATTTTAATGCTAATTTAGAAGCTTAATACAGCAGTATATGAAACTGGAATGACTGATATGGGTATCAAATCCAATGAAGACATGCTAGTTATATATTGTATTAAAAAAAAAACAATAAATTGCTACATATGAAAACAACGAGAAAAGAGCATGACTTTCTAGGTGAATTGGAAATTCCGGATCATTTGTATTATGGGATTCAAACTTTTAGAGCCGTCGAGAATTTTAATATTACCGGCATTCCAATTTCAAAAGAGCCACTGTTTATAAAAGCATTGGGATATGTAAAAAAAGCAGCGGCAATGGCCAATCTGGATTGCGGTGCTTTGGATGCTAAAACTGTTGAAGCCATTTGTTACGGCAGTGATCAGGTAATTGCTGGTAAATATGATAATGAATTTGTCAGCGATTTGATCCAGGGCGGAGCCGGAACATCAGTAAATATGAATGCTAATGAGGTTATTGCTAATATTGGATTAGAATATTTAGGGCATAAAAAAGGTGAGTATAACTACCTTCATCCAAATAATCATGTGAATTGTTCTCAATCTACAAACGACGCTTATCCTTCTGCTTTCAGGATTGCACTGTATTTAAAAATGGATCATTTTATAAAAACAGTTGAGAATCTCGAAAAAGCTTTTGCAGTTAAAGGAGCTGAATTCAAAGATGTTTTAAAAATGGGACGCACGCAGCTGCAGGATGCTGTACCGATGACGTTGGGGCAAGAATTCAATTCTTACGCAACTACAATAGGTGAGGATGTTTTAAGGTTAAAAGAGGCTCAAAGTTTAGTGTTAGATATTAATATGGGAGCAACAGCTATTGGAACTAAAGTAAATGCACCCGAAGGCTATCCCGAAATTTGTGTTAATTATCTAGCTAAAGAAATTGGAATCCCGTTAACTTTGTCTCCAGATTTGATTGAAGCAACGGTTGATACTGGAGCTTATGTTCAAATCATGGGAACAATGAAAAGAACTGCGGTTAAAATATCAAAAATCTGTAATGATTTGAGATTGCTGAGTTCTGGTCCTAGAACAGGATTCAATGAAATTAACCTGCCAGCACGTCAGCCGGGTTCATCAATTATGCCCGGAAAAGTAAATCCCGTAATTCCAGAAGTGGTCAATCAAACCTGTTTTTATGTGATTGGACAGGATTTAACAGTTACCATGGCTGCAGAAGCTGGGCAGTTGCAGTTAAACGTAATGGAACCCGTAATCGCTTTTGCAATGTTTACGTCATTGGATTATTTGTCAAATGCCATTCAAACATTAATTGATAAATGTATCATTGGGATTACTGCAAATGAACAGCACTGTTACAATATGGTGATGAACAGTATTGGAATTGTCACTCAGTTAAATCCGATTTTAGGATATGAAGAAAGTGCCAGTATTGCAGGCGAAGCTTTAAAAACCGGAAAAAGCGTTCACCAGATTGCAGTTGTCGAACGCAAATTAATCACTCAGGAGAAATGGAATGAAATTTATTCGTTAGATAACTTAATCAATCCAAAATTTATTACTTCATAATAGTGTAAAGTGATTTAACGATTCGATTTATAACGACAATAAAAACAAAAAAAAGCCCAATCGTGAGATTGGGCTTTTCTATATAAGTAAGTAATTCTAAATTGAGTTTATATAACGTTTATTTTACTTTATTAAGTACTGCTTTGAAAGCTTCTGGGTGATTCATCGCTAAATCAGCAAGAACTTTACGGTTCAATTCGATTCCGTTAGCTTTTACTTTACCCATGAATTGAGAATAAGACATTCCTTCCAATCTAGCTCCAGCGTTGATACGTTGAATCCATAATGCACGGAAATTTCTTTTATTCACTTTTCTGTCACGGTAAGCGTAGCACATTGCTTTCTCTACCGCGTTCTTAGCAACTGTCCAAACGTTTTTACGTCTACCAAAGAAACCTTTGGCTTGCTTCATTATTTTTTTTCTTCTT
>CAUPKP010000043.1:0-31342 GCA_963511795.1 uncultured Flavobacterium sp. | reverse complement strand
GCCTGATTACATGGTCCCTATGCTTTGGGTTAGCCTGGATGCCATGCCTCTGACCAGTAACGGAAAGATTGATAAAAAGGCCTTGCCTGAACCTGACGGTTCCGGGTTCTCGAGCCGCGAGTATGTTGCCCCCCGCAATAAAACAGAAGAACAGCTGGTTGTGATCTGGCAGGAACTCCTGGATATTGAACCCATCGGTATCCATGATAATTTCTTTGAACTTGGAGGGCATAGTTTGCTGGTTTTAAAATTAACTAATACTGTAAATGAAAAATTAGGTACTGATTTTAGTATTAATTCAATATTTCAATATCCAACTATTTTTGAGTTTATTGGAGGAATTGAATTTTTAGATTACTCTAAGTATAAATTAATGATAGCTTTACAAGAAAAAGGAAACTCACCGGCTATTTACCTTGCTCCTCCAGCAAGTGGAACTGCTAACTGTTATATTGAATTAGTTAAATCATTAGGAATAAATCAGCCGGTTTATGCATTTCAATGTAAGGGTTTAGATGGACAATGTTCAGTTTCGTCTTCTATTGAAGAAATGGCTTCGGAATTCATTATAGAAATGCAAACTGTGGATCCATATGGTCCTTATAGACTTGGAGGATTTTCATTTGGAGCAAGAGTAGTTTATGAAATGGCATTTCAATTAGAAAAGATGGGATTTTATGTTGAAGAGTTATTAATTTTTGATGGAATGGTTTTATTTGAAGAAAAGTCTACAATAAATCAAGATAGGAAGTTTAGGGAATTTTTAATGGAATTAACGGATACTTTTGGTGAAGATTTTAATTGGCCTGAATTAATCCCTGAGGGTAAATCTAAGGAAGAGCAAATTCAATTGCTAGGTGAATTATTAGAAAATTCAAAATATAATATAAGTAAGGAAGAATTAAAAGGTCGTTTAGAAGTCGATTTCGCTAATGAAAATTATTCTTATTTACCAAAAAATGAAATTAAGCTGGACACAAGAATTATTTTATTTAAAGCAGGAAATACAATAATTAAAATGGATGATAAAATAATAAAATATAGTGATTTACATGAAGTTGATTACGGATGGAATCAATACACTAATAAAGAAGTTGTTGTTCATATAATACCTTGCACACATATAAATATTTTAAATAAAGAACATGTAGAGAAAATATCTTATTACCTAAAGTAAAAATGATTTCTTACATGAATCTGATAATTTATAATATAAAAACTATCTATTTTTTACATTCAGATGAATAGATAATATTAGTGGGAATAAAATGGTGCTATTCGTAGGGTAAAATTTACTTAATGTAGCAATAGAAAATTAATATAAATAATTTAATAATGGAATTTGGAATAATGTTTTTCGCTAGTAGCGAAGATTCTTTAACAGGTAATGTATATGATTTAGTAAAAAAATGCGCAATTTATGGGGATGAAAATAATTTCTCTTCAATTTGGGTTCCAGAGCGGCATTTTACCGAATTTGGAGGTATATTTAATAATCCAGCGATACTTCATGCATCTTTGGCTAACATAACAAAAACGATACGACTAAACAGTGGTAGCGTTGTGATGGCATTACATGATCCAATACGTGTTGCGGAAGAATGGGCAATGGTTGATAATTTGTCTAATGGACGTGTAGGATTATCCATAGCTCCAGGTTGGAATCCAGATGATTTTGTTTTTTTTCCACAAAATAATAAAAATAAGCATGAAATAATGTACGAAGGGATAAGTACGGTGAAAAAGCTCTGGAAGGGTGAATACATAGAACGATTAAGTGGAAATGGAAAAAAAACAAATATAAAAATATATCCATCTATAATACAAGAGGAAGTGCCATTCTATTTAACGGTGAGTGGAAATCCTGAAGGTTTTAAAAATGCAGGAAAACTAGGATTTAATATACTCACATCTGTATTAGATCAAAGCATAGAGGAATTATCAGAAAAAATTTACCTTTACAGGCAAACACGCAAAGAAAATGGTTTTGATCCTCAAACAGGTAAAATTACTCTAATGTTACATACATTTATTGGCTCAGACGACAAGGCAATAAAAGAAGAGGCTAGATTACCTTATTGCAATTTTTTAAAACGAAATAAAAAACTATTTGAAGGAATGACTTACAACAGAAATAGTAATTTTTCACTGGACTCTTTATCAGAGGAAGATTTAGATGAATTTTTAAATTTTATTTATGAAAGATTTACAAATACTAAAGGATTAATAGGAAGTAAGGAATCTTGCTATGAGATGATAAAAAAGACAAAAGCTGCGGGAGTAGATGAAATAGCTTGTTTACTTGATTTTGGACCATCGTCTAATAGAATATTTGAAAACTTATATTATTTGAATGAATTAAAGAATTCGTACAAAAATTCGATTTAATAAATACTAAATTTAGAGATTAAAGATGTAATTATAGATAATATATGGTGTCATCAGGGGTACCTATATAAGTACAGTTAAATTAATGCTGGAATTATTATTAAAGATAAGGGAGATTTAATAATGTTAGTGATTGTAATGCTAAATTATTTAAATTGTTTTAACCACTCTAAAAGTTTCGAACCTAAACTCGTTAACGCTTGATTTTACTGATTTTCTACTTTCCAAAAACATAATGTGCCACGATTCTGCCACAAAACTTCTACGGGTGATATATCTTTAAAAAACTCCTTAATTTTTTGTGGCAGAAAAGGTATCTACTCCGGTATTATTTTTGAAAAGGATTAAAATTCTGAAATTCGTCTATGGTTAAGTTTTCAAGGGCAGAGTGCCTTCTTTGGGTATTGTAGAAATTTTCTATGTAATCAATGACAGAGGCTTTTGCTTGATCTTTGGTTAAATATTTATTTTGATAAACCAGTTCTACTTTCAACGTTTTGAAAAAACTTTCTGCTACTGCATTATCGTAGCAGTTGCCTTTTCCGCTCATACTTCTGGATATTTGAGGTATGTTTTCTAGTAATAATATGAAATCTTTACAGGAATATTGTTTCCCTCTGTCAGAGTGAAATATTAATTCTCTCGTATTCTCTAATGATGCATGAAGTATGGCTTTATTAAATGCCGCAATACTGGTATCAATGGCTCTTAAAGTTTCGCTTAACGACCATCCTATCACTTTACGGTTGAATAAATCTATTACTACTGTGAGGTAGATCCAGCCTTCGTCTGTTCCTATATAGGTAATATCAGATACCCACACTTCATTTCTATTATTAACTTTAAAATGCTGATTTAACCTATTCTCTGCAATATGGCATGTATGGAAAGAATTTGTTGTTTTTTTAAACTTTAATTTTGCGACGCTTCTTATGTTCTGCTGTTTCATTATTTTCCCGACAAAACCTCGTGATGCTTGTATTCCCAGTATTGATAATTCTTTAGCAATTCGTGGGCTTCCATAGCGACATTGGCTCCATTGGTAAATTCGAATAATTTCGGAGGTGATAAAAACTTTTTGCATTGCTCTACTTGTTGGCAGTCCTTTTCGCCATCTGTAAAAACAACTGTGGTGTACTTGAAAAATTTCACACATCTTCTCGACAGGAAATACCTTAGAATGTTCTTTGATAAATTCATATCTTAACTGTCGTTCTTGGAGAAGATGCTTAGAGCCTTTTTTAGAATATCCCTTTCGATCTTGAGTTCCCTGATCTGTTTTCGCAATTTTGAAAATTCATTTTTTGCAGCATCTGAAGCAGCAGATCGTTTTAGTGTAAGTTTTCCATCCTTATAAGATTTCCTCCAATGCTCAAGAGTGTGTCTGCTGATTTTTAATTCGTTTGCCACATTAACAATGCTGCCACAGTGGATGCTCATCTTTGCCGCTGATATCTTAAATTCTAGACTATAAGAGTTTCTTGCTTTTTTCATGCCCGTAAAGTTATTTAGTTTGTGAAGTACAAATTAATCTCTCACTTAACATTTGTCTTTTTAAATAAAAGGCAGTCCGCCTTGAGTTTTACGTGCAAAAAAGGTATCAACTCCAAACGTTGTGTGCCCCGATGTTGCACCAAATTGTAAATTTCGAATTTTTAAACTTTTTTGAGCAATAAATTCTCCAAGTTTAAAAATTGACTTGTTATGAACAAACGATACAAGTTCATATATAATTGAAGTTCAAAAATACTAAAATTAATTTGAATTTTTTTCATTTTACCTTCTATATAATATATGGAAAGAAACTTTAATTTTTTGTGATATTTGCCACAGCAAATCCATTTTTTTTTAAAATTATAGCGAGTTTCTAATAATCAAATTTGATTTATTTGCAATTTGA
The DNA here is from genome assembly GCA_963511795.1 of uncultured Flavobacterium sp. Taxonomy (GTDB): domain Bacteria; phylum Bacteroidota; class Bacteroidia; order Flavobacteriales; family Flavobacteriaceae; genus Flavobacterium. Next base: position 27,054 of record CAUPKP010000043.1, on the reverse strand, counting down.
TACTTTTTTGTACTGAAAGTCATTTTAGCTATCTTTTTTCCCATAGTTTCAAAATTTGTCGAGATTGTTGTAATTCCGTTTTCAATCACTTTTTTAAGAGGAGTATCATTGTAGGAGATAACTCCGATATTTGTTCCTAATACTAAATTTTGATCTTTTGAGTTTTCAATAATAGCAACTAAATCCTGATCGTTTGGTAAAATATACACTTCGCCATCTACAACAGTTCTGTTTTTGCAATCAGAAATAATTTCAAAATTAAAATTAAAGTCGTATACAAATTTTAAGAAACCTTCTTTCATTTCTTCAGGTTCTCTATATCCAGGAAAGATAAGTATTAATTTATTGTACTTTTTAAGTCTGCTTTTACCTTTTAATAATCCATTATATATATCAGCGTAAAAATCCTGAAAAACGGCAGGATATTTATTTAAATCATCATTAATTTGATCTAGAATATAAACATCTTCGTGCGGTAAAGCACCAATCATTTCTGCGACATTTTCAAGATGATTAGTTGGCATAATTATATATTTCGTATAATTATTATTGCCTTCGCTAATGTGTTTTTCAAATGTTTTTGGATTAAAATGATGAAAAAAGATATCTACATGCACCCTTTTTCCCATATGATAGACAATAGAATTATAAAGATCTTCTTTGAAGCTATTTAGTTCATCAAAAAGTAAAAACACACGGCTTTTTACTTTGACTTCTGAACTTTTGACATAATATCCTTTGCCAGAAACAGCATAAATAATCCCCCTTTTCTTTAAATTTTTAAAAGCCTCTAATACTGTTTTCCGAGAAGCTTTGTATTCCTCAGAAACTTCTTTTACCGATGGAAGTTTTCCTTCTTTAGGAATTTCTCCTTTTTTAATGGTTTTTTCTAATGAAAAAACTATTTTTTTGTATTTGTGAGCAGGGCTATTGCTTTGACTAGGAATGTATTTCATTTGTTTTATAAGGCTATATTTTTAAAAAGTGAAATGATTGTGTATCAATTTCAATCTCATCATTCAATCCTTCTATCGCTTTAAAATTAAATTTAACAATTGCAGATTTTCTGGGAGAAACTTCCTTGTCTGATAAATGAGTGTGTAATACATAATACATTTGTCCTTCTTTATCAGCAAATAAATCGCCATGACCTGTGCCATTAATTCCTAATTTATTTTTATCTATTATTGGGTTTTGTGTCGATTTTATCCAAGGACCAAGAGGGCTTGAGCTCGTTGCATATCCAACTGCGTAATCTGGATTCCTAAAATCATTTGCTGAGTAAAATAAATAATAGACCCCTTTATGTTTTACTACAGTTGGCCCTTCGGCTACTTTCCAAGGAACATTTTGTGTGTCTTCCCAACCGGATTGGGCAGAAACGCATTCCGTCAAAGTTTCTGATTTAATACTCGATAAATCATCGTTAAGCTCTGCAACAAAAATTCGGTTTCCATTTTCTAGACGAACATGGTACAAATATTTTTTTCCATTGTCATCAAAAAACACAAAAGGATCAATTTGCTTTACGTTTGATTTCAATTCAGTTTTTTGAGAATTGATGAATGGTCCTAGTGGACTTTTACTGGTTGCTAATGCAATATGCTCATTGGCAGTATAAAACATATAGAAAATATTTTGATACTCAAAAATCTGTGGCGCCCAAAAACCTTTATCCCCAAATGCGTCTCCTTTTTTTAAAGCCAATCCATTAGATTTTCCAGCCGGACCGTCCCATTTTTGCAAATCACTAGAAGAATACACCATAAAACCATCACCCATTTTAGGATTTCTCACTCCGGTAGTTCCGTACAAATAATAATTGTTTTTGTAAGCGAAGATGGTTGGGTCAGCAAGATAAATTTGATTTTTCTCTAAAGTCGGTTTTATTTCTTGAGAACGAATTTTATGTCCATTCCCAAGAAATAATAACAAACAAATTGCTATAGAATTTTTCATAATAAAAATTATTTTTTCAAGGTAATTGGGGCTTCTTGTTCGGTTTCCGATGGCATTCCATTTTTGATTTGAGGCCAACCGTTTATGTAGTTAACTTTGTCAATAAGCATCACTCTGCCCTTGTTTTTATTAGTGTTATCAATAGCATGATATACAATCCAATCTTGGTTATTTGCATCGGTTACAATTGAATTATGACCTGGTGCTATCCACTTTTGACTTTTTTCAAGGATGACATTATTTACTTTTCCGGTATATTTCTCATAAGGACCCGTAGCATTTTTGGATCGCGCCACCATAACGGCATAATGCGCTTGATCTCCACAACAATTGTCACCTGAATAAAATAAATAATAGTAGTCATCGTGTTTCGTTATCCAGGCACCTTCAACTAAATTGGAATAATTGACTTCATTCACGCCAGTAATCGGTAAGACCAAATCAACTGACTCGGTTCCTTGTTTAAAACTGATTCGGTCATCAGCAAGTTCTTGTACTTTTATGGCTTGAAAACCAGAACCCCAAAATAATAGTTTTTTATTCGTTATTTTGTCATCAATTGCCATTGGGTCAATATTCACAAAACCTTCGCCAGAAATTAACGGTGTTCCTTTATCGATAAAAGGACCACTTGGGGATTTAGATGTAGCAACCCCCAAACATTTGCCCGTTTTATCATCATTAGATTCTCCTGAATAGTACAAGAAATAGGTTTGCAACTTTTCATCATAAGACACATGTGGAGCCCAAAAATCAGTACTAGCCCAAGTTGGTTTTGATGGCATCGCATCTCCAAGATGTTTCCAGTGTACTAAATCATCAGACTGTAATACTTGTATATGAGTTTCGGTATTACCAACTAAACTGTTGGTTGCATACGCATAGTATTTACCATCCGCTGCTTTGATTACAGTGGGATCAGCAAAATCATGGTCAAAAACTGGGTTTTGATAGGTTTTAGTTGATGAGTTATTAGACTCATTTTGTGCAATAGTGTCATCAGTATTATCTTTACAAGACTGTAAAAGCAATGCGCAACAAAAGAGTATTGCAATTGGAAGTACTTTTTTCATATCCATAATTTTTAATTAATGTGAAAATTTATAAACAGAAACGGTATGATAAACTGCTTTTGGTTCTAATGTTATAGATGGAAAATTTGGTTGGTTGGGTGCATCGGGAAAATGTTGTGTTTCTAATGCAAAAGCCGTTCTATACTCATCTTTCACACCCGATTTAAAAGTGTTTTTGCTTTGCATAAAATTGCCACTGTAAAACTGAACACCAGGTTCTTCCGTGTATACATTCATAACCACTCCTGATAAATCACCCGTTACAGAACCTACGTGAATCATCCCGTTTTCTTTAACATTATTCAAAACATAATTATGGTCATAGCCACCGCCGTTTTCCAATTGAATATTTTTAGTTTGAATGCGTTCTCCAATGGTATGAGGAGAAGTAAAATCGAAAGGTGTTCCGGTTACAGTTTCTATTTTTCCTGTTGGAATTAAACCTGCATCAACTGGCGTATATTCTTTAGCATTGAATTGAACAATGTGATTTAAAATAGTACCGCTTCCTTCTCCATTTAAATTAAAAAAGGCATGATTGGTTAAATTCACAATCGTAGTTTTATCAGTTGTGGCTTCATATTCCATTTTAACTTCATTGTCAGTTGTAACGCTATAAATTACTTTTACTTTTAAATTTCCAGGAAAACCCATTTCCATATCGGGAGAAACATAGGTTAAAACTAAGGTTTGGTCATTCGGTTGTTCAGCATTCCAAACAACATCTTGATACCCTTTTGTACCACCGTGCAAAGCATTTTCTCCATTATTAACAGGAATGCTATATTGTTTTCCGTTTAAAGTAAATTTTCCTTTTGCGATTCTATTTCCAACACGCCCAATCGTTGCTCCAAAATAAGGTTCTGTTGAATTTTGATAGTCTTTTACACTTTTAAAACCAACTACAACATCTACGAATTCGTTATTTTTATTTTTTACCAATAAACTAACCAAACGACCACCATAATTAGTAAAAGCAGCTTGAATATTTGCATTTTTTATCCAATATAGATTTACTTTTTTACCTTCAATTTTGCCAATAAAATTGGTAGAATCAAGAGCTGTGGGCTGCAAGGTGGTGTTTTCAGTAATGACTTTATCGGAAGTTTTAGAAGTTTCTTTTTGTTTCTTCTGACAAGCAGTTTGAAGTAACAACCCTAAAAATAGAATACTAACTAATTGAATTTTTTTCATCATTGTGGTGTGATTTAAATATTGATTTATTTAACTGCAGGAATAGCTAAAAGAACTCCAGCTGCTGTCGGTTCTCCAATAACAGGATTCCCATTTGTATCCCACTTTATCTGTTGCATTCTCGGAGATCTTTTTCCGCCACAGCCATCCCCTGGATTAGAGTTGGCATGATATAAAATCCAGTCTTCCTTACCATTTGGGGATTTAAAGAACGAATTATGTCCTGGTGCATATACTTTGTTTTTCTCTGATTTTTCTAAAATTGGTTTATCTGACTTTACCCAAGCTTTAGCATCTAATAAATTTTCTTTTCCTGTAAAAGTGAGTAATCCTAAACTGTAATAATCCGTCCAACAGCCACTTGCTGAAAAAACAATAAAAGCTTTGTCTTTATGAGTTAGAAACTGAGGTCCTTCGTTTACATTAACTTGTGCAGGATTAACATCGTCATGTAGTGCACCGTGTACTTCCCAAGAATATGTTGGTTTAGAGATACAAACTCTTTCTCCATCTATTTGAGTAGGAGTTTTCATTTTGGCGATATAAATATTTTGTTGCCCGTTGGTGTCACCTTCCCAACCAGACCAAATCATGTATAATTGTTTTTTAAAGGTAAAGACATCACCATCAATTGCCCATTTATCGGTTTGTGCAGCAATTTTTCCTTTAAAAATCCATTCGCCTTCAAAAGGATTTTCAGAATCATTTTCTAAAACATACATTCTGTGTGTGTCGTTAGAACCGTTATCGGCTGCAAAATAACAATACCATTTTTCATCTATTAAATGAAACTCAGGAGCCCAAATTTCAGCCGAATAATCGGTGCCCTGGGGAGCAGTCCAAATGGTTTTACTTTCGGCGTTTTTTATATCTGCCAAGTTTTTGGTTTTCCAAAGTACCAATTGATTTTGCATCGTATGGGTGTAGTAATAAAACCCGTTATGGTAAGTACTGTAAGGATCTGCACCGTAATCTAATATCGGATTTGAGAACGTTTGCTGCGCCCATAAAGTTGTACTCCCAATACAAAAAAAGAATAGCAACAGGGTTTGTTTTAGTATAAAATTTTTCTTTTTCATATCTATTAGTTAATAGAATTAATTACTTCTTGATTAATTTTTTTCACCTCACCAAAATTCATTTTATCCACTTTTCGATCGTAAGTCATAAAACCATTTACTTCTCCTTCAACATCGGTGGTTTGTGTATAAACGGCTGCAGAAAACCCTGATTTTGCCATCGCTTTTAATTGTTTGGCATACTTTACATATTCAGCAGTTACTTCTTGCGAATTTTTGAATTTAATATACCCCCAATTGTTATCGGCTTTCCATAAATGTCCTTCTAATGGCAATCCAATTCCACCGTATTCCCCTAATACATTTACTCTTTGTCCGTCGTATAAATACATTTCTGGTCCAGGATAATTGTGCAAATCAAGAATGTCGCCTGTGGTAAAATGATTTCCTCCACTAGCAGGATTTGTTAATCGGGTAGGGTCGTGCGCCATTGTCCATTCTACAATTTCAACAGTTTTAAATTGACCCCAAGCTTCATTAAAGGGAACCCAAACCACTATACTTGGATAGGAATACAAGTGATCCATAATTTCTTTCCACTCTTTTCTATAAATTGCTTCTGACTGTGCAGATCGTTGTAATTCGGTTCCGTCAAAGTATTTTTTGTTTTGCCAGATGGGTTGATCGTCTCCGCTAGGCATGTCCTGCCAAACTAAAATTCCCAATTCATCACAATGTGTGTACCAGCGTTCAGGTTCTACTTTTACGTGTTTTCTAATCATGTTAAAACCTAATTCTTTGGTTTTTACAATGTCATATTTTAAAGCTTCATCGGTAGGAGCGGTGTACAATCCGTCTGGCCACCAACCTTGATCTAATGGACCATATTCGAAGTAATTCTTATTATTTAATTGCATTCTTATAATACCATTTTCATCTCTTTTTTTAGAGATTTTGCGCATAGCGAAATATCCTTTTACTTCGTCAAAAATGGTTTTATTGTTTAACAAGGTAACTTTTGTATGATATAAGAATGGTGATTCTGGTGACCATAATTTAGGATTTTCAATGCCAATTTCGATAGCTTGTCCCACCGCAGATTTTGCAGTTCCCACTAATTGGTTGTTATCATAAATAGTTACTTCTACCAAATCGCCCGCAGTTGCTCCAGCAATTTCTGGAACTAGTTGAATGGTTTTAGTATCAATATTTGGAGTCGTTTTTATGTTGGTAATATTCTTTTTGTTAACGGGTTCAATCCAAACGGTTTGCCAGATTCCTGTTACGGGAGTGTACCAGATTCCTTCTGGGTTTTTTACTTGTTTTCCTCTTGGCTGTGGACCTTCATTAGATGGATCCCAAACTTTAACAATAAGATCTTGTGATTTTGAAGATAAAAATGGGGTAATATCAAAAGTAAACGGAGTGTATCCTCCAGTATGAGAACCTATTTTTACTCCATTTAACCAAATTTCGGTTTTCCAATCGACAGCTCCAAAATGCAATAAAATATTTTTAGATTTCCAATTAGATGGAATTGAAAAATTGGTTTCATACCACAATTCATTTTTAGCTCCAACTTCTTTCATTACGCCGGATAAACTAGATTCTACAGCAAAAGGAACCAATATTTTGCCATCGTATTTTTTAGGCATTTCTTTGCCCACTTCTTGTATGGCGTAATTCCATAAACCATTTAAGTTTTTCCACTCATTCCTTTGCATTATTGGGCGTGGGTATTCCGGCAAAACTGAATTGGGATCTACTTTATCGGCCCAAACAGTTTTGAGCTTTGTTCCTTGTGGTTTCCACTGTGCTTGAGTAGTAGTAACCAATCCTAAAAGAAGTAAAAAGGCTAATTTGTTTTTCATTATATTTTGTTTTTAGTTGTAGTAAAACAATGCAGTTCAATTAAAAATCAAATCACCGGGGACAAAGATGCCCCGATAATTTGATCAACTTAAACTAACCACAGTTTTTATAAAAAATAAGATCTATTTTTTCGTTGTTTTTGGAATGCCAAACTGATCAAAAACTGCATTCTATTTTTATTATTAATTTTTTAAATGACCTTTTATCATCCAGATTTGAGATGCGTTGGAACCTGAAAATTGATTGGTTGTTGTCAAAGCAATTACGGTATCATCTTTTAAAACTGAAATACTATTCCACAAAGCAGATTTACCAGTTGAAATTGTAAACGGTGTACTTTTTCCTTTAAAATCGCGAGCTTTATTCGTACCTACCGCTACTTTCATAATGGCATTGTTTATATCATTATTGGTTCTGTTTTCTGTACTCTGATAGGATAGTAAAACTTCTCCAGTACTTAATTGTGCTAAATAAGGAGCTCCCGCATAATTGGCATTATCGATAGTATTAGATAAGGCATAATTTCTATTTGCACTATTTCCTTCAACGGTAGTTTTCCAATTTTCAGCTATAGTATTTCTAATAATGTATGGCTTGAATTGATTGTTAACTCCATTATCTTCTATAGAAAAAACAATTTCATTTTGATCTTTCAAAAGTATTGGAGAAGGCATTCCATCACGGCTTCCAGTTCTAAAACTAACTATTTCTGGAGAAGTTGACCAAATAGTTCCACTGTCTGTTGATCTTACTAGTGAAATATTTTGTTCTGCTGAAGATTGATACATATTTTCATTTGAAAAAAACAATTGAATTTCGCCACTTGGAAGTTGAATAGCAGATGGTTCCCAACAGCCATTTTCAAAACTGGAACTGGCTTCATAAATTAGTTGATCTTCTTTCCAAGTTAGCCCATTATCATTGCTTTTTATGGTTCTGATTTCAAATTTTTTAGAGGGGTCACTTCCTGATTTTGGTCTTGGATTGTAACAAATTAAAATAGAATTATCTTTCAATAATAAAATATCAGGAGTAGCCATATTGACATCATTATTTCCTGAAACTACCTTGATTGTAGCTCCCCAAGTGGCACCTGAATTAGTACTTTTTTTGATAACAATGTTTCCAGCGGATTCATAAGTACAGACCAATGATTTATCTGCAAGTTCTATTAACCGTGCATAGCCATTATAGTCAGTACTATTTGCTTCAGAAACTTGCACAAGAGTCTTTTGATCCCATTCAATCGTTTTTTCAACAATTGGAGTAGGAGGATTTACAATAGGAGCATCATCGTTATTTGATCCGGTACAAGACAGTATAATTAAGGCAAGAATAGTAGAGTAGATTGGGGAGGAATTCATCATTTTTTTATTGTTTTAGAAATGCCAAACTTGTTTACAAGTGCATTATATTCTTTTTTATCAATTGTAATCATGCAACCGTGTCTCGTTTTTTCAGGTAAACTATATTTGTCCCAATCGCTGTAAAAAGTATAACCAGAAGCTTGATACCAAGGACCATTTAAATTATCAGCAATAGACAATCCATATGAAACGCCAGGATATTGTTCATAATACATATACCAAATTTTATCATCAGGCGAAGGAATTAACATTGGAGCTTCTCTAAAATTTGGACTTATGGGTTGTGCAGGTAAGGAGTAGGGGCCTAAAAGTGATTTAGATTTTGCAATTCGAATCGTTTTTCCTGTTGTCCAATAAAGGGTAGGGTAGGTTTCATCTTTTAAAATAGCATAATAGGAATCTCCCACTTTTCGAATAAAAACGTCTATAGTTCCCATTTCCCAATCAAATAATCGTTTTGGAGTTCCTTCAAAAGTTTTTAAGTTTTTAGAAAGAACATATAACGTTCGTTGGCTTGCCCAATAAGCTTCGGGATCTTCCTTTGAACCCGCTACATGAGGTGTATGCCAGGTCAGGATAAATTTTCCTGAAGGTTTGTCAAAATATAATTTTGGTGCGCCAATTCGTTGTAAAGCTTTGCTGTAACCAGGAGTACTTTTTAGATCAGGAGTAAAAACCGAATACTTATTCCAAGTTATTAAATCTTTAGAAACCCAGATGTTGATGTCGGGCGATTCGTCACTTTCATTTCCTGCAATATAATAGTTTCCGTCTGGTCCTTTGCAAATATCAGGATGACCATGATATTCGTTAAAAACACGTTTGCCATCATTTAAGTTTTCCCAATGCAGACCATCTAAACTTACAGAATAATATAATCTGCCATAGTCCTGATGTGTCATGTGAGCAAATAAATAGGCTTGATTTTTAGGCATTTCATTGCCCAAAACCTGACCAGGAGGATCAGGTTGTTGAGCAAAGATCTGCAAGGTGGAAAAAATAATAACTAACCGTAATAAATTGTTTATTCTCATGCTATTTTTTTTAAAAAGTAGGTGTTTTAGAATTAAGTGAGGCACTACCTCCTTGAACAAATGGCCATCCATCATTATCCCATTTTACTTCATCTAAAAGTAGAACCCTACCGTTAGGATTTTGTACATCTACACCATGATATAAGAACCAAGTTTTGCCTTCTTTATCTTCAATAATTTCAGAATTATGACCCGTACCAACAAAACGGCTATTTTTATTAATAACTACTTCATACTCATTATCCATCATACTCTTGCCTGCTTTATTTACATAATTACCAAAAAGAGTGCTTGAACGTCCCACTACAGTTTTATAAGTACTATTTAGTCCTTCACAACAACTACCAACAGATGCAAATAAATAATAATAATTGTTTTTCTTTATAATGTAAGTTCCTTCAAAAGCAGTGCCAGCTACCTGAATTTTAGATGCCCCTTCTTTAACTGTCAAACCATCCGATGCTAATTCAATTGCATAAATTCCTCTAAAACTCCCCCAAACGAGATATTTGATCCCGTTATCTTCGATGTAAAAAGGGTCAATAGAATTTGTTACACCAATTTCATTGCTTCTAAACAACTTTCCTTTATCTACAAAAGGTCCAATTGGACTATCAGCTATAGCTAAACCTATTCCGCAGGTTTGTTCTCCTCCCCAAACAGACATTGAGTAATACAATACATATTTATCATTTATTAGGTTAATGTCTGGAGCCCAAATTCCACCATTGGGCTCGAAATTTGGCCGAGTAGATTCTGTAAAAGCTGTGCCTACTTTGGTCCAACTAACAAGATTTTTAGAGCGTAAAATGGGTACGTTACGCACATCTTCCGTAGCATATAAATAGAAGAAACCATCTTTGCCTAATATCACGGTGGGATCTGGCATACTTGAAGAAACGACTGGGTTAAAATATTTTGCTTCATCAGTTTTAGGAACTGTAGGCGTGTCTTGTGAGTCATTGTTTCCGCATCCAAAACATAAGAGAAATGCAATATAAATTAAATTGTTTTTCATAGATTTTTTTATTGATTAAATAGAATTTGATTTCTAGAAAGGCATCTATTTAATATTGTTTATTCCCTAAATTTTAATTAAACAGGATACTAATATTTATTTTGAATTTACTTCAGTTGTGATTTTTTTGATAAAATCAGTTTCCGATTTTTTATATGGTGTTCCATCAGTATTAAATACTTCGTGAAACCATACTGGCGGATCTGAAGTGTATTTTTTTGTCCAACTATCCCAAGGAAATTTCGTTTGCGATTTCCCATCAACTAATCCCCAGTTTATCATTGCAATTTTGTTTTCTTTAGCTATTGGTAAGAAACCTTCAAAAGTGCTACCATTTGGCCTAGCCATATATTCTGTACACAATAATGGTTTGCCGTATTGTTTCAGTTCATTTATTCTTTTTACAAAATCAGCAGGTTTATCATAACAGTGAAAAGAAATTACATCGGATTGTTCTACTTGTAATTTAAATATTGGTTTCATCCCTTTTCCTGTCCAATCTCCAACCCATAAACCAGATGTTAATGGTTGCGATGGGTTGCTAGAACGTGCCCAGACAAACGCTTTTTCTAGAAGTTTATAAACCAAATCTTCCTTGTTAGCAATTTCTACTTTTCCGTAAGCTGATCCCGTCATGTTGTCTGGTTCATTCCAAACATCCCAACCTAAAATACGATCGTCATCTTTAAAGTGAGCAACAGTTTCTGTTACATATTTTTCTAAACGTGGTGTTTGTGTAGAGTCTAAAAGGGCTTTTTGTCCTGGAGACTGTACCCAACCTGAGTTGTGTACAAATGGTTTTGGAGCTCTTTGTTTTCCTGATACTGGGAACGGATCCCAACAAGAATCGAACAAGACGAATAATGTTTTAATGTGATGTTTGTTAGCAATCGTCAAATATTTATCCATTCTTTTATAAAATCCTTCTGCATCATCTTTATGAAGTAAATCATGAAGATAAACACGCATTACATTCATTCCAATTCCCTCTGCCCAGCCTAATTCTTTGTCAATTTCGTTAGGGTCAAAACTGTCTTCTTGCCACATTTCTAACTGATTAATTGCACTGCTAGGGTTGAAGTTAGCACCCACCAACCACGGTTGATTCGCGTACCAAGTATTCGCTTCTTCTTTTGTCCAGATTGTTCTTTCTTTATCAACAGTTTCAATTGAAGTTTCAGCAGTTTCAACTTCTTTTTTGTTTTTGTTACAGCTAATTGTTAGCATTGCAAATAAAGCAATGGCAATTAATTTGTTTTTGTTATTCATTATAAAAAAGTATTGGAAATTAAACCACGGAAATTAGTAGCAATTTCCGTGGTCATTTAATGTTTAATATTTGTCGTTTTGTTTCATATTGGGGTTATTATCAACCTCTGATTGCGGTATAGGAAGTCGGATATTTTTGCCAACAACGAAATTTTTAAAATCAGGATCTTTTTGAGAAATTTTATCTACACTTGCCTGGTTTTCCAAATCTCCCCAACGCTTCAAGTCAATCCAGCGAACACTTTCTCCAGCTAATTCTAGTACTCTTTCCGTTTTTAAACGGTCTAAGAATTTAACTTTATCTGAACCAATTTCAGGATGAGCGGTTGCTAAAGGAGCTAGTTTTACACGCGCTCTAACCATATCTACATATTGGTAAGCTTGATTAGTTTGACCTAATTCATTCAATACTTCTGCGTAGGATAGTAAAATATCAGAGTAGCGAATAAGTCTGTTGTTAACTTGAGCGTAATAATCTTCATTATCACGGTAATAATCTCTAGCCCCTTTTCTAAACCAACATTCATTAGCGCCCCACTGCCAATCTCTATTGTATGTTTTGTCACCAAAATCAGCCAATAAGTCAGGATAAAATAATGTTGCTCTTAAACGTTCATCAAGACCACCAGTAACATTTTTTTCTTGTTTAAAGGCATCAACTAACCAAAATCTTGCTTGTCCATCAGACCATCCAATACCTCTTGGAGCAAAAAATTGTTGACGGTTATTAGACACAGCACTATTTGGATTATCGTCTGTTCCGCCTTTTCTTACGTCACTAAATTGAATTTCAAAAACAGATTCACTGTTGTTTTCATGAAGATCTGTAAAGTTGTCTTTAAAATTACTTACTAAACTGTATCGAGCACCAGCACCAGTAATTAAATAGTCTAATGATGTCTTAGCTTCAGCCCATTTGTGCTGTTGCATATACACTTTTGCTAACATTGCTTTTACAGCTCCTTTGTCTGGTCTTCCAGTATCAGTATCTGCCCATTTTTCAGGTAGAGCATCATAGGATTCATTTAAATCTTTCTCGATTTGTGTCCAAACTTCCGTAATATTGCTCTGCATTGGTTTATCATTTGGTAGTGATGGTTCTAAAACCAATGGAACGTTTTCCCAAAGAATAGCAGCATAATAGTAATAAAATGCTCTGAAAAACTTTGCTTGAGCAATAATTTTATCTTTATCAGCTTGATTTGCAAACTCAATTGAAGGAACATAAGCTAATACTTGGTTACACCTGAAAACAGCTTTGTAAGTATCTCTCCAGGTTACACCATTACCTTCCCAGAAGTTGTAATTAATATAATTGAAACGTGTCCAATCTGCTAACTCGGTCCATGGACTTTGGCTGAAACCTTCATCAGAAGTTAAATCCAATCTGAAGTAGATCCATCTTGCCCATAATCCATCTTTATAAAACATTTGATAGATAGAATTAACTCCTAATTGTGCATCATTTTCGGTGTTCCAAAATTGATCTGTTGTTAAAGCATTAGGGTTTTTTAGATCTAATAAGTCATCATTGCAGGATACCGTCGTAATCAAGCACATAAGTGACGCGAATAATATTGTTATTTTTTTCATTTTGATTTTTTTTATTTTTAGAAACTAAATTCAGCTCCAAACGAATATGTTTTTAAGTTTGGAAACGCTCCATAATCAAATCCTCTTTCAAAGATGTTACTATTACTAAATTCTGGGTCTAGACCTTGGTATTTAGTGAATGTAAGTATGTTTTGCGCCGAAAATGAAAAACGTGCTTTTGCTAATCCGATTTTTTTAATTACATCTTTTGGCAAACTATATCCAACTCCAATGTATTTCAATCGTATAAAATCACCATCTTCAAGGAAACGATCGGAATCACCACGAGAATTTAAAGTTGATCCTTTAGTAATTCTAGGAAAATCGGTATTTGGATTTTCAGGAGTCCAAGGTTGAACACCTGCTCTGTAGTTACTATTATCATCAAAACGATCTACTACACTACGGTAACCGTCATAGATAGTGGCACCATGTGAACCAATCCAGTTCATAGAGAAATCAAATCCCTTATAATCACATCCTGCATTGAAACCCATTTCAAATTCTGGCCAAGGACTGCCTGCTATAGTTTTATCTTCGTTTGTAATTTGTCCATCATCATTTAGATCTTTAAAACGAATATCACCTGGTTGAGCATTTGGTAAAATTGTTGTGCCATTTGAGCTTTTATAATCTGCAATTTCCTGTGCATTCTGAAACAAACCGTCTGTTTGTAATACGTACCACATTCCGACTGGTTTTCCAGCTTGAGTCCTTGTGTTTCCAGAATAAAATTCGTCTTGTCCGTTTCCAAACGAATTCAACTTATTGTCCACTTTTGAGAAGTTTACCGATGCATTGAATGAGAAATCACCATAGGATTTTTGATAAGCCAATTCTAATTCAATTCCATTATTTTGAACACTTGCAGCATTAGAAACAGGGTTTCCACCATCATTTCCTGTTGTCATCAAAATTGGAATACCAAACAATACATCTTCCGTTTTTGCGATATAATAATCTCCTGTTAAACGTAAACTGTTATCAAGAACGGCAAAATCAAAACCAAAATTGGTTTGTTTTAAACGTTCCCAATGCAAATCTGGATTAGCTAATTTTACTTGTGTAGCAGCAGGATAAAGCGTTTGTGCATTTCCTAGTACAACAGCTCCAAAAGTGTTTATGAATCCTTGATAATCGTAATTTCCAATATTTCCGCTGCCTAATTCACCATAACTAGCTCTTAATTTAAAGTCACTAATGATTTTAGATTCGAAAAAACTCTCTTTACTGATTCTCCACCCTGCAGAAACTGAAGGGAAATTTCCCCATCTATTCTCACTATTAAATCTTGAGGAACCATCACGACGAATTACTGCATTTAATAAATATCGATCATCATAATTGTATTCAATTCTGCCTAAATAAGATGCAAGAGCTGCTTCATTATAAAAACCTCCTGTTTGTGCTTCATCTCCTAAATCAAGAACATTATAATAGTCACCTGTACTTGGGTTGGTTAATAAATGGAATTTTTTTCCGCTAATTTGATCATATGTTTCTTTTTGATACGTAATACCAGCAATAGCATTGAAGCTGTGTTTACCAAATTTCTTATCGAATGAAAGTGTATTTTCAAATAATAGACTTTGATATTTTGCTCTATTTTGAAATAAAAAGGAAGGATCGTTTGGTTGGTTTAAAGTCCAACTACCTGTTTTTCTTAATTGTTGGTAATTATCAAAACTAGCTTCGTAACCAAAATTAAAACGGTATTTCAAGAATGAAACTGGTTTTATTTCTGCCCAAATATTCCCTCTAAGTCTTGTGTTTTGTAACGACGCGTCAAGCAAATCTGCTATTGCAAGTGGGTTTGTACCAAACACGTCAGCAACACCTTGTTTTCCGTATCCGTATCCACCTGGATTTGCATCATCATATAAAGGGATTGTTGGGGTCATTCTATACACATCTACAATTGGATTTCCCGACATTTCATCTGTTTTAGAATCGCTTATGGCCAAGTTTTCTCCAATGCTAAAAATTCCTTTTGTTCCACTTGAATTCACTCTAAAAGAGATTCTGTCAAAATCGGTAGAGACGATAGTTCCTTTATTTCCATAATAATTTCCGGACATGAAAAAAGTAGAGTTGTCTCCTCCTCCCGAAAAATTAGCATTATAATCTTGAATAAAGCCCTGTTGGAAAACCGCTTTTTGCCAATTAGTATCAACTCCTAAATTCAAATTCTGTCTAGGAATTCCTGCATTGTCATAGGCTTGAAAATTTAATTTTGAAAATTCCTCAGTATTTGCTAAATCATATTTTGGTAAACTTGTGAAACTGGTTTTAGACGAAACATCAATTTTAAGCGGTCCTTTTTTACCTTTTTTAGTTGTAATAATGATTACTCCATTAGCAGCTCTAGAACCATATATAGCTGCAGCCGAAGCATCTTTTAATACTTGTATAGATTCAATATCGTTGGGGTTGAAATCTCTGTTTGCTGTAGTAATTAAACCATCGATTACATACAATGGATTACTGTTTGATAGATTTTTAAGACCACGAATTTCGATATTTGCTTCTTGTCCGGGTTGTCCACCACCTCGAACTTTTACACCAGTTACTAAACCTTGCATTCCTTCTGCGACTGTCGTAATTTGTCTTTTTTGTAGTTCTTGTGGTTTTACTACAGAAATAGCACCAGTTAAATCTTTTTTCTGTTGTGATCCATATCCGACAACTACTACTTCATCAAGTTTTGCAATATCTTCTTCAAGAGTAATTACTAGTGAAGTACTACTTGCTGTTTTCTCTACAGTTTTGTATCCCACATAACTAAATACAAGTGTTTCGTTGGGAGTTGCCTCAATAGTAAAACTACCATCAAAGTCTGTTGCGGCTGCCTGCTTTGTGTTTTTAATTAAAACGCTAGCAAATGGAATAGGACTTCCATCTCTAGCCGAAACAACTTGTCCCTTTACTGTTCGTTTTTCTTGTGCAATAGTGTGTTGCACAAATAATAAACAAGTAAAGAATAAAATCACCTCTTTCTTGAGCATTTTTTTAATAAATGTTTTCATTGATTTTCATTTTTTTGTTTTGGTTTTATAATTTGTTTGGTTCAATAAATTAAAACATAACTTTTAAGGAATTCTTTTGTAGTATTTAAAATAGAGGTAATATTGCAACAGTTCTAAAAAAATAAAATTTCATATTTTTTATGAATGCTAAAATATTTTAGGCTTTTTTTATTGATACTATAATTAATAACTTAAAAAATTATCATTTTAATTTTTGACTAAATTATGATATCGATAACAGTTTGTTCATCTCATTTTGTTTCATAATTGTGTTAGAATGATTCATATCTTGTTCGAAAACGTTGTAAATCGGTATTTTGAATCAAAATGAATGCTTATGACACAAATGGAAAAGTTATTTTTAACAAAAAATTTAATAAATCAATAACATGTATAGTATTTTTAGAATGGGGACATTAATTTGTCTTTTATTTTTTTCTACAATCATTTTTAGTCAAGAATATTATTTTAAACATTATAAGGTAGAGGACGGTTTGTCAAATAATACCGTTTTAGCCTCTATTCAAGATAGTGATGGTTTTTTATGGTTTGGAACTAAAGATGGTTTGAATCGTTTTGATGGGTATCGTTTCAAAACTTTTAGAAGTGGGACAAATCCAAAAAAATCTTTAGGGATAAATTACATACAGTCATTGCATGAATTCAAAAACTATATTTGGGTTGGAACTGATAAAGGATTGTATTCTTATGACAAAAAGTTAGAGAAATTTACTTTTATAAATGATGCAATCAATAATCGTATTAATGGTATTGATAATGATTTGAACGGGAATTTATGGTTTATTTCTGTAGGGACATTAATTAAATATAATGTAGCCACTAAAGAGACTACATTATTTAATGGTAAAAACACCTTTTATGCCACATCTATAACCTGTGACAGTCAGGGTGTAATATGGGCATCTTCATTTGATACGCTATATCGTTACTCTGAAGCAACACAAAGTTTTGATAAAATAGATGTGCAGTTACCTAAGAATCCTTTTTCTATTTCGGTTATATACTCTTTAGATGATAATTCAATTTTAATTGGTACTAGAGATCATGGTATTTATAAATATGATATTGTTAGTGAAAAAACTCTTCCGTTTATCAACGGTGTAGAAAAACCAATTTTTGTGAGACAATTTAAAAAGAGTAATAAAAACGAATTGTGGGTTGCTAGCGAATCGGGTGTTTTTATTTACAATTTAAAAAACAAAACGCTCAAAAATTTGCGTAAAAGTTCAAGCGATCCTTATGCCATTTCAGATAATGCAGCCTATTCTATTACCATTGATAAAGAAAATGGCGTTTGGATTGGAACATATTTTGGAGGTGTAAATTACCATCAAAAGCAATACGATCAGTTTAAGAAGTATTTTCCTCGAAAAAATGAAAATGCAATTGTAGGTAGCGCTGTTCGTGAGATTCATAAAGACAATCAGGGTAATCTTTGGATTGGTACTGAAGATGCTGGAATCAATAAGTTCAATCTACAAACTAAGAAATTTGTTAATTATCAACCTAATGGAAGAAAGTCAGGACTATCTTTTTATAATATACACGCTGTTTTACCGAGAGGAAATAAAATTTGGATAGGAACTTTCGAGCATGGTTTGGATGTTTTGGATGCCAATACTGGAAATGTAATTAAACACTATGATCATAATTCTAGTAATTTAAAAAGTGATTTTATTTTTACATTTTATGAAACACCAGAGAAGCAATTCTTTATTGTAACATCAGTTGGCATATATTTATACGATGAAGAAAAAGATGATTTTATAATATGCAGTAATTTTTCGCAAATAACACATTATACCAGTATGTTAAAAGACATAACTGGAAACTTATGGGCAGGTTCCTATCGAGATGGTTTGTTTTATTATAATCCGAAAACAAAAGAAAAAGTAGTTTATAAGCATGATTTTAAAAATCATAAAAGCATTAGTAATGATTTTATAACCTCAATATTTCAAGACCATCAAAATAATCTTTGGATTGCTACCGAAAATGGTTTGAACTTATTTGATGTAAAAAAGAAAGAATTTAAAAGGTATACTACTAATGAAGGCTTTCCAAGTAATGTGATTTATTCTGTTTTGCAGGATTCTGATCAAGATTTATGGATAACTACTTCAAAAGGATTGGTTAAGTTTAATTATAAGACAAAAAAAGTTAAAGTCTTTACTACTGCTAATGGTCTGTTAAGCGATCAATTCAATTACAATTCGGCTTTCAAAGATACTAATGGTGACATGTATTTTGGAAACCTAAATGGTATGATTAGTTTTAATCCTAAAAATTTCAGCAAGAATAATTACAATCCACCAATATTTATTACGGGACTTCAAATAAACAACAAAGATGTAGTCGTAAATGATAAGAATTCACCTCTTGATGAATCTATTTCTTATATAAAAAAAATTGTTTTAAAAAACAACCAATCTAATTTTAATATTGACTTTGCATCACTTAGTTATACTGCTCCAGAACTTACGGAATATTGGTATAAATTGGATGGTATTAATGACGATTGGGTTTATTTAAATAAGAACAATAAGGTCTTTTTTACAGAGCTGGCTTCAGGCGATTATAAATTTAGGGTAAAATCATTGAGTACAAATGGGATTTGGAGCAGAGAAGCAGTTATTGGACTGAAAATTTTGCCACCATTTTGGGCGAGTAGCTATGCAATTTTCTTTTATATTTTATGTATTGTTGGGTGCAGTTATTTGCTTTTACTCAGATATCACAATATAAATGTTAAGGAGCATAATCAGAAAATTGTCAACCTAAATAATGAAAAAGAGAAAGAAATTTATCATGCTAAAATTGAGTTCTTTACAAATGTAGCACACGAGATTAGAACACCATTAACATTGATAAAAAGCCCTTTAGAGAGCTTACTAAAGCGAACTTATGAATCTCCTGAAATACAACAAAATTTATCAATAATGGAGAAGAACACTTCTCGACTATTGAATCTGGTCAATGAATTACTCGATTTTAGAAAGGCAGAAATGGAAGGTTTGAAACTTACTTTTGTAGAGACCAATATTTCTGCTTTAGTAAGACATCTTCATACTCGTTTTACTCCTTTAATTGAAGAGAAAAAGATTAATTTACAATTAGAATTAGGAGAAAAAGATATTTATGCTTTTGTTGATGAAGAAGCAATTAAGAAAATCATAAGTAATTTAATTAATAATGCTATAAAATATGCCAAAGGTGAAGTAAGTATAACTGTATTTAGAGATGAAAATTCTTTGGAATTCATTATTAAAAATGATGGAAATTTAATTCCAAAAGGCCTTAAAAGTAAAATTTTTGAGCCTTTCTTTAGAGTTTTAGGTTCAGAAACACAGACAGGAACTGGAATTGGTTTGTCGCTGGCTCATTCACTAACAGAATTGCACAACGGAACTTTAAAGTTGCAATTTATAGACGATACTATGAATACTTTTGTTTTGCAACTTCCTTTACGTCAAGAGAGTGAATTTTCTTTGTATAAAAACACTGGAGAAATTATTTCTAAAGAGAGTGAAGAAGATTTTGAAATTGAAATTTTATCCAAAGAAATAAAAACGCAAATTCTTGTTGTCGAAGATAATTTGGAACTCCTTAATTTTATGAGCAAGGAACTCGGAAAAGAGTATAAAGTTTTTAAAGCAACCAATGGAGAGGAGGCATTAAAAGTAATTCATAACGAAAGTATCCATATTGTTATTAGTGATATTACAATGCCAATAATGGATGGAATTGAATTATGTGACCGTATTAAATCAAATATTGAATCAAGTCATATTCCTGTGATGCTGTTAACAGCTCTAAGCGCAGTACAATCCCGAATTCAAGGGTTAGAATCTGGAGCAGATGCCTATATTTCAAAACCATTTTCGATGGATTTTATTTTGGCTCAGGTAGACAATTTATTATCCAATAGGCGTCATGTTATGGAGTATTATGCAAGTTCTCCTTTATCACATTTAAAGACCATTGCGCACAATAAAACCGACGAAGATTTTATCAAAAAGTTAGATGAGATTATAGAGCAAAATATGGCAGATACCAATTTGAGCGTAGAATCATTAGCTGATATTTTGCACATGAGTAGGTCAACTTTATATCGTAAAATAAAAGATATTTCTAATCTTAGTCCAAATGAACTCATCAACAATGCTCGCTTAAAAAAGGCTGCGGAATTACTGCTTTCTAATAAATACAAAGTCTATGAAATTTCTGAAATTGTTGGTTATAAGTCACAATCAAGTTTTAGCAGAAATTTTCAAAAAAGCTTTGCTATGTCTCCATCAGAATTTATTAGTACTTGTAAAATATAAGAGTAATTTGATACTGCAAAAATCCCATTTAAATAAATCTTATTAAATAAAAATTGATAAAATATATGAAAATAATAAAGAAAAGTATCCTTGTAGTTTTGGTTTTTACCAATTGTTCGATTGATGTATTCGCTCAACATAGTCCAGTTGAACGAATTTTTAACGAAGTTCCGCTTGGGCAAATTAAGCCAGAAGGCTGGTTGCGAACTCAACTTACCACAATGGCCAATAATTCTACGGGTCATATTGATGAAACATATGGAAAAATTAAAGATGATAACGGTTGGTTAGGAGGTAAAGGCGATGGTTGGGAGGAGACCCCATACTGGCTAGATGGTGCGGTTCCGTTAGCGTATCAGTTGAATGATAAAAACCTGCAAAAAAAAGTGCTGCATTATATCAATTGGACAATTGATAACCAGCGTCCATCTGGGTATTTTGGACCAATTACCAAATGGGAACGAGAAACAGGAAAAAAAGTTGACGCTCAAAATAGTAATCAAGGGGAAGACTGGTGGCCCAAAATGGTCATGTTAAAAGTCATTCAACAATATTACACGGCAACTAATGACAGTCGTGTTATTCCTTTTATGGTAAAGTATTTTGATTATCAAAACGCAACTTTAGATAAAACTCCAATAGGTAAATGGTCAGATTGGTCAGCATCGAGAGGAAGTGAAAATATTCAAATGGTGCAATGGATCTACAGCATCAATAAAGATGAAAAATTATTGGTATTGGCAGATAAAATTCAAAAACAATCCTTTTCATGGAGTCAATGGTTTGGCAACAGAGATTGGGCAATCGGAGCAGCAGTAAATCCAAATGGGGATTTATGGATGCAACGACATGGTGTCAATGTTGGAATGGCACTCAAAGAACCTGCCGAAAATTTCATACGTACTGGAGATTCTATTTATTTAAAAAATTTAAAGACTGGTTTTAAAGATTTAATGACTCTGCACGGACTTCCAAATGGAATTTTCTCTGCAGATGAAGATTTACACGGTAACGCACCCACACAAGGGACGGAACTTTGTGCAATTGTAGAAACCATGTATTCGTTGGAAGATATTATAGGAATTACAGGAGATTCCTTTTACATGGATGCATTAGAGAGAACTACTTTTAATGCCATGCCACCTCAAACTACTGATGACTACAATGAAAAACAATACTTTCAGATGGCAAATCAGATCGAAATTCAAAGAGGGGTTTATGCGTTCACTTTACCTTTCGATAATGAAATGAATAATGTTTTAGGGGCAAAAAGTGGTTATACTTGCTGTTATGCAAACATGCATCAAGGTTGGACAAAATTTACCCAGCATTTGTGGTACAAGAATAAACAAAATGGTTTGGCAGCTTTGGTTTATAGCCCAAATACCATCAATACAACAGTTGGAAAAAACGATCAAAAAATTGTTATTACCGAAAAGACAAGTTACCCCTTTACAGATTTAATTAGTTTTACTATCAGTACAAATAAAGCTATTGGTTTTCCCTTTCAATTACGTATCCCAACTTGGTGTAAAAATGCTGAGATTTTAATTAATGGAAAGAAAGAAACTTTTGAAATCAAAAACGGTATAGTGACATTAGATAAAATTTGGAATAACAAAGATGAAATCTCACTGAAGCTGCCAATGGATGTGTCAGTATCTTCTTGGGCAGAAAATTCAAAAGCAGTTGAAAGAGGACCTTTAGTATATGCATTGAAATTAGAAGAAAAATGGGAAAGTGGTAATCAAAAAGACGAAGGCTCTTACTTTACATTGTCTCCATTGACCGACTGGAATTACGGATTGGTTGAAAGGGATATCAAAAATATTGCTACAACTGCAAAGGTAAATCAAATCGAACTTCAAGATAATTTCAAATGGAATTTAGCCAATGTTCCAATCGAGATTAAGTTAAAAGCCAAACAAATTCTAGATTGGAAAGCTGTTAATGGATTAGCCTATTTACCAGTTTCTGGCAGAGATGGAGTTTATAAAGGCAATGTCGATTCTGAAGAAAAAATTATAACATTAGTTCCTATCGGATTTACAAAACTCAGAATTGTTGCATTTCCTGTGGTAAGGTAAAAGGAAAAATTAATAGTTGGATTTTCAATACCGCTAGTCATTCTAAATTGAGAAATTGTTGATTTGAATAGTCTTTAAAAAAGGTATCCATATGTAAGATTTACTATTAATTGTTATTTTTCAAAACCGGTATGCAACCTGGGGAAAAGTTACAGTTTATTAAGAAAAAACCTTAAAAGGAGTTGAAATGAATCCATATAAATAGTCAAACATTAAAAAAAAATCAAGTTATTGATTGTTTGCATTTTAACTTGTGATTACTAAAAAACAATGGCTGATAAAAATGCCGAAAAAAGGTATATTAGTATATGAAATAGTGTCAATATAGTAGGTAAAATAAAACCCAATTTTCAGAAAAATTTATTGGTCACAGCTTCTGGTTTAAAACCCTGCAATTTCTTGCACTACTTTAGTAATGCGAAAAAATTGAATCTTTGACTTTTAGTATTGATTAAAAGTTTTCCAAATAGAGAGACTTTCATTCTCTCGCAAAATAAAACTATGCACTTTCAATGCAGAGTGGTTTAGTTTCTTTTCTAGATCATTAGATCTTTTTTTGAAAATCTTACTCAAAAATCCATAAATAACAAACTACAAAATAATAGAATTTAGAATACAATAAACCATAGTTTCCTAAAAATTAAATGGTTTTAAATCTAAAGATGCAATTTATTTATCTATGCATCAGATTTATAGAATTCTGTTACTTAGATTTTTATATATTCCTTATTTGTCGATTTACAATTGTATTTTGACATTATAGGATTACAAAAAGTTAAAATTAATCAGTTATTTCGCTTAGTCGAATTCTTGTTAATTAAAACAATAAAAATATTTTTTTATAAATATTCATTTAGGCGAGTATAAAGCAGCACCATCTGTAATTTAAGTTACAATCAACAAAAAGGTGTTTATAATAATCACCTTTAAAACTACCCAAAATCATGAACAAAAGATTTTATTTTATTTTATATGCTCTTCTTTTTCTACAAACACCACTTCATGTATACAGTCAATCGTTAAAGGCTGATGAAGTTGATAAAGGTTTTATAAATTCTTTAAAAAATGCAGGATTAAAAGAGGCTGTAATTGGAGAAATTCAGCAACTACTCCTAAAAAAAAATGAGACTAATAAAACAAATCAGAAACAGCAAGAGGAACTGAAATCTAAATATCCAATACAGTTTCGTGACGATGATATTTTAGAAGAATACAGCAATAAAAAATTCATACTGTCATTATCTAAACTTGTAACAATTGAGCAATTTGAAAAAATATTTTTACCTCAATTGGAATATAGAATTGATAGAGTTGCTTCTGAGAAATGGGAATTGGAAAAAGGAAAATATAAATTAAGCAAAGAGCAGGAGAAAAAATTCAGGAATTTACTTTCTGAAAATACTAAAAAAGAATTGATTATACGTGAGTACTACAGTTATGATGATAACTTGTCATGGAACAATTATAAAGAAGAAACATTACAATCTTCAAAAAAAGAGTATGAACTCCTTAATGGTTTTGGTTTGCTTTATTCTAAAAACGCTAAGACAGATAAACTTATCAAAAAATTATTAGAAGCAAATATAGATGTCGATAGAATTAATCAAATCTTGTCAGCATTGCAGACTCTAGAGGAAAAAAATGACAGGCGACTCAAAACGTGGAGAGAAAATGATGCCAGAAATATTATAAATTTTAATGATCCTGGTGAGGATGACTATGCTATTTATTTAGTTTTCCGAGAAAAGCTTTCTAAAATACTAAAAATTGAAGAGTTTAAATTGGTTTTTGTTTCCCAAATGCAAGACCGAATTAATAGAGATAGTCAAAAAGAATATGAAACTATAAAAGCAAGCTATACACTTAGTGAAGTTCAATATAATGAAATTCAAAAATTAATTAACGAAAAAAACACCGAAAAAATAGTGACAGAGGAGTATTATAAATATAGTTATGAATTGTATCAACAAAAATTGCGCGCTGTAGAATATCGTCATGAAAAGGGTATTAGAGAAGCAATCCAAAAATTTAACTTATCAAAATCGTAATCTTTAACCTGTATCTATAATTAACTTCAACTCAAAAATATGAAAAAAACAGTATTTGTAATTTTTTTATTAGCAGCCAATCATCTCTTGTTTTCGCAAAATGCAGGGAATACCTATGTTAATTACATAAATAAAAATTTAGTCGATATTGGCGAAAATCTCACTTATCCAAGATCTTTAACTGACCTTGAATCCTGCGCCGATCAGGGAGACGCCAATTGCCTAAATATATTAGGAATATTATATAAGCAAGGTCTGCTTGTTGAAAAAAGTGAGGATAAAGCTTTTGAACTGATAATGAAATCAGCAAAAGATGAATTCGATCCGGCAGAATATAATATCGGAAGATTTTACATGATAGGTACAGGTTGCAATATTGATTTTGAACAAGCAATTCATTGGTTAACCTTGGCATCCGATCATGGAAACCAACGAGCAGCTTATGCTTTGGGTTATATGTATTTTAAAGGATTTGGAGTTGCCCAAGACTATAAAAAAGCAATTTATTGGTTTGAATTATCACCATGGTCAATGGCAAAACATTATTTAGGAATATGCTATTATTTTGGTTATGGAGTTGAAAAAAATGAAGATAAAGCAATTTTATATTTCACACAGAGCCATACCACAAATAGTGATATGTTTTTGAAACACATTACCGAAAATGTACGTGAAAATGTTGAGACAAGTTTAGCCAAAGAAACTAATGAAAAGGAAACGGAAACAAATACAGTCATAGCAAAAGAAGCAATTGATAAAACAACTGAGGATTCTCAAAGCAAAGTACAAACTGCCTCAAAAAAAGAACTAAAACCTAAATATTTCAATGGAAAATGGAAAGGTAAACTAATAGAATTGGACTGGTCTAAAAAGGAAATTGTTAGAATAATACCTCTTGAATGTGAGTTTACTGCCAAAGAAAATGGAGTTCATTATAAATGGGATCTTAATAAAGTTGCAGCAGAAAATGATGCTATATTAGAGGATAATGCCTTATATTTTGATAAATTGAATATGTCTTTTGATATGCCGTATTCTGAAAATCCCAATTCAAACACATTAGTTTGGCAATTGTTATCATCACAAATGGAGTTTAAGACTGTAAATAATAAAACCTATTTAACAGGTACTCTTCAAACCTTTACAGACGAATGGCAAGAGTCTGGCCCACCTATGCATATAATTTTAAAACAAGTCGAAGACGGGGATGAAGATTTAACTACTGAGGAGTTATTAGCATTAAGTGATCAAAAAGACCATTTTATTGCCTTATATCCGAACCCGTTTGTTAATGATGCATTGATTGAATACGAATTAGAAAATGATGCAAATGTAAATGTAAATGTTTACGATTTTTCTGGAAGTATTAATCCTATAACTCTGGAAAAAGGAGCATTACAAAAACAGGGAAAACATCAATATACTTTGAACGGAGCTAAACTAAAACCAGGTATGTACATTGTACGCATAGGTGTAGGAAATGAAATGCATTCGCGAATATTAATTAAAAATTAAAACACCATGCAAAAAAATATTTATATTTGTTTAATGACGTTATTTATTTCAATATCTGCCTTTGCAGGACCGTATGATGAATATGGAGGGGGAGATTCTGGAGGTTATTCTTCCGCAAATTCTGGGTACCCTAGCACTAATCAAGAATGGGCAGAATTTTGGAATCTTACTCCAAAAGGAGTAAGTTTTACTGGTGTTGTCACAAATAATTTTAACAACTATAACACTCAATATTTTGTAGGTACAGGTGGTAACACAACTTCTAATAATGGTTTTAAAACTGCACCCTCTATACTTGAGTACCGTCAGAAACCTGGGGATGTTATAACATTGTGTTGGTTGCATACAGGAACAACTGTTGATACACCTCTAAAACTTGATGCCAATGGAAATGCTCAATTTGGATTTGTAATAACAAATTCTGGTAACATTATGCAACCCCCAAATCAGTTTAATAATTCTACACCGCTAGAAATGAACAACGCTATAATGGACATAGGCAACTATTCAGCTAATCCACCTGTTAATCCATATTTTGCCTATACGGTTTATAATAACACTACTCATGTAAGCGTAGTAAATAACTACAAAGCAACAGCAACTGGTCCAATTTTAGTAACCTCCCAAAATGTTG
>CAUPKP010000042.1:0-32595 GCA_963511795.1 uncultured Flavobacterium sp. | reverse complement strand
TCGATTATTATTGAAAAAATCGGCTGATGGGTTTACCTATAATCATGTTCAAATATTGACAAAGAATGAATATTTTGATAATACTGATGAATCATTTAATTTCTATCAGATAACAGATGATTTTGATGGAATCGTTTTAGTGGTTAATCAAAAGAATGAAAAAGTACAGTTTAGCAGTTTTAAAAACAGTCTATTATTAAAACCCAGTATAACTGGCAAAATGGCTACAACCACATGTATTTATATGGGATGGGAGTATGAAAACGGTGATTTTAGAGCGATTGCGTTAGTTGGCTGTTTTGGTGGAGGAGGGGACTCAAATGATAATGGAGGATATCCGCCACATGTGGGAGGTGGAGGATCTGGAGGAGGTATTTCAGCTCCGACTCCTGTTCAGATTATTGATGGACTTACAGGTAAATCTAAATGTATTAATGATTTATTAACAAAAAACGGAAATGCTTTTGTGTAAAAATTATTAGCTAATTTCCAAGGTGAATCAGAGTTTGATATTAAAATTGTCTCAGTAGATAAAATTTATCCGAAAGATGCAAATGGAAATTATATTAAAGATGCAAATGGAAATTTAGTTGAATCAAATGGCGAAACAACATATAATAATATAATCGATAAAACATTAATAAACATTGCAATTAGCACTTCTCGTTCAAATGAGCAATCAGTTCTTGATGCTGCTAGAACCATATTACACGAATACATTCACGCAGATATAGTTAGAAAACTATATTCTAGAACTAATATACCCGAAAAACTAGACTTTAAAACGGAATATAACAAATACGGTAACGACCATGGTGCTATGGTTGCATTATACTTATCAAGTATGAAAGAGGCTCTTAAAGAATTTAATAAAACTATGCTTCCAAATGATTATAAAAACTATACCGACTATTATGGAG
Organism: uncultured Flavobacterium sp.; assembly: GCA_963511795.1. Lineage (GTDB taxonomy): Bacteria > Bacteroidota > Bacteroidia > Flavobacteriales > Flavobacteriaceae > Flavobacterium. Next base: position 31,675 of record CAUPKP010000042.1, on the reverse strand, counting down.
AAGAACCAAGTGATGCTTTTTATGAAGCCTTGACTTGGTCAGGTTTAAAAGAGAGTAATGTTAAAGCGTGGACAGATTTAACAGCTAAACAGCAACAAGACATTAATAATTTGGCAGCTAGAGTTACTCAAATGTCAAAAACGGTTAAGTGCCCTTAAAATTATTTAATCATGAAAACACGTATTTTAATCATTACTATTATTTTTTTTTCAATAAGCCTTTTAAAAGCTCAGGAAAAAACAAAAGACACGCTTTTTTTTAGCGTAGACAAATACTATACTGTATCGCCGACAATTTCTGCTAACAGCTTACATAAAACTTATAAAAAGCAAGTAGAAGCTGAAAAGGAGCAAATGAATCATACTAAAACCAATGGATATATTTTTTTTGTTGGGAATGGATATTTAACTAAGGGCTTAAAACCTAAAAAAATTCTTTCTATAAAAGATTATATAGAAAACAGAAAATTCTATTTTGACGGGATTCATAATAAAATAGTAGACAGATGGAAATTGAAAGATTCATTGACTAATAAATACATAATATATTTTGTTAATGGTGATGAATTTATTCAGCCTAGATATTTAGAATATCAATCATATTATCCATTACGCGACAAAAATTGGAATATAATTAATAACAAAGTAGCCGATACTCTTTTCTTTAAATTTGATAGCAAATACATCAATACTTATGTTGAAATACCAAATCGCATGTATATAGATGATAGTAGCGGTAGTTCAGACGGGTCTTTTTTCTTTCAAAAAGATAAAACCATAAGTAATTTAAAACCCAATAAAGTATTATCCCTTAAAGAGTTTATACAGTCTTCAAGATTTTATGAGGAAAACAAAAAACAAAAATTAAAAGATTTAGAACTTTCAGAATATCTCAACAATTACATAATCTTTTTGGTTAATGATGAGAAAAAGGAATATATCCAGGTAAGTTGTGGTTTTGCAATTGAATAAAGCCCCGATTAGCTGCGTATGATGTAGATTAGACGGATGGTAAAACTAGTGTTTTAAAAATAAAATTTTCTGATGGGAGTATTAAAGAAATAAGAGATTATGGAATGGAAAGACACTTTTGGTTTATACTAACTTATTTAAAATTGCAAGTGAAACAAATTGGGAATAGTGTTTTTGCATTTAGAATAAAATAAGACTTTTTAAGTTCTATTAACTATAAATATACCTGGGTATTTAATTGTAGTACATACTGAATAAAAATTAGTGTTTTATTGGTTTTAAGTTTTTAATAAGAATAAGACCTTTTAAAAATGACTTTTAAAATAGCTTCTTTTTTTGGATTTCAAAAAGCAGAAGATGGATTAAAAACACAAATACATTGAAAAACTGTAATAAATTATTCGCTTGATAGTTTAAAATCTTAACAAATTATGAAAAAGTATATTTGTATTTTTTTGTTTCTAGCGGCCAATATTTTAAGCTCACAATCAACGAATGATTATTTTTCATTATATAAAGGAGGGAAAAAATACTTAAAACCTGTAAAACACTTATTTTTTGATGCCTCCAAGAGCGATAACATCAAAGTAGAAGATAAGGAATATACTTATTTTCAAATTAAAAAGCAGAGATTTAAATTTGATATAAAAAAGAATACTGTCAATAACTGCTCCAGTGATATTTTAAAAAAGATTAAATTAGAAAATCCTGCTGAGTTAGAGCATAACGCTTATAAGTTTTTTAAAAGTAAAAAAGAAGAAGCAGAAAAGAAAAATAAAATTAAGCTTGTGTACCCGCCTGCAGGGTATCAATCATATTTTAAAATTTATATTCTCGAAAAAATAAATAATAAAATAATTAAGTATGAAGTGAATTGGGAAAATTCAACTTTTTGAATTGCAAGAAGGTTGATTAAAATTTGAATTGAAAACATAGATGGATTAACTAATGTATAAAATAACCCTTAAACCTGTTCATTTATTAGAGCAGGTTTTTTTATTGTTTGAAAAGTGTTTTATTTTGAATTATTCGTTAAATTTATGGGAAAATAATTTGTTATGATAACTGTCAAATGTAAAGTAGAAGCCCCAATAGAAGTTGTTTGGAAATTATGGACAACGCCAGAACACATTACAAAATGGAATAATGCCTCTGAGGATTGGCACACTCCTTATGCTGAAAATGATTTGAAGGCTGGCGGAAAATTCAAATCAACAATGGCTTCAAAAGACGGAACTATGAGTTTCGATTTCGAAGGAGAATATACAGAAGTGAAGAACCATTCCTTTATAGAGTATAAATTGGCTGACGGCCGAAAAGTAGATATTTATTTTATTGGTCTGGAGGATGGAGTAGAGATTATAGAAAGTTTCGATCCAGAAAATCAAAATTCTGAAGAAATGCAGCGTGAAGGATGGCAGGCTATTTTGGATAATTTCAAAAAATATGCAGAGGGTCTTTAAACATAAAAATTTAGTGATCCCAAAGAAAAAGTCTGGGAATTTTTTCTAAAGCATTTTAAAAGCCTTAGAATCTTAGTAACTCAGAATCTTAGAGACTAAATAAAAACATTTTAAAACTAAAAAAAATTATGGCAGCAGTAAATCCGTATTTAATTTTTAATGGGAATTGTGAAGAAGCATTTCTATTTTATAAATCTGTTTTTGGAGGCGAATTTCCGTATATAGGGAAATTTAGTGATATGCCTTCGGATGATAACAGCCCAAAATTATCAGATGCTGACGCAAACAGAGTTATGCACGTGAGTTTGCCGATTGGCGATACTATTTTAATGGGAAGTGACAGTAATGAAGCCAGTGGAGATGCTGTTTTTGGATCGAATGTATCGATTTCTATTAATACCGAAAGCACTGATGAAGCGGATAGGATTTTCAACGGACTTTCAGCGGGAGGAAATCCTTATATGCCAATGAATAAAACCTTTTGGGGAGCTTATTTTGGAATGTTTGTAGATAAATTCGGGATTCATTGGATGGTTAATTTTGATGAAAAACCTGGTAACTAAAATGCTTAGATATGAAAGTGCTTAAATTTATAGGGATTGGAATACTTGGTCTTATTTGTTTGTCTTTGATTGTCGCAATGATTGTTCCAAAAGATTTCACTGTATCGGTTTCTACAACAATCAATAAACCGCAGGAAGTGGTTTTTGATTATGTAAAAATGATTAAGAATCAGGAAAAGTACAGTGTTTGGGTGATGAAAGACCCAAATCTAAAAATTAATTATACTGGAATTGACGGGACTATTGGTTTCAAATCGTCTTGGGAGAGTCCGGATGATAATGTAGGTTCACAGCAGATTACAAAAATCACCGATGACAGAATTGATGTTGATCTTCATTTTGAAAAACCGATGAAAGGTGATAATAAAGCTGCCACAATTGCGGAAGCATTTTCAGATAATCAAACCAAGATCACTAGCGAATTCTACGTACACTCTGATTATCCTGTTAATCTGATGTCGTTTGTCTTTAAAAGTTTTATCAAAAAAGATCAAGAGCAAAATTTGGCTAATGTGAAAAAGATTTTGGAAAGCCAGCCTTAATCTTCAAAATTTTATAAAACAAAAGAGGCTATCCGAAATGGGTAGCCTCTTTTCTGTTTTAATATGACTGATGTGAATTTTTACCGCAAGGAGCGCGAGGTTTTATACAAGGTTCGCAAAGCTTTGCGTACCTAAATTTTAAGCGGTAAAGGCCATTTTCTTTGCGAACCTTGCGGTTAAGTTTCCTGATTACTTAATCATTCCGCCACCGCTTTTTACTTTTTCGGTTTCTATATTGGTGTTTTCATTCTGCATTTTCAAGTTTCCAAAATTATAGGTTAATGATATTCGGAACGTTCTGGAATCTTGTTTTTGTCTAAATGAAGTATTTAAATTTTCGCCTGCAATCAATGCGTTTACTTCATTTTGATTGAAAACATCAAAACAATGCAGTCCAATTTTTAAATTCTTATCCATAAAATCACGGTTGAAGGAAATGTCAAACTGCTGAATAGGTTTGGTTATTTTATAAATCTGCCAATTTCCCGGAGGCAGGTAGAAATACATCATTGAATTTTTAATTTTCCAAGGTAACATAATCTGCGATTGGAATGCATAATTGAAAATAGCTTTGTTTTGGTATGGGAAATCATAACCTTTTATATCCGATTTGATATAATTAAAGTTTACAAAAATGTAATTCATCTCATCGATGTTGCCCATTCGTTTCTTAAATTCTTCTTTTCCTTTGAAGATATAATCCAGCGGAATTGGGAAATTAGCGTAAGCGCTAAAGGTATTAAAATGATCAAACTGCTGGTAAGTCTGATTGCTCACAGGATCGGTTGCATCGGCATCGGCACTGAATACAAAAAGATTATTATCTTTTGAGGCTGTGTAGTTCATTCCCAGCTGTATAAACTGCATCGCTGTGATTTTAAACTCATAGTTGTTCAAATACGTTGGATCCAGAAACAGATTTCCCTGTGAAGTATTGTATTGGTCAAAAGCGCTGCCGTTATTTGGATCTAAATTATTGTAATTGGGCTGATTGATTTTTTTAGAATACGAAGCCGAAATATTTACATTGTCATTCACCTCATAAATGGCACTTGCATTAGGAAACAAATTAGTGTTTTTGAATTTTATAGGTTCTGTTAGTGTATTTGTGATTCGTTCTACACGGTAATCTTCAAAACGCAGTCCAGCGGTAAAATTGAATTTTTTTATCTTTTTCCTAGCTTCGGCATAGAAAGCCAAATTGTTTTCGGAATAATCAAAATCAATGGTGTTTGATGCCGAATTGGTATAATAATTTCCAATGTCATTTACTTCCAGTACATTGAATTTTCCCCCTGTATTGATTGAGAAATCCATTTTCTTGAATGGAATCGCAAAGTCGTATTTCAGGTAATAATTTTTTAAATCAAAATTAAGATCACTGTTCGCAAATGAATTTGAGTTCGAAATCTTGTCAATGGCATTCGATTCTGTAATTGGCTTTTTATCAAATAAATTACTGAAAGCTGTAATGTCAAGCGTTCTTCCTAAAGTGTCAAGTTTGGTTTTGTATTGTAAACTGATTTCGTGATTATTGTTTTTGTTTTTGGTCGTTCCCTGATTGAAATAATCAATATCGTCTCCCATTGTTGTAGCATCAAAAACAGATCTGTCGTTGGCGTAGTTACCGTTATAGTTGAATAATAAATTTGATTTTTCAGACAGTTTGTAATTGGTTCCTAACCTAAAATACAAGTTTCTGTTGGTGTTTACAGTGAAGTTTTCCTGCTTCAAATACTGAATCGGATTAAACGCTGTAAACTCTTGTAGATTGCTGGTTTTTTGTTCACTGTCAATATAATTATACCCCACCATAGTCTGCCAGCTTAAGTCTTTTTCTTTTCCGTTTAAAAGAATCTGCGGACTTGGTTTTTGGTATTTATTAAAATTATAATTGATATTAAAACTAGCGTTAATACCTTTCATCCTTTTAGAACTCGTAACAATATTAATTACCGAACCGCTGGAATTGGCATCAAATGAAGCGCCTGGATTATAAATGAGTTCCACTTTTTCGATGGCATTGGCTGGTAACGTATTCAGGTAGTTTTGTAAATCATTGCCGGATAATGTGCTTGGCGCGCCATCAATGTAAATGGTAACTCCTTTTCCGTTTAGAGAGATACCTCCTGTTGGAGAAGTAATTACGCCGGGCAATTTTTTTACAGCTTCAAGACTGCTGCCACTGTTGAGCATGCCATTGTCTTTTACGCTGATTGTAGTTTTGTCTGAATCTACTTTGATGTATTTTTTTTGAGCTGTAACAGTTACTTCGTTAAGTGCATTGACTTTTTCCTTGATTGTATCTTTTTCGACTTTTGTCGAAATTTCTGGATTTGGTTTCCTTTCTTGAGCAAATATAAAAGTTGAGCTAAGAAGCAGTACCGTTAAAATTGTTGATTTCATTGATTGAATGATTTTGATTGATGATTGCATACAAGACTTTCAAAATCAAAAAATGTTACAACAGGAGATAGAAATATTTAAGAAAAGTTTTGAGAATTGGCTGGATTTGCTGTCTGCACACAGCGTTTTCCTCCGCTTCCGCCACAAACGCGATTAGAGGAGCATGAGGCAATTGTAAAAATCATTAGCAGCAGAAAGAATAGTTTTTTCATTAGTGGTTAATCAAGTTTTGCATCTTTTTCAATTGCTCCAGATAATCTCTTTTGTTGGATAATCTAGGGATTTTATGCTGTCCTCCCAGCTTATCGCTTTCTTTGAGCCAATCATAAAATAACCGTTCTCTGGCGACATTAATTACAAGTGGATTAAGAGTCATGTTGTTGTAGCGTTTGGCTTCATAATCGGAGTTTAAGGACTGTAGAGTTTCGTCAAGGATCTTTTGAAAAGCAGCAATATCTTGAGGTTCTTTCTTAAATTCAATCATCCATTCATGAGCTCCTTTTTCTTTGTCTTTCATAAAAATAGGAGCAACCGTATAATCGACTACTTCGGTTTGAGTTATTTTACAGGCTTTGGCAATAGCCTGATCGGTATTTTCGACCATTAATTCTTCACCAAAAACATTGATGTGATGTTTGGTGCGCCCCGACACGCGAACACGATAAGGATCTAATGATGTAAATCGAACGGTATCGCCTATTAAATAGCGCCATAAACCGCCATTGGTCGTAATCACCATCGCATAGTTTTTGAATAATTCCACATCTGCCAGCCGGATTGCTTTTTGGTCTGGCGTGCCAAAAGTATCCATAGGGATAAATTCATAAAAAATACCATAATCCAGCATTAACAGTAAATCGCTGGAGTCATTCAAGTCCTGAATAGCAAAAAAACCTTCGGAGGCATTGTATATTTCGTAGTATTTGAATTGGTTTTGCGGAAGGATTTTTTGATATTGATCTCGGTACGGATCAAAACTTACGCCTCCATGAAAGTACACTTCCAAGTTGGGCCAAACTTCCATCAGGTTAGTTTTTCCAGTCTCTTCGAGGACTTTATTCATTAAAACCAGCATCCAGGAAGGGACACCGGCAAAACTCGTTACATTTTCATTTATAGTTTCTTTGATGATAGCGCTCATTTTGGTTTCCCATTCGCTCATCAACGAAATTTTACTGCTTGGTGTACTGCTGAATTCTGCCCAAATAGGCATATTCTCAATCAAAATCGCTGATAAATCGCCAAAAAAGGTATTGTTGTTTTCATAAATCTGAGAACTGCCTCCCAAGCGCAGACTCTTGCCTACAAACATTTCAGATTCCTCATTGTTGTTTAAATAGAGGCACAATAAATCTTTACTGCCTTTGTAGTGACAGTCTTCGAGCGCTTCACTGCTTACGGGGATAAATTTGCTTTTTGCATTTGTAGTACCGCTGGATTTGGCAAACCATTTTACAGGCGTGTTCCAAAGCACATTTTGTTCGCCTTGACGAGTACGTTCAATATAAGGCTCTAAATCTTCATAGGAAGAAATTGGAACTCTGTCGGTAAAGGTTTTGTATGATTTTATCGAGGCATAATCGTATTGCTTGCCATAAACCGTTTCTTCAGAGGAACGGATTAAATTCATCAGCAACTCTTCTTGAACTTCATTTGGATACTTCAAGAAAAGCTCAATCTGGTGGATTCTTTGTTTCAAGAACCAAGAAGCGATAGAATTTACAATTGCTAAAGGCATGGAGATCTAGGATTTTAGATTTTAGATAGCATATTTTAGATTTGAAAAGAGATTTACAAATACTAACTTTGCGATAATATCAAAAATAGTGTTTTTTTATAAAAAACAATTCTATTTGGTTCAAATATTATAACTCATAAATATAGATTTGCCTGCTGCGGTCTATAATCTAAAATCTGCAATCTAAAATGACATACCAAGGAGTCCTTTCTAAAATGCAAACCGAATTTGGAATTCCAATCCAATATTATCTGGTTTTCGAAAACAGTTTTTTGAACATGAATCAGCTTTTGAATAAAGAACTGGAAATTAATTTTGAAGGATATCAATGTTTGAACTGCAATAAAAAGAAGAAAATATTCCGCCAAGGATTCTGTTATGACTGTTTCTATTCGAGTCCTGCAGTGGGCGATTGGATCATGAAACCCGAGTTGAGTACCGCACATCTTGGTATTGCCGATAGAGATTTAGACTACGAACAGAAAGTACAGTTACAGCCTCATGTCGTTTATTTGGCTTTGTCGAGCGAGGTCAAAGTAGGAGTGACCCGCAAAACGCAAATGCCAACGCGATGGATTGATCAGGGAGCCACTCAGGCGATTTCGATCGTAGAAGTACCCAATCGATATTTGGCAGGAATTACCGAGGTAGCCCTCAAAAATCATTATGCCGATAAAACCAATTGGCGCAAAATGCTTCAAAACGATATTGTGCCTATCGATTTAATTGCCGAAAAATTAAAAGTAGAAAGTCTCATTCCAACCGAAGTACAGGAATTTTATCATTTGGATAAAAACGACCTCTACGAAATGCATTTTCCAGTTTTGAATTATCCCAAAAAAGTAAACAGTTTAAGTCTAGAGAAAACGCATCACTTTCGAGGAAAACTTATGGGAATCAAAGGGCAGTACCTCATTTTTGAAGACAACACCGTTTTCAATGTCCGGGGTTTCGAAGGATATGCAGTATCGATTAATGTATAAAAAGTAATAGTATTTACTTCGTCAGTTCGCAAAAGCTCGTGTGGGCGTACCACCCACAAAGAAAAAAGGCTGTCTGCTTGCGGGTATTGCCCTTTTTCTTTGTGGCTGTCGGGCTATTCATTACAAGTCCTCAACAAGTTCCGCTGTCGCTTCACTTGTTTCCGGGCTTTCCATTGCTATCCCTCACGCAACTTAGGGCAATAACAAGATTGTTTTTTTTAGAAATAAATCGATATATTTATAGAAAATAAATGAACTTTTATTAATCTGCCTGATTTGGTACGAATATGGAAGTTTGTCAGACTTATATACGAGTTACCTACCATCTTAGACAGGACTATGATAAACAACGGAGATATATTCATAACAAAACTCGACAGAAAATTTTTTGGAGCTTTTCGTATAATTAAGACAAAAGGGAAATTTGATTTTTCAGATTATGAATTTTATCTAATTTCAGTTACGAATTTCATTGACACAAAAAAACCAGAAATTAATGACATTCGACTAATCCAGCCACTTATTGAAAGTAGATTTTTCTATAATAACGAACCAAACATCAATATTTATTCGGGGAAAATTATTGAGAAAAATTTTGAGTTTTTAGGGAATATTCCGCTGACTGAAAATGAAAAAAAGCTAAAAATAAAAATTGGAGACGGAACTGACGGAGGATTTCCACTTTGTGGAGCAGTTGAAAAAAACTTTGGTTTTGAGGCATTTTTAGAATGGAGATGGAATAATGAAAATGAACTTGTTTTATCTGAAAACGAAGAACAAAAGAAAAGAGTCGAAGAGCTTCGACAAAACATAGTCATGGAGCCAAAGAAAATGATGGGCGACAAACAATTTTGGAACATCATTTCTATATTCAATTGGAACGAAGTTGATTGTGACAAAATAGTTGAACCAGCAATTATGCATTTAGCAAAACTTAAAGTTTCAGACATAAAACAATTTGAAGAAAATCTGACATATAAGCTGTATTGTCTTGACACAAAAGAACACGCCAAAAATATTGGAGAAAGTTCTTACAAAGAAACGGATAATTACTTTTCTGTCGACTTTTTTCTTTACGCAAGATGCAAGGCAGTTGCAAACGGACAACTGTTTTACGAAACCGTTTTAAAAGACCCAACTAAAATGCCAAAAGACAAAGATTTTGAAGTTTTATTGAGTATTTCTGATACAGCTTATGAACATAAAGCTAAAAAAGAATTTGACTATTCGACAGGTTGTGATTATGAAACTTTTTCAAATAAAGAAGGATGGAAATAAAAACGGTAGGTAACTACTACAACGGATTTGGGCAATTGGCTTAATGAAAAGTTAGTTTTGTATTTTGAATGATTTGCTTTGTCTGTTCGCTATCGATCGGGTTGTAAATCTGAAAATTGAATATAATAAATAAAGAACAAACATAATGGAAGATTCAAAAAACAACGCAGAAGATACAATCCCAAAAGTAACAGGAATTGGTGGGATTTTCTTTTTTTCGGACAATCCAGCTGAGACCAGAGATTGGTATGCTAAGAACTTAGGTTTTGATGTCAATGAATGGGGCTCAACTTTCGGATCCAGAAATATAGATAAACCTAGCGAAGTAAATTACCTGCAATGGAGTCCCTTTCAAACTGGAAGCGAATATTTTGCACCATCCAAAAAGGAATTCATGGTTAACTACAGAGTTCAGAATATTGAAGGGCTTGTGAAAAATCTTAGTGATAATGGAGTAACTATTCTCGATGATATTGAAACATTCGAATATGGAAAATTTGTTCACATCATGGACTCCGAAGGAAATAAAATAGAGCTTTGGGAACCCGTTGATGCGGTGTTTACAGAATTGGAAAAGAAAGACAATGAAGAAAAGTAAATAGTGCTATTGTTAAGTAAAAAAGCCGTTTCATAATAAATTGAAACGGCTTTTGACTTAAATAAGTTATGGTGTTGTTGCAGGTTCTGCAGGTTTTTTCTTTTTGAATAATCCGTTGATTAGATTTCCAGCTTTCTGTTTGATATCTTCTTTTTGGGTGGCGGTTTTGGTTGTATCAGTGCCGGGTTTTGCTTCGGTATTTAGGTATTTATCCAGTGCTGAACTTCCCTTTTTAAGCAGTTTATCCGATTGCTGTTTGGCCAATTGCATCGTTAAGTTGGTCATTACCGTTTTCATATCCGTTGAAATTTTCGGATTGCTAAAGTTACCCGTCATTAATGCATTTACTGGAATGCTTTCAAATTTGGCAGCATCGGCAGGAGACATTTTCGCGATAAAGGCATTGGCTTCTTTGCCTAAGTATTTGGCAGGAACATTAAATTTGATGTTGTAATCCATACTTTGATCAAAACCGTGTGCACCGCCAATTGTTGCTTTTATATCCTGGTATTTGATGTCAAACGGTTTCACGTTTACTTTACCGTCTTTAAAAGTTAAATAGGTTTTGATATCATTGAGGTTTACTTTATCTAAATCAATAAATTTCAGATTCGAACCCAAGGCTTTTAATAATGTCGAATTGTTAGCGCTTATCGTAGTAGAAAGCAACTGCCCGATCAAATCACCTGAAATTGTTTTCAAATCTGGAGTCATTTCAGCAGCATCAAGATTCCCGTTCAATTTAATGGTGGTGTTTATTTTTCCATTTACGATACCGGCAATTGGCGCTATTTTTTTAAGCATATCCAATTGGGTAAAACTCTGCTGAATATCAACTTGGTTCAAATTAAGATTCATGTCGAAAATTGGTGTTTTTCCTTTTGTGGAAACAGAACCGCTGGCGCCAATATTTCCTCCAAAAATGGATGTTTTTACATTCTCTAAGGTAACTTTCTCGTCTTTGATGATCATTTTTCCCGATACATCTTTCAGTGTTAAGTTGTCATATAAAACTGTATTGGCTTTTGCGGTAAGCGTACAATTTAAAAAAGCAGGGATTTTCAATGGTTCCTCTTTCTTCGTCGCTTTAGTTTCTTTGGCTTCTGTTGTTGCTGTGGTAGTTGAGGCAGGAGCAGTGCTGGTTGTCATGAAATCACTAACTGCAAGCTGGTTTGAAGACAAGTTGAAATTTCCTTTCAGCTCCTGCTTTCTAAACAGAAAGCCATAAAAATTCTCCAAAACTCCAGTTACACTAAGATCACTTTTTCCTGTTTTGGCATTAAACTGTTTCAGATTTACCTGACTTGGATTGAATTGTACCAAAGCATTACTGATGGTCATGTTTTTTCCATTTGCATCAGCGTAATTAAATCCTGTTAGACCAATAGTTCCTGCATTGTTGATGTTTTGATATTGGCTTTTTTCTACCGAAGCCATGTCAAATTTGGTAGTGACATTTGCTTTTAAAACACCCGTTAGCGGTTTGTCAAGTTTTATTGGATATGCTTTCGAAAGATTAGCTAAATTAATTGTTCCTTTCAAAGCCGCATCAACCAATGCATTTGTGCTGATGTTTTTTATATTGGCTTTGGCATCAAAAACATCTTGGTCAATTCTAAATGAAAGTTTATCCAGATTCACATAAGTGTCATTCATGATACCTGTTTCATTTACAATTTTGGTATCAATTACAATGCTTTGAACCGCTTTTGGCAGGTTAGGATATTGGAAAGAACCGTTATTGGAAGCAATGGCGATATTGAATTTTGGAATGGTAGTGTCTGTAAGCATACCTTTGGCAAAACCATTAACTGTAAAATCTCCAGTCGTCTTTACGCCTTCCAAACTGGAGGAATAAGCTGCAGGAATCAATCCTAAGAAGTTCTTGAATGAGGAAGTCGGTGTTTTGAATTTCAAATCATAGATTTGTCCAGCTTCGGCGATTTGTATAAAACCGTCAAACTCTAAGGGCAATTGATTAATTAAAGCTTTATTTTCCTTAAAAGTGTATTTGCTTTTCTCTAAATCAATGCCAAGAACAGCATCCAGTGACAAAGCAACATTTTTCATGTAGTTGATTTTGCCCATGTCAAATGAAACTTTAGCGGTCGATTTGGTGTCTAAATCTAGTTTTGAAGCATTAAAATCTCCAGTTCCTTCATGATTTAAACTATCAATAACCATTTTCATTTGTGAAGATTCATCAAAGTATTGAAACTTGAAATTCTCAATTTGGTACTTCTGAATTTTCAATAACATTGGGTCACTTTTAGAACCGTCTTCTTTTGGTTTATCGTCTTTTAATGCAATATCAAAATTTCCGACTCCTTCTTTGTTGAATATAATATTGATAAAGCCATTTTTAGAAGTTATTCCTTCAATTTCCATCGCTTCTTCCTTACCCTTGAACAATTCTTTGATAGACATTTTTAGATTCAATTCGCCCAATGAAACCAATGTGTCTCCTTCAAAAGGAGCTTTGTTGATAATCAGTAATTTGTCTAAGGTTACAGTTGCTTTTGGGAAATTTTTGAATAAACTCAAATCTGCATCTGCAAAAGAAACTTTGGCATCCACTTTTTCGTTAATGGCCTCGGTAATTTTAGCTTTGATTTGATCTTTAAAGAAATACGGAATTGCAAATAAAGATATTGTAAGCAGGAGCAATACAATTCCAACGATTTTTAAAATTTTCTTTAGCATATTAGGAAGATAGATTGGGTTATTTATACAAAAATAAAGGTTTATTAATTAGTTGTTTTGTAAAATTATCATAATTTCATAAAAAACAAACCCTTTCAGTTTAAAACGGAAAGGGTTTAGGTTTTATTATTTTAAAAAAATTACTGTATCGAAATTTCAAAAGGCATTCTGGCTTGGATTCCTTTTTGAAGCTGTATTTTTTTGACCTGCTGTAAAAGGAAATAATTTTCTTCGCCTATTTCTTCTTTGATTAAAGCTTCTTTTGATTTGGCAAAAGGAAAACTTGCAAATATATCGGCAAAATCTTTTTCATATTCTGGGAAGTTTTGAGTAGAATAATCTTTTATTTTGGCTAATGATGCAGCTTCTTTTAAAGCGTCATTTAAATTTCCGATTTTATCTACTAAACCAATTTTTTTCGCTTCAGTACCTGTCCAAACACGGCCTTGAGCAATCGAATCCACTTGTGCAAAAGTCATTTTTCTGCCTTCGGCAACATGTGTTACAAATGTTTTGTAGACTCTTTCAATTCCCTGCAGGGTTACTGCTTTGAATTTTTCGTTTATAGGTACAAACGGACTGTAATTAGCATTTTCATTTGTGGTTATCTGTTCGGTGTTAATTCCGATTTTGGTTGACAATTGGCTGAAGTTTGGCAAAATTCCAAAAACTCCAATAGAACCAGTAATAGTGTTTTTTTCTGCAAAAATCGTGTTGGCATTACAGGCAATATAATAACCACCAGATGCTGCGTAATTCCCCATGGAAACTACAACCGGTTTTACTTTTTTGGTCAATTCAATTTCTCTCCAGATTAAATCGGATGTCAAAGCACTTCCTCCAGGGCTGTCAATACGAAGCACGATGGCTTTAATATCTTTATTTTTTCTGGCTTCTTGAAAAGAACGGCGCATAGAACCTTCGCCAATTACATCTACATCACCTTCACCGCTTAGAATTTCCCCTTGAGCATATATTACTGCAATTTGATCGTCTGTTTCTGAAAGTACTGAAGTAGTTGCTATTTTTTGAGCATAATCAGTAACTGATACTTTGTTGTAATCTTCATCAGCGGATACTTTTAAAGCATTTTTAATTGCTTGATGATATACATCTTCATAGGCAACAATGTCGATAAGTTTATTGGCTTTGGCCATTTCTGGTGTACGTGCCAATAATCCGGTTGCGATTTCATTCAATCTCGTGATCGATATATTACGGCTTGCTGAGATGTCTTCAACAACAGAACTCCAAACCGAGTTTAACAAAGCGGTAGTCTGCTCTCTATTGGCATCACTCATTTTATTTTCAAGGAAAGGTTCAACGGCACTTTTATATTTTCCATGACGGATAACTTCCATTTTTACTCCTGATTTTTCCTGTAAATCTTTAAAGAACATTATCTCAGTAGATAACCCTTTAAAGTCAATATCTCCAGCCGGATTCAAATAAATGGTATTGGCAACAGAGTTCAAGTAATAATCTCTCTGCGAATAATCATTGGCATAGGACATAACAAACTTTCCAGATTTTTTAAAGTCGTTCAAGGCTTCTCTAAGTTCTTTGCTTTGTGCTAATCCCAAAGAAGAATTTTGGTTTAAAATTGATATTCCCTTGATGTCGCTGTCTGTTTTTGCGGCAGCAATGGCATTGATTATATCGGTAAGACCGATGCTTTTTTTCTCTGAGAAGACATCAACCCAAGGGTCTTTATATTTTCCGGCATAATCATTAGATATGTTTTCTAAGTTTAATTCGATAACTGAATTGTTTTTGACTTCAACCCCTTCAGATTCACCTCCAAAAAGCGCTCCGATGAGTACAATACCAAAGAAAAACAACATAAAAAAAACAAAAATACCAATGATGGTAGCCATTACATTTCCTAAAAATCTCATAAATTCTATTTTACAGATAAGTATTTAAAAGTGTTGATTTGTTACAGTCATGAATGAAAATAAAATGTAACACAGTGGGCAAATATACTGTTATTCTAAAATTCTTTTAGTTAATTTGTGCTTAATATGGAACTACAGCATCAAGTCATTTTATCTCTAGGAAGCAATCAAGGCAATCGCTTGAAAAACATCGAATTGTGCTTGGAGTTAATTCATCAGGAAATTGGAACTATTATAAAAGTTTCCAATTTGTATGAAACACCTTCATGGGGATTTGAAAGTGAAGCCTTCTATAATTGTGCTTTGGTTTTGCATACCAGTAAAACTCCAGAGCAGATTTTGGAACTAGCATTAACAGTTGAAAAAAAGCTTGGCCGAATCCGTAGTGAAAATGCAGGCTATCAGTCCAGAATTATCGATGTTGATCTAATTGCTTTTGATTCTGAAATTATCAATGTTGAGCATCTTAAAATTCCTCATCCTTTGATGCAGAACCGAAAATTTGTTTTGCTGCCTTTTCAGGATTTAAATTTAGATTGGGTTCATCCTATTTTGAAAAAAACAATTCAAGAATTAATTCAGATGACTCCCGATGACAGTTCTTGTCAAGTAGTTCAGGAATTAGTAAATCCTTTGAGTGCTATACAATTAAATCAATATAATTATATAGCTATTGAAGGGAATATTGGTGCTGGAAAATCTACTTTGGCACTAAAAATGGCTGAGGATTTTAATGCTAAAACCGTTTTGGAACGTTTTGCAGACAATCCTTTTTTGCCTAAATTTTATGAAGATCAAAGCCGGTATGCATTTTCGCTGGAGATGTCTTTCTTGGCAGATAGGTATCAGCAATTGTCAGATGATTTGTCTCAGTTTGATTTGTTTAAAGACTTTATTATTGCCGATTATCATATATTTAAATCGCTGTTATTTTCTAAAATTACTTTAGAAGTTGATGAGTTTAGGTTGTACAGAACGCTTTTCGATATCATTTATAAAGAAATGCCAAAACCTGATTTGTATATTTATTTGTACCAAAATACTGATCGCTTACTGCAGAATATAAAAAACCGAGGCAGAAGCTATGAACAGGATATTACGGCTGAATATCTGGAAAAAATAAACAGAGGTTACTTGGAATACATCAAAACCCAAATCGATTTGAATGTCTTAGTTATTGATGTTTCCGATCGTGATTTTGTAAGCAATCAGGAAGATTATCTTTTTATTTTGAATAAAATTCAGGAGAAAAGCAATCTGTAATATTATCTCTTTAACGAAAAATGTCCTTTTAACTCTGGACTCTCTTTGTCTAATTTTAGTACATACCAATAATCAGAAGCGGGTAACAATTTTTTGTTAAACGTACCGTCCCAGCTTTGATTGAAACTGTTAAGCTGAGTAATTAATTTTCCATAACGGTCAAAAACAGTTACTTCTCCTAATGGGTAATTTAGTATGCCTTTTACTTCCCAAACATCATTATAGCCATCGTTATTTGGTGTGAAAAATTTAGGAACAATAATAACAATAAAAGGTTTTTGGTCTATACTGCATAAATTAACTTCTCGAACATAAGCTGTCTGCAGTCCGCTTGGTGCATTTGTGAAAACATTAGAACTTTGGTAATTTATTCCATCTATAGAAAACTCAAAATAGCTTTCGTTTTTTACCAGTTCTATAGTAACTGTTGTTTCATCAACTGCTATATTTTTTATTTCAGGTTTATTATTTTCCAAAACTGTAATTGTTTTTTTGCTTGTGCAGTTTTGAGGAGCAGGGCTAGTTACATCTACTGTGAAAATTCCTTTGTCTATAACATCTATGGTTTGTGTTACAGCGCCAGTTGACCAAAGGTAGTTCATGTTTGGAACACCAGCGTCTAAAGTTATCGTTTGTAAAACACACTTTGTGCGAGTTTGATCGCTCACAATTGGAAGAGGGTATACAATTAAGTCAACTGGAGTTTTTGTATTGTTGATACATCCGTTATTAACAGCCTCAGCATAATAGGTTGTATTAGAGGAAATCGTTTGCGTCATATAGACTAACCCAGTTCCTACAATACTGCCTCCATTTTGTGAATACCAGTTTATGGTTCCTTCAGTAGAACTGGCTTCTAGTGTAAATAATCCTGGACCGCAATTGGTTGCTGGCGTATTGGTACTTGTAATAGTTGGAGTGTTGATTATTTTGGCTTCTACAGCTGTTCTGGCAGTTGTACAGCCAGTTGCAGCCGTTTCTACATAAAAAAATGTTGTAGTGGTTAAATTAGGCGTTGTGAAACTTGTTCCGCTCCCCAAATAATTTCCTCCTGTTATGGCATCGTACCAATTAATGGTGCCAGCGGTCGCTGTTGCTTCCAGCGTAACTGTTCCTGAGTCGCATCTCCATCGAGGTCCAATGCTTGATATTGCTGCGATTGTCAAAGTAGTACTTGCTGAAAGCTGCAAGACAGGATCGCCGGCTGTTCCGCCATATTCTACAATATATCCTTTGGGCTGGTAATCACCGCTTGAACTTCCGGCAACTGTCAAATCATTCCATGATCCAGCAATTCCAATTCCTGGTGCTGTGATATGAGCATAATCTTCTTCTCCCAGTTGATTTGGTTCTCCTGAATTCCAAAAAGCAAAATTTGGAGTTGACCCATTAGAAGTGCCATTCCAAAAAATAGTGCCTGCTTCGGGGCCAGTAACCCATTTCCAAGTTCCTTCAGTTTCTGCATCAGTACCTCCAATCCAGCCTGCGCCTGGAGCCTGCTTTCCTGCAAGCTGTGCTTCATCAGCAGCTGTAATGGTTGCTAAGTAACCTTTTAGACCATAATATGTTTTTAAATCTGCGGCAGCTCTTGCATCAGTCCAATTAATTCCTATGTTTGGTACATATTCATAATAATGGCCATTGCGGGGTAAATAATTAGCTTGGCCAATGCTGATTGAAAAGTTTCGGATACCGTTCGGTGTAGCTGATGAATTGCTAAATTGAACATCTTTTATAGCGTTTTCAAAATCGGTATAGGTTACGGGAACACCAGTGGGACTGTTTAATGTTAATTTGCCTTCATTTGCATTCCAATTGCTTTGAATAGTTGAATGTGTTGATGCGTTATTAAGTAATAATTGATCCTCTCCTTTTATGTAGCCAGATGATATTTGGATATATATTGCATCTGTACTCGTATCGTCCAAATCAGTAATGGAAATACTAGATACAATATTGACACTGCTTAATGGGCAATATGTTTGATTGCCTGTGGCGTTTAGAACCGGAGCCGCATTAGCTAAAGCATGTTTAGAATTATTGGTTTGCTTAAATCGGTTTTTAGGTGCAGGATCTGCATAGCTAAAAGTGTGAACAAAAAGCACAAAAAAGAGTGTTATAGCGAAGAGAGGTCTGATTTTCATTTTATAAAAATAAGCTTTTATATCAAAATGCAAAACTTTGGTTAAAAGATTATTAGATAAAACACTGCTTAAGTACAAATTAACTTTTAGTTGTTAAATTGTTTAAATAAATCCCAAACCACAATTCCGGCACTTACTGAGATATTTAATGA
This sequence comes from uncultured Flavobacterium sp., assembly GCA_963511795.1. GTDB lineage: Bacteria > Bacteroidota > Bacteroidia > Flavobacteriales > Flavobacteriaceae > Flavobacterium. The sequence continues at coordinate 12,973 of CAUPKP010000042.1, read as the reverse complement.
ATGTTTGGTTCCCAGTTGCGGAATTTCAATACAGCCGTCGCATAAAGCTACAGCTTCCTGTGCCACACCATAAACTTCATTTCCGAAGATTAAAGCGTACTTCTGGTTTTTATCGACTTTAAAATCCTGAAGAAAAACAGAACTTTCCACTTGCTCAATGGCAAGGGTAATTATATTTTCTTTTTTTAGATCAGCAATAACTTCAAGTACACTTTCGTGATGTTCCCAAGTTACGGTTTCGGTTGCTCCAAGAGCTGTTTTATGAATTTCTTTATTTGGCGGAGTAGCAGTAATACCGCATAGGATTATTTTTTCAATCAAAAAGGCATCAGCCGTTCTAAAAACAGAACCTATATTGTGTAAACTGCGAATGTCATCCAAAACCAAAATCAAGGGTGTTTTTTCAGATTTTTTAAAATCGTCAATTGATTTTCTCTCCAGTTCGCTGTTTTCTAATTTTCTCATTGTTGGCAATTGTTTTTATAAAAAAAGCTTCCCAAAATCAGGAAGCCTTTTTGTATTTGATAAAAAAGTAATGTTAGCTTTTTGTTGCAGCAGGTGCTGCGGCTGGTAAAACAGTTCCTTTTATAGTAAGTGTTTTTGTTGGCTGTCCCGTAGCATTAGATGTTACAATTACTTGTTTTGTGAAAGGACCAACTCTGTCTGTAGCATATTTTACACCTATAACTCCTTTTGCTCCTGGAGCAATTGGTTCTTTTGGTGTAGATGGAACTGTACAGCCACAAGTTCCTTGAGTGTTCGTAATAATTAATGGTTTGTTACCATTGTTAGTGAATACAAATTGGCGGTTACCGTCAGCATTGTGAGCTACAGTTCCGTAATCAATTGTTTCATTTTCAAAAACCATTCCTGCACCATCTACTTTTGGTAATGCTGGAGCTGCAGTTGTTTTTGCTTTTTTAGTCTTTTTTGAAGTCTCTTGTGCATTAGAAATCGTTGTTCCTAAAATAGTTAGCAAGGCTAATAGAAGTATTTTTTTCATGTTTTTGTAGATTATTTGGCAAATTTATGCAAATTAACAATACTGTAATGTAAATATTTCTTAAAAGTAATTTAATTTTTTTTCACCTTAGTTTTTTGCAGTATAAAATTATAAATTCGCCGAGTAAATGTTTGAAAATTAATAATACAATTTGTTTCGTTCTTTCGCCCTTTTTCTTCGTTAAAAAATCTTTCAATAGCCCAGCTATTCAAATATTTTTTGCCTTGAAAAAGACCAAAATAACTTCGCCAAATTTCGTATGATTTATTTTAAAACCTTTACTAGTTTTTTATTCATTCAAATATAACAATTTTGGCAGCAAAAGATAAGATAGTCAAAGAGACTCCATTAATGAAGCAGTACAACGAAATCAAAAGGAAATATCCTGATGCTTGCCTGCTGTTTCGGGTTGGAGATTTTTATGAAACTTTTGGGGAAGATGCCGTTCGGGCTTCAAAAATATTGGGAATCACATTGACAAAAAGAGGAGCTGGTTCAGAAACCGAAACTGCTCTTGCCGGTTTTCCGCATCATTCTATAAATACCTATTTACCAAAATTAGTTAAAGCGGGTCTTCGAGTGGCTATCTGTGATCAATTAGAAGATCCAAAAATGACTAAGACCATCGTTAAACGAGGAGTTACCGAACTGGTTACACCTGGTGTTTCTATGAATGATGAGGTTCTGCATTCTAAAACTAATAATTTTCTAGCCGCAGTTTATTTTGCCAATAAAATGATCGGGGTTTCATTTTTGGATGTTTCCACGGGTGAGTTTCTAACTGCTCAAGGTAATACTGAATATATAGACAAACTGCTTCAAAATTTCAATCCAAGCGAAGTTTTGGTTCCTAAAAATAATAAAAGTGAATTCCGTGAAATTTTCGGAGAGGATTTTCATAATTTCTATTTAGAAGATTGGATTTTTAAAGAAGATTATGCTCTTGAAACATTGACTAAGCATTTTCAGACCGTTTCTTTAAAGGGGTTTGGTGTTGAAGAATTAAGAGAAGGAATTATCGCCTCAGGTGCCATTCTTTATTATTTATCCGAAACCCAGCATAACCGAGTGCAGCATATCACCGCGATTCATCGAATTGCTGAGGATGCTTATGTTTGGATGGACCGATTTACGATTCGAAATCTCGAATTGTACCACAGTTATAATCCAAATGCCGTTACGCTGTTGGATGTTATTGATAAAACGCTTTCGCCAATGGGAGGCCGTTTGCTGAAACGCTGGCTGGCATTGCCATTAAAAGATGCCAATAAAATAAAAAGCCGTCATCAGGTTGTTTCTTATTTGAAAGAAAACCAAGAAGTTTTAAAAAATATTCAGAATCAAATTAAACAGATTTCAGACTTGGAGCGTTTGATTTCCAAAATCGCTACAGGGAAAGTTTCGCCCCGAGAAGTAGTGTATTTGAAAGAATCATTAGATGCCATTATTCCAATCAAAACTTTGGCTTTGTCTAGTCCGCAGGAAGCTGTAAAAGTTATTGGAGACAGTCTGCACAGCTGTGATCTGCTACGTGAAAAAATACAAATCACCTTAAATCAGGATGCGCCAGTGGCCATTGCCAAAGGGAACGCTATTGCTAAAGGTATTAATGCCGAGTTGGATGATCTGCGAGCAATATCCACTTCTGGGAAACAGTTTTTGGAAGGGATTGAAAAAAGAGAATCGGAACGCACAGGGATTTCTTCATTGAAAATATCATTTAATAATGTTTTTGGATATTATATCGAAGTACGAAATACACATAAAGATAAAGTTCCTGCAGAATGGATTAGAAAGCAGACACTTGTCAATGCCGAACGTTATATTACTGAAGAGCTGAAAGAATATGAAACTAAAATTCTGGGAGCCGAAGAAAAAATTCAGAAAATTGAAAGTGATTTATTTGAGCAATTGGTGAGCTGGGTATCTACGTATATCAAGCCGGTTCAGATGAACGCTAATTTGGTAGCTCAATTAGATTGCTTGTGCTGTTTTACGCAATTGGCAATAGAAAATAAATACGTTTGTCCAGAAATTGATGAAACTTTTGAGCTTGAAATTAAAGAAGGAAGGCATCCTGTAATTGAAAAACAATTGCCAGTAGGAGTTCCATATATTACAAATGATGTTTTCTTAGATCGGGAAACACAGCAGCTGATTATGATTACTGGGCCCAATATGTCGGGTAAATCGGCAATACTCCGTCAAACAGCTTTGATTGTACTGCTGGCTCAAATGGGAAGTTTTGTGCCTGCCGAAAGTGTTCGAATGGGAATCGTGGATAAAATTTTTACTAGAGTAGGTGCTTCTGATAATATTTCGATGGGTGAATCTACTTTTATGGTTGAGATGAATGAAACGGCCTCTATTTTGAATAATATTTCCGATCGAAGTTTGGTGCTGTTAGATGAGATTGGAAGAGGAACAAGTACTTATGACGGAATTTCAATTGCTTGGGCAATAGCTGAGTTTTTACACGAGCATCCATCAAAGCCGAAAACATTGTTTGCGACGCATTATCATGAACTAAATGAAATGAGCGAAACGATGCCTCGAATCCAGAATTACAATGTTTCTGTAAAAGAATTAAAAGACACTGTGCTTTTTATTCGAAAACTGGTAAAAGGCGGAAGCGCACACAGTTTTGGTATTCACGTGGCCAAGATGGCGGGAATGCCTCAGCTGGTTATTTCAAGAGCGCAAAAAATGCTGAAAAAACTAGAGAAAAATCATTCGAGTGATGTGTTAAATGGCATAAAATCGGCAAAAGATGAAATGCAAATGAGTTTCTTTAATCTGGATGATCCTTTGCTTGAAGAAATCAAAGAGGAGATTGTAAATTTGGATATAAATGCCATTACGCCTGTTGAGGCATTGATGAAACTCAATGAGATTAAAAGAATGCTGACTAGAAAATAATTTTTTACAGGTTTAAAGTTATCGTTGTCAGAAGGTTAATTTTTATCTTTATTTTTTTTCAAAAAAAGGTTTGTGTAATTGAATAAAAGTTCTAAATTTGCAACCGCAATACTAACCAAGTGTTGCGGTTCTTTTTAAGAATGAAATGCGAAAATAGCTCAGTTGGTAGAGCGCGACCTTGCCAAGGTCGAGGTCGCGGGTTCGAGCCCCGTTTTTCGCTCATCGTGTTATGCTCGGATGGTGAAATTGGTAGACACGCTGGACTTAAAATCCAGTGAACAGCAATGTTCGTGCGGGTTCAAGTCCCGCTCTGAGTACAAGAAAGCTTCAAACTATGTTTGGAGCTTTTTTTATTTATAAAAATATGATGTAAATCAGTTTGGGATCAAGTGATTTAATCTAAAAATTTGCACACGAGCCTAAAGGGCGAGCTGGCGAAGCAATCTAAATTCTAAAATCAAATGGGGGCTTTTGTAGTTAGTAAAAGATTTGACGATCAATATAAGTTTGTGTTTACTTCCAAAAAAGGTAAAGTGATTTTTACCAGTATGAAGTATGAACTTAAATTTGAATGTGAAGAAGCGATTGAATATTTTAAAACTAATATTGGTTTGGCGTCTTTTGAAAAGCATAGATCAGCAGGAGGGAAATATTTTTTCAAGCTGTTTTTGGATGGAGCGCCTTTTGCTTTAAGCAGAAAATATACGACTGAATTAAGAGTTCAGAAAGGAATTGATGAGATCGTGAAGTCTGCTTCGGTTTCTGAAATTTTGGATTTTTCAGATAATGATTTGATTTTCTTGGATTGATTTGATGTTAGGGTTTGAGCCAAATTGAGGTATAAAAAAACCGTTTCAAAATTATTGAAACGGTTTGTTTGTATATTTGAAAAAAATATTAATATCTTCCTCCTCTGTCTCCACCTCCACGGTTGTCTCCACCACGGCTGTTTCCACCACCATAACCACCGCGTGAATCTCCACCACGACTGTTATTGTTAAAACTTCTTCTTTCGCCTTCTGGTTTTGGCTCAGATTTATTTACAACAATTGCACGTCCTTGAACAGTAGCTCCGTTCAATTCGTCAATTGCTTTTTGAGCTTCGTCATCATTTGGCATTTCAACAAACCCAAAACCTTTACTTCTTCCTGTAAATTTATCAGTAATGATTTTAACTGAATCAACTGCTCCGTATGCCTCGAAAGACTCTCTTAAATCTGCTTCCTCAATACTGAATGGAAGGCTTCCAACAAAAATATTCATAAGTACTTATTTATAATAATTAAAGCAAATGTACTGTATTTTTTCTCTAATCAACTATAAATTAGCTTATTTATGAAATTATTTATGATTTAGAGCTATTTAACTTTTTAATAAATTACTATTTCAGTAGGCAAAAACTAACTTTTATCTCTTTAATATTTTAAGAATCAACCGAAATAGATGGCAATGACTTCGATATTTTTTATGATAGTAAATCTAAACTCGTTCTGTTTTCATATTAAATCAACTTTTAATTCTTAAAAAATAAATTAAATTATATGTTCAGATGGAGCTATATTATTGAACAGAGAAAACTCACCCCGTAATCCTTTTGCATAGAAAACAAAAAAAAACAGCTAACAAACTATTAATCATTAAAATAAAAACTTTTTAGATTGTTTCGATAAAAGATGTATCTTTGCACCCTTAATTAATCGAGGTCGAGTACCTCAAAATTTAATCATACGATTATGTCAGTAAAAATTAGATTACAAAGACACGGTAAAAAGCAAAAACCGTTTTACTGGGTTGTAGCAGCAGATGCTCGCTCAAAAAGAGATGGTAAATACCTAGAAAAAATTGGTACTTACAATCCAAACACAAATCCTGCAACTATCGAATTAAACCTTGATAGTGCTGTAAAATGGTTGCACAATGGTGCTCAGCCAACTGATACAGCAAAAGCTATTCTTTCTTACAAAGGAGCTTTATTGAAACACCACCTTGATGGAGGTATTCGTAAAGGTGCTTTGACTCAAGAACAAGCTGATGCAAAATTAGCTGCTTGGTTAGAGGCTAAAGCTGGAAAAGTTGATGCTAAAAAAGAAGGCTTAACTAAAGCGCAAGCTGATGTTAAAGCTAAAGCTTTGAAAGCAGAACAAGCTGTAAATGCAAAACGTTTAGCTGATGCTGCTCAAGCAGAAGATGATGCTATTGCTGCTGCAACTCCTGCTGTTTAAGAAGAAGTTGTTGATGAAGCTGAAGAAGATCCAGCTGCAGAAGAAAATAACGAAACAACTGAAGCATAATTTTAGTAGGCGACGATGCGTAAAGAAGATTGTTTCTATTTAGGTAAAATTGCCAAAAAATTTAGTTTCAAAGGGGAAGTCTTAGCTTATTTAGATACTGACGAACCTGAGTTATACGAAAACTTGGAATCAGTGTTTGTTGAATGCAACAAACACTTGGTTCCTTTTTTTATTGAAAACAGTTCTCTTCACAAAAACGATTTTCTTCGCATTCGTTTTGAAGATATTAATACGGAAGAAGCAGCAGATGCTCTTTTAGGAAGCGATCTTTATCTTCCTCTAAAAATGTTACCCAAACTTTCGGGTAATAAATTCTACTTTCACGAAGTAATTGGTTTTGAAGTAGAAGACAAACGCCTTGGGTATGTTGGAGAAATTCAATCCATTAATGACACTACAGCTCAGCCTCTTTTTGAAGTACTAAAAGGAGATGCTGAAATCTTAATTCCGATGATTGATCATTTCTTGGTTAAAATCGACCGAGAAAATAAAAAAGTTATCATGGATTTACCGAAAGGCTTGATTGAAATGTATTTGTAGAAAAGTTTAATCGGTTATTTGGTTAATCGAAAAATCTGAAAGCACCATTCGTTAACCTTCAATCTGATATCTCTATGTCCAAATTCGAATTCAAACAATTCTCTGTTGAACATGACCGTTGTGCAATGAAAATTGGAACTGATGGTGTTTTGCTGGGTGCTTGGACTCCTATTGAAAACAACCCTTTCAGCATTTTAGATATTGGTACGGGAACTGGAATTATAGCTTTGATGCTGGCACAAAGATGCGGAGCACAGCAAATCGATGCTTTAGAAATTGACGAAGATGCCTACGAACAAGCCACAGATAATTTTGAAAATTCCCCTTGGAATGACCGCTTATTTTGTTTCCACGCTGGTCTAGATGAATTTGTTGAAGAACCAGAAGATGAATACGATATAATTGTTTCCAATCCTCCTTTTTATAGCGAAGATTACAAATCAAATGACAATCAAAGAGACTTGGCCCGCTTTCAAGATGCGATGCCTTTTGAAGATTTGATTGAAGCTGCTGCTTTATTGCTTTCCGAAAACGGAATCTTCTCCGTTATTATTCCTTTCAAGGAAGAAGAAAATTTTTTGGCTCTTGCCAAAGAATATGAATTATACCCTCTAAAAATTACCCGCGTAAAAGGGTCTCCAACCTCCGAAACCAAACGCAGTCTTTTGGCTTTTGGCCGAAATGAAAATACTGCTGTTTTTTCAGATGAGTTAATTATAGAAACTGCAAGGCATATTTATACTCCCAGATATATTGAACTTACAAAGGACTTTTATTTAAAAATGTAAGACCGTATAACTCTTCAGGAAAAAAATAATACAATTGATTAAAATCTTATCGGCAGATATTTTTAGCTTCTTAGTTATTCTTCTTCAAAAAGAGCATTTCTTCTTAAATCTCGGGTTTTAATCGTAATTTTTTTCATAAAAAAATATTAAATTTGATATAGTTTTAAAAAAAAACTAAGTGTAAAAAGATACTATAAAGGCGAGCCGTCAATATAATAAAGCTGGTATTCATAGTCGGTATAGATTTTTTTAAACATTGAATTTTTAAAAATTGAAATTATGAAAAAACAGTTTACCCTCGTTTTCCTTTTTTTGTTTTCAGTGTATTTATTCGCACAAACTCCGAGTATTTCCAATAAAAAATTCTCTCTGGGCAGTTATGGACGAGCAGGAATAGCTTATAGTTTAGGTGCTCCCAATAGTGATTTTCCGCAATCTTTAAATTTAAACGGAATGGGATCTATTGGAGGGCGTTTTGAAGAAAACGACTATTTCGAGCTTGTTTCTGCATTACACTTTGATCCGGCTATTGCAGGTGGGGAAAAAACCAAAATCAATGTTCAGGCCCGCTTCGCTTTTTATACCACTCAAGGGCAGTTAATAGGTAATGTGTCTAATAAATCAATTGGAGGAATCACAACTGCTCTGCCTGAAGTGTATGCAGAAGCCAATAATATAATGGGCAGTGAATGGAGTGTTTGGGCTGGGGCAAGACTATTTCGCGGTGATGACATACACATTATTGATCATTACTATTTTGATGATCATTCTGGACAAGGAGTTGGAGTTAAGCACAAAAACACTCAGGTTTCAGTGATATTTACGGGCTCAATTGATACAACTTCAACCCTGCCTCCTAATTTTTACCTTAATATCGTAAATGGAACTCCTACTTTGGGGTTGCGAAACAGATATGTTTCTGTTCTAGAGCATACAATAAAAACCAATAGCGGATATGTGAAGTTACTTGGAGAATATCAGCGGCTACCATCGGGAATGGCGCAAGGTATTGATACTTTTTACAATTATCCTGCTGATAACGGTTATGTTGTTGGTGCAAAATATTTAAGAAATATATCTTCTAAACTTCCTGGTTCATTCAATTCAATAAGTGCGCGTTATGGTACTGGAATTGCTAACGGTGGTGATGGGGGAAGCAGCAGGACGTACGTCACATATGGAGCACCTAATTTAGAAACCAATAGTTTTAGGAAGGCCTATTCTTTGGCTCTAACCGAAACATTTCTGCTAAACATTAACAAAAATTATTCCCTAAACGGTTATGCTATTTATACTAAAAGCAGGGGAGCTAGTGATAGTCTGAATAAGGCTCCTGATTACTTGGGCAAACAATTATTATTTAACCGCAAACAGGATATTGCTGTTGGGGCAAGAGGAACATGGTTTGTAAAAGACTGGCTGCATTTACTTCACGAATTCGATTTAACTTGGAGAAAAGACGGAACACAAGACTTTGCACAGATGACTAAATTTACCATTGCACCGACATTTGTTCCTACTGCCGTTAGAGATGTTTGGGCCAGACCCCATTTCAGATTGGTGTACAGTATAGCTCATTATAACGAATTTGCAGCTGACAATCTTTATTCTCCTTATCTAGCGCAAAGCGGGTCCAAAAGCTGGGGACAGTATTTAGGTGCTAAAGTTGAATGGTGGATTTGGTAATAAAAAAAGTTCCAGTAATTTGAGATTAAAAAAATCATATTATTACTGGAACTTTTATTTGAGATTATTTGAATAGCTGGCAGTTACTTTGCTATGCAGTAAGTGTTTTCTGAATCGACATCTCCATCTGGGAAATTTTTAGCATGAAAAGTTCTTTTTAAGGTAAAACAATCACCGTCTATGCTAATAATTGTCATCACGATTTTGTCGCCAACCTCTAGTTGTGACTCTGTAAGTTTTTTAGTGCAGGTAACTTCGTATTCACAGTCACTTAACCACTTTACGCTCCAGACTAGCTGAAGAACTCCATTGTCATAACTCTCTTGAGTTGCGCCTTTTATCACAAACGTTTTTTTAGGATAGTCAGGATTGTACGCTTTGATGTTTTTAAGTTTACTGCAATCCAGTGTTTGAGAGTATCCTAGTGACCCTGCTAATAATAATAAAAGAAGTGTAATTTTTTTTTTCATAATTTTAGGTTATACTGATTTGGGGTTAAAACAGTTGATTCACATTTATTAGATTGTTTCGCAATATTACAAAATTGTATCACTCTATCCAACATTTTGCCTTTAACTAACGAAATTAATTTTAGGTTATAAAGACGGATTGAAAAACGATTTACTTAACCCTAAACTCTTGTAACAGTTCTTTTAAAATAAAAATTTAATTAAAATTATTTTTGCAACATTTTGAATTAGTTTTGTTATATTTCTTTGTGTAGATTTGTATTAACTAAAAAAGACATCATGAGACCCGATTTATTTCAAGCCCCGGATTATTATAACCTAGATGATTTATTAAGTGAGGAACACAAACTGGTTCGTGATTCTGCACGTGCTTGGGTAAAACGTGAAGTTTCGCCTATCATAGAAGAGTATGCACAGAAAGCAGAATTTCCGAAACAAATCATAAAAGGACTGGGAGAGATAGGCGGTTTTGGACCGTATATTCCTGTAGAATATGGCGGTGCAGGATTAGACCAAATTTCTTATGGTTTAATTATGCAGGAAATAGAACGCGGTGATTCTGGTGTCCGTTCTACGTCATCGGTACAATCTTCACTAGTGATGTATCCTATTTGGAAATATGGAAACGAAGAACAAAGAATAAAATATCTTCCAAAATTAGCTACTGGAGAATTCATGGGCTGTTTTGGGCTTACAGAACCAAATCATGGTTCAGATCCAAGTAGCATGATTACCAATTTTAAGGACATGGGAGACCATTTCCTTTTGAATGGTGCCAAAATGTGGATATCTAATGCGCCATTTGCAGATATTGCCATAGTTTGGGCAAAAAATGAAGAAGGAAGAATATACGGATTAATTGTAGAGCGTGGCATGGAAGGTTTTACTACTCCAGAAACTCATAACAAATGGTCCCTTCGCGCATCCTCAACAGGAGAATTGATTTTTGATAATGTAAAAGTTCCAAAAGAAAATTTATTACCTAACAAATCTGGATTAGGTGCACCGCTTGGATGTCTGGATTCTGCTCGTTACGGGATTGCTTGGGGAGCAATCGGCGCAGCAATGGACTGCTATGACACGGCTTTGCGTTATGCTAAAGAAAGAATTCAGTTTGATAGGCCTATTGCTGGGACACAGTTGCAGCAAAAGAAATTGGCCGAGATGATTACTGAAATTACAAAAGCGCAATTACTGACTTGGAGACTTGGTGTTTTAAGAAATGAAGGAAGAGCAACAACTGCTCAAATCTCTATGGCCAAAAGAAATAATGTCGATATGGCCATCCATATTGCACGTGAAGCTAGACAAATGCTCGGCGGCATGGGAATCACTGGAGAATATTCTATCATGCGTCACATGATGAACTTAGAGTCGGTAATTACCTACGAAGGAACACACGACATTCACTTGCTAATCACAGGCATGGATATTACTGGAATTCCTGCTTTTAAATAGAACTAAACAACTATTAAAGTATTTATAAAATTGATAGTAAAAGCTTCTTGGAAACGAGAAGCTTTTTTACTTTTACACAAAAATTTCCCCAATGAATATTTCAACAATCAACTCTAGCATTCAGACTCAAAAACAACAATTATTAAATCATTCTTTATACGCTAAAATAAATACGATTGAAGATTTACATCAATTCTTAGAAAATCATGTATATGCTGTTTGGGATTTTATGTCGCTTTTAAAAGCGTTACAAAGTAAATTAACCTGCACAACAACACCTTGGTTCGCAACGCCATATCCTGAAACGCGATATTTAATCAATGAAATTGTATTGGCAGAAGAAAGTGATTTAAGTATGGATGGCAGACATTTAAGCCATTTTGAAATGTATCTGGAGGCTATGCAGGATTGCGGAGCAAAAACAATTTCTATAGAACAGTTTTTATCACAGGTTAATTCGCTTAAGAATATATTTGTTGCTGTTAAAAAAAGTGATTTACATCCAAATATCAAAGCGTTTCTCGATTTTACATTTAAAGTTATTGAAGAAGGAAAGCCTCATGAAATTGCAGCGGCATTTACTTTTGGCCGTGAAGATTTGATTCCAGTTATGTTTACAGAAATTTTGAAGCAGTTTCAATCCAAATTTCCGGATTATAAATTAGAGAAACTTCTTTATTATTTTGAAAGACATATTGAATTAGATGCAGATGAGCATGGTCCAATGGCTATGACAATGATAAAAGAGCTTTGTGGTGAGGATCCAAAAAAATGGTCGGAGGTGCAAAATGTTTCTATTTTAGCTTTAGAAAAAAGAATAGCTCTCTGGGATGCAATCGAAGAGCAGATTGTTCTAAAGCATGAAATGGCTTAAGTCATGATCCTTTTTTGAGAGTATCTTGATTTCGCAGATATCTGCACTGAAAAAAAAAACTCAAAGCCATACGGATTGTAAGGCTTTGAGTTTTTTTCATTTGTATGCTTTGTAAAAAGCTGTTTATTTTCCATTATAAGCAGTCATGGTGTGTTCTGCTCCTGCTGTTCCAAATGATTTTATTATTTCGGAGGCGAGTTCCAGTCTTTCAGGAAGTTTAGTTTTTTCATTGTCGTCCCAGTCTCCAAGTACATAATCTACCTGCTGTCCTTTTTTAAACTCATCACTGATGCCAAAACGGAAGCGGGTGTATTCTTGTGTGTTTAGAACGAGATTGATGTTCTTGAGTCCATTGTGGCCTCCGTCACTGCCTTTTTTTCGGATTCGGATAGTTCCGAATGATAGATTTAAATCATCGGTTATAATCAATATGTTTTCGAGTGGGACGTTTTCTTTGTCCATCCAATATTTTACGGCTTTTCCGCTCAAGTTCATGTAGGTGTTGGGTTTGAGTAATAAAAAGGTTCTGCCTTTGAATTTGTATTCGGCTAATGCGCCCAGTTTTACGGTTTCGAATGAAAGGCCTTCTTTCTTGGCCAGGAAATCTACGACTTTGAAACCAATGTTGTGTCGGGTATTTACGTATTCGGAGCCTATGTTGCCTAAGCCAACAATTAAAAATTTCTTCATGTTATCTATGTTCTCTTCTGTTTTTGTTGATGAAAACAGGTTTTGCATCCATTTTATCATTTTGCAAAAATAGTGTAAAAAGAATAAAGAGGAAAGAATCAAGAAAAAAGAACTATGTACGTCCCTGATATAGGTTGACCACAAAAGTCAATTTATATGAAAGCAAATTTAAAGAATATTCGAAAGTTTCGACGTTATTCAGAAGATTTTAAACGAGAAATAGTTTCTGTTTTTGAAAGTGGTAAGTTTAGTGT
>CAUPKP010000041.1:0-35437 GCA_963511795.1 uncultured Flavobacterium sp. | reverse complement strand
ATGGAATGGAGTATGACGTCCACCTTCTTCTTTTTTCAAGATATAAACTTCAGCTTTGAAAGTAGCGTGTGGTTTTACTGATCCTGGCTTAATGATAACCATTCCTCTTTTGATAGATTCTTTATCAATACCTCTTAACAATAAACCTACGTTATCTCCAGCTTCACCTCTATCAAGGATTTTACGGAACATCTCAACTCCTGTAATAGTAGAAGTTAATTTTTCAGCTCCCATACCAATGATTTCAACCGCATCTCCTGTATTAGCAATACCAGTTTCGATACGACCTGTAGCAACAGTTCCACGACCAGTAATTGTAAATACATCCTCAACTGGCATCAAGAATGGTTTCTCAGTATCACGGATTGGCTCTTCGATCCAAGAATCTACAGCTTCCATCAATTCAAGAATTTTAGGAACCCAAGCAGCATCATTATTCAATCCACCTAAAGCAGAACCTTGAATAACTGGACAGTTGTCACCATCATATTCGTAGAAAGACAATAAGTCTCTGATTTCCATTTCAACTAACTCTAAAAGCTCAGCATCATCAACCATATCCACTTTATTCATGAAAACTACCATTCTAGGAATACCTACTTGGCGACCTAAAAGGATGTGCTCACGAGTTTGTGGCATTGGTCCGTCAGTTGCAGCTACAACAAGGATAGCACCGTCCATTTGAGCAGCACCAGTAACCATGTTTTTTACGTAATCCGCGTGACCTGGACAGTCAACGTGTGCGTAGTGACGGTTAGCAGTTTCGTACTCAACGTGTGATGTATTAATTGTAATACCTCTTTCTTTTTCTTCAGGAGCATTATCAATTTGATCAAATGATTTTGCTTGACAGTAACCAGCATCAGATAACACTTTTGTGATTGCTGCTGTTAAAGTAGTTTTACCGTGATCTACGTGTCCGATCGTACCAATATTTAAGTGTGGTTTCGAACGGTTAAAGGTTTCTTTTGCCATTTTACTTAATTTTTAATCTAGTTTATATATTTATTTCAATTTCCTACTTACTTGAGCCAACTACGGGAATTGAACCCGTGACCTCTTCCTTACCAAGGAAGCACTCTACCCCTGAGCTAAGTCGGCAGAATCCTCGTTAAGGATTTAAGATTTTAATTCAGAACACTATATTCTAAATTAATTTTGTGGGGAGAGCAGGATTCGAACCTGCGAAGTTCACACAGCAGATTTACAGTCTGCCCTCGTTGGCCGCTTGAGTATCTCCCCATTTTTTTTATCAATAACTGCATGAACTATTCCAAATCGCATTGGAAAAAAGAGCCGGCGGAGGGACTCGAACCCACGACCTGCTGATTACAAATCAGCTGCTCTAGCCAACTGAGCTACGCTGGCGATTTCAATAAAAAAAGTCCGCTATTTCTAACGGACTGCAAATGTAGAGATTTTATCTTTTAATCAAAACATTTTTTGAAAAAAATTTAAATTAAATATGTGTTCTTAACTTTTCTTTACGTTTTACCAGCAAACGCTCTAGAGATTCCGCCGCTTGTTCGACCGCTTCCTCGAAAGATTTGCACTGTTTTTCAACCAAAAAATCATCTCCCGGGACATTAATCTTTATCTCAACATTTTTATTTTCCTTTTCACTTGTCTTTTCTACTTTCAAAAAAACATCAGAAGAGACGACTCTATCATAATATTTCTCCAATTTATCCATTCTCTCTTGAACGAAATCTACTAGCTTTTTGTCAACAGTAAAGTTAACTGCATGAACATTTACCTTCATAATCAATCTATTTAATGGTTAAACATTTCAGAATTATTTTTTATTCCTAGGATGCGCCTCTTGATATACTTTTTTAAGTTCAAACAAACTGCTATGGGTATAAATCTGCGTAGAAGCCAAACTAGAATGTCCTAATAACTCTTTAACTGAATTCAAATCGGCTCCGTTGTTTAATAAGTGGGTCGCAAAAGTATGCCTTAATATATGAGGACTTTTTTTTACCTTCTCGGAGACAGTACTAAAGTATGAATTTATTAATCGATACACAAAAGAATCACTTAATTTTAACCCTTTTTTTGTAACGAACAAATATTGCTCATCCTCAATGTATCCCAACAATGAACGCTCTTTTAGATACAACTGAAACTGTTGTATCACAACAGGCAAAACAGGTAAAATCCGCTCTTTATCTCTCTTTCCCAGCACCTTTATAGTACCAGCTCCAAGATTCACATTCGAAAGCTTTAAGTGAATAAGTTCAGTTCTTCGAATTCCAGCAGTATAAAATAATTCTACGATAAGTTTATCCCTAACTTCCTGAAATCCTTCGGCAACTGAATTTTGAGACAGCGCATCGGTCAATTCTTTTTCCGAAAAAGGAATCTGAAGTTTTTTTTCCGTTTTCAAAGCTTTATGCTTTAACAATGGATTAACCTGGATTTGTTTTATTTTTAAAAGAAATTTATAGAAAGCTTTTAAGGAAGCTATTTTTCTATTTACAGTACCATTAGAAACACCATCATCTACAAGCGCAACAATCCAGCTTCTAATCTGACTGTAATTAACCTGATCAATAACATCCTGCTCAAAACACTCCTTATTATACACCTCAAAATAGGAGATATCATTTAAGTAAGCATTCACAGTATGTGGAGAATATTTTTTTTCTAATTGCAGATAATATCTAAATGCATCTTTATTATTTGTAGTCATAAAAAAACCGTTAGAATCAAAGTTAAGAAACTTTAATTACTAACGGTAATTTATTTTAAAATGCAATGACAGTATTAGATGTTCTCGATACTATCTCTCATATTTTGAATATAAGCTGCTTTTTGGAATTTCATTCTATTGATAACTGATGGCTTAATAAAAGCAGTACGCGCTCTTAATTGTCTTACAGTTCCAGTTTTATCGAATTTTCTTTTGTAGCGCTTAAGTGCTCTATCGATATTTTCTCCGTCTTTAATTGGTATAATTAACATAATTTTATCACCCCCTTTCGTTAAGTGTGCAAAAGTAAAAATTATTTTTAATTTCAAGCACTTTATTTTTATTTTTTTGAATTTATTTTATATCAGCGACAAAAATAGTATCCAAACCGTAAATACTCTTGGTCTCGCGTAAAGGATGGAAGCAAGTTACCGAAGTAACGCGGACAGCCTGACAGCATACTAATAAAGGAGCGAATACACACAAACTGCATTTGCTCCTTTATTAGTATGGTGGCACGCCCAAATAATTACTTTAATAAATTCCTTGAAATCACCAATTTTTGAATTTCGGTAGTACCCTCGCCTATGGTACATAATTTCGAATCTCTATAGAATTTTTCTACTGGATAATCCTTTGTATATCCGTAACCTCCATGTATCTGGACTGCATCATTCGCTACTTTTACACAAACTTCGGAAGAATACATTTTGGCCATTGCTCCTAACGTTGTTACAGGTCTGTGCTGTTCTTTCAAAAAGGCCGCTTTGTGCAATAATAATTCGGATGCTTCTATTTCGGTAGCCATATCGGCCAATTTAAAAGATATTGCCTGAAAATCGGATATAGGTTTCCCGAACTGATGTCTTTCCTTAGAATATTTCAAAGCCGCTTCATAAGCACCTTTGGCAATTCCCAAAGACAAAGCACCAATTGAAATACGCCCGCCATCAAGAATCTTCATCGCCTGAACAAATCCCTGCCCTACTTCACCTAATCTGTTAGCATCAGGAATACGGCAATTATCAAAAATCAATTCGGCAGTTTCACTGGCGCGCATTCCTAATTTATTTTCTTTTTTCCCTGATGTAAATCCAGGCGTTCCTTTTTCGAATACAAATGCAGTCATTCCTTTTGAGTCGCCTTTTTCGCCAGTACGAACAATTACCACGGCAATATCACCAGAAATAGCATGTGTAATAAAGTTTTTTGCTCCATTTACCATCCAAAAATCGCCATCTCGAACAGCAGTCGTATTCATTCCGCCGGCATCGGAACCAGTATTGTGTTCAGTTAAGCCCCAAGCACCAATGTGTTCAGCAGTGGCAAGTTTTGGAATCCATTTTTTCTTTTGTTCTTCGTTTCCAAAAGTGAGAATATGGTTTGTACATAATGAATTGTGAGCAGCAACAGACAATCCTATAGAAGGATCTACTTTTGAAATTTCCTCAACGATCGTAATGTATTCATGATAACCCAATCCTGAACCGCCCAATTCAACAGGAATCAAAGCGCCCATAAATCCCATCTCACCTAATTTTTTAAAAAGCTGAGTCGGAAAAATTTGAGCTTCATCCCACTCCATTATATATGGTCTTATATTTTTCTCTGCAAAATCCTTTATAGATTGTGCTATTAAAGATTGTGTTTCGTTATAATCAAAATTCATCATAAATGTCATTTATATTAAAAGCTCAAATATAAGCTAATAAAATCTGCTTTTTCAACAGGAAAGTTGTTAATTTTTGCTAAATCCTCAATATTTTTAAAATCACCGTTCATGCTTCTATATTTTACAATCTGTCTAGCCAAATCCTGTTTGAAATAAAAAAACTGAGAAAGCTCTTTTAATGAAGCATTGTTAATATCAATTTTATTCAAGTTGGGAAGTTTTGTAACAGCAAAGTGCTTACTCAAATTTAGAATTACCTCAGAAGATAGTCCCCAAACTTCTTTAAGCTGTTCCATAGAAACAAATCCTCCTAACTTTTCTTTTTGGGTTAAAATCCGCAACGATATTGCTTCTCCAATTCCATTAATTTTAATCAAATCCTCTTTAGTGGCTTGATTTATATCGATAATAATTATTTTTTCTTTTTTCGTAAAAGACTTATCTGCAAAATTTTCATAACTATTATTGTGTTTTTTATTTACCCAATCCGGGAATTTAAAAAACGGAGACATTGTACTCAATAATGAATCTGAAACTTTTGTGACGCTTTGAAACTCTTTAGCAGAATTAACGAATTTATTTTGCTTTCTAAAAGCCAGAAGACGGTCAATTTCTTCAACAGACATTCCGAGCTTATAACCTTTATAATCAGAAATAAAATTTGGATTAAAAGGATACATGACAGGCTTAGAAGCGGACTTATGCAATTTTAAAGAATCTACTTCTGTCTGCAAAGAAAGCCATTGCTGCTTACCCGAATCTTTTTCCTGAATCGGATTAAAATCCATAAAATAATACACCAGCTGCAAAACAATAATAATTCCAAAAAGCAAAAAAATCCCTGTTCGCTGTTCCTTAGTAAATTTCAAAAAATTTATTTTCTGTCTAAAATCCATTTACAAAAACATTTATCGTTTTTTTTCAAAATATAAATTAAGATAAAAAATTTCATTTTATTAAGAAAAATATCAAATACGTATATTTCTTATCAACAATTTATTTTATCTTTATTTTTTCATAACTGAATGAAAATCAACTTATAATCAAAAATTAACATGATTTTCACATAAATCTTAAAGTTTTTATAACTTAAAAGAAGATAATTGTTTTTATTTTTTATAAAAAACGATACATTTGAACCTTAATAACATTTAACCAAAATATATAGTATGTCAATTTGGAAAACTAAACCACTTTCGGTATTGCTTAATGAAGCATCCGAATCTGAAAAAGGCTTAAAAAGAACCTTATCTTCACGATCACTTGTTGCGCTTGGAGTTGGTGCCATTATTGGAGCCGGATTATTCTCATTAACAGGCATTGCAGCGGCAGAACATGCCGGACCAGCAGTTACTTTATCTTTTATTTTAGCAGCCGTTGGATGTGCATTTGCAGGACTTTGCTATGCCGAATTTGCTTCTATGATCCCTGTTGCAGGTAGCGCCTACACTTATTCGTATGCTACTATGGGAGAATTTATGGCTTGGATTATTGGTTGGGATTTAGTTTTAGAATACGCACTGGGTGCCGCTACTGTCGGCGTGAGCTGGTCGCGTTATTTACTGGAATTATTAAACAAATATGACATACATCTCCCCCATGAGTTTATATGTTCACCTTGGGAAACACTAAAACTTAGTGATGGAACAGTAATAGAGGGTGGAATTGTAAACTTGCCAGCCATCTTCATAGTATCAATGTTATCCTTATTGTTAATCAGAGGAACAAAAGAATCTGCTTCATTAAATAACTTCTTAGTTGTTGTAAAAGTAGCCGTAGTTATTATTTTCATCGTTTTGGGATGGAGTTTTATTGACACTGCAAACTACACCCCATATATTCCAGAAAATACAGGAGTTTTTGGAGAATTCGGATGGAGTGGAATTGCAGCCGGAGCTGGAACTGTATTTTTTGCATTTATTGGTTTTGACGCCGTATCAACGGCTGCGCAAGAAGCAAAAAATCCTCAAAAAGGAATGCCAATCGGAATTTTGGGTTCATTAATAATCTGTACAATACTGTATGTGTTATTTGCCCACGTAATGACAGGTCTGGTAAACTATTCAGAATTTGCCGGTGATGCGAAACCTGCAGCAACTGCTTTTGCAAAAACAGGATATGACTTTTTACAAACTGGATTAATCGTTGCTATTTTAGCCGGATATACTTCAGTAATGCTTGTAATGCTTATGGGACAAAGCCGTGTGTTTTACACCATGAGTAAAGATGGTTTATTACCTCCTTTTTTCAGCTCTATCCATCCTAAATTCCGTACTCCTTGGAAAACTAATCTTTTCTTTTTGGTTTTCGTAAGTATATTTGCAGGCCTTGTTCCTGTAAGCGATTTAGGTCATATGGTAAGCATCGGAACTTTATTAGCTTTCGTATTAGTTTGTATCGGTGTTATGGTAATGCGTAAAAAAATGCCGGATGCACCAAGATCTTTCAAAACTCCATTAGTTCCGTTTGTTCCTATCGCTGGAATCATAATCTGTTTAGCATTAATGTATTCATTGCCAAACGAAAGCTGGGTGAGACTAGTTGTCTGGATGGCTTTAGGAGTTGCAATCTACTTTGTATACGGAAAGAAAAACAGTAAATTGAACAATCCGGAAAAATAATTTTTCATAAAATTAAAAAGGGATTTTAAAGCTTAACCACTTTAAAATCCCTTTTTTTATGTCTTGTTTTTAATTCTATAAATCGAAAACAGAAGTTCGTTTGGCACGAACTAAGTCCTTTAGTTTAATCCAAAAAGCTAAAGTAAGATACACTCCAAATCCTAAACCAGCAGTTACAAAAGAAATATAGATAAAAAATAAACGAACGTTCGTAACACGCATTCCTAATTTATCTGCCAATCGGGATGACACATGAAAACCGTATTTTTCTAAAAAGAATTTCAATTTAATTACTGCCCGCATAATTCTAGGTAATGAGTTTTGACAAAATTACAAAATTTCAGATTCAATACTGATATGATATTTGATATAATAAATGCTGAATTACAAATCAGTTTGTTTTTAGCAATTCAACACCAATAGCACAATCTAAACACTTATTCTTGTTACAATATTCGTTTTTGAGCTGTAATAAAGATTGTGTTTCAAAAGCATTTTTAGCTTTTATTCCAAATGAACCAAACTTCTCTACTATCGAATTCTTTTCAGCTTCTACATCATTTAAAACAGTTATTAAATCTTCTGAAGCTTCTTTTCCCAGACTTTTGGCATAAGCAAATTGCAACGGAATAACCGTATTTAGAATCAACAAATCCATAAAAGACTTAGATAATGCTTTTTTCTTCTTCGGGCTTTCCTTGTCAAATTGATAATGTGTCTCCCAATATGAGGTCACCGAAACCTGGAAAATTTCATAAATTACCTCAACAGCATTTAAATTGCTTATTTTCGAAAATAAATTTTGCTGTTTATGAAATAAGTTGGCCAATTGTGAAAGCCGAATCGTAGGAAAATTATCGGGTCTATGTCTAAAAAACTGTACCGACTCAATAAAGCTTTTTTCTATTTGATATTTATGAAGCAGATAAAAATACCTAAATTTCAAATCTTTAAAATAAGCATCTTCTTTCTCCGCATCCAACAACCCTGCTGAACCGAACAATAAAGCTTCGAGATTTTCAACTTCAAAGCATTCTTTTCGGATTACTGAAAAGGGGATAGACTGAGCAATTTTAAGAAACGCTTCTCCATTAGTATTCAATCCGAAATTTTTGGCTAAAAGTTGAAACAAAACAGATTCCCAGTCATTATTTGTATGCTCTAATAATTCCAATATCGGTTTTGATTTTCTTTCCAAACGCTCAAAAAACAATCGCTCCTGCCAATTTTTTAATACAAACTCTGGAATCTCTGTTAATTGCTTTTCGCAGAAAACCCATGACTTGGGAGCTACTAGCTTTTGATAATTATTAAGGATTGAAGGGCAAACATAATTTTTAAGTTCAAGAACTGGAATTTCGGAATTATCACTTCTGAAAATTTCTGTATCATGTTCCCAAACCACATGTAAAATTACATTTTCATAACCTGCATCTTTCTCATGATGATGCACATACCAATCAGAGGATTTGACATGAATTTCAACATTTCCTGCCCACTTTTGATTTCCAATAGTAATTTGAGCATTAAAAAAATCAGGACCAGCCAATTGCAAATACTGACCTGTATTACTGATAGTGATTTCCTCTTGGTTAAAAGTTTTTAAATTTAAAGTGTCAAACTTTTTGAACTTCCAAAGGTAATGGAGAAAATCTTCTTTCATTTTGTTTCGTTTTATACTTCTTTAAATACCAGACTATTTATCTAAAGTAATAAAAAAACAAACAACTTGTCTTACAAAACAAAAAAAACCTCACCCTCCCGCCCTCTCCAAAGGAGAGGGAGCTAGAAAAACTATCTCAGCAAATATAATTTGGCACAAGCTATGGCGTCCGACAAGGCTTCGTGATGATTCAATTTTATATTCATTTCTCGACAGCAGTCGCTGAGTTTTGTAGGTTTTAAACCTTTGGATTTATATATTTTCACGGTACATTCCCAACGGGAACCTATATTCAAATCTTCGTATTTCAAACCGTAAAGCGCCATTGATTTAGCCAAAACATTACGGTCAAAACTTTCATTGTGTGCAACCACTACTCTGTTTTGAAGTCTTTTTTGAATTTCAGGAAATACTTCTATAAAGGTTTTCGAATTTACTGTATCTCTTGGATAAATTCCATGAACTTGTATCGTAAAAGGATTATACTCATTATTAGGCGGTTTGATCAGAGTCACAAACTCATCTACAATAACACCATTTTCGACGGTAACGATTCCTACGGAACAAGGATGATAAGCAGTTGCGGTTTCAAAGTCTATTGCGGTAAAGGTCATTGGAATTTTAGATTTTAGATTGCAGACTTTAGAATGCAGACTTTAGATTCAAAGATAGATTGAGATTTTATGCATTGTACAAAATCTCAATCAAAATATACTTACTTCATCGACCTAATAATATCCGACTTCGTGATTATTTGATGATTCCCGTTTTCAAGATCTACTAAAACGGCATCATTATCTTTGGAGAAAAATTTAGATACATCTTCTATTGATGTACTCAATTTCACAACAGGAAAAGGTTTTCCCATTACTTCTTTGATGGGTTTATCAATCACATTTTTATCGGCCATGTAACTTCTAAACAAATCGGTTTCATCAACAGAACCAACAAATCCAGTAATATCAACGACAGGAATTTGTGAAATGTTGTACTTTCTCATACGATCAATTGCGTGCGAAACCAATTCTTCGGTGCGAACTACAATAAGCTGTTTATTGATATGATCTTTGATTATGTCCTCTGCCTTAGTAAAATCCTCGTCCAAAAATCCTCTTTCGCGCATCCAGTCGTCATTGAACATTTTGCCCACATAACGGCTTCCCGAATCATGAAACAATACCACAACCACATCCTCTGGTTTGAAATGCTCCTTTAACTGCAATAAACCTTTTATAGCAGCACCAGCTGAATTCCCAACAAAAATCCCTTCTTCGAGTGCAATTTTTCTGGTATAAACAGCGGCATCTTTATCAGTTACTTTGGTGAAACCGTCAATCAAAGAAAAGTCAACATTTTTTGGCAGAATATCTTCGCCTATACCTTCGGTGATATAAGAATAAATTTCATTTTCGTCAAAGATTCTGGTTTCGTGGTATTTCTTGAATACCGATCCATAGGTATCAATTCCCCATATTTTTATGTTTGGGTTTTTCTCTTTCAAAAATTTACCAACACCTGAAATCGTTCCGCCAGTACCAACTCCAACAACAAAATGAGTAATCTTTCCTTCGGTCTGTTTCCAAATTTCAGGACCAGTCTGCTCGTAATGTGCTAATGAATTGGATAAATTATCATATTGGTTCACATACCAGGAATTTGGTGTTTCTTCGGCCAGTCTTTTGGAAACTGAATAATACGAACGCGGATCTGTCGGCTCCACATCGGTTGGACAAACCACCACTTTAGCACCTACTGCGCGAAGAATATCCATTTTTTCCTTAGATTGCTTATCCGAAATCACACAAATCAATTTATATCCTTTGATGATTGCCACTAATGCAAGCCCCATTCCTGTATTTCCAGAGGTTCCTTCGATTATAGTTCCACCCGGCTGTAAACGGCCGTCAGCTTCGGCATCTTCAATCATTTTTACGGCCATACGGTCTTTTACCGAATTACCAGGATTGAATGTCTCCACTTTGGCAAGCACTAAAGCATCAATTCCAGAAACTATTTTATTGAGCTTTACTAAAGGAGTATTCCCAATTGTTCCTAATATATTTTCAGAGTATTCCATTTAGTTATTTTTCAGAAGTTACAACTTAAACTATAGCATTTCTATATAGTTCATATGGAAGTAAAATTAGTATTATTTTTTATTTAAACTAACTTTTTAAAGCTGTTTTGTTATAAAATCAATTAAAGAAATTCCAAACTAATCCAAAACGGATTAAGAAATCACGATATGGATTATTGGCATCCGAAAAATAATTGTTTTTAGAAAACAAAGAATTAAAGTGCTCTGCTTTAAAATAAATTCTGGTACGCTGTATTTTAAAGTTAACAAAGTAATCAAGAAGAGGAGAATTTCCAATTTTTACCCGGTCTTGAACAAAAAATTCTCCAATTACAGGATTATAATTGTTAGTGTAATAACTGGTAAAATAATTTAGTTCTAAACCTGTCTGGAAAAGCAATTTCTTATCAAACAAAGAATTAGTATAATATAAAGTGTTTCGCGTCACAAATTCCGGAACATTCAAAACCGCATCCGGCTGATCGACTTTTTGAAATAACAAAGTATTATCCAATGCCCATTTTCCAACAACAAATTCTCTTGAAATCTTTAGCGAAGCAAAATTAATTGCTTTACCATATTGTTTAGGAGCTACTATCTGCATGCTGTCTTTACGTTGAGAAGCATTAGTAATATCAGCAAAATATAAATGGTCCTTTATAGTATTAAGCTGTACAGATAATGCACCCCATTTGGTATCGGCATTTACGCTGATCGAATTTATTTTCTCATTTACAAAATCCTTAGACCAATTGTATTCCTTGTAACTGCTCTGAAACAAAAGATAATTATTGTTTGGCAGTTTATTCATGCTTTGGTAGCGGAATGACAGCTGATTTTCATCATTCCAGTCATATACTGCAGAGGCGTCTATGCTGTATAACTTTTCATCAGTTATTGATTTCGAATATAAAAATTTACCATTCCATTTATCCTTACGGTAATTGTACTGTCCTCCTAAAGTATTTATCTTTTGGCTCAACAGATTTGGAACTGTAATACCTCCATCTAAGTACAATATATTATTATAGTAATAATTGGAACGCAGATCATCGGCAAAAAAAGTAAACGAACCCAATGTTGAATTTTCATATACCAGCCCAACCTTGTTGTACATTTTATTATAATCCGTAGTATCATCGATACCGCTGGTTACAAATGATTCTCCAAAACGGTTTACCAATTTCCCGCCAACAGATGAAGCTATTGTTTGCTGCGTATAACCATAATATATTTGTTCATAATTAAACTGATTAGTAAAATACAGATTATTAGCCCCTTTTGTCGGATTGATTCTAAAAGCCTGATCGAAGAAAAAACGCCCTCCTTTTAATGCCGAATTAGCATCCTCAAAATACACGCCTAATCTAGCTCTATTATCAAACGAAGAATCTCCACCTGTAAAATCACTTACACTGCTAATCCCTCCATTCTCTTCATTTTCGATTTTCTGAGACGTATAATGCATATTGGCAACGAATCGTCCGTTTTTAGAATTATAACTCGTTGTAAATCTAAAATTTCCCGATTTGGACTCCTGATTTATATATCTCCCTTCCGAGCGTAAAGCTCTATATGCTATAGAAAAATTAAGTCTTGGAGATACATTTAAAGCAAAATAGGAATCTACAGACTGGCCTTGCTGTATAGTTGTTTTAAAATACAGTTCGGTTACAGGAGTCGCAACATTAGCATATTTAATATCATTGGCTTTCATGTAATTAAACTGTTTTGCAGTAAAACCAAATTCCGGATAAGGCGAAAAACCACTTAATCCATATTGCAAAGTATTGTATGTTTGACCATCATTAGGAAAAGCCAAAAGTCCAAAATTATCTTTTCTCAAATAATTATGACTATATGATTTTCTGATAGACTGAGTGGTATCAATATATGTAGTATCTCTATCCAGTGAAATAAACTGATACATATCATAAGTTGCCTCAGGCGCTTTTTTCTTCTTTATGGAGTCCGAAGAATTATATTTGCTGTTATAATCAATTTCTTTAGCACTATTAACCTGCTTTTTTTTCTGCGAAAACAAGAGTACCGGAAAAACTAAAAAAATTAAAGAAAAGAAAATCCTCATTTGAAACGGTTATAATTAAGCAATTATTCTACTGACATATCCAGCAAAGGTAAAGGATAAAAACATATAAATAAAAAAACACAACAATTTATAGGACAAACAATAGAACATAAATTAGTTATGAACTGCAACTTGACAAATACGAGTAATTTAAATATCCGTTATTAAACAATATAACATCTGTTAAAAAGAATTCAAATTCTTTTCGCTTTTGCAAAACTTAATTCTCCTTTTAGAATTTTCTGTAAAGATTATACTTTTCTTGATAAAATAATTTATGAACTTCTAATCAAATATGCTTTGAAAATAATAAAGGTGGTAACAAAAAAAACAGTAGTAAGCATATGCTTACTACTGTCTAAAAAATGTATATATCTTTTTACTATTAAAGTATTATTATTAGTTTCAGACAAGAAAACAGCTGAAACTATTTTGACATTTAAACATTACCATCCTGGATTTTGTTCAGCCAATAATACTGGATTAACATTTGTTTCTAATAATGGTATTGGCCATAATATTCTAAAATTAGAACTTGGTATGGCTGCTTCTCCATAAGGTCCAGTATAAGGTCCAGCAGCGCTAAACATTGCAGCAGTTACTGAACCATTTCCTACCTTAGCGGGAATTCCATCAATAGGGAATAAATCATCATTTTGTAGACGGTGAATATCAGACCATCTACGACCTTCCATCAAGAATTCAATTCTTCTTTCTTTAAGAATAGCACCTACAACACCTGCTTGATTTGTCAAAGGGTTCATGCCAGTTAAAGTATAAGCTTGCGTTGCTGGATCTGCCAAAGATCTATTTCTTACTTTGTTTAGGTTTAGAATAGCATTTGTCAAATCATTTGTTCTGGCTTGTGCTTCTGCCAAATTCAATAGTACTTCTGCATACCTGATTACTGGAGCTGCATCTGTATAAGAAACACCATCTTTGTATTTATTAGTGTATTTTATGCCTGATACTGTTTCTATTAATGTACCTTCTGTTCTTCGTTTGTCATCAGCTAACCAGCTAGGGTCTCTCCATATTATTGGACTAATACAAACCAAACGTCTCGTTTTGTATTGAGATGCTAAGGCAGCATTTACCCCAGGATTTTGTCCTCCAGCTGCTCCGTGTTTGATCGAAAAAATAGACTCTGAGTTTGAAAGATTGTTTGCCAAAACAAAAGGAGCTTCTGGTGTTGCAGTAAGAGCAATGCCTGCCATTGTTTTCGAAGCTTCTGTAATCACAGCAGCCCAATCTCTTTTGTGAAGATTTACTCTAGTTTTAAAAGCTATTGCTGCATTTTTAGTTGCCAAACTTTTATCAGCAGTTTGTGAAATTTTTGCTTCAGCATCAGTTAAGTCAGCAAGTATTTTTGTGTAACATTCAGCAACAGTATTTCTTCCTTTAGGAGATTCTGCATCTATTTCAGCTTGAGTATCTATACCTACTTCTCTGTAAGGTAATCCAGGGTGGGTAGCACCAGCTGTAAAGTTGTAAGGTCTTGCAAAATGAGCAAGCAATTCAAAATGCGTTATTGCTCTCAAAAATTTGGCCTGCCCTATGTAGTTGTCACCAACAGCCGCAGTAATCACATTATTAGAAACCGCTTTTGTAACTCCCTCTATTACTAGGTTACAACGGTTTATTAAACGATAAGCATCAACCCAGTAGTAAACATTGTTTGCTGAGTTTACATCATAAGTTGCCTGATAGGTAAATTGATAGAAAGCTTGTAAATTAACAACGTCTTCACCTCTATTATCTCCTTGTTGTACAAAGGCTGACCCCCAAACATATCCTCTTCCTCCGGTTCCATTGTAATATCCTATTTGAGCTGCATTGTACATTCCATTAACAGATAATGCAATTAGGGATGGGGTAGTATATGAAGCATCATTAGAGATGTTGTTTACTGGTTCTAAATCTAATACTTTTTCTTCACTACATGAATGAATCAAAAACGACATAACCATTACTGTTGTGAGTTTTATATATTTTTTCATAATTATTATAAATTAACGTTAATACCCATTGAGACAATTTGAGCACGTGGAGTACCATTTAAATCTACCCCATAAGTTTCCATTTCTGGGTTTATTCCTGTGTAATCTGTAATGATTAGTAAATTTTGGGCTTGAATAAAGAATCGGATTTTTTCCACTTTTATTCTCTCCAATAATGAAGATGGAAGTGTATATCCAAATGAAACATTATCTAAACTGATAAAATCACCATCTTCAACAAATCTTGTACTGGCAGCAGTAGCTAGATTTATGAAATTACCACGCCCAGCCCACATTTTTGGTGTTATTCCATCTCCAGGTTCTGCAGTACTTTGCCATCTTCCTAAAATTTCAGTACTGTTATTGTTTAAATCTTGATTTAAATTATCTCTTCTTGTTGAATTGAAAACCTTGTTTCCACCACTAAAGCGTAACATAAATCCAAGATCGAAATTTTTGTATGTCATAGTAGATGTAAATGCTCCAAAATAAGTAGGTAATGTATTTCCTAATATTTTTCTGTCTGAACTAGCTAAAGTTGCTGCTGTAGAAACGTTAGTTGGGTTAGCTGGATCAAAGGCAGCATATGCTTGAGTTGTAATGTTTCCTTGTACTAAAGCACCATTTGCTTTAACATAAACCGGGTTACCGTTTGCTGCGTTTACACCCCAATATTCATAACCATAAAGCGAATTTGGAGATTCTCCCGTTCTAATAATAATATTTGGATTGATATTGATATCTGTTGAAGAACCACCAATAATATCTGAATTATTAGTTGGTAAAGAGGTTACTTCGCTTTCTTGTAAAGTTAAGTTGGCATTAACATTCCATTTAAAATCTCCTTTATCAATAACGCTTGCTTCTACACTAAACTCTAATCCAGTGTTTTCCATTGAACCAATATTTTTAGCAATTCTATTAAAAGGAATACCTAAAGATGGAGGAGTTGGAACATTTAGAATCATACCAGTGATATCGTTTTTGAAATAATCAAAAGTGAATCTAATTTTATTTTGCAGAATACCTAAATCAACACCAAAATCAGTTTTCTTACTAGTTTCCCATTGTAAAGCATCGTTTCCAAATTGTGAATATCCGATACCATTAGTAGTGCCATATTGAGCTGATGATGTTAAACCTAAATAAGGAAAGTTTCCAATGTCAGTATTTCCCACTTCTGAGTAAGATCCTCTTAATTTCAAATCTGAAATATAGTCTTTACTAAAATCCATGAAGCTTTCGTTCGCAACGTTCCAACCTCCAGAAAATCCTGTAAAGTTATTCCATCTAGTCTCAGGGCTTAATTTAGATATCCCATCACGTCTAATAGATCCTTGTAAGAAATAACGTTGTTTATAGTTGTAAGACAACCTTCCAACGTATGATATAATTGAATTTAGTCCTACACTACCATTTGCAGTTTGTACGCTATATGCTCCAGTTATAAGGTTTTGGTCGTAAAATTCATTAGCTAAATCGGTTCCAACACCTTCAAAATATTGATTTTTCTCGCTTTGATATTCGGCAACTGCTGTTGCAGAAATAGTATGAGCTTCATTGAAAGTTCTATTATAAGTAAGGATATTTTGTAAGTTCCATCTCAAAGCATTAAGATTGTCATTTTGCAATCTTCCGTTTGATCCTCTACCGTCACCATGAATAGGATTATAATATAAGAAACCTCCAGTAATTGCATTATCGGCACTTGCCTGAAATTTGTAATTCAAACCTTTTGTAATGTCTGCTGATGCATAAGCATTCAACAGATATCTTTGAATATTTGAAGTTAGTTTATTATGGTCCAATGCGTAAACAATGTTAGATAAATTTTGTCCAACCGGTTGAAGATTGTCCCATTGACCTACATTACCTGATGTTAGGTTAATGTTGTATCCTGTAGGATTATTTGCGTCATAAATTGGAGTATTTGGTAATTGTCTAGTAGCACTAAAAATATTCCCTGAAATGGAAGCTCTACCAGTGTTCATACCTGAGTAATCTGTTTTTGTAAGCGCTATGCTACCTCCTAAAGAGAACCATTTGTTAACTTTTTGATCGATATTAGTTCTGAAGTTGTATCTGCTCATGTCATTTGATTTTGCAATACCTTCTTGAGTATTATAACCTAATGACATATAGTATTTAGTATTTTCAGTACCACCGCTTACAGATAATGAGTGGTCTATTTGAAGAGCATTATCTCTTAAAACAGCGTCTTGCCAGTCTGTGTCATAAGTACTTCCAACAGCCCAAGCAGGTTGTGATGCGTTTATTCTTTTTTCATTTGCTATTGTCAAAAACTGAGATGTATTCAATAAATCAAATGTTTCGATAGGAGAAGCAAAACCTACAACAGAGTTGTAGCTGACTTTAGCATTACCTTTTTTACCTTTTTTAGTAGTAATTAAGATTACTCCATTAGCAGCTCTAGAACCGTAA
Source organism: uncultured Flavobacterium sp. (assembly GCA_963511795.1). Taxonomy (GTDB): domain Bacteria; phylum Bacteroidota; class Bacteroidia; order Flavobacteriales; family Flavobacteriaceae; genus Flavobacterium. The sequence continues at coordinate 18,178 of CAUPKP010000041.1, read as the reverse complement.
ATCGCAGTTGCAGCACCATCTTTAAGTACATCATAAGTTTCGATGTCATTAGGATTAATGTCCCCTAAACCATTTGCATTTGCATAACCACCTAAGTCTCCTGAGTATATTGGCATTCCATCAACAACATATAATGGTTGTGTACCTGAGGAAATTGAAGCTACCCCTCTAATTCTCACTATAGGAGCTTGTCCTACAATTCCTGTAGAAGAGGTTACTTGTACACCACTTGAACGTCCTGCTAATAGACTTTCAAAACTTGGAGAAACTAACCCTTTGATGCTTTCACCTTTGATTTGTGAAATAGAACCGGTTATTTCTGATTTTTTTTGAACTCCATAACCAATAACTACAACACTTTCTAACTCTGTCGCATCACTAGTTAATCTTACATTTAGTGAAGTTGAACTTGCCGATTTCTCAGAAGTTTTCATTCCAATGTAACTAAATACCAACACATCTGTTGGTTGTGCCTTGATAGTATAATTACCATCAAAACCAGATTGAGTTCCAGTTTTTGTTCCTTTTACTAACACACTAACACCTGGAAGAGGCATTCCTGCATTATCGGAAACAACGCCCGAAACAGTTCTTTCTTGCGCAAAGGTTAGTTGCGCTATTAGCACTAGAAGTAGCACTAAGAATCCATTAAACTTAAGTTTCATTTTTGAAAATTTTGAATTAGTAAGCGACAAATATCATAATATTTTCTTAAAACACCAATAACACCAGAAACTGCTATATCGTTTTCGTTTTGATGATAATTTAATGTTAATGTGAAAAACCAATGAAAAATTGAACAAATGACTGTGTTATCAGACATGTAGAAGAAGAAAAAAAAAACAGCAAAGTCTTGTTTTTAACAAATAATTAACATTTAAAAATATTAACATAATTTAAAAACAATAGAAATTTCCTAATAACTAAACAGGTTAATCAAACAAAATGGTTCACTATTTTTAAATAAACCTAACATTTTCTTGATTTCTCAAAAAAAATTATAAATTTTTTATTTAAAAAATTATCTATCTAAACCAAATTTATCTTAAGATTATTTTTAGAAAAAAAATCACAATATTTGTTACAAAAAAAGTATGCTAAAACTGAATTTTTCTGGATATAATTTAGAAACCGGCACCGACGAAGCCGGACGTGGCTGTCTTGCAGGCCCAGTAACCGCCGCTGCAGTGATTTTGCCAGTTGACTTTATAAACGTCATCCTAAATGACAGCAAACAGCTAACTGAAAAAGTTAGAGAAAAATTAAAACCCATTATTGAAGCGCAAGCCATTACATTTGCCGTAACACATTTGCATCCAAATGAAATCGACGAAATAAATATCCTGAATGCTTCAATGAAAGGAATGCAGGAATGCATATTGAAATTAAATACAATTCCCGAATATATAATTGTTGACGGCAACAGAGCATTGAACGCCAAATTGGGCTTAAAAAACACTCATGGTAAAAAATTCTCCAAAGCCGAAATCGAATTACTCAAATCAATCCCGAATCAAAGTATCATAAAAGGAGATTCTAAATATCTGAGTATTGCAGCAGCTTCCGTCTTGGCAAAAACCTATCGTGATGAATACATGAATAAAATTCACGAAGAATTCCCCATGTACAATTGGAAAAAAAACAAAGGCTATCCCACCAAAGAACATCGTGAAGCCATCCGAAAATACGGCACCACAAAATATCACCGAATGAGTTTCAGGCTTTTGCCGGATCAGCTAACTTTGGATTTTTAAAAACAAACAGGCTTATCAAATTGAGAAGCCTGTTTTTTATTAAAACTGGAATTTATACCCAAAATCAGGAGAAAACCCGATCTGATCTTTTTGATTGATACTATTCGTTAAGCGATTGTATTCTAAGGTAAAAATATTAGTATGATTGGTAACATTTTGAAAATCTACATAAAACTGATGGAATCTTTTCTTGGATTTACTATTAATTTTGATTCCAAATTTCACATCCAGTCTCAAGTAGGAATCATACTGCTGGCTAAAAGCATTTGCATCATCTCTAATTTCAAAGCCTGCATCATTTGAAGCTTCCAAATCCACCGGTGTATAATAACGGCCACCTGCTGTTGTAAACTTAGTGTCAATCGAAAAAACATTTTTCTTCGCCTTTCCGATTTTAAATTCCTTGCCTCCCAAAAGATTAATTACATAACCATTATTGAAAGGCGAATTTCGTTCAATATTATCACTTCCTTTATATTTACTTTCGAAAAGAGAAGTTGTAAACAATCCATAATAGCCTTCGCTAAAGAATTTTTCGACCGTAAATTCAATCCCCTGATTAAATCCTGTGCCATTGCTTACCAAAGAAGTTTTATCTATTGAATAGCCAAAATCTGCACCTTCTGTTAATGAGGAATAACTGCTTGGAAAAGATTCAACACCAGCTTTACTTATGTCTTGATAGTACACTTCAACTTTTCCTCTCCATTTATTAGCCAATCTTACATCATAACCTAAAACATAATGCTGGCTTTGCACTAAATCTAAATCTTTATTCGTCTGAACCTGAACCCCATCAACAAATTCATTCAGGAATAAAATAGGAGCTGGCACAGTTTGATGATGCAGACCGTAACCAAAACTGACTGTATTTTTGGGATTGAAAGCGTAAGACAAAGCAGTTCGCAGCTCAAATACAAATTCATCGTTTATAGAAAAATACTGTCCATGAACACCTGCATTGAAAGTTAATTTCTCTGTCAATCTAAATTGCCCCTGAACAAAAGGTTGCACAATATTATAATTACCTTCTTGAGTAACCAATTCTACTAGATCAGGATAACCATCACCATCATTATCCTCTTGCCTGTCACGGGAAGATATTTTGGAATCAAGTGTGTAATTTTCAAAAAGTAAACCAGCCCTCAATGTTATTTTTTTATTGATTTTAGAATTGAATAATGTCGAAACTGCAATTCTGTTTTCAGCATTATCTGTATCCATAAAACGCAGTTTGTTTTCAGCAGGTGTTTGATAATCATAATAACGATCATTCTTATATGTGTTCTCTGCGTTAGAGAACCCAACAATGGTTTTTAAATAAGAACTATTACCAATGTCTAAATTATGTTTTAATCCTACCGAACCAAATTGGGAAGTAACAAAACTGTCTTCGTCCTGCGCTGCAAAAGGATCTTCCTCATCAATTTTACTTCCAAGAAAATCAATATCAGAAGTTCCGTAAATTCCGAAAATCGAGAAATTACCCATTTTGCTTTTGCCAAAATCCACATTAAAACTAATGTCGCTATAATTAGGCTGTGCATCTGTTCCTGCCAAACCTGTAACTCCAACAAAGCCATATCTTGCAGCAGCAACAAAAGAGCCTCCCTTTTTACCCAGTGGTCCTTCAGCCATAAATTCCAACCCGGGATAGGCACCAACGCTGATCATATACTCATAATCATCTGGATTTCCTTTTCTAAAACCCAAATCAAAAACACCAGCAATAGCATTTCCATATTCTGCAGGAAAAGCGGAAGTTAAAAAATCGGAATTAGCCAAAAGATTTGGATTTAATGCAGAAACAGGGCCTCCCGTAGTTCCTAATGTTGAAAAGTGATTGGGATTTGGAACGGGCATTCCTTCAATGCGCCATAACATTCCAGAAGGAGAATTTCCGCGAACAACAATGTCATTTCGGCTATCGTCTCCTGTAGAAACACCAGCAAAATTAGAAACCAAACGAGCAACATCGCTTCTGCCTCCTGCATATCGGTTTACTTCTTCAGGACTAAACTGTTTGGCCGAGACCATCGCCATTTTATTCACTGGTTTGGCTTTATTAGAACCCGAAGTAACGACAATTTCATCAAGCGCATTAAACTTCTCAATCATCGAAATGGCTATCTGATTGTCTTTTCCCGTGGTTACATCAATATCTGAAACCGATGCATTTTCGTAACCGGTAAGAGTAATACTAAGATTTTGTCTTCCAACAGGAATATTTGATAATTTAAAATTTCCTGAAATATCTGATACTCCTTGAATATTTTCTAATCCAATAATTTGAATTATCGCTCCTGAAAGTGGTTTTTCGGACTGTTTGTCAATTATTTTACCTTTTATAATTCCTGTTTGGGAATAGGTCATTAAGCCGAAGAGACTTGTTATAATCCAGATTATTCTTTTCATTTCTATTTGCTTTACAATTATAGAAACAAAAATAAACAGCCCAAATTTCTTAAAAATTGACTTAAGTTAAGATTTACTGCCTAATGTCAGTCTGGTTCTTATTCGGCTTAAACTTTCGGGTTTAACGCCCAAATAACTGGCAATATGTTTTAAAGAAACTCTTTCGACAACTTTTGGCCGGTATTTTATTAATGCCAAATAACGTTCTTCTGGATTTAATAAAGTCATTGACATTCCTTTTCCCGTAAGTCCTTTGATAGTTCGCTCCATCATTTCCCTCAAAAAGCCATTAAAAACCGGGTATTGGCTTACTAATTTGTCGAAGTCATCCTTATAAGCCAAATACAATTCACAATCTTCAAGTGCTTCTATATTAAGTTTTGATGGTTTTCCGTATAAAAAACTTTCAAAATCAGCATACCAACCGTTTTCAAAGAAAAAATTTCCTGTTGCTTCCACACCATCATTAAAATAATAATGCCGAATACATCCTTTTTGAATAAAAACACCAAAATTACAATAGTCACCTTCTGTCAAAAGGTGTTCGTTTTTTTTGATTTTTTTAAATTTTAAAATGCTCTCAAATGCTTTTCCTTCTTCTTCATTGAACTCTAAAAATTGCGATAAATTTGAAATTACACTATGCATAAATTAATAATTTTGAAAGAAAAATTCTAAATTAGATAACCAAAATTATTAAAAAATATTGCATTAACAACTTAAATAAGCTCTGCTTCAAATAATTGAGAAAAATGTTTTAAGATTTTTGCTTTCACTTCTGCTTCATCAACTTTTTCAACACCGAGTTCTACATGAAGTGAAGTTACTGCTTTGCCACGGATTCCACACGGAATAATGTTGTCAAAATACCCCAGGTCGGCATTGACATTTAGGGCAAAACCGTGCATTGTAACCCAACGTGAAGCACGAACTCCCATAGCGCAAATTTTACGGGCAAATGGTGTTCCAACTCCTAGCCAAACTCCAGTTTCCCCATCGCTTCGGCCACATTCAATTCCGTATTCCTGTAAAGTCAGAATAATGGCTTCTTCCAAAAAACGCAAGTATTTATGAATGTCTGAAAAGAAATTCTCCAAGTCAAGAATAGGATAACCCACAATTTGTCCAGGTCCATGATAGGTAATATCGCCTCCACGATTGATTTTGTAGAAAGTAGCTCCTTTGGCTTCCAGCTGTTTTTCGGATAATAATAAATTTTCAAAATCACCGCTTTTGCCTAAAGTATAAACGTGAGGATGTTCTACAAATAGAAAATAATTGGGAGTTTGAATAGTGGTTTCTTCTCTTCGGTTTTGAATCTTCAAATCGACAATTCCTTTGAACAGTTCTTCCTGGTATTCCCAAGTTTCTTTGTAATCTTTATTTCCTAAATCTTGAAGTTGGATGGTTTTGTTCATTTTTTCTGAGATACTGAGAATCTAAGAGGCAAAGATTCTAAGATTTATTTTTTGCAAAGGTACAAAGTTTTAAGTTCAGCATTTTTCCTGCAAGGTTTTTTTCAAACCTGGTAGGCATGTTATAAAATTTGAAATCAAAGAGCCGTAAATAATTGATTTTCATCAGTAATTACTTTCTATATGTTTTTAGCTAAAAGAAATACCTACAAGGTTTGAAAAAAACCTTGCAGGAAATCGTTTTAATCGACTTCTTCGGGTTCTAAAATCACTTCTAGATTTGTACTCAAAGGATTTTGCAGACAATCAGTTAATAAAAACTGTAGTGACAGCGATTTATGGTCATCACTGATTTTTGCAAGCGGATTGGAAACGGACTGAATCTTTCGAGGAAAATTATAATTCAGAATATAATTTTGAACCAATTTATAGCCTTTATATTTAGTTTTTAATCCTTCAATTTTATCGTGTTCTTTTTTTTGTTCCAGTGTGTCTATAATCGTTATGGTTCTATTGAAACGATTGTTGGTATAACTGTAACTTACTTTGTAATAATGTTCTTCGGCGCTTAGGGCATAATTATTTATAATATCGTCCAAGTAATGATCGGTTTTGGAAAGATCAACAATGTCAGATGCTTTTTGAAAATTCTGGGTATAAGTTGTTCGGAATTCCTTATCATAGGAACTTGCTTTTCTATGAATTTTCACCCCTGAATATCTCAAAAATACGTTTTGATCAGCAACAGCAGTTCTGGAAAATGTTTCTTCATGTTTCTTGATATAATCGCCAAAAACATAAGTTGTGTCTTTATATATATTTTCGCTCGAATAATTTTCCTTCGCAATCTGCATATAGCTGTGTTCGTCTCTTAAGTGTACAACTTCAATTGTTCCGCTGCCATCAGGATTTAGATGAATGGTTTCGGTAACCTGACAGCTTACGGTTATGAGAATTGAGAGCAGGAAGAAATATTTTTTCATTTTTTTTAAAGTTGCTAAGATACTGAGACACTAAGTTTCTGAGTTTTTACAAAGCGAAGTTAATTAGTTTTCTTACAGATGTTATTGTTGTTTTTAAATAATTAACAGTTTTCATCAAAATGCAGCTTTGGTAAAGATCTTATGAAAACTAAACTTGTGACCTAGCCCCGATAGAAGTGAAAATCCTCCCGATTTTTCTTCGGGAGATTGCAACGAATAGCGGGAGAAATGACCTTAAAAACACGCGAATTTTCTGCTCCAAAAAATCTGAAATCTCCTTTCTAAAATCTGCAATCTATTTGTTATCTTTGCGGACTTAAAAAACAGTATATAATGGCCTTATCAGAACAAGAAATCATCCGAAGAGAAAAACTTCAATCTTTACGTAATTTAGGAATCAATCCTTATCCTGCCAATCTTTTTCCTGTAAATCATACTTCGAAGCAAATAAAGGAGTCTTTTGAGGAGGGGAAAAAAGTGATTGTTGCCGGGCGTTTGATGAGTGTTAGAGATCAAGGAAAGGCTTGTTTTGCTGAGTTGCAGGATAGCGAAGGGCGTATTCAATTGTACGTGAACCGCGATGTTTTGTGTGAAGGCGATGATAAAACTTTATATAATCAAGTATTCAAAAAATTAACCGATTTGGGTGATTTTATTGGTATTGAAGGTGAATTGTTTACGACACAAGTTGGTGCAAAATGTATTCGTGTGAGCGGTTTTACTTTCTTGAGTAAAACGTTGCGTCCATTGCCATTGCCAAAAGTGGATGAAGATGGAAAAGTACACGACGCTTTTAACGATGCCGAATTGCGTTACAGAATGCGTTATGTGGATTTGACAGTGAACCAAAACGTGAAAGAGACTTTCATTAAAAGAACAAAATTGTTTAATGCAATGCGTGGTTTCTTTAATGAAGCCGGATATCTTGAAGTTGAAACTCCGGTTTTGCAATCGATTCCTGGTGGTGCTGCGGCGCGTCCGTTTATTACACACCATAACTCGCTTGACATTCCGTTATACATGCGTATTGCGAATGAATTGTATTTAAAAAGATTAATCGTTGGTGGTTTTGACGGTGTGTATGAGTTTTCGAAAAACTTCCGTAACGAAGGAATGGACAGAACGCACAACCCGGAATTTACCGCGATGGAAATATATGTAGCTTACAAAGACTACAACTGGATGATGGAGTTTACTGAGCAATTACTAGAGCATTGCGCTATTGGTGTAAATGGAACTAGCGAGGCTACTTTTGGAGAACACAAAATCAACTTCAAAGCGCCTTATGCCCGTGTTACAATGACGGATTCTATCAAACATTTTACTGGTTTTGATATTTCCGGCAAAAGTGAAGCGGAACTTTTTGAGGCTGCGAGAGGCATGGGAATTGACGTGGACAACACGATGGGTAAAGGAAAATTGATTGATGAGATTTTTGGAGCGAAATGCGAAGGAAATTATATTCAGCCAACATTCATTACCGATTATCCAAAGGAAATGTCACCGCTTTGTAAAGAGCACCGTGACAATCCAGAATTGACAGAACGTTTTGAATTGATGGTTTGTGGTAAAGAAGTAGCAAACGCATACTCTGAATTGAATGACCCAATTGACCAAAGAGCCCGTTTTGAAGATCAAATGCGTTTGGCTGAAAAAGGTGATGATGAAGCGAATGGAACGATTGACGAGGATTTCTTGAGAGCTTTGGAATACGGTATGCCACCAACTTCCGGTTTAGGAATTGGAATGGATCGTTTGATGATGTTCCTGACTAACAATGCATCGATTCAGGAAGTGTTGTTTTTCCCGCAGATGCGTCCTGAAACCAAAAAAATCCAAATTGAATTGACTGATGAAGAGAAATTTATCGTAGATTTATTGAAAGGAAATGAAAATAAAATGGATCTTCAGCAATTAAAAATTACTGCGAATTTAAGTGGTAAAAAATGGGATACTGCTATGAAAGGCTTGTCTAAAAATGGCTTGACTAAAGTGGCTGTTGAAGGAGAATATAAGATTGTGGAATTGGTGGAATAAGATTTATTCTAAAACATAAAAAACACTAAAAAAGGAACTCCAAGTAGTTCCTTTTTATATATAAAAAATTTCCTTAATTTTGAAAACATGGAAAGAGCTAAACTTATTGTTAAAAATTTCGGACCTCTAAAAGATATTGATATCGAAGTTAGAGAAATGGTTACTTTTATTGGAGCTCAGGCTTCTGGAAAAAGTACTTTGGCTAAATTACTTTCTATTTTTGAAGATGAAAATTTCAGAAGTGATGTAAAAATAACTTTTGAAGATGAATTAAAAAAATATAATATTTTATCATACCTAAAAGAAGAAAGCTATATTGAATATAAAAGTATTGATGTAAATACTACTATTGCAGAATTTATTTTTTTTAAAAAAAAATTTAAAAAAAACACATTACAAGAAACTTTATCAAGACTTAAAGAGATTGATATTAAACACTTCGATGAGATAGATTTTAATGGTAGAATTAAAAATTTAATTAGGTTAGTTATAAATGCTTATAATCTTTTAAATAAAGAGAATTTTTATTTAGTTTTTGAAACAGAAAAACAAAAAATTAAATTTGAAATTGATTTTCTTAAAATCAGAATAAAAAATAATACGATTAATGATTTAGATGTTGAAATGTTAATTGAAATATTAGGCATTGAAAAAAGCATTGAAAATTATCTACTTCTATATGATAAAATTATCAGTGCTTTTCCAAATATATTCTCAGTTGACTCAATTTATATTCCTTCAGAAAGGAATTTTCTTCATTTAATAGCAGAAAATACATTAGGGTTAATAAATAATAACGTACAAATACCTAAACATTTATTAAACAGCGGACAAGATTACGAAAAAGCGATTCAAACAATTAAAGAATTACCATTAAGTATAATTGACAAAAAAATTAAATATAAAAGGGAAGGAAAAACATCATACATCTATCATAATGAAACTGAAAAAGTTGATTTATTAGAATCAGCTTCTGGATTGCAATCTGTAATCCCCATTTTACTATTGGTAGAATACTCAAAATCATTAAAAGACAAATACAATTTCAATTTTGTAGTTGAGGAACCGGAACTAAACTTATATCCAAAGGCACAACACGAATTAATCAAATATTTGGTAGAAAACTGTTTGTTTGAAAGAAAAAATTTAATTCTTACGACTCACAGCCCTTTTGTTTTAGCTTCAATTAACAATTTGCTATTAGCTTTTGACAAAGGACAAACAAAACCAAAAGAAGTTAATAAAATCATTAAAAAAGAATCTTGGCTTAACCCAAAAAATTTTATTGCTTATGAGTTAAAAAATGGAAAAGCAAAAAAAATAATGAATGATAAGTTGGGACAAATTAATGAAAATATGATTGATAATGTTTCAGATTCTTTTTCAGATGAATTTGACAAATTGCTGGATTTATGAGTTTTGAAGAATTATTAGCTAATTTTCCAGATTTAGAAAAAGATGTTTGCTACAGATTATTAGATGATTTGGTTTATTATCTAGAAGATGTTAAAGATGCAATAACAAACTTTAAATCTGAAGAAGAATATTGGAATCTTTGTTTAGAGAATGACAGTTCAAAAGAAATTTTACTTCTAGAAAATGAATTCTCCATAATGAAAAACGAAGTGTCCAAAAAATGTGACTGGGTTTTATTTGAGAACAACAATCTTTATTTTGTAGAGTCAAAAGATGTTAAAATGAGAGGTCGAGCAAAAGAAAGAATAGATGCTACAAAACAATTAATAGCATCTATTGTTTTTTATAAATCAAAAATGGAACTTACCGCGGTTACCATTTTTTCAAAAATATGTTTTAAATCCAAATCTAAAATTATTAAATCAGGAGATCAAGCAAGAAAAGTTTTATTTAAACAATTTGATTCAGAATTCACAGAAGCCAATCACATAATATTTGAATAATCACAACAAAAAGAGCTACAAATTTGAAACTCTTTTTTTATTTAAAAGTTTTTTACAAAAAACAAAGATTCATTTTCTTTCCTTCACTTTGTCATTCAAAATCATACTATTTATGAGCACTTTAGAATTAAAACTAGAAATATTTGACAAACTAAAATCTGTAGAAGATGAGGGCCTGTTAAAAAAAATAATGGCTTTACTAAAGAATGTTGATGAAAATAAAATTTACCATTTGAGCAAATACGAATTAGATATGATAAAAGAAGGTGAGGAAGATATAAAAGCTGGAAGAGTCTTTACACAAGAGCAATTAGACAAGGAAGATTTGGAATGGCTTACTGAACTATAAAACATAAAAAAAGGAGTTTCAAATTGAAGCTTCTTTTCTGTTCTTAACGATTTATATTAAACCAACAACGCCGATTTATTCTCAATATCATTATCCAGCAACAACGATTTAATATTACCAAAAGTTACCAAAGCAATCTGCGTTAAAGCCTCATTGGTGAAAAATGCCTGATGCGCAGTAACCAAAACATTTGGAAAACTCATCAGACGCTGAATTGCATCATCCTGAATAATATCTGCTGAAAGATCTCGGAAGAAAAGTTTTTCTTCCTGTTCGTAAACATCGATTCCTAAATAACCTATTTTTCCTTCTTTCAAACCTTCAATAACAGAAACTGTTTCTATCAAAGCGCCACGGCTCGTATTGATAATCATTACGTGATCTTTCATAATCGAAAGAGATTTTTTATCAATAATGTGCTTCGTGTGTTCATTTAACGGACAATGCAGCGAAATGATATCCGATTCTTTGAAAATAGTCTCTAATGAAACAAAAGTCACTCCATCCTTCTCCATTTCGGCATCAATAACGATATCATAAGCCAAGATATTACAGCCAAAACCTTTCACTATCTTTGCAAAGGCCCTCCCTATATTTCCTGTTCCTATAATCCCAACTGTTTTTCCTCGTAAATCAAAACCTAGCAAGCCGTTTAAAGAAAAATTTTGTTCCCGAACACGATTATAAGCTTTATGTGTTTTCCGATTTAAGGTCAAAATCATCGCCATGGCATGTTCAGCAACGGCTTCGGGTGAATAAGCGGGAACTCGGCAGACTTTGATTCCAAATTTTTTAGCAGCTTCCAAATCAACATTATTAAAACCTGCACATCGCAGAGCAATAATTTTTACATTTTTTTTAGCCAGTTTTTTAATTACAGATTCGTTAACAACATCATTTACAAAAACACAAACAACATCCGTGTCCTGAATTAATTTTGCTGTCTGCTCATTTAACTGCGTTTCAAAAAGCTCTAATTCGTAGCCGAAATCAATATTATATTTTTCAAAAAAAACTTTATCATAAGCTTGGGTTGAAAAAAAAGTAACTTTAGTCGTAATTGATGTTTTTTTCTTAGACATAAAAATAAGATTGGTTCTTAATAGTTCTAAATTACAAATAACTATTGAAACTATTATCTTTTAAACACTAAAACCTGCCTTCATTTGTATTAATCAACTTCCTATGATAAAAACAAAAAAGGAGCTCCAACTGAAACTCCTTTTTCAATACAGGAATTAATAATTATTTTTTATACGAAAAAATCTGAGGGTTTACATTAATGCATAACCACCCCCAATTGTTAGTATGATTAACGTCACCGCCTTTCAGTCTTTGCATGGTATCTGTGGCAAACATTTGGGAATAGCCACCTGTTACATTAATAAATTTATGAACGGCATAAACCGCAGTAAAATCGATTTCCGTTCCTAGATAGTCGTTCATTTCATTGCCTTTGGCGTCCAAAACCGTATTGGCTGTATTGAAAACGTGTGGCAATAAAGCAAACTGCCATTTGTTGACATTGTATCCAAATTTCAAAAACGCATCTTGAAGACCTACTGAATTTTTATGATTGCCTACATAGAAATAATCCATATATCCATTCAATCCATGATTTGTTCCGAAAATAGGAAGAAACGATTTTATATTAGTACTAGTATCAGCTTGGCTTTTTCCTGAAAGAAATTCATATCCCAAACCTGCTTTAAACTTGTTGGTCACTTCATAATTAAAATTAAGTGCTGCATCAAAAGCGCTCACAGTATAAGTTGTGCTTCTTCCTGTCTGTCCATAGAACCAAAGATTTCCATCCCAAGATTTTCCTTTTGAATTCATGTACGTTCCAAAAGTCTGCATGTAATCTACTTTCAATTCAGGTGTTGGAGTTGGAATTGGCGGGGTTAGTTTGTTCTCATAACCAGTGTTTAAAAACAGCAGACTCATGTTTAGTTTCCCAAACTCAGTATGATACCAAGCATATTGCATAGCTTTGTAAGTGGCAACGGTATAAGGTGTTGCAATATCTGTTTCCCCATTAGCATTATAAGCACCTCCTAAATCTAATTGGCTTTTTCCATTTTTATACGTAACCGATAATGCGTCATGGCTTTGTGCCTGCATAGCCCATTCGCCTTCACCAAGAATACGCTGATTGTCATACGAAATCACTTGACGGCCTAGACGGGTACTCCATTTTTGGTTGAAATTATATTGTGCCCAAGCTTCAAATATTTGAATGCCGTTTACATCTGATTTTGTATTGGGAGCTACATCACCCCAAACATGAACATTTTGAAAAGTCAGTTTAGTAACAAAATTATCTTGCTTAAAATTCAGGTTCAAACGCGTTCTACTTGAAATAAACTGACCCGGCGTTTCTCCATAAGGAATTGGTGCTTTGTATCCGTTTCTAAACTCGTAACGTGGTTTAATCTGCAAATTAGCATCAAATTCTTGGGCAAAAGCATTTCCTATGGCCATTAGCAAAACTGCCAATGCCATTAATTTAAATATCTTCATTTGGTGAAATTTTAATTAAGTTTTTCCGCTTCTTCAGTGATTTTTTTAATTGTGGCATCAGAGTTTACACCCAGTCCTTCCTGCTGATAAGCTAATTCACCTTCGGCATTAAAAACGCTTATTATATTGGAATGAGAAAAATCCATAGGGGATATTTTTTTATAATTGACAGCCAAAACTGCCGCAAACTCCCTGGTATTTTCTTCCGTTGAACGCAAAAACAGCCACTGGTTTCCTTCCATTTTGTTCTCAATAGAAAAGGCTTTCAGACGTTTTGGAGTATCTACCTCGGGATCAATACTTACTAGTACTAATTGTACATTTTCCTTTATGTTCTCTGGCAGTCTGGATTCAATATTACGCATATCGGCCACCAAACGGGGACAAGCCGATTTACAGGAAGTATAAATCATTACCATTACAAGGACTTTTCCTCTGAGGTCTTTCATTTCGATATTCTGTCCGTTTTGATTGGTCCATTTAGAAGGCAAATTGTAAATAGACAGATCCGAAATAGGTTTTTCTTTGGCGCTATTTTCTTTTTTATCACAGCCTTGAAAAGCTAAAAAAAGGGCAAAAAGAGGCAAGACAACTAGAAAATGCCTTCTGATTTTAAAAATAATTTTACGGTTTTGGATTAGATTTAGCATCGTTTTTATTGATTTTTATTGGATTCCGAAAGTGTCAATTAATCTTTGGCACATCGAAAACCTAAATTTTTTGTAGTGTAATTAGCTTTCAGGCTTCCTCTGAATGCATAGCGCATAAAAGCGGCATAATTCATTAAATCAGTTGCATTTACTGATCCGCTTCCGCAAAAGAGATTCTTGTCGGTGTCTTTATCTTTTCTGGATTCTCCCGAAAGAAAAATACTGTTGAAGTCTGATGTCCATTCCCAAACCAATCCGTGCATATCATAAACTCCCCAATAATTTTTGAAGGTCTTCCCAATCGGATTCGCATAAGCTTTGGGTCTTTCATACCAGGACATGATGTATTTATTAAACTCTTCTTTGGTACGGGCATCTATTCGTTTTTCATCGGCCATAGCCACATATTCCCATTCATCCATCGATGGCAAACGTTTTCCTTGACATTCGCAATATTTTTTGGCAGCAAACCAGGAAACATTAGTTATAGGAGCATCGCTTAGATTATTTTTTCCGTAACTGAAATCATTTTCCCATTGATTTAAATAACTTTTATCGGCAAAGAGACCTTTCATTTTGGAACGGCTGTATGCTGGATATTTTTTGACAAATGCAAGATATTGCGCATAAGTAACCGGATAAACATCCAATTTAAAAGGTGCAACTTCGACCGGCTTTTTGCTCGTAGCACCATAAAGGGGGACAAAAGCCCCCCCATTAATAGCTGCCATTTTAACATCTTGAGCACAAAGAGTCATGCTTATGAACAATAAAAAGAAAATTGCTATTTTTTTTGATGTACACATTACTGCTCTTTTTTGCTTAAGTATTTATTATTTTTTTTGGGCTTTCACCATGGCTAATGTCACCACTTTTTTGCTGTTTCCCCAATTAGCATAAACATAGGTAAGTACATCGGCAACTTGTTGGTCGCTCAAAGCCTGCGGAGGCATAGCCGTAGTATATTTTTTCCCATTTACGGTCATAGGAATATTGGATCCTTTGATTACCTGCTTAATGGCTCGGTTCACATCTGCGTTCAAATAATCCGATTTTGCTAATGGAGGAAATGCACCCGGAATTCCAGCACCTGTTGCTTGGTGACAAGCGATGCAGGTTTTTGTATACACTGTTTTCCCTTTATTTACATCTTGACTGAAGCCTTTTAATCCTAATCCCATCATTGCGATACAAAGAATATACTTTTTCATTATTGTCTTATTTATTGATTGTTATTTATGGTTTTTCATTCTAATATTAATGACTTGCAGTTGCTTTTGGAGCTGGTTTAGCCCTAACTGCTTTTACTTTTGCAGCCGTGACAACTGTTTTATTATTTCCCCAGCTGTTGTATGCATAGTTCAAAACATCAGCTACTTCTTCATCTGTCAAATTCTGACTGGTCATGACATTGTTGAATTTCTTACCGTTTACCGTAATTTCACCGCTTAACCCGTGCAATACTGCAGCAATTGCTCTGTCTGGATTAGCATTCAAGAAATCTGATTTGGCCAATGGAGGAAATGCATTTGGCACCCCTTGCCCCTCTGATTGATGACAGGCAAAACAGGTTCTTCCGTATAATTCCTTACCCGATTTTATCGATTCTGGAACCGTTTTGGCAACCGTACTTTTTGCCACGCCATTCTCTTTTGGCATGTTTTGAATAGTTCCTCCTTCAGGCAAATAAATTCCTTCCTGAGTTGTTCCTGAATATACTTTTTTGTTTTCTTCTCCTTCAACTTTCAACATTCCCAAAGCTCCTTTGTTGAATGCTCTGAAGATAGAATGATCCACCAAAATGAAAGTTCCAGGAACATCTACTTTAAACTCAACAATGGCTGAACCACCTGCAGGAATCAAAGTTGTTTGGACATTTTTATTGATCATTTCACCGCCCTCAATATGCACTTTGTCAAATATCTCTCCAATTACGTGGAATGAGGAAACCAAGTTTGGACCACCATTACCCATATAGATACGAACTGTTTCACCTACTTTTGCTGTAATAGCTTTATCTCCAGCCACAGCCCCAACTTTTCCATTGAAAACCACATAATCCGGTTGCTCTTTAATGGCTTTATTCATATCAAACGGTTGTGAACCTTGTTCTCCATAAGCCCCTTTGGTATAAAAATCCCCTTGCATAATGTAGTATTCTTTGTCCACTGGAGGCAATCCGCCTTCTGGTTCTACCAAAATCAAACCATACATTCCGTTTGCAATGTGCATCCCAACTGGAGCTGTAGCACAATGATATACGTATAAACCTGGATTTAATGTTTTGAAATTAAATACTTTTTCGTGTCCTGGTGCTACTAATGAAGATGTTGCTCCTCCACCTGGCCCAGTTACTGCATGCAAATCGATATTATGGGGCATTTTATTGTCTGGGTGGTTTTTTAAATGGAATTCCACTTCATCACCAGCCCTAGTTCTGATGAAACTTCCCGGAACCGATCCTCCAAATGTCCAATAGGTGTATTTTACTCCATCGACCATTTCGCCTTCCTGCTCTTTGATTTCCATATTCACTATTAATTTCATCGGCGGACGATCTCCCACTGGTTTTGGAACAAGAGGCGGAGCAGTCAGTTCGGCTTCTTTTTGGCCTTCCATTTTTATGTTCTCGTAATAATCGGCATCATGGGTTTCTTCTTTTTTTGCACAAGAAAAAATACTAACAGCCACAAATAATGCAAAAGCAATAATTTTATAGGAATGGCTAAAATGGAATAATTGTTTCATAATTTTTTTGGTTTTAAAAAGTGGTTTTTTTATATTAAGGATAGTTTTGTCTTTTTTTATTACGAAGTAAAATTAAAATCTATTACTCAAGAAAATAATGATAAATATCATGTTTATTAACTTTTGTTTAAGAATTTTAAAAGAATCATTTAAAATGCTAATTAACTGATATTCTGGGCTAAATATATCTTAATACTGCAATAATCTTAGCAGCTCACTTTACCCCAATAATCAAAATCACAAGTAATCCCAAAGTCATTATCAAACTGACTTTCCAAAACGAATGAGCCTTTTTTAATTCCATAAATTGAAAAGCAACTAATACAAATTTAAAAGCTGTAAAAAACATCAATAAACTTACCGTTATTACAGAAACAATAAATAAATTGGAAATCAAGGCAGATAAAACAGTCAGTAACAGCAAAAAAACATAGCTTAAAATTAAATCTTTTTTCATCATTAAAAAATTAAATAAAGTACAGGAAACAGCAACAGCCAAATCAAATCGCACATGTGCCAGAAAGCAGCACAAGCCTCAACATCTTCAAAAGCGGTATCGGAGTTTTTCTTTTTCATTCCGTAGTTTGTCCATGCCAAAATAACCAATCCCATAATCACGTGAATGACATGAAATCCGGTTAACAGCCAATAAAAAGTGTAAAACATATTGGTGTCCAATGAAATGCCGCTTTCAATTTTATGGTAATATTCTACGCTTTTGAGTGCCAAGAATAGAAAACCGCCCAGCATAGCCAACTTGAAATATACCGATGATTTATGAACTTCATTTTCCTTAAACAGATGCACTGCATTGGCCATAAACAAACCGCTTGTCAATAAGAAAACAGTATTTATTGCTCCGAAAACAGTATTCAACTCCATTCTGGACTGGTGAAAAACTGCAGCGTTTTCACTTCCGTAATACACAAACGCCACCAATGCCATTCCGAAAGTGATGAGCTCTAAGAAAATGATAATCCACATTAGGATTCCTCCCGGCGGATAATAAATGCTTTTGTAATTTATTTTTAGAATTTCCATTTGATTGCAGATTTTAGATTGCAGATTTTAGACTGCAGAATTTAGATTTTAGATATTGAAAACTGGAATTAATCATTTCTTTTTTTAAATGATGGCAAAAAGCAAAATCACTCCCTTTAGCCCCGATTGCAGTGGAAATCCTTATAAGCCAGTGTTTGGCTTATAAGATTGTAATGAAAAGCGGGACGATCATACCAAAAATGACTAATTGAACTTCCCTGATTAGTGTTGACCGATTTCTAATTGTTTTCATTATCAAAAATAGTTAAAATAGGTTTAGAAAAAGAAGAATCATTAAACCACTTATTTTCAAATTCCATCGGACTTAATTTGCCGATATTGTT
>CAUPKP010000040.1:0-36193 GCA_963511795.1 uncultured Flavobacterium sp. | reverse complement strand
TATCGGTATAGAAATAAGCCAGATAGGTCATCAATGTCTGGAAAACTAAATTTGCAGCTAAGTCGCCCAGGCTGTATCCGATTTTTTCCTTAACGGATAATTTTTGAGAAATGTTACTCATTATATGTGGTGGTTAATTGTAGGGTTAATATAAAATCGGATTCTTTTACCGCATTTACTCTTTTTTTGCCGAACGGTTTCATTATGAGTTTTCTAAAATGAATTTATTTTAAAACAATCGGTTGTGTAAATGTATTAAAAAAAACATGCCAGCAAAAAAAAAGTCGAGTTATTTTTAACTAATCAATTTATTTTTGAGTCTTTTTTTATCTTTTACTTAAATAATAATGGCGTAAACATAAATAAATCATGTCTCCAAACGGGCCAGCTATGTCCTCCTGAATATTCACTGTATTTGTATTTAATACCCATTTCATCAAATTTAGCCATCATTATTTTACAATTTTCATAAGCAATATCTTCCTTGCCTCCCATTGAAATCCAAAATTCTTTAATATTTGAATTAATAGCTGCTGCATTATTTTTCATAAACTCATATTGAGGTCCTGATAAATCTGAATTATTTGCCCACCAGCCTGAGCTAAATACACCTATACTGGAAAACATATCTGAATTTTTAACACCAGCATAAAGCGTCTGCAGTCCGCCCATTGACAAACCTGCTAAGGCTCTATTTTTAGCATCTGTGGCTACTTTAAAATTACTTTCTACAAATGGTATTGCTCCATTTTTTAATTCACTTTCAAAAGCCTTAAGAGCATCTTCATTGAACCCTGCAATTCCTCTTGTACTTCCCATATTTCCGTCAAGCATTGCAATCACCATTGGCTTTGCTTTATTTTCGGCAATTAAATTGTCTAAAATCAAATTAGCCTTACCTTGAGTTGCCCATCCTCTCTGGTCTTCGCCTCCACCGTGCAGCAGATATAAAACTGGATACTTCTCTGTCGAATTGTCATAACCAGGCGGTGTGTAAACATACATTTCACGCCAGGAATTAGTTGCTTTTGAAAAATATTTTTTAATTCTGATGTCACCATGCAGAACATTATTTAAAGCATAAAAATCTCCTTCTTTATTTGGAATTTCAATACCGCTGGCCATACGTCCCATACCATAGAAACTTTCGCTTGACGGATCAGCAACAGCTACGCCGTCAATAAATAATGAATAATAATTAAATCCTTTGTTAATGACATCGGTAGTTATGTTCCAAGTTCCCTCATTGTCTTTTATCATATCATACTTTTTGCCCAAATCAATCTGCACTTTTGCTGCTTCTGGTGCTTTAACTTTAAAAACTACCCTGTTATCTGGAAGTATTTGAGGATATTTAGCATTACGGATATTCGTTTCTGCCGGCGTTCCCAGGATAGTATATTTTGCAAAACTTGAAGGATCTACCGGTTTAAACAAAAACTGGGAAAACATATACAAGCCGTTTTTCCATACCTTAAAATCATGAACTCCCGGTTCAATATAATAAATATGAGGCACATCTTTTTTATACAAATAATCGTGGGTGCGTTTACTGTTACTAATAAGCCAATCATTGTCTCCGCAGGAGATCCAAAGCAGTTTTAATTTCTTTTTTGCTTCTTCAGGATTAGGAATCAGCTCTTGCGGCATCTTGGTATTAGGAGCTGACGAAAATCCGCCAACCCAGGCAAATTTATCCAAATTACCCAATCCAAAATTTAAAGACTGTCCTCCACCCATAGACAAACCTGCAATAGCGCGGTGTTCTCTGTCTTTGAGAATTGGATATTTTTTTTCGATAAAAGGAATCAGATCATTTAATAAATCCTTTTCAAAAGTTGAAAAAGCCTGCACTTTATCAGGTGACATAATATTACCTGTAGCGCTATCATCTTTCATTGCACGGCCGTTTGGCATTACAACAATCATAGGTTCTATTTTGCCTTCAGAATAAAGATTGTCTAATATTACCTGCGGACTGCCTCCGTTTAACCATTCTTTTTCATCGCCTCCTATTCCATGCAGTAAATACAAAACTGGGTATTTTTTATTTTTACTAAAACCAGGAGGAGTATATACAGTCACTTTTCTGGTGGTTCCTACGGTTTTAGAACTGTATTCTAAACTCTCCACTTTTCCGTTAGGAATTCCTGTTCGAACCTGGTCAAAACCCTTTGGCCCTTCTTTTTCTATTTTTTGTGCCAATAAACTGCTGGTCATAACAACCATAGCAAGAATTGACAAGAGATTTTTTTTCATATTAAATATCTTTTTAAATTTTATTTACTTAAATAATAAACCGGCATATTGATGCAAAGATCTTCTCCAAGTCTGCCACTCATGAGCAGTCCCTTTGGATTCATAATATACATGCTTAATTCCCTGTTTATCAAGCATTGCCCTAAAAGCACCTATCGAACCTGGGAAAGGATTTGGTTCTTTTGTTCCGAGTCCCAGCCATAAAACTTTAAGCTGTTTATTTATTGCTTTTGCATCATTAAATTTTCCTCCTAAAAATACGGCAGGATCAATTTCGTCCGAACTTGGGTAATTTGAAGTACCGCTGAATCCTCCATAATAAGCAAACTTATCCAGATGATTCACTGCAATTCTCATGGTTTGGTTGGCTCCCATCGAAAGTCCGGCAATTGCTCTATGCTCGCGATCTGAAATAGTTCGAAACTTCGCATCAATCATTGGAATAATTTCATTCATCATTACCTCTTCAAAAACAGATTCCGGACGTTCCTTTTTTTCGACAGCCTCCTTATTTTGTGGTTTATAAGCATAGCCATTGTCCATAACAACAATCATTGGAGTTACTTGCTTTGAAGCAATTAGATTATCCAGAATCAGATTGGCTTTGCCTTGAACAGCCCACCCTGTTTCATCCTCAAAACTTCCATGCTGTAAGTAAAGAACAGGAAAACGGGTTTTGGTATTTTCATTATAGCCAGCAGGAGTATACACAAAACAGCGTCTAAACGAATTCGTTAATTTTGAGAAATAAATATTCTCACTAACTAAACCGTGCGGTACATCTTTCAAAGCATAAAACTCTTTGTCCGAAGCTGGAATTTCTATGCCGCTTCCCAACCTGCCAGCACCATAAAAATATAATGTTCCCGGATCCGGAACCGAAGCTCCGTCAATATTCAATTGGTAATAATGAAATCCTTCGTCCTGCGGAGCCGATTCTCCTGTCCACACGCCATTGTTATCTTTTACCATATCATATTTTACACCGCCAATATCAAGCTGCACTTTACTGGCATTTAGAGCCAGAATACTAGCACGCACACGGCCTTGTGAATTAACCTGAGGAAACTGCTTTCCGGGCTGGTTTACGGATGAAGGCTTAAAATCTTCAATAACCCTTTTTACTTCCTGTCCCCAGCTTGAGTAGCAATGTAAATTAGAAATTAAAATGACTGCAATTATAAATCGTTTCATATGTAGCTTTTAAAATTTAATAAATTATTTATTTTGTTCACTCACTGCCAATTCATTTACAGCGTTCGCCAGAAAAACATACCAAGCGCCGCCATCAATAATACACTCATTTTCTCCCCAAAAAAACGGCCAGTCATCTTTGT
This sequence comes from uncultured Flavobacterium sp., assembly GCA_963511795.1. Lineage (GTDB taxonomy): Bacteria > Bacteroidota > Bacteroidia > Flavobacteriales > Flavobacteriaceae > Flavobacterium. The sequence goes on along the minus strand of CAUPKP010000040.1, from coordinate 32,597 downwards.
TTTCCAAATAGTCAGGCTTAAGAAAAATAAGCCCTGGAACTACTCCGCCAGCAATTGTTGTAAAGTCAGCCCGATTACCTCCGTAGGCAACCTTTTTGGATTTATTTCCTACAGCATTTACAAAAGACAGATTAGAATACGGATGGCATCCAAAAATATAGTTAAGCCCTTGGTAAACATATTCTTTATCAATAATATCAGGATAAATTTTATGAATGTAATAATTCGTACTGGCCCAATTAATCACTTGAGAAGTGCCTCCCCAACCTCGCTTTACTAAAGGAACACCGTAAGGATTATCAGCATTATCTTTGTCAATTTTTGCTTTATACTTAACTGCATAGCTTCGTAATTTTACTTTGTAATCATTGTCCATAGATGGCAAAGCTAAAAGCGCTGCATTCATATTACGCTCTACATCTTCATCTAATGATTTCCAAATTTTATTCAAAAAACCAATTTTATACTGATCTTCTTTTGTACTTATGTACAGCTGCAGCAGCGCAATCATATCGCTTCCTTTAGTCCATCGGGACATCGGGCTATCATCTGGTTTTGCCTTTTTTTCAATTTCATTTGCTTCATTGAATAATTTTACTGCAATGGACAAACATTTAGCAGAAAGTGCGTCATTATAGCCTTTTAAAGCCCTGCTTGCTGACGCTAATGCTCCAGCCGTTCTGTAATCAAGAAATGAGCTTCGGTTTGTAAATGCCCATCGGTCATCAAGTGTACCGCTCGAAGCTCCATTAGACTCATATGGTTTTAGAGAAGCATTATACTGAAGATTGTCCGTTTCAGTAGAAGCGTCACCCAAATGATGATACTGATGCAGATTTGGTACAACAATTCCTCTTACCGGATGTCCAATGTTTTCAACTTGGGCAACAAGGTTCAAGACCCCATGCTCAATCTGCTGCAGTAAATCAGGCTTGCCGTCAGGACGATGAATATCCACAAATTGCGTTTTTTGGTCAATATATGTTTCGTCTCTGGTGACTTTGAATGCTTCCCATGATTCAACGAAACTATTGATTACGCTGACATGTGAAAAGGTCTGTATATCAAAATCACCCGCATCAAACCAGCCTCCAACTGCCATATTGGGAATACGTTCTAGAGGTTTGTATTTAGTATCGGTTGTAGGACCTTGTTTGTATCCGTCAAAATGCTCGTGATTCAATGGCGCTTGGAGACAATCATCTAAAAATGGTTTTCCGTGCCAAACTCTATATGCCTCGTTCACCTCCATATGATCCATCTGAACAGGAAACCATACGTCCATAGTTGGATGCCAAACTTTTGAGTAAATATCATCCGCAATCTGGAAAGTGTTTGTTTTTTGTTTTCCATATTGGATGTAATAAATACCTTTTTCTTTAACCGAGCTAAAATCAACTTGGGCATAATTGTATCGTAAATAATTTCCCCAAACCTTTACATTTGCTTTTAGTTTTTCGACAAAATTTCCGTTCTCATCAAGCTTAAAAATTGATGCGGAAGCCAATGGTTTATCATTTTTATCAAGTTCTATAACTGCCACTTTCTTTTGGCTTGGCATGTACCCCACCTGAGAAAATCCTATCACCGGCTCTCTTATCCAATCAGGAATAGCATTGGGTTCAACGTACCAGCTTAGCACTTTACCCGATTTATTTGCTGGAAAAATACTTCTGGCAATAAACCAGCCGTTCTGCCCTAGATTTCTGCCGTCAAAAAGCATAACATTCTGATCTTCGGACTGGATTTTTACACGACGCTCTGGATTTTCAGGCGAAAGAATTAGCTGCTTACCAGATTCTAATGGCAGAGTTGCTATAAATTCATTTCTTCCACGATCATCAAATGTAGTATGTCCTGCAAATTGAGGTATTTTTTCAGACAAAGGTCTAATTTCAGTATTGCTGGCGGGATATCTTGGAAATGTTCCCGCTCTTCCATCAACTAAATAATTGCTTTCAAAATAAGAGGTTGGTATAAATTCTAAATTAAATCCTGCTCGTCCTTCCAATTCTTTTGGAACTGGTTTATCCAATACAACATTTATGACAAAACCTTTTTCCTTCGGCGTAACCATGATTTTGGAATCAAAATTGAATTCCTCATATCTTAGTGTCAATTCAATTGTATTATTTACCTTGTCAACTTTTCGATTAATCATTTTTGGAATCAAATCCCACTGCTCCGGTGTATTCTGAAGCCTGACCGCTCCACCGGTTACTGTTCGAACGCCATGATGAATAAATTCTATTCCGGCCGTTTTTTCATCAAAAAACATTCCGTTGTATTCATTATTAAAAACCCAGACATTCAGTCCCGGAGTTTCGAAATATTCTTTTTCGTTTAAAACTAATTTTTGAGCCAAAGCACTATATGAAACACTGCAAAAACAAATAAGCATTATTATTTTTTTCAAAAAAGAGAAATTAGAATCTAAACTAATCGATAAAACCATATTAAATTTTTTCATGATATATTGATTTATTGGTTTTATACTACTCTTTAAATAATAATGGAGCTAGTTCTTTCAAACTGCGTCTCCATGTTTGAAATTCATGTCCTGTCCCTTCTGATACATACGAAACAGCATTGAATCCAGCATTTTTAAGTGCAGCAGCTGCATTTTTGACTCCGTCTGGATTTTCTTTACTTCCACAGCTTAAAAAGACAAGTTTTACTTTGAATTTATCTTTAATATCTTCCGGCTTGTAAAGTCCTCCACTTAGAAGTGCATACTGAGAGAAAACATCTGTTTTGTTAAGCGTAATCATTTTTGTTTCCATTCCTCCCATAGAAAGCCCTCCCATGGCTCGATGAGACTGCTTCGCGATTGTACGGAAATTAGCATCAACATAAGGAATTAACTCGTCCACCAAAACGGTCTGAAAAGGAGTAATATCAAAATTCCTTAATCCGCCAAACTTAATTTCGTTTGTCATTCCATAAGTCATCACAATAATAAAAGGTTTAATTTTTCCTTCGGCGATAAGGTTGTCCATAATCAAATTGGCGTGTCCTTGATTGCTCCATGCAGTTTCATCTTCGCCCCAGCCGTGCTGTAAGTATAGTACCGGATATTTTTTTGACTGCTCTTTTTCATAACCGGGAGGCGTATAAACAAATGCACGGCGTGATGTATTAGTACTCTTCGAAGGAAAAAGTATTTGCTGTACATGACCGTGAGGCACTGCTTTTAATGCATAAAAATCTTGGTCATGAGCAGGTATTTCGATACCGCTTTCCCAGCGGACAGAACCATAAAAATTTAAGGCTCCGGGATCATTAAATTTTCCTCCATCGATAGTAAGGTTGTAGTAATGGAAACCCTCATCCATTGGTCCGGCTGTAGTTCCAGTCCAAAATCCATCTGCTGATTTCATTAGTTTTGTTCCTCCCTTACCTCCTAATCCAAGGCTTACCCTAACACTATCCGCAGCGGGTGCTTCAATTCGAAAACGGGCATAACCCTGCGAGTTTACCTGCGGAAAATCTTTCCCGGGCTGGTTGAGTGAAGATGGCTTAAAATCTTCAATAACTTTTGATGAAGCTGTCTGTGCCATCATTATCGAACTGATCAAAGTCATTGATAACACTAAAACAATTGAGTACTGTTTCATAATCTTGTGGTTTTTTATTGATTAATAATAATTATTTGCAATATATTTTGGGCTTATTCTAATACTCCTATTCAGTTTAAACAGGAATTAAGGCAAGCATATCGCGTCAACTTTATATGCTTGATTACTTTTTAACCTGAACCTGATTATAATTTTTTGGAGCAGAAAGATTAGAGCATTTTCAGCAAGTATCGTCCCGCTATCCGCTACAATATTATATGCCGAACCCCGGCACATAATGATTTCCACTTCTATCGGGGCTAAAGAGCAATATCATTATGTTAAGCTTTTATTTTCTCGCGAAGGCGCAAAGACGCAAAGTTTTGAACCGATTTCTTTGCGTCTTTGCGACTTTGCGAGAGCAATATTTCGAAAAAGCTGAGCAAAAAAATCCTTAACTTAATGACATTGGGCTAAAGAACTACATTTTGCTTTTTTGGCATCATTCAAAAAAAATAATCTAAGGTTTAATTACAGTCAACAGTTTCAGCATTGGAGATAATAATAAATCGTGTTCAGCTTTTTATCTAAAAACCCTTTTCTGAAAAAACACTATTTGCCCTGCGGGGTGATAATCTGATAATTGCCGCTTAAATGCATCAAACTAAAAAGATACATCATACCATCATAGTAGGGATCAAAATACCCATCCTCATAAGGTTCAAGCTTCGCATTCCAAACAGCATGTACAAAATCCAAACTTCCTTTTTCATCATTTATTAATGCCGTAGTCGCTGCTGTAGAAACTAGCCCAATAGAATGTCTTAGTTTTTTCACAGTCCCAGCCTGCAGAATAAATTCTGGAGTTGAACCGTCCAGATTAAACTGATCTTCATAAGTATCCATTCCTTTAGATCTCAGGAACTTTTGGAATTTTACCGCATACTCTTTCTGCCATTTTTTGTCCTTACCAAACCACACATAATCCATAGCAATATTCATAGGAACCCGCCAAGAATCATAGCGAAATCCTGCCGGCATCCATGGAGTTACATGAGGCTTTCCGTCAAATTCTGTATAATCAGAATTTAGACCCGTTACCGGATGTGTCGCTTTCTTAAAAAAAACTCTTGAAGTATCTGCGCAGGCTTTATAAAATTCTTCATGACCGTCTTTTGCATATTCAGACCAAACTTCATAAAAGGCAGGTAAATGGTAAGAAGGGTCTGTCCAATTATAATTTTTCCCTTCAGGAACAAAAGTTATTTGCTTATGTTCGGTATTGATAAGATTGTAAATATTGCCTGTTCCGTCTTTTTTCCACATATTATCCAGTATGCGTCTGGCTTCTTTATAATAATTAATTCCTGTATTATTTCCCCATTTATTAGAGGCAAATAAAAGGCTGGTAATATAATACAGCTCACCGTCAGATGCTGAACCTGGGGAGTTTTGCTTCATAGTAGCCGGATTAAAACTCCATGCAAAATACCCCTCACGAGGACCTTTTTGATGCTGTAGATATGCTTTGGAAAATCTCCAGATTTTATCGAAAACATCTTTTTTATCCAGCTGGACAGCGACCATCATTCCGTATGACATTCCTTCTGTTCTTGCATCTTTGTTCTTCACATCAGAGACGTACGCCATCGTATCTCCAACTGTAAAATAAACTCGTTTAGGCCCTTCGAAAACATCATAGTATGCTTTAGCAAGTTTCTTGTCAACAGCGTCTTTTTTATACCCGGCTTCTAGCAGAATATTTCGGTATTTTATAGTTTCAAAAGCTCCTTTCGACTTCTTTTTCTCCTGAGCAAAAAGCATATTAGAAGAGACAATAACAGTCAATAGAAACAAAGCAGTTTTATGAATATTCTTGAATAAATATCTTTGATTTTTCATTTTATAGAGTTGATTAGTTATTAAAAAAAGGCTATATTCTAAAATTAACAGCATTTATTTTTAACCATATAAGTCATTTAAGTTTTATTTAAAGAAGCTTGTCAAGTTGATAAAAAGTGCAAATAAGTTGAAATAGTTCATTATGAGGTTATGTGATTTAGCTTAAATGAACTTTTTATTTTACTTAACTTTTATAAAATGAGTAACTTATATGACTTATATGTTTAAAAAAATGTTTTCTAGAATGCTGTTATTTGTAGAATTAAGTGTTAAAAAATATTCTGAATAAATTATTTTTTAAGCCAGGCATTACTTTCCAGCCAGCTGAATAATGGTTCCATCCATCCTGAATGCTTAAAAATAAATCCATGATCGCCTTTTGGATAAATATGCATTTCAACAGGTACTTTATGATGTCTCAATTTTTCAAAGTAAACAATGCTATTATCAACATCTACCACCTTATCATCGGCAGTATGTGTTAAATATGCCGGTGGTGTATCAGCCTGAACCTGTAACTCATTCGAAAACAAATTGACATCTCCCTTACTTGGATTTTTTCCAAGCAGATTATCTTTTGAACCGGTATGAGTTAAAGCATCGCTCATACTGACAACCGGATACACCAAAATCTGGAAATCAGGACGCAGACTTGTATTCTCTTTATTCTCTATATACCATTTTTCAAAATGTGTAGCAGCCGTAGAGGCTAAATGTCCCCCTGCTGAAAAACCCATAATGCCAATTTTATTCTTGTCCAATCCCCATTTTTCGGCATTTTCTCTTACCAACTTAATGGCCTGCTGTGCATCCTGCAATGGGCCTGTTTTTTTATCCGTCATGATGGCATCATTTGGAAGTCGGTATTTAAGTACAAATGCTGCAATTCCTTTTTCAGCCAAAGCTCTGGCAGTACTTACCCCTTCTCCATCATACACCACAACTGAATAACCGCCTCCTGGAACAATAATTATTGCTGTTCCCGAAGCTTTTTCGACCTTAGGTTTAAAATATTCAAGAGTTGGGACAGTTACATCTTTATACATTCCTATTCCAGACTCTTTTATCGCCGATGGCTTTGAATTAGGTACATTAGACGGATATAAAGCCATTATCTCTTGCGCCTGAACAAACACAGAAAACAGCATAAAAAGCAAAACCACAAACGGCCTTCCTTTAGAAATATCACGAAAATCTTTAGTTGCTTTTTTCATTTTATAAAATGTATTTGATTGGCTGTAACTTTATATCCTTTTTTGATGCATATTCAATACCTAAAAAAAATCTATCTCATCTAGAAGTTTACTTTCCATTTAGCGACAGCATTTTCTCAGCATATCGTTTTCCTAATTCTCTGTAACCAGCTGCATCAAAATGCAGATTATCTTTAGCAACAGTACAGCCGCTTGATGAAATGACATGGGAATTAGGTATCGTTTTAGGAAGAGCGCCAATGATGGTATTCATACTGGCACAGATTCCGCCTTGATCTGCATTGACAGTTTCTCCAGCAAGCAAAGGAACATCCTTCGGATTCAGATTAAGATCTTTCATCAGATTGTCGTAAACAATTTTGATCTTTTTAGTCCAAAGCGTGTCTCCAGTGTTTGATTCTCCCTGATGCAGTAAAATTCCTTTTATCACTCCGTCTTTTTGAGCAATTTTGGCCATTTCGACCAGTCTCCCATAAGGATTTCCATCATATTCTTTTACCATTCCTTTCATCCAGTCGGGAGCAGTTGTCATGTATGCCTCATATTTATCTTTATCAAAAAGTTCAATTTTACAACCTCCAACTGCCACATTTATGATTCCTACTTTTACATTCTTAGGAAGTTGAGTGACCATTGTTCTTCCAAAATAATCAGTCAAGGTCAAACCAGTCTTGCATCGGCATAATGGCGGAACAGCTGTGTACCATTTGCCTTTTTCACGTTTAAGCTCAGGGCAGTTTACCGCTTCCAAAACCTGAAAACGGTTATCTACGCCTACTGTATCCTGCGGTTCAATTTTCGCACTTCCTTCCATATTAGATTGGCCAAAGCTCAAATAAATATGGAAATCAGGGTCTTGTTGAGAATAGATTGTGTCTGCAGTAAATACTAAAATACTAACTATCATTAGGTTAAAAAATTTTCTCATAGTTTAAAGGTCAATTAAGAGTAAGTGTTTATAATTTAGTAACAATTCAAAATATTTCAAGCTGTACAAAGGAAATCCAATATGAAATAAAACTGAAATTACTTTGCCCAAGCTTCTCCTTCAGCAGATCGCCTCCAGGAAAAATAAGAATCTAAAACCTCTAGGGATGCTGCACTTGGAACCGGACCTGTGTAAGCAGTATTATTGAAGTACATTAATTTAGGATTTGAATCGCTGAAGGCAGGCCAATCAGGAATATCTTTTCCATTTGGGTCACCATATTTTGCAAAGTTTGTCCAATAAGTTCCCATTAAATTTGAAATCTCTAAATCTGATTTGCTTGTTTGTGGATTTGATTTATCTAAATTTTCAAAAACATATGCCACTTCTTGACCGTGATAAGAACCAAAACCATAATAAGGTGAATCTTTAGCATGGTCTGGATGCTGATCAAAATAATAAAAAAACACTTTTGACTTTCCAGTCTTTGCTTGAAGTCTAGCCCAAGACCAGGTCTGCCAGCCAAAAGCAGCATCTCTGGATAAATCACGAGCAGTTTTAGGAACTGAAGAATCACTAACAGGGTAAGATTTTAAAAGACTTTCAGCAAATTTACCGTAACGCGTTTCGACACTGCTAATAAATTCCTTAGGGTCTTTGGTTCTGGTAAAACTGGATCCTTCATCTGAATTGTAGCCAATAAGAATTGGAGTATCATTATATTTTCCCGCTTCATATAATTTGTATTGATCATCAGGAATTACCCATCCATCAACAATAGGCCATCCGCGTCCTGCGGGCAATTTATCAGCCTCAATAGACCGCAGTTTTTCAATTGAAATGACTCCGGCAGTTTTCATATACTCTAATCCTTCATTCTCGGCATCTTTAAGTTTTTTCATGTTCTCACCGGGGTAAGTAGTAGCTCTTGAAGGTCCGAATGAGCCTCCGCTTTGTGAGATTGCGCCATTAAAAAGACCTTTCGCTAAAGGCGAAGCACACAACATACTTACAGCAATCCCTCCAGCAGATTCTCCAAAAATGGTTACTTTATTTGGATCGCCACCGAAAGCGGCAATATTCTCTTTTACCCACTGCAAACCTGCAATCATATCTAGTAATCCATAGTTCCCTGAAACATTTTTTGGATTTTCAGCACTTAATTCTGGATGTGCCATAAAACCTAACTGCCCGACACGATAGGCTATGCTCACCAATACAACACCTTTTTTGGCTAAATTTTTACCGTTATACGATGTTTCAGAAGTTGCTCCAGCTCCAAATCCGCCGCCATAAATCCATACTAATACTGGAACTTTTTCTTTTGCAGATTTGGCAGGCGTCCATACGTTTAAGTACAGGCAGTCTTCACTTTTTCCAGATGGAGGATTACCTCCTTGTACTGGACCGGGAGCAAATTTATCTGCCTTCAGCACGCCTTCCCATTTTTTTATAGGTTGGGGCGCACGCCATCTGAGATCTTCGACGGGCGGTTTTGCAAATGGAATACCTTTAAAAACTAACAAACCCTCCTCAGCCGTTCCTACTAACTTACCTTGTTTTACCTGAACTTCTGCAGTAAGAGGTTCAAGGATTTTATCTGCAAAAGCAAAGCATGTTAATACGACAACAGTAAAAAAAATATTTTTCATCAGTAATTATTTTTAATTAAAATCTATTTCTCTAATTATGCAAAACCTTTCTAACATTGAAATCTTTTTTAGTATCTAAAAGCTGTTTAAGGGTCATTTGAACAAACCTAAATCGATCGTTTCTCCCATTCTTTTATAACCCAATTCATTCGGATGGAGAAAATCTCCATCATGCATATTGGATAAAATAGTTCTAGAACCAGGCTCTGAAGCCATTGCTTTATCAAAATCGATTACTGCATCAAAACCGCTGTTAGTCCGAATCCAAGCATTTACAATATCTCTTGCTTCCTGACGGTAGGGTGCATCATAAAAGGATTTTTCAAACGGCAGAATAGTGCAGCAGTATAATTTAATTCCCTTTGCATGAGCTTTATCAATCATCACTTTATAGGCATCAATAAGTTCTTGTGCCCGAACTGGAGCATCTTCCGCACGCTTGATTCCTCCAATATCATTTACTCCTTCCAGAAGAATTAACCATTTTGTACCCGCCTGAGAAAGAACGTCTCTATCAAAACGATCCAGCGCAGTTGGCCCTAATCCTCCTCTGACAACACAATTTCCTCCAATTCCTAAATTCAAAACTCCAATATGTTCCGTATTTTTATTAGCCAATAAACGGGCAGATAAAATATCAGTCCATCTGTTCTGCTTGTTTGTACCAGAACTTCGCCCGTCTGTAATGGAATTTCCTAAACAGACTATGCTTGCCGATTTTTTAGGAGCAATCACATCCACTCCCATGATTGAATACCAGTGATCTGTTTTTACTGCACCTGAAAAAGCGGCATTATTAAGGTTGTCGCCCTCCAAAATATAAGAAGTCGTGCGGGAACCAGGATGTCCGGATGTTTTTTGCGAAGCTGTTCCATAATGTATCGTAATAGCCAAAAGCTGTCCCGGCTGTAATGCAAAATCGAAAGCATCTGAAAACACTTCTTGTTCAGGGCTCAATATTATCTCAGAATTTCCTTTGAAGGTTAATTTCTTTTGAGTTGAAGCATCAATACTCGGAGCATCAACAACATTTGCAATACTTACGGATTTTAAAACTGTTGGCTGGTCACTAAATATATTCGAAAAACGTAACCTCAGCTGTTTTCCTCCTATTGAAACCCTGATAATCTGCCTCAGTGTATTATCAGTAAGACCGGGAGCAGGAGGCATGTTATTAGGTTCTACTAACTGCTGAGCCGTAGCCCAAGTCCCTATCCAATTTTGAGCACTTGCTTTCTGCGTTTCTTCTGCTGTTGCTGTTTGACTGGATTTACATCCCAAAACCAAAATGAACAGGCTTAAAACCAAAATCCGTATAACATATATTTTTTTCATACTTAACAAATTGCCTTTCTATTAACCCATTGTGAAATTATTTTTAACACATAGAAACATAGAATCTATAGTCTTTATAAAGAGTTTGAGAGCGTTTCACTTCACTCATAGTCCATCTCTGTGGAAAATAGTTCTTTTAGAACTTTTTATTTATTGAGGCAGAGCATCATTAGAGGCTGTAGCATACAACCCAACTAATGCGCCTGTAAATCCTCCAGCGACATTAGTTGAAAGAATATCTCCAGAGACTGCTCCTCCTAAGTTTTGAAAATCAATACCATTTGCAGCATAGCTAAATTCATAACTGTCTCCTGTTGCTTTTACCTGCAGACGCAAAGGATTTTTGATATCTATTTTAGTGCTTGCAATAATTTTTGACTTTCCTTTTTCTGTTCTTTCTAACAAAATATAAGTATCATTTCCTTTTTTGGTAATACCAAAAACATAATTAAAACGCTCATTTTGCAGACACGTAATACCAGCCAAATCTTTTTCGGATGCCGGTTTGTAGTCTATAGTTGCAGCAAAAGTGAAACTATTGTGTTGCTGTCTGTAAAAAAGTGTAGAAGTAGGTTTAAGTTCTTTGATATTTACTTGAAACGGATTAATCTGCAGTCCTTTTTTAGTCACTGAGATAAAATTTTCACGAGGTCCTCTTAATCCAATCCATCTGTAATCTAATTTATTGGAAGTGAAATTTTCTTCAAAAGTAAAATTGCCATTTGGAAAAAATCCATCCTTACCGGTTTTGTTTTCAACTCCGTTTGGCATTTCCAATTTTGGCTCCATAGGAACTAATCCGTTTTCAAAAACTGGAAACGTTCCAGACCAGTCAACTGGCAGCATAAAGGTTTCGCGTCCAGCATTTACCCTGTCTTTTTCATTTGGACGAATTCCTAAAAACACTCCGTAGTACTTATTATCCGGTCCTAATACCAAATCTGCATGTCCAGCCCAGTCAACTTTATCAGTTCTGTCTTTTGGGAAATGTCTTTGAGTAAGAATTGGATTATTCGATGATGGTTTAAAAGGTCCTTTTGGGCTGTCACTAATGAAAATAACTTCACTATGATTACCTCCTGTACCTCCTTCGGCACACATTAAATAATAATGACCGTCTTTTTTATACAAATGAGGTGCCTCAATCCAAATAGGTTTTTTCGAAAGATCTACTCCGCCATCAACAATAATTTTATCAGTGCCTGAAATAACTTTATCAGTGGCAACGTCATATTCCCAAACTTTAATTACACGGTGCCCATTGTATAATTCTTTTCCTTTATCAGGGGCATCATTGTGAACGATATATCCTTTACCGTTATCATCAAAGAAAACAGAAGGATCAATTCCTCCAAAACCTAATTTAATCGGGCTTCCCCAGCCTTTCATCGGGTCTTTGGTCTTAACCATGATATTCCCAAGACCTCCTGAAAATGCGGTTACAATCATATAAAAAGTATCATTATGAGGATTGTAAGTAATCCCCGGCGCATAAACTCCCTGACTGATACCAGTATCGTGCGGATTAAATTCGTTAACATTATTTAATACCCCGCCTAAGTCAGTCCAGTTCACTAAATCTTTCGAATGAAAAATTGGCACACCGGGAAACATTGCAAACGAAGAACACACCATATAGAAATCGTCTCCTTTTCGGGTAATAGCCGGATCCGGATAACATCCCTGCAGAACCGGGTTATAAAATTCCCCTGCTTTTAATGGATATTTTTTATAAATCTGATCGTCTCCCTGATAAACAACCTTGGAGAACACAGGCGGATTTTTTGCTGTTTTTGCTTTGGACTTGTCTTTATCTCCTATGTCTGTAAAGGAGAACAAACCCATTATTAATGACGAAAATAAAACTATCTGTATCTTTTTCATTTCTTGCTAATATTTATTATTGATTTTATTATAATTACTGTTCAAATTTTATCCAATCGACCTCAATCTGATTGTCATCTTTTGATGAAATAATCAAATTTTGAATCCCTGATTCCGTTTTCAATAAGGATGTCTTTATTTCTGTACAATTACTGCCTTTAGGAATAATCACTTCAGCAATAACTGTTTGCTTTTTTCCTTTAACAGCTATTTGCAAAACGCCTCTTTTTTCTGAAAAAGCTTTTACTGTGACTGATTTTAATTTTTTTTGCCCAAAATCAACATTGTTATACTGTATCCAGCCTCCTGATTTATTGAAAGTTGTTTTCCAACCCTTGAAGGTATTTAGACTGTCCAAAAATGAAATTGAAACTCCTTTGTCATTTATTTCAGAATATCGGTCAATTTGAATTTGATCTGTTGCTTTGGTATTTCCAACGCCTCTTAATGTTGGGACAACTTTCTGAATGCTTCCGTCCGGATTGAAATGCAGATAATCGGCTCTGATGGATCTTGCTTTATCAAACTGAGGTGATAAATCATTATGATGATAGAACAAATACCACTGCTTTTTAAATTCAATAATCGAATGATGATTGGTCCAGCAGCCAGAAGGCGATTCATCCATAATAACACCAGCAACTTTGAATGGTCCTAACGGATTATTGCCTGTTGCATATTCTAAACGTTCAATTTTGTTCTCAACATGAGGATAAGTCAGGTAATAAATCCCGTTTCTCTCAAACATATACGGCCCTTCTTTTAATCCTTTCGCAGGCAGATTCTCAAGTGTTTTTACCTCAGAATCTAATTCGGTCATGTTTTCTTTTAATTTGGCCACAAAAATATTTCCTCCAGACCAATACAAATAGGCCTGTCCGTCTTTGTCAATAAAAACATTAGGGTCGATTCCGCTGACACCTTTTATCGGATTGGATTCCGGCACATAAGGCCCTTCCGGTTTGCTGGCAATGGCTACACCTATTGTAAATCCTTTTTTATAATTAACCGTATCTTTAGGAATACTTGGAAAATAGAAATAATACTTACCATTTCTCTCTACGCAATCCGGAGCCCACATGCTATAGCTGTTAGGCTTAACCCACGGCACTTTATTTTGTTCGACAATCATTCCGTTATCTTTCCAATCAGTTAAATTATCCGAAGAAAACACATGATAATCTTCCATACAAAACCAGTCTTTGCGTCCTTTTCCTTCTGTTGCAAGTATATCATGAGACGGAAAAATATAGACTTTATCTCCAAATACCCTAGCTGAAGGATCGGCAGTAAACTGATCTCTGATAAGTGGATTTTGAGCAAATGAAACACTGCTAATTAAAATTAACATCGCTTCTATTTTAAAAATTTGTCTAAAATTTATCATTTCGTTTTAATTAAAATCATTTCTTAATTGATCATAAGTATTCCACCATTACAAGGAATTACTAATTCAAGCAACTGGTTTTTATTCATTTTTAGAGTACTCACTTTTCCATTCAATTTTATATCATCACTGTACTGCTTTAATTCCGTACCAGCTGTAATCATTGGTAATTTCAATTTAATTTTCAATGTTTCCTTTTGAGCATTCACACCAGCTATATACCATTTTGTGCCTTTTCGGCGGGCAAGCACCACATATTTACCTGGATAACCATCTAAAAAACGGACTTCATCCCAGGTTGTCGGTACTTCTTTCATGAAATTAATTGCCCATTCGGGTGCATCTGTCAAATTATTTGGTGCCAAAGCAAAATGCTGTACCCCGCTTTGAAACAATACGGCTGTTGCCAAAGCAAATACATCCGAAGTCATTCGTTTTGAACCTTTATTAAGCGTATTATCCGCATTATAGAATTTGTTTAAAGCACTTCCTCCAAAATCCATGCTTCCAACCACATTTCGAATAAAAGTATGTATGGAGGCATTCGCTGCTTCATTATCACAGCTTCCCTGACCAAAATGTAAATTCTCGCTGGCCAGAACAGCTTCGCTTGCTGCATAATTTGGATACATTCGTTCCCAGCCTCTTGACAGTGTACAGCCGTGAAAAATAACCATGATCCCAAAATCATTTGCATCGGCTAAAATGTCTTCGTACAGCTTCATCGTTACCTGTTTGTCTCCGCCAAAAAAATCAACTTTGATTCCTTTAACACCAATGCTTTTCATCCAAGCAATTTCTTTGCGGCGGATAATTGTATTATCCATAATTCCTCTAGGTCCTTGGGGAGCATCATTCCAACACCCATTAGAATTGTACCACAAATAAAGTCCTACTCCTTTAATTGCTCCATATTTCGCCAGTTCGACAATTTTATCTTTACCTATTTGCATATCCCAAAGCGCATCAACTAAGATGGTTTCATATCCCATGGCGTTACTAAAATCGATATACTGTTTTTGCACAGGAAAAGTGGTGTTGTTATCCATTTTCATAATCCAGCTCCATGAACCTTTTGTATATTGGTATTGTTGAGAAGCTTCGTATTTTGGTTTAACCAAATCAAACGGAATAGTTGTTTCTACAATTGGAGCCAATGTTTCGCCCACAGTAATTGTTCTCCAAGGAGTTTCGCCCGGCAGTGCAATACCTGGCGTAATTGTTCCATTTCCATTATTTTCACCCTCCATAGGAAATCCTATGGTATATAAACCATTCTCATTCCCAATAAGCCTGCTCCCGCAATAACCGCTGTCCACACCAGTTTCAGAAATCAATACCCATCCGTTATTATTTACTTTAAAAAGACATGGAAAAGTATATCCATTTCCAATTCCATTTTTTCCCATTGGCGCATCAACGGTATATGATGTTTCATAACTTGGCATTGTTCTGGCATATCCTACCATTGATTTACTTTGCGGGCACAGGAAAGTAGTTGTTCCTTGCGGAAGCATAAAACCAGAAGCTTCTTCCTGTACTACACAAGAGCGGTCATCTTTCTGCGGATACACTTTATACTTAAAAGCTGCATTATTATTACTTGCCCTAAAAATTACATCAATAGCTTTTTTTCCATCTTTGGTAAAAGAAAACACAGCCTCATTAGCAGTATAATGCACTTTGCTTTGCTTTATATTGGGTAACTCATACGTTTCATCAATTTTATTTTGATTCACATTACTTTCTAAAACCAATCCCGATGTAAAATCAGCGACATTCGTTTTTAAACCCAGCGGGGAATTTTTTAAAAATTCTTTTCCGTTGTAAGCAACACTATAAAAAGGTTTTCCATTGTTTAAAGAAACTGATACTTTAAGTTTTCCATCAGGGCTTTCCACAATAGATTGTGCTTTTAAAGCAAAAAAACTGAACAGACAAAAGCATAAAATATATTTAAAGCTCATAGTGGGTTGGTTGTTAATTAGCATAATTTTAATTTATTATATTCTAATGAAAGGCATAATCTTTCTCTGTATTATTGAATTGAAACCTTAGTCATTTTTAAATCTTTGGCATCTGAACTATTTCCATAATAGACTTCATATTCACCTGCGGTTACATTCATTCCTTTTATATTTGAATCATAAAATTCAAAAGAAGACGCTGGTAAATCGATAGTAATATTTTGTTTTTCTCCTGCTTTCAGATTAATTCGTTTAAAGGCTTTCAATGTTTTTAAAGGACCATCAGCATCATTTAATTTTCGAACATATACTTGGACAATCTCTGTTCCTTCACGTTTACTGATGTTTTCTATTGAAAAACTTAACTGCGTATTTTCATTTGGTTTTATAGTTGTTTTGTTCAATTTTCCTGTTTCAATATTAAATTTAGAGTAACTTAATCCAAAACCAAAAGGAAATAAAACATCTATAGTGTATCGATAAGTGCGGTTCTTCATCGAATAATCTTCAAAATCACCTAATATTTCAGAATTTTTATAAAATGAAACAGGCAGTTTTCCTGCAGGATTATAATCTCCAAAAAGTACATCGGCAACAGCCTGACCTCCGGATTCTCCAGGATACCATGCCTGCAAAATAGCATCACAGCTTGCTGTCTCAGGTGTTAAAGCAATAGCAGAACCTGAACAGTTTACAAAAATTACTTTTTTGCCTGCAGTTTTTAATTCTTTTAAACATTTTCTCTGCACAGATGGAAGCTCAATATTAGTACGGTCACCGTCTTTGAAACCTGGGTAAGAAACCGGCATTTCTTCACCTTCAAGCAAAGTCGAAAGTCCACCTACAAAAACTACTGTGTCAATGCCTTTTAATTTTTGGATCAATTTGCCAAAATCAATATCAAATCCTTTTCCAAAATCGAATTCAAGATTCGCCTGCCAATTGTTTGACTGCGCATAAAGAACTTCGATTTTATATTTTTTTCCAGCTTCTACAACAAATGGAATATTAGCAGGAACTGTGCGCCAATTGTTGGTTTTTGAAATTGATTTTCCGTTCACTAATAATTCAAAAACACCCGTAATACCAGTTTTAAAAACAAGAGTATCATTTTGCTTCGCTGAATATTCTGCTTCATATTTAGCTGAAAATCCTTCCAGCTTAACTCCTGATGCAAACTCATGCTGACCCGCAGTGGTCATTTTTATAGGATTAACAATTTGCTGAGATATTACGCTGGCCCCCTCTCTATTTGGATTATTCCAATAAGTAGCTTTCATGCCTTTTTTTCCTTCAAATGAAATTTGGTCAAAATAAGTTTGGGTTACTTTATCTTCTACTAAATCACAGGCTTTATCGTAAAAGATTTTATTTGCATCTATTTTGGATTCTATTCCGTCTTTTATTGTAATCGTTCTAACGGGTGTTCCATTATAATTCCCCCACAACATAGGCTCATTATCAGCGTTTGGACCAATAACCGCAATCTTGCCCGCTGTTTTATTCAAAGGAAGAACATCGTTTTTATTCTGCAGAAGCGTCATTGACTTTTGAGCCATTTCTAATGCCAGCTGCTGATGTTTTTTATTATTAAGAACTGAGGCTGGAATTTTTGTCCAAGGCACTATCGCATCATCATCCATTTCACCTAACTCGAATCGGCCTTCTAAAACGCGAAGCAGACTTTTATTAATATCCGATTCTTTGATTAAATCTTTAGCAACAGCTTGAGGCAGTTCTTTAAAAGGATATTTTTCCCAAACACATTCTACATCTGTTCCTGCAAGTACTGCTTTTGAAGCTGCATGTACCGCATCTGATGAAACTTTATGAGTTGTGTAAAAATCTGTAACGGCACCACAATCTGAAACTACTAAGTACTTAAATCCCCATTCATCACGAAGAATGCGCTGCAAAAGTCTGGTATTGCTGCAGCAAGGCTCATCATCCAGACGCTGATAGGCGCACATCACTTGTCTTACATCGGCATCTTGTACTAATGCTTTAAAAGCCGGCAGATATGTTTCGTATAACTCTCTTGGATTTACATTGTTCAAATTCAATTCATGTCTGCTCCATTCTGGTCCGGAATGAACGGCAAAATGTTTTGCACAGGCCAAAAGCTTACGGTATTTTGCATCGGCTGGGCCTTGTAAACCTTTGACAACAGAAATTCCCATTCGAGAAGTTAAATAAGGATCTTCACCATAGGTTTCCTGACCTCGTCCCCAGCGGGGATCCCTAAAAATATTTACGTTGGGAGTCCAAACTGATAGGCTTAAAAAGCGTTTATTTTCATTACCGTTTTGAATCCACTGGTTGTATTTTGCTCTAGCTTCATCAGATACAGCATCAAATACACGATACACAAACTGATCGTCAAATGAGGCCGCCATACCAATAGGTTCAGGAAAAACAGTTACATTATCATTATTTGCATAGCCATGCAGTGCTTCGCTCCACCAATTGAATTTTTTAATTCCAAGTCTTGGAACAGCATCGGATTGATCACACATCAATGCTGCCTTTTCTTCAAGAGTTAATCTTGAAATTAAATCCTTTGCCCGTTCAGTAGAACTAAGAGAGGAATTTTTATAAGGTAACTGCTGTGCATGAACACTAACTATTGAAAACAAACTTATAAGGAACAGACAACTAATTTTCATTGCTTTATATTTTAAAATTGCATTTAAATAGTATTTTTTAAACGAGAAGGCAGCTAATTCGTTTTCGAAATTTTATCATCAATATGGAAATAATCAAAATCTGCAAAACCGCCAATATTTTTAGTAGCATAGTTAAACAAACCGAAGCGATACCCCATAAAATGAGGAAGTGTATAAGGCAGTTTTATTGTGTTTCCTATACTGATCCATTTTTTTCCATCCAGACTGTAATAAAATATTCCAGTATCTGCTTTGTCTTTAAAATCACATTCGGCTTTCAAATACACTTTATCCTGATTTAAAGCTACACTTGCAATTTCTTTTGGAATTCCTTTTAAAGCCTCCATCATTACAATTTTTTTAGAGCCGTTTTCAATTTTTACAGCAATAAATCCATATTCCTTTTGCAGCAGAGAAAGTCCTGCATAATCTCCATCCTTCATTTTAGAAACTTCAATTAATGTTTCCCCTGAACTTTCTGGTCCAAAAGTTCTTTGTGTTAGTGTATTTTTAGCCTGAACAAAGCTGCTGTCTATTCTGGCTGTTTTTAATCTTAAATATCCTTTTCTTTCTTTGACAGACCAAAGTGAGTTATCCGGATTGTGATTCCATTGCCACACAAAAGGCAATTCTTTTTCTCCGTTTTTACGGGTAAATTCATCCGAATTAACAATATTAGGAATAAGACCTTTACTAACTGGTAAATCAAGATTCTCTGGCACTTTGCCATTTTCACCCAATATTGGCCAGCCGTCTTCCCATTTTACAGGCACTAAATAAGGAATACGCCCTACACCTCCTACATCTCTAAATAAATAGGAGAACCATTTTCCGTCTGGTGTATCGATAAGTCCGCCTTGTGCAACACCTAAATCCTGTAAACCGACATTTCCTTCCCATGGTCCTGAAATGTTATCGGCTCTGTGAATAACTACAGTGCGCATCCCTCCTTTTGGCCAGCAAATATTAAATAAATAATATTTTCCTTTAATCTTGAAAAGCTGAGAACCTTCGGAATTCAGCATAATATTTTTTCCAGCTGGAGCGCTTGCATTTTCTATTAAAACTCTTTTCGTTTCTTCTTTAACTGCTGAAAGGTCATTATTCAATTCTATAATTTCAAGTTTTCCAGCTCCCCAAACCATGTACACTTTGCCATCATCATCAAAAAAAATGGAATGATCGTGGTAAGAAGTATTTAAAACAGTTTTTTTCCAAGGACCTTTTTCTAAATTTTTTGTAGAAAAAATGTATGTTTTGCCAGTTGTTCCAGAAAAAGTACTGACATAATATATTCCATTATGATAGCGCAGACTGCTCGCCCATGAACCTCTGCCATAATCATTTTTGCCATTATCTAAATTTAGCTTATCATCATTATCCTCCAGTGTTTCATAAGCATAATTAATAAGCTTCCAATTGACTAAGTCATTGGATTTCATGATTGGGACACCCGGATTCATGTGCATTGTGGTACTGCTCATATAGTATGTACCGCCAACTCTAATTATGGATAAGTCAGGTACATCAGCGTAAATCACAGGATTTTTCGCTTTATTTTCCTGTGCATAATTATTAGTTACAAAAAAACTAACCAGCATTATGACATAAAAAAAGGTGGATCTTATTTTCATCTTCGTATTTTTATTTAACCGCTTTTACGCCTTCTTTAGTTTGAATAATTTTTTGAATAGTTCCGTCTGGATTGTAATACATATAATCAATACAAATGGAACGTCTATAACTTCCCCCTGTAGGAAGTGCTCCATTGTGATACATAAAATATGATTTACCTTTAAAATCTACAATGCCTGGATGAGTTGTAAAACTATTATTAACATTCTCCTGAATTATTCCCTGATAGGTCCATGGGCCAGCTATATTTGTGGCTGTACAATATTCAATCATTTCTGGTTTAGTTCCTGCACTTGCATAAACCAAATAGTATAGATTTTTTCTTTTGTACACCCAAGGCCCTTCTATATAATTTTTAGGTTTAAACGTAGTAATTTCGCCATCGACTTCAATCATATTCTTTTTTAGTTTAATCCATTTACAGCTTGCGTGTCCCCAAAAAAGATAGGCTTGTCCATCATCGTCTATAAAAACAGACGGATCAATATCATCCCAGGAGTGCTTGTTATCGGTTGTCATTTCATTTGTAATTAAAGCTTTACCTATAGCATCTTTGAACGGACCAGTAGGACTATCTGAAACCGCTACTCCTATTGCCGCTCCTCCTTTGCTATTATTATCTGCCTTATGAAATGTTGATACAAACCAATAAAATTTACCTCTGAGTTCCACACATTGTGCTGCGTAGGCATCTCCTGTTGCCCATGAAAAAGTTGACGGCGATAAAGGAGAACCATGATCCTTCCAATTCACCATATCTTTAGAGGAATACACACGCCAATCAGGCATTTTGTAATTCGTATCTTCGGTAGTAGCTCCATCATGACCAGTATAAAGATATACGGTATTTTTATATACTAATGGAGCTGGATCTGCCGTAAAAACATCCGTTATTATTGGGTTTTGAGCATGTAATGTATTCGCTATTCCAATAATCACAAGGGCTGTTAATATACTTTTGAATTTCATAATTTATTTTGTTTTAGTTACAACATTCCTTTTTTCAGTTTGTATTAATTTTGAATACTGCCATCTGAATTATGAATTAGAATTTTATTTATTAATCGGTACAATTTGTTCTGTCCAAGTAGGCTCTTTTATATGAAACATCCCATTTGCATAGTGTACAGGTTCAATCCCCATTTGTGGAAATTTTTCCCATGTCTGAAAACTCTGGCTATACGGATAAGGTCTTTTTTCGTCCATAAAATAATGGCATGATGTCCATAAGTTCCCATCAGGACCTATAAACAATGCGTTATGTCCCGTTTCCTGATAAGGATCCTGAGTATCTGTAAACTGCAAATGACTATAACCTCCACTAAGTGCCAACTCTGGACGGTATCCTTTTTTTCGGGTACCAAAAATAGGTTCGCGCGAAGCTAATTCCCAAGGGCCAAGCGGTGATTTGGATTTTAAAAGCCCTACTTCATAACCTCGTGTCCAGCTGGAGAAAAACATAAAATAAGTCCCCTCCTTTTTAATAACAAAAGGCCCTTCAATACCGCCAATCATCCACTCAGGATAACCCGGCTGTTTTTTGTCTAAAAATTTCTCAATTGGTGTGGTTAGTTTTCCGGACTTCAGATCAATTTTAGCTTGAAAAAGACCGTTACCGCTACAGTACAAATAAGTATCACCATTATCGTCTTCAAATAAAGTGGAATCATTATTATACTGAGAAGTCAATGGACCATTAACCAATTTATACGGCCCTGTAATTTTATCTGCAGAAAAAAGCCAGATACTGTGCGTATTCATTCCTTTTGGATCTTCTTTGGTAACTTTCCCGCTGTTAATCGTAAGCCAATATTTGTTTTGAATAAAATGAATTTCGGGTGCCCAAAAACGGCCGTTATAAGGACAGTCTGCTGGTAATTTGGCAGCATCAATTAAATAAGAATGAAATTTCCAGTTTATCATATCGTCAGAAACTAAAAGCTTAACGCCTGGATTTGGCCCTGTCCATATAGGATTGGAAGTTCCTGTAGCATACCACTTATCACCTACTTTATTAATCATATAGTCCCGCATAGAAAAAATAGAATCCCTGGTAATAGGATTGGTATATTTAAAAACTTTATCAGAGGCATTTATTTTTAATTCTTTGGCTGAATCATTTTTTTGAGCAAATGAAACAGCGCTTAAAATGAAAAACAATAAAATAAATTGACTTCGCATAATATTTTTTTCTAATAATTATTTAATTGCACAAAGTGTATATCTTCCCTTTTACAATATTCAAATCATATAACAAAGAAATCTTTTGTATCAGGATATCCGCTTGAAGAAATCATATAAGAATTTGTATTTTATTTGATTGTGGTAAATTTTATTTATACTTCCAACAATTAAATAATTTTCAACATTTTAAACGACTCTTTTTTTTATATCCTCAAAAAATAATAGTTCAAATATATTTGTTCAGACCAGATAATAATCAATAATTTGTTACATATACTTTACGCTGCGTTACATGAAAATTAAATTCCATAATCACTAACATTGATTGTGATTTGCTGAAATTTGCACCATATAACCTGCTTTTTACAACAGTACTTTAGTAATATGAAAAATATTAAGACCAAACAATTTTACAATTAATTGAAATCAGTTTTTAAAACAGAATCACTTTGAGTCCTTCGCCAAACAAACCCATGCAATTTCAATGCAGCGTGGTTTAATTACTAACGAACGAAATAACATTTCCTTTATTTGTAGGTATATCAACAAGAAAAGTTGGTTTTATATCTAATGGTTTTATTTTTGATTCTTTTGCAATTATAGCAGCAGGTGTTACATCAACTAAATAAAAAGGATTAGAATTCTCCCCATTTGCAATTGCTAATGCAGCACCAGATTTTAGTTTGATGCTATTTGGCACACGCAGCCTGAGATTTCCTCCTAATGTTGATTTTATAATTAATTTTTTTAGCTTAGAATCTTTCCATTTCATTTCAACAATTTCGAAACCGCCTCTGGCGCGTATTCCTTCAATACTGCCTTCCTTCCAAGCATCAGGTAATGCAGGAAGTAAATGAATCGCTCCATCGGAACTTTGGACCAGCATTTCGGTAATTCCTGAAGTACATCCAAAATTCCCGTCAATTTGAAATGGCGGATGTGCATCAAAAAGATTATTATAAGTTCCGCCACCGTCAGCATTAACGCCAAGCGGTGTCAGCTGATTCTGAATAAGAGTATAAGCATGATTTCCATCCTGCATTTTTGCCCACCAGTTTACTTTCCAGCCCATACTCCATCCTGTAGAAACATCGCCTCTTTGCAGCAGCGTATTTTTTGCGGCAGCAAAAAGCTCTGGAGTTCTGTAAGGCGAAATCTGGTTAGAAGGATAAAGACCGTACAGATGAGAAATATGGCGGTGATTATCTTTTGGATCGTCAGCATCATCTAACCATTCCTGTAATTGATTGTATTTGCCAATCTGCATTGGTGGCAACATTTTTCTCATAACTCTAAGGCTGTCGGCAAAATCTTTATCTTTTCCCAATATTTCTGATGCCTTAATTGCGGTACTAAACACATCAAATACAATTTGATTGTCCATAGTAGAACCAGCTGTCATGGCAGAACCTTGATGTGCTTTAGGCGAATTTTCAGGTGAATTTCCTGGAGCAACAACTAACCAGCCATTTGCAGGATCCTTTACTAAAAAGTCGGAATAAAAAGCGGCGGCGCCTTTTAGCACTTCATATACAGACTGAAGATATTCTTTATCTCCAGAATATAAATAATGTTCCCAAATATGTTGGCTTAACCAACCACCACCAGCATTCCATACTCCCCAAGTTGCGCCATCAACAGCTCCGTTAATTCTCCAGATATCAGTATTATGATGCGCCATCCAGCCTCTGGCTCCATACATCACTTTGGCTGTTTCTTTACCAGTTTCTGCCAATTCCTGAATCATTTTTAAAAGGGGCTCATGCATTTCGGACAGATTTGTTTTCTCAGCCGGCCAATAATTCATCTCAGTATTAATATTGATGGTGTATTTACTGTCCCAGGCAGGTTTCATGCTGTTATTCCAAATTCCCTGAAGATTAGCGGGCTGACCTCCTGGCTGTGAAGACGAGATTAACAAATACCTGCCGTACTGATAATATAATGTCACGAAGGAAGGATCTAAAACATTCCTAAAATTAGCCAGTCTCTTATCTGTTGGCAATTTAGCTTCTTCGGAAGAACCTAAATCAAGCTTAACTCTTTTAAAATATTTTTGATAAGCAGCAATATGAGCTTTTTTAATCTTATCAAAATTTTTATTAAATGCTTTATCTAGAAAAAATCTTGCGAGTTTAGTTTCATCTCCACTAATGTCATTATAGTTAACAAAGTTTGATGCAATAGAAACATATATCAATACTGAATTTGCTTTCTCTATTTTTATTCCGTTTTCAGCAGCACTAACACTTCCTCCTTCTGCTTTAAATTTGGCAAGTGCATTAAATTTAACTTTTCCTTCTACTCCTTCATGATCACTGGCAGTTCCCAAAAGTGAGAGTTCAATATTGCCATTAGTTGTGATTTTTTGCTTCTTATGCTGTGATGTAAAACCCGCAGTAAAAGACAATTGACCCGGTTTATCAGCAGAAATCCTGACAACTATTACTCTGTCAGGAAAAGATGCAAATACCTCACGGGTATAAGTAACTCCATTTACTTTATAAACTGTTTTTGCAACAGCGTTTTCTATATCCAGTTCACGATAATAACTGCTATAATTTTGCTGATCAGGAAAACTTAATTCTAAATTCCCCACAGGCTGAAACATCTGTCCGTGCGATTTTTTAGTAATTATATTTTCATTAATTAATTTTTCGGCATTTTTATATTCGCCTTGAAAAAGAAGCTTTCTTATTTCATTCAAAGCACTTTTTGCACTGGGATTATCATTTCTATTGGGACTCCCACTCCAAACAGTACCTTCATTCAATTGAAGAATTTCTTTCTCAACATTTCCATAAACCATTGCTGCCTGAAAACCATTCCCGATAGGCAGTGCATTTTCCCACACCTTTCCGGATGGCGTATCATACCAAATTTTTAAATCATTCGGACGTTGGGCAAATAATGGAATACCCAAAAACAAAACAATGCTGCATAAATATTTTCTCATAACCTGCATTTAGCCTCATCACGAGGGATTTGAAAACACAAAAAAACAAAAAACTTAAGTGTTTATATTACACTTTTAAAAAAAAGTAAAAAAAACCCTTAAGGGTAAACTTATTTTAAAAGGATTTCATCTAAAAAAAACCAGAAACTTTTATTTATATTTTTTTTAAAATAATTAAAGATACAATCTTATTATTCTTTTTTTAATTTGACTTGCTAATATATTATTTACAAAATATACTGTTTTAAGCCTTACCTTCAATAATGAGTAAAAAGCCGAGTGAATTAACCCCCGGCTTTAAACTAAACAAATTTAAAAACCAACCAATGAAGGTTATTCTGTAAAAACTACACTTCAATGTCAATAAAACCAAAATTTCAAATTTAAACTTGCTTATAATTATAATCTAATATCCAGGGTTCTGATAAGCCAATTTTTCAGCAGCTGTCATTTCCATTCCATCAAGCTGTCCAGTTGGAATTGGTCTTAAATAATGGAATGGCTGGATTGTTCTTGTTACTGTTGCAGGAGTATGATTACCATAATTAGATCCACCAATTCTGTATGTTCCTGCTAATTCATTCCATTTTTGAGTACGTACTAAATCATACCAGCGGTATCCTTCACCAAAATATTCACGAGAACGCTCTGCAAGAATGTAATTAATATCAATAACTGAAGGAGTTGCAGCTGTAAGCACAGCACTATTATCTACAGCTTTAGCTACATTACCATTGTTATCCCAACGCCATTTTCCAGCACGTGCACGGATAACATTTATTAGGTTTCTAGCTGTCATAGAACCAGTTGCACCTTTTACAGCAGCTTCAGCAGCTACAAAATAAAGTTCTGAGAATTTAGCAATTGGAAATGGTCTTGTACTAGCAGCATTAGGCTGTCCTAAAGTACCAGCATTGTCTGTACGGTATGGCCCTAATTTCCAGAATCCTGGATACACAATTCTGCTAAATCCATTTGGAGAGACTACATAATCAGCTCTGCCTGGCAAAACTCCAGCTCCAATACCACTGTCACCTCCTCCAGAAGGATATGTTATAGAAGTCGCAGGCTCGTCATTTAAGAACGATAGTACGGCATCTTTTGGGGTTATAGGCAATCCATTTGCATTATACAATGTTGTTACATCTGTTAATCCAGTTCCTTTTAAATTCCAATTCCCGCGGTATACTGTTGTAAAAGTTCCATCATAACGAGAATCATTTGTTTTATCAGCAAATGTGTTTGTAAAAACATCAATAGGAGGTGCCATACGAGTCCAAGGACGCCCTAATGCCTGAGCCGCTTCACGCTGAACAGGAGATACTGTACCGCCAGCAGCATTTTTACTTTTGATAGCTGTATAATTCCAAGTTGCCATCCATCCTGCAAAATTATCTGCTCCGCCGCCTCCGCCAAAAGTAAGGCTTGCTCCGTTATAATACTCATTAGCCTCAGTATGATCAGCATAAAGTAACATTTCTTTATTACGATCATTGGAACCTAAATTAACGTCGTAGAAACTTGCCTGTAAAGCAAAATTTGTTCCAGCACCATTAATACCCTCTAAAGCAACATTATAGGCTTCTTGAAAATACCATTGCGCATTATGTCCATCTGGATCAGTTCTTGGTGTATCTGGATAGGTTGGAATATTATTTGGGTTTTGTAACCACCAGGCATACGTCAAATAAGCTTTTGCTAAATACAAACGAGCCAATGTTTTAGTTGCAGTACCAGTCAGCCTAGATGCATCCGGCAGCTCAGCTGCTGCTGCTTTTAAATCAGGAAAAATTCCTTTAGTATAAACTTCCGGCACAGTGTTACGTACTGAGAATCTTGAAGGTTTGCTGTTAAATTTTAACTCACCAGCTCCTAAATCCAGAGGAACTCCTCCAAAAGTCTGAACCAATAAGAAATAATCAAATCCTCTGAAAAATTTAGATTCAGCTACCAGACTTGGGGCAACTCCTACAGCTGCAGCATTTTCAATAATTCCATTGGCCGTATTAATATCAGAAAATGAATTATTCCACAATACATCTGAACGGCTGGAACTTGGAGTAATCGTTCCAACACCTGATAAATCATGGTCTTTAAAGTTACCATCTGCACTTTGTGCATAAGTAGCCTCATCAGTACCTGTCTGTAATGAATTATAAAAATAGGCATTCCCGTACAGCCAGCGTAAATGAGCATAATGAGATGTTAACCCTTGAATTACACCCTGCTCCGTTTTAAAGTATCCAGGCTCATAAAAATCATGAGGTTTCTCTTCTAATAGGTCAGAACAACCAGCCAAGCTAAACAAAGCTACTGATCCTATAATTATATTTTTAAATATATATCGTTTCATATTTCTATTTATTAAAATGTTAAGTTAAGCCCCATCAAGAAGTTACGAGTTGATGGCGTATTAGTACCAATAACTAAAATTCTGCTAGGATAAGAAGATACCGCCTGATTTTGATCACCCAAAGAGTTTGTTTCAGGATCCATACCAGACATATCATGATAAGGAGAAAAGAAAACAAATGGATTCTGAACTGAAGCATATATTCTTAATTTATCAATACCTACAGTTTTCATGAAATCCTGCTGAAGGGTATAACCTAGAGTTATAGATCTGATTTTCAAATATGAACCATCAAAATAGCCCATAGTCGACATGTATTTTGGATTATCCCCGCTTCTAACACCATTTGGGTTAGGGAACTCTGCACCAGTATTGGTTGGTGTCCAATAATCTACATCCACATTACTGCTTCTTCCATTAAGCAAATTCAAATAACTGGCACTTCCATAAAGTGTACTTACTAAAACGCCGCCACTTCTAAATGCTCCAACCGCATTAAAATCAAAACCTTTATACGTTAAGTTAGTGTTGAAACCTCCTTGGAAATCAGGATCTGTATCAATAATTTGTCTGTCTGTTGCATCAATTCTGCGTGTAGGAGAACCATCAGCATTATATTCTCCAGTATATTTTACTTTTATTGATCCTACAACAGTTCCTGGTTGATTAACACCCGTTGGCCCTGCTTCATATTTATCCATAAAAGCGTCGCCCTCTTGCCAAAGTCCTACTTTTTCATAATCATAAATAGACGCTATATTATGACCGACAAACCATAAGTTACCTTCATCTCTATCCTTTCCAGAAGCAAGAGATGTGATTTTGTTTTCATTAGCATAAAAGTTGAAACCAACTGTCCAGGTTAAACCATCAGGGTTATCCAATATCACTCCGTTTAATGAAATCTCATACCCTTTATTTTCTGTTGCACCAACATTTGCTGTATAACCGCTAACACCTGATGTTGTTGGCAGCGCTACTCTTTGTAATAAATTTTTCGTTTGTGTATCGTAATATTCTACAGTACCTGTCAAACGGCTGTCAAAGAATCCAAAATCCACACCATAATTCATAGTCGTAGAATATTCCCATCCTAAAGCCGGATTAGGCAATTCTGTTACATAAACTCCTGTAGAATTAGTAGTTCCAAAATTATAAGGTCTTGTACTTAAAGCTCCTAAAGTTGCATACGGACTAACTGACTGATTCGAAGTTTCACCATAACCTGCGCGCAATTTTAAAGAATTAAGCCAAGTGATATTTTTCATAAAAGATTCATTAGAAATAGTCCATCCTGCAGAAACAGCTGGATAAGTAACCCATTTTTCTCCTTCAGCTAATCTGGAAGAACCGTCAGAACGCACTGTACCTGAAATAAAATAGCGATTATCATAAGAATACATCATCCTTGCCATATAAGAACGTAGTCCCCATTTTGTATAATCCTGTTCAGATGGTGTTATAGTGATAGGTTCCTCACTTTGCCCTAAATTATAAAATTGAAATGCATCAGAAGTAATTCCATTTCTTGCTATTCTCGAATTGTCACCTGTATAGCTTTCATTAGAATATAATCCAACAAAATTAACCGTATGTTTTTCAGCAAAAGTCTTATCATAAGTAATTAAATTCTCAAGCAGCCATTGTGTTGACATAAAATTACTGATTGAAGCATTAGATAAAGTCGCAGCATTTACATCAAAAACACCCTGCCCTTCATAATATCCATTATTAGTTGAACGGAAATTTAATCCAGAATTCAATCTGTATTTCAATCCATCTACACCGGGAATTTTTAGCTCAGCAAAAATATTGTTATAAGAACTGAATGCTCTGTTTAGATTAACGTATTTATCACCTAAAGCATTAATAGATTCTCTTGTATAAACCCATTTGTCATCTATTAATCCCATGTTTACAACTCTTTTCAAGTTGCCGTCAGCATCATAGGGTTCAACCATAGGCGACATACCTAGAGCAGCTCCAGGTCCTATATTATCACCATTAGTAATTGCATAGTTATTATTAGTAGTAAATCCAATGCGGAATGCAGTTCCAATTTCTTGATCTAGTGATGCTCTAAGACTAAAACGCTCATAAGACTGACCAGGCAAAACGGACTCTTCTTTATAGTACCCAAGTCCTCCTGTATAAGAACCGCCTTCACTTCCTCCGGAAACACCAACATCATGACTTACTATTTGTCCTGAATCATACAATAAACCCTGCCAGTCAGTATTAGTGCCTCTTACTTCATCCCTACCATCAGAATATAACTTGGTAACATCACGAAGTGCAGCAAACTGATTACCGTCCATCATATCATATTCTCCAAATACATTTTTTACACCGCCAAATCCATTATAAATAAATTTTGCTTTTTGACCTTTACGTCCTTTATTAGTAGTAATCAATACAACTCCATTAGCGCCACGAGATCCATAAATAGCAGTCGCTGAAGCATCCTTCAAAATATCAAGGGATTTTATATCAACAGGATTGATATCCCCTATAGACCCAGCAAAAGGAACTCCATCAAGTACAATCAAAGGGTCATTACTTGCCGTAAGCGATCTGGTACCACGAATACGAATCTGCATTGAAGCACCTGGCTTGGTCGATGTTTGAGTTAATTCAACACCCGGCAGTCTTGCCTGTAACGCTTGAGTTACATTACCAGACGCAAATTCGTTCAATTCTTTACCAGCAAGAGTAGACACAGATCCCGTAACTGCTTCTTTACGAACAGCACCATATCCAATTACTACAATTTCTTTCAAAGTATTGGATTCTTCTTCAAGAGTAACGTTTATAGCACTACGGCCGCTTACCGTTATTTCCTTGCTTTTATATCCTATAAAACTAAAAACAAGTACACCGTTTGAAGGAACATCTTTAATAGAATATCTACCGTCAAAATCAGAGCTGGTTCCGCCCGTCGAACCTTTTAAATTCACATTCGCACCTGGAATAGGACCATTTTTATCTGATATCATTCCTGTAACAGTTGTCTGCGCACTCGCTTGGAGCGACATCACAAACATCAAAATCAAAAAAGCAAAACATTTAAAATGCTTTGATTTGCTTGTAACAAAATAGTTAGTCATAAATTATTGATTTAAATAATTAAAATTGGTTAGGATTTAATTTTAAACACATTAAATTAATTCAGTGTGGTTAGGACAAATATATATAAAAAAAAGAAATACACAATCGGTTGTGTTTATTTTTTTTATGAATTCAAAAAAAATAATGCATTATAAAAATTGTATCCTCATAAATTTTATTATAAAATTAAACAAATGCTAAATTTGAAATAACTAATGCATAATAATTTGATAATAAAGTTTCATTTTGATTAAAAGCTTAAACAAAACATAATCTTAATCATCTAATAAACAGTACAGAATAAACCATATTATTTACATATTAAATAGTTAAAATAAAACAATCGATTGTTTAAGTAAGAAATACTTTGTGAAAAAATACACTTTGTTTAATACTAAAATTTAAAATCAAATTATTAAAACCAGTTTTAATTCCATTTTATGCCAAATAGCATTCTCAAAAACAATAATCATTGATAACTACCTTATATACTAAACAAAAAAAGAGAGCTGTCCAGCTCCCTTTTTACAATGCATTTTCTTAGCTTCGAAAAACTCAGAATCTTAGTTTCTTAACTTCTATTTCGTTTCCTCTATATATTTTAATATTTCTGCAGAAACGCTTTGGCTGGTAAAACCAAATTTTTCGTCCAAAACGCCAGCTGGAGCCGAATATCCAAAATGATCCAGTCCAATTACTTTTCCGCTGTCGCCAATGAGACCTTCAAGGTTTACAGGAAGACCTGCTGTAAGTCCAAAAACGAGTTTTCCTTTTGGAATAATGCTTTCTTGGTATGATTTGGATTGTGATTTAAACAAACCTTCGGAAATAATCGAAGCGATGTTTATTTTTAAATGATGCTCATTTTCTAAAATCACTGCAGCATCGATAAGCGTAGAAACTTCCGATCCGTTTGCGATTAAAGTAATGTCTGGATTTACAGTTTCTTTTACCAAATAACCTCCTTTTTCGGAACCAGTTGCTTCCTGATATCTTGAAGTTTTAGCTGGAATATCCTTTATACCTTGTCTGGAAAGAATTAAAGCCGTTGGCGTTTTGGTGTTTTTCAAAGCCATATCCCAAGCTACCGAAGTTTCAATAGCATCGGCAGGACGCAATGCTAATAAACTTTGATGTCCTGAATGGTTTTTAACTTTTTCCAATAAACGCATCTGCGCTTCCTGCTCGATTGGCTGATGCGTTGGTCCGTCTTCTCCCACTCGGAACGAGTCGTGCGTAAGCACATATTTTACAGGAAGCTCTTGAATTGCCGCCAAACGGATTGCTGGCTTCATATAATCAGAGAACACGAAGAAAGTAGCCACTACCGGAATTACACCGCCATGCAAAGCAATTCCGTTGGCTATTGAAGTCATCGTCAACTCGGCAACTCCAGCCTGCAAAAAGGCACCTTCAAAATTGTTTTTCTGCAATACAGACGACTTTTTCAAGAAACCGTCCGTTTTGTCGCTGTTCGATAAATCTGCCGAAGAAACGATAATGTTTTCTACATTTTCAGCCAAATAAGCCAGCACTGCAGACGAAGCGTCTCTAGTCGCGGCATTTGGTTTTTGAACTACACTGCTTAAATCTAATTCTGGCAATTTACCCGATAAAAACAATTTCATTTTTTGTGCCAATGCTGGGTTTTCGTTTTTCCATTGAGCAATTTTCTGCTTTTTTACAGAAGCTTTTTCTGTTTTTTTGGATAAAATAGCAGCATAATGTGAAGCTACTTCTTCAAAAACAGCGAAAGGATCTTCTGGATTAGCTTTAAGATTTAATAATGTTTTCGTGTAATCGGCTTTTGTGTCGCCAATAGGCTTTCCGTGCAGTTCGCATTCGCCTTCATACATTGCACCTTCGCCT
>CAUPKP010000039.1:0-36233 GCA_963511795.1 uncultured Flavobacterium sp. | reverse complement strand
ATTTAGTAAAAGAAAACACAAATCATCGGCAAAAAAATTCGGGATTTTATCGCGAAAAGAGAATTAATCATCCAGAAAAATATAAAGTTCCTTATTCTTGGTGGACAGCTAAATAGAACTTAAAATGTATTTATCTTATTTGATTGATCATTTTTAACCAATTGAAACTTGACTATGCTTATGTAAATTATACTAAAAGATTTAAATGAAAGGCATTATACAATTAACGATGAAAAATAAAATATACATTTTATTCTTATTTACAATTTTGGTAAGTTGTAATAAGAAAACCACAATGGAAGAGGTTTTAATATCAAAGCCAGATGAATATTGGGCATATTATAATGCTAATTCTTCTATTTTTGCATATTATAAATTGGGGAAGGATAAAATAAGCCAACGATATGAAATTAATAGCAAAAATAAATTCTATAAATATGAAGGTGAAGGTGACTTAGTTGAAATTGCACAAAAATGGAATGTCTCACAAGATAGTATTTTAAGATTCGATGGAACTACTTATGATGTAATAAGTTGCAAAGAAAATGTAGTGGTTTTGTATTATAAATTAGAAGATAGTAGAGATGGAAACTATGCGTTTTTAGTAAAAGAAAACACAAACCATCGACAAAAATTTTCGGGATTTTATCGCGAAAAGAGAATTTATCATCCAGAAAAATATAAAGTCCCTTATTCTTGGTGGACTTCTAAGTAGAAGATGAAGATTGTATTGTATATTAAATTAACAAAGTTCAATTAAGATACTACAAATCAAATTATATTCAATAAATTATATTATATGTCCGTTAAAATAAATTTCATTTCTCTTTTTATTGTATGTTTAATTTCAAATATCACAATCCATGCTCAATCAAAAAATACTCCTAAAATAGATGTAAATGAGCTCTCTAAGGTTTTAGAATATTTTAAAAAAAAAGGAGATAAAGAACAATATGCCGCAGCCGTTTTTTTAACTACTAATGTGCCCCTACATTATTCAGAAGATAATATTTGGCACGATAAAAAGGGTAATAAAGTAGATTTTAGAGTAATTAAATACAAGGATCTCGACGAAGCGACTAAAGAATTTGATAAGTTAAAAAATAGTATTGGAATGATTTCAAAAGATACTATTATTAAAGATAAAGATGTTCTTAAAAGTGAATTTTTAATTAAGAATATCGAAATGGCTTTTAAAACTTGGAAAGAAAATCCCTGGTCTAAAACTTATGATTTTAATACATTTTGCGAATACATTTTGCCGTATCGTAGCTTGACAGAACCATCACAGGACTGGAGATCTATCTATCAACAAACCTTTGAGAAACTAAGCATGGGGATTATTGATTCTAATGATCCTGTAGAATTATGTTCTAAAATAATTGATAATATTAAACATTTTGATTTTGTTTTAAAACGATTTGATCCTAAGTCCCTTTTAGGTCCAATAGATTTATTATTTTGGAGAGAAGGCAATTGTCCAGACTTAGCAAATGTGGCTATTTTTGCTTCAAGATCTCTAGGTGTAGCAACAACTTTTGATTACACACCAAATTATGCTGCTTCTTCAAACAGGCATTTTTGGAATACTGTTATTGACAGTAAAGGAACGCATATTCCATTTAATGGAAATCAAGATTTGCCTTATGCTTACAATGCTGTATCCAAGAGATTAGGAAAAGTATTTAGGGAAACATTTTCAGAACAAAAAGGAAATTTAACTACTTTAATACAAGAGAATCAAATTCCAGATGACTTTTTAAAAAGTAAAAACATTATAGATGTGACCTCCGAGTATGTTGCTGTCAGTGATATAAATTATGCTTTTTCGACTCAAAAAGCAGGAACTAAAGTCAGTTATATTAATGTCTTTAATAGAGGAAAATGGAGACCATTGGACTGGGCCAAAATAAATAATAGTATTTCTATATTCAAAAACATGGGAAGAGATATTGTTTATTTACCAAGTACTTTCATTTCAGCAAAAATGGCTTTTGAAAATTATCCCATTTTGTTAAATAAAAAAGGAGAGAAAAAGATTTTAAAACCAGATTTTTTGAATTCTTTTTCTGCTACATTATCCAGAGACAACGAGTATAAAAATAAATATACTGATAATAACCCCTTTCAAATTATTAGAGGAGAGAAATATCGAATATACGTTTGGAGTGGGACGTGGCTACTTGTTGAAGAGCAATTAGCATATGAAGACAATAAAATTTCTTTTAAAAAATTACCAAAAAATGGACTTTTCCTAATGTGTCCTTTAAAACCTGATTTTTATGAAAGAATATTTACAATAGAGCCACTGTCAAACCTTATAACGTGGTATTAGTTCAAATCCGTTTTTTCTAACAGTTTATCTTTTAATTTTTAAATGAAGTATTATTATTTTGTATGATTAAAGTTCCTATTTCCATCAGTAAAAATTTATCCCAAACTATAAATTATTTTTTTTTATTATTAATTTTTGCATTGCCCTTTGTCTCGTATCCTTTTGTCTTAAATTCCAATAAGACCGGTAAAGAGTTATACTTAGTCATTGTGGTTTCTTTATTCTTAGTTTTTCAAATCTTGGGGTTTATTAAAAATAAAACAATAAAGATTTACTCAGTAGACTTGATGATGCTTTTATTTTTGATATATGTTATTGTTCATTATTTTCTTTTTTCTTCATACAGCTTCCTTTACGATCAATTTTGGGTATTTAATGGTTACATACTGCTTTTTTATTTATTTCGTTGGACATATTCTAGAAATTTAGAAAAAAAGATGATTTTTAACGCAACAGTTTATATAGTTTGGTTTTACTGTTTTATACAATCTATAATTGCTATATTTCAAAATTTTGAAATAATTGATTCTGGCAATGAATATTTCAAAACTGTAGGTACTTTTATAAATCCTAATTTCTTAGGTGTTTACATGGTTATTAGCTTGATTTTTTTGTCTTATAAAATAGTGGTGATTAATGAAAAAAGAGTT
The DNA here is from genome assembly GCA_963511795.1 of uncultured Flavobacterium sp. GTDB lineage: Bacteria > Bacteroidota > Bacteroidia > Flavobacteriales > Flavobacteriaceae > Flavobacterium. The sequence continues at coordinate 33,248 of CAUPKP010000039.1, read as the reverse complement.
GTTTCGAAATTAGCGATACTAATCAGTTCTACTTCTATAATTTACGTTCTCTATTTAACAAAATCGAGAGCCTCTTGGATTTCATTATTTGTTGGTCTTTTAATCCTTTTCTTAACTTCTCCTCAAAGAGTTTTATTTTTAAAAGCAAATAAAAAGAAAGCTTTGATTTTACTGACTTCAATTTGTGTTTTTATTACTGTGTGCTTGTCTATGCTGTATCAGCTAAATAAGAATTCAGTTGACGGGAGAGCTTTAATCAGGAAAATAACAATTTCAGATATTCAGGAAAAACCACTTTTTGGGAATGGTATTTTTAATTTTCCAAGTATTTATAATAATTCAAAAGCTAATTACTTTAATGAAATGCAACGCCCTTGGGAAGAAATAAAAGTTGCAGATTATGTTTCTGTAGCCTTGAATGATTATATACAAATTGTATTTGAGATTGGTTTTGTGGGTTTGATTTTGATGATTCTGATACTGATTGTTGTAATTAGAAAAATAGAGATCAATGATAGAGCCAGATTAGCGTTAACTGTTATAGGAACTTTTGCTTTTTTAGGATTATTTACTTCTGTCTTATATAATCCAACAGCTATGGTCTTTTTCGTTTGGGCATTATCTGTTCTATTTGTTTATGGAAACAATAAAATTGAAGTATTTGTTGTTTCAAATAATAGTTTTATAACAATTTTAAAAAGTTTTTTTATTTTTATTTTTTTAGGTATTATAGTTCTATTTTCTTTCAAGACTAAATCTTTAATGGATTTTAAAACAGTCGTTCAGGATCTAAATAAGAAATTTTATTACAAGCTAAGTGATAATGATATGTTATTGATTAAAGATGATGCATTTACTGAGTTTAAACTCGGAATTGAAAGTTATTATGATAATAATGAAAGTGTAGGGCTTTATATGATGGAAAACTCCGTTAAGAAATCTAGAAACCCAGATGCAAACATCGCATTAGCCAATATTTATAACTCCCGAAAAGATTTTAAAAAAGAAGAAAAAATATTGTTACTTAATAAAGGCATTGAATCTTTTAGATTTGAACCCAGAGTCAAATTGCTTCATTTTTATATAAAAACTCATCAAAAAATTAAAAGTAGAAAGATTGCTAATGAAATAATTAATCTGCGCGTTAAGATTAAATCAAAAGAAGTTGAAATGATTAAATCCGAAGCTATGAGATATTTACGATTGGAATAAACGATCAAAAAATTGTAATTACCGAAAAGACGAGTTATTCCTTTACAGATTTAATTAGTTTTATTATCAGTACTAATAAAACTATCTTTTCCTTTTCAATTACGTATTCCATCTTGGTAAAAAAATGCTGTGATTTTAGTTAATGGAAAGATAGAAACTTTTGAAATCAAATTCTGTGGTAAGGTAAAATGAAAAATTAATAGTTGGATATTCAATACCGTTAGTCATTCTAAAGCAAAAATATTATTGATTTGAATAGTCTTTAAAAAAGGTAACCATATGTAAGATTTACTATTAATTGTTATTTTTCAAAACCAGTATGCAACCTGGGGTTAAGTTAAATTTTATTAAGAAAAAACCTTAAAATAAGTTAAAATGAATCAATTTGAAAAGAATAGTATTGTTTTTTGATAATATTAGATTAATAGTGATTAGAGTTTTTATTTAGATTTGAAATCGATTTCGTAGTCATAGAAATTGCTATGTTCAATTCTTTTTTAATATTAAAAAGACATAGATTAAATTTAAATAGAAAAAGAATTAAAACCAAATTACACCAAAAATTAAAATGCTAAACTTAAAAAAAATACTTTTCTTTTTTGTCTTTCTTGTCCTTGTTAGCTGGATGAAGATCCATGAAAAGCAAAAAATAGTTTTGACTAGTGAATATGCTATCTTTGATTGGTTTCATTATCAAGGAAATGATGATGTTTATAATCTAATTCCAAAGTCGGAAAGCATTTATTTAAATCCAATTTTATCAGGATTTCATCCAGACCCAAGTATTTGTAAAGCTTATGGTAAATTTTACCTAATTAATTCCTCTTTTTCCTATTTCCCGGGTATTCCTATTTTTGAAAGTGAAGATATGGTAAAGTGGAAACAAATTGGTCATGTTATTGATAGAAAAGAACAAGCAAACTTCACTTTGGCAGTATCAAAAGGAATGTATGCTCCAACCATTAGATTTCATAAAGGAATATTTTATGTCGTTTGTACTAATGTAGATGCTGGAGGTAACTTTATAGTTACTGCTAAAAAACCTGCTGGACCATGGTCAAATCCAATTTGGTTGCCAAATGTAGATGGAATTGATCCCGATATTTTTTTTGATGAAGATGGTAAAGTGTATATTACTCACAACGGACCTCCACCAAATAACATTGCCTTACATGAAGGACATCGAGCTATTTATATGTTTGAATATGATATTAAGAATTTTAAAATCATTGGTAAATCAAAAGTGGTTATAAATGGAGGTACGGACATGTCAATAAAACCAGTTTGGATTGAAGGTCCACATTTAATAAAAAAAGACGGTTTTTATTATATTATATGTGCACAAGGGGGAACTGAATATAGACATTCTGAAGTGGTATTTAGAAGTAAGGAAATTTATGGTCCTTATATTTCTTACGACAAAAATCCAATATTAACCCAAAAGAATTTAGATAAAAACAGAGAAAATCCTATCACAACTACAGGACATGCAGATTTTGTACAATTGCCAAACGGAGATTGGTGGTCAGTTTTTTTAGGTTGTAGGCCTTATGGAGATGATCTATACAATACTGGTCGCGAAACTTTTTTACTTCCTGTTGAATGGAAAAATGGATGGCCTAATATAGTTGGGGGTACGGAGCCAATTCCATTTCAGCACAAACGGCCAAATATACCTCTATCGAAAAAAATAATTCCACCAACGAACGGAAATTTTGTTGATGATGATGAATTTGAGTCTAAAGAATTAAATTTTAATTGGAATTTTATTCGTACTCCTTTGGAAAAATGGTATGATCTCAAAGATGGGAAATTGCATATTAAAGCTAGAAAAGAATCTATAAAAACGCAAGCGAACTTTTCATTTATAGCAAGAAGACAGCAACATTTAAATTTTGATGTCTCAACTAAATTGTCTTACAACTTAAAAGATACGTTGCAGACTGCTGGATTGGTAGCTTTTCAAAACGAGAAAAATTATCTATTATTAGGTAAGCGATTAAATGCAAATGCGAAAGCAGAAATTTTTTTAGAAAGAGCTACAAATACGGTTGAAGATGGTAAATCTGAAATTATTGCAAAATCAGCATTACCCAAAAACTATGAGAATTTACTTTTAAGAATAGAAGGAAAGGGACAGGATTTTAATTTTTATTACAAAACAGATGATAAAGAAGGCTGGATCTTGCTAAGGAAAAATGTTGATGGAAGTATCCTAAGTACAAAGAAAGCTGGTGGATTTGTTGGTACTTATTTAGGAATGTACGCATCTAGTAATCATTTTGGATTTACTAAGTAGCAGTATATCAGAAAACAATATTTTTTAATGGTTTTTTTACTATTAATTAATGAAAAAAAATAAAAAATGTTTAAAATTTTATGATTATTATATAGAATAAAATTTTAGTTTAGCGAAAAAATAAAAAATTTAAAGAAATTACAAAAAATGATTAACTCAGTTACAGGTTCTAAATATTTAATGAAATTGACAATGATAGCAACACTGGGAGGTTTGTTGTTTGGGTATGATACAGCGGTAATTTCGGGTACAGTAAGCTCCTTAAATAAATTTTTTGTAGTTCCGTACGCTATGTCGGAAACGTCCTCAAACTCACTGCTAGGTTTTCTAGTTTCTAGTGCCTTAATTGGATGTATCATTGGAGGTGTTTTTGGCGGATTAATTAGTGAAAAATTAGGACGAAAAAAAGGTTTGCTATTGGCAGCTATACTATTCTTGATTTCAGCAATTGGTTCAGCGATGCCAGAATTATTTATAAAACCAATTGGTAGCGGAGATCATACTTTTATGTATCATTTTATAGTGTACCGAATTATTGGAGGAATTGGTGTAGGATTAGCATCTATGTTATCTCCTTTGTATATCGCAGAAATAGCTCCAGCGAGCAGTAGGGGTAAATTAGTTTCTATGAATCAATTTGCTATTATACTTGGAATGTTAGTGGTTTATTTTGTAAATTATTTTATAGCAAAGCAAGGGAATACAATTTGGTTAGATACTTTAGGATGGCGCTGGATGTTTGCTTCGGAGATAATTCCCGCGATTTTGTTTTTAGTTCTTTTGTTCTTTGTTCCGGATACGCCAAGGTCTTTATATTTACGAGCAAAACCTGAAGAAGCTTTAAAAGTATTGATAAAAGTGAATGGTGAGATTGAAGCGAATAAAGTTAGTCAAGAAATTAAGAGTACTATAACAAGCCATTCAGGAGAATTATTTTCATTTGGAATTCCAATAATTATAATTGGAGTATTGATTGCTACTTTTCAGCAATTTATTGGAATTAATGTAGTTTTATACTATGCACCAGAAATTTTCAAAAATATGGGATCAGAAACTGATACTGCATTGTTGCAAACTATTATTATAGGTATTATTAATCTTCTGTTTACTATTTTAGCAATACAAGCGGTGGATAAGATAGGAAGGAAGCCACTCATGATTATTGGCGCAATAGGTATGTCTGTTGCAATGTTTGCTTTAGGTTTTTCTTTTTATATCAAATCAATAGGTTTGTTTTCTTTAATTTGTATGCTGGTATATGTTGCCGGGTTTGCAATGAGTTGGGGGCCTGTAACTTGGGTTCTTTTGGCTGAGATTTTTCCAAATAATATAAGAGGGAAAGCATTATCTATAGCAGTTACTGCTGCTTGGGTATCAAATTACATTGTTTCTTGGACTTTCCCAATTATGGATAAAAACAGTTATTTAGTCAAACAATTCAACCATGGCTTTGCTTATTGGATATATGGTTCAATGGGGCTTTTGTCCATGTTATTTATATGGAAATTTATTCCCGAGACAAAAGGTAAAACACTTGAAGATATGGAAAATTTATGGAAAAAAGAATAAAAAAACAGATTGGTTTTAATAAAATGTATGGAGCAATTTTTAATAAAAATCAAATTATTCTTTAATGCATAAGCTGGTAATCATTTTGATTAACTATTGTTGAATTTGACGTAATTGCAGAAAAGTTTCTTTTTTATATAATATTCTATATTTAGAAGGAGTGCTATTTTTTAATTTTAAAAACTGTTTATTGAAATTGGCTATACTTTGAAAACCACTATCATAACAAATATCAGCAATAGTAAAATTTGTTTCTAATAAGAGACTGCAAGCATGACCAATCCTAATTTCGTTTAAGAAATTAATGTATGATTTTTTTGTACTTTTTTTAAAATAATTGCAAAATGCAGGTTTTGTCATTCCAGCTAAATCTGCAACTTCTTTAATTTTTATTTCATTCCTAAAATTTTCTATGCTGTAATTAAAAACTTTTTCTATTCTGATTTTTTCTTTTGTATTTTGAAAATCAATTTGCTGTTCGGTAAGTTTAATATAACTACTTCTTTTGGTAAGCTTTGCTAAACATTTATAGAGTAGTAAAATTCGATTGTGACTATTAGAATCCTGTATTTTTATAATCAATTTGCCAATTTTAACTGTTGACTTTTCCTTTAATTTTAATCCTAATTTTGAAGTCGCAATAAGTTGTTTTATTTCTAAATTTTCGGGTAAATTCAAAAAATCATTACCCCAAAATTCTTCTTTAAATTGAATTACAATTGCGCTGGTATACATGTCCTTATCTCTTTTCTGAAAAGTATGCGGAACATTACTTCCTAAAAAATATATATCTCCAGTTTTAAATTCACTTATATCATTTCCTATGAAAGCTAGGCCTTCACCATTTGTAAATAAAATTAATTCGTTTTCTATATGTTGATGTAAAGAAACTTCAAAATTAGGCGTTGCATATGTTCGTGCTACAAACGAATTATTTTGCGATAATGGTAATTTTTGTACATGTGGTTTCATTTGTAATATTTTAATTGCTTTTATTTTACGAATATAATTAAAAATATTAAAATAGTTTATAAAGTAGATAATTATGTCGTAGTTATTTGTTTTTAATCTGACTTTATTTGTAATGTAATTAATTTCTAATATTCAAATATTTAAAGAGTGGAGCAAATAAGTCAATTAAAAAGTAGTCAAAAGGAATTTTATGATAAAAATGGTTATGTAATAGTATCAGACTTACTGAATATAAGTGAAGTAGAAATGTTAAGTAATGAAACTTTAGAGATATTTAAAGGTAAAAGGGGGGCAATTAAAGGTTTACTGGAGACGAATGAGTCGGAGTCTAATGATGATATACTTAAAAAATATGTTGCAATACATTTTCCACATAAGATTTCAGATATAATTTATTCTTTCTTAAAACACGACAAAATTGTTAAGGTTTTAGAAGAAATAGTAAGTAAAAATGTTAAATGTATGCAATCTATGTTGTTTGTAAAAGCGCCAGGTAAATCTGGTCAATCTTGGCATCAAGATGAATTTTATATCCCAACTCGTGATAAGTCTTTGGTTGGTGCATGGATTGCAATTGATGATGCAACCATCGAAAATGGTTGTCTTTGGTTAATTCCAGGTTCGCATAAAGAGGGAAGTATTTTACCGAGAATAAAAAATGAAAATAATAATTTTGCTGATGTAGATACTGTAGATGTATCACGATATTCAAATGAAAATATTATTCCGGTTGAAGTTAAAAAGGGATCAGTTATTTTTTTTAATGGATATATATTACATAGTTCTTTGAAAAACAATTCGAAATCAAAATTTAGAACAGCTTTAGTTAATCATTATATGAGTGCTGAATCGATGTTGCCGTGGGATCAAGATGGCAAGTTACCTCCAACAGAAGATTTACGTGATGTAGTAATTGTTGCAGGAGTTGATCCTTATGCGTATAAGGAAATAGTAGATGTTAATAAGCCTTATTTAAGACCTGAAATTTTAGCTATAAAATCAACAATTTAATTTTAATAAATGATAATTAATTTTTTTTGCCCACGTTGGGGAAGTGAAGATTTAAATTGGGATGATTTTTTTGAAAAAGTAAAAAGTGCAGGTTATGATGGAATAGAATGGGCAATTGGAAAGAACATCTCTTTTGAAGAAATTAAAAGTGTTGTAGAAAAAGCAGAATTATCAGAGCTTTTAGTCATTGCGCAACATTTTGACACTGATACAGCAAATTTCGACGAACATTTGCAATTATATAAAGAATGGTTTAGTAAAATTTCAAATTTTAAATTTTACTGTATTAATTCGCAAACAGGTAAAGATTTTTTTAGCGAAGAACAAAATAATAAGTTATTAGCTGAAGCAAAAAATACAGAAAAGATGGTTGGAGTTCCTATTTATCATGAAACACACAGAAATAAGTTTTCTTTTGCTGCACATATAACTTCAAAATTTCTAGAAAATGATTCTGAATTAAAGTTGACATTAGATGCTTCGCATTGGGTAAATGTTGCTGAGTCTTATTTAGATGATCAAAAGGAAGTAATGAATTTGGCTATATCTCGAACAGAACACATTCATGCAAGAATTGGACATACGGAGGCAGCCCAAGTTTCAGATCCTTTTGCGCCAGAATGGCAATTTGCTTTAGAAAAATATCTAGAATGGTGGGATGCCATAGTAAATAGAAAAAAAAATCAAAGTAATGAAGAAAAAATAAGTATAACACCTGAATTTGGTCCGGCTCCGTATATGTTTATTCAACCTTATACCAAACAGCCAGTAGTAAATCAATGGGATATTAATAAAAAAATGTTAGATTTTTTAAAAATAAGATATACAAAATAATAACCATTTATAAAAAATGATTTTAACAATGAGATTTAAAAAAGATATATTGAAGTTATTGTTTCTCACAGGAATTTTGCTCTTTTTTATGAGTTTTAATTCTGCAAATTCAATTACAATTTATTATCAAAAAGATGCATCTCCAAAAGAAATTTTGGCAGCAAAAGAATTGCAAAAATATATTTATATGAGATTAGGGGAATTACCTTCTATACAAGTATATGATAGTAATGCTGAAGTTAAAAATAGAGCAATTGTACTTTGTAAGTATAGTCAATTTGAAGAAAAAAAGAATATCGAAGAAATTCAGGGTGATGCATATTTGCTTAAATCTAATGGAGTTAATAAACTTTTTATTGTCGGAGGATCTTCTGAGGGTATTTTGTATGGCGCTTATAAGTACATAGAATCATTAGGTGTTGGTTTTATGATTGATGGGGATATTATTTCGGAGCAAAAACTGGATAAGCTTAATTTGGCGGGATTTAATGAAAGGCATAAACCTGTATTTGAGTTAAGGGGAATTCAGCCTTTTCATGATTTTCCTGAAGGGCCAGACTGGTGGAATGAAGAAGATTACAAAGCAATTATTTCGCAATTACCAAAAATGGGAATGAATTTTATTGGTTTTCACACCTATCCAGAGAAAAAACCCTTTGGTGGATGGGAACGTGCGGAACCGATGGTTTGGATAGGAACCAAAGATCAATTTAATAGAGATGGGACAGTTAAGTCTGCTTATCCTGCATTGCATTCCAATACAAAAGACAGTACTTGGGCTTATTATCCTAAAAAAACTTCAGAGTATCATTTTGGAGCATCTCAATTGTTTGAAACGGATAATTATGGAGCTGATTATATGAAGAATATTTCGGGTTGGCCACATACTGAAAATGAAAATGTTGAAATTTTTAATAAAGTAGGAGCAATGCTTGGTACTACTTTAGGTTTAGCAAAAGATTTGGGGGTTAAAACCTGTTTAGGTACAGAAACACCCTTGACTATTCCGTATGATGTGCAACAAAAAATGATTGCAATGGGTATTGATGTCAATTCAAAAGAAGCAAAAGTTATGCTTTATGAGGGGATTTTCTCTAGAATAATGGCAACACACCCATTAGATTATTATTGGTTTTGGACTCCAGAAACCTGGACTTGGGATGGACAAAATGATATTGCTGTCGAAAAAACAATTCGAGATATACAAAGTGCTATAGAGGCCAAAAAAAATGTAAAAGCTCCCTTTACTCTAGCAACTAGTGGTTGGGTTTTAGGACCTGCGCGAGATCGAGCTGAATTTGATAATTTATTTCCAAAAGAAATGCCCTTTTCTGTAATAAATAGAGAAGTTGGTTTTACACCAGTTGAATCCGCTTTTAAAAATGTGCAGAATAGACCAAAATGGCAAATCTCGTGGTTAGAAGATGATTCCGCAATGGTTACTCCACAGTTCTGGGTCGGTAGAATTTTAAAAGATGCTTCAGATGCATATCGTTACGGATGTACAGGTATGATGGGGATTCATTGGCGTACTATAAATTTGTCAGCAAGTTTTATGGCTTTAGCACGATCAGGATGGGAAGCCGACTCTTATAAAGTTGTTGGCGATAGTGTTCGTCATCTTGATCCTTCAAAATTATATAAAGAATGGGCTTCATTGCAGTTTGGACCAAAAGCATCCAATTCGATTGGAAGTTTATTTGCCTCATTAGATGGAGGGGATTTTAAATTAGATAGTAAAGACAGACATGCCAATTTTCCCAGATCTGCAGATTGGGGCAAAAAAGGGCCAGGTATGATAAAACCTAATTATGAATCTTGGTTAACATTTGAGAAAAAATATGATTTTATTAAAATTTTTGAAAATTCAAAAAAATTAGTTGTGGGAGATGAAAACCTAGAACGCTATAATTATTGGTTAAATACATTTTATTACTCCAAATCACAAGGAAAAGTTGGCTGTATTTTGGCAGAAATGGAAAGGTTAAATGATCAGATTAGTAAATCAAAAATTAAAAATGATAAGGAAGATTTAGCCAAAATACTCTTGATTAAGAGAAAGGAAGTAGCAATAGCTTGGACAGAAATGGAAGATTTCCTTATGCAAACTATAAGTACTAATGGAGAAATGGGAACTATAGCCAATTTAGAGCAACATAATTTAGGTAGTTTAAATCAAATTCAGCAATATGACTCCATTTTAAAAGCACAATTATCTAACGTACCCGACTTAAAATTATCAATGTCGTACAAAGGGGCACTTCGAATTGTTATGCCAACAAGACTGACTATTCTTAAGAAAGGAGAATCTTTGTTATCTAAAGTCAGGATTTTGTCCCCTGAAGCCATAAAGTCTGTTACCATTTATTATAAAGCACTTGGCGAAAAGGAATACGACACTAAAGAATTGAAAAATATTATGAGAAATGTTTATCAATTAGAAATAAATCCTGAAGAGTATGAACAAAAAAGTTTTGAATACTATATCGTTGTTAAATCGTTTGCTAACTCAGTGCGATTTCCAGTAAATAAATCCCAGCCAGTAACAGTATGGTAGAATAAATTGATCACAAAATAAGTTGTTTAAGCTTTACTCTATAAAATCAAATTTAAAAGATATTTGCTTTAATAGACCTTCTAATTATATGCTAAAATCACAGTAATTAACAATAAATTAACAAGAAAAAAACCTATATATGAAATAAAATCAACCCTAAATCAATTTGAAAATTGATCGTATAAATGTGAAATCCAATTTATAAACAATCAAAAAAATTAAATATATTTTAAATGCATGGAAGATTTAGTTGCTTATAATTTGATATAATGTTTTTTGCGATTGAAATGAGTTTTAGAGACTCCATAACTAATTAATAACTAAAATTTATGAAAACCATTTTTATTACTGGCCTTTTTTGGCTTTTTCTAATACCTGTAGCATTTGCACAGCAGCAAATTACAGGAAGAGTTACTGACAAACTTTCTGGTGATCCACTTCCAGGAGTTAATATTCATGCAGAAGGTGTTAGCCAAGCTGTTACATCAGACTATAATGGTACGTACTCTATTTCAGTGCCAAAATCTTCAATTTTGGTATTCACTTTCATAGGTTATCATCCAAGAAAATTTAATGTTGGAGATTTGACAGTAATTAATGCAGGCTTAACCGCAGAAGCTGAAGACTTGAAAGAAATCGTGATTTCTACAGGTTACACCAAAGTCAAAAAAACCGACTTAACAAGTGCCCAAACTCTGATTGATTCAAAAGCTATTAAACAAACCATTAATACGACCTTAGAACAAGCAATTCAAGGTAGAGCCGCAGGTGTTTATGTCACTCAGAATTCTGGAGAACCAGGGGGTGGCTTATCTGTTAATATTAGAGGAGTTAATTCATTAAATGGTACTAATCAGCCTTTATATGTTATTGATGGCGTACAAATAACTGTTCAGGAAATAGGTGGAGGTGTAATGAGCTCCGCGAGTCCATTGTCAGGTTTAAATCCAACAGACATTGAGTCTATGAATATTTTGCAAGGTCCATCTGCAACTGCTTTGTATGGTTCAAGAGGAACAAATGGAGTTATCGTTATTACTACAAAAAGAGGTAAAGCTGGTAAAATTAGGATAAATTACGATTATACTTATTCGTTACAAGCTCCTCCAAAAAAGATAGATGTAATGAATTTGCGACAATACGCACAGTTAGTAGGTGAGTATCATCAACAAGCTGGGGGAGTAACGCCAGCCGAATTTTTAGATCCTTCAATTTTAGGTGAAGGAACAAATTGGCAAGACGAGTTGTATCGTGTAGCTCCATTAGCTAAACATCAACTAAGTATGAGTGGAGGAAGTGAAAATACAACTTATTATTTATCTACTGAATATTTTAATCAAGAAGGTATATCACAAGGCTCTAATTTTGATCGTTATTCAGCACGTTTGAATCTGGATAATAAAGCAAATAGCTGGTTGACATTAGGAGCTAACGTTAGTTTTAATCAAACAAAGAACGTTGCTGCTGCGACATCAGAATCAGTTATTTTGAATGCAACAAAGTTAAGTCCAAATATTCCTGTGAAAAATTTTGATGGCACATATGGAGGAGGTAGTACTGATCCAGATTCACCAGAGAGGTATAGTTCTCCAAATCCAGTTGCGATGGCTAACATTAATACTAATGAAGCTTTAAATAGACAACTAGTAGGAGGCATAAATTTAAAAATTGATATTATTAACGGTTTATCATTTAAAACTTCTCTTAATACAAATGTTAATTATGGTAGCGGAACTTACTTTTTACCAAAATTTAAATTTGGGGTTAACGAACGTATTAATACTCAATTAACAAAAGTTGAAAATAATAATACGTACTGGAAATTTGATCAATTTTTAAATTATGATAAAGCGATTGGAAATCACAAAATAACAGCAGTTTTTGGTCACGAAGCTCAAAGTGGTGCTTGGAAACAACTTACAGGATATAGAGAAAATTTTTCGGTCGATATTATGGATTTAAATGTTGGAGACCAAACTACATCTATTGCTACAGGCGGTCAAAATGACTGGTCTTTAGAGTCTTACCTTGGAAGTGCAGGTTACAATTATAAAAATAAATATTTTTTTCAAGCAGCTTTAAGAGCAGATGGTTCTTCAAATTTTGGTCCAGATAATAAATGGGGGTATTTTCCATCTGCTTCTGCTGCTTGGAGAATTTCAGAAGAATCTTTTTTTAAGATAGACGCTATTAGTGAGTTAAAATTACGTTTTGAGACAGGTGTAACTGGTAGCAACGGACCAGGGGGCGCAATATATGGAAGATTAGATGGTAGTCCGACACAATGGGGGACTGGATTTTTGCCAGGTAAATATTCAAATTCAAATTTGAAATGGGAAGAAACAACAACACATAATATTGGTTTCAATTTAGGTTTGCTAAAAAATCGTATTACTATTGAAGGTGACGTGTATGTTAAGAAAACTGACAACCTTATTATGGATCTTCCCTTACCATTATATTATGGGGTAGATGGAGAAGGAAGCATGGCACCTCCGACGGTAAATGTTGGAGCTTTACAAAATAAAGGTTGGAGTTTATCTATAAATACAGTAAATGTCAAATCCGCTGATTTCTCATGGACAACTAATTTTAATATTTCGCATTTTGATGCAAAAATTGATAAGTTCTATACACAATCTGCTATTTTAGATCGCTATTCACGTTATTTTCAAGAATGGACACAACGTTCAGTTGTAGGACAAACTCCTTGGCAATTTTACGGATATGTAGAGGAAGGTTTATTCCAATCTGTGGATGAAATAAAAAATAGTGCTATTCCAGTAGATAATCAAGGCGTAAAATTACCAATTAATTCAGATCAAGGAGGAGTATGGGTTGGAGATGTTAAGTATAAAGATATTAATGGAGACGGTATTATCGACGAAAAAGACCAAACTTTTATTGGTAATCCTTATCCAAAATTATTCGGAGGTATGACAAACACTTTTACTTATAAAGGTTTTACTCTTGGTGTTTTGTTAACAGGATCTTATGGTAATGATATTTATAATTATACCAAACGTGTGAACTCAAATCCTGTTAATGTTAGTGTTGGTAATAATCTGTTAGTGCATGCTTTGGATTATGCAAGAGTAATTGATGACGGTAATGGTAATCCAATATTAGCCAATCCCGATACTGATGTTGCAAGAATTTCAAATACAAGAAACGGGAATTACGATAGGCATACCAGCAAATGGGTTGAAGATGGTTCTTATTTAAGGATTAAAAATATTACGCTTAATTATGATTTTAGTAAAGAAATGCTAAGAAATTTAAAAGCAATCACTGGATTCAGAATTGGTTTTGGTGTGCAAAATATTGCAACATTTACTAAATACACAGGATATGATCCTGAAGTTGGATCTTATGTTGGAAGTGGGGCTAGTGCTGGATCTCAGCCTATTGGTTTTGATTATGGTCGTTATCCATTAACGCCAATGTACACATGTAATTTAGGTATTAACTTTTAAAAATAGTACAATGAATATTAAATATAAAATTTGTTTTACAGTATCAAGTCTTTTTTTGCTACTTTTTACCAGCTGTTCTAATGATTTTCTTGAACGTCCACCTCTTGATGTGCCCGTTGATGCTAATTTCTATCAAACTAATGAACAAGTATTGTCGGGTTCTGCCTTATTGTATAATAAAGTTTGGTTTTTATATAATGATAAAGCATCTTTTAGCGTAGGTGACTTTAGAGGTGGTACGATGATGTCGGTGTACAATTATCCAGATATGGTACAATTTAACACGACTCCTAATTCACAAATGAACTATGATGTTTGGAAATCATTGTTCAATACAATTGGTCAATGTAATACTTACATAATTAACGTCAATAAATATGCTGGACCAGCTGTAAGTGAAGATATAAAAAATCAAACCATAGCAGAGGCTAGATTCATGCGAGCAACTGCATACAGTCTGTTAACAATGAATTATGGAGCTGTACCAATTATTACAAACAATTTTACATTGGTAGGAGATACTACTCAAGTTCGTAATACATCGGAAAGTGTTTGGAAGTTTATTACAAAAGATTATCGTGCTGCAGCAAAAGATTTAAAAGAAACACCACTTCAAACAGGAAGAATAACGAAATGGGCTGCGGAAGGAATGTTGGCGAGAACGTATTTAACTAGAGCAGGTATTGGTAAAAGTGAAGGTGCTAGAAATCAGGTATTCTTAGATTCTACAAAATACTATGCCGATAGAGTTATTACTCAAAGTGGGGCTAAATTACAAGCTAATTATGCTGATTTATTTTTAACTAAAAATGAAAATAATCCTGAATCACTATTTTCGTTACAATGGTTATATACCGGCACGTACAGCTCAACCACAAATACAGCACCTTCTTCTCTAGCATATAGTCCTTCTATTGCTAATGGCGATGGATGGGGAGGGGATTTTAGTGCTACATGGTGGATTCTGAGTAAATATGAAGGTATTAAACCAGTATCTGGAGAACCAAATAAAATGCAAGGTAAAACTTTAGATCAAAGGTTAAAGGCAACTTTTATGCTACCAGGAGCACATTATCCAGAAATTACACAGACATTAGAAGATGGTACAGATCAAGAATTGCGTTTTCCATATAACAATGGAGCTGAAATCAGCTATGCTTCAACAAAAAAATATGTAGTTGGTAAAGCAAAGGACAATGCTGGACTAGCAGGATTTCATACCTATGAAATAAATACCTACATGTTGCGTCTAGCTGAAATGTATTTAACGTATGCTGAAGCAGCTTTAGGGAATCAAACCGCTACTGCAGATAGCAAAGCGTTACAATATTTTAATGCAGTGCATACACGAGCTGGTTTGCCACCGTTTCAAGGGCCTTTAACTTTTGAAAAAATATTTGATGAAAGAATGATTGAATTTTCAGTAGAAGCGATGGCATGGTATGATCTAGTTCGTTTGCACTATTATAATCCACAAAAAGCTTATGATATTATCAGCAATCAGGACAGAGCAGCTTTTGCTATTGAGCCGGATAGAATTCCAGATCCTACATCATGGACGTTTACAAAAACATCTTGGGTTGCTATTCGTAGTTACGAGGCAAATGATGGTAATTTTTTAATTCCAATCCCGGCAACAGAGATGAGTCAGGCTCCTAATTTGCGAAAAGAACCAGTAGATTATTACGGTGGTAAATAGTTCTAACTAATAAAAAAGATATTATGAAAATTATATATAAAATAACAACAGCTTTATTAGTTATCCTTGTGATAACAATGGTTTCTTGCTCTTCAGAAGAGTCAGCCGCTAATAGTGCACCTTACATTAGTTACGTGCGGATTACTGATCCAATTTCTTCTGATTCCTTAATTGTTAAAGCAGGACAAGGACAACTATTAGCATTGATAGGCGATAATTTGCAAAACACTACAGAGGTTTGGTTTAATAACAGACAAGCTTTTATATCGCCTACTTATGTAACTAATAAATCAATAATTACAAATGTTCCGGGTAAAATACCGACTGAAATAAATAATGAAATTAGATTAATTAATAAGAATGGAAGTGTTTACAGTTATAGTTTTAAAGTAGAAATCGGGGAGCCATATATTAAAGCGATGAGAAGTGAATACGTTCCTGATGGTCAAATCGCTACCATTCAAGGTGACTTCTTTTATGAACCAATGACAGTCACATTTACAGGAGGAAAACAGGCAGTAATTAGTAGTATTGATGATGATAAAATTTTGAATGTTGTTGTTCCTGATGGTGCTCAACCAGGGCCTATCACTATTAAAACAAATTTTGGAGAAACTGTTTCTGATTTTTATTTTAGAGACAATAGAAACATATTTGTGAGTGGTGCTGCAGGGTCTGATTTCATTGTTACCCAACCTGGAGCTGGTGATCCGCTCGCTATAAATGGCAATTATATCCGTATCAAGAAAAATATTGGTAGCTGGGATTTTAATGCTTTTTTTAGTGGGGGACCAGATGAGTTTGGTGAGGAGAGTAGAAACGTCCCAGATGATGCCCTTATCCATCCAGAAAATTATAACCTTAAATTCGAAATTAACACACTAAAACCTTACAATGCAAATATTATGAAATTTCAGTTGTTATTGGATAAAGCTTCTGACTTTGATGCTTATTACTGGAGTGGTGGTCCATATTTATGGCAACCTCCTTATGATACTCATGGTCAATGGGAAACAATTGTTATTCCTCTAAATCAAGTATTGTTAGGACCAGGGCATGATGTGAATCCTAATGGATACTACTCTCGTCTAATTTTTCATGATAATGGTGCTCTTGATGCTGATATATCAGTAGACAACTTTAGAGTTGTACCTAAAATTTTAAAATAATTTATTTTAAATTAAAAAATAATCAAAATGAAAAAAAATATAAAAAACAATCCATTTTATATGGTGATTATGTTATTCATGATCGTTGGGTTTGCAGTATCTTGTAGCAATGATGATTCTGATACTTCTGATAATACAGTCGAACTTTTAAGTTTTGGACCGTCAGGGCAAAAGCATGGAGAAATGATCTCATTTATTGGACATAATCTAGACAGAGTAACTTCAATTAAATTGGAAGGAGTCGAAGTTTCAAGTTCTGATTTTTCTTCTCAGACTTCTGAAAAAATAGAATTAATTATTCCAGATGAAGCACTGGAAGGAAAAGTGGTATTAGTTTATGATGGTGGTGAGGTCACTTCTAAAACTGTTTTAAGTTTTGATGTTCCATTTATGATTACTAGCATTACTCCCGAAGCTAAGCCTGGTGAAAATATTACTATAACCGGTGAATATTTAAATTGGGTTGAATCAATTGTTTTTGCAAATGGAATTGAAGTAACAGAATTTGTAAGTAGCTCCATTAATACATTAGTTGTAAAAGTTCCTTTGGAAGCACAGACTGGACAACTCTCAATTTTAGGAGGAGGTACTGATCCTTACACATATCAAACGGAAAGCGATATCAAAATTGATTTACCAAATGCTACCTCTATTGAACCTCAATCTGTTAAACATGGTGGTCTTTTAACAATTAATGGTGAGGATTTAGATTTAGTAAAAAGCATCAAATTTCCTAATAGTACAGAAAGCATAGCATTTGAAAGCCAGACAGTTTCAAAAATTGTAGTGAAAGTTCCTTTGACAGCAACTGATGGGAAAATTATGCTTACTGCATATTCAGGTGTAGTAGTTGAAGTAGAACAGCCAGTTAAAATAATCTTGCCAATTATAACAAGTGCCTTGCCAAAACCCGTGGCAATTGGGAAAGATTGGACACTAACAGGGACAGATTTAGATTTAGTTAAAGAAGTAATTATTCCAGGCGCTTCATCACCAATTACTTCATTTGGTACTCATACTGCAACAAAAATAGTGCTTACAGTACCAGATGGTGCTTTTAATGGAGTAATAAAATTGAAAACAATTAATGATTTCTTAATTGAAACAACAACTCAAATCGAAATTGCAGGTTTAACAGATATACCTCTAAAACGTGTTATTTATGATGATGATTATAAAAATGGATTTGGTAACTGGAGCTGGGGAGGAGACGTAAATCCGAGCTATACTGTCGAAGTTCGTGAAGGTACAAAAGCAATACGCAAAGACTGGCAAGACTGGGATGGTCTTCGTTTTGGAGGCGGCAGTGTTTCTACTGCAGGAATGACCGAGTTAGCTTTCTCTGTTTATGGAGGTGTAGGTTTAGAAAACAATCAGCAATTAGGTTTAATGATAAATGGAAACTGGGGTATTACTACAGTTCAGGTGAAAATTGGTGAATGGACGGATGTAGTTATTCCGTTGTCAAGCTTACCAGCGTTAAGTTCGGCAACAGATATAAATGATTTTGCCATACAAGGTAAATTTGGTTATGTGATTGTAGATAAAGTTGGTTTACGTTAGATTGGTATTTTGTAGTTAGTTAACAAAGAAGAAACTTAGAAATAAGCTTTCTTCTTTGTTGTTTTTAAAAATTTAATAAAAAATGAGATATTTAGGCACATTATTTTGTTTTGTGTTGGTAATGAATACATGTTATTCACAAAAAATAAAGCAAAAAAATAACGAGATTACTTCTATAGAAGTTTTATTAGAAAACCTGAGAGTGCTTTCTAAAAAGAAAATCATATTTGGTCATCAGGATGACTTGGCATACGGTATTGGGTGGGCTTACAAAGAAGGTAAATCGGATGTGAAACGTGTAGTTGGAGATTACCCTGGAGTTTACGGTTGGGATTTGGGGCATATTGAGTTAGGTGATACACTTAATATTGATGGTGTTCCTTTTAATAAAATGAAAGAATATGTAAAACAGATTTATAAAAAAGGGGGAGTAAATACTTTTAGTTGGCATCAGGTAAATCCATACAATGGCAATTCTGCTTGGGATAGTACAGCGACCATAAAGCACATATTGAATGAGCCAAAAGTTATGGCAAAATATCATGCTGATTTAGATAAAGTAGCTTCTTTTTTCAATAGCTTAAAAGATAAAGATGGAAACTCAATACCCGTTATCTTTAGACCATACCACGAACAAACTGGTAATTGGTTTTGGTGGGGTAACGATCAGACATCTCCTGAAGATTATATAAAATTTTGGCACACAACAGTAGATTATTTAAAAAGTAAAGGAGTAAATAATGTTTTGTATGCGTATTCTACAACGGAATTTCCAAACAAAGAATTCTTTTTAGAAAGATATCCTGGTGATGCTTACGTCGATATTTTAGGGATTGATGCCTATCAAAATGATTCTCCAAAAACAGATTTAGATTTTATCAATAGAATTAGAAAAATGGTAGCAACATTAACTGAAATTGGAAAAGAACACCACAAATTAATTGCTTTAACTGAAATTGGTTTAGAAAAAGTCCCAAACCCAAAATGGTGGACTAAAGTGTTATTGCCGATCATGCAGGATGTTGATTTGTCGTATGTTTTATTATGGAGAAATGGTAGACCCGATCATTATTTTGTGCCTTATCCTGGTCAGATAAGTGAAGAGGATTTTAAAATTTTTCATAAAAACCCAAAAATAATTTTTCAAAAAGAATTAAATAAAGAAAAGATTTATCAAAAAAAATAAAAATGAATAAAACGTTAGCAATACTTTTTTTAAGTTTTTTTACAGTAGCAATTTATGCTCAAAATCCAGTAGTGCCAGGTTATTTTGCTGATCCTAGTATTAAAAAATTTGGGGATTCCTACTATATGTATTCCACAACTGATGGATACTTTAGCGGTAATGACGGAGAGGCTTTGGTCTGGATTACAAAAAATTTGGTGGATTGGGATGTAAAAACTGTTGAAGGACTTCCTCACGAAACGGTTTGGGCACCAGCAGTTATTCTAGGAGAAAACAATAAGTATTATTTATATTGTCAAAGTTCAGTGGATTATTCAGGCTATGTTTATTCTAGTGATAATCCGTTGGGACCTTTTAAAAAAGAAGCTCATTTAGGAGGGTTTGATATTGAACCATTTAAGGATCCAGTATCTGGAAAATATTATGTAATTTCTGCATCACGTGAGCTTTTTTTAATGGATAATGACGTAAAATCGCCAACCTATCTTACCAAGATAGAAAAGAAAATTCCTTTAAAAGGAAATCTTTTTGATTACACCGAAGGGCCTTATTTATTTTACAAGGAAGGGTTTTATTACTGTATGTGGGCAGGAGGTCGCTGTTGGGAAACTAGTTATAAAGTTCGTTACGCCGTATCAAAAAATATTGAAGGGCCTTATGAAGAAGCGACAAATAGCCCCATTTTAAAAACAGATGAAAAAGCAGGTATTTCTGGTCCTGGACATCATTCGATTACAGAAATTGACGGGCGTTATTTTATGTTCTATCACAGACAAGATCTTGTAAAAGGACCTACATGTGATTATCGTTTTCCAGCTGTCTCTGAAGTTGATTTTAAAAATGGAAAGATTACTTTAATTTCCTATGTTGACGATTTGGGAGAAACATTAAATAAAAAAGGAAAATATACCAATTTAGCCGTAAATAAAAATGCTTTTGCAAACAGTCAAAATGCAGGTTTTGAAGCTAGTAAAGCTGTAGATGGCAAAAACGACACACGTTGGACAAGTGGTGGAGCTCCAAATGATATTACTATAGATTTAGGGCAGGAATACTCTCTTGATGCCATAAGACTTTGTTTTGAATATCCTGACAAATATGTAACATTTAAAATTGAGACCTCCTCAAATTACCAGGATTGGAAAATGTATGTAGATCATAGGCAAGAAGCTGTTCAAGGTTATAAGGAAATGTTGCAGGAAAAAACGGCTACAGCTAGATATGTAAAAGTTACTATTAATAATTCTGAAGATAGGAATGCTTCACTTTGGGAAGTACAAGTGTTAAAGAAAAATTAATCCTTATCAAAGTAAAATAGTTTTTGAAAATAATAAGTTATTGACCTACTCAATGAAAAATAATAAAAATAAGACGAGATTATTGTTGCTAATGCTCTTTACGGGTTTACTTGGGATCGCACAGATAAAAGAACCTGTAGATTATGTAAATACATTTATAGGAACTGGTGAATGGGGTAATTTATATCCCGGTTCACAAGCTCCTTTTGGAATGATTTCGATTAGTCCAAATAATGTATTTGAGAATTATGAAACTACTCGTTCGGGCTACAGATATTCTCAAAATGAAATTTATGGTTTTGGAATGACACATTTTTCAGGTGTTGGTTGTCCCTCTATGCAGGATTTGCCTTTTTTACCCGTTGTTGGAGATCTAAATAGTTCGCCAGTTTACAATAAATCAGCATATAAAAGTAAATTTTCGCATGATAAGGAATTTGCTAAACCAGGTTATTATGCTGTTAAGTTAGATAGTTATAATACAAATGTCAAATTTACCACTACTCAAAGAGCAGCTATTGGCGAAATTGATTTTCCTGCAAATGAAGTAGCAAATATGATTTTTGCACCAACTAATAACGCTAACGGAATTAGTGCAGGTGAACTTAAAATTGATTCTGATAAGAATCGAATTAGTGGTTATATGTCAACTGGTGGTTTTTGTTGGAGAGACCCTAATGACAGACCTTACAAAGTGTTTTTTGTTACTGAATTCGATTCTAATTTTAAAGATTATGGAGTTTGGCGTGCCGAAAATAAAATTAAAGGAGAGAAAAGTATTTCTGGAAGTGCAATTGCTGCATACTTAACTTTTGATCTTCAAGGAAAAACAAAAGTCAAAATGAGAACGGCAATTTCTTTTGTGAGTGTAGAAAATGCAGTAGAAAATCTTAATGCAGAAATTCCTGATTGGAATTTTGAAAACACCTATCAAAAAGTAACTAAAAATTGGGCAAAGTACCTCAATAAAATTAAGGTAGAAGGTAAAAATGAAGATGAAAAAACCACATTTTATACGGCAATTTATCATAATTTATTGCAGGCCAATGTTTTTGAGGATGTCAATGGATCCTATATCGGTTTCGATGATAAAATTCATACGATTGAAAAAGGAAAAAACAAATATGTTAACTTTTCATTGTGGGATACTTACCGAACCACTGCATACTTACAAGCAATTATTGCCCCAAAAGAATCTTCAGATATGGTAAACTCTTTATTGTTAGATGCGCAGCAAGGAGGGTCTTTTCCGAATTGGAGTATGAATAACCAAGAATATGGTGTCATGAATGGGTATTCCCCTTTTCCTTTTATTGCAAATATGTATGCAATGGGAGCGAAAGATTTCGACTTAATTACTGTAAAAGATATGATGAAAAAAGTTTCTATGGAATTCCATTCTAGTAGAAAATCGCATGGTTGGTATGGAATTGAAGAATATAAAAAATTAGGTTATGTTCCTGTAGATGTGCATGGATATGGGGCATCTATGACTCTAGAATATGGTGTTGATGATTATGCAATTGCAAAAATTTGTAAAGCTGCAGGTGATTTTGAGGCAGAAAAATATTACTTGAATCGTTCACAAAACAGTTTTACTTTATTAAACAAAAAAAATAATTTTCTACAGGGTAGAAATAGTGATGGAGCATTTATAACACCGTTCGCTGATAATAGTGAACATGGTTTTAACGAAGGAAATGCAATGCAATATTTTTGGAGTATACCTCATAGTATAAATAAGTTGATTGATAAAGCGGGTGGCGCCGATTTTGTTGAAAATCGCCTAGATCAATTTATTTCTAAGATAGAAACTGGATGGGCACCTGAGAAACCATTTTACTGGGTAGGAAACGAACCTTGTTTTGGTGCTGTATATGTTTACAATTATCTTCAAATGCCATGGAAAGCACAATATAATGTTCGTCGAGTAACGGATGTTTTTAAGAATTCGCCAAACGGAATGCCAGGTGATGATGATGTTGGAGCTATGTCGGCTTTGTATGCTTTCTCTGCTTTAGGCTTATATCCGTATTTGCCTGGAGAATCTGGATTTACAGTAACAGGACCTCTTTTTGAAAAAGTGACCATTACTTTAGAAAACGGAAAACAAATTGTAATTAATGGAAAAGGAGCAGAGTTTGACGCTCCATATATTCAGGAAATGAAACTTAATGGTAAGGATTATTCTAATTTATGGCTTGACTGGTCTACATTAAGTGATGGTGCAAACCTTTCTTTTAAAATGGGAAAAGAGCCAAATAAAAAATGGGGAAGTTCTAAAAAGGATATGCCACCGTCTTATTATCCAGAAAAAAAATAAACTTATTAATATACATAAAGAATAAAATACTATGAAACGTTTTTCAATTGTTCTAATTCTACTTTATTTCATTATTCCCCAGCTTAGTATCGCAAATGTAAAACTGCCAAAACTAGTTGGAGATAAAATGGTTTTACAAAGAGATGTTAAAATTCCAATTTGGGGTTGGGCATCTGCTGGAGAAAAAATTTCGGTAGATTTTTTAGGCTCAAAATACAAGACTATAACTGCAAAAGATGGTAAATGGAAGTTAGAATTAAAAGCAATTCCTGCTGGCGGTCCTTATGAGATGACAATAAAGGGTAAAAATGTAATTACGCTAAAAAATATTTTAATAGGTGATGTCTGGATTGCTTCAGGACAGTCAAATATGGAATGGCCATTAATTGCCACAGTAGATAATTTTAAACAGGAAATTGCTAATGCAAATTATCCGAATGTAAGATTGTTTATGGTAGAAAAAGCAGTAGCAAGTCAACCTAAAAATGATGTAGAAAGTAAAGGATGGATGGAATGCAACCCAGAAAACATTCCTAATTTTTCAGCAGTGGCTTATTTTTTTGGAAGAGATTTATATAAAGATATTAATGTACCAATTGGATTAATTAGTTCTAATTGGGGAGGAACTCCTGCTGAGTCATGGACTGATTTGGAATCAGTAAAAAGGTTTCCAAGATATGCTAATGAAGCAGAAATTCTTGCGAAAAGTTCAGAGGATATTGGTAAAACACTTTCCGATTACAAAGAAAATTTAGCAAAATGGAGCGAGAAATCTGGTCAAGACAGAGGATACCAAGAAAATGGTAAATCATGGGCAGATGAAAATATTGATGTTTCTACTTGGTCTAGTATGAATTTGCCAGGCAATTGGGAGCAACCAAATATTCTGCCAAACTATGATGGTGTGGTGTGGTTTCGAAAAGAATTTGATCTTTCAGATTCAGATATTGCAAAAGCCATTACACTTCATTTATCTAAAATTGACGACGAGGATATCACATATTTTAATGGAATTAAAATAGGAGAGATGAAAGGGCATGAAGCATTAAGAGTATATGTGATACCGAAAAATTTATTGAAATCGGGTAAAAACGTAATAACTGTCAAAGTAAATGATACAGGTGGTGGCGGAGGAATATATGGTAATGCCGATGATTTATTTGCAGAAATTGGATCTTCTGCAAAATCATTAGCTGGAGATTGGCTTTATAAAACGGCTGTAGATACTAAAGGAATGCCTAGTTATCCACTAGCGAGAGAACCTCAATATATTCCAACTACATTATACAATGCAATGATTGCTCCAATAATTCCGTATGCTATAAAAGGTACAATTTGGTACCAAGGAGAGTCAAATGCAGATAGAGCTTTTGAATATGGAACTTTATTTCCATCGATGATAAAAGGCTGGCGAGAAAAATGGGGATATGATTTTCCTTTTTTATTCGTACAATTGGCTAATTTCATGCAAGACAAAAATGAACCAGCAGAGTATGAATGGGCAGAATTAAGAGAAGCACAGGCAAACACTTTAAAATTACCTAATACAGGAATGGCTGTAGCAATTGATTTAGGGAATCCAGATGATATACATCCACGAAATAAACAAGATGTCGGCAAAAGATTGGAGCTTGCTGCACTTAGGGTCGCTTACCATAAAGACATAGTTTTTAGCGGACCACAATACAAAAATATGGAAATCAAAGAGGATAAAATTTATGTCACTTTTACAAATGTTGGTTCAGGAATAAAGGTTAAAGATTCTTATGGATATGTAAAAGGATTTGCAATTTGTGGTAAAGACCAAAAGTATGTCTGGGCAAAAGGGTACCAAGAAGGTAATACAATTGTATTATACAATGAATCGGTAAAAAATCCAACGGCAATTCGTTATGACTGGAGCAATAATCCAGATGGAAATATTTACAATAATGAAGGTTTACCACTAGTACCATTTCGTACAGATAATTTTAAAACAATCACTGAAAACCGCTAATCATGTCTATTAAATCATTTGTTTTTTTCATGTGCTTTGGTATGTTCACTCACAATGCCTGGTGTAAAATCATTTTACCCGGTTTTGTTGCGGACGGAATGGTATTACAACATGATGTTAAATTACCTGTTTGGGGCTGGGCAAAACCTAATGAAGAAGTAACTATACGTTTTCAAAAGCAAATAAAAAAAGTAAAAACTGGAAAAGATGGTTCTTGGAAAATTTATTTAGATCCAATCAAAGCTGGAGGTCCTTATCAAATGTCATTAGAAGGTGAAAATAAAATTTTACTAAAAGACATTTTAATTGGAGATGTTTTTCTGGCGAGTGGGCAGTCAAATATGGAGTTTACAACTTATTCTGTAAAAAATAGTAAAGACGAAATCTTGAAAGCAGATTTTCCAAACATTCATTTCTTCAGAGTTTCATTGAATGTGTCTAATAAACCAATTGATACTCTTGGCGGAAAATGGAGAAGAGTAAATCCAGAAACTGTGGGTGATTTATCTGGAGTAGCTTATTTTTTTGCTAGAGATTTATATAAAAAAAAGAATATGCCAATTGGTGTTATTGTAGCTGCATGGGGAGGTTCTGTCGCAGAATCTTGGACAAACGTCGAAGCATTGCAAGTATTTCCAGAATTTAAAAAAACTTTGGAAGATTTGAAATCAGGACAAGATTGGCATTTAACTTTTACAGAATATGAAAAGAATTTAAAAGCTTTTAAAGAGAGTAATCAGGGAATAACATTTGGGGTCCATCAACAGCAATTTGCAGATGATAATTGGTCAAAAACACAGTTTCCATTTGAATTAAAAATGCTTGGTCTTGCTGATAATTATGGGAATTCTATATGGTTTAGAAAACAATTTGAGTTAGAGTCTAGTTTTGATTCTAAAAAAGAGACTTCCTTGTTTTTAGGAAAAATTAATGGTGAAGTTACCTTGTATGTTAATGGAATTAAAATTGAAAAAAGAGAAGATGTTGCAGAAGGAACAAATTTTATCATTCCGCAAAATGTTTTAAAACTAGGGATAAATCAAATTGCGGTTAAATTTCTAGAGATTTGGAGTGGTAATATTGGTGAACTTGGACAATCTGTACGTCTAAAAAATGATTTAGGCTCAACAAAAGAGATTCAGGGAGATTGGAAATTCAATACAAAAATTGAAAAAACAATACCACCGTATGTTTCTTGCAATTATACGCCAAGCACCATTTTTAATGCTATGATTGCACCTTTAATTCCTTATGCAATAAAAGGAGTGATTTGGTATCAAGGAGAATCAAATGCAGATAGAGCAGAGCAATATCGTTTACTTTTTCCCGCAATGATTGAAGGGTGGCGAAAAAAATGGAATTCAGAATTCCCCTTTCTTTTTGTTCAACTTGCCAATTATATGGAAGACAAAAAAGAGCCGTCAGATTACCAATGGGCTGCATTAAGGGAGGCGCAAATGTTAACCCTAAAAGTTCCCAAAACAGGAATGGCCGTTGCAATTGATATTGGAAATGTGAATGATATTCATCCAAAAAATAAGCAAGATGTTGGTAAGCGATTAGCACTAGTGGCAGAAAAAATAATTTATGGTACTAATGATATTGTGTATTCAGGACCAAGTTTTGAAAAACTAGAAGTTGAAAATAATCAAATTAGAATTGAATATAATAATGTAGGATCAGGAATTGAAGTCAAAGACAAATACGGTTATGTTAAAGGGTTTGCAATTTCAGGTGAGGACAAAGTATTCAAATGGGCAAAAGGTTATCTACAAGGAAATACTTTGATTTTATATAACGAAACGATTAAAAAGCCTACAGCGGTGCGATACAATTGGGGAAATAGTCCCGATGGAAATATTTATAATAAAGAAGGTTTACCCGCTGTTCCTTTTAGGACGGATAATTATCCGATGCATTATGAAAAAAAATAAAAATTTATAATACTTATGAAAAAACAGTTTTATTTAATTTATCTAAATGGTTTCCTGTGTCTGTTTAGCTTTTCTATACAAGCACAAAACCCCTTGTTTCCTCATTTATACACTGCTGATCCATCCGCTCATGTTTGGGAAAATGATCCTAATACTTTGTGGGTTTATGCCTCACATGATGTTCCTGGAACAAACCACCATGCAACGATGTTTGATTACCATGTCTTTTCGACAACCGATTTGAAAAACTGGACAGATCATGGGCGCGTATTGTCTGTTGATGATGTTTCGTGGGCAATCAGTCATGCTTGGGCAATCGATGCCGTTCTTTGGAAAGGTACATATTACTTGGTGTATTGTATGAAAGAACGAACTACAGGAATCTTTAGAACTGGCTTAGCAACCAGCACTCGACCAGAAGGCCCCTTTACAGATATTGGATATATAAAAGGAGTAGAATGGGGACAAGATCCCGCATTGTTTGTAGATGAAGATAATCAGCCTTACTTATACTGGGGATCATCCAATTCTTGTTTTGGTGCAAAATTAACCGATGATTTGCGTGCTATTGTACCAGAGTCAAAAGTAGAATTAACTTCTCAATTATCTAATGTTTTCGAAGGTCCTTGGGTACATAAATATGAAGGTAAATATTATTTATCATATCCTGGTTTGCAAAAAAAACAATGGCCTGAAATTATGTATTATGCCGTTGCAGATAAACCTTTAGGTCCCTATGAGTACAAAGGTGCTTATATATCGCAGTTTGATAAGCAATCTGGTACAAATCATGGTTCGATTGTTAAATATAAAAATAAATGGCTTGCATTTTATCATAGTGCATGGTTATCTGGCGGTTTGAGTGAGTCTAGAAATGTTATGGCAGATTATCTAAGTTATACCAAAGATGGAGCAATAAAAACTATTAATCCTTCAATAGTAGGTTTAGGAAGTTCTATTTGTAGAATTCAGCTTGAAACTGAAAATGGAAAGAGCGCAGGAGGAAAATTAGATGGTACTGAAATTGCAAGTACAGAAAACGGTTTCTCTGGAAGTGGCTATGTTACAGGTTTTGATATCGATGAAGATTATGTTAAGGTTTTGGCCCAAGTTGCCAAAAATGAAAAATTCAAACTTAAAATTCGCTATTCAACCAAGCACGATACAAAAATAACTTTGTTGGTAAACGAGTATATGTATAATGGTTCTACCTCTACATGGCGCGACATCATTTTACCAAAAACTAATGGCTTTGAAAATTTTGAAGTTGGTATTGTAGATTTAAAAACGGGGGATAATTTCCTGAAATTAACGAGTCAGAATGGTGACATGAATGTTGATTACTTTTTGCTTGAACCAATAATGAAAATAAATAATTAAAGATTGCTTAAAATGAAGAATAATAATAAAAAATTTGAGGGACGAAAATTCAATAATAAAAATACAAATTCAATGAAAAAATCACTTAAAACCTTATTTCTGTTAGGTGCTGCAATTTTGCTTTACAACTGTTCGTCTAGTGGTGACGATGAAAAAAATACTCCTGTTACAGAAAAAGCAGTAGCCACTATTACAACAACTAAAGGGCCAGCAATGGAACCTAATACTAATGGAGAATTTACTATTAAATTATCTAAATCTGTTGCGACAGCGACTTCTTTGTCAATAACATTTGGTGGAACTGCAAAAAATGGCGAAGACTACAAAACAATTAATAATTCTATTATTATACCAGCAAAAAGTACTACAGTAGTAATACCTGTTGAAATTTTAGCAGATAAAATTGTTGAAGGTGAAGAAACACTTGATATTACTTTGATAACTTCAAATAATGCAGATGTAAACATTGGTACAGATGCTAAAGCAAGTTTGATAATTACTGATGAAGTAGTTTCTATTGATTTAAAACCAGGGGATGCTAGAAATTATATGGTTAACAAAAATGCTACTGACGAAACTGTGGCTCTTTTTTACAACCTAAAAACTTTGGCAAAAACTTCCTTTATGATTGGTCAGCATGATGCATTACTAAGTTTTTACAAAAATAACAGTGGAGACTCAGATATCAAAAAAACCACAGGATTTGATCCAGGAATGTCAGGAGGAGATTTTATGTTTATTGCTGATGACGAAAATACCGGAAAAGATGATAATTGGTGGTACGCGCAAGAAAAATTGATTACAGGAGCTGCTGTTAAGGCTTATGACAAAGGAATGGTAAATATGTTTTGCTGGCATTTAAGGGAACCTTATGAAGGAAAATCATTTTATACAAGTGAAATGACTACCGCACAGAAAACTAATGCATTTAAAAGTATATTACCAGGTGGAGAAAACCATGAATATTACAAGAAAAAACTTCAAAAAATTGCAGAAGTTACAAAAGGAATGAAAGGAAGTGATGGTAAACTAATTCCAATAATATTTAGACCTTTTCATGAGTTTGATGGAGATTGGTTTTGGTGGGGTAAATCTTTTTGCACAGCTCAAGACTATATACAGAATTGGCAATTTACAGTCAAATATTTACGTGACGATTTAGGAGTGACTAATATGTTGTTTGCTTTTTCGCCTGACGCAAGTTTTACCTCTGAGGCAGATTATTTATCAAGATATCCTGGCGATGCCTATGTTGATGTTTTAGGTTTTGATGATTATGGAGATTTTGATAACAAAGGCCAAGCAGGTGTTGACAATGCTAACAAAAAATTGCAGATTATTTCTAAACTCGCCAAAGAGAGAGTTAAAATTGCTGGCTTAACTGAAACTGGATACTTTGTAACTCCAGGAAAAAACAATACGATCTCTGGCTTGTATGCAAATAATTTTTATAATGCCATGACAAATAATAATGTAGAGATTTCATTTTTAACATTTTGGGGTAATGGAGGAGACACTTATTGTACTCCACCACCAAGTGCTACAGATGCTAGTGATTTTGTTCAGTTTACAAGAAAAGAAAAGGTAGCGTTGCTTAATAAAACGCCCAATATATATAAAATGCCATAGTATAAATTTGGCATGAACTTTAATTTAAAAAGAATAAAAAACTGAAAGGCATCATAAAAATAATTTGTAATAAATGAATACGTCTAATAATTTTTTCAGAGAAATTGCTCCACTTTCGACTAAAGAGAGTTTTTTGGTGTTCGATAGGATAAAAGATAGTTTTGATTTTCCTATTCATTATCATCCGGAATTTGAAATTAATTTTATTTCAAACGCTAAGGGAGTAAGAAGATTAGTTGGTGATCACATGGGAGAAATCAACGATTTAGAATTAGTGCTAATTGGTCCTAATTTACCTCATGGCTGGCAAATTCATAATTGTAACAGCAAAAAAATTCATGAGATAACTATTCAATTTCATAACGATCTTTTTCCTGAAACCCTTTTGTTTAGGCATATTTTGAATCCTATAAAAGAAATGTTTGATCGTGCGAATCATGGAATTTTATTTTCTGAAAATACAGCTCAACAATTAATGCCGCGTTTATTAAATATTTCAAAATTAGACGGTATTGATTACTTTTTAGAAATAACATCGATTCTACATGATTTAGCTAATTCAAGAAATCAGTGTCTACTGTCTAATTATACAGTTGATAATGATAAATACGAGGACTTTGATAAAATGAAAACAGTATATGAATATGTTCAAAATAATTTTTCAGAAAAAATAAGTCTTGAAGATATCTCTAATGTAGCAAGAATGTCCTGTATTTCTTTTAATAGATTTATAAAAAAGCGTACGGGTAAAACATTAGTTAATTATTTAAATGATATTAGAATTGGATATGCTTCACGATGGTTGATTGAAAAAGATTTAGGAGTATCTGAAGTTGCTTTCAAATCAGGATTTAACAATATAGCTCATTTTAATAGAACTTTCAAATCAATAAAAAAATGTACTCCAAGTGAGTATCGAGATGACTATTATGGTATGAAGAGAATTTTATAATTGCTTAAAATTGCACTTCAACTGAAATTAAAAAAATAGATAGTTTATAGGCGTTTTGTCTATTATCTCATTACATTATTTTGTACTAAATCATTTAAAAAGGCTCTGTGAGAATTATTTTCGCAGAGTTTTTTTTTGAATTTATATTTTCAAAATGTGTTCTTTTTGTTAATGTGATATTTTTATTTAGATAAAATTTTGATTCTAATAATTAAATGATACTTATTTTATAATTAACATTTAAAATATTAAAATAGTTTATAATGTCGGCAATTTTGTCGTAGTTATATTGCTTATAAGTGATTTATTTTGTGGTAGTTATGTTTTGTTAATAAAATGATTCTGGAAATGATAGAAAAAGTTCCAGTTGATTTGAGTTATATTCTTATTTAAAACATAATGTAGATCTAAATACTATGATGTTTTTAAAACAAACTATCTTTTTGTGTTTATCAAAATCCAATGAATATAAAATAAATTATTTTTTCACTTAAACTTTAACTAATAATGCAAAAATTATGAAAACACAATTACCTAATTTTTCACGTTTTCTTATTGTTATTCTTTTAATGTTGTGCACAATCGGGTTTGCACAGAGTACCTTTACAAACCCAATCATGCAAGCAGAAAGTCCTGATCCTTATGTGGTTTATAACAATGGTTTCTATTACTTTATGGTTACTACAGGAGATGGAGTCTGGATACATAAGTCCGCTAATTTACAAGATGTAGGAAACGCCCCTCGTACTAAAGTATGGAGTTCTGGTGGCGAAATTAGGCGCGATGTTTGGGCTCCAGAACTTCATTATATAAATGGAAAATGGTACATATATGCCTGCGGAAATCTTTCTGATAATGGTTTTAATATGCGCATGTTTGTTCTCGAAGGAAATTCACAGGATCCATTAGGTTCTTATACTTACAAAGGACTTCTTGCACCGGAAGTTTCAGGAATAGATGAAAGTCCTTGGCAAGATCCGAATACTGGAATAATATACATGACATGGTCGCAATTTGATCCTCAAGGACAAACTATTTGGATTGCAAGGATGAATAGTCCAATAGAGGTTAGTAATCAAAGAACACGAATTTCAGAACCAGTATTTAATTGGGAGAGGACTGATGGACTAGTAAATGAAGGCCCAATATTTCTAAAAAAGGGAAATAGCCTTCATATTATTTATAGTGCTAGTCAGTGTGCATCGGCAGCTTACGCTTTGGGTCGATTAACTTGTACAGATGGGAATTATCTAAATGCTGGTTCCTGGCAAAAAGCAGGGCCTGTTTTCCAGCGTAATGATGCCAACGAAGTGTATGGTACTGGACACAATGGTTTTACTAAGTCACCTGATGGAACTGAAGATTGGATAATTTACCACGCTAAATCAGGAACTTCTTTTACCAATTCTGACAGAAGTACTCGCATACAAAAATTTACTTGGAATACTGATGACACACCTAATTTTGGAATTCCAGTAAGAACAGGTGTGGCAATAGCTGTTCCTTCGATTAATGGAAGTAACAATGGCCAACAAAGCCCTTTTTCTGGTTATCCAATCAGTATTCCTGGTATTGTAGAGGCAGAAAATTTCGACAATGGAGGAGAAGGAACTGCCTACCATGACAGCAATCCACAAAATATTACCTCTGCTTATAGAAATGAAGGAGTAGATATTGAAAATAGTACGGAAGGATATTACAATTTATGTTTTTCAGATACAGGAGAATGGACAGAATACACAGTCAATGTAACTCAAAGTGGTACTTATGCTATCGATGCACGTGTAGCTTCTATGGCTGGAGGAAGTTTTCATTTAGAATTTAATGGACAGAATGTAACTGGTTCACTTGAAGCTCCAAATACAGGAGGTTGGCAGAATTGGCAATGGGTCCATAAGGAAGTCTTCTTGAATAGTGGTACATACGTTATGCGTTTTGCAATAGATCAGCCAGGATTTAATACAAACGGATTTATTTTTACCCATTTAGAAGGAGGTAACGGAATTGTTTCTGGTCAAACTTATCGTCTTGTAAACCGAAATAGTGGACAGGTTTTAGAAATAGGGGGATGCAATACTGATGATGGAGCAAGAGCCCAACAATGGCCATGGCTTGGAAGTGCCTGTCAGAAATGGAAAGTGGAATCTACTGATAGCGGATTTTATAAATTGACTGCTCAACACAGCAAT
>CAUPKP010000038.1:0-39635 GCA_963511795.1 uncultured Flavobacterium sp. | reverse complement strand
CGTCTTTACGGACGAGATTAGGACAAGTGCAACAGAAAGTATGTACAGGTAATGCTGTAGTGAAACCAGGTAAACTCTATGCGGTGAAATATCAAGTATATCAGCATTTAAGGGCTTCTCGTCCGTTGCTGAAGGGTAGATAGCTTGAGTTCAGCAGTAATGCTGAATCTAGATAAATGATAAGGCTCCGATTTATCGGAGACAGAATCCGGCTTATAGGTCTGCTTTTTTTATTTTAAATTCCAACCCAATATTTCGAACACTCTCGATGCTAATTCTAGAATCGTCCTTGAAATATTTGCGGATTTTACTAATGTAGACATCCATACTTCTGCCTGAAAAGAAATCGTCATTGCCCCAAATTGTCTTCAAAATTTGTTCTCGCTTTACCATTTGATTTTTATGGGTATAAAAGAAATGAATCAGGCTTGCTTCCTTTTCAGTAAGCTGTTGTGTTTTGGTATCATTTTTTAGAGATAAACGTTTGGTATCAAATACATAAGTGCCAATTTGCAGTTCGTCGGCTGTTTTTGGAAGTTGATTTTGTTTGCTTCTTTTTAAGATATTGTTCAGTCGCAAAACAAGTTCGTCTGCCTCAAAAGGTTTTACGATATAATCATCTGCTCCTAATTTTAATCCAGTGATTTTGTCCTCTTTTAGTTTTCTAGCCGTTAGAAATATAAAAGGGATTTCGGGATCAATTTTAATGATCTTTTCAGCAAGGGTAAATCCGTCCATTTTTGGCATCATCACATCAAAAACACAAATGTCAAAACTTTCAGTTTTGAAAATAGCCAATGCTTCTTCACCATTTTCTGCCCAAGTGATCTCAAATTGGTACAATTCTAAGTAATGTTTGAGAACGCCTGCAAAATCAGCATCGTCTTCGGCTAAAAGTATTTTTTTCAATACGAGATTATTAGACTTTAAACATAATTGTAAATTCAGAACCTTTTCCAAAATCACTCATAACACCAATTGTACCCTGATGTGCTTTGATGATTTGATTTACATAATAAAGACCTAATCCTAATCCTTTTGCATTATGTAGATTGCCTTGTTCGACTCTGTAGAATTTGTCAAACAATAAAGAATGTTTGCTTTTTGAAATTCCAATTCCGTTATCTTTTATACTGATATTAAATTGGTTTTTGATTAATTCGGTTTTGATTATAATCGTGTTACTGCCATATTTTACGGCATTTTCGAGTACATTTAAAATAGCAGTTGTTAAATGAAATTTATCTAAAACCAAAGATGTTTCATTTGTATTAAAATGAGTTTCAATAGTCACTTTCGGAAACGCAATCTTAAAATCGGCAATAATGGCTTTTAAAAATGATTCTACATAAATTTTCTCTTTTTGCAGTTCAATTTCATCTTCTCCTAAGGAATTAGCCATTACCTGGTCAATTAAATTTTGTAAACGATTATTTTGGCGGGAAATAGTATTCAAAACACTGTTGAATTGCACTTCATTGTCTCGAATGTCCTTTCGTTCCAATATTTTCGTGGAGATTCCCAAAGTGGTCAAGGGCGTTTTGAGTTCGTGAGTGATATTATTAATAAAATCAGTTTTGACATCACTTACTTTTTTTTGCTTTATTAATGCTTTTATGGCGATTACAAACAGCGTTATTAAAGTTATAATCGAAAGTAATGACAGTAATAAAATCATTTTCATTCTTTCGAAAATAATCATTTCCCAATCGATTACAGAAACGTACATAGAATCTTCAGTAAGCAATTTATAATCCTGCATTTGGGGCAAACCATTTGTTGTACTGACATAATTCCGAACCAAAAAAGCATTATTCAAAGACTTTAGATTACCATAGATTTTATTCTGTATGAGAGGCTTTTCAGAAAAAATAGTGTCACTTTTTTTATGGCTGTTATAAATAACAAACTTATTCAGAACAATTGCAAAATCAATGTCAATATTTGGGAAATCTCTTTTAAATCTAAGCTGTATTTTTCGGGTCAATGCATCATTAGATTCATCTAGAATTAAAGTGTTTTTAATTGCAGTCTTTGACTTTTTATCCAAAACATAATTTTGTGCCAATAGCTTATAAAGTCTTTCCTTTTTATTGACGTAAGCCGAATCAATATCGCTGTAATCATTTGTTATTTTGGCAATATCTTCCTTGATTTCTGAGTGAAATTGAGCCACTTTATAATCATAAGCTGTTTTAACCAAGTAGCATTGCACAACCGATAAAGTAAGCAGTGCAACTATTGAAAACGCGATTAATAAATTGATTCTTTGTTTCATTCGATAAAAATTGAATTCAAAAATAATTCTTTTATTATTCTAATTCGCCATTAACGCAGCATTAACCTTCGATTAACTTAGGAAGCGAGGATTTAGAAGCACTTTTGCAATGTTTCAAATCACAAAATGCACTATTAAATGAATAAAAACTCAAGAATTCAGAATGCAATTATTACCATTTGTATTATTATTTCAGGATTTTGTTACGGACAAAATACGACTAAAAATGACAGTATATCCAATAAATTAAATGAAGTTGTAGTTACAAAAGAAAAGAAAATGTTCACCAACAAAAACGGAAATATCAAAGTTGATGTAGCCAATTCGATTCTGAATGCAACTCCTAATACAATAGACTTGCTTTCTAAATTGCCTAATATTACGATCAGTGCCGACAAGGAGAATATCACGGTTATTGGAAAAGGAAATCCATTGATTTATATCGATAATCAAAAAGTTGGAATGAATGATTTGAATGCGTTGTCTGTGGATGATATTAAAACCATTGAAATCATAAATAATCCATCGTCAAAATATGAAGCTGAAGGAAGAACTGTAATTTTAATAACTCGAAAGTTCAGCAAAAAGGAAGGTTCGCAAACCACTTTATCCGAAGTGGCTTCATTCAAAAAAGAATTCAATAATTATCTGGGGATAAATTCGAGTTTTAAAAAGAAAAAATTCGAGTGGAAAGCTAATTTTAATTACAACAAATTAAGTCCTTGGGAAAGCCATAGGATTGATTATCAAATTCCTGATGCAGATATCATTTCGAATTATGATGTTGCGACAGCAAATACCAAAAGGAAGCAGTTTATTTTTGGAGGAGGGCTTTTTTATAAAATTAATGAAGAAGATTATTTCTCTATTAGCATGAACAGCAAATTGCAAAGTGAACCTTTTGATATAAACACGACAAGCTACAACAAAAATGGAGCTGTCGAAAATAATGTTGTAACGCACAGTGATAATAAGAGCCAGAAGAATTTTATTAACTCGTTTGTTAATTATTCCAAAAAAATAAAATTAATAGACACGCAATTATTTACTGGTTTTCAATATTCGAATTTTGATCAAGATTCAAAGTCATTAGCTCAGAATAATTTTAATGAGACTCAATTTGAATTGGCACAAAATAGTCATCAAAAATTCAATGTTGATGTTTTTTCGGGTAGGGCAGATTTGGAAAAGAAATTTAAAAATGAAATGAAATTGGAATACGGTGGACTTTATTTGTCTGCAAATGCTAAAACAGATTTTAAGATTTTAAATTATGAGACCAATAATACCATCAGCTCGATTTATAATTTCAAAGAACAAAATGGCGCAGGTTATACACAATTATCAGGAAGCCTGAAAAAAATTGGCTATTCAGTTGGTTTAAGAGTCGAAAATACAAATATTGTCGGAGAATTCAAGAATGATGCTACAACATTAATCAACAAGAATTATACCGATTTCTTTCCAAAAGCACAGCTTGACATCCCAATTGATAGCACAAAATCGATAACCTTAAATTATTCCAAAAGTATTTCGAGACCCAATTATTCATCGACTAGTCAGGGTGCGACTTACATCAATCCTTATTTTTTATATTCCAGAAATATCTATTTAAATCCAACTATTAACAATCAGATTTCATCTAGTTTTCAATATCACGATAAATCAGTAAAACTAACTTATTATCAGAATACAGACCCTGTTTACAGTAGTTTTACATTTGATAATCAAAATAAGATACTCACTTTTAAAGAAATAAATTTCGAAAAAGAGACAGGTTTTAATTTAGAATTTACTTTGCCTTTTACTTATAAAATTTGGACTTCAACCAACAGCATAAGCTGTATACTGAATAAAATTGAAGACGAGTCAGCTGAATTCATCACATCAAAGCCTTACTTATATTATTATTCCAGCAATGAATTTAAACTGCCGAAAGGGTATTCGTTCGTGCTGACAGCCTATGGTTTAACAGATCAAAAAGAAGGAGTTTTTGAAAGAAAAGCTTGGTTCATTATGAATTTAGGAATTTCAAAATCATTTTTCACGAATTGGAATTGTACTTTAAGTTATAATGATGTTTTTAGGAGTACGATATACGAAGAAAAATTCACTATAAATAACATCAGTTCAGAATCAAGGTTTTTGGTCGATGCACATGAGTTTTCGATTGCTGTAAAATATTCCTTTGGCAAAATAAAATCTTCTGACTTTAAAGAAAAAAATATTGATGATAACTCCAATAGGATTAGATAGAACCAATGAAAAAGCCCCTGCGATTGCAAGGGCTTTGTCGTTATAAATCGTTGAGTATATTATTACCCTTCGTCTTCTTCAGTATCTTTACGAATAGACTCATCGTCTATTTCTTCCTCTTCAGTAGAATCCAATTCGAAGAAACTAAAAATTGAACCGCCGTAACTTTTCTGGAAAGAAAAATTAATCATGTGATCCAGTTTGGTGTATTTGGAATGTTCAATGACCATCATACCATCTTCATTGAGTAATCCTTTTTCGAAAATCAATAAAACAATTTTCTCAAATATTTTTTGGTCTAAACCATAAGGAGGATCTGCAAAAATAATATCGTAAGTTGTTTTACATTTTTCCAAAAAAGCGAAAACATCACTTTTGGTAGCTGCGATATTAAAATCATATTCTGCTGCCACTTGCTTGATGAATTTTACACAGCCAAAATCGCCGTCAACTGAGGTGATTGGAGTGCTACCTCGTGAAGCAAACTCATAGCTGATATTACCAGTTCCTGCAAATAAATCCAAAACTTTTAACCCTTCAAAACTGAAATGGTTATTCAAAACATTGAATAATGCTTCTTTGGACATATCGGTTGTAGGTCGAACGGGGAGGCCTTTTGGCGGAGAAATGCGTCTTCCTTTGTATTTTCCTGATATGATTCTCATGAGTTAAAAAGTATAAAATGTTGCTGATTTTGTGCTGTTGAAAAGGAATTGCTTTTTTGCAGATCAGTTACATCAAAGAAAGACACATTGCGAATGTATTTGAAAGCGATTTTGTAAAAATCATCTTCTTCCGAAATCGCTCCTAATAATTCCAATTGGAAACTTTCGGGGTTCATATTTAATTGTTCGGCTGTAAAAAGCAGATAGTATATAAAATCCTCAGGCGTTTTATATTCGAATGAATTGAATAAAAGCAATTTTTGATTCTGAATCACAATAATTTCAAAATGCCCCGGATTAAAATGAACAATCATTTTCTTATTGTCATTGTTTTTGGATGCATCCAAAAGCTTTGAAACTAAGATACTGTTAGCGTGTCTGTAATCGAAAGAACCAAATTGGTCTATAAAAAAGTTATTAATATTCACATAAGGAATGTAAACCACATTCATCTGATAGTTTGTGATTTCATCAAATGCGAAAAAGTCGGTTTCAAAAACTTTGGTATTGTACTGCAGATAACTGCCTAGAAAATTTTCGTCAAACAGGGCAGTTGGGACAAATGTCGAAAGATTATTATTGTGAATCACCTGAATTTCATCATAACGGTCATTCAGTTCTGGGTAATTTTTAAACGCATCCGAAAACAATTCCTCAATCTTGGTTGATTTATGAAAAGTATCAAAATGAATTTCATTTATGGATACAATCCTATTATGAAGCGTGTCAAAACAGCAAAAAGACAACCCAGTCAGTGAAACCTGAATGGAAAGTTTTTTGTATTTTTTATCGGTTATATTGGTGTTCATAGTATTTTTTTGCGACAATGCAAACTTACAAATTTAAAAGGCAATTTCAATATCAAAAAATCAATGGCAATATCAATAACAATAGAAAAAATAAAACTTTCAAGAAATACAAAATTGAATAGTTTTTCTAATATTAAATTTTAAAATTCACATTCTTATTGATATTGTTTTTCCATTGCCATTGAAATTGTTTTTTGTCATTGCAATTGTTATTGATTTTTGAAATTAACATTGAAATAGCCTTACTTTGCAGTTAAAATCAATCCAATGCAATCCTCTTTATTTTACAGTCATTTACAAAGAACATTTCCTTTTCAGCCAACATACAATCAGGATATATTTTTTCAAAAAATAGCCATTTTTCTGACTGATACTCATAATGAGACCATTTTTGTACTGAAAGGATATGCAGGAACAGGAAAAACTACGGTTATTTCGACTATCGTAAATAGCTTATTGGAAATAAATAAAAAGTATGTTTTACTGGCTCCTACTGGGCGTGCGGCCAAAGTAATTGCCAATTATTCGAATAAACCAGCTTTTACAATTCACAAAAAAATCTATTTTCCAAAAAAAAATTCAGGTGGTGGCGTTTCATTTACAATGCAGCAGAATAAACATAAAAATACAATTTTCATAATCGATGAAGCGTCGATGATTTCGGATACCAATTCGGATTCCAAATTGTATGAGAACGGTTCTTTGCTCGATGATTTGATTTCGTACGTGTATTCAGGAACGAACTGCAAAATGATTTTGTTAGGAGATACGGCTCAGTTACCTCCGGTTAATCTAGACATAAGTCCAGCTTTGGACATTCATACGCTTAGCATTAATTACAACAAAGAGGTTGAATACATTGAGCTTGACGAAGTAATGCGTCAGGAAGAAAACTCGGGAATTTTGCACAACGCAACCGAATTAAGGGAATTATTAAAAGACACTTTTATAACCGAATTTAAATTCAATGTTAGGAAATTTAAAGATATTGTTCGTTTGGTTGATGGGTACGATATTCAGGATGCGATTCATTCAGCTTACAGTAATTTTAGCATAGAGGACACGGCATTTATTGTTCGTTCCAATAAAAGGGCAAACCAATACAATGAGCAAATTCGAACAAAAATTCTCGATAAAGAAAGTGAATTGTCAACAGGCGATTTCCTGATGGTGGTTAAGAATAATTATTTTTGGTTAAAGGATTCAGATGAAGCCGGATTTATTGCCAACGGTGATATCATCGAGATTTTGGAAATGTTTGGAATCAAGGAATTATACGGTTTTAAATTTGCGAAAGTAAAAATCCGCATGATTGATTATCCTGATCAGAAACCTTTTGAAACCGTACTTTTGATGGATACGATAAAAAGTGAATCGCCTTCATTAACTTTCGAAGAATCAAATCGTTTGTATCAGGAAGTGATGTTAGATTATGAAAGCGAAAGTACAAAATATAAAAAGTTCCAAAAAGTTAAGGAAAACGAATATTTCAATGCATTACAGGTTAAATTTTCGTATGCTATCACTTGTCATAAATCACAAGGAGGGCAGTGGAATACGGTTTTTATAGAACAACCTTATTTGCCAAACGGCATCGACAGAGATTACATTCGATGGCTGTACACTGCTATGACGAGAGCCAAAAATAAGTTATATTTGATAGGATTTAAGGATGAAAGCTTTGTGGAATGATTTTTAAAATATAACCACAGATTCGTGAATTTTTTAAAGCTACATTTTGATTTGTTTTTAAAATTATAAATCTGCGAATCTGCGGTAAAATTATAGCTATGAATACTCTCAACGACTTACATAAAATTTCAGGTTCCTTTTCGAATACAGAAAAAATGCCTGTTTTATTCTTGGGACACGGAAGTCCAATGAACGCTATTGAAGAGAATCAGTTTGTGACAGGCTTTCGAAATTTAGCACAAACTTTGCCCAAACCAAATGCTATTTTATGTATTTCGGCTCATTGGTTTACCAGCGGAACCAAAGTTACCGCAATGGAAATGCCAAGAACAATTCATGATTTTGGAGGCTTTCCACAAGAATTATTTGCGGTACAATATCCTGCCAAAGGAAGCTCTGAATTAGCTATAAAAACACAAGAATTATTGTCACCAACTGCAGTTGAATTAGACCACCATTGGGGTTTAGATCATGGTGCTTGGAGTGTAATTAAACATTTATATCCCGATGCCGATATTCCTGTAATTCAGATGAGTATCGATTATACA
Organism: uncultured Flavobacterium sp.; assembly: GCA_963511795.1. GTDB lineage: Bacteria > Bacteroidota > Bacteroidia > Flavobacteriales > Flavobacteriaceae > Flavobacterium. Next base: position 31,387 of record CAUPKP010000038.1, on the reverse strand, counting down.
AAATCAGGACAATACCATTTTGAATTGGCACAAAAACTAAGTGCTTTACGCAGTAAAGGAATCCTGATTGTAGGCAGTGGTAACATCATTCATAATTTGAGATTGGTAGATTTTAGAAATATCAATACAGAAAATTATGGCTACGATTGGGCGGTAGAAGCCAGAGCCGATATCAACGATCATTTACTCGATGGCAATTTCCAACCGCTTATTGATTTTGAAAAACAGAGCAAAGCTTTTCAATTGGCAATTCCTACTCCTGACCATTATTTGCCTTTAATTTATACTTTGGGATTAAAAGGAAAATCAGAAGAATTGAGTTTGTTTAATGATAAATTGGTAGGCGGATCTTTGAGTATGACTTCAGTTAAGATTTCAAATTAATTTTAGAATATAAAAACATATATTTGATCAATTTAAAGTAACCCCTTGATATAAAGAATGAGATTTTCACAAAAAATTGGAAAAACTGGAGTTAGAGATTCAATACAAATAGAATCAATCGACGAAAAATTAGAAAATAGACTTTGGAACATAATTTTACAGGATTTCTTTTATAAATTAGGAGCTGATCCAGAATATAGTTTGTATATTAAGTCAGATATGGGCCAGATTTTTCTTTTTATCTGGCAAGATTTTTTTGGAAATCGAATAGATGAGATACCTGGTTGGCATAACGAACAGATTTCGGTTTCGAAAAATATTAATTTTATTAAAGATTGGTTTTTCGAATCAAAATGGTTTGAAAAATATGATTTTTTAGAATTCTTATCCAAAATTGTATCAGAATATTATGATATAGAATTTATAGAAATATGTAATAATTGTCTAAAAAGAGAAATGTCAGCCTATAGAATTGTAGATGCTTGTATTGTTCAAATTACTTCAGAAGAAGAAATAGTAGAAATAGAAGATGCACTTTTAAATTCATCTATATGGGAACCGGTGAACATTCATTTGAAAACTGCAATTGAATATTTTTCTAATCGAGAAAATCCAAATTATAGGAATTCTGTAAAAGAGTCAATTTCTGCAGTAGAATCTTTATGCAAAATAATTGTTGGGATTGATAATACAACACTTGGACCTGCATTAAAGATTATTGAAAAAAAACATGAATTACATGGCGCTTTGAAAAGTGCTTTTACTGCTTTATATGGTTATACTAGTGAAGCAGGAGGAATTAGACATGCTTTATTATCAGATGATATTGAAGTTAGTATGGAAGATGCTAAATTTATGTTAGTTTCATGTTCAGCGTTTATAAATTATTTAAAAGTTAAAATTGAAAAATAATTTAACCTATAATATCTACATACGATTAAATTCAAAACTTTAATATACAACTTTGCAACTTCTCGATTAAAATAAATAAAAAATGAAAATAATAGCAGTCATTCCAGCACGTTATGCATCCACACGATTTCCCGCAAAACTGATGCAGGATTTAGGAGGCAAAACGGTAATTTTAAGAACTTACGAAGCCGCCATAAATACAAAATTATTTGATGATGTCTTCGTAGTAACTGATTCAGAATTAATTTATGATGAAATTGTTTCAAACGGCGGAAAAGCTATTCGAAGCAAAAAAGAGCACGAATCGGGGAGTGACCGTATTGCCGAAGCTGTCGAAAATCTAGATGTAGATATCGTCATAAATGTTCAAGGAGACGAACCGTTTATTGATAAAGAACCTTTGGCAAAAGTTATTGAAGTTTTTAGAAACGATACTTCAAAACAAGTTGATCTGGCTTCATTGATGAGAGAAATAAAAAATGAAGACGAAATCAATAATCCTAATAATGTTAAAGTCGTTGTTGATCAAAACGGATTTGCTTTGTACTTTTCCCGATCGGTGATTCCATATCCTAGAGAAATAAATGTTGGCGTAAGCTATATGCAGCATATCGGGATTTATGCTTTTAGAAAACAGGCTTTATTAGATTTTTATAGTTTACCAATGAAATCATTAGAAGCTTCCGAAAAATTGGAACAATTGCGATACTTAGAATTTGGAAAACGTATCAAAATGGTAGAAACCACACATGTTGGAATCGGAATTGATACTGCAGAAGATTTAGAAAAGGCTAGAAAAATGCTTCTTTGATTTAGATTAAAGAAGCATTTTTTAATCCAATTTTTCGATAATAATCAATTCATTATGAATTTCAACTCTCGGGATTGACTGTATTTTATAACCTTCATCATTGAAGTCTTTAATAAAATTATAATTTCTTACATTATCAGCTGGAGTCAGACACATTGTATTAAAGAGAATAATTCCTTTATTTTTTAGTAAAAAGCAAATTCTATTAATAAAGAATTTTTCAAACAGAAAATTTGGCATCTTCGTGTCCTGAAAAATGTCAACAATAATCAAATCATAATGTTCTTTTGTTTTTAAAACAAATTCAAAAGCATCATCAATTATAATATTTAGATTTTTGATTTCATTAAGTTTGAAGTAATCATTTGCAATTTTTATAATATCCGGATCAATATCAACACCTGTAATTTGTCCCTTAAAATGAATTTCATCAACCAGTGTCTTAATCACACTTCCGCCTGCAACTCCAAGCACAAGAGCATTATTCATTTTTGCAATTTTCTCAAATCCAAAATGCTTTAATCCTTTTCTTAATATGCGCTGCAGACTTCCATACGAGTAATTGGTGTTTTCAGAATCAAGTACTAACTCGCCATTTGCCCATGTAACTTCAATTGTTTTGCTTAGTGCAGAATTAGTTTTATAAATTTTTATAGGTATAATATAACTTAATAATCTTCGAAGCATTAATTTTTGGTTTTTATCAAAAATAAGATATTAATTATTTAATTTGTGCAAAATTGACAACAAATGAAAAAACAAATCTATAGATGGATTTTTGCAAATATAATGGGCTGGAAAATAGAAGGCAGTATCGATGAACAGATAAAAAAAAGTGTTTTGATGGTAATGCCGCACACAAGCTGGCATGATTTTTATGTTGCTATTATCTGCAGAGGTGCAACAGGAGTCGATATAAATTGGGTTGGGAAAAAAGAATTGTTTCGTTTCCCATTTGGATTTTTTTTCAAATCTCTAGGTGGTGCTCCGCTGGACAGATCAGGTGGTCTGAATAAAGTCGAATCTATTGTCAGTATATTTAATTCAAAAGAAACATTTAGATTGGGACTTTCTCCAGAAGGAACACGAAAAAAAGTAGATCAGCTCAAAACCGGTTTTTATTACATCGCCTTAGAAGCAAACGTACCTATCATTCCTGTGTCGATAAATTTTGAAAAGAAAACTGTTGATTTTGGAAATGAATTTTACCCAACAGGCAATATTGAATCGGATTTAATCATTTTGAATAAACACTTTGTTAATGCTAAAGGGAAAATTCCCGAAAACGGATATAAAGTATCCAAAAATTAACCTCGCTGAGAATTGAATAAAATATTTTTTCTGAATCTTTGTTCAGAATATTCAATTCTCGTTAATTGCATTAAATTTTATTTTTTAGCGGTTTTATCAAAATTTATAATTTTCCAAGATAAGTAAAATTCCGCTATGCTTTTGAGTAAAAAATATTCTTCGAATGTAATTCTTATTAACTCGGTGAATATATTTTAAAACTTCCATTTTTATAAAAAAATACAATTTTTTCAATTTCATCATTATTTTCAGCAGAAGCTTCAATCTGTTTTGATTTTGGAAGAGTAATATTTGATTCTAATGGAACCGGAATTTGAGAAAACAAATCGATTGGGGTAGGAGTATCTAAATTTGAAACTGCAGTATTTTGATTTAGATTTTCGATTATTTCAGAATTTTTAGGAAAAACTCCGGTACCATTTAGTATCCAATACAAATCTACATCAGGAAAAATATCAATAATTTTTAGAATAAAATCTAAGCTCGGCTTGTTTCTTCCAGAAAGCAGATGTGACATGCTGGAACGCTGTACACCAATTTTATCTGCAAATGAAGAGGCATTAAGACTATAATAATCGAGTATAATCTCTAATCGTTTTATGAAATCATCCGTGTTTACCATTGTAAATTGTGTTTCAAATTGATGTATTTACAAATGTAACTAAAGATAATCAAACAGCCTAATTTACAATGTTAAAACATCCATTAAACGCTATTATACATGATGTATAAGTTTAAATTATTATATGTAAAGTATTGATAAAAAGACTTTAAGCATTGAATAAACATTAAATTACAGAAAGCAATTATGGGTTAAGTTAATTCGTTTCCATCGTTAAAATACTAGTTTACAAACTTAATATTTTTAAATAATTAACAATTTACAATTGTAAATATAAAGATGTTTACTTTTGTAAATCAAATAATAAAACATGAATTTAGAACAATTATTCGATCAAAATAAAGAAAAGACAATTGAAGGACGTTATATTACTTTAGAAAATATTGAGCCTTTATTAAGCAGAGAATCTTTAAAAAAAGATGTAACCATTATTGGTGAATCAGTTTTGGGAAAACCAATTTACAGTTACCAAAAAGGCATTGGTAAAACCAAAATTTATCTTTGGTCGCAAATGCACGGAAACGAAAGCACAACTACTAAAGCACTTTTTGATTTCATAAATCTTCTTAATAATGGATCGGATTTAGCAAACGAACTTTTAGAGAGCTTTACTTTTTATTGCATACCGATGCTAAATCCTGACGGAGCCAAATTATACACACGTGCAAATGCAAATAATATAGATTTGAATAGAGACTCCCAGGATCTTACACAGCCTGAAAGCAAAATTCTTAGAGCTGTTTTCGAAGAATTTAAACCAGATTACTGCTTTAATCTTCATGATCAGCGTACTATTTTTGGTGTTGCCGATACAGGCAAACCTGCAACACTCTCTTTCTTGGCACCATCTTATAATGACGAAAGAGAGGTAAATGAGTCCAGATTAAAAGCTATCAATCTCATAGCTGGCATTAATGAAGTTTTACAAAATTATATTCCTGGACAGGTAGGTCGATTTGATGATTCATTCAATATTAATTGTATTGGAGACACTTTTCAGTTTTTAGGTGTTCCTACAATTTTATTTGAAGCAGGCCATTATCCAGATGACTATGAGAGAGAAAAAACAAGAAAATTCGTATTCATGTCTCTTTTAACGAGTTTCATTATTCTTAACGAAAACGATATAGTTGATAATAGAAATGATAAATATTTAAATATTCCTCAGAATAATGTTAGTTTTTTTGATTTTATGTATAAAAATGTCAAAATAAATTATGATGGTAATGAAATTATCACGAATTTTGTTGCTCAATATAAGGAAGAGTTAATTGACAATAAAATAAATTTTAATGCTTACATAGTTGATGTAGGAGATTTAAAAGGCTATTATGGTCATTATGAGTATAATGCAAAAGGAGCATTATATAAAGACGGACAAAATAACAAACCTAAAGAAAATCAAAAAGCAGATTTCAATTTTGATGAAAAAGTTTTTTTTCTTAACGGAAAGATAAAAAATTGATTTTTTTGACGATTATTTAATTTTTATTTATAATTTTAACTTTTTTAGTAGCAAATAACCATATAATAAAAGAATTATGAGTAAGTTTCGTTTAGATGAAGTAGATCACCAGATTTTAGATATGTTGATAGACAACACAAGAGTTCCGTTTACTGACATTGCTAAAAAATTATTGATTTCAGCTGGAACGGTGCATGTAAGAGTTAAAAAAATGGAAGATGCTGGTATCATAATGGGATCTTCTTTAGTCCTTGATTATGATAAATTAGGATATTCATTTATTGCTTATGTAGGTGTGTTTCTTAATAATACTTCGCAGACAAAATTTGTTTTGGAACGTATAAATGAGATTCCATTTGTAACCGTTGCATCTGTAACTACAGGTAAATTTAATATTTTTTGCAAGATAAGAGCAAAAGACACTAAGCACGCAAAAGATGTTATTTTCATGATTGATGATATTGAGGGTGTTTATAGAACAGAAACAATGATTTCTCTTGAAGAAAGCATCAACGACAAAAAGCGTTTGATGCATACCATTTTCAAAGAAATGTAAAAATCTTGAATGCTATATGTATATATAACCTCAAGCGCAATCTTGGGGTTTTTTTATGCTAGATTAACCAACCAACTAATAGTACAATTATGTATACGTTACCTAAAATAGAGCGTTTTAATGAAAATGTTTTATCTAAATACCATATTTACAATAGTGTTTTTATAACATTGCCATTTGATTCGGTAGATAATACAGGTGTTTTACTGCCTATTTTTACTGAACTTTGTGATTCTGGCTTCAAAAAACAAAAGACTCCTACAGAAATATTTGATTTCTTTTCAGATAAATACATGCATAGTGATTCTGAGAAAGACAAAATCAATCTAATGTTTCATTTTATACAATATATTGAACGCCAGATTGTTTTATTTGATGCTATCGAAGATGCTGCTTTTCCCGTTGTAAACAATATGGAAGGTAGAGGTTCTCTTCGAGATATTAAAGAGAAATCAGATGTGAGAGATAACAAAGAAGAATTAATTAATTTCTTAGAAAATTTTAATGTTCGTACTGTTTTGACAGCACACCCAACTCAATTTTATCCAGGATCAGTTTTAGGAATAATTAATGATCTGACTGAAGCTATTAGAAAGAATAACCTACTGGATATAAAGCAGTTATTAGCTCAATTGGGAAAAACTCCTTTTATTCAAAATGAAAAACCAAATCCTTTTGATGAAGCTGTTAGTTTGATCTGGTATCTAGAAAATGTTTTTTATAACACTTCAGGAGAGATGGTTCATTATCTGCAAAAGAATGTTTTTGAAGGAGAATCTATAAAAAATCCATTAATTAAATTAGGTTTCTGGCCAGGGGGTGACCGTGATGGAAATCCATTTGTAACAACTGAAATCACACTAAAAGTTGCTGAGCGTTTGAGAACTTCTATTTTAAAATGTTATTATTTTGAAATAAGAAATCTAAAAAGAAAGTTAACATTCCCAGTTGTAGATTCATTGGTAATGGAGCTAGAGCAAAAATTATATCGTTCTGTTTTTTATTCTAAAGGTGATATTTTTATTACACTTGATGAATTTAAACTGCAGTTGAATAAAATAAAAACATTAATAATTGAACAGCATCAGTCGTTGTATGTTGATCAGATTGATGCCTTGCTTATTCGCATTAATTTATTTGGTTTTCATTTTGCAACTTTAGATATAAGACAAAATAGTAAAATTCATCAAACTGTTTTTTACGATATTGTTGATTATTACTCAAAATCGAAGGAAAATATATTTCCTGCCGATTATTTCCAATTAACTGATGAAAAAAAATTGGAAGTATTATCTACAGTGAAAGGCAATTTAGATGCTGCTGATTTTGAAAATGAAATGACAAGATCTACTATTGAGTCAATTCAATCTATTAAAACAATTCAAGAGAACAATGGCGAATTTGGTGCCAACCGTTATATTATTAGCAATAACGAAAGTGCACTTAATGTAATGGAAACTTTTGCCTTATTCAAATTATGCAATTGGGAAAATGCAACTGTAGATATTATTCCGCTTTTTGAATCAGTAGATGATTTGCACAACGCACATATAGTAATGGAAACGTTATACACAAACCCTGAATATGCTCAGCATTTGTCAAATAGAAATAATAAGCAGACAATAATGCTAGGTTTTTCTGACGGAACAAAAGATGGCGGTTATTTAATGGCAAACTGGAGTATTTACAAGGCAAAAGAAGCTTTAACCGAAATGTCCAGAAAATATGGTATTCATGTTATATTTTTTGATGGTCGTGGAGGACCTCCAGCTCGTGGCGGAGGAAAAACACATAAGTTTTATGCTTCATTAGGTCCGAATATTGAAAACAATGAAATTCAAATTACAATTCAAGGACAAACTATTAGCTCTAATTTTGGAACATTGGATTCTTGCCGTTACAATTTGGAAAATCTTTTGAGTGCAGGTGTAGCAAATCAAGTATTCAACCAAGGACAAAATGAGCTAAGTAAAGAAGAGAAAGGAATTTTGGATCAAATGGCTGATTTAGGTTATGATAAATACTTAAGTTTTAAAAACCATCCTAAATTTATTCCATATTTGGAACAGATGAGTACTTTGAAATATTATGCAAAAACTAATATTGGAAGCCGTCCTTCAAAAAGAAGTAAATCAGAAAGTCTTGATTTTGCTGATTTAAGAGCAATTCCATTTGTGGGTTCTTGGAGTCAATTGAAACAAAATGTTCCAGGTTTTTTTGGAGTAGGTACAGCTTTAAAGCATTTTGAAAGCAATAATCAATGGAATAAAGTTCAAGATTTATATGATAATTCACTATTTTTTAGAACCTTGCTTGAAAACAGTATGATGTCATTGGCAAAATCATTTTTCCCATTAACTGCATACATGAGTAAGGATCCAGAATTTGGTGCTTTTTGGCAGATTATTTATGATGAGTTTTTAGAAACAAAAAGATTATTATTAAAAATAGCTGGTCATACACAGCTAATGGAAAACTACCCTGACGGTATAGCTTCTATTCAAATGAGAGAGCGTATTGTATTGCCACTCTTGACAATACAGCAATATGCTTTGTTGAAAATTAGTGAACTTAACAAAGCTGAAAACCCTGATTTGAACTTGATAAAAGTATACGAAAAAATTGTGACCCGTTCTCTTTTTGGTAATACCAATGCAAGCAGAAATTCAGCTTAAAATTGAAATAAAAAATTAAATTCTAAATTTCTAAAAATTTGTCAATATGAATTCGAATGAATTGCCAGTAAATGAATATTCAAAATTTAATGCTACCTACATACAAGCAATAGAAAATGTTGAATTATTTGAAGAATTAGAAATTAGTTTACACAGCTTTATCAAATTTGTCCAAAATATTCCAATGGACAAATTTGATTACAGTTATGCTGAAGGAAAATGGACTATCAAAGAAATTATTCAGCATGTTATTGATACAGAGAGAATTTTTGCTTATCGCGCACTGAGAATTTCCAGAAATGATAAAACGCCTTTACCTGGTTTTGAAGAAAATTATTATGCTGTCAATACCGATGCAAAAAGCAGAAGTATCCAAGATTTATTAACAGAGTTTTCTGCGGTGAGACATTCCAATTTATTGATGTTCAAAAGTTTTTCAGATGAACAATTGACGAGAATTGGAACTGCTTCAGAAAATACAATATCAGTGCGTGCAATAGGATTCATTCTTATTGGTCATCAAAAACACCATCAAAAAGTTTTCGAGGAAAGATATTTGTAAAAATTAAGTTTTTATTGGAAACAGCTTGACCAAATTTTTAATTTATTTTCAAAAGACATAGTATTTGCAGGACTAGTTGAAGGCATCACAAAATAAGTGATGCCTTCTATTTGTCCAAATCTCTTTATGAAAAAAGCATGACTCTGTTTACCGTTAAATATAATTTTGGAAATTGCTGGAAATTTTTCGAATAAAGCCATAAAATCATTTTCCTTTTGATTTTTTATATGAATGTCTAAACTTCCTTTTCTTTCACAATTTTCTAAGACATCCCAAATCCCAATTTTATTTTCTCTAAGAATTTTAATTTTATCTTCAAAATTTACAGGAATTGGCAATGCTTCAAAAAGTGTACAGATTATTTTCCAAAAATGATTTCTTGGATGGGCATAATATTCTTGTTTTTCCAAAGACATAGCTCCAGGCATAGTTCCCAAAATCAAAACTTCAGTATTTGAATCAATAAAATATGGGAAAGAATAAATTTCCATAAATTATAAAATTACATCTTCTTTTTCGAGTATAGCCAAACCAATTCTGATTTTATCATAAGAAAGCTGTTCTTCAAAAAAATCAAAATAAGGTTTCAAAGCATTTGGGGCTTCGAGTTTAATTTTTGCTTCTGCAACTTTTGCAATTTCATCATCGCTTATGAAAATACTCAAATCTATCGGATGGCCGTCACTGTATAATTTAGCTAAATGCGAAATTATGGTGGGTAGTCCCAATTTTCTTTTCATTGCAATTTCTTCAACGGTCATTCCGCTTTGAAACATTTCCAAAGTTTCTTTATAAGTAGTATTTTCTTTTTTCGCTCTTACCTTTTTAATTTTTTCAAACTCAATAATAGCTTTTATAAAGACATCGCCATATTTTTCGAGTTTTGCTTTTCCAACTCCATCAATTGCCAGAAATTCATCATCACTCATTGGTCTTTCTGCTTCAAGCTGCCTCAAAGTGGCATCACTAAAAACAATGTAAGCAGGAACTTCTTCTTCTTTAGCAATTTCAGCACGAAGTTTTCTCAAAAATTCAAAAAGAGAATTTGTTGTAGATTTTGTTTTAACGGTTTTAGGTTCAGCAGTTTTTGTATTCATTTTTTGTACAGCAGTCAATTGAACTTTCTCTCCTTCAAATAATACTTTTTTTGCAAAAGGAGTTAATTTTATTTTATTCTGCTGATGAAAAGCAATTTCGCAATATCCCAAATTAATTAATTGAATAAGATATTGGTTCCAGTCATACCAGGAAATATCCGCACCAACTCCATAAGTTTTTAAATTTTGATATCCTTTTTCATACATAGAAGCATTTTTGGAACCTCTTAAAAAATCTACAATTACTGGTAAAGCTTCAGATTCCCGTAAACGGATTATTGCAGACAAAGCTTTTTGTGCAATTATTGTTCCGTCAAAAAAAGCGGGCGGACTTTTGCAAATATCACAATTGCCACAATTTTCAGTCACCAATTCACCAAAATAGGAAAGCAGTATTTTTCTGCGGCAGCTTAATGCATCAGCATACTGTTTCATTCGTTCCAATTTTGCCAATTGTACTTCAGCGTTCAATCCTTCGGAAGCAAATTTTTGTAATTGAATCATGTCACCATAACTTTCGAATAAAACGGTTTCAGACGGCAAACCGTCACGGCCGGCTCTTCCGATTTCCTGATAATAGCCTTCAATATTTTTTGGTAAATTATAATGAATAACCCAGCGGACATTAGATTTATCGATTCCCATCCCGAAAGCAATTGTCGCACAAACCACCTGACAATCATCGCTAATAAATTCATCCTGAGTTTTTGAACGTATTTTACTGTCCAAACCTGCATGATACGCTTTAGCATTAATTCCAATTTTTTGCAATTTTTCAGCAAGTTCTTCAGTAGTCTTTCTGCTTAGACAATAAACTATGCCAGATTCGTTTGGTTTATTTTTTATAAAATCAATAATCTGCTTAACACGATCTAAAGCTGGTCTAACTTCCAAACTTAAATTTTTCCTGTCAAAAGACGATACAAAAATTTTAGGGTAAATTAAATTTAACTGTTCCGATATATCAGTACGTGTTGCTTTATCGGCAGTTGCGGTCAATGCCAAGATTGGAGTAGAAGGGAAGCGCTTTTTTAAATATCCCAAATTGGTATATGCCGGCCTAAAATCATGACCCCAAGCCGAGATGCAATGCGCTTCATCAATTGCAATAAGGCTTACAACTATCTGACTGAAAGCATTTTCCAAAAATGACAGACTTTCTGGCGCAACATAGACTAGTTTAACTTTATTGTCTTTTAAATTTTGAATATGAAATTGCTGTTCCTCAGATGATTGACTGCTGTTAATAAAGCAGGCATCAATTCCATTTGCTTTCAAACTGTCCACCTGATCTTTCATCAGGGCAATTAATGGAGAAATAACTATTGTGATTCCAGGAAATACTAAAGCGGGAAGCTGAAAACATATCGATTTTCCTCCTCCAGTTGGCATAATTGCCAGTGTGTCTTTTCCCGAAAGAATACAATTAATAATTTCTTCCTGATTAGGCCTGAATTTTTCAAACCCAAAATTTTCCTTTAGTTTGGCGTGTAAAATTTCTGTTGTCATTTTGGCTTATATTTTTTGAAAATAAATATAACAAAAAAAGGAACTCGAATTTGAGTTCCTTTTCTATATTTTAATATAATTAAAAATTAATCTTCATCATCTTCATCGTCATCATCATCTGCGATGTCTTTGCTGTCTGAATCTTCATCATCGTCTTCACCATCTAAATCCGGTTTATCAACATTGTCATCATCATCATCGTCATCATCTGCATCGTCAACATCTAATTCTAAACCGCTGATTGGTTCAACTACATCATCAATTTCATCATCTTCATCGAAATTACCAATTCTGTCAGCAAGTTTTGTGCTTACTTTTACTAAATAAATAGTATCCTCTGTTTTAACTTCTACAGCTTCGATTAATTCATTTTTGGCATTTCTAAATCGAATGATGTCTGAATCATCATAACCATCAGGAAATTTATCAACCAAAAGATTTAAAATTTCGTTGGTCAGTTTTGCGTAATCAACTATTACTCTTTTCATAAATAACTTTTATAAATCTAACAAATAGGCAAAAATTAACGGAGCAACAATCGTAGCATCCGATTCGATAATGAACTTTGGAGTAGTAATATCTAATTTACCCCAAGTAATTTTTTCATTAGGAACCGCTCCAGAATAAGATCCATAACTGGTTGTAGAATCGGAAATTTGACAGAAATAACTCCAAAATGGAATATCATGCATTTCCATATCCTGATACAGCATTGGCACTACACAAATAGGAAAATCTCCTGCGATACCTCCGCCAATTTGGAAAAAACCAACACCATTAGTGCTGTTTTTTGGATACCAATCAGATAAGAAAACCATATATTCAATTCCTGATTTCATGGTAGATGCTTTCAAATCCCCCTTGATAACGTATGATGCGAAAATATTCCCCATTGTGCTGTCTTCCCAGCCTGGTACAATAATAGGTAAATTTTTCTCAGCTGCAGCATACATCCAGCTGTCTTTCAAATCAATTTCGTAATATTCTTCTAAAACACCCGAAAGCAGCATTTTGTACATGAATTCATGAGGAAAATATCTTTCTCCTTTGTCATCAGCATCTTTCCAAATTTTATAAATATGTTTTTGAAGACGACGAAAAGCTTCGTGCTCTGGAATACAAGTATCTGTAACTCTGTTCAATCCTCTTTCTAACAAATCCCATTCATCCTGCGGAGTTAAATCACGATAGTTTGGAACTCTTTCATAGTGAGAATGTGCTACCAAATTCATAATGTCTTCTTCAAGATTTGCTCCTGTACAAGAAATAATCTGAACTTTATCCTGACGGATTATTTCGGCAAAAATCTTTCCAATTTCAGCGGTACTCATTGCACCAGCCATACTTACCATCATTTTTGCACCATTGGCTAATTGCTGCTCATAAGCTTTTGCAGCGTCAACTAAAGATGCAGAATTGAAATGCAGATAATGCTTTTCAATAAACTGACTGATTGGTCCTTTACTCATATTCTTTTTTTTCTTTTTTGTTTAGTGCTTAAAAGGTAACTTAGAATTTGGGTTTACAAATAAAAGAAATTTATAAATATCAAATTTCCCAGTTCCCAATTTATATTTATTATTTATTATAACCTAGTATTTTTAGTACATCTTCAGCTGTCTGCTGTTCAGAAAACACTTCAGTTGCCAATATTCCATTTTCATCACGGTCAATCAAAATATGTTTTGGCTGTGGAATCAAGCAGTGCTGCAATCCTCCAAAACCTCCAATGGTTTCCTGATACGCTCCTGTATTGAAAAAACCTAAATATAATGGTTTTTCTTTATTGTATTTTGGCAAATATATAGCATTCATATTTTGCTCAGAGTTGTAATAATCATCACTGTCGCAGGTCATTCCGCCTAATAAAACTCTCTCGTAAGTTTCATTCCATCTGTTAATGGCCAGCATGATAAAACGCTTGTTGATAGCCCAAGTATCCGGCAAAGTTGTAATGAAAGAGGAATCAATCATATTCCATTTTTCTCTATCATTTTGCTGTTTTTGATACAAGACTTGGTAAATTGCTCCACCGCTTTCTCCAACTGTAAACGAACCAAATTCAGTAAAAATATTTGGAACATCAACTTCAGCTTCATCACATGCAATTTTAATCTGATTGATAATTTCGTCAATCATATATTGGTAATCGTATTCGAATGCCAATGAATTCTTGATAGGAAAACCGCCTCCAATATTCAAGCCATCAAGAGTAGGGCATTCTTTTTTTAAAGCTACATATACCTTAATACATTTTACAAGCTCATTCCAGTAATAAGCATTGTCATTGATTCCGGTATTAATAAAAAAGTGCAACATTTTAAGTTCCAGATTTTTATTTTCTTTAATCTCTTTTTTATAAAAAGGTACGATATTTTTATATCCAATACCTAATCTTGATGTATAAAACTCAAACTTAGGCTCTTCTTCAGCTGCTATACGGACTCCGATTTTGAACTTACCATTGATTTGCCCCTGAAGCAAATCTAATTCCTCATAATTATCAATAATTGGAATAGTATTTTTATGTCCATTGTTAACTAATCGGGCTATGTTTTCAATGTACTGGTCTCTTTTAAAACCATTACAAATGATATAAGTGCTTTTATTGATTTTTCCTTTTTCTAATAAATTTTCAACAATATTAATATCAAAAGCAGAAGACGTTTCAATATGAATGTTATTCTTGAAAGCTTCATTCATAACATATTCAAAATGAGAGCTTTTTGTACAATAACAATAAAAATATTTTGCTTCGTATTTGTTTTTTTCCATCGATTTACGAAACCAGCTTTTGGCTTTATTAATATTGTTGGAAATTTGTGGCAGATAGGTAAATTTTAAAGGTGTACCATATTGTTCTACCAATTTCATTAAATCGATATTATGAAACAGAAGATTGTCTTTGTTTAATTTGAATTCTTCCTGAGGAAAGTAATACGTTTGATTTATTAAGTCAGAATATTTTGTATTCATTTATTTGTAGAGTTTTATGAATTAATTGTATTTAAAAATAGAATTAATATAAGATCAAACTCTAATGTTGGCATAGATAATCTGAAGTTCATCATAATCTGCCTTAAAATATTGAAATACATCAAAACTAAAATTTCCTTTTATACCATAGAAACGTTTCAATATGCTCAAAAAAGCTCTATTGTTCCTGTTTCTTTTAGTAGAAAACATTTTGGTGTTTTTGTTTTTATTCATTGTGGCAAATGTAAAAAATAATATAAACGCAAAGCAATCCTTTTTATTAAAAAATAACTAAGATTTATAATCGTTAAAAGCGTCTAGAATTAATTCGTTTTCAACAGATTGATTAATTTTAATTTTTCCGATACCTTCAATTAGTGCAAATTGTATCATTCCATACTCGTTTTTCTTATCATGAATCAGTAATTCAAGTATCGGATCAATATCATTTTCTTCAAAAATAACATCCTCATATATTGATTTCAAAGTTGATTTTATCTCATTATATTCCTGTTCGGTGATCAATTTTTTATGTAAAGAAATATAACTTTCCAAAATCATTCCAACTGCAATTGCTTCTCCATGAAGTAATGTTGTTTTGTTTTCATTTTCTAAAAAATAACTTTCGATTGCATGTCCTAATGTATGCCCAAAATTTAGTGACTTTCGGATGTTTTTTTCGGTAGGATCCTGCATTACAATTATGTTCTTTATCTCAACCGAACGATGAATCAAAGAATCTAATTGATTAAAGTCAATTGCTTTAATATCTAAAAATGATTCCCAATATGTTTTATCAAAAATTAAACCGTGTTTCAGCATTTCAGCAAGGCCAGAGCGCATTTCGTTTTGAGGAACTGTTTCAAGATAGGCTGTATCTATTAAAACCATTTTTGGAGTATTGATTACACCAATCTGATTTTTCAAATTTCCTAAATCTACACCGTTTTTCCCGCCAACTGAAGCATCAACCATAGATAATAAAGTTGTTGGAATATGAATAAAGTCAACGCCTCTTTTGAAAGTTGAAGCTACAAAACCTCCTAAATCTGTTACAACACCGCCTCCTATATTAATAATCAGTGTTTTTCTGTCAGCACCAAGTTCTGTTAAAACATTCCATATTTCAATACAGGTTTCTATATTTTTATTGATTTCTCCTGCTTCAAATTCAATGATTTCTATCGTTAAATCCGTTTCTAATAACGGCAGTAATTTAGGCAGGCAATATTCATTAGTATTAGTATCAACAATGATAAAAAGATTCGAATATTTGTTCTCTTTTAAGTGTTGGTTTAGTCTTTCATAAGCAGTTTCATTGAAATGAACTGGATAATTATTGGCTTGAATAGATTGCATCATTTTATTTTAATTAAAACCGCAAAATAAGGCAAATTTTGCTAATAATAATGACTTACTCTCTTTATATTTGCAGAAAAAATATAACAAAATATGGATAATATTTTCAATAACACACAAATTGCGTTTGCTCTAAAAAGTGACACTGAACTCGACAGAGCTTATTTTCTTTTCAAATTAATCAATAGCCAGCCCTTAGTACGTATTGGGACAGCAGTTACCAATTTTGCAATAAAGGCAAATCTTCCAGTTGAAAGTTTAATTAGAGCGACTGTATTTGATCATTTTTGCGGAGGTGTAAACGAAGATGACTGCCTGTCTGTGGTTGATAAAATGTACACGAAAGGAGTTTCGTCGGTTTTGGATTATTCGGTAGAAGGAAAAGAAGAAGAAAACCAATTTGATGCGGCATTGGAAATGACCTTAAAAACCATTGAGTTTGCCAAAGAGCGCAAAGCAATTCCTTTTGCAGTATTTAAGCCTACAGGCCTAGGGAGATTAGATTTATATGAGAAAATAGGAGAAAAACTGGCGTTAACTTCAGAAGAACAAGCTGAATGGGATAGGGTAGTAGCACGTTTTGATCAAGTATGCGGCGAAGCTCACAAAAAAAATGTTGCCTTATTGATTGATGCTGAAGAAAGCTGGATGCAGGATGCAGCCGATGATTTAGTTACCGAAATGATGCGTAAATACAATAAGGAAAAAGTAATTGTATTCAATACGCTTCAAATGTACCGCTGGGATCGTTTGGATTATTTGAAACAATTGCATGAGCAAGCCAAAACAGAAGGATTCTTCATTGGAATGAAATTAGTGCGTGGTGCTTATATGGAAAAAGAAAATCTTCGTGCCGAAGAAAGAGGATATCCAACACCAATATGTGCTTCAAAAGAGGCTTCAGACATAAACTATGATGCAGCTGTCCTATATATGGCAGAACATTTAGACAGTATGTCCATTTTTGCGGGAACGCATAATGAAGAGAGCACTTATAAATTAATGGAAATAATGAAAACCAAAGGAATTCAATCAAATGATGACAGAATTTGGTTCGGTCAATTATACGGTATGAGTGATAACATCAGTTATAATTTGGCTTCAAATGGTTATAATATTGCCAAATACCTGCCTTTTGGGCCTGTAAAAGACGTTATGCCGTACTTAATCCGCCGTGCGGAAGAAAACACATCGGTAGCTGGACAAACCAGCCGTGAGCTTTCCATGATTAAAGCAGAACGCAATAGAAGAAAGGGGAAGTAAAATCTATTGTAACGAATCAAGTTAAAAGGACTTTATTTGTAATCTGCAACATAATAAAACCAATGAAGAAAATCAGTTACTTCTTATTTATTCTTTCAATCTTATTCTTTTCTTCATTTGAGGAAAATAAAGATTATACTCATTCATTTTCAGGGACAATTTTCACTAATAAAACGGGGCAGTTTAATATTATCGGTCCGAGAATTTATGATAATTTAGGCAAAGATATTGGCATAGGATATAAATCAACAAGCAAGGTTGAATTAACACATTACATTTATCCTTCTGGTAATGAATCTCTAAAATCTCACTTTAATGATTATAGAAACTCGTTGTTATCTGAAAAATCGAATATTAAATGTCTAGAAACAAAAGAAATTACAACTTCAAAAATGAATGGTTTGTTTTCTAAATTTTCATTAATTGAAAATTTCCATGGGAGTGATAAAAAGGTTAATTCGTATTTGTATATGTACAAATGCAAAGGCTGGTTTATAATGATTCGTATCACTTGCGATACTTCAAATATTCAGTTAAAAGAAAAAGATATTGGAGGTTATCTAATTAAGATGCAATTCCCTAAAAAAGAATACAGATAGCAAAACCAATAATTTAAAGTTATAAATAGAACGTTGAAGAAATAAAAAACTCCATTAATCAACTGATTAATGGAGTTTTTTATTGGCATTAAATTTTAAGAATTACTAAACTGCAGATTACTCAGGTTTTTATACAGTCCATTTTCTAAATTAATTAATTCAAGATGCGTTCCCTGTTCGCTGATTTTTCCGTTATCAAGCACCAAAATCTGATCGGCAGAACGAATCGTGGAAAGACGGTGAGCAATGATAATACTGGTTCTTCCTTCCATCAGAATTTCCAGAGCTTCCTGAACTAGTTTTTCGCTTTCACTGTCTAATGAAGAAGTGGCTTCGTCCAAAATTAATATCGAAGGGTTTTTTAGTAATGCACGTGCAATGGCAATTCGCTGTCTTTGACCTCCAGAAAGTTTGATTCCCCTTTCCCCAACAACTGTTTCGAATTTTTCAGGAAAACTTTCAATAAACATATAAGCATTTGCTTGCTTAGCTACCAAAATAATTTCTTCTTCAGTAGCATTAGGTTTACCGTATGCAATGTTTTCTTTTATGGTTCCGCCAAACAGAATTACATCTTGCGGAACAATACTCATGTTGCCTCGAAGATTCTCTAAGTCGTAATCATAAATATTTTTCCCATCTATTAAAATTTCGCCACCATCAATATTATAAAAACGCAGTAATAAAGAAGCAATTGTTGATTTTCCCATTCCGCTTGGTCCAACAAGAGCTATTTTTTGACCAAAACTAGCCGTGAAATTAATACCTTTCAAAACCTGTACTTCTTTACGAGACGGATAGCTAAATGCAACATTATTGAATGTAACATCTCCTTTTATTTTATTTATTGAGGGAATATGTACTTCTGAGTTGATTTTTTCCGGCACTTCATCCAACAATTCAAAAACTCTTTCGGTAGCACCAATTGCTTTTTGCATTTGTGCATACAATTCAGCAATACCGCCTGAGGATGCGCCAACATAACTGGAATACAATATAAAAGTAAATAATTCACCAACAGTAATTTCACCCGCAATACTCAACTGCACACCATACCAAACGACGCCTACTATAGTTCCAAATAGACATATAATAATAAAGGAGGCAAAGTAGCCTCTGAATTGCCCTCCTTGAATACCTATTTTTACAACTTCTTTAATTTTTTCTCTGTAACGGGCAATTTCATACCATTCATTGGCGAAAGCCTTAACAATACTGATTCCCTGCATTGTTTCTTCTACCACCACTTGACTTTCAGCAACCTGATCTTGCACTTTTTTAGAGTATTTTCGAATAAAACGTCCAAAAACAACAGCAATAACTCCTACCAACGGCACAACCGAAACCATCATAATCGTCAATTTAATATTGATACTGGCGAGCATAACAAAGCTTCCAATAATTAATATAAACTGTCTTAAAAACTCTGCTATTGTTGTAGTTAAAGTATCTTGAATCTGGGTAATATCATTGCTGATTCGGCTATTTAATTCACCAACGCGTTTTTGAGAAAAAAATGACATTGGTAATTTAACCAAATTAGTATATAATGCCAATCGAACATTCGCCAATGTATTTTCGGTAAAATTCACAAATAATGAAAGCCTGAAAAAAGAAAATAAGGATTGCAGCAATAAGACAAGTCCCAATCCCAATGCTATTTGATTGGCTAAATGTGCATCCTTTTTATTGACACAGTCCACAAGCATTCCCATAAATTTAGGAAAGGCTAGCGCTGTAACACTAGTGAGGAGTAAGAAAACCAATCCCAAATAAAATTTCCATTTGTGACTATCGGCATATTTAAAAATTAGAATTGCTTTTTGCAGTGAATTTGCAGTAATTTTTGATTTTGGTAAATCATTTTCTTGAAATCGCGCCATTATATTTGGTTTTATAATACAAATGTAAGGCTATATGAGGATGATAACCAAAAATAATAACGGGTTTCATTTTTAAATAAAATACTATTAATGAACCAATAATGAATAAAAAAAATATTTTTTATTTTATTTTTTAAAATTTTGCTTGCAAATACGAGTTCTAGTTGTATATTTGCACTCGCAATAACGAAAGACATTGCAACCCGAAAGGGCGATTAGCTCAGCTGGTTCAGAGCACCTCGTTTACACCGAGGGGGTCGGGGGTTCGAACCCCTCATCGCCCACAAAACTTCTCAAGAAATTGAGAAGTTTTTTTTTGCTCTAAATTGAAATCATAACATCCATAATCAGGAATCAGGTTTCTTTATAATTATATTTTCGAAATTTCACCAGAACCGCTCACTTTAGTGTCTTTGAATTGAGGATTGCCTTTATATTCAATATCACCAGAACCCGAAACTCTGGCATATAAATTTTCGGTGCAGTTTACTTTCATATCTCCAGAACCAGAAATAGTGACATTAGCTTTTTTTGTAGTTAGATTAGCTGCATCTACATCACCTGATCCTGATGTTTTAGAAATAAAATTATCTGCACTGCCACTGATTACAACATCGCCTGAACCGCTAAGGTGAGCTTCAAATTCAGTAGCTTTAACATCCAAAGTTAAATCTCCTGAACCAGATAATTTAGCTTTTAAATTTTTAGCAACAATAGTATTTTTAGACTTTACATCCCCCGAACCAGAAAGAGAAATAGCGCTAATTTGCTCAAAAGGCACTGTCAGAACAATACTTTCTTTGGTACTTATACTTATATTTTTCTCAGTATAAATTTTCAAAATATTATCTTTTACTTCGACCTTGATATAAGGCAATAAATTTTCCTCTCCTTTAACAGTTATTCCGCCTTCTTTTCCAGACACCAAGACTACGTCAAAAAAACCGGAAACGCTGATTTCGTCATACCCAGACGTGGTTCTTTTCTCGCTAACAATTTTTCCATTACCTTTAATTTTACTCCATTGAGCATGACCTGTTGCTGTAATAAACAAAGCTCCTAAAATGATTAATTGAAGTGTTTTTTTCATTTTTAATTGATTTTAAATTAATATTTGATTTTGTGATTGAAACTATTTTTGAACATCGTTTTTGTACAATTTTACATTTCCGTAGTCGGAAGTAACAGTAATTCTATTTTCGCCTTTTTTCTTATAAAAACCACTAACGGTTTTGGTATAATTGGTTTCTTCTTTAGAATTAACATTCAACTCATTGTCATATTTGAAGTCAGCATATTTTACGCTTACATTAAAATCAAAAGAATAATTGGATTGAAAACCTATGTTAACTCCTGTATAACCAGCTGCAATTGTAATGTTATTCGCTTTAGGCTGGACAGCATCAATTGAAACATTACTGTATTTAGTATTTAATTTTAATTGATTAAAAATAGAACCAATATCAATCGTCAAATAATTCCCATTTGCATCCAGTGAATTCACTTTATCAATTTTTATACTTCCATATTTACTGTTGTATTTTACATCACTGCCCTCAACAATTTCTATTTCAGAATAATCAGAAATCAAATCAATTTTAGAAACACGCTCCATTCTCAATCCTGAATATTTTGAAGTTACATTGCCATTTTTTAAAAATTCAATAGTTGATTTTGAACAATAACCAATTTGAATTTTATTGCTGTTTCCATTCAGATTGGCCAAATTGATTTTACCATATTTACAGTTAATATCAGTAGACGAAAATAGATCTGTTGCAATAATGTTTCCGTACTTATTATTTAGTGTTACGGTTCCGTTTTTAGGAATTTTTATAGTATAGTTGATTTCGAAACTGTTATTTCTTCCATTGTTTCTTGAAATGTTATTTTCAAATACTGTCTTAGCGGTAACCATACTTTTCAAAGCTATAAAACTCACATCAATAGCATCCAGTTTTTGATTAACCCATTTTTCGCTGTCACCGCTGACTTTTATTAGCACATCAATTTCGATTTTATCTTCATTCCAGGTAGTTACAAAAATATTACCATAAGAGTTGTCAATATTAATCCCGGCATCACTATTCACCAAATACGCTTTATTAATTTTTTTTTGTTTCGAATAGCTAAAATCATCATTAGAAAATCCCAAAAATGGAATTAAAAAAAGAAGTAAGAATATTTTAAATTGTTTTTTCATAATAAGATTATTTTTTTGAATTATGGAATTCGCATAGTTGCTATAAGGGTTTACAACCGATTTTCTTTTATGCTCATTTCATCGTTTAAGTTTTTAAGTTTTTCAGATTCTTCTATGTGCTGCAAAACGCTTTGCAAAAAAGAAATCCGAGTTTGAAGATTGCTGATCATAGCATAAATTAGGGGTTTGCTTTCACCGTTAATTTCCAGTTCATGAATGATTTTTTTATAATCGCTATCCAGCGATTTCATCTGTTTTAGGGCATCATTAATGATTTTTTCATTCTCAGGTGATTTTTTTTCTTTAATTTTTTCCATTTCATTTCTAATCAATACTGTAAAAATGGAATCTGTCTGTTTTGTTTCTTTGGAAGCAAATTTTAATTCTTTTGGTTTCTCATTATTGTTATAAAACAATGACACGCCAAACATAACAACTACTGAAGCAGCAATAGCATAGATAATACTGTAATTTCTTTTTTTCTTTTTAAGAACCATTTTCTTTGAAAACTTGTCTAAGTGTTCAGCATCTAATTCATGGACATCCCACTGATTTTCTAGATTTTCAAATAATTGATCTAATTTTTCATTTTCATTTTTCATTTTCATAACTCATTTAATTTTTTTCTTAAACTTTCTTTAGCTCTGCTCAATGTTGTTCTGCAGTTCGCATAACTAATTTTAAGAATTTCGCTTATTTCTTCCTGATCGTAACCTTCTATATAAAATAGGGTCAAGACCATGCTGTAATTGTATTTCAAGGACTGAATTGTTTCTAAAACCTGTTTTACTTTTAAATCATTAAAATCTAACTTTTCTTCGCTGTCAATATCGTTTCCTTCTAGTTTGTAAAGTGTTTTTTCAAAATCTTCTGTTTTAAATTGATTATTCTTTTTGTAAAAATCAATACTGTAATTCACTATGATTCGTTTCAGCCAAGCGCCAAAGGCAACTTCCTGTTTAAAATCATTTATTTTGGTAAATGCTTTCAAAAAGCCTTCCTGCATGACGTCTTCTGCAAAATGCTCATCTTTCACAATTCTATAGGCCACATTATACATCGCCTTGCAATAGCGATTATAAATCTCAAATTGTGCTTTCTGATTATTCTCTTTGCAGAGCGAAATTAATTCCTCGATATTTTGACTCTTCAGATCCAATTAAATAGTAATGATTTTTAGTAAAGACATGGATAATTTTGGTTTGTTACACTTTTATAAAATTAATTTATTTTAATTCAATTTAAGAACAAAATTTTAATTTGGGCGTGTCCCTGCGGGTCGTGCTGTACGTTCCCGCTTCCCGATGAAAAATCGGGAGAGCTCCACTGCCATCACTCACGCAAAATGACTGCTGACCAATAAAATTAATGCAAACCCAAAACGATGAATTCTAAAATCAGTTCAAAAGACTTCCAAACAAGTAAAATGACTAAACATCAAAGGAAAATTTTAAATCACTTTACTTTTTGGCACAATGATTGCCTTATTAAGGCTCGAATATTTTAATGTATTTATGTATCAATATTAGTTTAAAATATTGTTATGATACCTTATATTTGCGTTCCCATCTAAAAAATTAATGACAAAAAGACTTAAATACTACTATGTCAAACCATAAAATACTTACTATTGACAATCTGTCACTTCAAGAATTTGATTCAGAAGCTGAATTAATTCCATTATTGACTCCAGAAGACGAGGAAGAAATGAATAATGAAGAACTGCCGGATTCTCTGCCAATTTTACCTTTACGCAATACTGTTTTATTTCCGGGAGTTGTAATTCCAATTTCGGCTGGGAGAGATAAATCAATAAAACTGATTAATGATGCCAATGCCGCAGGAAAAGTAATAGGCGTAGTGGCGCAGATCAACGAAGAAGACGAAGACCCAACATTCGATGATATCAATAAAATTGGTACAGTAGCCCGTATTCTTCGTGTTTTAAAAATGCCCGACGGTAATGTAACTGTTATTCTTCAGGGGAAAAAGCGTTTTGAAATCAGTGAAGTCGAATCGGAAACGCCATATTTGAAAGCAAAAATCAAAGAAGTTCCTGAAAAAAGACCTGCTAAAAAAGACACTGAGTTCAATGCAATCATTGATTCAGTAAAAGAATTGGCGGTTAAGATTATCAGCGAAAGTCCAAATATTCCAACCGAAGCTACATTTGCCATCAAAAATATCGGAAGCCCTTCATTCCTGATCAATTTTGTTTCATCGAACATGAATTTATCTGTCAAAGAGAAACAAGAACTGTTATCTGTTAACGGATTAAAGGAACGTGCTCTTGAAACGCTCCGCTGCATGAACGTAGAGCTGCAAAAATTAGAATTAAAGAATGACATTCAGTCAAAAGTCCGTTTTGATTTAGACCAGCAGCAAAGAGAATATTTCCTTCATCAGCAAATGAAAACCATTCAGGAAGAATTGGGAGGCGTTTCGCAGGAGGAAGAAATGGACGAAATGAGCCTGAAAGCTAAATCCAAAAAATGGGACGATAAAACGCAAAAACATTTCGATAAAGAATTGTCTAAAATGCGCAGAATGAATCCGCAGGCTCCTGATTTTGGTATTCAAAGAAATTACTTAGAAATGTTTTTGGATTTACCATGGGGAGAATTTTCAAAAGATAATTTCGATTTAAAACATGCTCAAAAAATATTAGATAAAGATCATTTTGGTTTAGAAGATGTCAAAAAGAGAATGATTGAACATCTGGCTGTACTTAAATTAAGAAATGATATGAAATCTCCAATTATTTGTTTAACAGGACCTCCGGGTGTTGGAAAAACTTCTATTGGTAGATCTGTTGCAGAAGCACTAGGAAGAGAATATGTGCGTATTTCATTAGGCGGTTTACGTGATGAAGCCGAAATCCGCGGACATAGAAAAACCTATATTGGCGCAATGCCAGGACGTATTATTCAGAGTTTAAAAAAAGCTGGAACATCAAATCCTGTATTTGTTTTGGACGAAATAGATAAATTATCTTCAAGTCATAATGGGGATCCTTCATCAGCTTTATTAGAGGTTTTAGACCCTGAACAAAACAATGCTTTTTATGATAATTTCCTTGAAATGGGTTATGATTTATCCAAAGTAATGTTCATTGCCACTTCTAATAATATGGCAGCTATTCAGCCAGCTTTGGTAGACAGAATGGAAGTGATAAAAATGTCTGGATATACTATCGAAGAAAAAGTTGAAATTGCCAGAAAGCATTTGTTTTCTAAACAATTGACTGCCCATGGACTAAAAGCTAAAGATTTGACTATTGGCAAAAAGCAATTGGAGAAAATTGTGGAAGGTTACACCCGTGAATCGGGAGTACGTGGATTGGAAAATAAAATTGCTCAAATCGTTCGTAATGCTGCCAAATCTGTAGCTATGGAAGAAGAGTACAATAAAAAAGTTACTGACGAGGATATTATTAAAGTTCTAGGTGTTCCAAGATTAGAAAGAGATAAATACGAAAACAATGAAGTCGCTGGTGTTGTAACCGGTCTTGCTTGGACTAGCGTAGGAGGAGATATTCTTTTTATAGAATCATTGTTATCACCAGGTAAAGGCTCAATGACTATTACCGGAAATTTAGGCACAGTAATGAAAGAATCGGCAACAATTGCTTTAGAATACATCAAAGCCAATGCCGAATTATTGGGATTAAACCCTGAAATATTGACTAAATACAATATTCATTTGCACGTGCCAGAAGGAGCAACTCCAAAAGATGGTCCTAGTGCCGGTATTGCTATGCTGACATCGTTAGTTTCTCTGCTTACACAAAAAAGAGTGAAGAAAAACTTAGCCATGACAGGTGAGATTACTTTGAGAGGAAAAGTATTGCCGGTTGGCGGTATAAAAGAAAAAATATTGGCAGCTAAAAGAGCAAATATCAAAGAAATCATCTTATGCCATGAAAATAAAAGTGATATCGATGAAATCAAAGCCGAATATTTAGAAGGTCTTAGCTTTCACTATGTAAAAGAAATGAGCGAAGTTTTAGAATTAGCCATTACAAAAGACAAAGTTAAAAACGCAAAAGATTTGAAATAAACTAAATATATTCCAATATTTTAAATTCCAAATTCCAATTCTGAGTAGTCTCAGAACAATTGGAATTTGGAATTTGATTTTTATACTTTTTAGCTGTTATTTTCGTAAGTTTGATCCCGATAGCAATTGAGGGGTTTTAAACTTTTCTTTTTCAAATATTGTATGTCCAAAAAACTTCTATTTTACTTTTTACTCTTAATTTGTTCTGTTTCCTACGGACAAATAGGAGGGAAGCACACTTATGAGTTTTTAAACTTAATTACTTCACCAAGACAAGCAGCCTTAGGCGGAAAAACAATTACCATTTATGATGAAGATGTGAATCAAGCACTTTTCAATCCTGCTTCCATTAACAGCGAAATGCACAATCGTGTGTCTTTAAATTATGGAAATTACTACCAAGAAGTAACTTACGGGACTGCTTCTTATGCTTACACTTACGACCAGCATTTACAGACATTTCAGGCAGGTATCAATTACATCAATTACGGAAAATTTGACGGATATGATGAAAATGGCTTACCAACTTCTGAATTTACAGGAAGTGAAATAGCTCTTTCTTTGGGCTATGCCTATAATATTCCTTATACAGATATTCACATTGGTGCAAATGCAAAACTTATTCAGTCTACATTAGAAAACTACAATTCAATTGGTGGTGCTGTAGATTTAGGGATGGTTTATATTGATGAAAAGAATGATGTGAATTGGGCTTTAACCTTAATGAATATTGGAACACAATTTACAACCTATGACGGCACCAGAGAAAAATTGCCGTTTGAAATAATTGCCGGAGTTTCACAGGAATTGGAGCATGTTCCGCTGCGCTGGCATTTTACGCTCGAAAATCTGCAGCAATGGAATTTAGCTTTTTCCAATCCTGTTAACTCTGAAACTTCTATTGATGGCACTGTAACCGAAGAAAAAGTATCTTTTTTTAACAATGCACTGCGTCACATGATCTTTGGCGCAGAACTTTTTCCAAAAAAAGCCTTTAATATTAGATTGGGATATAATTTTAGAAGAAGTGCCGAATTGCAAATTCAGGATCAGCGCAATTTTTCAGGACTCTCATTGGGGTTTGGACTTAAACTGAATAAATTAAAATTAAATTATTCTTATTCAAGATATACTTTGGCAGGAAATACCAGCTTGTTTGGGTTAATTGTTAATTTTGGGGAATGATTCTCAGAAGAAAGAGAAAAGAATAAAGAACAAAGATTTAGAACTTATTTTTAAAATAAAAAGCATGAAAAAGATTACCATAGCAATAGACGGATTTTCATCCACGGGAAAAAGTACATTAGCCAAACAGCTAGCTAAACATTTGGGATATGTATATGTGGATACTGGCGCTATGTACCGCGCTGTGACTTTATTTGCAATGCAAAACAACTGCATTGGGATCGAATTTTTGGATAAAGACAAATTGGTCGACAGTCTGCCTTCCATAAAATTGAATTTTAAATTCAATTCAGAGTTGGGTTTTGCAGAAATGTATTTGAATGATATTAATGTCGAAACCGAGATCCGTACTTTGGAAGTTTCCAGTTTTGTCAGTACCGTTGCAGCAATATCTGAGGTGCGTTCCAAATTAGTAGAACAGCAGCAGGAAATGGGTAGAGAAAAAGGAATTGTTATGGACGGAAGAGATATTGGAACAGTTGTTTTTCCAAATGCAGAACTTAAAATATTCATGACCGCTGGTGCTGATACCCGAGCACAAAGACGTTTTGACGAACTGCAGGCAAAAGGGGATTCGGTTTCTTATGAAGAGGTTTTAAAAAATGTTGTAGAACGTGATTATATTGATACACACAGAGATGATTCTCCTCTTGTAATGGCTGATGATGCCATAGAAGTAGACAATTCATATTTGGATCGCAAGGAACAATTTGATGCTGTTTTGGAGTTAGTAAATGAGGTGATTAATACTTTATAATTTTTTTGGTAATCTCAATATAAATAGTAGATTTACGTGCCACAAAATTCTACAATTAAAAAACACAAATCGTCTTATGGGAATTAAAAACAGATTGATAATAATGAGTTTTCTTCAATTTTTTGTTTGGGGAGCTTGGCTGATAACAATTGCAAATTATTGGTTTGGAACCAAAAACTGGGAAGGAACTCAATTTGGTTTGGTTTTTGGAACCATGGGAATTGCGTCACTTTTTATGCCTACTATTGCTGGTATTATTGCCGACAGATGGGTTAATGCCGAAAAATTATACGGTATTCTTCAAATTTCATACGGAGCAGTTTTATTTTATATTCCTCAAGTTACTACACCAGATACTTTTATATATATCATGCTTTTGGCAATGTGTTTTTATATGCCAACGATAGCTTTGAGCAATTCAATTTCATACAATGCCTTAAAAACAAACGGTTTAGATGTCGTTAAGAGTTTTCCTCCAATACGTGTATTTGGCACAATAGGTTTCATTGCTGCTATGTGGATTACCAATTTAACTGGGAATAAAGCAACTGCTTATCAGTTTTATATTGCCGGAATTGCAGCAGTTGTGTTAGGAATTTATGCTTTTACTTTACCAAAATGTAAACCGCAGAGACTGATAAAAGAAGATGCTTCTTTGATGGAAACATTGGGGCTAGAGTCTTTTAAATTATTTGCCAATTATAAAATGGCTTTGTTTTTTATTTTTTCTATGTTTTTGGGAGGAGCTTTACAATTGACAAATGCTTATGGAGACGTTTTTCTGGATGAATTCAAACATTTTCCAAAATATGCGGATTCATTTGTAGTGAAATATTCTACTATTATTATGTCTATTTCCCAAATTTCGGAGACTTTATTTATATTAGCAATTCCGTTTTTCCTGAAGCGTTTTGGAATCAAACAAGTCATGTTAATTAGCATGCTGGCTTGGGTACTGCGTTTTGGACTTTTTGCATTTGGAGATCCTGTTCAGGGATTGTGGATGATTGTTTTGTCCTGTATTGTGTACGGAATGGCTTTCGATTTCTTCAATATTTCGGGTTCTTTGTTTGTAGAAACACATGCGGATGCCAAAAACCGTTCTTCGGCTCAAGGAATGTTTATGATGATGACTAATGGTGTAGGGGCAATTTTGGGAAGTTTTACTTCTGGCTGGGCGATTGACCGCTTTTTTACGAAATCTTTTACATCAACAACTGAATTAGCTTCGTTTTTACAAACGGATGTTACGAACTCAAAAATGCTGGAATTTGTAAAAAGCCAAGGAAATTCAATCTCTGAAGATGGTTTATTGCAAAACGTAATCATGATGAAAGACTGGCATATGATTTGGCTGGCTTTTGCAATTTATTCCTTAATTGTTGCCATTGCGTTTGCTATTTTGTTCAAACACGAACACAATCCTAATGAAGTGGAGAATTTGAAACATTAAATAACTTTAAATTCTAGAAGATGCAAAAATATAAATTATACCTATTGCTCTTGTTAGGAATTTCTGGATTTTCTCAAACAAAACTTATATATGATCAAAGTTTAGAAGCATATAAAAACAAAGATTATCATTTGTTTTTAAAATTAGCCAAACAATTAGATAGTATTCGGCCAATGCATCCAACTTTTACCTATAATTTAGCCTCTGCTTATTCCTTGAATGGGAAAAAGCAAGAGGCTTTATCCGTTTTAAAAAACATTGTTTTAGCGAATAATACAGTTGCTTTTGAGGGAGATTCAGACTTTGAATCTATTAAAGAAGACAAAAAGTTTAAAGAATTATTACAATTGAAAGTTTCTCAATCTGCTGTAATTGAAAATTCCAATCAAAAAATAAGTCTTTCGGAAAAAGATTTGCATCCCGAAGGATTACTTTATCTACAAAAGCACAAACTATGGCTGTCATCCAGTATTCGTAATAAAAAAATTGTTGCCTTTGATGCAAATGGTAAATGTACAGATTGGTTTACTGATTGTTCTTACTCAGTTTTTGCTTTAAAAACAGACAGTAATCAAAAATATTTATGGGTTGCTTGTTCAGCTATACCTGAAATGAAAGGTTTTACCAAAAAAGATGAAGGGAAAAGCGAAATTTTGAAAATTGAAATTGCAACTCAAAAACTAGTTCAACGCCATAGAGTGGAAGGCAGTCATGTTTTTGGAGATATTATTGTAGCTAAAAATGATGATGTTTATATTTCTGATAGTTTAGAACCGTTTATTTACAAAATTGAAAAGGATAGTTTGTTGCTTTGGAAAGATTTAAAAAAGGAAGCTTTTAATTTACAGGGAATCGCGTTTGATGAAGATGAATCCAAATTATTTATTGCTGATTATTTGAAAGGTGTCTTGGCTATTAATGTTAAAACTAAACAACACTCTTGGTTGGATTTTCCTGAAGAAACTTCAAAAAAAGGAATAGATGGATTAGTCTTTTATAAAAAATCTTTAATTGCTATCCAGAATGGGGCAGTACCTATTCGGGTTGTGAGGTATAAATTGAATGAAAGTGCTGCTAAAATTATTGATTTTGTTATTATGGATAATAACAGGGCAGTTTTTAATGAGCCTGCTTTGGCTACGCTAGTTCAAAATAAATTGTATTTTTTTGCCAATTCTCCTTGGAAGTTTTATGATAAAAATTTTCAATTGGATGAAAGTAAAATTGAAAACCCTAAGTTATTTGAACTTATTTTGGATTGACCTTTTATTGTTTTTCCGATAATTCACAATATACCCTAACAGCCCCGATTGCTTCGCCAGTTCGCTTCGCTCGTGTGCAGTAAAAATCCTTATAAGCCGGCGTTCGGCTTATAAGATTGCAACGAATAGCGGGAACAATGTCAATAAATACGCCTAATCATTCGCTTATAAACCCTTTTTTGGGCTGTTTAACGTTTTGTGTAAATATCTCTCTATAAATATTTTGTCATATTAAATAAAAGAATTAATTTTGCACACCTTTTGGTGGATAGGAGTTTCCTTTAGGTATCAACAATTTACGTAAAACAACTTCTGTTTTTTCTATCGCTTTGAGAAACTCAAGAAAAACAGAATACAAATTTTTTATCAGCATGTCTGAACAATTAAAATCACAAGAAGAGTTTTTAGCAAATTTTAACTGGCATAACTTCGAAGAAGGTATCGATGCAGTAGATGAGAAAAACTTATTAGAGTTTGAAGAACT
>CAUPKP010000037.1:0-40025 GCA_963511795.1 uncultured Flavobacterium sp. | reverse complement strand
TAAAGCATCCCCCAATGCTAGTGTTTGATTACCCGAGCATGTAACAACTGGTTTTATTATATCTGCAGAAGTATTTACTTTAAAACTGCAATCTGACTCATTATTTGAAGCGTCTTTCGCGGTCATTGTGATGGTCATTCCATCTACAAATGGACTTCCAGCCACAGGGCTTTGAGTAATTACTGGATTGGCATCAACATCATCCGTAGCCATAATTAAACTGATATAATCTGGAATAATAGACGTTCCGCAAACTAAGGTTTGGTTAGCGACGCAAGTGATAACAGGTTTTTCAGTATCTGCATTCGAAACCAAATTAAATTTACAAGTTTCAAAATTACCGCTTGCATCAGTTGCGGTAAGAATAACTTCTTGACTCACTCCATCAAAAACAGTTCCTGCAACTGGTGATTGAGTAATTATTGGCTTATCATCACAATTGTCTGTTACGGTAACTACTTTAGTATAATCCGAGATAGGATCGTTAACTGCCAGAACTTGATTAGCTGGACAATTGGTTATGATTGGTTTTTCGGTATCGAGTTTTTTTCCAAAAACAACATACGACATGCCGTAGTTAGTATTAACTTTTAAATGATCTAAATAGGAATGATAACTATTCCCAATAATAAGGTCGCCGACGCCATCATTATTAACATCACCAGCATAATCTGCATTGTAAAGAATAGTTGTACTTGTTACTTGGTACAGGTCTGAAATAATATCTAAACTTTCTAAATAAGTCTCAGAAACTATTGGCCAATTTTTTTTACCAAATACAACTCTAGTTTTATTATTTGTTTGGTAAAAATAATCATCAATGCCATCTCCATTAAAATCACCTGCATAACCAAATCCACTTCCAAGCCCTCCTACAATGTCTGGGTTTTTAATTCTAAAACCATTTGTTCCATCTAAATTTTTCAAATCCACTATGGCAGGAAAAGTTGATTTTCCAAACAAAATATATTCCGGAGTAATAGCCATATCATTAAAGCCATCAGCATTAATATCACCTGCTTTTGCAATTTTTTTACTCGTCGCTAAAGGATTAGTTGAATGCTCTACCACAAAACCATTGTTTCCGTTTAATAATGACACGTTGAAATTGGTCGGAAAATTTGAAGTACGTCCAAAAATTACATATTTACGGTGTTGATCGGGATCATTATAACTTCCTATACCCATATCTGCAATTCCATCACCATTAACATCTCCTAAACCTGCAACAGATCCTCCTATTTTTCCAACTGTAGCATCACCTTCAACATTAAATCCGTTCAAACCATCAATTTCGTCGGTTCGTAGCACAGCTGGAAATCCGCCATTTTTACCATAAATCACATGACACTTGTCTTTTGTTGATACTGTTGCCATATCTGTAAAGCCATCTCCATTTATATCTCCTACGGAACTTATGCTACTTCCTATACTTTCATAATCAGTTTTTCCAATCAATGTAAAACCATTACTGCCATTTAGTGTTGATAAATTAAATTCTGCAGGAAACCCAGTTGATTTTCCAAAAATGGTATAAGTATATCCCAATGAAGTACCTTCGGAAGTAAGTCTTGAAGGATCACTAACCATAAAATCGCCTATTCCATCTCCATTAAGATCTCCTGCACTGCTAACATTAAAACCCGTCTTGGGGTATCTTATAAATGGATTATCGTTTCTAATAGCAAAACCATTACTACCGTCAAGTAGTCCCAAATCAATATTTGGGGAAAAACCTGAAGACTTGCCAAATACTACATAAGCTGCCCCTGGTATAAACTTCCATTGACCATTGATGCCATAATTATAACTATAATTACCTGGAGCACCTATTATCAAATCGCTAATCCCGTCTCCATTAACGTCTCCAGCATTATTAACTCTATAGCCCGCTTCTTTGGTTAGTTTTTCTCCATAAATAGTAAAACCATTGATACCATTAAGATTGGATACATTAAAAGAATCTGTCCTGCAATCAATAGTAGCTGTACCTGTTTTTAATTTGACTAAAAAAGAACAGGATTTTGTATTTCCTGATGCGTCTTTAGCTGTAATGGTAACATTGGTGTCAAACGTAAACAAAGTTCCTTGCGATGGTGTTTGCGTAAAAATCAAATCAAAATCATCCGTTAAATCATCTGTTACACTTGTTAAAAATGCCGTATAATCAGGCAAAGTAGAATTGGCATACAATTCCAGATTAGTAGGACATTCTATTGTTGGAGGCAAATCTGCGTCTAAAACACTTACTGTAAAACTGCATATTGATTCATTTCCTGAAGCATCTTTAACTGTTAAGATCACTTCTTGAGAAACACCGTCAAAAACAGTTCCTGCAACTGGTAATTGTGTAATAATTGGATTATCATCACAATTGTCTGTTACGCTAATGGCCGATTTATAATCTGGAATTGGATCATTAACTGCCAAAATTTGACTATCAGGACAATTGGTTATGACTGGTTTCTCTGTATCTGTACTTTTTTTTCCATAAATAACATAAGACATTCCTGGATCTTCATTAGGATCGTTTGTATATGCTCTTTTTGTACTTCCAATAATAATATCATCTACGGTATCCCCATTTACATCTCCAATGAAGCTTAAACTGTATTTAGGCGAATTACGAGTGCTTATTTTTAAACCTTGAGAAGCATTGAGCGAAAAGATATCCAACAAAGGATTCCAGTTTGCTTTTCCGTAAATAAGATATATTGTTGTATTTTGATACGGTAAAAGATAGTCGTCAAAACCATCCTGATTAAAGTCACCAAATGAACTATAAGTATGGAGATATTCAAATGTACTTCCATTCATTTTAAATCCGTTTGTACCGTCCAAATCCTTCAAATCGACCACGGCTGGTGTGGTATTTTTTCCGAACAATACATAATTATTCATACCAATATCATTGAATGAATCTCCATTGAGATCTCCTGCACTTCTTATTTCAAAATAGTAAGAGGTTTCTAGAGAACTAACTGAGTTTTGAATTTTGAACCCATTGGAACCATTTAGTGAATTGGTGTTTATTGTTGCAGGTAGACTAGCCGATCCATATACTACATATCTAAACTTATCCTCACCCGAAACAGCAACATCAGAAATACCGTCACCATTTACATCTCCTACTCCTGCTAAATTATTTCCAATATCTCCATCAATGATAAAAGAATTGGATGAATTTAAACTTTCTATATTAACTTCCGCTGGAAAATTAGTACTACTACCAAACAGGACATAACATTTCTTAGTATTACCTGATCCCTCATTTGCAGATACAATTCCTATATCGCTATGAGAATCATTATTAAAATCACCTATATTAGCAATATCATACCCTAAAAACTCATCGTAGGTTTGTCCTAAAACTGAAAATCCATTGATTCCGTTTAAACCAGATAGTAAAAAAGTACTTGAAAACCCTGTCTTTTTTCCATAAATAATATAAACACGTCCTGAAAAGTAAAGGCTTGAACCAAATTTTTTACTCGGATCACTCAACATCAAATCATCAATGCCATCACCATTGATATCTCCTGCAGAACTAACGTCAAACCCTGTTTGTCGTGGCGGTGTCAAATCATCATCTATAATTTTAAAACCATTTTGTCCATCTAAATTAGCGAGATTCATGCTTGGTGGGAAACCTGAATTAGTCCCAAAAACAACATAAGAACCTTCAGGTATCTGATCTGAAGGTGCACCAATTATAAAATCGGATATACCGTCTCCATTTACATCACCTACTGGACTTGTACTGAATCCTGCCCTTGTGGCTGCTTTTTCTCCGTAAAGAGTAAAACCGTTGGTACCATTCAATTCATTTGCATTAATAGTTGTCGTTTTACAATCAATTTCAAATCCACCTGTTTTTAATTTAACCAAGAAAGTACAAGAACTTGTATTACCTGATTTGTCTTCAACAGTTATGGTGACATTGGTGTTGGCAGTAAACATTGTGCCAGCTGCGGGAGTTTGCGTAAAAATCAATTCTCTAGGTAGTGCAATGTCATCGCTAACGTTCGTTAAAAAATGAATATAATTTGGCAGCATTGAATTAGCATATAGTTCCTGATTGGCAGGACATTCTATTGTTGGAGGCAAATCTGCTCCAGAGGAATTGATATCAAAACTGCAAGTTACTATGTTTCCTGAAGCGTCCGTAACGGTTAAGATAACTTCTTGAGAGACTCCGTCAAAAACAGTTCCGGAAACTGGTGATTGTGTAACTATTGGGTTGGTGTCACAATTGTCTGTTACGGTAATGGTCGATTTATAATCCGGAATTGGATCGAATTTGGTTAAAATTTTATCCGAAGGACAATTTGCTATAACCGGTTTTTCGGTATCCTCAATTTTTTTTCCATAAATAACATAGGCATATCCCGGATCATGATTAACCTCAACATCATAAGCATTATTGCTATTACCAATTATTAAATCATCAATACCGTCTTTATTTACATCTCCTGCTAATGACAAATCATAATTCTGATAATAACTCAACCCTATTTTAAGCCCTTGTGAAGGTTTAAGATTGTATAATATATAATTAAAGTCTATTGTGGTTGTCGTCCAATCCGATTTTCCATAAATAGCATAAAACTTTTGACTATAAATAAATCCAAAATCTCCAATACCATCCTTATTAAAATCTCCAATCGAAGTTGTTTTACCTGCAACTAATAATCTAAAACCATTAATCCCATTCAGATTTTTCAAATCCATTACAGCTGGAATTGTTGCACTGCCAAACAACACATAACTTTCATGTACTACAAGATCATTATAGCCATCCCCATTTATATCCCCTAACCTAGAAACACCAGAATAGCCACCCAAAGGGGAAGCAGTATTTTCTAAAATAAAACCATTAGAGCCGTTTAATGAAGCAACATTTATAGTCGCAGGAAAATTGGTAGAGCGTCCGTAAACTACATACTTACGGTGTTGATCTGAACCATTATAACTACCTAATCCAATATCTGGAAATCCATCACCATTAATATCGCCTAATCCAACAACATTGTTCCCTACTTTTCCAACAGTAGCATCTCCTTCAATAACAAAACCATTAGTCCCATTAATTTGGTCTGTTTTTATTTGAGCCGGGAAACCTGATGTTTTTCCATACAAAACATAACATTTACCATTTCCTGCCGAAGAGCCTCCTGTAACAATAGCAATATCATCTGTTCCATCGCCATTTACATCTCCTACTGATGAAATACTGCGTCCAGCAGCTCCATAATTTATTGCACCAATCAAAGTGAAACCATTGGTACCATTTAAACTTGATAAGAATAATTCTGCCGGAAAACCAGAAGTTCTACCAAAAACAACATACGTATTTCCATTCTGATTTCCAGTAGAAGTATCTCTGTATGGATCGCTAACCATAAAATCGGTTATTCCATCGCCATTGATATCTCCAGCACTGCTCACATCATAACCTGTATTTTGAAAATTAGTATAAGGAATATCATTCCTGATTTTAAATCCATTGGTTCCATTCAATAACGCTAAGTCGATATTAGGTGGAAAACCGGAAGCATTTCCAAACACTAAATAAGCAGAACCTTCAATAAATTTTAACACATTATTTTTTCCATAAGAATTATCGTAATTTCCAGAAGCCCCAATAAGAAAGTCTGAAATTCCATCACCATTTACATCACCAGCTGTGGAGACACTAAAACCTGTATTACCATCGGCTTTTTCTCCGTAAATAGTAAAACCATATTTTCCATCAATGTTACTATAATACAGATTATTTGATTTACAATCTAAAGTGGTATTTGTGGTTTTTACTTTAACCAAAAAACTACATGAACTGACATTGCCCGATTCATCTTTAGCAGATATGGTAACATTTGTATCTGCTGTAAAAAGTGTTCCTTGCGGAGGCGTTTGTGTAAATACTATATCCATAGCATCCGTAATATCATCACTGATAGCCGTCAATGAAAAAACATAATTAGGAAGAGTCGAATTAGCAAACAATTCTTGCCCTGATGGACATTCGATTGTAGGAGGCAAGTCTCCTGATGCATTATTAATGATAAAAGTACAAGTAGCAAAATTCCCAGAGTCATCAGTAGCCCGCATTGTAACAGTCATACCATTAGCATTAAAAATACTTCCCGGCACTGGACTTTGTGTAATTGTAGGCGAAGAATCACAATTGTCATTTGAAACAACTAAACTGCTATAATCAGCCAAAGGACTTCCTAAAGCCAAACTTTGACTTGGTGGACAAGTTATCGTTGGTTTGGTAACATCCGCAGAAGCATTCACAACAAAACTGCAATCCGCAAAATTTCCTGATGCATCGGTAGCTCTCATTGTTACGGTCATACCACTTGTAAAAACACTTCCAAAAGCTGGTGTTTGAGTGATTGCTGGCGAAGCAGTACAATTATCAGCTGTTGTAACTAAACTTCTATAATCTGGTAAAACAGAACCACAGGAAAGACTTTGGTTGGATGGACAAGTTATTGTTGGTTTAATAATATCGGCAGAAGCGTTCACAACAAAACTGCAATCTGCGAAATTTCCTGAAGCATCGGTAGCTCGCATCGTTACAGTCATACCGCTTGTAAAAACACTTCCAGAAGCAGGAGTTTGAGTGATTGCTGGTGAAGCAGTACAATTATCATTTGCAATAACTAAACTTTTGTAATCTGGTAAAACAGAACCACAGGAAAGACTTTGGTTGGATGGACAAGTTATTGTTGGTTTAATAATATCGGCAGAAGCATTCACAACAAAACTGCAATCTGCGAAATTTCCCGAAGCATCGGTAGCTCTCATTGTTATGGTCATACCATTTGTAAATGCACTTCCAGAAGCAGGAGTCTGCGTAATAGTTGGTGAAGCAGTACAATTATCAGCTGTTGTAACTAAACTTCTGTAATCAGGCAAAACTGAACCGCAGGAAAGACTTTGTGTTGCTGGGCAAGTTATCGTTGGTTTGGTGATATCGACAGAAGCATTCACAACAAAACTGCAATCCGCAAAATTCCCTGAAGCATCAGCCGCTCGCATCGTTACAGTCATACCACTTGTAAAAACACTTCCTGAAGCAGGAGTCTGCGTAATAGTTGGCGAAGCAGTACAATTATCCGTTGCAGTAACTAAACTTCTGTAATCAGGTAAAACAGAACCGCAGGAAAGACTTTGTGTTGCTGGGCAAGTTATCGTTGGTTTGGTGATATCGGCAGAAGCATTTACAACAAAACTGCAGGTTACAGCATTATTAGCAGCGTCTTTTACAGTCATTGTCACTGTCATTCCCGGAACAAAAGTACTTCCTGCTCCCGGACTTTGTGACACTGTCATATTTTCAAGACAATTATCCTCTGCCGTTATTAATCCCCTATAATCTG
This sequence comes from uncultured Flavobacterium sp., assembly GCA_963511795.1. Taxonomy (GTDB): domain Bacteria; phylum Bacteroidota; class Bacteroidia; order Flavobacteriales; family Flavobacteriaceae; genus Flavobacterium. The sequence goes on along the minus strand of CAUPKP010000037.1, from coordinate 32,634 downwards.
GTAAAACAGCACCACAAGGTAAATTTTGCGTACCGGGACAAAATGTAATTACAGGTGGTGTGACATCTGGAGTTGCCATTGTTACTGTAAAATTACAAACTGATCTATTTCCTGATTTATCAAAATACTCAATTTGAATAGGAATTCCATCATAAAAATCGGATCCTGGTCCAGGTGTCATGATATAACTCAAAGCAATACTGCAATCATCGTCTAAATTCATCATTGGACTAAGAGCGTAATTTGGAACTTTTTCACCGCAGTTAAATGTTAATCCTGTAGGACACGTAAATGTTGGCGGAGTAACGTCAGGGGAAGAAGCTGTTACAATAATACTGCATTCACTTTTATTTCCTGCATCATCGGTAGCTGTAAACTTAATCGTCATTCCGTCATAAAAATCGGATCCTGCACCTGGCTGTTGTGTAACAGAAATACTTGTGTCTATATCATCCGTAGCTGTTAACAGTCCAAAATAACTTGGAACTAAACTTCCGCAGGCCAATTGCTGATTAGGCGGGCAAATTAATGTTGGCGGTTGAGTGTCAGCCATTGCTTTTGCCTTTTTTGAAGTATTTTTTTGTAAAATGCTGTATTCCTTTTTTGAAATACTATTACCTGTTTTATCAGCATTAAGCTGAATAATTCCTTCTATTACTGAATTAACACTTTTTTTTCCTTGAGTATAACCACTTTGACCATAAGAAACTAAGCTGGCAGCCAACAAAAAAAATAATGTAATGGTATAAAATAATCGTGTTTTTGGGACTGAAGTAATACTATTGCTCATTAACTATTTTAATTTCACATTAAACCTAAAAAAAGCAAAACTAGCCGTTGAAATAAAAACATCCGTCACTATAAATGATGATTTTACCCTTAATCAATAATCAAATTTTTAATTTCTTTTTAAGGAAAGCATAGTTCCATTGGTAATAATTTTAGAGTCCAAATATTGAGCGTATTTATATTTATCCAATTGCCCTTCTTTTTCTATAAAAAAATGCATAGGATACATTCCCTACTGTTTTCTTTATTTCCTGAGACAGATCGGTATGACTAAACTGATATTTGGAAATGACTTTAGTGACCATCTTAAAAATGGCATTGCCATTTTTCGAATCTCTAAATTGCACACTAATACTTCTGGGTCGTCTATCGATTTCCGGATCTCCATTGCTAGGCATTTTTCTTTGTGTATAGTGTAAGCCATCAAGCTTAAACTTGATCTTAATCAGTTCAGCATAATGCATTGTCATAAGCCAGTGTTCAGCTTATAAGATTGAAACGGAGAACGAGACGATGTTTCCAGAAAAACCTAATCTTTCTTCTCTAAAAATTAATAATCGAGTCCAACTTTTTAAGTTATTTTAAACATGAAATTTATTCTACAGACTAAACCATGCTTTTTGTCTGACAGATGCTATATTTATATAAATTATTTTTTTGAATGTTTACAAAGGCTAATTGTATTTTTTTAATAAATGAATAATACAAATCAATATTTTGGTGAAGACTCAAATTTTTTAGCGGGCTTATGGGAAGATTGAAGCGCTTTAATTCACAACTGTCAGATATTATTATTCTGTTGGTTGAATAGTTTTCATTTTCCGTGCATACAACCTTTGCTGCTGCAAAATATGGAGTTTTTATTTGGTTGTCTGAATTACTGCTGGCAATTCCCAATAAAGCGGATTCGTTTTCAAAATTAGCACTTGGTATTTGTTTACATTGTGCATAAGCAGTGATATTGATTACAAAAAGGCAAAAAAGAACATAAATTTTCATTACTGGTTTATTTTAGTTAGATATAATGTTTTTGGCAAAAATAGAATATGAATTTGGAGCCTTATTCACTATAAATGATGATTTTAATGTGGAGACCGCGTTTGTTTTGAATTTGGATAATTCACAAAATCAATTCTTTTGTTAGTAATAATGTGGTAAAAAGAGAACTTTTGCAATTGCAATTAACGAAATCGTAATAGTTATAAAAAATGTTATGCATGCATAGTAAATTATTCGATTTATTATTTTAAATTTGTCAGAGAAAAAAAAGAATTTAAATATATAATTATGAAAATATTAGTTTGCATCAGTCACGTTCCTGATACTACTTCAAAAATCAATTTCACAAACGGAGACGCTGAGTTTGATACCAATGGAGTTCAATATGTAATTAATCCAAATGACGAATTTGGACTTACTCGTGCAATATGGTTTCAAGAGCAGCAAGGTGCTACAGTTACTATCGTTAATGTTGGCGGACCGGATACTGAACCTACTTTAAGAAAAGCATTAGCAATTGGCGCTAACGAAGCGATTCGTGTTAATGCAAATCCAACTGATGGTTTTTTTGTAGCTAAACAATTAGCGGAAGTGATTAAAAACGGAGGTTATGATATTGTAATCGCTGGAAAAGAATCGTTAGATTATAACGGAGGAATGGTTCCTGGTATGATTGCTGGTATTTTAGGATACAATTTTTTAAATTCCTGCACAGCTATCACTGTTGACGGAGCAAATGTAACAGCTGTTCGCGAAATAGACGGCGGAAAAGAAACCGTAAGCACTACATTACCACTTATCATCGGAGCTCAAAAAGGACTTGTAGAAGAAAAAGATCTGCGTATTCCAAACATGAGAGGAATTATGACTGCTAGAACAAAAGTATTGACAATTCTTGAACCAGTTGATGCTCCTGTAAATACCAAAGCAGTAAAATTTGAAAAACCAGCTCCAAAATCAGCAGTGAAATTAGTTTCTGCAGATAATCTGGATGAATTAATTAATTTATTACACAACGAAGCTAAGGTAATCTAGTAATCAGTTTGCAGTCGCAGTTTTCAGTTGAAAAACTTTAAACTTTTAAACTTTAAACTTTAAACAAAAAAATCATGTCAATATTAATATATGCAGAATCTGCAGAAGGAAAATTTAAAAAAGTAGCATTAGAACTAGCTTCTTATGCAAAAAAAGTAGCCGAATCATTAGGAACAACCGTTACAGCTGTGACAGTGAATGCTGGTGATGTTTCTGAATTATCAAAATACGGAGTTGATAAGGTCTTGAAAGTAAACAGCGATAAATTAACAGGTTTTACAGCCAAAGCGTATGCTGATGTTATCAAGCAGGCTGCACAGAAAGAAGCCGCTAAAATAGTTGTATTATCTTCTACAACTGATAGTATTTATTTAGCTTCTCTTGTTGCTGTGGCGTTAGAAGCTGGTTACGCTTCCAATGTTGTTGGTTTGCCAGTAAGCACTTTGCCATTTCAAGTAAAAAGAACTGCTTTTTCAAACAAAGCTTTCAATATTACTGAAATCAATACCGATGTAAAAGTATTATCTATTGGTAAAAACTCTTATGGTATCTTTGAAAGTGCTTCATCATTAACCGAAGAAGATTTTAATCCAACAATCGGTGATGCTGATTTTGGAGTAAAAGTAACATCTGTCGAAAAAGTTTCAGGAAAAGTTTCAATTGCCGATGCTGATATCGTTGTTTCTGCAGGACGCGGTCTTAAAGGGCCTGAAAACTGGGGAATGATTGAAGAATTAGCAGGGGTTCTTGGTGCTGCAACTGCCTGTTCAAAACCAGTATCCGATTTAGGCTGGAGACCTCACGGCGAGCACGTAGGCCAAACAGGAAAACCAGTAGCGACTAATTTATATATTGCCATTGGAATTTCAGGAGCAATACAGCATATTGCAGGGATTAACTCATCTAAAGTAAAAGTAGTTATAAACAGTGACCCAGAAGCTCCTTTCTTTAAAGTAGCAGATTATGGAGTTGTAGGAGATGCATTTGAAATTGTGCCCCAATTAATAGCTAAATTCAAAGCTTTCAAAGAACACCAGTCCTAAAATTTAATTTCTCTTATAAATTAAGCTGCCTAAAAATAAGATAATTGTATCTTTGCTTTAGGCAGTTTTTTTGTTCCATAAATTTTGATTAAAATTGCACTTTATTTAAAACAAGAAAAAAGACACAATTAATAGAGTACTTTGTACTTCTCACCATACCAACATGAGCTTAGTTAAATTATCTATAAAAGGAATTTCATACAGTCAAACTCAAAATGGCGCCTATGCGTTAATCTTGAATGAGGTTGACGGGGAACGGAAATTGCCTATTGTTATTGGAGCGTTTGAAGCTCAGTCTATAGCGATTGCTTTAGAAAAAGAAATTAAGCCGCCACGCCCTTTGACACACGATTTGTTCAAGAATTTTGCAGAACGTTTTGATATTGTTGTAAAACAGGTAATTATTCACAAACTAGTTGATGGCGTTTTTTATTCAAGCATCATCTGCGAAAGAGATAAAATCGAAGAAATAATTGATGCTAGAACATCGGATGCAATTGCTTTAGCTATTCGATTTAATGCACCTATTTTTACCTATAAAAACATATTAGACAAAGCCGGTATTTATTTAAAAGCCAATCCGCTTGAAAGCGAAGCATCAAATGAAATAGAAGACATTCTTTCCAATCCGGAAACTTTTGGCTCTACCGAGAGTAACGAATCAGGCAGCACCTATTCCAATCATACTTTACAGGAATTAAACGAATTATTAGCGCAAGCAGTCGAACATGAAGATTATGAAAAAGCCGCTAAGATTCGAGACGAAATTTCTAAACGATAGTTATAATTTGAAATAGCTTAATTGGTGATTTGTTTAACCGTTTATCGTTAGACAAATTAACGTTTGAGCAATTTTTAACGATTAATCACAAATGAAACAATACCTAGACTTAGTACAGCATGTTATGGATAACGGCTGTCAAAAAGGAGACAGAACGGGAACTGGCACAAAAAGCGTATTTGGTTATCAAATGCGGTTTGATTTGAGCGAAGGTTTCCCAATGGTAACCACCAAAAAACTGCACCTCAAATCTATTATATACGAACTGCTTTGGTTCTTAAAGGGTGATACTAATATCAAATACCTTCAGGAAAACGGAGTAAAGATATGGGACGCCTGGGCTGACAGCGAAGGTGATTTAGGTCCCGTTTACGGACATCAATGGCGCAATTGGAACAGTGAAGAAATTGACCAAATTTCAGAGCTTATTACAGAATTAAAAACAAACCCAAACAGCCGCAGAATGCTTATTTCCGCATGGAATCCGTCTGTGCTTCCTGATACAAAGAAATCATTTGAAGAAAATGTAGCTAATAATAAAGCAGCATTGCCTCCTTGTCATGCATTCTTTCAGTTTTACGTAGCTTCTCCAGATGAATCAAAAAGAGAGACAAAAGGAAAACTTTCCTGTCAATTGTATCAGCGAAGTGCCGATATTTTCTTGGGAGTTCCCTTTAATATTGCTTCTTATGCATTGTTGACTATGATGATCGCACAAGTTTGTGACCTTGAAGCAGGCGAATTTATCCATACTTTTGGAGATGCTCATATTTATAACAACCATTTCGAACAGCTTGAACTACAGTTAAGCCGCGAACCAAAACCGCTGCCAAAAATGATTTTAAATCCCAATATAAAAAACATCTTCGATTTTGATTTCGATGATTTTACATTAGAAGGATATGAACCTCATGCCCTGATTAAAGGAAATGTAGCTGTATAAAACACAAAAATCCGCTCATTGAGCGGATTTTTATACTATACTACTAATACACTATTCTCAGCACCTGCAAATTCATTCCACTTGAATGAATCAGCTTCCGGTTCATTTAAATACACACCGTCAACTACATATTTAAACTCGTATGTAGCATCTTTACCTAACTCAAAGGTTCCTTTAAAAGTTCCGTTTTTTAATTTGCTTAAAGAACCTTCTTCAATTTTCCAATCATTAAAATCACCAATTACAGATACTTCGCTAGCCTCTTTAGCTTCTAAAGAAAAAGTAACTTTACAAACAGGCTTCGTTTTTATAAATTGTTTTTTTACTGACATACTATTATATTTTTAAGGTTATAACAAAGTAAGTAAAATAATTCCAAAGAAGAACAAACAGCCTCATTTTTAGTATAATAGCAAAAATGAGTATTCTTTTTTGCCATTAAAAAAAAAATGAATGCATTAAATATTAATTTCAATTCAAGAAAACGATTTCCCGTTAAATATTCAGTAATCAAAATAGCTACATTTTGAAAATAAATTTTATCTTTATAAGCAAAATTCTACATTATGGAAAAAGAAATACATGAACAGTATGAATATGCCAGAAACCGTATAAAACAAAAGAAGAGACTATATTATCATTTTGTTTTATTCGCATTGTGTGGCATTTTTTTATTTACCGCAGTATATTTTTTTGAAACTGGAATAGAAATAAACTTGTTTATTTGGTTTATTACTATATGGTTATTTGTTTTTGTATTGCATTTTATAAAGGTTTTTATTACCGACAGATTCATGAATAAATATTGGGAAAGAGATCAAATTGACCGATTAGTGGCTTTACAGCAAAAAAAAATAGCCCAATTGCAGTCCAAAATTGAGGATACTAATTCTAAATAAATACTGACAGTATGATTATTATGATTGCTGCTGTTGCAGAAAACAATGCTCTTGGTAAAAACAATGAATTAGTTTGGCATTTGCCAAATGACTTTAAGAGATTTAAATCCTTAACTACTGGTCATCATATAATAATGGGAAGAAAAACATTTGAGAGCTTCCCTAAACCGCTCCCTAATAGAACTCATGTTGTAATAACAAGGCAAAAAGATTATAATCCGGAAGGCTGCATCGTTGTGGACAGTATTGAAAAAGCTCTTGCTGTTTGTCCGGAAAATGAAACTTCATTTATAATCGGAGGAGGAGAGATTTATAATTTAGCACTTCCGTTTACAGACAAGCTTGAAATCACGAGAGTGCATCATAGTTTTGAAGCTGATGCCTTTTTCCCAGAAATCGATTCTAAAGAGTGGAAAGAAATTCAGGCGGAGTTTAATCCAATAGATGAAAAACATCAATTTGCATATACTTATAAAACGTTTGTAAAAGTATAGTCATATTTCATTAAAAAAAGAACATTCACTTTGACGGAGTTGAAAACAAAAAAGCATTCTATTACTAGAATGCTTTTTTTAAAATGATTAGAGGAATGACCTACTCTTGTACTATGATTTGGTAACATAATATACAAATCACAAATATCAATATTACCCCTGATGTAAGGACAATATAATTTGATAATTTTTGAGAGTACAACTCAAAAAAGCCTTTAGTACCAAATACCACAAAGGTACTAAAGGCGAAGAAAATTAAAATTTCCAAAAACAAATTTAATCCTAAGAACGTATTTTGCGCTTTTAAAACAATACTGCCACTGCTGACAGTACTTTCAAAAAACAGCACAAGAACAAATGAGATAAATAGCGCAAGAAGCATCCATTTGGTTTGGGTCATCAGTTCCCTTCTAATCATTTTAAAAATATTAAAAATTTAAAGTACAAACATCAGTAATAAAAACAGCATTCACAATACCCACTTTTAGTGATATTTCAATTATTTTTCATTTTAATAATTATTGATGATTTTAAATTTATATAGTATAATTTCCATAGAATAAAATTTTACGCAGAAGAAAAAACACATTTATAGTTTATACAGTTTGTTTATATTTGTAGAAATTAAAAAAATGCCAAAAGAAATCACACCTTATAAAGATTCTTCTCTCAGTAAAAAAGAACAGGTTGCCAAAATGTTTGACACTATTTCTGGTAACTATGATAACCTAAACCGAGTTATTTCGTTTGGAATCGATGTTAAATGGAGAAAAAAAGTTTTGAAACTTGTTGCAGAAACTAATCCCGAAACTATATTAGACATTGCTACAGGAACTGGTGACTTGGCTATTTTAATGGCACAGACCAAAGCAAAAAAAATTATCGGGCTTGACATCTCGGCTGGAATGCTCGAAATTGGCACTAAAAAGATTCAAGAAAAAAATCTGTCCCAAACTATCGAAATGGTTTTAGCAGACTCAGAGAATATGCCTTTTGAAGATAATTATTTTGACGCTATAACTGTAGCGTTTGGTGTCAGGAATTTTGAACATCTTGAAACAGGACTTTCAGAGATTCTGAGAGTGTTAAAACCGGGAGGCATATTTGTTATTCTGGAAACATCAGTACCTGATAAAACACCTTATAAACAAGGTTACAATTTTTACAGTAAAAATATTTTGCCCTTGATTGGAAAAATATTCTCAAAAGATGATGTAGCCTATGGATATTTATCCGAATCTGCAGCAGCTTTCCCTTACGGTGAAGCTTTAAACAATATTTTAAGAAAAACTGGGTTTATAATGGTGAATGCTATGCCTCAAACATTTGGCGTAGCTACTATTTATTCAGCTTCCAAAAAATAATACTGAAATGTACAGCATAAATATGAAAAAAATAATTGTTTTGATTCTATTGACTATTGCTGTAGAAGGATATTCGCAAAGCAAAGGGATATTCAGTAAGGATCCTATCATTAACTTAGAGAATTGGCAAAAGAAAAGACTCTATTTTGGATTTTTCCTAGGCTTCAACTCTTATGATTTCAAAATCGACTATAAAACAGTAGGTCCCGACATACAAGTAGACAAATCGGGCGGTTTCAATGTGGGCTTAGTAACAAACTTCAGACTCCAGGAATATTTAGATTTGCGGTTTGAACCAGGTCTTTATTATTCAGACAGAATTTTGCATTATCCTCCAAACGCAGCCTTTAACTCTTCTAGTGACGCTATAAGAGAGGTAAACAGTACTTATGTAAATTTTCCGTTATTGCTTAAATTTTCAGCCCTTAGAACTGGAAATGTACGCCCTTATTTATTGGGCGGAGTATCTGCAAATCTAAATTTATCCAGCAACGCAGAATCTTTAGATGACAATCTCGAAGAACGGTTCAGAGTTAAAACGTGGACTACCAATTATGAACTGGGAATTGGAATTGATATATTTTCAGAGTATTTTATATTCTCGCCTTCTATTAGAGGGCAATTTGGAATTTCAGATGAATTAATTCGTGACAAAGACCCAAACAGCCCTTGGACAGGCAACATAGAATCAATGAAATCTAGAGCGATTTTAATTAATTTCACATTTCATTAGAACTAATTAAGATTTGAAATTTTAATTCAAGCCTTGTCTTCTAAATTCGCTTAAAATAATTGCTGTTGCAGTGGCTACATTCAGGCTTTCGGTAATTTGAAGTTCTCCAAAACGAGGAATAGTGATTCTTTTTGTAACTAGTTTTTCTATACTTTCAGAAATGCCATTTGCTTCATTTCCCATAACAATAATCCCCTTCTGCGGTAAATCTGTTTTGTAAATGTTATCACTGTCCATAAAAGTTCCAAAAATGGGCAGTTTAGTTTTTTCCAGAAAAGGAACTAAATCGACATAATTAACGTTTACTCTGGTAATGGATCCCATAGTTGCCTGAACAACTTTTGGATTATAAATATCAACAGTTTCTTTTGAACAAACCAGCTGCGAAATGCCAAACCAATCACACAATCTAAGAATAGTTCCCATATTACCTGGATCTCTGATAGAATCTAAAGCAAGTATCAATCCAGATTCAATGATTTTGTTCTCCAACGGAATTTTAAATACAGCCAAACACGTATTTGGTGTAGTCAGCGCGCTTATTTTAATCAATTCATTTTCAGCAATAAGCGTTATTTTATTGGAAGCAATTTCCTTAAAGTCATCTTTGGTTGTATAAAGATGTTCCAGTTCAAAATTTGATTTTACTAATTCTTGAATTACTTTTACACCCTCAGCAAAAAACAATTGATTAGCAAAACGATATTTTTTTTGATGCAGACTAGATATAAGTTTTATTTGGTTTTTACTAAGCATAAAAGATGTATTTTTGAATTTAATATTCTATAACACGAATTCCCAAATGAATAAATGTTTTTTTTCCTTAAAAATAAAAAATAGTTTAGCCAAAAATTTAAGGCAATCTATACTTCTTAAGAGAAAAAAGAATGCTGCAAAAATAGCAGTATTTATTCTAATTAGTGTTCTTTTCTACGCTTGTAATTCAGAAAAAAGAGTGCCAGCCCGAAAACAGCTTCTGGTAAAAAACGAAATCTTTGAGAATGATAAATTAATCAAAGACCAGACAGTATATGACCAATTATATCAACAGCCCAACAGCAGTATTCTGGGTTATCGAATGCTTTTGAATATTTACAGTATAGCCAATCCGAATCCAGATTCTACTTTCAATCTAAAATATTTAAACAATCAAAAAAAGTACGACAGAGAAGTTAAATGGCTTTCGGCAAAACAAGTGCAGGGTCTCCGTAAATCGTTTTGGTATTACGGTATTCATCAGTTCTTGAAAGAAACTGGTGAAGCACCAGTAATTGCAGACACTTTGAAAGCTAAGAAATCAATAGTCAGACTTAGAAGCCATTATTTCAATCAAGGCTTTTTTAATGTTAAAGCATTTTACAAAATTGATTCTTTGGCTCCAAAAAAAGCTCAAATAAAATATTTTTTAACCACAGGAAACCCTTATTTTATTGATTCTGTTAGAACAAAAATAAAAAGTCCTGCTTTGGATTCCCTTTATAAAAACATAAAATCGGCAATAATTCCAGGCAATCAATACAAAACAGAAGATTTTGAAAATGAAAAAAATCACATTAGTACCTATTTCAGAAATCATGGTGCTTATCGTTTTCAGCCCAACTATATTAATTTTGATATAGATACTATTAATAAAAAAGACAAGGCTACAGTAATCTTAAATATCGAAAAGTATTCTTATCAGGAAAATGACTCCACAAAAACAGAGCCTTTTAAATTATATAAAATAAGTGACATTAAAATTTACACTGATTACTCGACTGCAAACCACAGTAAAGCGGTTAAGGACAGTGTGACGCATAATAATATGACCTTATATGGTTTTCAAAAAATAAAATATACGCCGCACGCAATAACCGATGCCATATTTATTACTAAAGGTGATGTATTCAGCGATACCAAAACAGTTTTGTCTACGAGATATCTGAACAATCTAAAAACATTCAATTACCCGACTATACAATATGAAGTTGATAAAAAAGATACAACGGCTCAATCCTTGGTCGCCAAAATTTATCTTACTCCTCGAAAAAAATACAGCTTTGGCTACACCTTGGATTTCACACATTCCAATATAGAAGATTTTGGAATCACAGCAAGCGTTACAGAAACAGTGCGGAATGTGTTTAATGGTGCTGAAACATTAGAACTTTCGGCTAGAGGAAATATTGGGGCTTCAAACGACATAGCAAATGCGAATGATAGTTTTTTCAATGTCTCTGAGTATGGTGTGGATGCAAAATTAAATTTCCCTCGGGTATTATTCCCTTTTAAAACTGAAAAAATAATTCCCAAGAGCATGATTCCTTCTACGGTGGTTAGCTTGGGGCTTTCTAAACAAACCAATATTGGATTAGACAAGGAAAACTTTACAGGATCTTTTTCATACAACTGGACTCCAAAGAAAAACACTACGGCCAGATTGGATCTTTTAAATTTTCAGTTTGTCCGAAATCTGAATCCTAGTAACTATTTCAATGTTTACACTAGTTCTTATGATGCTTTAAATGATATTGCTAAAACCTATAATGACGAACCAGCTTATGTTGATGAATTTGGAAATCTGATTGTAGAAAGCGGAACTACAGGTTTTACAAATGATGTTTTAACGCTCCAGACACCATTAACTCCAAATGATGCTGAATTTCAAAATGTAAACAGTATTGAACAGCAAAGAATAAGACTTACAGATAATGATTTTATTCTGGCAACTAATTTTAATTTCACCAAAACAAGTAGAAGAGATTTGCAGGACAATGATTTTTATACTTTCAGAACAAAATTAGAATCTGCAGGTACACTATTATCAGCCGTTTCAGCAATTGGAAATATTCCTAAAAATGATAACGGAAATTATGAGATTTTTAATTTAGAATATTCTGAATATATAAAAACAGAATTTGATTTCATAAAACATTGGAGTGTTGGTAAAACTGGCATCTTTGCAATGCGCAGCTTTTTTGGAATAGCTATACCATACGGAAATTCAAATTCTATTCCGTTTACAAAAAGTTACTTTGCCGGGGGATCGAATGATAACAGAGCATGGCAGCCCTATAATCTTGGGCCTGGAAGCAGTTCTTTCTCCAATGATTTTAATGAAGCGAATATGAAAATTGCCATTAGCGGTGAGTACCGTTTCCCAATTGCGGGTAAATGGGGGGGCGCTCTTTTTGCCGATGCAGGAAATATTTGGAACGTACTTGACGCTGTTACTTATGAACCGGCAAAATTTGAGAACATAAAAGACTTGGGTGAAATAGCTCTGGGAACAGGATTTGGGATAAGGTATGATTTAAGTTTCTTCGTGGTTCGGCTCGATTTAGGATTTAAAACTTATAATCCAGCCAAGGAAATTGGAGAAAGATGGTTCACCCAATATAACTTCGCAAACGTTGTATATAATTTTGGTATCAATTACCCTTTTTAAGTGCTAATTAATTCTTATTTTTGCAAATTATAATCTAAAAACTAAAAAAAACAATTAAAAGAAAATTACAATGGCACACAATATTAAACCCGGAGTAGCTACAGGCGATCAAGTACAAGAAATATTTAACTATGCAAAAGAAAAAGGTTTTGCACTTCCAGCTGTAAATGTTATTGGATCGGATACAATTAATGGAGTACTAGAAACTGCTGCAAAACTAAACGCACCAGTTATCATCCAATTTTCAAACGGAGGAGCACAATTTAATGCAGGAAAAGGACTTTCTAATGCTGGAGAAAAAGCCGCTATTGCCGGTGGTATTGCTGGTGCAAAACACATTCATACACTAGCTGAAGCATACGGAGCAACTGTTATTTTACACACTGACCACTGTGCTAAAAAATTATTGCCTTGGATTGACGGATTATTAGATGCATCAGAAGAGCATTTTGCTGCAACTGGAAAACCATTATTCTCTTCTCACATGATTGATTTATCTGAAGAGCCTATCGAAGAAAACATCGAAATCTGTAAAGGTTATTTAGCTAGAATGAGCAAAATGGGAATGACTCTAGAAATCGAACTTGGAATCACTGGCGGTGAAGAAGACGGTGTAGACAACTCTGATGTAGACAGCTCAAAATTATATACGCAGCCGGAAGAAGTAGCTTATGCTTACGAAGAATTATCAAAAGTTAGCCCAAAATTCACAATTGCTGCTGCTTTTGGAAACGTTCACGGTGTTTACAAACCAGGAAACGTAAAATTAACTCCAAAAATCTTAAAAAATTCTCAAGACTACGTTCAAAATAAATTCAGCACAGGTTCAAATCCTGTTGATTTTGTTTTCCACGGTGGATCAGGTTCTACATTAGAAGAAATCAGAGAAGGAATTAGCTACGGAGTTGTAAAAATGAATATTGATACTGACTTGCAGTTTGCATTTACAGAAGGTATCCGTGATTTTATGGTAAACAATATTGAGTACCTTAAAACTCAAATCGGTAACCCAACTGGTTCTGATGCTCCAAACAAAAAATATTACGACCCAAGAAAATGGTTACGTGAAGGTGAATCAACTTTCAATGCAAGACTTGAGCAGGCATTTGCTGACTTAAATAACGTGAATACACTATAAAAAAGTGAACAGTTTTTAGTTTTAGTGTTCAGTCCTCAAATACTGATTATTGAACACTAAAGCTGATGCTAAATTACTGAAGACTGAACACTATATTACTGAACACTGAATACTATATAAATGGCTTGGTTTAAAAGAAAAGAAAAAGGAATCACTACGGCTACCGAAGACAAAATGGATATTCCAAAAGGGCTTTGGTACAAATCACCTACAGGAAAAATTATTGATGCCGATGAATTGGCTCGTAATTTATTTGTAAGTCCAGAAGATGGTTTCCATGTTAGAATTGGGAGTGAAGCTTATTTTGATATTTTATTTGACAATAATGAGTTTGTTGAGTTGGATAAAAACATGACTTCAAAAGATCCTCTGCATTTTGTTGATACAAAAAAATATGCAGACCGATTGAAAGAAGTAATGGAAAAAACAAAACTTAAAGACGCTGTGCGTACTGGAGTTGGAAAATCCAAAGGAAAAGAGGTTGTAATCTGCTGTATGGATTTTGCATTCATCGGTGGATCAATGGGAGCTGTTGTTGGAGAAAAAATAGCAAGAGGAATTGATTTTGCAATCAAAAACAGACTGCCTTTTGTAATGATATCCAAATCAGGAGGTGCCAGAATGATGGAAGCTGCTTATTCTTTAATGCAATTAGCAAAAACATCTGTAAAATTGGCACAGCTTTCAGAAGCTAAACTACCTTATATTTCTCTTTGTACAGATCCTACAACAGGAGGAACTACAGCATCTTACGCGATGTTAGGAGACATTAATATCTCGGAACCTGGCGCATTAATTGGGTTTGCTGGACCGCGTGTAGTAAGAGATACTACTGGTAAAGATCTGCCAGAAGGATTTCAAACTGCTGAGTTCTTACTCGAGCATGGTTTCTTAGATTTTATAACACCAAGAAAAGAATTGAAAGATAAGATTAACTTATACTTAGATTTGATTCAAAATAATCCTATTAGATAGTTTTTTAAACTTCTAAAATCACAAAATCCCAAGGAAAATTTTCTTGGGATTTTTTATATCTTTATTTTAAATCTTATAGTTTATGGCAAGAATTTTTATTGGTTTTATGATTTGTCTGCTTCTGCTGAATTGCACTAAAAAAGAAGTAAAGAAAACTGTTGAGAATAATCCATATATAATTTCGAAAGAAGACAGAGAAACTCTAGAAGATTTGAAAAAAAGAAAAATTCCACCGCCTCCACCACCTCCAGGACAGCTTTTTTATGGAACAAATGCTTTTATAATTGATAAAGATTCTAATCTTTATTATTTTCAAGGAAATAAATCAGTTTTGGCCTGCAGTACTGGCTCGGAAAATGACACAATTCCTTATTTTATTGATTTACAGCCAAAAGATTTAATCGAAATCCCAAATAATTGTATTGCAGATTTTGTAAAGTTAAATTATAAGAAAGAAATTCGAAATCTAACTTTTATAACGTCTCAATTAGATACTTTACAATCGAAGAATTATTTCGATTTAATAGAAGCAATTAAAACTTCTTGCCAAGACATGGATACATATTTCATTGGTCGAACAACTCAAGAAGAAGATACTGTTTTGAAATATAAGAAAAATAATGAGTCTTACTATTTTGAAAATATTAAATGGGACAAAACTAAAATCAAATTTCCTGAATATATGAAATTTGCAAAAGCAAAAGAATAAAGCTAAAAGCAAAAATCCCAAAGAAAAATACTTGGGATTTTGTGTTTTATAATGTTCGAAATGATAATTCTAAATTGTGCTATTTTCTCGGTCTGCCTTTTTTTAGTTCTTTTTCGGCAATTTTGAAGACCAGTTTTTCCCGCCATTTTGCATAACGTCCTTTGAAAGTTACTTTTATCACACTGTCAACAGCTCCATGCATAAACAAACTCCAAACACTGGCCATTTTTCTAGTAACTGAACGGTCCCAAGCACGAAGTGTCAACGAAAATGAACCGTCGATATAACGCATCCAATGCCACATGCCGGTTGGCATGAACAGAGTATCTCCGTGTTCCAAGAAAACTTCATATCCTTCAACTCCTTTTAGTGCAGGAAATTTTTCAAAATCAGGATCGGCAACATCATAATCTTCTAGTGCATAAGTAGTATTGGGAATACAGTAAAGACGTTTTTTCCACTTATTTTCAAATAATATAATGTGTTTTCTCCCTCCAAAGTGAGTATGGAAAAGATGTGGTAAATCAATGTCATAATGTAAAAAAGTAATTGCTTTGGATCCGCCAAAAAACATGGCAGGCATACTTTCTATAAAACCGCCCATTAAGTCTTTGGGTACTTTAACATCATTAACTAATTCTGGTCTGTGCTTAAAAAGGTTGAAGAAAAAAATACGAAGTTCAGTGGGTTCTCTTTTTATTAAATCCAGATATTCCCCAAACTTCATACTTGCAATAGAAGCATTAATAGGTTTGGTAGGATCAGCTTTGGAATTATCCACGAGCTTTACTTCAATATCTCCAGCTATTTCTTTAAAATAATCAGTTGACCATTTTTCGCGGGCTGGCCAATCGTTTGTTAATCCTTTTATAATTAATGGTTTTCTTTTGTCTAGATAGTTTTTCTTAAAATCCTCTCTAGTAATAGAGTCAACTGTATCTACATTTTTTAAAATAAAGCTCATCTATAAAAATTTAATTATTTGGATGTTTATTCAAAACTAATTAAATATTTATCCTTCGCCAAATTTACACTAAAATAACAATTACTTAATAGAAAACAGCAATTTACATTCCAGTTCTAATGGCTTCAACAGGATCCAGCTTGGAGGCGGCAATAGCTGGAATAATTCCGGATATAACTCCAACAATGATTGATAATCCAGAACCAATTATTATGTTCAGCAGACTTAATACAAATTCAAAATCTAATAAATTGGTAAGCACAATAGATATAATCCAAACTAAAAACAATCCTATTATTCCGCCTATTACACAAAGAACAATAGCTTCAAATAAAAACTGAAATAATATAAATCGGTTTTTTGCGCCTAATGATTTCTGGATTCCAATTAAATTCGTTCTTTCTTTTACAGAAACAAACATAATATTAGCAACCCCAAAACCGCCCACTAAAAATGAAAAAAGGCTTATAAAGATTCCTCCAATACGTAAAGTTCCTAAAAACTGATCTATAATATCAAGAAATCCAGAAAAAACATTAATGAAAAAATCATCAATTTCTCCCGCTTTCAATCCTCTGAAATTCCTGAGTTTTTGTGAAATTTCACCTTTGTATTCTTCCATATCTACTCCTTTTTCAGGTTTGAATATGATAACATTCGTTAAATTAGGATTGTTGTCACCATACATTTTTCGAACAAAATTCACAGGAATATACGCCGAAGAGTCATTGCTTCCTCCGAAGGTGGATCCTTCTTTTTTCAAAACTCCTATGACGGTAAACCGCTGGCCATACAGTCTCACATTTTTCCCAATAGGATAAGTATCTTCAAATAGTGATTTTGCAGTATCAGCACCTAAAACAATTACTGCTGCGCCAGAATTAGCCTCAGACTCATTATAGAATCTTCCTTCTTCAAATGTCAGCCCTTCAATATCAATAAATTCGTGAGAAACTGGCAATATTTGTACATCACTTACAATGTTGGCTCCGTATTTTATAGATTCGCTTCTGGTAAAGATGCGGTAACCCAATTCATCAGTATGCGTCATCGCATCTTTCAAATAAATATATTCAGAATATTTTACGTTAGGAAACTGTTCTCTTTTCCATTGCGGTATATCTGAAGGTCCAAAAGGGAATTTCAGTAAATAAATGGTGTTTTTATCCATACTGCTCAAATCTTTGGATATTTTTTTGTCCAAAGAGTCAACTGCTGCAAGTACTGCTATTATTGAGAATATCCCAATAGTTACCCCCAGCAAAGAAAGAAATGTTCTTAATTTATTGCTTCGCAAAGCATTCATGGCAAAACCAAAACTTTCTTTTAATAATCGTAGGTAAACTAGCATATTTTCGAAATTTGTGTTACTGTAAAATTATGTCTTTTTATTTCTTCTGAAAATTATTTAAAATTTGGCTGTCATTCCGATATTAATCGGGAACTTTTTTATTTTAATAAGAAGAAATTTCATCCCGGCGGTTTCAAAAACCTAAAAAAAATTATTTAACAATAGGTATGATATTTTAAGAGATTGTTACATCTTTTTTATTGAATTATATTATCAAAAAAAACTATTTTTGCACTCTAAAATTATAACTACTCAATGAGCACAACAAAAACAATCCAATCAGCATTAATTTCAGTCTTTTCAAAAGACGGTCTTGAGCCAATTGTTAGAAAATTACACGAACAAAATGTGGTTTTTTATTCAACAGGAGGAACGGAAGAATTCATTAAAAATTTAGGCATTCCTGTAATACCTGTGGAAGATGTAACTTCTTATCCATCAATTCTTGGCGGACGTGTAAAAACATTGCACCCAAAAGTTTTTGGAGGTATTCTAAACCGTCAAGATAACGAAAGTGATGTGCAGCAAATGAAGGAATATGAGATTCCTCAAATTGATTTGGTAATTGTTGATTTATACCCTTTTGAAAAAACAGTAGCTTCAGGAGCAAGCGAAGAAGATATTATAGAGAAAATAGATATTGGCGGTATTTCTTTGATTCGCGCTGCAGCAAAGAACTTCAAAGACACAGCTATTGTTGCTTCTATGGACCAGTACAGTTTATTTTTGGATATGATTTCGACGCAAAATGGTGCTACATCATTAGAAGATAGAAAATTATTAGCAACAAAAGCTTTCCACGTATCTTCTCATTATGATGGAGCTATCTTCAACTATTTTAATACTGATGAAACCATCTATAAGTCTAGTATAGAAAACGGTCAAGTATTGAGATATGGTGAAAATCCACACCAAAAAGGATTCTTCTTTGGTGATTTTGAAGCAATGTTTACTAAAGTTCACGGAAAAGAATTGTCATATAATAATTTGCTTGATGTTGATGCAGCAGTAAACTTAATTAATGAGTTTAAAAATGATGATCCGACATTTGCTATTTTAAAACACAACAACGCCTGTGGATTAGCAACCAGAAAAACCATTTCTGAAGCATATAACGTAGCACTGGCTTGTGATCCAACGTCTGCTTTTGGCGGTGTGTTGATTGCCAACACAACAATAGATGTGGCTGCTGCCAATGAAATTAACAAACTGTTTTGTGAAGTAGTTATTGCTCCATCTTATGATGCTGAAGCGATTGCAATTTTACAGGAAAAGAAAAATCGAATTATATTGATTCAAAACGAAGTTGAATTACCTCAAAAACAAGTAAGAACATGTCTTAATGGTTTGTTAATTCAGGAAAGAAACAATATTACTGATACTAAAGCAGACTTAAAAACCGTTACAACAACAGCACCAACGGAACAAGAAATTGAGGATTTGATTTTTGCTTCGAAAGTGTGTAAGAATACCAAATCAAATACGATTGTTTTTGCTAAAAACGGAACTTTAATATCTTCGGGAACAGGACAGACTTCAAGAGTGGATGCGTTATTGCAGGCCATCGAAAAAGCAAAAGTTTTTGGATTTAGCTTAGAAGGCGCTTCAATGGCAAGTGATGCCTTTTTCCCATTTCCAGACTGTGTAGAATTAGCTAAAAAAGCAGGAATAACTGCGGTAATTCAGCCAGGAGGATCTATCAAAGATGAGTTGAGCATTAATTATTGCAATGAAAATAATCTTGCGATGGTATTTACAGGAACACGTCATTTTAAACATTAATTTGTTTAACTTTGTGCGTAATTTATTTATAACTTTTTAACCCTTAAAAAGCATATGGGATTTTTTGATTTCATGACCGAGGATATTGCGATAGACCTTGGTACAGCAAACACTTTAATCATTCACAATGACAAAGTCGTAATTGACAGTCCGTCTATAGTTGCGCGTGATAGAATATCAGGCAAAATTATCGCAGTTGGTAAAGAAGCCAATATGATGCAAGGGAAGACGCATGAAAACATTAAAACAATCAGACCTTTAAAAGATGGTGTAATTGCCGATTTTGATGCTTCTGAAAAAATGATCAGTATGTTTATCAAAAGCATACCAGCATTGAAAAAAAGAATGTTTACTCCTGCCCTAAGAATGGTAGTATGTATCCCTTCGGGAATTACCGAAGTGGAGATGAGAGCGGTAAAAGAATCTTGTGAAAGAGTGAATGGTAAAGAAGTATACTTGATACATGAGCCTATGGCGGCAGCAATTGGTATCGGAATCGATATTATGCAGCCAAAAGGAAATATGATTGTTGACATAGGCGGTGGAACTACCGAAATTGCAGTAATTGCATTAGGCGGAATCGTTTGTGACAAATCAGTTAAAATTGCAGGAGATGTTTTCACGAATGATATCGTTTACTACATGCGTACACAGCATAACTTATTTGTTGGAGAAAGTACCGCTGAAAAAATAAAAATTCAAATTGGTGCGGCTATTGAAGATTTAGAAACTCCTCCAGATGATATGTCTGTTCAAGGCAGGGATTTATTAACCGGAAAACCAAAACAGGTTGAAGTATCCTACAGAGAAATCGCTAAAGCATTGGACAAATCAATTCAGCGAATTGAAGATGCGGTAATGGAAACATTGTCTCA
This sequence comes from uncultured Flavobacterium sp., assembly GCA_963511795.1. Taxonomy (GTDB): domain Bacteria; phylum Bacteroidota; class Bacteroidia; order Flavobacteriales; family Flavobacteriaceae; genus Flavobacterium. Next base: position 12,333 of record CAUPKP010000037.1, on the reverse strand, counting down.
AACTCCTCCAGAGTTAGCAGCCGATATCTATAATACCGGTATCTATCTTGCAGGTGGTGGATCGATGTTAAGAGGTCTTGATAAAAGAATTTCTCAAAAAACAGATTTACCGGTTTATATTGCCGAAGATCCATTGAGAGCTGTAGTAAGAGGTACAGGAATGGCCCTTAAAAACATTACCAAGTTTAAAAACATTTTAATTAAGTAATCTCTTTTTACTGAAATTAGTTTATATCTAACATTCAATATATAACAGTTAAGAAATGCAGCAGATATTTTCATTTATTATAAAAAACAGTAATAGAATACTGTTTTTGCTGCTTTTGGGTATTTCATTATCTCTTACCATTCAGTCCCATTCTTTTCATAGAAGTAAAGTCATCAGTTCAGCCAATTTTCTAAGTGGCAATGTTTACGAAAAAATAAATTCAGTAGAAGAATATCTTCATTTAAGAGAACAGAATGATCAGCTTGCAATTGAGAATGCCAACTTAAAAAGCTTACTGTTTAAAACTCAAGATTCTGCAGAGATTCCAAATTTAGACAGTTTAAAAGGCGTTTTGCCAAAAGATATTGTTGTATCTAAAGTAATCCGTAACTCTTATAACGTATATGAGAATTTCTTAACATTAAATTCCGGCGCTAAACAGGGAGTCAAACCTGATATGGGTGTAATTAACAGTTTAGGCATTGTAGGTATTATTGATAATGTTTCTGAAAATTATGCCACAGTAATTAGTATTCTAAATACTAAATCACAGATAAACGCAAAAATTAAACATTCAGATCATTTTGGAACTTTGAATTGGGATGGGAAAAATACTGGCTTTGTTCAATTGATAGATGTTCCAAGATTAGCTACAATAAAGAGAGGAGATACTATTGTAACTGGTGGGCAATCTGTAATATTCCCGGAAAATATAGGAATTGGTACAATTGATAATATATTCATTCCTGATGATAAAACACATTATTACAGAATAAACGTAAGATTATTTAACGACATGACTAATTTGGGTCATGTGTACATTATAAAATCAGAAAATAGCGAAGAAATTAGGAATTTAGAAAAACAAGGAAAAAAAGATGAATAGCACGTTGTTAGTGAACGTTTTTCGATTCGTGTTCTTATTAGCTTTACAGATTCTAGTTTTTAATAATATGAATTTTGGGGGTTATATAAGTGCATTCCCCTATATTCTTTTTATTATTCTTTATCCCGTAAACGGAAACAAAGCCAATCTGCTTATTGCCAGTTTTTTTCTGGGTTTAATGATGGATATGTTTTGTAATTCGGGTGGTGTTCATGCTACTGCCTGTGTTGTTTTGGCTTACTTTAGGCCTACATTTTTTAAATTCTCATTTGGTCTCAGTTATGAGTATCAAACGGTCAAACTAAATGATGTGCTGACACCTGAGCGGTTTACCTTCATTTTATTATCAGTTATCACACATCATATTATTTTATTTTTATTAGAATCGTTTCAATTTTCTTTCCTGTTAGATGTTTTACTTAGAACTTTTTTAAGTACACTGTTTACAATTTTAATCTGTATTATTCTTATTTACCTAATAAAGCCAAATAAACGATGAGAAAAGCCTTGTTGCCAGCTTTAATTATTATTGGTGCATCTTTGTTAATTATACGTGTTTTTTATTTGCAGATTATTGATGATTCATTCAAATTAAAATCAGAAAATAATGCCATAAAAATAAAATATGATTATCCGGAGAGAGGTTATATTTATGACAGAAATGGAGTGTTGTTAGTTGCCAATCAGCCTTCTTACGATATTATGGTTATCCCTAGGGAACTAAATAATATAGATACTCTTCAGTTTTGTAAATTGCTAAATATTACCAAGGAAGATTTTATTGAAAAAATAGAAAAGGCAAAGGTTTATAGCCCCAGACTGCCTTCAGTATTTTTAGATCAGTTAAATAAAAATGAATTTGCCGCTTTTCAGGAAAAAATCAGAAAATTTGAAGGCTTTTATTTTCAAAAACGTGCCTTACGTGATTATGAAGTGAATTATGGAGCCAATATCTTTGGTTTTATAACGCAAGTAAATGACAAGCTTATTGAAAAAAATCCATACTATAAAAGTGGAGATTTAATTGGAAAACAAGGGGTTGAAGAAAGCTACGAAAAATTTCTGCGAGGAATAAAAGGGGTTAAATATTTTCAAAAAGATAAATTTAATAGAGAAATTGGTTCCTATAAAGACGGAAAATACGACACCATTGCTGTACAGGGGGAAGATATAAATCTAACCATTGATGCAGAAATCCAAAAATATGGTGAGCAGTTAATGGTTAATAAACGAGGAGGAATAGTAGCGATTGAACCATCAACAGGCGAGATTTTAGCCCTTGTAACGGCACCTTCCTATGATCCTGGAATTTTGGTGGGAAGACAGCGTTCTAAAAATTACACAAAATTATATCACGACTCAATAGCAAATCCCCTTTTTGACAGGGGGTTATTAGCACAGTATCCGCCGGGATCTCCATTTAAAATTATGACTGGTCTTGTTGGGTTGCAAGAAGAAGTAGTAGATGAACAAACTAAATTTGTCTGTAATCATGGTTTTGCCTATGCTCCCGGCCGATTTCAACGCTGTCATTGCGGTGGAGGTGTATTAGATCTTCATGTTGGTATTTACAAATCATGTAACGCTTATTTTTCGAATGTGTATTTGAGGACTCTTGGTAAGTATAAAAGTACACCTTACGCCGTGGATGTTTGGAGTAACCACATTAAAAGTTTTGGACTCGGAGAGTTTATGGGTTACGATTTACCAACGGGTAAAAGAGGAAAGATTCCTACTTCAAAAACCTATAAAAGAATGTATCCAGGGTGGGGTTATAGCGGGAAAACTATTATTTCTAATGCTATCGGTCAAGGGGAGGTATTGGTGACTCCTATTCAGTTGGCCAATATGATGGCGACAGTTGCTAATCATGGTTATTATTACACACCTCATATCATTAAAAAAATAAAAGGCGAAAAAATAGACACCAAGTTTACTACCAAACATGTGACTACCATTGATCCAAAATATTTCCCGCCAATGATTAGCGGATTATTTGATGTTTACAATAGAGGTACTGCCTACGGATTACGTGTAGAAGGGATTGATATATGCGGAAAAACAGGAACAGCAGAAAATTTTGCCAAAATTGACGGTAAAAGAGTGCAGCTGAAAGACCATTCCATTTTTGTGGCTTTTGCGCCAAAAGACAATCCAAAAATTGCTATAGCTGTTTTGGTTGAAAATGGAGGCTTCGGGGCAACTATAGCTGGGCCTATTGCCAGTTTGATGATTGAAAAATACCTTAGAAAAAAAATCACTAGGACGGATTTGGAAACGCGTGTATTAAATATAAGTTTGCAGAGCCGCTATGCAATATTAGGAGGGCTTTCGGAAGAAGTGAAAAAAGAATTAAGGACTAAGGATTCCATTGCCCAAAGCAAATTAAAAGCAGCAACAAAAAAAATTGACACAGCAAAAACCAAATAACACATTCATATCAGATGAAAAATCAAAGTTTATCAAGCAATATTGATTGGATATGTATCATTATCTATAGTTTGCTTGTGTTTCTGGGCTGGCTGAATATATATTCGTCTTCATTGTCATCTACTGATGGAACCTATGAAAAACAAGCCATATTTATTGCTTTGGCAATTCCTATGATTTTTATTTTGCTATACATAGACGGTAAATTTTATGAAAAATATGCCAGTATTATATTTGTTGTTTCTCTAATTTCACTCGCCGGTCTTTTTGTCTTTGGAAAAACAATAGCTGGACAGCGCTGTTGGTACGGTATTGGTAGTTTTACCCTGCAGCCTTCAGAATTTGCAAAAGCTGCAACCTCACTGGCTATTGCAAAATATTTGAGCGACACACAAATTAACTTAAAAGAAGTAAACAGGCAGGTACAGGCATTAGCAATTGTCTTTTTACCTGTAATGCTTATTTTGCCACAGCCAGACCCTGGAAGTGCAATGATTTACAGCATATTTATAATTGTTTTGTATAGAGAAGGATTGCCTTCTTGGTATGTTTGGACAGGTTTTATTACTGTTGTATTGTTCATGCTAACATTAATACTAGAACCTCAATATGTAATTTTGATATCACTTTTGGTCATTGTTTTGATACATTATAAATCAAGATTATCTGATAGAAATGTTGTATTGAGCGGCATTTTGTTTGCAATTATATCTGGGTTTGTTTTATCTGTGAATTATGTCTTTACTAATGTATTTAAACAGCACCATCGTGACAGGTTTAATATATTGCTTGGTAAAGAAGTTGATATGAAAGGTATTGGATATAATACAAATCAATCTGAAATTGCTGTTGGCTCTGGTGGCTGGTTAGGCAAAGGTTTCCTTGAAGGGACTCAGACCAAAGGGGGTTTTGTACCGGAACAGCATACCGATTATATTTTTACAACTGTTGGTGAAGAATGGGGATTTGTTGGTTCTTTAGTAGTAATAGGTCTTTTTGCAGGATTATTACTTAGAGTAATTTACCTCGCCGAAAGGCAAAAAACGAAGTTTAGCAGAGTATATGGCTATTGTGTTGCGGGTATTTTATTTATTCACTTTTTTGTAAATATTGCAATGGTTGTCGGAATTTTTCCAACCATTGGTGTTCCGTTGCCTTTCTTTTCATACGGAGGATCCGGGCTTTGGGGATTCACTATTTTATTGTTCATCTTTATAAAAATGGATGCCAATAAAGTGAATGAGTGGTAACTGTTTTTATATTTAAATACAAATGCCTCACAAATTGTGAGGCATTTTTTGTTTTAGAACAAATGCTTAATATCATTTAGAAATATAAAATAGTTTTTTTGTTTAACCCATCACAAACCTATCCAAAGGAAAGGAAGATAAAATTGGATTATTTTAATTTCTAAATGGTATAATTTATCTTTTAACCAGTTTCCCTTTTTTATCTATAGGGATACTTGTTTTTACAATTGATTTTGGCTGCAGATCATCCAGGATATTTAAAGCTTCCTCGACATAAACATCTTTAGACAAACTTTCATGCCATCTTTCTCTCTTATCCTTCAGGACAGGATCTCTAATAAACTCTTCTAACTCATATGGCAATGAATTGAATTCTAAATTGTTTTTATAATCCGCAATGGTTTTAAACTTTTTAGCATTTTCCTCAATTTGATACTGAGTGGCTTTAAATTTATCAATATTCAAGCTGTAAGTATTCATATTGCTTCTGCTGTGAATCCATTTTGCATTTTCCTCAATTAATTGAAATTGAACATTTTTCTCAATTCTCTGTTTACTATTTGCAATAGCCTGATCAAATTTTGAAGTATTATTCCAAAGATTGTAAGGTGTGGCTCCTATTTTGTCCCATGGCAATGCATGAGATTGATCACGCTCTCCCATTTTTAAATAAGCATAACGATCTGGCATAATTACATCACTTCTTACTCCATCTAATTGAGTAGAACCGCCGTTAATTCTGTAAAACTTTTGAATAGTTGTTTTTAAGGCTCCAAGATCGCCAAAAGAATTATTATTAATATATGGATTAAGATCAATCACTCGCTGGACTGTTCCTTTTCCATACGTTTGTTTACTGCCAACGATAATTCCACGCTTATAGTCTTGGACAGCGGCAGCCAAAATCTCTGAAGCAGAAGCCGAAAATTCATTTACCATAATTACTAATGGTCCGTCCCATTTTATTTTCTTATCGGTATCGTACAGAATTTCTTTTTTAACAGCTGATTTAACCTGAACAATAGGCCCTTCTTCTATAAATAAGCCTGCAATATTTACAACTGCTCCCAAAGAACCTCCTCCATCATCACGGACATCTAAAACAATACCATTTACACCAGTTTCTTTCAATCGGTCTATTTCTAGAGCGATATCTTTAGCGGCATCTCTCCCCTTTCCGTCTTTGTTTTGGAAATCAACATAAAATTTAGGTAAATAAATGACACCATATTTCAGTCCATTTTTCTCAACTACACTTGTTTTTACATACGTTTCTTCAATCTCAACAATATCTCTAATAATTGAAACAATCTGTATGGTGCCATCAGCTTTTTTTACAGTAAGACGAACTTCAGAACCTTTTGGCCCTTTAATTTTTTTTATTACATCGGACAAACGCATACCAGTTATATCAACTGCAACACCATTTGATTGTGCTACTTTCATGATTAAATCCCCTTTTTCCAATTGCTTTCCTCTCCAAACTGGCCCACCGGAAATAAGTTCTGTTATTTCAATGTAATCATTTTTCTTTTGCAGCAGAGCGCCAATCCCTTCAAATTTACCACTCATGCTTACATCAAACTTTTCTTTATCTTCAGGAGCAAAATACGAAGTATGCGGATCGAATTGAGACATAATAGAATTGATATACAATGTAAACCAATCCTCTCTTTTTAATTCGCTCATTAACCCAAAAGAATCATTCAGTGACTTTACTGAACTTTCTCTAGTTTCCTTTTCAAGTACAGCATCTGATTTTACAGCATAAGCCGGATCTTTGGTTTTTTTATCTTCTTCCTGCTGCTGTTTTTCAGTAATATTAGAAAGTGCAGAGAGTTTAATCTGTTTTCTCCATTTGTCTTTCAGCTCAGTATTATTTTTAGCATACGGAGCTTTATCATAATCCACATTAAAATCTTCATCAATTTTATAATCAAAGGGACTGCCTGAAATCTCTTTGAAAATTCTATTCCCTTCTTCCATACGAAGCATCAGACGATCGTAAGTAAGATTAAAGAAAGTCAGATCTCTATCCGTTAATTGATTATCCAGCTCTAGTTCGAATTTATAAAACTCGTTGATATCTGACTGCAGAAAAAAACGTTTGGATGGATCCAAAGCTTCAATATATTCTTTATAAACGCCTTTTGAAAAATTATCATCAATGGCTACCAGATTATAATGCTCTTTCTTCATTACGAACATCAATAATTCCAGCAGCAGTTTGTCTTTCTCTGGATCTTTCGCCTTTTTCGAATTAACTGTAAAGGCCAATAAAGTAACTGAAAGGCATATTACAGCTATGAGTTTTTTGTAATCTCTTTTCATATAGGACATGTTGTTTTTGGTCTACTGATAAAATAAACTCGCTTCTATACGCTGGTATTTATGACCTTTGTTTGTCATGCTGTTTGTATAAAAGAAGAATATTTTGCTAAAGATATAAATTAGTTTTTTTAACTTGAACAAATCAATTAGCCGAAAGGCTATTTATTATATTATTTAACATTTTCGATTAACTTCCAAAAAAAAACGCTCCAAAAATTGAAGCGTTTTCTTATTTATTTGAAATTACTTAAAACTAAGATTTAACTAACTTCCTTTTTTTATCAGTTGGAATAGAATTCTTCACAATTGATTTAGTCTGCAGATCATCCAGAATATTTAAAGCTTCTTCAACATAAACATCTTTAGATAAACTTTCATGCCATCTCTCTCTCTTTTCCTTTAGAACAGGGTCTTTGCTAAATTCTTCTAATTCATATGGCAGTGAAGTAAATATTAAATTGTTTTTATAATCAACAATAGGCTTGAATTTCTTAGCTGTTTCTTCAATTTGATTTTGAGCTACTTTAAACTTATCAATATTCAAGCTATACGTATTTTCATTACTCCTGCTGTCAATCCATTTAGCGTTTTCTTCAATTAATTGAAATTGACTGTTTTTAGCGATTCTTTCTTTGCTATTAGCAACTGCCTGTTCAAATTTTGAATTTTTATCCCAAACAGTGTAAGGAGCTGGATCAATTTTATCCCACTTCATTGCATTTTCTTCATCGCGCTCTCCCATTTTTAAATAAGCATAACGGTCTGGCATAACAACGTCACTGCTTACTCCTTCAAGCTGGGTAGAACCGCCGTTTATTCTGTAAAATTTTTGAGTGGTTGTTTTTAATGCGCCTAAATCACCAGCTGAACTGTTGCGTACAAATTGATTCAAATCAATTACGTTCTGAACAGTTCCTTTTCCATAAGTCTGCTTACTTCCAATGACAATACCTCTTTTATAGTCTTGAATAGCCGCCGCCAAAATCTCTGAAGCCGATGCTGAAAATTCATTTACCATGATTACCAATGGGCCGTCCCATTCAATTTTTTTATCGGTATCGTATAAAATTTCTTTTTTCTTACCCGCTGATTTTATTTGAACAATAGGTCCCTGCTCAATAAATAAACCAGCAATATCAACAACAGTAGATAAAGATCCTCCTCCATCATCACGTACATCCAAAACAATACCATTCACACCCGATTTTTTCAATCTGTCCACCTCAAGCGCAATGTCTTTTCCAGCATCTCTGCCGTCTTTATTTTCAAAATCGATATAAAATTTAGGCAAATAAATCACTCCATATTTTAAACCGTTTTTCTCAACAATACTTGATTTAGCATAAGTTTCTTCAATTTCTACAATATCACGTATTATAGAAATCACTTGAATAGTCCCATCTACTTTTTTAACTGTTAAACGAACTTCAGAACCTTTTGGTCCTTTAATTTTTTTAACTACATCATCCAGACGCATTCCGACAACATCAACAGGAGTACCATTACCTTGTGCAACTTTCATCACTAAATCTCCTGCTTCAAGCTTTTTACCTCTCCAAGCCGGTCCGCCTGAGATCAATTCGGAGATTTCAGTATAGTCATTCTTTTTTTGAAGTCTGGCTCCAATTCCCTCAAGTTTACCGCTCATACTTACATCAAATCTTTCTTTTTCTTCAGGAGCAAAATAAGTCGTATGCGGATCAAAACGAGCCATAATAGAGTTGATATACAATGTAAACCAATCGTCTCTTTTTAATTCACTCATAAAACCAAAAGAATCATTCAACGAAGTCAAAGAGCTTTCTCTTGTCTCTTCATCCAGTTCTTTATCCGTTTTCATTACATAATTTGGATCTTTCAGTTTCTTATCTTCCTCCATTTTTTTCTTATCTGTAAAAGATGAAAGAGTAGATAATTTAATTTGTTTTCTCCATTTTTCCTTCAATTCAGCACTGTTTTTAGCATACGGAGCTTTGTCATAATCCACATTAAAATCCTCATCTAGACTATAATTAAATGGTTTACTCAAAATAACTTTAAAAACTTTTTTACTTTCCTCCATTCGAAGCATCAAACGGTCATAAGTAAGGTTAAAGAAAGTCAAATCTTTATTCGTTAACTGATCGTCAAGTTCCAGTTCGAATTGAGAAAACTCATTAATATCCGACTGCAGGAAAAAACGCTTAGACGGATCCAGCGCAGCGACATAATCTTTGTAAACTCCTTTTGAAAATTCATCATCAACAACCGCAGGATTGTAATGTCCTTTTTCAATTACAAATGTCAATAACTCCAAAAGCAGTTTGTCTCTTTCTGGATCAATAGCCTTTCTTGAATTTATATTAAAGGCAAACAGGGTCGCCGAAAGGCATACCACAGCTATTAGTATTTTATAATTTCTTTTCATAAAGCTTACAATAGAATTCATCAATTTTTTAAACTAAGTTACATTAAAAACCATGCCACCTCCTTATTCTGCTGCATAATTTTTTGTTAAAGGTATAAAAATAGATTTTTTAAGTTTTAAAAAAACATCCAAAAAAATATATTTTATTTGTTCGCAATATAAGATTTTGTGTTAGTACATTTGTTTTCAAATACAATTTTTATCAAAAAATTATTCTTTTTAACTTCCCTCAATGAAAAATGAAAGGCCTTTAATACTAATAACAAATGACGACGGAGTTTCTGCTCCGGGAATAAGAGCTTTAATCGACGTTATGTCTTCAATCGGTGATGTTATTATTGTTGCTCCAGACAAACCTCAAAGCGCAATGGGGCATGCCATTACCATTAACGACACTTTGTATCTCAATAAAATTTCTAAAGATACTGACACCATAACAGAATACAGCTGTTCTGGAACTCCCGTAGACTGTGTAAAAATAGCCGTGCACGAAATTCTGAAAAGAAAACCAGACCTTTGTGTTTCGGGCATTAACCACGGATCCAATTCATCGATAAATGTTATCTATTCCGGAACCATGAGTGCCGCTGTAGAAGCCGGAATCGAAGGCATACAAGCAATTGGTTTCTCTTTATTGGACTACGATTGGAATGCCGATTTTGAACAGATTAAATCCTTTGTCAAATCCATTACGCTCGAAGTCTTAAAAAACAAACTTCCTGAAGGCGTTATTTTGAATGTGAATTTCCCAAAATTAAAAGAAAAAGAAATCAAGGGAATCAAAATCTGCCGTCAGGCGAATGCGCTTTGGACGGAAAAATTCGACAAAAGAGAAACCCCGCAAGGCAAAGATTACTACTGGCTTACAGGAGAATTCGTCAATCAGGACAAAGGCGAAGATACTGATGAATGGGCATTACAAAACGGATTTATCTCAATAGTACCCGTACAATTTGACCTTACTGCGCACCATGCTATACAGCATTTAACCCAAAGAAACTGGAACTAAAATGTTCCCACAACACTGTTAATTTAAAAAAATTAAAGTTACCTACACATGAACAAAACAGACATACTCATCGGATTCGTAATAGGAATTTTAGGTTCCTTACTGGGAATGTTTCTCTACATCACAATTGCAACGGACTTCGGCTTTATATCCGGAATACAAATAATGAAAAGCCAGGGAAATCTCGGAAAAATTGTCACTCTTGGTTCCATACTCGATTTAATCGCATTTGCTGTTTTGCTAAAAATGAATAAAGAGCTCATGGCAAGAGGTGTAGTATTGGCAGTTATTGCGCTCACTATTGTTACTTTGTTTTTGTAAAGTTTCTAAGCTACTAAGTTGCTGAGATTCTAAGTTTTTTTTCTCCTCAAAAGTCTTAGCAACTTAGAATCTTAGTTTCTTAGCATCTAAATATTATCTTTGTTTACCAAAAAATTCACGAATATGAAATACTATATTATTGCAGGAGAAGCTTCTGGAGACTTACACGGTTCCAATTTGATGAAAGCGCTCTATGAAGAAGACCCAAATGCCAACATCCGTTTTTGGGGTGGCGATTTGATGCAAAATATGGGCGGAACTCTGGTAAAACATTATCGTGAACTGGCATTTATGGGTTTTGTCGAAGTGATTTTTAACCTGAAGACCATTTTAAATAACATCACTATCTGCAAAAATGATATTACGCAATTCAAACCGGATGTGATTATTTACATCGATTATCCCGGTTTCAACATGCGGATTGCCAAATGGGCTAAACAAGTAGGCTATAAAAACCATTACTATATTTCCCCTCAAATCTGGGCTTGGAAAGAAAACCGAATCACAGCCATCAAACATGATATTGACAAAATGTACGTGATTCTGCCTTTCGAAAAAGACTTTTACGAAGTCAAACATAAATTCCCAGTTGAATTTGTTGGTCATCCGCTGATTGATGCCATTCACAACCAATCGGGTGTTGACGCTAATACTTTTAGAGCCGAAAACCACTTATCCGAAAAACCGATTATAGCTATTTTACCGGGAAGTCGAAAACAGGAAATCAGCAAAATGCTGTCGGTAATGCTAAGCGTTGTCAAGGATTTTCCAGATTATCAATTTGTGATTGCGGGAGCGCCAAGTCAGGAATTATCATTTTACCAGCAATTCATTTCTGGCGAAAACATAAAATTCGTTTCCAACAAAACCTATGCTTTATTGCGCAACGCGACTGCGGCATTGGTAACCTCGGGAACGGCAACGCTCGAAACCGCTCTTTTCAAAGTTCCCGAAGTCGTTTGCTACAAAGGCAGCTGGGCTTCCTATCAAATTGCCAAACGCATCATCACCCTAAAATACATTTCCCTCGTCAACCTAATCATGGACAGAGAAGTAGTAACCGAATTAATTCAGGACGATTGCTCCACCAAACGCATCCGTGAAGAATTAACCAAAATTCTGGAACCCAATTACCGCAAAACGCTGCTCGAAAACTATGATTTACTAGAAGAAAAACTTGGCGGAATAGGTGCCAGCAAAAAAACAGCACAACTAATTGTTGATGCTATAAAGTAATTTTCAAAATATGTTGGGCGTGCCATCATAAAGAAAAGGAGCCAACTCATCGCAACGGTGAGTCGGCTCCTTTTCTTTATGATGTCGGGCTATCCGCGCTACTTCGGTAGCTAGCTTCTATCCCAATGTCATTAAGTTAAGCTCTATATAACTCTTTTGTAGTTGGTTACTGTTTTGAATTTTCCGTTTTTTCTAATTTTAGATTTTCTTCTCGGATAGCTTCTTTCTAATCTAATGGGTTCTAAGTTTTTTTCG
>CAUPKP010000036.1:0-46445 GCA_963511795.1 uncultured Flavobacterium sp. | reverse complement strand
TTTTCTCTTAGTTTTGTTCATAGCGTGAGAAACGTTATTTCCTACCATCGCTCTTTTACCTGTAAGGTCACAAACTCTTGACATTATACTTATCTTTTATCGTTATTCAAAATCAGGGTGCAAAGAAAAGAAAAATAAACCTATAAACCAAAAAAATTATTGCTCTTTTTTCGAAATTTCTTTCAGTAACATTTCAAGCCCTTTTATAGAAGCTCTATCTATCACTTTTTCACGAGGTTGACCAAAATTAAACATTTCCACAACAACTTCATTTGGAGTTGCCAATGCAATAAAAACAGTTCCCACATCTGCATCAGACTCGCCTTTTAACGGCCCGGCATTACCCGTTGTTGCAATGGCGTAATCCGTATTCATTAGTTTCTTCACACTCAAAGCCATAGCCTGTGCGACTTCAGCACTCACAACACTATTTTCCTCTATCATATTCTTTGAAATACCTAATACATTTTGTTTTACTTCCGTTGAATACGCCACAACGCCTCCTTTAAAATAATTGGAAGCCCCTTGAACTGAACTCAACAACTGCGCAATACTTCCTCCTGTGCAGCTTTCGGCAGTAGAAATAGTTTTCTCTTGCTTAGTTAAAATTTTCCCTACAACCGTTTCAAGAGTCTCATCATCTTCAAAACCAACAATAATATCTCCAATTATTTTAGTTAAAGAAACCACATTCTCTTCTATAGCTTTTTCCAATAATTCCTTATCAGCTCCTCTGGCCGAGAGCCTTAACCGCACTCTTCCCGGCGCTGGCAAATAAGCAAGCTTTATAAATTCAGGCAGATTATTCTCCCAATCTTCAATTTGCTCAGCCACTGCACTTTCTCCCCGGCCATAAGTAAGAATGGTTTTGTGAAGAATATAAGGTCTCTGATAATCTCGAACTATTTTAGGAATAATTTCATTTTCTATCAAATATTTCATTTCAAATGGCACCCCTGGAAGCGACACAAAAACTGTATTTTCCTTTTTCATCCATAATCCCGGTGCAGTACCAACCTTATTATGAAGAACAGTGCATTTTGAAGGAACCAGTGCCTGATCTTTATTGATTTGAGTAATGGCACGCTTATAAAAACCTTCAATTAATTCGGTCACATGCGCGAGAACATCAGTATTTATAATCAATTCATCTTCAAAATAATCACAGAATGTTTTCTTAGTAATATCATCTTTCGTCGGCCCCAGTCCGCCAGTAATAATGACAACGTCAACTTTATTTTGAAGTTTTGAAAATGTATTTAAGATATGCTCACGTGTATCACTTACAGAAAGCATCTCATGAACCTCAACCCCAATTCTATCTAATGACTTCGCAATAAAACCAGAATTTGTATCTGTAATTTGACCAATCAGAATCTCGTCTCCAATTGTAACTATGGCTGCTTTCATATTTTAAAAACTTTTATCTGTATTAAATAAAAAAATCTAACCGCTGCGTTTACTACACAACTGTTAGATTTTTATGTCTTAGTGCTTATATAAAATTAAAATGCTAAATTAAAGATCAAAATCTTTTCTCAGTTCTTTAATAGCGTCTTTAACCTGCGACTTAACGCTTTTATATGTTTCTATTATCTCTTTCTTTTTGCCTTCTGCTTTTGTCCAAGCTTCAATCTGCAAAATCTCTTCGAATGCTACATTCAAACCCAACAAATCTAATGTTGGTTTCAATTTGTGTGCAAAAGCATAGGTTTGCTTATAATCTTTATTCTTAATTCCTTCTCCTATCTGCGATAAATCATCGGGAACCTCAGTGACAAACAAATTCAAAATTTCGTTCACAAACTCTGGATCATTATCTGAAAGTGCGTACACTTTTGCCAAATTGTATTTTATAGCCATTATTTTACTTGTATTCTAAATAGTTTTTGTCCTTCTAAAAATCCTTCCAAAACATCATTTGGTTTTACTGCCGCAACTCCTGCTGGTGTTCCTGTAAAAATAATATCACCAATTTTTAAGGTAAAAAATTGAGAAACATATGAAATCAGTTCATCAATATTCCAAAGCATCATATCAGAATTCCCTTTTTGCACAGTAATATCGTTGTTCTTTAATTCAAAAGTAATATTTTCCAACGAAACAAATTGGCTTTTAGGCAAAAAATCTCCAATAACCGCCGAGCCGTCAAAAGCCTTTGCTTTTTCCCACGGCAATCCTTTTTCCTTCAATTTAGCTTGTAAATCTCTGGCTGTAAAATCAATTCCAACACTTATTTCGTCATAATATTTATGAGCAAACTTTGGTTCTATATATTTCCCGACTTTACTTATTTTAACAATAAGTTCAATTTCATGATGAATATCTTCAGAGAATTCTGGAATCACAAAAGGATGCTGTTTTAATAAAACAGCCGAATCCGGTTTCATAAAAATAACCGGCTCCGAAGGACGTTCATTTTTTAATTCTTCAATATGATTGGCGTAATTTCTGCCGATACAGATTATTTTCATAATTATCAGCCCCCCAACCCCCGAAGGGGGAGCTTCATTATTGCTCATTCCCCCTTCGGGGGCTAGGGGGCATTATTTCGTATTTAATTTTCTTAATTTAATTGCAGTCAGGACTTTCTTTGTATATAAAGGAAAATCAGCGTTTTGAATCCAGCTGTAATAGCCTGGTTCAGTTTCTAGAATTTTATCAACTTTGGCACCTTTGTGTTTTCCGAAGGCAAAAATTTCTTCATTGTCAGCATCAAAAGCAATCATTCCAGCAAAGTCAGCTATTTTTTTTCTGGTGGTAAACTCAGACAGTGATTTCATATCGTTTTCCAATTCTGGATAACGATCCAATTGCGCCATTAAAATTTCATAAGTAGCCATTGTGTCTGCTTCGGCAGAATGGGCATTTTCCAAACCTTTCCCGCAGTAAAATTTCAAAGCAGCACTCAAGGTACGCTCTTCCATTTTATGAAAAATAGTCTGTACATCGACAGAAACTCTGTTCTTCATATCAAAATCAACTCCGGCGCGCAATAATTCTTCAGCCAATAATGGTATATCAAAACGATCCGAATTGAAACCTGCCAAATCGCTGTCCTTAATCATATTATAAACCTGAAGAGCCAGTTCCTTAAAAGTAGGCTCATTTGCCACTTTTTCATTACTGATGCCATGAATTGCGGTTGATTGTGGCGGAATTGGAATCGTTGGATTCACCAGCCATGTTTTACTTTCTTTATTACCGTTGGGAAAAACTTTAAAAACTGATATTTCCACGATTCTGTCTTTTCCGATATCAATTCCTGTAGTTTCAAGGTCGAAAAAACAAATTGGCTTATTGAGTTTGAGTTCCATTTTTTGTGTTTGAATTGATGCAAATATAAAGATTTGGGATTGATTTCATTTAAAGTCGGCACCAAAAAAAGAAAACCCGACAAACTTAAAAAATTTGTCGGGTTCATTTTAAATTTATACTGAATTAATAATCTCTGTTTATATCAAAAGCTTCAAGATATTCGGCAACACGTTTTACAAAACTTCCTCCCAAAGCACCATCAACAACGCGATGATCATAACTGTGAGACAAGAACATTTTTTGACGAATTCCTATAAAATCACCTTCTGGAGTTTCGATTACCGCAGGCACTTTGCGAATAGCTCCCAGTGCCAATATCCCCACTTGCGGCTGATTGATAATCGGTGTTCCAAAAACACTTCCGAAAGTCCCAACATTAGTAACTGTATAAGTTCCTCCCTGCGTGTCGTCTGGTTTTAGTTTTCCCATTTTAGCACGGTTTCCTATATCATTTACTGCTTTTGCCATTCCAACCAAGTTCAATTGATCAGCATTTTTAATAACAGGAACGATTAAATTTCCATTAGGCAGAGCTGCTGCCATCCCAAGATTGATGTCTTTCTTTTTTATGATAAAATCACCTTGCACCGATATATTCATACCTGGGTAATCCTTTATCGCTTTGGCAACTGCTTCCATAAAAATAGGCGTATAAGTCAGCTTCTCGCCTTCTCTTTTTTCAAAAGCATTTTTAACTTTATCTCTCCATTTTACAATATTGGTCACATCAACTTCTATAAAAGATTGTACGTGAGCCGAAGTCTGAACCGAAGCCACCATATAACCAGAAATCAGCTTGCGCATTCTGTCCATTTCGATAATTTCGTCTCCGCCGTTTACAGAAACAGGCGAAACCGTTTGTGATGGAGTTACCGAGACTGCTTTTGGAGCTTCAACCGCTTTAACTGGGGTTACAACTGCAGGTGCAGATTGAGATCCTCTATTTTTTATATAATCTAAAATATCATCTTTAGTAATTCGCCCATCTTTTCCGGAACCGGCAATGCTGTCTAATTCAGCCAAACTTACTCCTTCAGCTTTTGCAATATTTTTCACTAATGGCGAAAAGAATTTATCACTTTCGAAAAAACTAACTGGAGTGGAAATCATTTCTTTGGCAGCTTCAACTGTTTTTTCAATTTCCTCAACAACAGCAACTGGAACTTCCTGAGCTGGCGCAACAGCATTATTACCTTCGGTTTCAATAATAGCAATGGTTTGTCCGACTTGAACCAAATCGTCTTTTCCGAATAATTTTTCGACAAGAATACCTGAAACCTCTGATGGTACTTCAGAATCTACTTTATCTGTAGCAATTTCTAAAACCGCTTCATCAGCTTCTATTTTGTCGCCAACTTCTTTTAACCAATTTGTGATGGTTGCTTCCGCAACACTTTCTCCCATTTTTGGAAGCTTTAATTCAAATCTTGCCATATCGTTAACCCAAAAGGTGTTTTTGATTTTTATTTTGCGAAATTAATGAATATTTTAAATATAAATTACACTAAATACAATTTTATTTGACTTTTACAATTTCTCCCCTGTCATTCGGAGAATCACTTCCAATACTAAAATTTGTTCCTTTTGGTATTATTCTAAAGACAACTCCTTTATTTCTATATCTTTCGTGAATCTCTATGCATTTTTTAAAGGATACAGATTCATTATCTAAAACAATCTGTAACCCGTTTCTTATTGAATTTGACAGCAAATTTACCTCTTTTTCTTCTTTCCAATCCAGAAAATCTACCTTTTTTTGGACAACAACTGTTATTATTTTTAGTAATGTTTCAGAAGCTGATACCAGCAAATATTTTTCAGGAATACTTTTGGCTTTGGCTCTGCCTTGAATCCTTTTAATTAAAGAAAAAAAGACAATTCCAATTTTCATAAATACCGAAAAAAGAAAAGAAACTTTAAAATGTTTTCTATAGAAAAATTCCATTGCTTCCTGAAAACGCTTCATATACGTACCATCCTTAACCGTACTTTCTCCTTTATAATGTATCACGGCAGTTTCGTGAAAATAATAATTATGCTTCCCTTTTTGCAAAACCATATAAGACAAATCAATATCGTCTGAATACATAAAACAATCTTCATCAAAACCGCCCACTTCTCCGTATAATTCTTTTTCGAGAAGCATAAATGCGCCTACCAATATTTCAACTTCACCAGTTTGGTTTTCGTTCAAATGCTGGGCATAATATTTATTAAAAAACGAAGACTTTGGAAACAGTTTATACAAACCCAAGATTCTGGTAAAAGCGACCCAAGGCGTTGGAATTCCCCTTTTGCTTTCGGGCAGAAAATTTCCTGTTCCGTCAATAAGTTTGACACCTATAATTCCGAGATTATTTTGTTTTTTGGCGAAAGCCAAAACTTTTTCAAATGTATCTTCAGCAACAACGGTATCCGGATTTAAGACACATATATAATCGCCTTTGGCTTCGGCAACTCCAATGTTATTACCTTTTGGAAAACCTGCATTTTGATTATTTTGAATAAGCTTGATATTTGGAAAACGAGATTTTATCATCTCACAGCTTCCGTCTGAGGAATTATTATCCACCACAATAATTTCAGAATCTATGTTTTGCAGAGCACTTTCTACACTGAGCAAACAGAGTTCTAAAAAATAGCGAACATTGTAATTAAGGATGATGACGGATAGTTGCATTTTTAAAATATTATAGCAACTTAATTAAGTCAGCCGGATTTTTTGAGTTATTCCAAAAAACATACAAATCTATTATTTTAGTATTCTTATCAAAGTCATAATATAAAGTAGTTTGTTTCGAAATAAGAATGGAGTATATTTTTAATTCCTTTTTGTAATTTCCAATGGCAGGGTTTTTAGACAACCGCAATAGATTTTCATCTACTAAATCTTTAAATTTCTGAGCCTCTTTTACATTCCACTTGAGTAAAATAAAATCAATTTCTTCAAAAAAAGTATATTCAGCAATTGGCTGCCATATAAAGCTGTAACTCATTCCAAAAATGGGTATTTTGACTTAATCTTTAGATTCATTTCCTCATTAGAAATTCCTTTTCCGTCTTTAGAGTCCTGAATACTTTTTAAAATTAATTTCTCAAGAATTGCATCCGTTTTTTCAGGACTTTCAAAAGCAGAGTTATCTTCAGTTCCATAAATCACTTTTGGCTCCTGGAGTATATCCGATTTTTTATTGACCTGATTATTTTTTTTATCGCTATCCATGATAAACTTTTTAAAACCCAAATATACAACTAATATGCTTTTTTTCATTCTAAAGAAAATCAAATTCATTTACAAAATTCATGACTCTTTATTGAGCATGAAATCCAACTGATAGAAAATTTTAAAAATTCTCCGAAAGTGCAACCCTGAACGTCCAGTCATCTTTACTTATTCCGTAATCCAGTACCAGGTTACAGTTATTTTCTTTATTCCATTTTATTCTCAATCCTGTTCCAATTGCTGGAGTCCAATTATCGAATTTATAAGTGTCTAAATTAGAAACCGAGGAATAATTAGCATAAAAAACAGCACCGAGAAAACCGTTTTTGGTAATATCGGTACGGTATTCTGTTTCCAGATATAATAAGGAATTGCTTCGGTAACGGTTGCGGGTGAATCCCCTGCCCGTTTTTCCATAACGGTCCCAGCCGATACTCGGCAAATCTAAATAATGGGGTTTTCCGTCAAAAACTGTCCAATAAAAGGCTCTCGTAGCCAAAACTTTATGCCGTGTTTTACTGAACGAATGATATTTTCGAGCGTCGATATATATAGATTTCCAATCGGTGTCGCTTCCAAAAATGCTATTATTAATTCTATAATCGGCCTCAAAATAACAACCCTGCGTGGGATTTAAAATATTTTTACGCGAATCATATAAAGCTTGAAAAGCAATCCCTGAGGAAAGTTCGTCTGAGTAATCTCCATCCTGATAAATATCAAAATCGGTTGGTTCCGATATTTCAGAATCTTCGGAAATGTTTTTATATTTATCCAATTGAAAACCCAATCCTAAACGAAAATCTCCTTTTATTTTTCGGCTAACGAATTGATAAAACCTAATTTGCTGATAATGAACTTCCGATTGCGGATCTTTGGAACTGTTTCCGCCCAAACCGTAGGTAAACTGCGGGTAAATCAAGAATCTGTAATCTCCTATGAAATTATATTTATTGTCTTTGGTATAAATATAGGACTGAATTGGAAATGAATATTGTCCTGTAAAACTAGTGGTCGGAGTAAAATAAACTTCGGACATTTTGGTGGTTTCGTGATTTTCGTCCATAAAAAAAGTAGTCACAAACGACACGACAAGTCCGCCTTCGGAGCTTTTCATGTCAGGAGCGGGAATTAATGAAAAGGCAATTTTACCAGGCTCTTTTGTCTTCACTGTATCCTTGTTTGAAAAAAAAGTTTTTAAAATTTTCTTTCCGTCCAAGTCATTGCTTCTAAAATCTATTTTCTGTGAAAAGGAAGAAACAGAAGTAATAAATACAAGAAACAGAAGTAAATTTTGCTTAATGAAACTCATATTTTTGACTGGCTTTATAGAAAAAAGAATAACACATTTAGGTATTCAAATATAATAAAAGTTAAAAATATATAAGTAAGGAAGTTTATTTAAGTCAAGAATGAGTGAACTTTATTTTGATAAGGATTGCGGATTTACTTACGAAGCTCCTTCTCTAATCAGTATGAAAAACTGCCACAATAACAAAAAACAATAAAACCTCCTTAGCCTCGACTTAAGTAAAAATACTTTTGTGCTTGGGTTCGGCACAAAAGGTTAGCTATCACTCGTGTTTAAAGAAAAGCGGGACGATACTTCTTGAAAATGCCACCCAAGCTTTTAGCGAACAGGCGAAGCAAATCTTTCTGCTTCAAAAATAATTATTATCCTCTGGTTATTAGAACCCTTCACCGTCATTAAAATAGAAAGTCTTGGAATCACGTCCCAGACCAAAATTAACGATGAAATTGGTCAGCGTATTTTTGTCAAGGAGCACCCGCAGTCCCACACCCACGGCGGGCTGAACGGACTCGAATGAAGTGAGGCTTTTGGAGTCGCCGCTTGCTGTTGTGGCGTTGGCAAATACAGTTCCGCTGACCATTTGGTTTTTGGTAATCGGGAAACGGTATTCGCTTTCAAGATAGATTAGGTTTGTACCTCTCAAAAGTCCTTGCGTATAACCTTTTCCGCTTCGGCTGTTTTGATCCCAGCCTATCGCGGGAAGATTTAAATACGGCAATCTTCCTCTTAGCTGAAACTGGCCATAAGCCCAAATTCCCACAACGTGCTGTTTGTTGGTTCTGCTGATTGGTATAAAATACCTGCTTTCGAGCAATAAGGTTGCACTGCGGTGCCTGTTTAGATCAGTTTGTGGATTGTAACGGTAATTCATGTTCAAGAACAGACCGTTATTGGTGTTTATTATGTTGTCTCGAGTGTCGTAAATCAAGTTCAAACTGACGCCATTGACGGCATAATTCTTATCGCTGAAACCATAATCTTTGGAATAATTGTAATGATGGGTATATTGTTCATTAGCAACATCCAAATGTTTGTCATAGATATTAGAATAACTGTCAAAATGCATTCCTAAACCAATGAAAAAAGAGGGAAATATAGTATAGGATGCCGTTTCATGAAATTTGAAGTAATTAAAATTCATGGGCTGTTCTATGGCTTTGAAATCAAAGTCCTGAAATTCGGCACCCCAAGGAATAATGCTGGTTCCCAGACCATAATTGGACTGCGAGAAAACATAATAGCGAAAATCACCGCTAAAAAACAATCGGTCATTATTGATATACATATTGTTTTTTAGATAGAGTAAAACTTGTTTCTGCGTGCTGTATGAAGCTCCTCCTGACAGTAATGAAATTTTGTTTTCGGGCTTTATTTTGAAACTAAACTGACTGATGAATCCAAAAGTAAAACCGTTTGCAGGCTGATAGCCCAATGTAGGGAATGCAATTAAATGGTTTTTGGAATCCGGTTTGCTTATTTTTAGGGTGTCTTCTTTGGTAAATAAATCAATTATGGAGCGCAGCTTATATTTTTTTTCGTCTTCCTTCTTTTCTCCCTCTTGGGAAAGAATAGTTTGAGAACAAAAAAGGAGTAGCAGAAATATTATTTTCGACTTCAAAATAGTTTTAAAATTCATAATGAATATTCTGTGCTGTAATCAGATTTTTTAAAAACAAAATATAAAACTAAACAAAATTTCTATTTAAGATTAAATTATTACAATAAATGTGTTTTATCATTATATCAGTACAATAATAATCAATGAAATGAATGTATAAATAAAAACAGAAAATCCACAACAGAATTTGATTTTGTTGTAGTCTTTTTTGTGTTCCAAAGTAAAAAAAGGGTTCGCTTTTCTAATAAGTTTGTATTAAAACTTCTGTCGGAATATTGAGGCTTGTATGAAGCTGTCGAATCATTTCCAAAGAAAGTTTTCTTTTTCGGTTTAAAATTTCACTAGCCCGGCTTTTGAAGCCAATGATTTTGGCTAAATCATTTTGGGTATATCCCATTTGTTCCATTCTGAATTTTATCGCCTCAATTGGATCGGGCAAATCTATCGGGAAATGTTCGTTTTCATACTGATCAATCAGCATTCCTAAAAGTTCTAATTCGTCACCTTCATCCGTTCCTTTTTTGGCATCAAAGATTATTTCAAGTCTTTCGAGTGCTTGATTATAATCGTCTTCTGTTTTAATAAGATTTATGTTCATAATCTAAATTGTAGTTGCGTTAATTTTGTCATATTCTCCGTGAGTTCCTATGAATCTAATCCAGACCATTTCGTATTCATAATTAATTTTAACGATTAATCTGTAATTGTTTCCTTTGATATTAAAAACGACTCGATTTTCATTGAGAATACTCGCGCTTGGATAAGCTGTTTTTATGTCATTTGGATTTTTCCATTCCGCTTTTTGTGCTTCACGAAACCATGATTTTAATTGTTGTTCACAATCAGAATGATTCTCCCAAAAAGCTCTCAGAATTTTTTTTGCAATTACTCTCAAATCCTTTTTTTTTTACAAATATAATAACAATTTACCAATTTGGGAACATTTGTGTTTTTAATTTCTAATATCAGCTTTATCTGTCCCTTTCTTTTATGCTTGCTTTAATTTCTGCAATTCTTTTCTTTGTTAATTCTTCCAAGCAAGTGGAATAAATTAAAGGCTGAATACTTCCGCCCTCATATTGTGAAGCTTCGAATTTGCAATGGGAATCGCGAAATTTCATCCAGTCTTTTTCAGCCTGAATTAATAAGGGCTTTTCTTTTTTGTCCAAAATTGACATCAGTTGTTTATAGACTTTATTGAGTTGGGCATCTGCTTTTTTATAATTGGCATAAGCCGTTGCATTCATTTCTGACTGCGTTTGAGCAAATGAATTGCTCCAAAAGCATAAAAGGAGAAAGGCGAGGAAAAGAGGTTTTTTAGTCATTTGGATAAATTTGATTTAGAAACACAAAGCGGATAATATCGTCGAGCATTTGCATTGATAAGATCTTTTAATAGTATCAAAAGTAGTTTTTTTATTTAAAACTCCTATTGGTTGGAACTATTGCAGTTTATAAGAATGTCTAGAGAATTGTTAAACTTCGTATTGCTGGTTAAACCAATGTTAACTGTTTACACGTTACTAAATAAAAAAAGACCTCAAACTATAAGTTTGAAGTCTTCATAATTAGATTTATAAAATTTCTAATTAAAATATTTTGAAATATATTCAATGAGATTTTCATCACTCATTTTGTTTGAAGTGCCTTCACTTGAAACTGCATTTTTATATTGTGGTGTTTCAGCTAGAAATTTTATAAATTGTTCTTGAATTTGTCCAGTTCCAGTTATATGTATTTCCTCTATATTCTGCATTTTACTTGCTATTTCCTTGAAATATTTTTGCGTTAAACTAATTTCTTGATTGTTTGAAGTATTTTCATTTGAGTTATTATCTGGCCCTGTATTTTTAACGTGTCCGAGTATAATAAATTTATCATTTTCAAGATTTTCTTTTCCTACGATTGTTGCGTCATGTGAATCCATCCAGATCCCAAACGCCTTTTTGCTTTTATTACTCATAATTTTAGTTTTCTTAAAGGTAGACCTTCTGGTACTTAGATATGAGTTTTTGGCTTAAGTTTGTGATTAGGCATTTCAGCAGAACATGCAGCTAATGTGAGTTTGTGACAAAAAAACCACAACAGAAAATAAATTCCATTGTGGTCTTTTAAAACTATTTTTAAAGATCCTTTCTAATTTTGCAAACTGCAAACTGACCTCTGCAAACTAAAAATTTACCCTTCCAATTTCGCAGATAGCTCAAACCATCTTTCTTCCTTACTTTCAATTTTCTTGATGATATTTTCCAGTTCTTTGGCTTTCTTTTCAATGTCGGCATCGGCTACTTTACCTTCCGAGAACAACTGCTCAATTTTGGTTTTATCAAGTTCCAAATCCTTGATTTCTCTCTCAATTTTCTGAAATTCTTTTTGCTCGTTGAAAGTCAGATTTCCAGTTGGATTATTCTGCTTCCATTCTTTCTTTTCGGTTTTATTATCTTCTTTTTGAGCTATGTCGGCACTGTCTTCGTAGGCTCTAAAATCTGAATAATTGCCGGGAAATGTTTCAATTTCGCCCTGACCTCTAAAAATGAATAACTGATCTACGATTTTGTCCATAAAATAACGGTCGTGCGAAACCACCACCAAACATCCAGGATAGTCCAAAAGGAAACTTTCCAATACGTTTAACGTCACAATATCTAAATCATTCGTTGGCTCATCGAGAATCAAGAAGTTTGGATTCTGAATCAAAACAGTACATAAATACAAACGCTTCAATTCGCCACCGCTCAATTTTTCGACATAATCGTATTGTTTTTTGGCATCAAAAAGAAAACGCTCCAACAATTGAGAAGCCGAAATCAATCTGCCTTTTGTTAACGGAATAAATTCGCCGTATTCTTTGATGACATCGATTACACGCTGACCCGGTT
The DNA here is from genome assembly GCA_963511795.1 of uncultured Flavobacterium sp. Taxonomy (GTDB): domain Bacteria; phylum Bacteroidota; class Bacteroidia; order Flavobacteriales; family Flavobacteriaceae; genus Flavobacterium. Next base: position 34,095 of record CAUPKP010000036.1, on the reverse strand, counting down.
TTGGGTTAATCCCGCTTTGAGTGTAATATCCAATTTTTATTGTATCTCCCACAACTACTTTTCCGTGATCCAAAGGAAGAGTTCCTGTAAGAAGGTTTAAGAAAGTAGATTTTCCTGTTCCGTTTTTACCAATGATTCCAATGCGTTCTCCACGCTGAAAGTCATAACTGAAATTATCCAAAATAACATGGTCTTTAAACTTTTTGGAAATCTTGTGAAGCTCAATAATTTTGCTTCCCATGCGTTCCATATTAATCTCGAGTTCTACTACATTTTCTTTACGGCGGCTTTGTGCTTTTTCTTTAATGTCATAAAAATCGTCCTGACGAGATTTGGATTTTGTCGTTCTCGCTTTTGGCTGACGGCGCATCCATTCCAATTCTTTTACGAACAGGTTTTGTGCTTTATCGACACTCGCATTTTCGGAGGCGATGCGCTCTTCTTTTTTCTCTAAATAATAGGAGTAATTTCCTTTGTATTGGTATATTTTTCCGTTGTCAAGTTCAATGATTTCGTTACAAACACGCTCCAAAAAGAAACGGTCGTGCGTTACCATGAACAGTGTAATATTTTCTTTGGCAAAATAACTCTCCAGCCATTCAATCATTTCTAGATCCAAGTGATTCGTTGGCTCATCCAGAATTAATAAATCGGGACGGTTAATCAAAATAATCGCAAGAGACAAACGTTTTTTCTGTCCACCCGAAAGGCTTTTTACTTTCAGTTTAAAATCTTCCAGCTTTAATTTGAATAAAATCTGTTTGTACTGCGTTTCAAAATCCCAGGCGTTATGGCGGTCCATAGCGTCAAAAGCTTTTTGGTAAGCTTCTTCATCTTCTGGGTTTTCTAGTGCTTTTTCGTAGGCTTCAATCACTTTTAGGCTCTCATTGTCCGAAGCGAAAATACTTTCCTCTATCGTCAATTCATCCTGCAGTTTATTGTCTTGTGACAAAAATGCCATTCGGATGCTTTTTCTAAGTACCACCTGTCCAGTATCTGGCTCGTCAAAACCGTTGATGATGTTCATTATAGTGGTTTTACCCGAACCGTTTTTGGCGATAAAGGCAATTTTTTGATCTTTGTTGATTCCAAAGGAAATGTCTTTGAACAGCGTACGCTCCCCAAAAGATTTAGATATATTTTCGACTGATAAATAATTCACAAGGCTAATTTTTTGGCAAAAGTAAGCTATTATAGTACTAAATGCGAATTGTTTATTTTGAAACGTCAATTAATCTGTAACAATTCAACGATTTGACAGTTCAATAATTCAAGGATTTCGCTTTTTCAATCTTTCAGATAAGGACTCAAATCAATGGTGTGAAATTGTTGAGCTGTATCTACAAAAGGTTTCTTTACTGTAGCTTCATTGGTCAGATAAAACAATTTACCATCCTCGGTAGTTATTGCTTCTATTTGATGAAATGGAAGCTTGACTTTTATTTTCCGATTATTTCCAGTCCAAAAATCATTGTTTTTATAGTCATACAGCAATAAGACAAAGGGCTGAAGAAATTTAGAATACCCGCACAAAACAATACCTTTTTTCGAAGGCAAAGCCGTTGCGCCAGTTATTAACCCTTCTGCATCAATCGTTTCTTTGAGTTCAGCAATATACGTTCCTGGATTTTTTGGCAAGATATAAACACTTGTTTTTTCCTTAGACCATTGTTTGGTAAACAAATAAATACTGTCTTGTAATACAACAAAAGCCTCACAGTCAAAATCACTAGTGTGTTCTTTTAAGGGCTTAAAATCTTTTTGATTGGCATACGAAAAAGCAATAGTATCAATTACTGGATTTTTTGTAAAAAATGATTCTTTTTGAATCCTTAATACTCTTAAATCCTTTCTGTTACCTCTGTTATTATTTCCAAAATCTCCCAAATATATATACAGACTATCTTGAGAGATATCTTCCCAGTCGTTACTTTTCAGATCCGGGAAGTTGATTTTTTTCTTGACTTTTCCCTTAAAATCCAACCCGTAAAATGTTGTGTCAAAATGATCATTATGCGTCCATAGCAAACCATCAAAAGGAATCAAACCTGAGGTTCCCGTTATTGAATCACTAAGTTTCGTAGAAAATTCAGGTTTCACTTTTGCAGAAGCATACCAGCAGCGTCCATTATTTTCAGTTGCGTTTGGGTCAAAATTAGAAGCAAAACGGTCTGTACAGCCTTTAATCTGACTATAAGTAGAGGTGGTGAACAGAAAAAACAGCGTCAAAAATTTGAACATTACAATATTCGAATAAAAATCAAAAGCAAGATATTAAACAAACAGATGTAAACCTATATTCAATTGTAAAAAGAATTCGGAGCGAATAGTTGGGCTTTTCGGGAGGCATCACTCCCAATGTCATTATAAATGAGAACTAGAAGTTTTAACAAAATCGTTTTCGTTTTTGGCTATATTTGCAACTTCAAAAAAATAAACAATCTCTATGAAACACTTATTAACAGCCCTATTGGTCTTGACTCTTTTTATTTCCTGTAACAAAAATAAAGAAGCAACAAACGAAGTAACCAAAGTAGAAACCGTTGACTGCGTTGCAAAAAACGACAAAGAAATCACAGATTACATCGCCAAAAACAAATTAAAAGCACAAAAAAGCGATTCCGGTTTATATTATGTAATTAATGACCCTGGAACAGGAGCGCAACCAACTGCAGTATCAAATGTAACCGTGGCTTACAAAGGTTATTTCCTTGACGGAACCGTATTTGACGAAAGTAAACCAGAAGGAATTTCTTTTGGCTTGGATCAAGTTGTAAAAGGCTGGACAGAAGGTATTCCTCATTTCAAAACCGGAGGAAGCGGTATTCTTTTGGTACCAGCTCATTTAGGATACGGAAATGAAACAATGGGACCTATCCCTGGAGGTTCTGCACTTATTTTTGACGTTAAACTAATCTCTGTAAATTAAGCTTTACATTGCTTTAGAAAATATAGTATCGCTTCACGGCAATAATTTAAAACCGCTTCAATTTGATTTGAAGCGGTTTTTTTATTTTAAAAATCAGAAATTTCAATTATCAAAAAAAACATTAAAAGTGTAGCTAAATTAGGTAATCATCAATAAAACAGCTTTTTAATATCCAAAATTATATAAAACTTTAAAAAAATTATATAAATATCAGCAGAGGCATTTAACGAGATTTGTATAAGTGGAAATTAATTCACTATTAAAACAAATTAAAAATGGAAAATTTACACAACCCCAACGGAACTAAACGTCAGATCCTTACAGGAATGTTTTCAGACCGTGAAAGCACTGAAAGAGCTTATAATACTCTGCATTCAAGAGGGTATTCAAAAGATGATATTAATCTGATTATGTCAGATGATACTAGAAAAAAACACTATTCTGATGAAGACGACGATTCAGAATTAGGCACAAAAGCAGCCGAAACTGCAGGAACTGGTTCTGCAATTGGCGGAACTATTGGAGCTATAGTTGGTGTTATTGCCGCTTTAGGAACAAGTGTTGTTATTCCGGGGCTTGGTTTAATAATTGCTGGACCGCTTGCTGCAGGATTAGCTGGAGCTGGCGCTGGAGGTATAACCGGCGGTTTGATTGGAGCTCTAGTAGGATCTGGTATTCCAGAAGACAGAGCAAAACTGTACGAATCAGGAATCAAAGACGGTCATGTGGTTATGGGAGTTCATCCCAAAAATGACGAAGATGCGGATTTCTTAGAAAATGACTGGAAAACAAATCAGGCAAAAGATATTTATCGTTAATGAATTTGTACCATTCAACCACATTTTCTAAACCAAAAAACACAACAAAAATCAATTTTCTGTTGTGGTTTTTATTTGAGTTAAATTTATTACCATCCAATAGGATTATAATCTTTCAAAAATTTTCCGCACCAGTGCTTTCCAGTATTAATCCCATCAAACAAAGGATCCATAACCCTTGCTGCACCATCTACAATATCCAATGGCGGCTGAAAATCCTGTTCTTCCTGTTTACGTTTGGCTAGTTCCGCTGGATCTTCATCCGTTACCCAGCCTGTATCGACAGCATTCATGAAAATCCCGTCTTTTGCGAGAGTTCCGGCTGCAGTGTGTGTAAGCATATTCAAAGCTGCTTTGGCCATATTAGTATGCGGATGTCTGTCTTCTTTGAAATCTCGGTAAAACTTCCCTTCCATTGCCGATACGTTAATGATGTGTTTCTTTCCAGTGTTATCTTTCTTCATCACTTCCGAAAGACGGTTGCACAGCACGAAAGGCGCTACCGAATTCACAAGCTGTACTTCAATCATTTCAGTGGTTTCGATTTGGCCTAATTTTAATCTCCAGCTGTTTACTTTCCGTAAATCTACTTGCTGTAAATCGGCATCGAGTTCTCCTTCTGGAAAAACTTCTTGTGCTACTAGTGCATTATCAAACGAATACGGAATCTGCGATAATTTGGCGGAAGCCCTTAAACCAATTCCGGGTTCAGGTCCGTGCCAAGTTACCGGCATATTTTGATTAGAAGAAGCACTAGAAGTCAATACTTTTAATTCATCCAAACAATTGGTATGATCTAATAATAATTCCTGAGCCTGCTGTGGCAAAGAACCAATTGAGCGCTCTTCGTTTTCCATTAAGTGTGTATAAAATCCCGAAGGTCTTCTCACCGTTTGAGCCGCATTATTGATTAAAATATCAAGTCGTCCGTATTTTTGTTCTATGAAATTGCAAAAAATCTCAACACTTGGAATATGTCTCAAATCCAATCCGTGAATTTTCAGGCGGTGTCCCCACTCATTAAAATCATCTTCTTTAGAAAACCGCAAAGCTGAATCTACAGGGAAACGGGTCGTAGCAATTACAGTCGCTCCACCTCTCAAAAGCATCAAAGTAATATGATATCCGATTTTTAGTCTAGATCCAGTAATTACAGCAATCTGACCGTTTACATCAGCTGTTTGAAAACGCTTGGCATAATTAAAATCCCCGCAGTCTGTACACATTGTATCATAAAAATGGTGCATTTTCGTAAACTCAGTTTTACATACATAACATTTTCGAGGTGTTTCGAGTTCCAACTGTTCTTTGGAATCCAAATCATGCAAAGCCAACAGTTTTGGAGCGACAAAAATACTCGCTTCACGCGCCGAACGAATTCCAGTTTCCTTTCGGGCGGTTCTATCTTTCTTCTCCTGCTTGCGTTTGGCAACTGCTTTTCCGTCTTTTTTTCTCTTCGCAAGCTCATCACGATCTGGACGTGAAAATTGTCCGGCCGCTTTGATCAAAGCAGTTCTTTGCTCTTTTGGTATTTCAAAAATCTGGTCGGTATCAGTATTCAATTGAGTCAAAATAGCGATACATTGGTCTATTTCTTCGGAAGTTATTACATTCCTATCTCCTATTATTTCGTTCATCATTATAAAAAAATCATTGCTGTTCGCTCCATAAATTCCAAGTCTGCAAATATAGTTTTAAATTTTGGGACAGTTCAATTTTGGAATGTACTTTAATAAATACCATTCCCAAAGAATCTTTAAGAAAGCACTGAGACACCCAAAATTTAGTTTTTAGTTTATGTATTAGGACTTAAGAAATCTCTGTGTATCTTCGCATTTTCTTTGTGAACCTTAGTGAAATAGTTTCTATGTTTTTTCAAATCAAATCCTACTTACATTTTCTTTGGCATTCTAAAAACGAACATGCTGTTCACTCGCCATTTGTCTTTAATTTATTGACCAAATGTTTTTATGATAAGAAATTCAAACTGGAATATGATATTTTAAAAAAGTATCGAAACGAACTTTTGCAGAACAAAAACACAATCGAAGTAACTGATTTTGGAGCAGGTTCACGTGTTTTTAAATCGAATGTGAGACCAATAGCCCAAATTGCCAAGACAGCTGGAATTTCAACCAAACGAGCCCAATTATTGTTTCGAATTGTAAATTATTTTCAACCGGATACCATAATAGAAATTGGAACTTCTCTTGGATTAGCCACTTCTGCCCTATCATTAGGAAATCCTAAAGCCTCCATTATAACTTTAGAAGGCTGTCCGGAAACTGCAAGACAAGCTCAACTGCAACTGCAAAAATTCAATTGTAATAATGCAGAATGTGTTGTAGCTGAGTTTAATAATTACCTAGAGAACTGCCAACTGAAAACTGAAATCTGCCAACTGATCTACTTCGACGGCAATCATTCCAAAAAAGCAACTGTAGACTATTTCGATTTATTACTGCCAACAATTACAAATGAAACAGTGTGGATATTTGATGACATTCACTGGTCTGCAGAAATGGAAAAAGCCTGGGAAATTATAAAAAGTAATCCTAAAGTAACCGTAAGCATAGATACTTTTCAATGGGGATTAGTTTTCTTCAGACATGAACAGCCAAAACAGCATTTTATAATCAGAACCTAACACTTCTTTATAACAAATCATAAAGAGAAGACATTTCGAAATAGAGCAAAAAAAAAGACAGTCACCCCCATGACTGTCTTTTGTTTAAATAACCTAACCTTAACCTTGTTACTATGATTTTTGCAAAAAGCCGAAAGACTTAAAGCAAATATCTAAAAGTTTACTTTTTACTAACTAACCAATAAACCTAAACTTTCATAAGTCAAAAATACTATATCAAAATTAAAACCAATTAAAAATAATCGTTAAAATTATTATAAAATCGACAAAATACATTTAAATTTAATTTTAACACTTTTTTACTTTCAAATAAAAATATTTTTAAACAGCAATAGCAGATCAGAATATATTAACCATTTTAAAAACAAATTGTTATCAGCACCGATAATATTACATTTCATAAATTGTAACAAAAAACCATCAACTGCTACTTATAAATTATTAAAAAGTCTTTTGTACTTTTAAAAACAAAATCAAACAATCTGCAAACAAGCCTAAAAGGCGGACTGGCGAAGCAATATAAAATTCTGATGAAAAACCCACTTATAAAAATTACAAATATTAAAAGAGATTTTGTACTAGGAAACGAAATTGTTTATGTACTAAAAGGCATTGATCTGGAAATTAATAAGGGAGAATATGTAGCCTTGATGGGACCTTCGGGATCTGGAAAATCTACTTTAATGAATTTATTAGGCTGCTTGGATACTCCAACGTCTGGCACTTATATTTTGAATGGAAAGAATGTTAGCCACATGAAAGATGATGAATTAGCCGAAATCCGAAACAAAGAAATAGGTTTTGTTTTTCAAACATTCAATCTTTTGCCTAGGACAACAGCACTTGATAATGTAGCACTGCCAATGATTTATGCAGGCTATTCCAAATCGGAACGCGCTGTACGCGCCACAGAAGTCCTAACTCAGGTAAACCTTGCAGACAGGATGGATCACCAGCCTAATCAGCTTTCAGGAGGACAGCGTCAGCGTGTAGCCATCGCCAGAGCATTGGTAAATAAACCTTCTATTATACTTGCCGATGAACCAACAGGAAATCTAGACAGTAAAACGTCATTAGAAATTATGAAACTTTTTAGTGATATTCATGCAAATGGAAACACTGTTATCTTAGTTACTCACGAAGAAGAAATTGCTGCTTATGCTCACAGAGTTATCCGCTTGAGAGATGGTGTGATTGAAAGTGATACTACTAAATAGGTTAGAGATTAGAAGTTAGAATTACTCTGAACTTCTAACCTCTAACTTCTAACTTCCAACCTCTAAATTAAGATGAAAGTATATACTAAAACCGGTGACAACGGCACCACTGCCCTTTTTGGTGGCACCCGAGTACCAAAAGACCATATCCGCATAGAAAGTTACGGAACGATTGACGAATTGAATTCCTATATTGGACTCATTCGTGATCAGGAAATAAAAAGCCATTACAAAAATATCCTTATCGAAATACAAGACCGCCTTTTTACCATTGGTGCCATACTGGCTACTCCTCCTGAAAAAGAAGTGATGAAAAACGGCGAGCTTCGGCTGAAAAATCTTGGAATAACAGAAATCGATATCGAGCTATTAGAAAAAGAAATAGATACAATGGAAGAGGCGCTTCCGCCAATGACTCATTTTGTGTTGCCCGGCGGACATCAAACTGTGTCATATTGTCATATAGCACGATGCGTTTGTCGCCGAGCAGAACGTTTAGCAGTACATTTAAGTCATAATGAACCTGTTGCCGAAATAGCTATCAAATACTTAAACCGACTTTCTGACTACCTTTTTGTATTGGCACGAAAGTTGTCTGTTGATTTAAAGGCTGATGAAGTAAAATGGATTCCCAGAAAATAGAATCAAGTTTACAGATAACAGTTTTCAGTTTTGCAGTATTTAGAGAAAATTTCGAGTTAAAAAAACTGTAATAAGTTACTTTAAATCCGCTGTCTGAAAATACGTTCTTAACTTTATAAAAAATAAATGGTTTTTTACTTGTCTTTTTCAGTAAAAAATTTATTTTTGCACAAAACTAAATCGATAGATATGTATTGGACATTAGAATTAGCATCATATTTAAGCGATGCACCGTGGCCTGCTAACAAAGACGAACTTATTGACTACGCTATTAGAGCAGGAGCTCCATTAGAAGTAGTAGAAAACCTTCAGTCAATTGAGGACGAAGGCGAGATATATGAATCAATGGAAGAAATTTGGCCCGATTATCCAACGGACGAAGATTATCTTTGGAACGAGGATGAATATTAAAAAGTAAACCAAGAAAAAGTCTCAAAAGAGGCTTTTTTTTTGTTTAAATTTACACAGTTATTAAATAGAAATAAAAACAGATCATGAGTTTCATAAACAGTATTATTAAAGTCTTTGTTGGTGATAAATCCCAAAAAGATGTCAAAGCTTTACAACCTTATTTAAATAAAATAAAAACTTTTGAAAGCGCATTACAAGCTTTGTCACATGACGAATTAAGAGCTAGAACAGTTTTTTTTAAAGAAAAAATAAAACAGGCCCGTGCAGAGAAAGATGCAAAAATCGCTTCCCTTAAACTGGAAGTAGAAAGCATCGAAGACATTGACAAACGCGAAGACATTTATATTGCTATTGATGCTCTTGAAAAAGAAGCATACGACATCTCTGAGAAAACTTTAATGGAAATTCTTCCAGAAGCTTTTTCTGTGGTAAAAGAAACTGCAAGACGTTTCAAAGACAATACTGAAATAACTGTAACAGCTACTCCAAAAGACAGAGAGCTTTCTGCTTCAAAAAGCTACATCACCCTTGATGGCGATAATGCAATTTGGGCTAACACTTGGAATGCAGCCGGAAAGCAGATTACTTGGGACATGATTCACTATGACGTACAATTAATTGGCGGAATGGTGCTGCACGAAGGTAAAGTTGCAGAAATGCAGACAGGTGAGGGTAAAACATTGGTAGCAACATTGCCTATTTATCTGAATGCTTTGACAGGAAACGGTGTGCATTTGGTAACAGTGAATGATTACTTAGCCAAACGTGACAGCACATGGAAAGCGCCGCTTTTTGAATTTCATGGATTGACTGTAGACTGTATTGATAATCATCAGCCAAGTACAGAAGCAAGAAAGAACGCATATAACGCAGACATTACTTATGGTACCAATAACGAATTTGGTTTTGATTACCTAAGAGATAACATGGCCCATTCTCCTGAAGATTTAGTTCAAAGAAAACACAATTATGCTATTGTCGATGAGGTCGATTCTGTTTTGATTGATGATGCCCGTACACCGCTTATCATCTCAGGACCGGTTCCGCAAGGAGACCGTCATGAATTTAATGAGCTGAAGCCAAAAATTGAAAACTTGGTTGCCTTACAGCGTCAGTTAGCAAATGGCTTTCTTGCCGAAGCAAAAAAATTAATCAAAGAAGGAAACACAAAAGAAGGAGGTTTCTTATTATTAAGAGCTTACAGGAGTTTACCTAAAAACAAAGCTTTAATTAAATTTTTGAGTGAAGAAGGAATTAAACAATTGCTTCAAAAAACCGAAAATCAATACATGCAGGATAACAACCGCGAAATGCCAAAAGTGGATGAAGCGCTGTATTTTGTAATTGAAGAAAAAAATAACCAAGTAAGCTTAACTGATAATGGTGTCGAATATCTTTCAAAAGATACAGATGCAGACTTTTTTGTCCTTCCGGACATTGGAACTCAAATCGCAGCTATCGAAAAGAAAAAATTAGACAAAGATGCTGAAGCGGAAGAAAAAGAAAGATTGTTCCAAGATTTTGGAGTAAAAAGTGAACGTATTCACACTTTAACGCAGCTTTTAAAAGCATATTCTCTTTTCGAAAAAGATGTTGAATATGTTATCATGGACAACAAAATCATGATTGTAGATGAGCAGACTGGACGTATCATGGATGGACGCCGTTATTCAGACGGTTTACACCAGGCGATTGAGGCCAAAGAAAACGTAAAAATCGAAGCCGCTACACAAACTTTTGCAACTGTTACTTTGCAAAACTATTTCAGAATGTACAACAAATTGGCAGGTATGACTGGAACAGCTGTAACAGAAGCTGGCGAATTATGGCAAATATACAAATTGGATGTTGTTGAAATTCCTACCAACAGAGGAATGGCTCGTATAGACAAAGAAGATTACATCTACAAAACAACTCGTGAAAAATTCAACGCTGTTATTGAAGATGTAACCGAATTATCAAAAGCAGGAAGACCAGTTCTTATTGGTACAACTTCGGTTGAGATTTCAGAATTATTGAGTAGAATGTTGAAAATGCGTGGTGTAACTCACAACGTATTGAATGCAAAAATGCACAAACAAGAAGCGCAGATTGTTGAAGAAGCTGGTAAAGCAGGTGTAGTAACGATTGCAACCAATATGGCGGGTCGTGGTACCGATATCAAATTAACTCCCGAAGTGAAAGCGGCTGGAGGTTTAGCGATTGTAGGTACAGAGCGTCATGACTCTCGTCGTGTTGACCGTCAGTTACGTGGTCGTGCAGGACGTCAAGGAGACCCAGGAAGTTCACAATTTTATGTTTCTCTGGAAGATAACTTAATGCGTTTATTTGGTTCTGAAAGAGTAGCGAAAGTAATGGACAGAATGGGATTGCAGGAAGGAGAAGTTATTCAGCACTCGATGATGACAAAATCTATTGAACGTGCTCAGAAAAAAGTAGAAGAAAACAATTTTGGTGTTCGTAAACGTCTATTGGAATATGATGACGTAATGAATGCGCAGCGTGAAGTTGTATACAAACGCCGTCGTCATGCCTTATTTGGTGAGCGTTTAAAACTGGATATTGCTAACATGCTTTATGACACCTGCGAACTGATTGTTGATCAAAATAAAGCTAATAACAGTTTCAAAGATTTTGAATTTGAAATTATCCGTTATTTCTCATTCACTTCACCTGTTTCACAAGAAGATTTCTCTAAACTGAATGAAATTGAAATTACAGGTAAGCTGTATAAAGCAGCACTTGAGTTTTATACCCAAAAAACAGAAAGAAGCGCTAGAGAAGCTTTCCCTATCATCAAGAATGTTTATGAGGACAAAAACAATCATTTTGAGCGTATTGTAGTTCCGTTTACCGATGGAATAAAAATGTTCAATGTTGTAACTGATTTGAAGAAAGCCTACGAAACAGAAGGAACTCAATTGGTAGCTGATTTTGAAAAAAATATCACTTTATCTATTGTTGATGAAGCTTGGAAAAAACATTTACGTAAAATGGACGAATTGAAACAATCTGTTCAATTAGCCGTTCATGAACAAAAAGATCCATTGCTTATCTACAAATTAGAAGCTTTCAATTTGTTCCGCAGTATGCTGGATAATGTAAATAAAGAAGTAATTTCATTTTTATTCAAAGGTGATCTTCCAGCTCAAAATGCTCCTGTCATTGAAGAAGCAAGAATCGAGCGTCAGGTTGAAGATTATCAGTTAAGCAAAGACGAAATTCCAAATAGTGAAAGTGCTAATCAAGAAGCTGGACAAACACAGCAACGTCAAATTACGGAAACTATCGTTCGCGACCAGCCAAAAATAAATCGCAATGATACGGTAACCATTCAAAATGTTGCCAATGGACAAACACAAGAAATGAAATTCAAAAAAGCCGAAAGCTTAATTGCCAGCGGAGCTTGGGTTTTGGTTTCTTAATAAAAAACAGACTAAACTTGAATCCCCAATTACGAAAGTAGTTGGGGATTTTTTTCATTAAATTTAGTAGAGATTTAAAAGTAAATAGTTACTTTTTTCGACACTGTCCCAAAAAGTGTATAAGTTTAAAATTGCACTTTTATTTTTTATCAATCCTGTATCACTTTTTCAGAACTAGACAATTGCTAATTAATGCTATGTTGTTAAACTAAATTTTCCAAACCAAATTGAGCCAACTGATCTACAATAGGCAAAGTTTTCAATCCTAATTCAGTCAACCGATATTCTACTTTAGGAGGAATTTGTGGATAGACTTTTTTACTAACCAATTTGTTTTCAACAAGCATATTTAATTCTTGTATCAGCATTTTTTCACTAATACCTGTAACAGCTCTTTTCAATTCGCCATATCGCACCACATTTGCGTTGATTTGAAACAATATCATTAATGTCCATTTACCGCTTAACAGTGTTAAAGATGCTCTCACAGGACATCTTTCGTCACATGGTGGATTTATTTTTAAGTTTTTTTCCATTGATAATCAATTATTCTAACCATTTGGTAAGTACTTAACCAATAGGTAAGTACTTGTGCAAAAGTAAGTAATAATATAATTTTACCAAAAATTAAACAGCTAAAAGATAAAAAAATGAAAGTATTAGTATTTGGAGCTACAGGCTCACAACAGTTTCACGTGATTGGAGAAGCAAAGAATAAAGGAGCAGAAGTTTATGCTGTAACGAGTTCAGAAAAGAACTTTGACAAACTGAAAAAAGCAGGAGCATTTCCAGTATTGGGCGATATGTCTGATGTAGAAAAAATGAAAGAAATCACTAAAGGTATTGATACTATTGCTTTGTTGATTCCTGTTTCTCTTCCTAACCCAGCAGACGGATTTCAATTAGCCAAAAATGTAATCGATGCCGGTAAAGCAAATGGTGTAAAAATGATAGTTTGGAACACCAGTGGATATTTGGCACCACAAAAATTAGGAATTCCTATGGAAGATGCAAAATTAGACACAAAAGAGTATCTTGAAAATTCTGGAGTACCTTATGTAATAATCGAACCGTCTATTTATGCCGAAAATTTATTGGCACCTTATACAACCGATTATGTAAAGAATGAAAGAAAAGTAGCTTACCCAACTCCTGAAGATATGCCTATTGGTTTTATTGCCTCAAGAGATGTTAGTGCTTTTGTTGTTGAAGCTTTATACAAACCAGAGTTATCAGGACAATCATTTATGATTAGTGGTTTGGATAACCTGAAAGGAAATGATCTTGCTGAAAAATTCACTATTGGTTTGGGTGAAAAAATTGATTTCTATGCTATGCCACCGAAAGAATTTGGAGACAAATTAAGCATTCTTGTTGGAGAAGAAAGTGCTAGAGGCGTACAAGGATACTATGAAATGCTGGCCAGTCTTCCAGAATATCCAACAAAATTCAATCCGAACCTGCAAGAAGTTTTAGAAAAACTGCCTGTAAAAATGACTTCAATAGAAGAATGGGTTAAAATCCATAAAGAAATTTTTATCAAATAAGTTGAACATAAAAACACCAGTAATTGAATGCTGGTGTTTTTCTGTTGTAATGAAATATAGTATACTCTACTTGTATTACAATCTTTTTTAACATTAAAAGACAAAATTATCTTAAAAAAATAAACTATTTTTGCGCTAAAATATAAAACAGTCTGAAACAATTTTTTGTCATATTGCTATCGTCTATATTACTGTTTCCATCTTTTGGAAACATAATCATATATGCCAAATTTAAAATAAACCAAGACGAGATTGCCAAAACCATTTGTATCCAAAGAAAAATAGCCAACAATACGTGTAACGGAAATTGTGAACTTAAAAAAAGTTTAAAACAATTTGACGACAATGAGAAAGAAATGCAAAACAATCTCAAAGAAAAATCAGAGCTGGTTTACATTCAAAACACATTAGAAACTGCTTATTCAATTGCAGCATCTACTTATTCTACTCCAAAAAACTACTTTACTTTTGATAAAAAACCAATTGCGGTTGCTTTATCAAATTTTCGTCCGCCCGCATATTTTATATAAATTCTAAATTTCAGTTTCAATTTCTATTGAAATAATTTTCATTGCATTATATGTAATGGAAGAATGCTTGCATTCAAAAAAAATAATTTATATAAAAATTCAAAAATGAAAAATATAGTATACAAAGCCTTATTAATTTTGGCTGTAAGTGCATTTATTACAGGATGTTCAAGTGATGATAACGAAAACAACGCTGCTGAAACTGGGAAAATAGGATTGAAATTTGACAACTCGTATGCCAGTAATGATCTTATTTTGAATACACAAACAAACACAACAGCTAATAACGAAAAATTAAAAATAAGTTTAGTAAAATACATCGTTAGCAATATTGTTTTAACAAAAGCAGATGGAACTACTTTTACTTACCCTAAAGCAAAAAGCTATTTTATTGCTGATGAAGATTCAGAAGCAGGTTATAAATTTGAACTTACAGATGTTCCAACTGGCGATTACACTAAGGTAAAATTCGGAATTGGTGTTGACAAAGAACAATGGCAATTAGGTGCTTCTGGACAAGGTGATTTCTTGGCACAAGCACAAGCTGAAGATTTGCTTTGGAGTTGGTCTGCAGGTTACAAATTTTTTGCATTCGAAGGTACTTTTACTTCTGCAACTGTAACTACAGCTACTTCTTTTATGATTCATACAGGACAAACTGGAACAGCTTACAATTATACCGAAGTAACACTGGATTTACCTACCAAAGCATTGGTTAGAGGCAACATCAGTCCGGATATTCACATTGTAACAGATTTGTCCAAAATTCTTGACGGACAAAACACCATTAAACTTTCTGACAACAATATGGGCGGAATGGGTGCTATGATTATGGGCGGTACAATTTTGGAGTCCATTACTACCAATATTTCTAAAATGTTCAGAGTAGATCACGTACACAACGACTAATTTTATTTTTAGGAGCAAAATTCCTGTTTTCAACAACAGTTGTCCCGCTATCCGCTATATCTTTTCTGGCAAACACCGCCTAAAAAGGATGTCGCTGCTATCGAGGCTAGAAAACACATTTAGTGCTTTAAAAAACCATACAAAATGCTAAAAATAAAACATTTTCTTTGGCTGCTGCTTCCCTTTGTGGTAAGCTGTTCCAGCGATGATAGCGAAGACGAGCAATACATCAATATTCCTCTGGAGTTTACTGTCCCGTCAAACTTTCCCGCTTTAGCCTACAATATTGAGTTGAACAAACCAACCGAAAAAGGTTTTGTGCTAGGCAAGAAATTGTTCTATGATGGACGTTTGGCTTCAGATGGACTGGTTTCTTGCGGCTTTTGTCACATCCAAGCCAACGCTTTTACCCATCACGGACACACAGTTAGTCATGGAGTTGGCGATGCAATAGGTACTCGCAACGCACCACCGATTCAAAATATGGGTTTCCAAACTACATTTATGTACGACGGAGCGACGAATCATTTGGATTTGCAACCTATAATTCCGTTAACGAGTGCTATCGAAATGAATGGCGACTTGAATGCAATCCTCAAAATGATGAAGGCAGACAAGGAGTATTCTAAATTATTTAGTCAAGCTTTTGAAGACAAAGCTATTACAACCGAAAATATGCTGAAAGCGCTTTCGCAATTTATGGTGATGATGGTATCATCTAATTCGAAGTTTGACAAATACCGCCGAAATGAAACTGATGGAGCATTTACAAGTGACGAATCGGCAGGATACACTTTATTCAAAGCAAAATGTGCTTCCTGCCACGCTACTGATTTAATGACGGACAATTCTTTTCGCAACAATGGATTGGCAGTAAATCCAAAAGTAAACGACGTAGGACGCTACAGAGTAACTGAATTGGTTGCTGATTATTACAAATTCAAAGTACAAAGCCTGCGTAATATAGAAGTTTCTGCACCTTATATGCACGACGGAAGATTTGGAACTTTAGAAGGCGTTTTAGAACATTATAATTCTGGTGTGGTAGATTCTCCAACATTAGATCCTATTTTGAAACAAAACGGAAAACTCGGAATTTCACTTACGGATACCGAGAAAATACAAATTATTGCGTTTTTGAAAACGCTGACAGACACACAATTTTTAACCGATAAACGATTTTCGGAATTTTAAAAAGCAACTTATTATTATAAAAAAAATACAAAATGAAAAATTTTAAAAATATCACTTTTGCTCTTATCACTTTAATTTCTCTTAACTCTTGCTCTAACGATGATGACAACACTACTCCAGATGTAAATGGAAATACACAAATCAATTTTGATGCAAAAGTAGGAACGGCTGATTTTGCTCTAAATACACCCTTTACAATTGGAGGACAATCAATTCAATTTGAGGGTTTGCGTTATTGGATTAGCGATGTGAAATTAGTAAATGCTAAAAACGAAAACTACTCAGTTGCTAATTCTTATTTTTTGATGGAGGAAACTACCGCTGTCTCAGTACAAGAAGGAGCTTTTACCTATCCAGCTAAAAAAAGAGAAGCGATTGACTTAACGGCAGTACCTTCTGGATCTTATACCAAAATCATTTTCTCTGTTGGTGTTGATGCTGCTCACAATGACAATATGAGTCTTCAGGCTGGCGAATTGTCTCAATTAAACGGAATGACAAACGTATCTTGGATGTGGCACACTAGTTATATCTTTTCTTCTTTGACAGGAAAAAATGTTACTCCAACTACACCAGTAGCTATTTCAGTAGAAACAGGTTTAAATGCTAACTTAAGAACCGTAGAAATCACTTTACCAACAGCATTAGTAGTAAGCAACAGCAAAACAGCAAAACTAAACCTGACTGTTGATGTAGAAAAAATTGTAAAAGATCTTGATTTGGTTGCTAATCCTAAAGTATCAGCTAGCAAAGCTGCTTTGATGACTCAAGTAGCAGACAATTACAAAAACAATGTATTTACTGTAAAAAGTGTAGAATAATTAATGTTCAACAAGAATATAAAAACAGGGATTGTTATAGGATTAGCTTTTTTAAGCTTTTCCTGTAGCGATACCGATGATTCTTATCAGGAAACGTTGCCATTGGTAACGGTTCCTGATAATTTTCCAGATTTTATTGATTCCAAAACCAATCCTTTAACCGAAGAGGGAATTACTCTGGGGAAAAAATTGTTTTTTGACAAAAGACTTTCAGGAAACAATGAGGTTTCTTGCGCGACTTGTCATCAGCAAAATTTATCCTTCTCAGATGGTTTTGCTTTAACAAAGCAAGGAATTTCAGGAAAAATTTTAGAGCGCAATTCTCCTGCCTTAATCAATTTGGCTTGGGCAAACAACGGTTTGTTTTGGGATGGCGGTTCTACTAATTTAGAATCTCAGGCTTTTGCTCCTTTGGCACATCAGGATGAAATGCACCAAAATCTAACTGAATTAATTGAAGAATTGAATGTAGATGCTAATTATCCAAGGCTATTCAACAAAGCCTTTGGCAAAGAAATCAATTAGGCTGATATTGTTAAAGCAATTGCGCAATTTGAACGAACATTAATTTCGGCAAATTCGAAATACGACAAATACATTCGAAAAGAGTCAGGCGGAACTCTTGATTCCGACGAATTAAAAGGATTGCAACTGGCGGAAAAATTTTGTTTTTCTTGCCACTCCACTCCTTTATTAACAGATAATTTGTATCACAATAACGGAATCGATAATGATTTCACTGATGATACTGAATTGATGATAAAAAAAGGACGATTTAGAGTAACAGATAATATTGAAGATTTAGGAAAATTTAAAACACCTACTTTGAGAAATATTGAAAAAACAGCTCCCTATATGCATGACGGACGATTTGCTACTTTGGAAAAAGTTTTAGATCATTATTCGAATGGTGTTTTGGCTTCGGCTACTTTAGATCCTGTATTGAATCAGAATGGGAAGTTAGGAATTCCAATTTCTGAAACGGATAAAAAACAATTGATTGCTTTCCTAAAAACATTAACCGATTACGAATACCTTACTGATAAACGATTTTCAGAAAATTAAATACTATGAAAAATACATTTTTAGCCACTTTTTTTGTTCTTTTTGCAAATTATAGCGCTTCGGCAATTATCCCAAAAGACAGTATTTCGAGATTTACATTTCAGAAAATGCAACTAATGGAATACAAAGATTTTGAAGACGACTGTGATGCCTGCGGTTGCTCGGCAAGTGGGGGCAGTATGGGTTTTAGCTCGATGTTAGATAATAATTTTGTGGGGTTGCGTTATTTTAAGCAAAGCTACACGAGTAGAGATGGGATTTTTGCCAACTCACCTTGGATTGATGAAAATTTCAATACGATTCAAGCTTGGGGAAGAATTCCTGTTACTAACAAAATTCAGATTTCTGCATTAGTTCCTTACCATTTTAATGAAAGAACTTTAAGCACAGGAACACAAGATATTTCGGGATTAGGCGATATAACTGTATTGGCATTGTATTCTGTTTATGAAACACATAAAGATAGTACAGTTTTCGTTCATAAATTAAATACGGGTGGGGGAATAAAAATGCCAACAGGAAAATTCAAAGAAGCAAATAATCTTGGAACAATCAATCAAAGTTTTCAGTTAGGTACTGGAAGTTGGGATTATTTATTGGTAACGGAATATGTGCTTAAAAAGAAAAATCTAGGATTGAGCACTATGTTGAATTATGTGTTTAAAACCGAAAATGAGAAAGAGTATCAATACGGAGATCAGTTCAATTACTCTAGTACTTTATTTTATTTATTCGAATTAAAAAATGAAGCTAAAATAGCTCCACAGCTTGGTATTGCTGGAGAAGTTTATCAAAGTAATAAACAACACGGATTAGATGTCCCTAATACAGCAGGCGATGTTTTGTTTAGTAAATTTGGTATTGAAGCAGGGAAAGATAAATTTTCCATTGGTATAAACGCTATGTTGCCAATTAATCAGAATCTATCTAATGGAAATATGGAAGCAAATTATAGATGGAGTGTTAATGTAAATTACACATTATAATTATATTATCCTTTTTTTATTAAACAAGATAAAATTTACTTTTTCACTCAAATATAAAACAGTCTGAAACAATTCTTCATCATATTACTTTCGTCTATATTGCTGCTTCCCTCTTTTGGAAACATAATTATATATGCCAGATTTAAAATAAACCAAGATGAGATTGCCAAAACCATTTGTATTCAAAGAAAAATAGCCAACAATACGTGTAACGGAAATTGTGAACTTAAAAAAAGTTTAAAACAATTTGAGGACAACGAGAAAGAAATGCAAAACAACCTCAAGGAAAAATTGGAGCTGGTTTACATTCAAAACACTTTGCAAATGAATTCTGCAATTATTACTGAATCTTCTTTTTCTTCTCAAAAAAACTACTTTTATTTTGACAGGAAACCAATTGCGGTTGTGGTGCCAAACTTTCGTCCTCCCTCCTATTTTATATAAATTCTAATTACACTTTTCAATTTTTTTGAAATATTTTTCATTGGCTTTAAGCCAATGAAACAATTGTTATTATTCCAAATTTATATAAATCAGAAATGAAAAAAATTCTATTTCCCCTCCTATTATTGGGGCAAATCACTATTGCGCAAAATAAAACCGAAAAAGACAGCACTAAAACACAAGAACTTGAAAGTGTATTTATAACTGCTAATCGTTCTGCAACATTACGAAAAGAAACACCTGCAGCTGTCAGCAAATTAACCGCGAAAACCATTAACGAAACCAAAGCCGTTGCAGCTTATGAAATCATAAATAAAACACCCGGTGTATTAATGGTAAATCTTGGAAATGAACAACATTCGATGTCCATTCGCCAGCCGATGACTACCAATGCGTATTATTTATATCTGGAAGATGGCTTGCCAATTCGTCCAATGGGGATTTTTAACCACAATGCTTTATTAGAGATTAACCAATTTAATCTTCAAAATATTGAAGTAGTAAAAGGTCCTGCTTCTTCTTTGTATGGCCCAGAAGCTGTAGGCGGTACAATAAATTTAATCTCTCTAAAACCTTCTATAAATCCAGAATTTAAATTTGGAATCCAAGCAGACCAATGGGGCTATAAAAGAATTCAAGCGGCTGGCGGAGCAACAATAGGCAAAGTCGGTTTTCATATTGCCGGAATTTCCAGCTTACAGGAAAACGGCTGGATGACTTATTCTGATTACAAAAAGGACAATCTTAACTTTAGACTTGACTATAACATAAACAATAAAACCCGATTAATCAGTAGCACGATGTGGGGTAAATACAATTCGGACATGAGCGGAAGTGTCAACGAAGATGCATTTTACAATAGAACCTACAAAAGCACAACCGATTTTACCTATCGCAAATCAGATGCCTTGAGAACACGGCTGACCTTAGAACACGATTGGAATGAAGATGCCAACAGTTATATTACAGCATATTTCCGTGACAACAAATTAGGGCAAAATCCATCATACGGAATAAGATGGAGTCCAACCGTAAATCCGACTACCGCAAAAGGTGAAGTCAACTCCAATAATTTCAAAAGCTATGGTGCTATTGGACAGCACACTCAAAAATTTGATTTTTTAAATACCAAAATTGTTGGCGGAGCTCTTTATGATTACTCTCCTGTTACCTATTGGTCTTACTTACTGGAAATGAAAGCCAATTTAAACCCAGGAACTCCGGGAAAACAAACAGTCGATTATTATGAAATTACTGCCGAACGTCCTGATATAAAATTAGCCAATTATACTGCCGATATTTTCAATACCGCTGGATATGCACAAGTGAGTTTTAATCCTATTGACAAATTAATTTTTACTGCTGGTGCACGATATGACAATTTAAAAGTAGAATATAACAATGCACTAGACAATTCCACAGGAACAAAAATATACGACAAACCAACTTTCAAAGCGGGTGCCAACTATAATCCTGTTTCATTTACCGGCGTTTACGGAAATTATTCCCAAGGATTTGCTCCTCCCGGAATCACATCTATTTTTAGAGCCAAACCCGGAACTGGAGGAACAACTGGAAAACCAGCAGAATTCTACTATAATTTGGAACCGGCGACTTTCGATAATTATGAAGTTGGCGGTTGGTTATCATTCCTAGAAGGCAAATTAAACTTTGATTATGCTGTTTATTATATGGAAGGTAAAAACGAATTATTAAGCGTGCGTTTACCCGATAATTCAACCGACTATCGTTCTGTTGGAGAAACCAGACATAAAGGAATTGAATTTGGCGGCAATTACAAACTGCTTTCTAATCAAGTGAACATTCGATTTGGCGGTACAGTTGCCAAACATACTTTTGTAGATTTTAAGGTTTCAGACAATCCAACAGATGTTTTGCAAAACCTTAACGGAAATGAAATGCCTCAAGCCCCAAAATGGTCCGGAAATTCTGAAATCAGTTATTACCCGAATTGGTTTCCAAAATTCAGGACTTCGCTGGAATGGCAATCGGTTGGGAATTATTACCAAGACCAAATCAACACAGTAAAATATGCTGGGTATGATATTTTTAATTTTAGAGCAGGTTACGAATGGGGCGGCATAGAAATTTACGGAAACATAATCAATATTACCGACAAATTATACGCTTATAATGTATCCCGAGGAAACACAACAAGTGCCCAGCCTACTTATACTGCTGCTGCGCCAAGAACATTTATGATCGGGCTGCAGTATAATTTTTCATCAAAAAAATAAGAATTAGGAGCTAATCCCGTCATCCGCTGTATTCCCGATTAACAAAAACTACGGCTAAAAAAGCCTTGTTTTTCTAAATCGGGAGATGCCGCTTCTACCGGGTCTAAAAAACAGAAACAATGAACAAACCAGTAAAAGAAGAAAAAACTTCAAAAAAGAAAGATTCCAAGTTCGTTAAAAAGATAAAACAAAAAGTATATGTCTGGCATCGTACTATTGGGATTATTACTATAATTCCTGTTATCTTCTGGACGTTATCCGGATTGATGCATCCGTTTATGGCGCATTTTTTCAAGCCTACAATTGCCAACGAACGCCTTGAATCCAAACCAATTGACAAAACCCAATTGATACTTTCTATTCAGCAGGTATTAGAAAAAAATAAAATAACTGAATTTAAAAATTTCCGAATTGTTTCGTTTGACAATTCGACCTTTTATCAAGTAAAAACAGCAAAAGGCGAACTGATCTATTTCAATGCTTCAGATGCAAAAAAATTAGAAAATGGAGACCAAAAATATGCACATTGGCTTTCGCGTTATTTTCTAGACGATCAAGAAAGTCCTATCGAAAAAACTGATTTAGTAACCGAATTTACTTCGCAATACAAATACATCAATCGGTATTTACCAGTTTACAAAACCACATTCAATCGTCTTGATGGAATGGAAGTGTATGTAGAAACTGCTTCGAGTAAATTGGCTACTTACAATCCAAAATCAAGACAAGCCTTCATTTGGTTTTTTGATACTTTTCATAATTGGTCTTTTATAGATTGGATTAGCAACAACAGCATTCGTATTGTTGTAATGTTTGTATTTCTTTCTATCATCTTCTTTTCGGCCATAAGTGGTATTCTTATATATGGTTTATTTTGGAAACAATTCAAAAAGACCGACAGTCTGAATCCTAAAAAAGGATTACGAAAATACCATCGCCAAATCGGAATTTGGATTTCATTATTTACTTTAACCTTTGCCTTTAGCGGAGCTTATCACTCAACAACAAAGTGGGATCCGTATACTTTAGACAAAATGATCTACGAACCTGTTTTTAATACAAAAGACATTCAAACTCCAAGCAACGGAATTGCTTTAGATTGGAATCGATTCGAAAATTTGAGTATCATTACTTTAAATGACAGTGTGTATTACAGATGTCAATTGGCATTGGCCAAAAAGAAATACGCCACTTTAAAAACATATTCAAAATCAAAATGGGATAAAAAAGTAAGTCCAAAATCGGAAACTATTTACATCAACGCAACAACTAACAAAACAACTCCAAACCTTGATATAGAATACGCTAAATTTCTAGCTGTTTACTTCAGTGATGGTGATTCAAAACCAGCTTGCTGCGAAATGGACAGTGGTACAGAATCCAAACAAACGCTTGAAAACATCCCTTTACTAGAAACCAAAGTAATTACCGAATTTGAAAGTCGCGAATATGGTTTTGCCAACAAACGTCTGCCAGTCATAAAATTAGCATATGACTCACCAGAGAAAACTACTTACTTCATTGAAACTTCTACTTCAAGACTAGCAGCGGTTATCGAAAATTCGGATGTAGTAGAAGGCTATTCTTTTGCCATATTTCACAAATTTTTATTCATGGATTGGGCTGGCAAAAACATACGCGATTTGACAATGGTTTTAGCGGCTGTGATTATTTTAATTGTCAGTATACTTGGTTTAATTTTATTTTTAAAGAAGAATTAATGCCAAATAACATTTTCAAAATTATTCCCCAATTATAAACTAGTTGGGGATTTTTTTATTGTTTAAATTTACTCTCAACAGAAAACATACACCATCATCTTTAAAACAAAATCAGAATGAATAAAATAATTCAGAAAATTTTAGATTTTATCGATCTTCAAAAAGGAGAAGAAGACAAGAAAAAAGTATTAGAAAACATTATTGGCAATATCTCTTTTAGAGGTTCCAATTTATGGATTTTGGCCTGTGCCATTGTGATTGCTTCGGTTGGATTGAATGTCAATTCGACTGCTGTAATTATCGGAGCGATGCTTATTTCACCATTGATGGGACCTATTGTAGGAGCCGGTTTTGGATTAGGAATGTATGATTTTGGATTGGTCAAAAAATCAATCAAAAACCTTGCGATAGCCACAATTGTAAGCTTAATCGTTTCGACACTTTACTTTTACATCAGTCCGTTCAAAGAAGTCCAATCGGAAATTTTGGCACGTACTTCTCCTAATATTTATGATGTTTTGATAGCCTTTTTCGGTGGATTGGTTGGTGTCATTGCAGTTACCAGAGTCGAAAAAGGAAATCCCATTCCAGGCGTTGCCATCGCTACGGCTTTGATGCCTCCTTTGTGTACAGCTGGTTATGGACTGGCAACCGGAAATTATCTGTTTTTTGGAGGGGCGCTGTATTTGTACACTATCAATTGTGTTTTTATATGCATTTCCACTTTTATAATTGTCAAATTTTTAAAATATCCTATCGCCAAACAAATTGATTTAAAACATCAAAAGCGGGTAAAACAAGGAATCACAGCACTCCTTTTAATCATGATTGTTCCAAGCGTTTATTTTGCTTATCGATTATTTGACGAAAAAAAATACAAACAGCGCACTGAAGAATTTATAAAACATGAATTTCCTCAAAAAGATTTTACCTTAATTTATAAAAGAACCGATTACAACAGCAATCCGAAAATTTTAGAGTTGGCTTTTTTGTCTAAAAAATTAAGCTCTGTACAAATTAAATCCTTCAACCAGAAATTGAAAGATTATGATTTAATAAATACACAGCTCCTGATTAAGCAGGACACTTTTGATTTAAAAAACGACATCCTAAATACCATCAATAGCCATAAAAAATCTGGAATCGATAAAGACGAACTAATTCGAAATCTACAACAGAAGATTTCAAATTATCAAACTAACAATACGATTGTCAGTAAAGAAGCTACCATTCTTTTTCCTGAAATCAAGCCGATTGCTATCACACAATACACGAGCAAAGACAAAATTATTCCCGTATTTTTATACAAAAGCAAAACAGAATTAAAATTGGATTCCAAAAGAAAATTAATGAGCTGGCTCAAGCAAAGATTGGAAAAAGACAGCATAGAAGTTTACAGACAACACTAATACTCTAATATAGAATCAAAAAAAGAGGTATCTTTACTAGATTGAATTTATAATAAACAATTAAAACATAGTATCATGTCAAAAAGTCAAGACGCAAAGAAAACCGTCAAAAAAGAGCCTCTTAAAACCGCAAAAGAAAAAAAGGAAGAGAAGAGAGAAAAGAAAAACAGCCCGAAAAGGGATTAATTTGCAGATAATAGATTGCAGATAACAGAAAAAAAAGCAGTTTAAAAATGAAACGAATCATCTTTAAACTGCTTTATGTATTAATGCTAAATTGTCTAATTTTTATGCACTGAAATCTGCAACCTCAAATCTGATTACTTTTTTACTGGAATATTTTTCAAAATTTCCAATACAAATTTCCAATATTTTTGAGATGAAGAAATACTTGCTCTTTCGTCTGGAGAGTGCGCTCCGTGAATAGTTGGTCCAAAAGAAATCATATCCATATCCGGATAATTTGTTCCTAGAATACCGCATTCCAATCCTGCGTGACATGCTGCCACATTAGGTTTTTCTCCATTTTGTTTTTCATAAATGGAAACCAAAACATCTAGTATTTCAGATTTTGGGTTTGGTGTCCAGCCAGTATAAGCCCCTGAGAATTCCACTTCACACCCCATTAATTCAAAAGCAGAACGCAAAGCATTCGCAAGATCGAATTTGGATGATTCAACTGAAGAGCGCGTCAAACATTGAACAGAGAACTTCCCTCCTCCTACTTCTACTTTGGCAATATTATTAGATGTTTCAACCAGATTATCAAAATCGGCACTCATTCTGTAAACACCGTTGTGAGCAGTGTACATTGATCGAACAAAATAGAATTGAGCTATCGGAGGCATCACTGACGCAGGAACTGTATCCAATTTTTCGAAAACCACTTCAAGATTAGGTTCAGTTGTTTGAAACTCTGCTTTGATTTCGTTTACAATTTGCTGCATATCGAACACAAAAGCTTCATCATAAACAGCCGCAATAATAACTTTCGCAGTGCTTTCGCGCGGAATTGCATTGCGAAGGCTTCCTCCATTGATTTCAGCAATCTGCAGTCCAAAATTATCAAAACCATCAAATAATAAACGATTCATTATTTTGTTAGCATTCCCCAAACCTTTGTGAATATCCATTCCTGAATGTCCGCCATTCAATCCTTTTACCTTTATAGAATAACCAACAGAACCCTCTGGAGTTTCCTCTTCATCATACTCAGCAGTGGCTGTAACGTCTATTCCGCCTGCGCATCCAATACCAATTTCGTCATCTTCTTCCGTATCCAGATTTAATAAAATATCTCCACGAAGAATTCCTCCCTGAAGATTCAAAGCTCCTGTCATTCCAGTTTCTTCATCAATTGTAAACAACGCTTCAATAGCGGGATGCGGAATATCTTTGCTCTCTAAAATGGCCATAATAGTTGCTACGCCAAGACCGTTATCGGCACCAAGAGTTGTTCCTCTGGCACGAACCCAATCCCCATCTACATACATGTCGATTCCCTGAGTATCAAAATCAAAAACAGTATCCGAATTTTTTTGATGTACCATATCCAAATGTCCTTGCAAAACCAAAGCTTTTCTATTTTCCATACCTGGTGTAGCAGGTTTACGGATTATTACATTTCGGATTTCATCTTCAAAAGTTTCTAATCCCAAACTAGCCCCGAAGTCTTTCATAAACTCAATTACACGTTCTTCTTTTTTGGAAGGGCGTGGCACCGCATTCAAATCGGCAAATTTGTTCCAAAGTGCTTTTGGTTCTAGATTTCTTATCTCTTGACTCATTTATTTTTTGTTTGAAGTTTAACATTTACAAGCTTCAAAGTTACAAAGTTTAAATTCTTTTCGGCAGTAATTAGCAAACGAAATTTGTTTTTAAAATTGCTTTGGGCGTTCCCTAAAGGCCGGACTATTCGTTCCCGCTTTTTTTATCAATTGCCACGGGTTTAAACCCGGCAATTGATAAAAAAGAGCTCCACTGCACACGAGCGAAGCGAACTGGCGAAGCAATCCCTAACGCAAGGAATCCAACAGCTTTTTAATTTTAAAGAACCTTAAATTCAATTTTTCACTCTAAACAATAGATTTTTTACTTGCAGAATATGCTCTCAAAATTGTCAAATGATTAAACAAACATTTTATTAATTTTAAACAATAATACTATATTTACATTTCCAAAATCTAAATTGTGAAACGCAAATACATTCTCCCATTTTTTTTAATTCTGCAAATTTTAATTTTAAAAATCATTCGATTTTTTCCGGAAGTTGTAGAACGTTTTTACAGCAATGGATTTTATGTATATCTATCAAAATTTTCGAGAATTATTTTAGGAAAAATTCCATTCTCTGTGGGTGATTGCATTTATTTTATTCTGATTGTATTGGCTTTAAAATGGTTTTGGAACAAAAGAAAATCTTGGAGGCTCAATTGGAAAAACAACCTCTTAACGGTTTTGAGTGTTCTTTCGGTATTTTATTTTTTCTTTCATATTCTTTGGGCATTTAATTATTACCGTGAACCATTGTTTGAAAAAATGAGCATCGAAAGAGATTATACCGATGCTGATTTATTGACTTTTACCAAAAAACTGATTGCGAAAACAAATGCTGTTCAAAGTCAGATTACAAAAAATGACAGTTTGAAAGTCGTTTTCCCGTATTCACAAAAACAAGTTTTTGAAATGAATCAAAACGGGTATAAAAACCTTTCCAGAGAATATGCTTTTTTTACCTATTCGCATTCGAGTATTAAGAAATCTCTTTTTAGTCTGCCTTTGACCTACATGGGTTTTGGCGGTTATTTGAATCCGTTTACTAATGAAGCACAGGTTAATTATTTAGGGCCAATGCACAGCTTCCCAATGACCACGAATCACGAAATGGCACACCAAATGGGATACGCCAGCGAGAGTGAATGCAATTTTATTGGTTTTATGTCTTCTATAAAAAATGACAATCTGTATATTCAATATTCGGGATACAGTATGGCTTTGCGCTATTGTTTAGGCAATTGGCAAGTACGAAACGAAAAGATATTGGAACAATTATTAAAAACCGTCAATCCTGGTATTTTGAAAAACTATAAAGAAAGTCAAGATTTTTGGAAACAATATCAAACGCCGATTGAAACCGGTTTTCATGCTTTCTATGACCGTTTTCTAAAAATGAACCAGCAAAAAGACGGTATGGACAGTTACAGTAAATTTGTAAATTTGATGGTGAATTATTATAAAGAGAGACCTTTGTGAGTTGCGAACGATTATCTGTAATTTAGCTTGATGCTAAAAAATGGGCCACAGATGACACGGATTGAACGGATTTCACACAGATTTAAATAAAAATTAAAACACTAATTTCACGAATTAGCACGAATTAAAAAAAATAATTCCTAATTCGTAATAACAAGTTCTATTTACTTTTACAGATTAGCATATTCTTTTATTTGAACACAGGAAGCATTTTTTACTTTCATTACATTTCCTGTTTTCGATAATAATCCTGTCATAGAATCTCGTTTAAAAACTACCACATTCCCTGTTGATTGATTAGCTGCTATTACAAATTTCCCCTTGGAATCTATTGCAAATATTCTTGGAGTTCTTCCAAAAGTGGATTGATAGCCTACTGTCTTTAATGTTCCATCGTTTGCTATCGAGAAAATGGCAATGTTGTTTTCTTCACCTCGATTAGACGCATACAAAAATCGGCCATCAGGTGAAATGTGAATATCTGCGCTGCTAAATCCTTCCTTAAACTCATCCGAATGAGCTGCTATTCTTTGAATACTCTCTAGTTTACCATTATCATATTTATAAACACTCACTGTTCCTGTAAGTTCCTCGATACAATAGGCAAATTTTCCATTGGGATGAAAGGTAAAATGCCTTGGTCCGCTTCCTAATGTTGCTTGAGTAAATGGATACGAAGTCTCTTGAAGCGGCTGTTTTTGCAAACTGTCAAATTGATAGCATCGGATTTTATCTGCTCCTAAATCTGGCAAAAAAACAAAATCATAATTTGGAGAGAACACGCTGGAATGCACATGCGAACGATCTTGTCGTTCTTTGTCTGTACTCCCTTCCGAATAAGAATAGCTTTGAAGAATTGGACTTATTTTTCCTTCTTCGGTTAACGAATGAACTGCAACACTGCCTTCGGTATAATTGGCATTTACGAGCCATTTTCCGCTTTTGTGAACGGAAAGATAGACTGGGTTTTCACCACCACTTTTTTGGCTATTGATAAATATCAAAGTCTTATTTTGGGGTTTGAATTCAAAACTGCTGACACTTCCTGCGTTTGGTGTTTTGGTATCGGTGCAGGCGTAAAGGTAATTGCCGTTTGGAGACACCGTTAAATAGGAAGGATTCAGAACATTCTTGACACTTGTAATTTTTTTTAACTGTCCTGTTACGTTATCTAATTTGAAAACGTATATTCCTTTTTTGTCTTTATTAAAATTATAGGAACCTACAAAAACATAAGTATTTTGCGAATAGCCATTGAAACTTATAAATAACGCAAATAGTATGGTTATTATGGCATTTCGCTTATTTGAAATTATATTTTTAGTTTTAGTTTGGAGATCAGAGACTTTCAAAATTTTTGGTTTTATAAATTTCGGAGTTGCTAAGTTATATCATTTTGGTTAGGTTTGTGACTAATAATTGGCTGTATAAGCTGTAAAGTATTTTTTTTGAAAAGATCTTATGAAAAACTAAATTTCTAAAATAGCCCCGATAGAAGTGGAAATCTCCCGACTTAGAAAACAAGGCTTTTTTGCCGTAGTTTTTCTTGGTCGAGAATTGAAACGGATAGCGGGAGAAATGCTGTTATGAAACCTTAATTTCTGCTCCTAATTATTTTTAAAAAGTGCGATATTGTAACAAAATGTACATCGGGTGTACTAATGGGATATGAGTGAAAATCTAGAACCTTCTTTTGTCAAGCAACTGCAAGAAAACCAGAATATAATCCACAAGATTTGTAGATTGTATACTTCTGGCGAGGATGCGCACAAGGATTTGTTTCAGGAAATCACGATTCAGCTGTGGAAAGCTTTTCCAAAATTTAGAGGAGAAAGTAAGTTTTCGACTTGGGCTTATCGAGTCGCCTTAAATACGGCAATCACATTGTATCGAAAAAGCAAACGTGATATTGCCACTGTTGAGTATGAAGGAAGACAGCATTTTACGCATGACATAGAATATAATTATGAGGAAGAAGAGCAGTTGAAACTGATGTACAAGGCAGTTTATCAGCTGAATGATATTGAAAAAGCATTAGTATTTATGTATTTGGAAGACAAGGATTATACCGAAATATCGGAAACTTTAGGGATTAGTGAAGTGAATGCAAGGGTAAAAATGAATCGAATAAAAGGGAAATTAAAGAAAATATTAAATCCATTAGGCGTATGAAAGAGTTGGATTTATTAAAAAAAGACTGGAAAAAGAACGCAGCTTCTTTTGTACAGGTATCGGAAAATGAGATTTATAAAATGATCCATAAAAAATCGTCTTCTGTTGTGAAGTGGATTTTTATCGTGAGCATTGTAGAACTTGGATTAGGTTTGGTTTTGGGATTGATCTTATCCTTTACCAAATATGATGAAAAAAATATAGAATTAATCAAACATTTGAATGTTTATGGGTACTATATAACTGCAACCGTACTCTTTTATGCTGTTGTTTTGTATTTCATTTTTAAGTTTTATAAGATGTACCGTAAGATTTCGGTGGATGATAATACAAAGAAGCTTATTTCTACTATATTGAAAACCCGAAAAGTGGTGAAGCAGTATATTGCGTTTAACTTATCGTTTTTCGCCTTCTTCTTTATCGTTTTTGGCGGGTATTTGTTTTATGAAGGATATTTGGAAGGAGCTTCAAAAAATGGCGTGGTTAATCCCGAAATGCCTTTGAACATCGCTTTAATTTCTTTTGTTGTATTGATTTTGGCTACAGCGGTTTTTACTTTTGCATTCTGGCTGATTTATAAATTAATCTACGGTCTTTTATTAAGACGTCTGCAGAATAATTACATCGAATTGAAAAAAATAGATTTATAAAAAAAAAGAGGCTAATGCCTCTTTTATCTTTTAATAATTCCATTGTCTTGTTTTATCAAGCTCCTCTTGTTCTTTTAAAACTTCTGCAGGAATTACTTTTAGAAAAGAAGGATGCTGCTCTATAGCATACTCTACCATTTCAACAATTTCGTCAATCGTATCATTATCGTAGTCAATCACCAAAGGTTCTTTTATAATAAGTGACTGCAGGATTCCTTTCTTTTTCATGCGGAGACCTTTCTTGCAAAACGAACGTCTAAATCCGTCAATTACAATAGGAACAACAATAGGCCTGTGCTGTTTTATGATATGTGCCGTTCCTTTTCGGACTGGCTTAAACGATTTGGTTGTTCCCTGCGGAAAAGTAATTACCCAGCCGTCTTCCAATGCAATTTTAATATTTTCAGTATCGTTTGGGTTCACATCTTTTTTCTCTGTCACATCCTGTCCTTTCGCACGCCATGTCCTTTCTACAGAAACCGCACCGGCATAAGCCATTATTTTTGGTAATAAACCTGCATTCATTGTTTCTTTGGCTGCAACATAATATATGTTTAATTTGGGATTCCACATGTACCAAACGTTCTTTATAGAATCTTCCCTACCGCTCAAACTCGCGTTGAAAACATGAAACATTGCAGTAACATCTGCAAAATAAGTTTGATGATTGGAAATAAAAAGTACGTTTGTATCTGGGAGATTTTTAATAATTTCAGAACCCTCAATCTGCAGTTCATTAAAACCACGATAACGTCTGTGACTGATAAATCCAAAGATTCGAATCAGCCATTTTTTTATAAATAGTATGTGTCCGAAAGGATTTCGCTTAAATAATCCCATAAGATTGTTTTTGTTTGTTTTTAGATTTGGGATTGCAAAATTACTATTTTTTTTCCTCTTTAAATATTAAAAAGGCTTCCTTTTAACAAATAAGCCAAATTCAAAAATTAATCTTATTCAGAACTGAATTAAGTACGATTTTCAGCTCGCTTAACATCATAGCCGTTGCTCCCCAAACAATATGGTCGTCAATTTTGAATACAGGAACCTCAATTGATTTAGCATAAGAAGTATTGATTTTAGCATTAACGACAATGGACTCGCTCAAAAAAGCTGTCAATGGCAATTCAATAATAGCAGCTACTTCATGAGAATCTGGATAAAAAATAATTTCATCCATGCAAATTCCCAGAAAAGGATAAACCATAAAATTACTAGGCGGAATATACAAATGAGTAAAGGCTTTCACTACATGAATTTTATCCGGCTCAACCCCAATTTCCTCATAAGTTTCCCTCAATGCTGTCTGTTCAAAATCAGCATCTTCCTTTTCATATTTCCCTCCAGGAAAAGCGATCTGAGAAGAATGAACCCCTTCATAGGAATTCCTAACTATGAGAACCAAATGTGTTTCACCTGCTTTAGGATAAAACAGCATCATTACACCTGCGTTTTTAGGTTTTATTTCATCAAAATTTAAACTGTTCATAATTTTGAGACGTTCTGGAGGCACCATAATATTATGAGCTTCTTCCCCCGGAAGATTTACGGTATTCAAATGAGGAAGAATTTGTAAAAAATCTTGAAAATCCATAATCAAAGTTTATTTTTGCAAATAAAAGAATACCTAAATATACTTTAGAAATAAATTCCAAACAAATTTAAACACCCAAAGAACAGCAATATGTACAGTAAAGAAGAGAATCAAAAAATAAAACATGAATTTTGGGTTGAATTCGCTCAAAAGTATCCTAGAAAATGGGTTTTATATGATACCAAAATTAAAGATTTCTCGTTTAA
Organism: uncultured Flavobacterium sp.; assembly: GCA_963511795.1. Classification (GTDB taxonomy): domain Bacteria; phylum Bacteroidota; class Bacteroidia; order Flavobacteriales; family Flavobacteriaceae; genus Flavobacterium. The sequence goes on along the minus strand of CAUPKP010000036.1, from coordinate 1,248 downwards.
ATTCTATGTCGAAAATACCAAGGCACAAGTGCATATCGATATCGAAATGCGAAATACAGAAATACGCATACAATATTTCGAAAAATTATTAGCCTTAAAAAATATAATTGAAGAAGAATTTGTAAAAGATTTGGTTTTTGAAAAAAATCATACTCTTGAGAACGGAAAAACCATTAGCCGAATTTGGGTAGAAAAATTGAATGTAAGCGTGAGCAACCGCAAATATTGGGATGAAATATTTGATTTTTTTTATGAGAAAATGAATGCTTTAGAAATGTTTTATTTAGAGTATGACGAATTTATAAAAGATATTGAGAAATAAGATTTCATATTAGTGGATTATTAATCAAAAATTATTCGCAATGGATTTATTTGGAAAAACAAATGATTGGGAAACTAAATTAATTCCAATTCTAGAAAGATACAAAGATCGAAAGCATCCTTTGGATTACCAAAACCTATACCAACTGGTAGTTATGGTTGTTCTGTCTGCTCAAGATTCGGATGCCAATATCAATAAAATTGCTCCGTCATTATTTGAAATTTTTCCTAATATGAAAAGTCTATCCGTTTCGAATGTTGATGCATTAATACCTCATATTTCCAAAGTTCGAAATTTTGGCACCAAAGCCAGCTGGTTGATTGAAATTGCACAAACCATTCAAGAAGACGAAAACATTCCTCTCACCATTGAAAATTTAACCGCTTTAAAAGGAATCGGGCGAAAATCAGCCAATGTCATTATGCGGGAAGCTGGAATTCCTGCTGAAGGAATCATAGCTGATTTACATGTTATCCGTGTAGCTCCCAGAATCGGATTAATTCCAGAAACAAAAGACGGCAATAAAGTTGAAAAACAGCTCATGCAGATTTTGCCAAAAAATATTTGGGGAGAAATAGGGATGGCAATTTCGTTTCTGGGAAGGGAAATTTGCAGACCTACTCCTAAATGTGAGGAGTGTCCGATTAATGTCGTTTGTGAATATTATAGAGTTAATCAAAAATAAACTAAAAAAATTGATTTCTTTTTATTCAGATAAAAGCCTTTAGAAGTCAATTTAGAGGTGTTAGAAACGTTGCATTTTTTCTTTTTAGGTTAACTAATATTGGATCAAGAACAAAACCTGGGGAGAAATAATTAAAAAATCTGATATTTGTAAAAAACAGCATAGAATTGGATTCATATATAGAACTATTGAGATTAATATTACCCGAGTTTTTGATTGAAAATTTTAATCTAACCTCCTT
>CAUPKP010000035.1:0-48591 GCA_963511795.1 uncultured Flavobacterium sp. | reverse complement strand
ACACTAAACTTACCACTTTCAAAAACAGAAACTATTTCTCGTTTAAAATCTTCTGAATAACGTCGAAACTTTCGAATATTCTTTAAATTTGCTTTCATATAAATTGACTTTTGTGGTCAACCTATATCAGGGACGTACAAATCTTTCTGCTCTGAAATCTGCAATCTTATTTCTTTTTTATTCCCAATCCAACAATCTTTTCTCCCCTTCGATTTTCTTGATATCGGTAATATCCTGAGACATTTCGATCACGCCTTTGTAATTTTTATCGGCATCCCTTACGGCGAAATAACGGATGTAAATCAGTCGGTCTTTATAGTTTATCCAAAACGAAGATTCATTTTGAGTTCCTTTTCTGAATTCTTCCAAGATTTTCAGAACCGTTCCCACGCTTTTTGGAGGGTGACAAAACTTCACTTCACGGCCAATGATTCCGGCGCTTCTAGGAAACACACGCTCTTCGCCCCTGTTGTAGAAAATTACTTTATCATTTTCATCAACATAAGTCAAGTCCAAAGGCATCGTTCTAAAAAGCAGATTCACCTGCTCCACAGTCATATATCCTTCATCAAAATGCGAAGTGTTTTCTAATGAAAAAGGCATTTCTCGGGTGGTGAAATCCTCGCTTGGGTGTATATATTCCACTTTTGGAAAAGGCGGCGGCGTTTGCGATAACATCCAGCCAATTTCTTCTTCACCTTTTCTCATTTCAATCCAATCGCTTTCGGTAAGGATGTCCAATGCATTTGGGAATAAAACATTTTCTTCAACACCCATCAATCTGTAAATTCCGTCTGTCAAAAAAGGAGTGTTTGTTGCTACTTTTTCTAGGTTGCTCATTTTGAGATAATACTGAATCAAACGAAACTGCTCTCTCAAATTATCATGGAACGACCACATTCCCTGCGATGGTCCAACCCAGCCCTTCTTTTCCAAAAAAGGAAAAAGCTGATTTTCCTTGCGTGCAAATCGTTTCTCTATCGTAAGCAACTGATTGAATATGTTGGTGTATTTTGGCAAATCAATCGATGGATCAACATTTTTTATCTCTTCCAAAAGAGACACTATTAATTCTTTTTCCTGAAAGTAATTCCAAACTGGATGACCTTCTGCTAATACTGGCGTGTGAACTGTTTCTGTCATTGTAATTGTATTTTAAAACATATAAGTCATATAAGTTTTCATATATCAAGCTTAAAAAATCTTACATGACTTATATGTTTAATTTCATTTTTGGTGTTTTATCTTTTCATATAATTTCACTAATGATTGTAACAACTCAACGGGAGTCGTCAAAATCTGATAGTGGTTTTGCCCAAACATTTGTGGCAGATAATATTTGGCTTCAGCCTCGATGGCCAATGCATAGGAATTAATGTTTTTCGAATTGAGTTCGCGAAGGGCTTGCTTTACATCATTAATTCCATATTTTCCTTCGTATTTATCGTAATCATTGGGTTTTCCGTCCGAAATCAGGATTACCCATTTGTTTTTTGTGCTTCGTTTGTCGAGACGAACTCCTGCATGCCGCAGTGCCGCTCCAATTCTGGTGTAACCGCTTGGCTCTACTGCTCCCACCTTGTGCTTGGCGACATTCCAATTTTCATCAAAATCTTTGATGGTTAGATAAGTCGAATAATTTCTAGTTTTAGAATAAAAGCTGTCTATTGAAAAGTCAATATTGAACTCGTTGAGGATTTCCCCAAACAAAATCGAAACTTCTTTCTCTACATCAATCACTCTATTTCCGGCGGCGTAACCGTCGCTTGAAAGGCTGATGTCCAAAAGGATCAAAATCGACAAATCTTTTTCCTTTTTCCGATTCGAAATATAAATTTTTTCCGAAGGCGTTCTTCGGGAATGCACATCGACATACAAATCGGTGATGGCGTCAATATCAAATTCATCTCCTTGGGTTTGACGTTTTTGCTGTTGCATTTTATTGTCGACATTCGTCAACATTTTGCGCAAGCCCATTAAGGTGGATGCATTCTTTGCTATTGTTTTTTTGTAATAATCAGGATCAGTCTTTAACTGCAACTTTGGATATACTTTGCAGAAATTTTCTTTGTAGCTGTTTTTACTACAGTCCCATTCATCATAACTGTGATGAAAACCTTTGTCATCCACGGAAGCGCTTTCGGAGATTGTGGTGTTTTCCATAAAATCGGATTGGTAAACGGAATGTGCCGTATCGTCAACGCGAACGGTGTATTTCATATTCAATTCGTCCAATGCATCCTGATGATCTTCGAGTTCATCCGATCCGTCGAAATCACGCCAGTTTCCGTTGAATTCTTCGGCAGTTTCTACCTTTTCAAAATTGTGCAGCATTACATAATCTTCCTGCTGTTTTTTATCGAGTTCCACCGTGATGACTTCCTCAACTGCTTTTGCCTTAAGGGTCGTTAAAGGCTGAATTTCATTTGGTTTTTTGGTCTTGTCCGAGAAGTTCTGCAAAACATTTTCACTATCGATTTCCGATTCATTTTTCATCCATTTGCCAAAAAGCCAAGAGAAGTCAGGATCTTTTTTAGCAACTGCTTTTTGGATATAATGATTCTTGGCATTTGCCAAAATGGCTTCATCTATTGAAAATTCTTCAAACAAAACGGCAAGAACTGCATCTGATGTTTCCAATGCTTTTTGTTGCGAAAGGGATAATTCCTGTTCGGTTTCTTCGGCTGTCCAATTGTAGTTCAGGCGCTGTTGCACGCTGAGATACAACATTCTGAAATGATAAAAAGTAAGGTTCTCTTCTAAAGTAGGGAATTCGGCAAACGAAATTGGAAGAAAAAAATTATTATTTTTGTATCCTCCTTCTCTTTCGGCAGGAAATATTTCGATAGGATTTCCCGTCAATGCGCGAGCCATAATAGTCAAACGCGATTTAATTTCAGCTAGCGTCACCGTTCTGGCTTCTATTTCGGGACTTATTTTTTTTCGGCTTTTTAAGTGCTTGAAAAACTTCCCAACTAAGTATTCATCTATCTCGAAACCCATAATTTTGCAGTTTTCAGATTTCAGATTTCAGTCTCAGCGCAAACTGATAACTGCAAACTGACAACTATTTTATTATATCATCAAATTGCACAAATCTTTCAGTGCTTCCAATATCTGCAGATCATCAGTCAGCGGTTCAACAACGGCTACATGAACAGCCAATCGTTTTGGCAAACCGCTGTGGATGATTTTGGCGGCGTCCACCAGAAGTCTTGTCGAAACCGTTTCGGTCAATCCCAATTCGGTTAGATTTCTAATTTTGTTTCCGATGGCCACTAGCTTCTTGGCAGTGTCCTTGTCAATATTGGTCTCTTTAACCAAAACTTCAGTTTCAATTTTTGGTTCTGGATAATCAAAAGAAAAAGCAACAAATCGTTGGCGAGTGGAGGGTTTCAGTTCTTTGAAACCTCTTTGATAACCGGGATTAAATGAAGCAACGAGCATGAAATTTTCTTGCGCTTTAATCGTTTCTCCCAACTTGTCAATGTATAGTATGCGTCGGTGATCGGTAAGGGAATGGATAGCCACAATTACATCGGGACGGGCTTCGGCAACCTCGTCGAGATAGATCATCGCGCCTTCTTTTACGGCGGTGGTTAGAGGGCCGTCTAGCCAAACCGTTTCGGCTCCTTTGATGATAAATCGGCCTATTAAATCGGTGGAAGAAGTTTCCTCGTGGCAACTGATTGTAATGAGATTTCTTTCCAATCGATGCGCCATATACTCCACGAAACGGGACTTTCCTGTTCCAGTAGGTCCTTTCAATAAGAACGGAATTTTGTTTTTATAGGAGTGTTCAAAGACCTCTACTTCTTTGCCTACGGCGTGATAATAAGGTGTGGGTATTAAAGTATCTACTAACATATTTTTTATTTTTTTTGAAAAAACCGAAACGTAAAACAATCGTTTTTATGGAAATGGAAATTCAAAAACTGTTGTCAAAACGTTCCGGTTAAAAAAGGGCTCGGTTAGTTTTTTTTTGTGTGTTCCTGTACGGTTTGGAAAAAACCTTCTTGTTTTGTCATTCCGACGAAGGAGGAATCTCCGCAACGTGAGCAACCAACGGGGATTCCTCCTTCGTCGGAATGACAATATTGTGTAAAACCTAGCAGGATAACAAATTATTTAGCAAGAACAAAAAGATCTTGAAATCTGTGAAGCTGCGTGAGGGATAGAGCAAGGCGCCTTAGCGCTCGTGATAGCCCGACCGCATTGAGGAAAGGGGGCGAATAAGCGACCTCGAAAGTTGCCCCCTTTTCTCAATGTGGTCACGCCCAAATGATTATTTTATTTCTAAAGCTTCATCTGTTGGACGGCCATATTTAAAGAAATCAAATATAAACAAGCCTATTCCTGTGGCGAACATTGTGGCACAGATCAACAATACCACAAAGTGAATGCTGATTTCGTTTTGCACGACCATAAACTCCATTTTCATTTTTCGTTCTAAATACACTTGCACCACTCCGGCTACTCCAAAGGCAACTGTCATTCCTAACATTCCGATATTGGACAGCCAGAAAGCGGCCATTCCTGTTGCGCTTTGGTATCTTTTTCGTCCTGTCAAGTTCGGCAGTGCATAACTGATTATTGCCAAAACAATCATTGCATAAGCTCCCCAAAAGGCATAATGTCCGTGCATGGCTGTTACCAAAGTTCCGTGTGTATAAAGGTTAGTTTGTGGTAAAGTGTGCGCAAAACCTAGTAATCCTGCTCCAACGAATGACACTATAGAAGAACCGATTGTCCAGAATAAAGCGATTTTATTGGGATGGCTTTTTTCGCCTTTTCGGTACATATTCACAGCAAACAACGCCATTGCTAAGAAAGCTAAAGGTTCCAAAGCAGAGAAAATTCCACCAACGATCAACCAAATTTTGTTTACGCCGATATAATAATAATGGTGTCCTGTTCCTAAAACTCCTGAAAGGAAAGTCAATCCAACGATTACGTACAGCCATTTTTCGATAACTTCTCTGTCAACACCCGTCAATTTGATTAATAAATACGAAAGAATACCTCCCATAATCAATTCCCAAACACCTTCAACCCACAAGTGAACTACCCACCAACGGAAGAATGAATCCATTACCTGACTGTCAAACCAAATCATTCCGGGCAGGTACAATAAGGCCGCAAAGAGCAATCCCATTGTCAATACCAATGCGGTTGTGGTTCTGCGTTTTCCTTTGAAAAGCGTTCCTAAAATCAATCCTAAGAACAGCAATACATTAATAACTACTAAGAAATCCAATTCTCTTGGAATCTCCAAAAATTTTCTGCCTTCCCAATGATTTAGATGGAAGCCGACGATAGCAACTACACCAACAACTGCAAGGGAAATTAATTGTACATAAGCCCATTTTACGCTTATCAGTTCGCGTTGCGCTTCTTCGGGGATGATGTAATAAGCGGCTCCCATAAAACCAGTTAACAGCCAAACTACCAACAAATTGGTATGCACAGCTCGCGCAACATTAAAAGGAATAACATCGTGCAATGCTTGAATACCTATTCGGTCAAAGCCCATGATAAAGCCATAGACAATCTGCAATGAAAACAAAAGCATGCACAGTGCAAAAAACCAATAGGCTACTTTTTGTGATTTATATTTCATAATTGTAAAAATTTAATTATTCTTCTTTAGCTAATGGCGAAACGATACGGTCAAAGCCATTCAGATCGATTTTTCCGATCCATTTGAAGTAGGCAACCATCGCATCTGCATCTTGCTCGCTCATGTTATAGGCAACCATTTTTCGTCCGTTTGGAGCCCAGGGAATTGGTGACATCAAAGCAGCTTTAACATAGCCTTCACCTCTTCTGTCCAGTACTTTTGTCAGTTCCGGAGCATAATAACCTCCTTCGCCCATAATGGAATGGCATCCCATACAATTGTTTTGTTCCCAAATTTCTTTTCCTCTCACTACTTGTTTGTCAATAGCCTTGTAGTTGGTTTGATCATTTCTGGGCATGAACGAGTAAATAGTCAATCCTATAAAGATTAAAAAGGTGACCAATGTTCCTCCCAGAAAAAATGCTCGTGCTTGTGATTTTGAAAGCATAATAATCTGTTTTTTGTTAGTTAATGAATCTTACTGTTTTTAATAAAAGATAAATTTATCCTTTATTCAGATGCAAATATAAAGGATGTTTTTATCTTTTATTGTAATAATAGTCATTTTTTTTTAAATATTTTTTTTGGATGTTTTCTCCATACGATATAAAAAACAAACTTTTAAAATTGTCAGCCAGATAAGTTTTCAACACCAAAATGTTCTTAACTACTGTTCCAAATATGACAAAAATCATATTTTGGGTTTTTAAAAAATTGTAAAATTACATAGTCAAAAAAAGAAGATCCCCAAATCACATTCTTTTAATTTTCAAACATTTACACAAATAAAAAAATAATATATTTAATTAAGGATAAATTTGTCTTTTATTGAAATAACACCTATTTTTGTACTCTAAATTTTAATTATTAAAAACAACATTATGGAAACTTTAGAGAAAATTACAATAGGTGAATATGTAGCAAAAGATTTCAGAACAGCGGCTTTATTTTCAAAATATGGCATTGATTTTTGTTGTAACGGAAACAGAAGTATTGAAGAAGCATGTGAGAAAAAAGCAGTAAATCCTGATGATTTATTAAAAGAAATTGAGACAGTTTTATCATCAAAAAGTGATTCAGGAATTGATTTTAACGCATGGCCAATTGATTTATTAGCCGATTATATCGAAAAAACGCATCATCGTTACGTAGTTGAAAAAACTCCTGTATTGCTTCAATTTTTAGAAAAATTAAGCAAAGTGCACGGAGCCAATCATCCAGAGTTATTAGAAATAAACGAACTTTTCAAAGGTTGTGCTGGAGAATTGGCACAGCACATGAAAAAAGAAGAACTGATTTTGTTTCCTTTTGTCAAAAAAATGGTTCATGCCTCCATTTCAGACGAATTGATTGAACAGCCTCATTTTGGAACGGTAGAGAATCCAATCGCAATGATGATGCACGAACATGATGCCGAAGGAGAACGTTTTAGAAAAATAGCCGAATTAAGCAATAATTACACACCGCCTGCAGACGGATGTAATACTTATAAAGTTACGTTCGCAATGCTCCAAGAGTTTGAGGAGGATTTGCACAAACACATCCATTTAGAAAATAATATTTTATTCCCAAAAGCAGCTAAGCTCGAAAAAGAATTTTCGGCTCAATTATAACCAACATTAACACCAAAAATCAACAACTATGGGAAATTACGTCATCAAACGAAATGGTAAATACAAACCATTTGAAAGTCATAAAATCAAAGATGCAATTGAAAAAGGTTTCAAAAGCGTCTCCATTGCTGTTGATGAAAGTATTTTTGAAAGTATTATTATTCAGCTGGAAAATGAAGAAGTATGGGCCGTTGAGGAGATTCAGGACATGATTGAAAAGAAGCTTTACGAAAAAGAATATTTTGATGTAATGCGTTCCTTCATGCTGTATCGCCACACCCGAAAATTACAGCGGGAACATGTGCAAGGATTGAATGACGATACTACGTATGTTGACAGCTCTCAGACAATTGAGGAATATATAGAACAAACCGATTGGCGGATAAATGCCAATGCCAATACTTCCTATTCCAATGCCGGATTGGTCAATAATGTGGCGGGAAAAATTATAGCTAATTATTGGCTGGACAAAGTCTACACCAAAGAAGAAGGTTATGCGCACCGCAACGGAGATATTCACATTCACGACTTGGATTGCCTCACTGGCTACTGTGCAGGCTGGAGTCTGCGTGTGCTGCTCAACGAAGGTTTCAACGGTGTGAGAGGACGTGTGGAAAGCAGACCGCCAGCCCATTTTAGAGAAGCATTGGGGCAGATGGCTAATTTTCTAGGGATTTTGCAGAGCGAATGGGCGGGAGCTCAAGCCTTCAGTTCGTTTGACACTTATTTGGCTCCTTATGTTTTCAAGGATAATTTGGGATTTGACGATGTTCTAAAAGCGGTCAGAGGTTTTGTTTACAATCTGAATGTACCTGCACGCTGGGGACAATCGCCATTTACAAACATCACTTTGGACTGGATTGTTCCCGATGATTTGAAAACTCAGATTCCGACTAAAAATGACCATCATATTTTTGAAGACTGCATCACATCCGACTTATTAATCAGAGCCAAAAAAAGAGGCGTGTCCAAAGTAACGGAATTGCGTTATGAGCATTTTCAAAAAGAAATGAACCTCATTAACAAAGCTTATTATACGGTAATGACTGAAGGCGATGCCAATGGACAGCCGTTTACCTTCCCTATTCCAACGGTAAATATTACCGAAGCTTTTGACTGGGATGGGGAAAACACCGATCTGCTTTTTGAAAATACAGCCAAAATCGGTTCTTCTTATTTCCAAAATTTCATCGGAAGCCAATATGTTTTGGATGAAAACGGCAATCAGATTGAGAATGAGAATGCCTATAAACCCAACGCTGTCCGCAGTATGTGCTGTCGCCTGCAATTGGATTTGCGAGAATTGCTAAAACGCGGAAACGGTCTTTTTGGAAGTGCCGAAATGACTGGAAGCATCGGCGTGGTGACCATCAATATGGCGCGTTTGGGGTATTTGAATAAAGGAAATAAAGAAAAATTATTCACGCAGCTGGATGAGCTTTTGTATATCGCTAAATCAACTTTGGAGAAAAAAAGAGTCTTTATTCAGCAAATGTATGACCGCGGATTGTATCCGTACACCAAACGTTACCTACAGCATTTCAGAAATCACTTTTCGACAATTGGCGTGAACGGAATGAATGAAATGATAGAAAATTTCACCTATGAAGATGATAATGTAACCACCGAAACAGGTATTGAATTTGCTTCGGAAATTCTGGATCACATCCGCAGCCGAATGAGGGAATTCCAAGAAGAAACCGGAAACCTCTACAACCTCGAAGCAACACCTGCAGAAGGAACGACTTATCGTTTTGCAAAAGAAGATAAAAAACGCTTTGACAATATTTTTCAAGCAGGACAGGGCGACAATATTTATTACACGAACAGTTCGCAAATTCCTGTTGATTACACTCAGGATCCATTTGAAGCTTTGATGCTGCAGGATCAATTGCAGTGCAAATATACAGGAGGAACTGTTTTACACTTATACATGAGCGAAAAAATAAGTTCACCCGAAGCCTGTAAACAGTTTGTCAAAAAAGTAATTACCAATTTCAGATTGCCATACATTACCGTAACACCAGTATTTAGCGTATGTCCCGTACACGGTTATTTGAACGGGGAACATGAATATTGTCCAAAATGTGATGATCTCATAATTGAGGAGAAAGCGAAATTTATTGAGCATTAAAAAATAATTTAACCGCAAAGTTCGCAAGGAATTTCGCTAAGGTCGCAAAGCTTTGCGGACATTGCGCTTTCTTTTTCCTTGCGAACCTTGCGGTTAAAATTCCACAATACTAACTTTTAACAATCATAAATATGAAATTAACAACAAACCAGATTTTAGAACAAAATCAAGAATTACGCACCAAATGTTTGGTGTACACACGAGTAATGGGCTACCACAGACCCGTAGAAAGCTTTAACATAGGAAAAAAAGGTGAACACAAACAACGAACTCATTTTACCGAAGGAAAGTGCTGTTAGACCAATTTACAGTTTAACACCTTTCACTTTATTGGATTACCCGCATAAATCAGCTTGCATTCTTTGGTTTGCAGGCTGTAATATGCGATGCTTATATTGTTATAATCCGGAAATAGTTTTTGGAAAAGGAATTATTTCATTTGAAAACGCAATGCAGTTTCTAAAAGGCAGAAGCCATTTGCTGGATGCTGTCGTTTTTAGCGGAGGTGAATGTTTATTGCATAAAAGCAGTGTTTCGTTTATTGCAGAAGTCAAAAAAATGGGCTTTTTGGTTAAAATCGATACCAATGGTTCTCAGCCCGAAGTACTGAAAGAACTCATACAAAAAGAACTCATCGATTATGTAGCGCTTGATTTTAAGGCAATGCCGGCAAAATTCGAAAAGATAACACAGTCGAAACTTTTTATTCCCTTCGAAAAGTCATTAGTTTTATTACTTCAAAGCGAAGTTTCTTTTGAAGTACGCACAACTGTGCATTCTGAATTATTGAATAAAAATGATATTCAGCAGATGATTTGCTATTTGGAAAATATCGGATATTCTGGTAATTATTACATTCAGCATTCTGTGAATGAAGCTCCAACGATAGAAAAATTGGGACATTCGTTCAAGGATTTGGAAAACGAAAATCTTTCGACACAAAAAATAAAAGTACACTTTAGAGGATAGTCCTCAAAACCAAATGCTTAAATTTTAATCAAATGAAACCAACTACGCCTATAAAAAGAGCTCCTGAGTTAAAAGCATTTAGTCACGATCACCACCATGGTTTACTTCTTTGTTGGAAAATTAAAACCGGAATGGCGAAAAACGTCGAACTTAAACGCATTAAGGAATATGTTGATTGGTTTTATCAAAATCATTTACAAGGGCGTTTTGAATTGGAAGAAAAATACATTTTCACAATTTTGGATACTGACAATGATCACATTCAACAAGCATTGAAAGAACACAAACGCTTAAACGATTTATTTGAAGCCACTACAGATTTGGAAACAAATTTAAAATGTATCGAGAAAGAACTTGAAGCTCATATTCGTTTTGAAGAACGTATTTTATTTGCCGAAATTCAAAAATCGGCCACAAAAGAACAATTGGAAACAATTGAAGAAGTCCATTCCAAAGAAGCTTTTGTAGAAAATGAAGACGCTGATTTTTGGATCTAAAATTTAATAAAATGAAAAAAATGAAACTTGTATTATTTTTATTGGCTATTATATCTATCGGATCATGCCAAAAAAACGAAGAAGATAAAACATCTAAAGAAGCAATTACAATAAATCCAGTTTCGGAAAAACATAAGGAAACTGTTGCGAAAGTGAGCTTGAACAAAGGACAATTATGGAAAGCCAACCCAGAAACTACTGCAGGGATTAATGCTTTACGAAAAATAATTTTGGGATCAAGTCAGGAAGAAAGCGTATCAATTTTGAAAGAAAAATTGAATTCTGAGTTTGCCTTGATTTTTAAAAAATGCACCATGAAAGGTGAAGCCCATAATCAATTACACAACTATCTGCTTCCGTTAAAGTTAAAAATCGATAGTTTTGAGGATTCCAATAAAGCTGAAATTAAAAAAGAAATCATTACCTATTTAGATGAATATCCGCTTTTTTTTATTTAACACATAAGCACACACTTTTAAGCATCAAAAATTAAAATCCTTTTAAAAATCATGAAGAAAAGTTGGTTGCTCTGTACTTTTGCTAATTTTTTCATTGCTTCTCTAATGGGACTGTTGCTTCGATGGATGTATATAGCTCCAATTGAAGGAGTCAATTTCCAGTTTTTGATGCATGGACATTCACATGTCGCTATGCTGGGCTGGGTTTATTTAATGCTTTATTGCTTGATATTTTACTCTTTTATCCCTGATGAAGCAAAGCAAAAACCCATTTACAACCGATTATTTTGGGTGACCCAACTGGCTGTAGTCGGGATGATGATTGATTTTCCAGCACAGGGATACGCTTTTGTTTCTATCCTCTTTTCGACTTTACATATTTTTTGCAGTTACTATTTCTATCATTTAGTTTGGAAAGACGCTAAACCGATCACTTTCCCCGAAAAAAGAATGTTGCGAACAGCTTTGTTTTTTATGGTATTCTCCACGTTGGGCGTTTGGTGCTTAGGCCCTGCAGTTGGGATTCTGGGAAAAGCAAGCGCATTTTATCAGATTGCGATTCAGTTTTTTCTTCATTTTCAATTTAACGGATGGTTTTTGTTTGCGGTTTTGGCTTTATTTTTCAAGCAATTAAAGCTAAATGTCGACGAGAAGCAATTTGGTATTTTCTATAATCTATTCGTTGTCGGAACGATATTGACATTAGCTTTGCCGGTGAGTTGGTCACTGTCAAATCCTATTTTCTATTGGATAAATGCAGTTGGTGTTTTAATCCAATTATTGTCGGCGATGGTTTTTATACAGCTTATTCGTCCTCAATTTAAAACTTTCTTTTCTCCGCTTTCTTCATTGGAAAAAATTGTTTACCAATTTACTTTGTTTTCTTTGGGCTTAAAAATCATCATTCAATTGGTGGTTTTAGTTCCTGAACTGGCGCAGGTTTCGCATCAGATTCGAAATTTTGTGATTGGCTATATCCACTTAACGATGTTGGGCATTATCACCGGTTTTCTGTTTGGATTTGCCTTTCAAAATAATTTTATAAACTCAAAAAACGCCTTTCAAAAATGGGGAACCATTCTTTTTTTACTAGGATTTGTGGCCACCGAAATCCAGTTATTTCTTCAGGGTACATGGCTGTTTTTGAATAATGAGTCATTCCCGAATTATTACCTAAATTTATTTCTGTCAAGTATCTTTTTGCCAACGGGACTTTTGATGCTTACGATCGGAATTTCATTCAAAAATAAACAACGCTAATTTTAAACATATAAGCCATATAAGTATTTAAGAAATCAATTATAAACTTAAAAAAAGAAAAAAAACAGTCCATAAAAGTCTATTTTGACCATACTTAAATGAACTTTGATTAAACTTATTTCATTCAAATAAAAAAAACTTTAATCACTTATATGTTTAAAAATTAACCTCTAAATTTAAATCAGAAATTATATGAGCCATCATTTATTGTTAATCATTCATCTTTTGTGTGCGAGCATTTGGGTTGGAGGACATGTATTGCTTGTCTTTGGCCATTTACCACAGGCTCTCAGAGAGAAAAATCAAAATATAATCCTCGACTATGAAAGGAAGTACGAACCAGTTGGAATGACGGCATTATTTCTACTAGTAGTCACCGGAATTATGATGGCGTATAAATATGGCGTAACCATCGAATATTGGTTTCATTTTGACATGCCAATCGAAAAAGTAGTTTCCACAAAATTGCTTTTGCTTTTGATTACCGTGCTTTTTGCATTGAGTGCACAATTCAGGGTTTTACCAAAGCTTAAAAACAATCCCGATAAACTGCCCGAAATGACTTTTCATATTGTATCTGTCACCTTAGTTGGTGTTTTGATGCTTGTTTTTGGGTCTTTTGTGCGTTTTGGAGGGTTTTGATTTTGGTTTCTTGCAAAGACGCTAAGGCGCAAAGAAATTGGGTCAGAACTTTTGTCCTTGCTCCATTTAGAGAAAAATTAAATCTTTAATTAGTGATATTTCGCGTGAGGGGTTGCAGTGGAACTCTTTTTTTATCCCATTTTCTTGGGATAAAAAAAAGCGGGAACGTAAAACCTGACCCGTAGTTTTTTACGAAGGGGGACGCCCAAAAAAATCGAAAATTTTGATCAAAAACACCTAAACCTTTGCCCTTAATCCTATGGAAAATGAAACTAATTTCTTAAATTTGTAAAAAACCGATTATGTTTTCAAAAACCTGCGAATACGGCATTAGAGCCACTATATTCATCGCCTCAGAGTCTTATCAGAATAAAAGAGTCGGACTCAAAGACATTGCCAAAAAAATAGATTCTCCCGAAGCTTTTACAGCCAAAATTCTTCAAATTTTATCGAAAGACAACATTATAAATTCCATAAAAGGTGTTGGTGGCGGTTTCGAAATTCCTCGAGAGACGATGAGAAATATCAAACTTGCTCAAATTGTAAATGCTCTGGAAGGCGACCGTGTTTTTACGGGCTGTGGTTTAGGCCTCACCCATTGCTCCGAAGATCATCCTTGCCCGATGCACGAGAAATTCAAATCAATACGAAACGAGTTAGCCTTTATGCTCGAAAATACGAATCTGGAGGAACTCGCGCTGGGAATAAAGTCAGGAGATACTTTTTTGCGGTACTAATAAAAAGTAATCTTATATTTACATGATGTTTTTTAAATGACTAAATTTAAAACTGAATCATGACTAAATCTAAGGAATCCAAATTAAATACTTTTTTAAAAGTTGATTACACAGAAGACAATAGCATTTGGCTAACCAACAGTTTAACGCTCCGAAAGATTATTGGTGTTTTAGGAATGACTATGCCGTTGCTTTTGTATGTATTTCTATTTATTGACAATGGAATGCAACAGCCTTTGGAATCCATTAGCCATTATTATTACACGCGTGTTAGCAGTATTTTTGTAATTATTTTAAGCCTGCTGGCCTTTTTCCTGATTGTTTACAAAGGCAAAGACCCAATTGACTTTTATATCTCTTTTTTTGCTGGAATATTTGCACTCTTAGCCGTTTTGTTTCCTACCAGCAATATCACAGATATATGTGGAGATCCTGTCAAAAAATATGCTGTTACGATTTTACCGATAAGTAATTTTAGACTGTATTTTCATTACACGACTGCTGCTTTATTTTTTTTATGTCTCTCTTACATGTCTTTCTTTTTATTTACTAAATCAAACAAATCACCAAACGAAAGAGGCAGTCAAAAAATCATCCGAAATCGCATTTACAGGACTTGTGGCGTTCTGACGCTTTTATCTTTATTAGTACTGTTTGCTGGTTCTCTTAAAATAATTCCGCAAAGCTGTTTTAAAACCTTTCCACTAACCTTTTGGATGGAAACCTTGGCCATTGAAAGTTTTGGTTTTGCTTGGTTAGTCAAAGGGGAAACGCTGTTTAAAGATTAATTTACAGCCAATTACCGAAATATTTTTTTTAAACTTTTAATAAATCCATTATATTTACTTAAAAAAGATTCTGCTTTTATTTTTTTTACAAAGACTAAAAAACGAAAGATAATGTATATCAATTGTAAAAACTGCCATCAAACTTTCAAAGGACATTATTGCAGCAATTGCGGACAAACTGCAGAGACCCATCCTATAAACTTTCACTTTCTATGGCATGATATTCAAAAAGGGCTTCTCCATTTTGACAGCGGAATAACCTACACAGCCAAACAATTGTTCACGAGACCAGGTCATTCTATTCGGGAATTTATAGAGGGCAAAAGGGTGAAACATTTCAAACCCATTTCTCTAGTGATGTTATTGGCAACAGCCTATTTAGCTTTAATTCATTTGCTTCACATTGACTTAATCGTAAATAAAAGCGGTCCTGTCGAACCCGGCTCCCATATTGATGCTGTAAAAATTGGAGAATGGCTGCAAGCTCATTTTGCGTGGATTACATTAGCCTTCATACCCATACATACTATTGGCACTGTTATAACTTTTAGAAAACAAGGTTATAATTTCTTCGAATATTTTATCCTCAACACTTACAAGGCAGCACAAAAATTATACATCTCCTTATTATTTATCCCGGTATTCTATTATTACAGTGGAACTCCAGTAATCAATACAATAACCAAAATAATAGTTCTCATTGATTTTGTCTTGTATTTTTGGACCAATCAGCAATTTTTCAATCATTTATCAAAAACAAAAACATTCTTTTTGACGCTGTTAACCCATTTAATATTTTGGCTTTTAGTCCTTTTAATCGCTGTCATTGTACTGCTGATTATAGATAAAGCTTAAACTAAAATTCAAAAAAAAAGACCTGATTTTCATCAGGTCTTTTCATTGATTAAACTGCGATAAGTTCGGGGACACAAAGTTCAAACAGTTCAATCTTATATTGCTTCAATTGATTTTCAATTTTCTCTTTACTTTTCTCAAACCAATTATTAGATGCAATTAATGATTGGTAATAATCAATTCCATCATTCAAATTGCTTTTGAAAACTTTCAGTTTCTTAGCCTGAGGCGCTGTAATCTGCTCTGAAAATTCATTAATTTCATTTTTCAGATAATCCATGTACATTTTCAATTCGTTGATAATTACATTCGGGCGCTCCTTATTTCCAAGTACGGAAGCATTTCCATAAATATGTTTTACCATTTCCAGAAGAGAAACTTCTTTGTCAAAATAAGCCAAATTAGGACCCGGGCAAATAACAACTCCTTGAGACTGCCCCTTTATTTTGATATTGTTTTCAAGATAAGACGCATTGGCCAAACCAACGCAAAGACATGATTTCTCAGTAATACTGTTTTTCTTTTTATCGAAAGCCTCTTGAGACAATGAATCTTTTACAGAATCCAATTCGTCTAATTTTAAATCTTGATATTTTTTAGAAGCGGGACACATTCCTTTTGGACCATATTCTTTACTCAAAGCCAAGAATTTTTTCGGACAGGAGCTTCCTGCTTTTTCTTCCTTAATACGTTTTTGTTTAAAAAACTCATTCGTAGTTCCTTTCACCGCATTAAACGGTATTCCCAACGGCGAAATATGGCTCAAATAAAAATCGTCTTCTTTGGCTTTTTCTAATAATGTTCTAGTCGCTGCATCTACAGAAGTTGCTTCGGGAACCAATAAAAATGGCGAACCCCAACCCACTGAATCCACTTGATAGTGTTCCAACAAAAAATCATGCTCTTCGGCAGTTCCTACTCCGCCCTGTACAGTAATTTTTAATTCTAACGGTGTTTCAGGAATATGTAATCCTTTTATTTCTAATGCTTTTACCATCAGCTCATGAGCCGATTGGATTAATTGTTCTTTCTTTTGTTTGAATTCTTCCAAAATTGGTCCTAACAGATAACCATCGGTAGCAAAGGCGTGTCCGCCGCAGTTTAGTCCCGATTCGATTCGGTATTCAGAAACCCAAAGCCCTTTTTTGGCCAAGAAATTTCCTTGAATCATTGCCGAGCGGAAATCGCTTACTTTTAGGATAATTTTCTTTTGCAGCTTATTATTTACATCTGGATAAAAAACGGGGAAGTTTTCAAAATATGCATACAATCTCGGATTCATTCCTGCCGAAAGCACTACTGAGGATGACAGATTACTATTTGCAAAACCACGAAGAGAAGCATGCGCATCATTAAATTCAACTGGTAATTGTTCGTCTTTTATAAAATTGTCTTTGTCAACTTTGGTCATAATGTTCACATCAATTTCGCCTGCTGATAGATTTTCTTCAAGGTAATTTTTGATAGTATCTTTAAAAGCAATTCCGTCGTCGATTAAATCCTGAAGTCCTTTTTTAATCTCCGATTTATTAGGCAGCATAGCAATATAATTCTCCAAAGCTTGCTTGCTTTCCGCCAATTCTATTTTGAATTTTTCGAATTTATCTTTTACGATAGTGTCCATCAAATTCAAATACGAAGTGACACGTTCGGCACGATAATCATGAATCTTTTCTGTGATTTCCTGATAAGGTATTTTGAATTTTTCGCTGTAAAAAGCATTCATTCTTTCAATCAAATCGTCATCTATAATAGAAACAACAGATGAGATTCCATATTGCGCCACACGTATCGGACTATCAATTGTATAGCCCAATCCCATCACAGGAATATGAAAAGTGTGCAGTGGTTTTTTAGTCGTCATAAGTGTAAAATTGGTTCATTAAATCTTTATGCAAATATCACCATACTAATTTGCTTAAAAACTGATAAATGTCATACTAGCGCGAAACATAATAGAATAGATTTGCTGGTTGCAAAAACCACAAAGGCATTTTTTTAACAAAAACATTTTTTTTGAAACTTTTAGAAAGCTTTCAGAAACGTGCAGCTTCAAAGTTTTACCTTATATTTGCATAGAATTAATCTTCAATTAAAAAAAACACCATTAAAGTTTTTAAAAAATGAAAAGTCTTAAAGAACGTATATTGGAATTAAAAAAAGAGAAAAATGCCGTAATCTTAGCGCATTATTATCAAGAATCCGATATACAGGATGTGGCAGATTATGTAGGGGACAGCTTGGGATTATCCCAGGAAGCAATGAAAGTAGATGCCGATATTATCCTTTTCGCAGGAGTTCACTTCATGGCTGAAACCGCCAAAATATTAAACCCTACCAAAAAAGTTATTTTACCGGATTTGAAAGCAGGCTGTTCATTAGCCGAATCTTGTCCTCCAGAAGATTTCAAAAAATTTACAGAAGCACATCCTGACCATATTGTAATCACTTATGTTAACTGTTCTGCCGAAGTAAAAGCATTGACAGACATTGTGGTTACTTCTTCTAATGCCGTTAAAATTGTACAATCTATCCCATTAGACAAACCTATTATTTTTGCTCCGGATAAAAATTTAGGAAAATATGTAATGGAACAAACGGGCAGAGAAATGTTGCTTTGGGACGGTTCTTGTATAGTTCACGAAGCATTTTCACTAGATAAACTGGTAGCTTTGTACAAACAAAATCCAGATGCTCAAATCATTGCGCACCCAGAATCTGAAACACATATCCTGAAAACGGCAAACTACATTGGTTCTACCGCAGGGATGATTAATTATGTAAAAACCAATCCAAGCAACAAATTTATTGTAGCTACAGAAGCAGGAATTTTGCATAAAATGAAACAGGAAGTACCTGATAAAATTCTGATTCCTGCACCTTCAAACGAAGATAATACCTGTGCCTGCAGTGAATGCGGATACATGAAAATGAATACACTTCAAAAAGTATATGACTGCTTGCTGAATGAAACTCCGGAAATTAATGTTCCAGACGACATTAGAGAAAAAGCATTAATCCCTATCGAACGCATGCTCGAATTATCATAAGAATGATTACAACCAATTATTTAATCATCGGTTCTGGTGTAGCAGGTTTGACCTTTGCTCTAAAAATGGCAAACCGTTTTCCTGAGAGAACCATTACCATCGTTACCAAAGCAACTGCAGACGAGTCCAACACCAAATATGCACAAGGCGGTATTGCTATTGTCACAGACAAAACCGAAGATTCGTATCAAAAACATATCGAGGACACTCTGATTTGCGGGGACGGATTATGCGATGAAAACGTGGTTAAAATGGTTATCACCGAAGGTCCAAAACGCCTGAAAGAGCTCATCGAATGGGGAGCCCAGTTTGATAAAAATGCCAAAGGAACTTTTGATTTGGGCAAAGAAGGCGGTCATTCCGAAAATAGAGTGGTGCATCACAAAGACCAAACTGGTCATGAGATTCAGCGTGCCATTTTGGAACAGGTAATGCAAAAAGAAAACATTAGTGTTCTGGATCATCATTTTGCACTGGAATTAATTACCCAAGACCATCGATGCATTGGCGCTTATGCTTTGGACGAAAAAACAAATGAGGTAATCACTTACCAATCTGATTTTACATTACTGGCTACTGGCGGAATTGGTCATCTTTATGGACACACCACCAACCCAATCATAGCAACTGGTGACGGAATTGCAATGGCTTATCGTGCCAATGCCGTTATCCAGGATATGGAATTTATACAATTTCACCCAACAGCTTTATTTGATAACTCCAGCGGTTCCAAGTTTTTAATTTCCGAAGCTGTTCGCGGTTTTGGAGCTCGTTTAAGAACTAAAAAAGGCGATTTATTCATGCTGAATTATGACTCAAGAGGCGATTTGGCATCAAGGGACATTGTTTCGCAAAGCATCGACTTGGAACTCAAAAAATCAGGAGACGAATGTGTGTATTTAGACTGTACGCATTTGGATATGGAAAGATTCAAAAAACATTTTCCAATGATTTATAAACATTGCAAAAAAGTGGGTATCGACCTTGAAAAAGAATGGATTCCAGTTGTTCCTGCCCAGCATTATCTGTGTGGCGGAATAGTGGTTGACATTAACGGAAAAACATCTGTAGAAAATTTATTTGCCTGTGGCGAATGTTCCAGAACCGGCTTGCACGGAGCCAACAGACTGGCCTCAAACTCATTATTGGAAGCTTTGGTTTACTCCGATAAAATTTACCATTATCTGGCCGAAAATCCTTTTATTGAACCAAAAACTGCCAATTCTATTCCAGAATGGTCTATTCAAAATAAAACAAAAATCGCTCCTGAATATATCGCACAAACAAAAGCAAAACTGCAGTTATTGATGCGTCAAAATGCGGGAATCGTTCGATTTGATTCAGATTTATTACAGGCAAAAGAAGTCCTTAAAAACCTGCAGAATGAAATTGACGAAAAGATACAAAATCATTTAGTTTGCACCGATTTATATGAATTGAATAATATGATTGACATCGGAAATCTTATCGTTCAGCAATCTATCGATCGTACCGGCAATTGTGGCGGATTTGTAAAATATGATTCGAAGAACCTTCAATAATTCCGACGTCCAAAAAAATCATTTTAAATTCAAAATGCCCCCAAATAGTAAACAAATTATTGGGGGCATTTTTATACTTTATTTTACAACTATTTCATATCGTTTGTTGCAAATCTATTTTTTTATTATCCACAAACAATCTACAGCTTACGGTAAAAAAGCCTGAGATATTAGCTTTAATACTTAATTTTTCTCCCATACTATTTATAATCTGTCCTGACATTTGACTTGGAGTAATAAAATTCAATTGTTCATCCTGTAATTCACCATTTACAAATAGTTGTTCTCCTCCAAACCATCTATTTGTGACTTTAATTTCAGTGTTTTCGTATTTTGCAATCCATTGGCTTTTCATAAATGTAAATTTAGTTTATCATGATGACTAGTACTTAACTATAAAAATAGCAAATAATATTCTTACATCTAATTTTTCTGATACTTTTTTATTTCTTTCGCATAAACTCATTTGAGATTAAAAAAAGGTCTTTTGCAAAACGTAATTTAAAACTTCTCATCAAAGCTATTGTCGATAACTGCTATAAAAACTTTTTAGTCATTAGTTTCGAATCTGAAATAATTTGACACTTTAGTTTTATTAAATTTTAAAATAATAAAAATAATAGCAATTATTTGAAACAGCAAGCACAATAATGAACCCTCAAATCCAAAATCTCCACCATTCCAAATAGTAGCTGTATGAAATTTTATTTCAATAATTGAATACTGCTTAATTCCACTCACATTAAATCCGAAAATTGTTCCCTGAAAAAAATTCCAACTGAAATGCGTTGCAATGGAAAACCATAATTTACGAGTAATTATATATGGGATTCCAAGCAATATTCCTGCTACAAAAAGCTGCATTAAACTAAACAAATCCACGTTTGGATTTCCTACATGCAGTAAACTAAAAATTACTGCCGAAATAAATAGAGCAATATAACTATTGAATGAAGCTAATAAATTCTTTAAAATATATCCTCTCACTAATATTTCTTCACTGATTGCCACAAAAATGAAAAGCAAAAGACCAGATATAAATGAATAGAAATCAAAATTTATCGCCTGTATTTCTATCTGTTTTGCAAAACACAAAATCAAAAACCCTGAAAACATAATAATAAATCCCAAGGAAACACCTTTGAATACGTCGTTTCCAATTTCGTGGTTTTTTAACCCTAAAGTATAAAATGGTTTTTCGTCTACAAATTTCATCATCAGCCATATGGTCGAAAAAGTACCTAAAAGTGTTGCAAAAACAACAATCAAAGACTGAAAAGCAGTTTTATTATTTTCATAATTACTTATATCAAATCCCAGATTATAATAAGCAATCAATTGAAAAATACCAACTATAAAAAAATAAGGTAATATTAACTTAAAAACATTTTCCCAACCTTCATTTACCGCTAAATCATGATCTGCCATTCCTAATATTTTAATATGTTACTGTTCTTATTAATCTCAGACTCATCAAAAAAAACAGAAATCTAATTCGTGATTTTCTTGTTTACTTTTATAAATATAATAATAATCTTATAATTAATCAAAATTTAGTTTGTTGGTCTGTATTGTTTTCGAAAAAATGTTTTATCGCATTCTCTAAAGCTCTTATATAACCCTCTAAAAAATAGAGACTAGCTAATGAAGAACACCTTTGGATAGATAAAAAAACCATGTAACCCTAAACTTTTAAAAACAATTTGTACCATTTAGCAGTAAACGTATCTTTATAAAAAACTCAATTTTTGATTTAAAAAAACAACATCTTTCATTTAAAACCCCTTAAAATTCAATTAAACTTAAATATTAATTAAGGTTTTTAACATTTATTGCTTTTTTTAGGCGCTTATAAAGTTAATCCCTATTTTTGGCTTGCTATAAATTTAACCAAACCATGAAAAAAAACCTTTACGTTGCTTTATTGTTATTCACAACAGTCTTTTCGGCTTTCTCACAATTGAAAAGCCCTTCGGATTTTATACCCAGTTATGGCAAACAAATTACTTATTATCATCAGGTTGAAAATTATTTTAATTATTTAACTGAAGAATCAAAACTCATCAAAAAGCATAAATATGGTGTAACTGCGGAGCAACGAGATCTGAATTTATTTTATATCTCGACTCCAGAGAATTTAGCCAATTTAGAACAAATTAGAAATAACAATCTCGCTGCTATTGGCATGTCTAATTCTAAAACACCAACAGTTGAAGACAAAGTCATTGTTTGGATCAGTTTTAATGTACATGGTAATGAATTTGCAGGAACTGAAAGTGCTTTATCAGTTGTTTATGAATTACTAAATCCAACTAATGAAGCGGCCAAAACATGGTTGAAAAACACTATCGTTATTCTGGATCCCTGCATCAATCCTGACGGCTATTCTAGATATGGAAATTGGTTAAGAGAAATTTCAGGAAAGAAAACACATCCTGGTTTGAATGATAGAGAGCACATGGAGGTTTGGCCAGGCGGAAGATACAATCATTATATTTTTGACTTAAACAGAGATTGGGCTTGGCAGACACAAGCCGAAACACAGCAGCGCATCGCCATGTATTATCAATGGATGCCACAAGTCCATGCCGATGTTCATGAAATGAGTTATGACTCACCATACTTTTTCCCACCTTCAGCCGAACCTCTGCATGAGTTTATCGAGCAATATCAAAAGGATTTTCACACTACATTAGGGAAAAATATTTCGGCTAAATTTGACAAACAGAATTGGACATACAATACACGTGAACGATTTGATTTGTTTTACCCAAGCTATGGAGATACCTACCCTACCTACAATGGTGCCGTTGGAATGACACTAGAGCAAGGCGGAATAGGTGCAGGAAGGGAAATTACAATGGAAAACGGAGTCAATTTAACCATAAAAGACCGTTTGACGCATCATGCTACTGCTGTACTTACCATCATAGAAAGTGCTTCAGGCCAAAAAGAAGCATTAATAAAAGGCTTCAGGGATTTTAACAACAATGCACGAAAAAAAGTAAAAGGAAGTTACAAGACCTACGTCATGAAAAACAATCCAAAATTGGATCAAATGGCTGTGTTATTGAAGAAAAACAATATCGAATTTGCTTATGCTGATGCTACAGCTAACGAATCAGGTTTTCATTATCAATCTAAAAAGAATAAAAGCTTCAAAATAGAACCTAACGATTTGATCGTAAAAGTAGATCAGCCTAGAGCTGTTTTGACTCAAGTACTTTTTGAGCCTAATCAAAAACTCAATGACAGTTTATCTTATGACATTACGGCTTGGGCACTGCCTCTGGCTTATGGCGTAGAAAGCTATGCTGTAAAAAACAGCTTGGATATCAAAACAAAACCAACGATTGAAGTCAAAGAGAAAAAGATCCCAGAGTCAGTTTATGCTTTTCACATTCCGTGGAATAATCGAAACTCTGCGCAAGTTGTTTCTTTGCTGCATCAAGCAGGTATCAAAGTGAGATCGGCAATGAAAAAAGCAGTTTTTGGAGATATTACTATTGAACCTGGAGGATTAATTGTAAGCAAAGCTGACAACCCAAAGGTGGCTGATTTTGAGAAAACAGTAAATGAAATTATCAAAATAAAATCTGATTTTAATTTCATAATAACCGGTTTTTCTACCAATTCAAAAGATATCGGCGGGGAGAATTTTATACTTCTCAAAGCGCCAAAAATCCTATTGTTATCCGGAAAAGGAATCAGCTCAACTGATTTTGGCGCAACATGGTTTTATTTGGATGAAACCATTAGTTATCCAGTAAGTATTGTTGAAGCTGTAAATTTTAACAGAGTCAAATTATACAATTATAACACTTTGATTTTGGCCGACGGATATTACACCTTTACAGATGAGCAAAAAATCCAAATTGATTCCTGGATCAAAAACGGCGGTAAAGTAATTGCAATGAACAATGCAGTTTCGATATTTGAAGACCGAGAAGGTTATGCCCTAAGTTTATTTGCCAGCACCGAAGACAAAGAAAAATATGAGAAAGAAGAAAAGGAATTGGAACTAAAGAAACGTTTCCTTGATTATGAAGGTTCTGAAAGAAGAGCCATTTCAGGTTCGATTCCTGGTGCTATTATGGAAAATAAAATAGACAAAACATATCCTATGGCCTTTGGTTTGGGCGATTCTTATTTTAGTCTTAAAGCGAATGAGAAATGTTATTCCTTATTAAAAAAAGCAATCAATGTCGCCTATATTCCAAAAGATTATATCAGTTATGGTTTTGTGGGCAATGATATGAAGAAAAAACTAACAGAGACTGTAAGTTTTGCTGTTGACAAAAAAGGAGACGGATCCGTTATTTATATGATTGACAATCCTTTGTTTAGAGGTTTTTGGGAAAACGGAATCTTATTATTCAGTAATGCCTTGTTTTTGGTAAACTAAATTTTTTTTTTAATAAAAAGGGATCCTATTTCAAAATCAGGATCCCTTTTTTCTTTCTTCTCAAATCCTTTTCTTATTCTATATCTTCAATATATAATAAATTAATTCATGGAATGCAAACCAATTGTATTTCCTTCAGTATCCATAACAATAGCACAAAATCCGTGCTCACCAATTTGAAATTTTTGCTGTAATACCTGCCCGCCGGCACTTTCCACTCTCGATGCCTCAATTGCACAGTCTTCACATGCAAAATAAACTAACGTTCCTCCAGTGCCAGGCTTCATTTCGCTGGTTTTGCACAATGCACCACTGCTGTTTATTCCTCCCTCAGCCCAAGGAAAACATAACATTTCTAAATCATCCATTTCCCCAGGTGCTTGCATAGGAGTCATTTCGATTTGCAATACAGTTTCGTAGAATTTTTGTGCCCTGCTCATATCTTCTACATAAATTTCAACCCATGTAAACGGGTTCTTTGATAACGCTGCCATATTTAATAATTTTTATAAGTTACTATTTATTACTCTACCCATTTATAGCTATTCACGAACTTGGCAAATTTCACCGCCCTATCCATATTTACATTGCTATAAATCAGATAAATATAAAAAATTTAAATCACAATAAAAGCATCTTTTGAAAAGAAGTATAATCGAATGGTTTGCATAAATTGGCATTACTCCCCATTATTTGGAAACATATTTAAAATTAAAAATACAGATTAAAACAGTTAAATTATTGACCTTCTTTCAATTTCAATTCCATTTCATATTTTATTCTTTTACTGACATCAACTTTAGCTCCACGCAATACATAAATCGAAATTTCCGGTTCTCTCGCAAATTTGTTAATTCTTTTTCCTGCCAAATACACGGTATCAAATAAAGGAATTTCTGTTTTTCTTTCTTTGTCATCGTCGTTATCCTCTTTTACTAAGATGACATCTTTAATTTTCATATCCAAAGGAAGCCAATTGATATAATCGGCATTAAAGGAATGCGCAACCACTTTTTTGTTAGTGGTGTAATAATTGATAGCTCCTGCCTGCCCATAATTATCGCAAAGAATTAAGGTATGCTCCAAATCCGGCAGTGTTCCTGCAACTGAATCCACTTTCTCGGCCAATTCTTTCCAACCAAGCATATCGGCAAAATCCTGCGGTAACAAATGATCTTTACCGTCCTCCCAACGAAGCAAACCAAATTTTTGATACGCTTTAGCATTATTTACAATATATTCCGGACTTTTGTTTGGAAAAAAAGCATTGTACATCGGTATAAAAAACAGTATCGGCAGTATAATTAAAACAGGCTGTAAATACCTTTTCCAATCTTCTTTTAATTGCTCTGACAAATAAACGGAACCAAAAGAAATATAAATCGGATACAGCCCAATGGCATAATAATCTTTGGCTTTTAAATACATAAAAACGGCAAGCGTAAAAATTATGCTCCAAAAGAACAACTTGTATTTTTGGAAAGGTTTGTACAGCATCAAAGCTAGCCATCCGGACACAATAACAATGAAAGAACCAATAAAAAAGAGTAATTGTGACTTTAAAAATTCCAATCGATCCACATTTACTAACTGTGTTTCGGCTAATTCTTTCATATGATGAATAACCGGAAAGCCGTTATTATATTGCCATAAAATGTTGGGTGCAATTATCAGCAAGCCCAAAACAAATGCAATATATAATTTGGGCTGAGTGAAAATTTTACGCTCTTTGGTTAATAAAATGGCAGGAATCAATCCAACAATCAAAAATCCGATATTGTACTTATTGAGAAAACCAAAAGCAAAAACGATTGCCAAAATAAAAAGCCATTTAGTATTTTCGGAATTTATGTATTTGATTAATATAAAATAAAAAGTTGTCCAACACAATACATCAAAAGAATTGGGCTGGTATAAAGTATTCAGTCTTAAAAGTGCCGAAAAAAATACGCAGACTGCACCCAAAATCAGCGCAAACAAACTGCCTTTTAATTCTTCAATAGTTTTCCAAACTACAACTATGGTCAAGGCTCCAAACAAGGAAGGAAAAAATTTAATCCAAAAAATAGAATTCCCCAAAAGATAAATAATATAGGAAATCCAAGAAGTAAAAGGCGATACCGATAAATATCCCCAAGCCAAATGATGGGCCTGGTCAAGATGCAAATATTCATCCCGCTGTAAGTCGTAGTCGGAGCTTATCAATGAATATTGCAAAGCGAATTTCAGGATAATGAAGCCGAGTAGCAGTAATGTTTTTTTGTTCATTTGATGTTACTTAGTTACTTTCAATAATTTCCTTTAATACAGTCAAAACAGGGTTTTCTTCATCGATTTCTTTTTCTTCTACCGCACCTGGTCTGTTGTCTTCTTTAAGAATTTCAAGTCTAATTTTATTTTCCAATTCCGAAATAATATAACTCATAATAAAATAATTTTCTTCTTTGTCTTCAAGGTCCGGTCTTGGAAAAAACAAACTGTATTTTATGAGTTCATTTGGTATAATTTCGAGAATTTTACCCCACTGTTCAAATACTTTATTCTCCCACTCCACCCGAAACCTGATTTCGCTTCCCACTTTCCAATCTGTTAAAACGTCACTACCATATTGCCATTTTTTAACCAATTCCGGTTTGGTAAGAGCCTCCCAAACCTTTTGTTTGGTTGCATTGATTATTATTGTTGATTTACTTGTTATCATTTCTATTTAATTTAGTTTTTCTATATACTGTTGACTATCATTAATTACAACGTAAATATAACGGATTTAACTACAACAAATTAGTTTCTTATTAGATGGATTTGCCTCTCATTCTCAATAAATATCTTGTGAATCGCGTGAGTGATAGAAGCTAGCTACCGAAGTAGCGCGGATAGCACGACAGCATAAAGGAGAGGGGCCGAATAACCATTGCGATGATTTGGCCTCTCTACTTTATGGTGGCACGCCCAAATTATGAAAAAATCTTCTTAAAGACTATTGTATTTGGAGCCTTGAATGATGCCTCTTTGTTCGATTGTGGAGTCGATATAATGTTGAATTTCGGTTTTTTTAAGTCCCCAGTTTGGGGCGATAAGCAAATTCCAATCGGAGATTCCGAAGAGGCGCTGGATGACGATGTCGGGGCGCAGGAGCGGGATTAGGTCGCAAAGTAAATCGGTGTATTGTTGCAAAGTGAAGAGTGGGAATGGGTTTCGCTTGTAGTGTACGCCCATGATCGAGCCTTCGACGATGTGCAGATGATGGAATTTAACGAATTTTATTTGAGAGAAACGGTTGATTTCATTGATGTAGTTGAGCATCATTTCGCGGGTTTCCCAAGGAAATCCAAAAACGGTGTGCACGCATAAATCAATAGGACTGTCCTTTAATAATTCAACGGCGGTGATAAACTCGGCGTGGGTACAGCCTCGGTTTATTTTTTGTAGCGTTTCATCATACATGGATTCCATTCCCATTTCGAGGTCGACATCGAAACGATCGCAATAGCTTTCTAGCAAAGCCACTTTTTCGGCATCAATACAGTCGGGTCGCGTCCCTACCGAAAACCCAACAACCTCATCGGGATTGAATGCCAAAGCCCGGTCGTAGATTGTTTTTAGATAATCGACTGGGGCGTAAGTATTGGTATTCGGCTGAAAATAGACAATGAACTGATCGGCTTTGTATGATTTTTTGGCGCGCTCCATTCCTTTGAGTAATTGGTCTTCTATCGTGGGTGCTTTTCTGGAAATATCGGGCGTGAAAGAATCGACGTTGCAATAGGTACAACCTCCATAGCCTTTTAGTCCGTCGCGGTTGGGGCAACTAAAATTACCATCGACAATTACTTTGAAAACTTTTTTTCCGTTGTATTTTTGGCGGAGATGGGCGCCGTAATTGTTGTACCCTTTTTTGTTGGATTCTTTTTCTGCATTCATTTTGCAAAGTTATCCACTATTATATGGCACCAACAATGACTTTTGTCAGGGATTTTAAAATGAAAATCACTAAACAATCTCTCGCAAAGGCGCTAAGACGCAAAAGATATAACCTATCCCCCAATCTTAATCATGCTCCTGTTTTGAGAAAAAAGAAGCGGATTTTGGAATTTAGTGTCATCGTCCATTCCACCACGCATGGCGTGTTTGGATTTTATGTTTTGAAAGATAAGTGATTCGATTGAATCTCCTGCTCGTAAAGTATCGAGTAAGGAAGTTTCTCTATTTGAAAACAAACAGTTTTTTAGTTTTCCGTCTGCAGTTAGGCGGATTCGGTTGCAGGTACTGCAAAATGGATTTGTCACGGAACTAATTACCGAAAAACTGCCTTTAAAACCTTCTATTTTATGGTTTTTGGCGGTATCATTTGGTTTATCTTGGATGCGTTCTACATTTTCGTCAGCATAAAAAGAATTGACTTGCGAAAGAATTTCGGCATAGCTTACCAATTTTTCTTTGTTCCATTGATTTCCGTCAAAAGGCATAAACTCAATAAACCGAATCTGAATTTTTCGGTCTTTGGTCAACTCGATGAAATCAATAATTTCGTTGTCATTAAATCCTTTGATAACGACCACATTCAGTTTTACCTTGAAATTATTCACTTCCAATAAATCTAGATTTTCAATTAGTTTTTCAAAATAATTACGGCGAGTGATTTGGTTGAATTTATCTTTTTTCAAACTGTCGATACTCACGTTCAAAGTGGTAATTCCGGCTTCCTTGAACGTATCTATAAATTCGTGAACTAGGATTCCGTTGGTTGTCAAGGTCAGTTCTACTCCAAGTTTTCCTAATTGTTCGATTATGGTTTTAGCATCTTTTCGTACCAAAGGCTCACCACCTGTCAATCTTATTTTGGTCACGCCGAGTTTTACGAAAGTTTTGGCAATGACAACAATCTCTTCTGCAGTCATCAGATGCACTCTTGGTGTAAGCGCAATCCCCTCGGCCGGCATACAATAAGTACATCTCAAATTACAGTGTTCCGTAATCGAAATGCGGAGGTAATTGTGCGCTCTGCCGTGGTTGTCCTGCATTGGATTTGTTTTATTTTCCATGGTTAAAACCATTTAATATTTTGAATAAATGCAATATGGACGGAAAAACCGCATCCATAGATTCGCTGGCTCCCGCTGTGGAACCTGGCAAAGCCATAATCAGCGTATCGCCTTTGAAACCGACCACGCTTCGGGAGAGCATTGCATAAGGCGTTCTGTCCTGTCCGTAAGAACGAATGGCTTCCTCAATTCCCGGAATTCGTCTGTCGAGCAGTGGGATTATGGCTTCAGGAGTTACGTCGCGATTCGATAAACCTGTTCCGCCAGTGAGGATAATCAAGTCTTTATTGGCAGAACACAATTTATTTATTGTTTCCTGAATATCGGAAACCTCATCTGGAATTACTGAATAACTCGAAACGCTTAGTCCTAAATTTTTGATTTTATCCGAGATTACTTTTCCAGCTCGGTCTTCTTTTTTCCCGCTGGAAACACTGTCTGAACAAACGATTACCGCTACCGACAGATCAAGATCTTCTTTGACTCCATAATCGGATTTTCCTCCTTTTTTGTACAATAATTTTATGGTCGAAATTTCGACTTGTTTATCAATGGGTTTTAGCATATCATACATTGTCAGGGCTACAATTGAGGCGCCGTGCATGGCTTCGACTTCAACGCCTGTTCTGTAAATTGCTTTTACAGTTACTTTTATCAAGACCGAATCTTCGAGCAATTCGTATTCAATTCCAGTAAATTCAATCGGCATCGGATGACAATCTGGTATCGAGTTAGATGTATTTTTTACAGCGAACAAACCCGCTGTTCTTGCGACTTCCAAAACATCGCCTTTTGGAACTGTTTTGTTCAAAATGGCCTGCATCGTTGCCGGCGAACCTACTTTTACGATTGCTTGGGCAGTAGCCGTGCGTTGTGTGATTATTTTATGGGTGATATCTACCATTTTTGCTTTTATAATTATTTTTATTCTATTACACGAAGATTCACAAAGGATTCACGAAGTCTCGCTAAGTTTATTTTTTCTTTGTGTGTCTTCGCGTGTCTTTGCGAAATGACTTAACTATTCACTTTCCAAGTATAACTTTCATCTTCAAAAATTTCTTTTCCGAAGATGGCTGTCTTTTCTTTTATTTCTTCCACCAAAAATTCCAAAGCTTCATAAACCACTTTTCGTCTTGGTGCGGAAACAAATACAAACAAACATATTTCGCCTGTTTTTACTGTTCCCAAACTGTGGTAAATATGCAGACAAGACAATTCATATTTAGCGAAAGCTGCCTCTCTAATTTCGTAGAACGTTTGTTCTGCCATTTCTTCGTAGGCTGTGTATTCTATTGCTGCGACAGTTTTCCCTTCAATCACATCGGCGCGCACTTGACCTAGGAAAATATTATGGGCGCCAATGGTGGTTTTGCTTTGATGCTTGGCAATTGAATTCCCAATGAACTCTGATGTTATCTGTCCTTGGATGAAAGAACTTTTTTTAGGTTTATCTGGCCCCTCCCCAGCCCTCCCCAAAGGAGAGGGAAACGAAACTTGATCTATATTTTCTTTTTTATCTGACATTATTTTTTTATTTATTGGTCACGGATGACAGCGATTTTACGGATTTTCGCTGATTATTTATCATTCCTATTTTTTTCCTATTGTCATTGAAATTGTCATTGCTATTAAATCTGATTTTTCAACGATTCAATGCCTTTTGCCAAATGAAAAACACCTACAAATCCTGATTTTATGAGATAATTCAAAGTGGCTTGACTTCGCTGTCCCGTTTGACAGAACAAAACGATTTCTTGGTTTTTATTCAATTTCTTACTGTATTCTTCTAATTCGCCCAAAGGAATCTGAATCACATTTTTTCCTTTAAACTCTGGCATTTCATCGGATTCCCTAACATCAATAACAACGATTCCAAGCTGATTACACTTTTCCAAAAAAGATTCTGGACTTAAGTCTTCTACAGTTTTTTTACTGTTCAAAAGCAGACTTCCATTTATAAACCCTTTTTCTATTGCTTTTGGGTTTCTAGCAAAATCTATAATTTGAGTTTGAAAATGCAGAGCATCATAAATCAATAATTTACCCGCCAATACTGTACCAATTTCCAATATAATCTTAAGCACTTCTGTGGCTTGTAACACACCCAACGTATTTGGCAAAACTCCCAAAACTCCAGATTCTACGCAATTCGGAACGGCATTTAATCCTTCCTGTTCCGGAAACAGACAGCGATAACTTGGTCCATTTTTATAATTGAATACCGAAACCTGGCCTTCAAATTTATGGATTGAGGCATACACCATCGGAATTCTTTTGGCAACAGCCACATCATTAATTAAATAACGGACAGCAATCGCATCAGTGCAATCGACTATGATTTGATAATCTTCCACTATTCGGGTGGCATTTTTCGGAGTAAAAAATTCTGAAAAAGCCGTCACGCTGATTTCGGGATTGAGTTCCAAAATCGCTTTCTTAGCTGTTTCGGCTTTACTCTTGCCACAATCTTTTAGAGAATATAATAATTGTCTGTGCAGATTGGTTTCGTCCACTTCGTCACCATCTACAATTCCGATGTTGCCAACTCCCGCCGAAGCCAAATTTTGCAGAACTGGACAGCCCAGACCTCCCGCACCAATCACCAAGACACGAGCGTCCTGCAATTTTTGCTGACCTGTTTCTCCTATTTCCGGGAGAATCATTTGTCTGGAATAGCGTTTGGAATTTGTCATTTTTATTTTACTTTTTTATAAAACTGAATTTATGCGTAAGGTTTAACCGCAAAGGGCACAAAGTTGGCGCAAGGTTCGCAAAGCTTTGCGAACCTTGCGTAATTCTTAGCGTACCTTGCGGTTAATTTTTACCTAACCACCAGCAAAAGGCGGTAAAAAAGCAATCAAATCCTGATCTTTTATTTTAGTCTGCAAATCAACTATCATTTGGTTAACCGCAATGTTATAAGCTGTGTTTTGCATTTTTGGGTAACTGATTTCAATTTTTGATTTTAATGCAGAAACCAAAACAGTCTCTTCGTCGAAAGTGAATTGCTCCTCTTTCAATTGGGTAATGTCAGCGAGTAACCCAAAATATTTTAACGTTACGATCATTTGATTAATTTTTGATATTCTTCGGGTGTGTTTATATTTTGCACTTGATTTTTCCATTTTTCAGGAACTTCAAGGGTTCTGTTTTTGACGTCTTCGATTGCCTGCTGCAGTTTCAATTTGTTTCCTGCAATTTGTCCGCCAAAAACTATCCGCATGGAGCGGTCATAAACACCAATAAGCGGGCTTGTTTTTTCACCGCTTTTGGTTTGCGTGACCATGTATGTTTCATCATGGCTTTCAATCAGCCAATTCAACAATTCAGTTGAAACCATTGGCACATCAACGCTCAAAACGAGATTCACTTTGGTTTTAGATTCTTTTAGAGCAGTGTATAATCCACCAACTGGACCTTTATTTTCTATTATGTCTTCCACTCGGGGAAAGCCCAAAGCGTCGTATTCTTTATTACCTGAAACTATCAAAATATTTGAACCGACAATTGGCTGTAAAGCATCGCAAATATGCTGAATGAATGTCTTTCCATTCAAATTCAACATCCCTTTATCGGTTCCCATACGCTGACTTTTTCCGCCGGCCAATACTATCGCCGTTATTTTATTTTCCATAATTTGATTTATAATGAATACTGTTTAAGCTGTTCATCCAAAAATTTCCAACAGGCAACATTGATTTTTTCATAAGACTCAATAAGCGATTTTCCATAAGGAGTTATGACAGTTCCCCCGCCTTTATTCCCTCCGACTTGTGTTGCAATTAACGGTTCTTTGGAAGCTTTGTTTGAAGCATCGACTAATTTCCACGCTTTTTGGTATGAAATATTCATTTGCTTCGAAGCTTTATTCAGTGAACCTGTGGATTCAATCAGCTTCAATAATTGAATACGCCCCTCACTAATGAGAATTCCATCATCGGTTTCTATCCAAATTTTGCTCTTGATTTTCAAAGCTTAAATTTTTCGTTATACTTTTACAAATATAACGAAATGATTTTTTCAAAAAAATAAAAAAATAGCTTAGAACAGTATTTTTTGTTACAAAACAGCTGACTAACTGCATCAACATATATTTACTGCAATTATTCAAGCTTACTATATGCTATGAAAAGTTAAAATTTGATTTCATTTTCTACTACTTGTCCTTTTTAAAGATGACGGCAAAAAAGTAAAAGCTCTCCCTTTAGCCCCGATAGCAGTGAAAATCCTTTTCCTTTTTTCTTTAAAAAGGAAAAGATTGCAACGAATAGCGGGACAACACCTGTCCAAGAGGTCAAATCTTTCTGCTCCAAATTAACAACCTAAACCAATTATAAAAACAGAAAGATAATTACTCCAAATAAAGCAGATTGAAACACAAAAAATAATTATATTCGCTTACCATTTTAATCATAACCAACTATAAATGAATATCAAACAAGCCACAACGATAGACGAAGTCATTCAGCTTTTGGATGAAATAATAGAAACATCTAAACTGGAACAAAGCGCTATCGGTTTGTTTACCACTTTATATAGGGAAGTTACGATGCAAATAAAAAACGGCATCGAAACTGGTTTATTTCAAAATCCAGAACGAATGGAAAAGCTGGATGTAATTTTTGCCAATCGATATCTAAAGGCTTATTATCAATTTAAAGCCAAAGAAAAATGCTCAGAATGCTGGGAGTTTTCTTTTATTAAAGGCGAAGAATATTGGCCTATTGTAGTACAGCATTTACTGCTTGGAATAAACGCTCATATTAATTTAGATTTAGGAATTGCCTGCGCAGAAGTCAGCACTCCTGAAAGCATTTTTGACTTGCATGCTGACTATAACAAAATCAATGAAATTTTAAGCAATCTAGTAGAAGGAGTTGAAAAATGCTTAGTTGAAATTTGGCCAACGCTGACCTACATCTTAAAAATATCCGGCAAAATAGACAATTTCTTTATTGATTTTAGCATGAAAACTGCTAGAGACGGCGCATGGAAATACGCCACTGAATTTGTTCTTCTTCCAGAAAATGAAAGAGAAGCTTCCATACAGAAAAGGGATATCAAAATCACCAGAATTGCCCGATTAGTTTCGAATCCAGGTTATTTAGTAAGCAGCATTTTCAAGCTCATTCGTCTTTTTGAAAGAGGAACTGTTGCCCAAAAAATTATTGACTTAAGCAAAGTAGAATACAACCCAGTAACAAAAACCGTTATAGCTCCTGAATGTGTTATACAAAATTAGCATAAAACAAAAAAGCAATCTCACTATAAAGAGATTGCTTTTTTACTTTCTATATTAGCATTTTTATGCCGTTTCTTTCTCAAACCTTGCAATTACATCCTGATAATAATTAAATGTGGTTTTGGCGATAGATTCCCAGCTGAATTTTTGCAAAACCCTTTCACGTCCAGCTTTACCCATAGCATTCGCCAGTTCCGGATGATCCAGCAATACATTCACTTTGTGAGCAAATGCCTGTTGAAATGCTAACGGATCCAGCGGATTGAAATTGGTTCTCGAAATACTCTCCAGCGGAATCAAATATCCTGTTTCTCCTTCTACAATTATTTCGGGAATTCCGCCTACGTGACTTCCAACAACCGGCGTTTCGCAAGCCATTGCTTCCAGATTGATAATTCCGAAAGGCTCGTACAAAGATGGACAGGCAAAAACTCTGGCGTGGCTGTAGAGCACTTTGACTTTTTCGCGGGGCAGCATTTCCGAAATTAGGATTACCCCTTTTCGTTTGGCTTTCAGCTGATCGATAAGTGCCGAAGTTTCCTGAGCAATTTCTTCGGTATCGGGAGCTCCGGCGCAAAGCACAATCTGACAATTTTCATTAAAATACTGTGCCGCTTCAATCAATCCCGAAATTCCTTTTTGACGTGTAATTCGGCCAACAAAAAGCACAAAGGGAACGAATGGATCGATTCCGTATTCTCTCAATAAAAGTTCGTCAAAAGTAGGTTTATAAAATTCAGGATCTATTCCGTTATGAATTACGGTAACTTTTTCAGGATCCACGCCATAAGCTTCGACCACATCGGTTTTCATCTGTTCGCTTACGGCAATAATTCCATCGGCTGATTTATAGGCGTTGGTTTCAATCCATCTGGACATAAAATAACCGTTTCCGAGCTGTTCTACTTTCCAAGGACGGTGTGTTTCCAAGCTATGCGTGGTCAATATTAACGGCACCTGCAATAATTCTCTTGTGAAAACACCTGCCAAATGTGTGTACCAAGTATGGCAATGCACAATATCGGCTTTTGGAGTAGCCTGAGCCATTTCGACATTTCGGCTTAGATTATGAAACATCTTGATGTGTTCATTTTCCGGATCCACCATTTTAGTCAAACACGAATTTATGCCTTCTACGTGCATAGAATCCTTATCTTCACTTTGATTCCCAAAACATCGAACTTCAACCTGTCCTAATTTGGCCAGTTCCTGACTCAAAAAATCAATATGTACTCCTGCTCCGCCGTAAATATTTGGAGGAAATTCATTGGTATAAAGTGCTATCTTCATTTAGTATGTTTTTCTGGTTAACAATATTTGACAAAGAGAACATTCCTTAAAGTCTTGAAATGCTTCAGAATATCAATTTAGTAAAAATACGAAACCGCAATTTAATTCGTACTGAAACCTACTATTATTTTAAAATTAATTTTTCATTAAGAATCCAAAAAAATCAAACTTTATGCAAAAGATATCAATTTCAACATCAATAATCACTGCAATTTAACTAGATTAGCACTACAATAGGCAAACATTACATTCATCAAAAAAAATCAACTTTATGAATCAAAACAACTCAAATTTCTACGGATTAAATTTCGAAAAAATTGCCGATACCATTATTCGTCTTGGCGTTCTATTTCTCTTAATCGGCTGGTGTTATGACATTCTAAAACCTTTCGTTTTAATTATAATTTGGGCGGTAGTTATTGCAATTGCGTTCAGTCCGGTTTATGAAAGAGTAGTCCGATTATTTAAAGGACGAAAAGTATTAGCCACCATATTTGTTGCACTCATACTACTTACTATTTTGGTCGCACCCAGCATACTCATCACACAATCTTTATACGAAGAAATCAATAATTTTGCCCATTACTACCAGACCAATGAGCACTTGATTCCGCCTCCTGGAGAAACCACCAAAAACTGGCCAACGATAACAAAACCTATTGTAGAAATATGGGCATCGGCCTCCGAAGATCTTTCCAAAGTAGCGCTTAAATACGCCGACCAATTAAAAGTAGCGGGTGCATGGCTGTTGCTTTCTTTGGCGGGAATTGGCAAAGGCATCCTGCAATTTATCATCTCGATTATCATCGCCATGGGGCTATTACTTTATACCGAATCATTAGTCAAAGTTTCTAAAAACATTTTCATCAAGCTAATAGGCAACAATGGTGAACACTATGCCGAAGTCACCGTAATTACGATCCGAAATGTCGTAAAAGGATTCTTGGGCGTAGCCCTAATTCAAGCGACAATGATAGGAATCGGGTTCTTTTTGGCTGGAGTTCCCTTCGCAGGAATTTTCACGATTATCTGTCTGTTTCTTGCCATAATACAAGTCGGAATTGGTCCTATCGCCATCCCGGTAGTAATTTATATGTATTCTGTCACCGATGCCACAACCTCAACTATACTGGCTATTTGGGTAGGAATTACATTAATTTCAGACAATATCCTAAAACCAATATTCCTCGGAAGAGGCAATCCGCCAGCACCTATGCTTGTGATATTTCTAGGAGCCATAGGCGGATTCATTTACAACGGCTTTATTGGTTTATTCTTGGGAGCAGTAATTTTAACCTTAGGATATAAATTTTTCCTTTCGTGGATTGACATCAATGAAGATCCGCAAATGGAAGAATTGGAAATTGGTGAATCACAATTAGAGACTGAGGAATAACTCTTCATCATTTGGGCGTGCCACCATAAAGAAAAGGGAGCTGCTCATCACAACGGTCAGCCGCTCCCTTTCCTTTATGCTGTCAGGCTATCCGTGCTACTTCGGTAGCTAACTTCTATCCTTCACGCGTTGAACTGCTTTGCATGAACTTTTGCAATCTCAATGGTAAAAGCAAATTCAAAACCAATAAAAATAATATCCAAAAACATTAGCCTAATACAATTTTACCATTCTCTTCTTCGACGATATTGTTATCCTTAACGAAGGAAGGATCTCAACATGTAGCTCCACTAGCCGAATTTTCAACACAATTCAAAAAAAAATACTCTTTGAATTGTAAGAATAAATAAATATGATGTTTATCATACTTATTTAGATAAAAAAAGGATAGTTTTGACTGACTTAGTCTCTCTCATATAAGCAAACAGATCGTAATTTATCTCAAAAAAAGCACCAAAGGAATATGAAATTTATTTACATTTTATTATTAATTACTTTCAACCAAGCATTTTCGCAAAATTATTTTGAAGGACAAAATTTGTACTGCAAATCCGAAAATATTGAAGCTATGAAAAAGTTCAACAATGGAATTGAAATATTGAAACTTAATCACGATTTAAAACCTAAATATCTTGCAATAAATACAACTATTTTTTTTGATGCTGTAAAAATTGATAAAAACTTTTGTGATGCTTACTTCTTTGTTGGCTACACATTAAGACTACAGAATAAACTAGATTTAGCTTTGAGATATTATTATATAGCTGATAGTTTGTCTGAAAACAAATCAATAGAATTCAAGCAAAATCTTGCCGTAACTGCATTAATGTTAGAAAAATACAAACTTTCACGAAAAAAATATTCAGAAATAATTAAATACTTTCCCGAAAGTCCAGAAGGATATTATGGAATTGCATTAACTTCTCCAATAATCGGTGACGTAGACAAAGGTTTAGAAAATATTAATTTAGCATTGGAAAAATATACAAATTCAGGACAAAAAATTAATGATGACGCATTATTTCTCAATGGTGTTCTATTAACGTTAAACAAGAGATACGAGGAATCCATAGAGTATTTTGAAAAAACATATTCAACTTATAAAAAAGACGAAAATTACAATATTCATTATTCGTTAAGTTTACTAAAAGTTTCTGAAATAAGAAAAGACGAAAAATTGAAAAATAAAGCTAAAAAACTATATGATAAAATTGAACATAAAGAAGAAATACCTAAAGAATTAAATGAATTGTTAATATTCTAAAGTGCCCTCACGCTCTATAAAGCCTCACTCCTTGCGCTTTTTAATATTCTTAAATACACAAAATAAGTCAAAAAACTCATGACTTTTTTAATGAATACCATTGATCCATAAAACATTTATCAAAAATGAGAAAGCGAAATTTACATTCAAAATTACAAGATTAAAATCGGATTAGCATTATATTTGTAAATAGGTTTTAAAATCAACTGTTATGCAACCAACTAATTTACAAAAAGATAAACTAGACTTAATTGACAAGATTATCCATACTGATGATCAAAGCACTTTGGATTTCTTGAAAGATTGTTTAAATGACGAGCCTTTGCAGTATCAACTAAGCGAAGAACAAAAAAATATTGTTCGAGAAAGTACTGAAAATTATTTATCAGGAAAAGACAAAGGAAAATCTTGGGAAGAAGTTAAATCCAAATTACTTTCTAAACGAAATGGGTAAATTAAAAGAAGTCCTTTCAATTCAAGCTGAAAATGAATTGGAAGACGCGTTATATTTCTATGATTTAATTTCTACAAAAATAGGAGACAACTTCCTAAATCAAATCAATAACTGCATTGAATCCATTTTGCTTAATCCAGAAACTTACAAACTAGAATTTGATGTTTACCGCCAAGCAGTAGTTAAAAAATTTCCATTTGTAATTGTTTACACAAAAATTGATTCAACTATTTTTATTTCAGCTATTTTCCATACCAGTAGAAATCCAAACAAAAAGTTTAAGTAGTTACCTATCTCTTCCTGAAAAAAATTGCGAATTATTGAAATCTGGGAAAAGTCGTTATGAAAAACTAAACCCGTAAACTAGCCCCGATTGCAGTGGAAATCCTTTTATGCCG
This sequence comes from uncultured Flavobacterium sp., assembly GCA_963511795.1. Lineage (GTDB taxonomy): Bacteria > Bacteroidota > Bacteroidia > Flavobacteriales > Flavobacteriaceae > Flavobacterium. Next base: position 8,933 of record CAUPKP010000035.1, on the reverse strand, counting down.
GTGTTCGGCATAAAAGATTGAAACGTAAAGTGGGACAACTGCTGATGAAATAACAAAAACCTCTGCTCCAAAAAAAAATAAAATTCCGATTAAATATTCAGTAATTCCAAAATCTTATTCACATTTACTTCGCTGTAATCGTTGATATAAAAGTCACACGGAGGCAGTTGCTCCTTTGTATGTGAGCTCAACACGCCAACTACTTTCATCCCTGCATTAAGACCTGCCGTAACTCCCGAAAAAGAATCTTCAAAAACAACACAGTCAGACGGGGCAGCACCAACGCGTTCTGCCGATTTTAGATACACCTCCGGATTCGGTTTATGATGCAGAACGTCCTGACTCGCCATCATAGAATCCATTTTATCTCCAATTTTTAAGGCATTTATAATCAAATCGAGATTTGCCCGCGGTGCAGATGTCGCAACAGCAGTTTTAAAACCATGAGATTTCAGTTCCTCCAAAAACTGCAGATAATATGGAATAGTCTCTACCTTATCTTTATAAATTTCACGAAACATCAATTCTTTTTCATCTTCCAATTTTTTAAGCTCTTCTCCGGCAATTGGACGCTTAAAGAAATGCGTCATGATATAACCATTGTGTTTTCCGTACATATGCTCTTCAAATTCTTGCTGAGAATGAGGAATTTGGTATTTATCAAAGAATACTTCAAAAGCCTTACCATGATCTGGATTTGTGTGACAGATTACACCGTCCATATCAAAAATTACACATTGCTGTTTCATTATATTTAGTTGTCGTTTTATAAGATTGCAAGATACTATCATTTATGTTTTTTTGAAAGCTAAAACAAAATTTAAACAATTCTTTAAATGAAGAAAACGCTACTTTTACAGAGACAATTTCTAATCCCTAAATATAAAATATGGCAACTGAACTAAAGGAAATGTTTAACACAAAATTCTATGAGCATTTAGCAGCCCAATTTAATAAAGCGGACGCTAGCTTTAACATGCAGCAATTTATTGAAGCAGTTACAAACGGATTGGAAAACAGATCACTCAATGAACGTTTGCGATTTACTACTCTAACGCTCAAAAATCATCTTCCCGCAGATTTTAAAGAGGCTGTAAAACTATTAAACGCTGTAATTCCAAACAGTCCCAGAGGTTACACATCGCTTATTTTTCCTGATTATATTGGGCAATTTGGCGTTCACGATTTTGAAACTTCAATGGAAGCATTGGCTTATTATACACAGTTTGGATCTTCTGAATTTGCCATTCGTGAATTTTTGAAACACGATTTTAATAAAACTCTTGAGGTAATGCAACTGTGGGCTGAATCTCCCAATCATCATATTCGAAGACTTGCTTCCGAAGGTTGCAGACCACGTCTGCCTTGGGCAATGGCAATTCCGGAACTCAAAAAAAATCCGAATCCTATTCTGCCTATATTAACAATTCTAAAATCGGACTCGTCAGAATATGTGAGACGAAGCGTTGCTAATAATCTTAATGACATTGCGAAAGATAATCCGCAGATCGTAATTGAAATTGCCAGCAAATGGAAAGGTCAAGCTAAAGAAACAGATGCGATAATTAAACACGCTTGCCGGACACTTTTAAAACAAGGAAATACTGAAATTTTAAAACACTTTGGACTTGACAGTTCAAAAGTCGCCGTTGCCAATTTCAAAATAAACACACCAAAAGTCGCCATTGGCAATCATTTGGAATTTTCATTTTCTATACAAAACGACGATGAAAAACCACAAACCATACGACTTGAATATGCTGTTTATTATCTTCGGCAAAACGGACAGCTTTCAAAAAAAGTTTTTAAGATAAGTGAACGAATTTTTGAGCAAAATCAATCTTCTCACATCAATCGGAAACAAAGTTTTAGACTGATTACCACCCGAAAATTTTACACAGGACAGCAGAAACTTTCTATTATTATAAACGGTGAAGAAAAAGAGAGTATTATATTTGAATTGACTGACTAAAAATTAGTCTGAGAGAAGCAAGACTACAACTGGCTTTATAAAAAGTATCAAAAAGATTTCAAAATAAAAAACAGTAAAAATGAATTATTCCTTTAGAAAAGCCAAAGCTTCAGAAATCCCTGCAATATGGGACATTTTAAAACAGGCAATAGCCCGAAGAAAAGAAGATGGCAGCGACCAATGGCAAGACGGCTATCCAAATCCCGAAGTGGTTAAAAAAGATATAGATACATATCACGGATTTGTTTTAACCGAAGGAGAAACCATCATAGGTTATACCGCAATATTGATAAATGACGAACCTGAATACGCAAAAATAAAAGGCGAATGGCTAACGAATAATGACTTCGTAGTATTCCACCGAGTTGCGCTTTCAGAAAATTATCTTGGAAAAGGTTTAGCAAAAAAAATACTAGAATATATAGAAGAATTTGCTCTAAGCAATAACATATACAGCGTCAAAGCAGATACCAATTTTGACAATATTGCCATGCTGAAAATTTTTGAAAAATCAGGTTATAAGTATTGTGGTAAAGTATATTTTAGAGGAGGCGAAAGAAGAGCATTTGAAAAAATACTCATTAAAAACAATTAAAACTCTAAAAGCCTACAACAAATACACCTCAACCTTATCCCCTTTTTTCAATTCATAATTTCCATCGGGAACATAAACCAATCCGTTGGCAACAGAAAAAGAATTGAGCATTGATGAAGCTTGATGCGATAAAATTTCTGCTTCTCCGTTAGTGATATTCGCTTTCAAAAATTGGGAACGCGTATTTCTAACTTCATAATCATGGGCAATAGGTAACAAAATAGCCTGCTGATAATTAGCTTCCGCACCAGATAATATTGCAAGAGTTGGCAAAACATACACATAGAAACAAGTCAGACAGGCGGCAGGATTTCCCGGCAATGCAAAAACCATTTTATCCTTTAATTTCCCTGCAAACAAAGGCTTTCCAGGTTTCTGATTCACTTTATAAAACAATGTTTCCACTTCCAATTCTTTCAGAGCCCGCGCTACAAAATCATAATCTCCAACCGATATTCCTCCAGAAACCAAAACGACATCATTATTTGTCAAAGCTTCTTGTAATTTATTTTTAGTGTTCTCAAAATCATCATTGACTTCATACAAAGTAACCGCATTATAATGGCTGTCCATCAATGCAGACTGCAGCATAATTCCGTTGCTTTCATACACTTTTCCATGTTCAAGCGATGTACCGGGTTTGGAAAGTTCATTGCCCGTAACCACAATTCCAACCTTTGGTTTTTGATAAACGCTAACTCTTGTAAAACCAAGTCCAGCCAAAAACCCTATCGCAGCCGCATTCAAAAGAGTTCCCTTTTCAAGTGCCAAATCTCCTGCCGAAATTTGTTCGCCAATGGGTCTGACATTGGTTTCGGGAAGTACCAATTCATCTAATAATAGCTGTGATCCATTAGCCGTAACTTTCTCAATCTGAATCATCGCCTGTGCCGAATCCGGTACTGCAGCTCCCGTAAAAATCTTTACGGCTTGACCGGGGAGCAGTTCAACTCTGTGCGAATCTCCCGCTTTCACTTCTCCAATAATTTCATACTGCAAAACATTATGTAAACACAAAGCATAACCATCCATAGCCGACTGTCTAAAAGGCGGCATGTTAATTGGCGATGTCAGTGACTGTGCCAAAATATGTTTTCTCGCTTGAAAAAGAGAATAATCTGTTTGTGGCAATACTGGTAGATTTGCCTGCAATATCGAAAAGGCTTCTTGTACAGAAATCATGTGCTTGAGATTATATTGATTTTCAAAAATACAATTCGAAAATGACTTTAACGAACTGATTCAAAAAAAACACAAATTGCACGAATTCTTTGTAAAATCTATTTCACTAATTCAAAATTGCAGCTTTATAAATTAAACTAACGAATGTCTGTTTTTATTAAATTTACGTTAAAGCATTAAACCTTTAATCCTTATAAACATCTTATATCTATTAACTTATAAAAAAATTAAACATGAGAACATTAATTATCGCCCTAGTTTTTGGGATAGGAGTATCTGGATTTGCCCAAGTAAGCACTCCACAGCCAGGTGACTCCAACAGAGAAAAACTGTCTCCAGAACAGCGTCAGGAAAAACAGCTGGCACGCTTAACGAAAGAATTGGCTTTAGACGCCAAACAGCAAGAAGCTGTAAACAAAATTTTGACAGAGAAAAGTGCAAAAGCACAAGAAGCAAAAGTACAAAGAGAAGCCCGTAAATCTAGCGGTCAAAAAATGACAGCCGAAGAAAGAACTGCTTTTAAAAACACTATGCAAGCCGAAAAAGCAGACACTGAAGCCAGAATGAAAGCTATCTTATCGGCAGATCAATATAAAAAATGGATTGAAACAAGAGAAGAGAACAAAGACAAAATGAGAGATAAAATAAAAGAAAGAAGAGGAGAATTATAAAGAACCTATTTTATTTGACTTTAATAATTAAACATTAATTCCATTAATTAACACAAAATAATCTGTGCTAATTAATGGAATTTGTGTTTAATGGTTTATTTAAAATGTTTTAGAAACTTTATCAATTGCATTAATAGTAAAATCTAAATCTTCATAAGTCAACGCATCTGTGATAAACCAAGTTTCATAAGCTGATGGCGCAATATAAACTCCCTCGGCTACTAATCCATGGAAAAATTTCTTGAAGGTTTCATTGTCTCCAGCTCCAGCTGATTTAAAATCGGTTACTGGATTTGCATCAAAATGAACCGAAATCATTGAACCTATTTGATTGATCGTAAAAACAACATTATTCGCTTTCAAAACTCTTTCGATTCCTGCACCTAGATAAGCGGTTTTCTCTTCCAGTCTTTTGAAAATTTCACGGTCACTGTCCAATGCCTGCAACATGGCTAATCCCGCAGCCATAGCCAATGGATTTCCAGACAAAGTTCCCGCTTGGTAAACAGGTCCCAATGGCGCTAGGAAATTCATAATTTCTTCACGGGCAGCAAAAGCTCCAACAGGCAATCCTCCACCAATTACTTTTCCAAAACAAACAATATCAGCATTGATGTTGAACAATTCCTGAACTCCACCTCTTGCCAATCTAAAACCTGTCATTACCTCATCAAAAATCAGCAGAATTCCGTTTGCCGTACACAATTCACGCAAGCCTTCCAAAAATCCCTTAACCGGTGGGATGCATCCCATATTTCCGGCAACAGGCTCCACAATTATTGCTGCAATCTCATTTTTATTAGCTTCGATTAAAGTCTTCACATTATCCAAATCATTGTATTTGGCAAGCAAAGTATCTTTGGCCGTTCCTGCTGTTACTCCCGGGCTGTTTGGTGTTCCAAAAGTAACTGCACCACTTCCCGCCTGAATCAAAAACGAATCAGAATGGCCGTGATAACAGCCGGCGAATTTGATAATTTTATCTCTTTTGGTAAATCCGCGAGCCAAACGCACTGCGCTCATACAAGCTTCTGTACCCGAATTCACAAAACGTATTTTGTCAATATTCGGAACCATCGAAACGGCAAGTGCTGCTATTTGGGTTTCCAATTCCGTTGGCATCCCGAAAGACGTACCCAACTTGGCTTTTTCAATTACAGCTTCTACCACAGGTTCGTATGCGTGACCCAAAATCATTGGCCCCCATGAATTGATATAATCAATCAATCGGTTTCCGTCCTCGTCATACAAATACGCTCCTTTGGCACTTTTTACAAATATTGGCGTTCCCCCCACGGCTTTAAAAGCCCTTACCGGCGAATTTACTCCTCCCGGAATTACTTTTTCTGCTTCAGCAAAAAGCTGACTGCTTCTTTGGTATATCATTATTTTTGATTTCTTAGATTTTTGAACATTTTATCATTTTTTTATTTTTATCATAATTCCACTTTTAAAAGAAATATGGAGATCTCCTTCATGATAAGTCCCAAATCGTAACGTGTCTTTTTTAGTAAACCAGATTTGCATACAAACTGACTCTAAAGATTTATGATTAAAATTATCGATTTTACCTCGAGGAATATCTATTACATAATCTTTCAAAACTATTATTCCTTCTTCATTTTCTGGTAAATTTCTAGTTATTTCTCCTTTTCCAATAGTTTCTCCTTTAAAATTTGTTTTTATGTAATCTTTTTCACGAAAAGTAATAATATAATTTTGATTATATTTATTATCGAATTCGACTCTATATTCCCCTATTAATTTTTTATCTACACCATCACTTTTGAATAATGAAAGCAAAAACATTGAAAATATTAAAAGTGTTTTCATAAAATATCTGTAATCAAATTTTATATTTTACCTAGATTTAACTGAATACTAAAAACTGAACACTGCCAACTTATTTTACAATCAGCTTCTGTCCTATCGAAAGCGTATTCTCTGTTAAATTATTTTTCTGCTTTAATTCTTCTACCGTTAAATTAAATTTTTTGGAAACCGAATAGAATGTATCCCCTTTTTGGATTTCATATAAATTGGCCTGTTCAGTACCAAAATCATCCTGAACTAATACTTTGGTTTCTTCTTTTCTGCTGTTTTTCCCTAAAACTTTGGTATCATATTCATGCAAATTGTATAACTCAATATAATTAATCAGCTTTTCAGGATATTTAGGGTCTGTAGCATACCCTGCTTCTCGCAGCCCTTTTGCCCAGGCTTTGTAATCACCTTTCGGCAAAGTAAATAATTTAGCATACCTGTTTTTCCCTGTCAAAACCATTGCGTGGTCTTTATACGATTCCGAAGCCTGATTGTATTTTCTAAAACATTCATTTGAAGCATCATCATCTTTATAGACTTTATCACCTGTCCAATCATGACATTTGATTCCAAAATGATTATTGGCTCTTGTTGCCAAATCACTTTGTCCTGCACCAGATTCCAAAATTCCTTGTGCCAAAATAATACTGGCTGGAATTCCATAGGTTTTCATATTACCCATCGCAACCCCATTATATTGTGCAATGTAGGCTCTGGTTACTTCATTGGTACTTATTGGTTTTGAAGTTGACTGTGCTTTAGTTTTATTACCGCCGCCATTTTGAATTGGTTTGGAATACTTCCATCCCACCGGCTTTTTTGTGGTTTGAATTGTTGATTTTGAAGAACCGCAACTTATGAGAGCTGCAATCAGGAGAAATAAAAATATTTTCTTGACCATATTTTGATATTTGAAATTGATTTTGCCGTTAGACATCAATCAGTGTTTTGTTTTTATTTTTCAAAAGCACATTCATTCCCTGAATTCCCTGTAATCCTCCGGTGTGAATCAATAGAATTTTGGAATTATCAGGAAAATAGTTGTTCTGAATTAAATCTATAACGCCAAAAAACATCTTTCCTGTATAAACTGGATCTAATGGCACTTGCGTTTGTTTATAAAATTGATTTATAAACTGAATCAGTTCTTCATTTACCTTTCCGTAGCCTCCAAAATGATAGTCGGTTACTAATTCCCAATTTTTCTTGGTGGCAAATTTACAAATTTCATCTTTTAAAAAGTCTCCTTTTAACGCTGGAAATCCCAAAACTTTTTGGTGTGGCAAAGCACTGTTGATAATTCCCGAAATGGTTCCGCCTGTTCCTACCGCACAGCAAACAAAATCGAAAACGGAATCTTCCTCAGTCAGTATTTCTTCACAACCTTTTATGGCGTACTCATTGGTACCGCCTTCTGGCACAAGGTAAAACGAGCCGAATTTTACAAGCAGCTTGGTTATAAAATCCGGTTGCGTTTTGAATCGATAGGCTTCTCTGGTTACAAATTCGAACTGCATACCGCATTCCTGGGCAAAGCTTAAAGTTGGATTTTCCAAAATTTTATCACCTAACTCATCACCCCGGATTACCCCGATGGTTTTGAATCCCTGCTCTTTTCCAGCATAAGCCACCGCTGCAATATGATTGGAATAGGCTCCGCCAAAAGTCAGAAGTGCGTGCTGATTTTCGGCTTTTGCCTGAAGCAGATTGTACTTCATTTTCCTAAATTTATTTCCTGAAATAAAAGGATGAAGCAGATCTTCACGCTTTATTTCGAGTGAAATCCCTTTGGGCAGTTCGTATGTTATTTTTTGGTTCAAAGTTTAGGATTTATTATTTTATTACCGCTAAGACGCTAAGCCACGAAGAAAATAAACTTAGAGCCTTTGCGGTGAAACCTTTTATTTCCCCTTTTCTTGTAAATACTTAAAAAAACGAAAAAAACTTCTCGTTTCAAGGTAATTCAAATTGATTTCATTTGCATAAGCTTCTCTTTCAAAACTGATATTTCTATAGGCTAAATTGGCGTTTTTGTACTGTAGCAAACGTACCGCAAATTCGACAAAATACCAAAGAAAAAAAGGCAAAACCAATAATTCCAATTGCTGCCTGATGTGTATTTTTTCGTGGTTAACCAATACTATATTTTCTTTATCAAATCGGTATTTTATAAGCACAAAAGGAAAAACAGTTAATCCGCGATATCCTTTGGGAATTAAATATTTGGCAACAATAACAAACATTGATTATAAAATTTATAGATTTGTACAGGCAATTTAGCTCAAATTAAAGAAAAACACAATCGCCTAAAAGCGAATTTTAAGCATAAAAACCGAATGGCAGAGCAAAGTAATGAAAATAAATTAATAGAGGGAGAAGATTTTTATTATACGCCCGAAGGTTACAAATGTTTTACCGAAAAACACCATTTGAAAAGAGGACATTGCTGTAAAAGCGGTTGCCGTCATTGCCCTTATGGGTTTGATAAGAAGACTGGTCTTTTGAAAAAATAATCAGAAGGCAGTGTTCAGAAGGCAGATTGCAGAATTTTGTACGTCCCTGATATAGGTTGACCACAAAAGTCAATTTATATGAAAGCAAATTTAAAGAATATTCGAAAGTTTCGACGTTATTCAGAAGATTTTAAACGAGAAATAGTTTCTGTTTTTGAAAGTGGTAAGTTTAGTGT
>CAUPKP010000034.1:0-52520 GCA_963511795.1 uncultured Flavobacterium sp. | reverse complement strand
TATCGGTATAGAAATAAGCCAGATAGGTCATCAATGTCTGGAAAACTAAATTTGCAGCTAAGTCGCCCAGGCTGTATCCGATTTTTTCCTTAACGGATAATTTTTGAGAAATGTTACTCATTATATGTGGTGGTTAATTGTGGGGTTAATATCAAATCGGATTCTTTTAACGTATTCACTCTTTTTTTGACGAACGGTTTCATTAACAACTTTCTAAAAACGAAAGATATACATAAAACAATCGGTTGTGTAAATGTATTAAAAAAAACATGCCAGCAAAAAAAAAGTCGATTTATTTGTCTGCAAATTTGAAATACAGCCAATAATTAATAATTTAAAAAGTGGCTTTTATAAAGCTCTTATTTTTTAGACTCTTTTAGCTGCATTACACTATTATACGCTTTTTTGGGTTTCAAATTAGTATCAAACAATAATGGATAATTTGTTCTTCCTTTTATTGGCCAGTCATTTAACCATGATTGTCCGTCATGAACCCCCCAAAATGTTACACGACTGATTTTATCTTTATGTTTAAGAAATAATTTAAAAATTGATGCATAACGCTCAGCCAATTTACTTTGGATAGAATCAGGAAGAGTTTTAGGATAAGGATTCATTTTTTCGCTTCCTTCAAAATTCTGATTCACATCAGCTCCTTGTAAGTCCCAAGGATTTGGCAATACTGTAATATCCAACTCTGTAAAAGCAACTTTAAGACCCAAATCCGAATATGCCAAAATACTTTTTTCAATTTCTTCCAATGACGGGCTTTCTAATCTCCAATGTCCTTGAATACCCACACCATCAATTTTACCACCATGTGCTTTTACAGTTTTAACTAATTTAAGAACGCCTTCTCTCTTTTTTGGTTCACAGATATTATAATCATTATAATATAAATCAACTTTAGAATCGGCTTTTGCAGCAAGCTTAAAAGCATCAGCCAAATAGCTTTCGCCAAGTGTCTTTAAAAACACTGATTTTCTCAAAGTACCGTCTTCATTCAATGCCTCATTGACAACGTCCCAAGAATCAATACGCCCTTTATACTTAGAAACAATAGTCGAAATATGATCTTTCATAAATGCCTTCATTTCGGTACTGTCTTTTATTGCAGCCATCCAAGGGGCTAATTGGCTGTGCCAAATCAAAGTGTGACCGTGAATAAACATTTTATTTTTCTCCCCATAAGCTACATACTTATCGGTCATTGCAAAATCATATTTGTCCTTGAGAGGATGAACAAACATTGACTTCATGATATTTTCGGCAGTGATACTATTGAATTCTTTTCGAATTAAAGAATCGACATTGCCATCATTCTCATTAATCTGATTAGCACTCAAAGCTGTCCCGATATAAAAATCGTCTTTAAAATTATCTTTTAAAGAATTCTGTTTCGTGTTTTGTGAGTTACAGCTGCCTAATACAAAAAGAAAAGCAAGAAGCACGCAGTTATTTATTGATTTCATTATTTATGTAGTTTTTAGATAATAATTAATTTTAAATTTTTCCAGTACTATTAAAATTGCTTGATTAATTCCCCGGTGCAAAAGGAAACTTCAAAGATTTAAAATATTCTAAAGACTGTGCCGGTTTTTCAACGCCTTTTGGAAGTTCTTTACCCGAATATTGCTGAAAATACAGCAGGCAAGCATCCCGCCACCATTTTGATTCTTTATATTGGATATTCAACAGCATCTGAACTTCCTTAAAACGTTCGCTGTCAACATATTTTTCAGTTGCCTTCCAAGTTGCCTGCATTTCTGAAACCTGATTTACCCCTTGCTGATACTTTAAAGCTATTCCGTCCCAAAGATTGTTCCCGTCTTTAAGCTTATAATCCCACGGAACATGATGAAACCACAATAAATATTCCTCAGGACAAGTCTTTATATTGTCAAAAATTCCTGCTGCTTCTGGCGCATACTGTGAAACAGCATTTGTCCCTGTTTTGGATCTGTCGAAACCAATACCATTTTTATCAGCTTTGTGATAATAAACAGGATTCCATTCTGGTCTTGATAAATTGCTCACCCACGGTCCTGGCCCGTAATGATGTCCTGTATCCATAATATGATGCAATCCTAGAGGTGTCATATAATTGACAACTGCTTCCCGAGATGTCAGCATCATATTTTTTACAGGATTAATAAATTTTTCATTATTAGAAAAAGTACATCTTAACCATTCATCGGCAATAGTTTCTGCATCTGAATAGGGATTCCATGCTAGTCTTCCAAATCCGTACCAATTAGCCTGAGCAAAAGGATGTCCTGTCCAATTTAAATCGCTTCCAATATTGGCAACGCCAGCAATTCCAGTTATTTTGTTTTTATGCAAAGATCCGTCAATCACTTTTGCAACCGTAGCCCCTTTACCTTTTTGATAGGTATCCGATTTTAAAACTTCTTGAAATAATTTAGGCAGAAACACCAAATGCGTACTAAAACCTAAATATTCCTGTGTTATTTGAAACTCCATCATCAAAGGTGTTTTTGGCATAGCCCCAAATAACGGATGAAAAGGTTCCCTCGGCTGAAAATCAATTGCCCCATTTTTTACCTGAACAATAACATTCTCTCTAAATTTTCCATCGTATGGCTGAAATTCTGCATAAGCCTGCTTAGCGCGGTCATTGGCATCATGCTCAGAATACACGAATGCTCTCCACATAATAACTCCTCCAAACGGTGCTACTGCATCTGCAAGCATATTGGCTCCATCTACATGATCCCCGCCGTAATTTTGCGGTCCTGGCTGTCCTTCCGAATTTGCTTTAACAAGAAATCCACCAAAATCGGGAATTCTAGTATATATTTCTTTAGCTTTTGATTTCCACCAATTAGCAACATCAGCATCTTTTGGATCGGCAGTTTTTAAGCCTCCAATTTCTATCGGAGCAGAAAAACGGGCCGTTACATACACTTTTATTCCATAAGGTCTGAAAACATTGGCAAGAGCCTCAACTTTTTCTAAATATTGACATGTCAAAATAAGAGCATTTGCATTTACATTCGTCAAAACTGTACCATTTATCCCTATAGAAGCATTAGCACGGGCATAATCAATATAGCGTTGATCGATAAAATCTGGCAGTTTTTGCCAATTCCATAAAGAAGATCCTGCATAACCCCGCTCTACCGTACCATCTAAATTATCCCAATGATTTAATATACGGATATTTGTTTTGGGTGAATCAATAATATTCAGTTTATCAATGCTTTTATTTGTCTGAATCAATCTTATAAAACTATAAACTCCATACAAAACACCAACATCCTTTTTACCGCTTATAATAATATGTTTTTTATTATTAATGCTAATTGATTTTATAATATAACCTTCCTCGTTTATTTTATCAAGATCCGATCCAACAGCTTTTTGGATTTCAGAACTTAAAGAAGCTTTCGAACCCATTATAATATTATTATTTCCTTCTAATTTTGTTGAAACAGTGATTTTTTTTCCAAGCATATTCATCAAAGCCGATTGCAATTCGCTTGTACCAATTGTCATAGTTTCAGAATTTCCTAAAGTTATGATTCCTTGAATATTAGATAAATAGTCCGATTTTAATTCCGAATTAGTTACTGCATCATATTGAAGCCATAATTTATAATCCTTTTGAGCAGATACAGACCATGATATTCCCAGTACAAGGACAATCAGTCTCAAAAATTTCATTTTATTATGTTTCATTCTTTGCACGTTTATCTTCATTTTAAATTAATGCCTAAATATTCTTTTCATACAAACACTACTATTTTGATAAAAATTTGCATAAAAAAATACATTTTACAAAATAACCAGCTTTATGCAATCGGTTGTGTAAAAATATGAGATTGTATTATAAGAAAAAAATTTTTGCCTCTTTTTTTTCAAAAAAAAATCTGACTGATCCAAAATTGGCATCAGGCAGATTCAATAAAGTATTGTTTATAGTGATTAAACTAGTAAATTATGATTTCTATCAGAAGATTCACGAACAAGAACTTCGGTATTAAGGAATGTAATTTCTTTGGCATCATCCTTCTTTAGTGAATTAAGACTTGTGATGATAATCTCGGCTGCAGTTTTCCCCATTTTTTCAGCTGGGTGCGTAATTGTTGATATGTTTGGGTCAATTATCTGCGAAATGGGGTCGTTATTAAACCCAATAACGGCAATATCATCAGGAACTTTCAGTCCTCTTTTTTTAGCAGTCTGCACTGCACTCACCGCGATTATATCTCCAGGCGCAAAAAGTCCATCGGGAATTGGATCTAAATCGAATAATTTATTGCAGGCCTTTACTCCTTCTTTATAAGTAACTGATTTCAAATTAATAATCAGCTCTTCATCAATCGGAAGGTTATGATCTCTTAAAGCTTCTATATAGCCTCTTTTTCTTTCGCTGTAAAGATTCCCCAATTCAGATCCGGCTGTTAGATGTGCAATACGCATACAGCCTTGCTCAATAAGATGTTTTGTCGCTTTATATCCAGCCGAATAATTATCAATAACTACTCTAAATGTATTGTAATCCTTTGGAACCCTGTCTACAAAAACAAGCGGAATTTTATTATTTGTAAACTGCTGAAAGTGTGTGGTATCTTTAGTTTCCATTGCCAAAGAACAAATCACGCCGCTTACTCTATTGCTGTATAAAGACTTGGCCATATTAACCTCTTCGAGATAAGAGTCATGAGACTGCATGATTATTACCGTATAATCCGATTTCTGAGCTGTAATTTCGATACCGCTGATTAATGAGGACAAAAATGGCTGTGTAACAGTTGGTATCAACACACCAATCGTTTTAGTATTGTTACCGCGAAGACCAGCTGCAAGAGTATTGGGCACGAACCCCATTTCTTCAGCAGTCTTTTTCACCTTTTTGATGGTTTTATCACTTATAGTATGATGATCCTTTAAAGCTCTGGAAATAGTGGACGTAGCTAAATTTAGTCTTTCAGCTATATCATAAATCGTTACATGTTTCTTTTCTTCCATTAACTTAAATACAATTTGAACGTAAATATATGTATTTTAGGAACATTCCTAAGATTTGTAAATAAAATTTCTTTGCAGATATAGAATTTGCTTAAAATAATTTTATTCATTAAAATCTTATAGCTCTTGTCATACTGGCTTTTCTTCAACAACAAGGATTCGCATATATTGTCTGCATTAGAATAGCAATTAAATAATGAATTAACTAGCTGCTTAAATTAATTAATTATATTTGCGCCGTCTTAAAACTATGTTAATTCATTATAGAAAAACAGCTCTAATTCAATAGTTATTATAAACAAATACTAAATCTAAATCCAATGTAAATTGGTAATCTTTTAACAGCATTTAATTATAAAATGAATCCATTAAAAACCGCTTTATCTGCCATTTTACTTTTACTTTCACAAAATATTATTTTTGCCCAACAAGCAGAAGAAACACCAATAAGCCAAAATCAGCTTCCCAAATTTATCACTACAAACTCAATTGCATATTCTGATAATCAAATTGATAAAGCCTACAATTATAATATGCTTACTTTGGGAGACAGCACTCTAATGCTAACAAATGGAACAGTTTACCCTCCTGCCAAAAGAGATTATAAACGCTTAGGAATAACCACTGGAATGTATGCAGGAACTGCTGTTATTGCTTTTGGAATACTGTGGGCTATGCCCGAAAGTGTCAGTAATTGGGACAAAGAAGAAATTAAAGAAAAGGGGATTCTATGGAAATGGAAGGAAAATGTAAAAGCTGGTCCTGTTTGGGATGAAGATGACTGGGTTCTGAACTGGATTACACATCCCTATTCTGGAGGGGTTTATTATATGACTGCCAGAAGCAGCGGTTTCAATATTTTTGAATCTTTTCTATATTCTACATTAATGTCCACTTGTTTCTGGGAATATGGAATCGAAGCTTTTGCCGAAATTCCTTCCAAACAAGACCTTATCATAACTCCTGTATTGGGGTCTGTAGTTGGGGAAGGTTTCTTTTATGCTAAAAAAAGTATTTTGAGAAACGATCACCGAGTTCTAAAATCCAGATTCTTAGGATACACTACTTTAGTTCTAATTGATCCGTTTAACACCATATTGGATGGTCTTGGTTATCAGGAAAAAGTAAAAACACAGCTGAATGTTGCGCCAGTAGGTTTTGACCAAGGAGCCAATAAAGCTATTTGGGGATTAAATTTTAAAATGCAGTTTTAATACGTCAGAAATTTTTACAGGCTAAAAATCAATTTATTAAATCATTTCTTTCATTAGAATTTAAAACAAAATTAAATCGTTAAATTTTAAAAATAAATTAGATTTTAACATCGCTGATAAAAAATAATTATTACTTTTATCTACTGCTAATCAATACTTTATAATAAAAACTACCGTTAGTTATTAATTCAGATTAGCACCGAATGTTCACTAATTTATTAACCTTTAAAAATGATTTTTTTGAGTGAATTTAAAATTATTGTCGCTTTTATTTTTATGGTTTTAAATTATATAATTTTTTCAAAAACTATTTTAAAATACAAGCCGATAAATGAAGTATCTGTTAAAAATTATAATTGATAAAGAGTAACACCTAAGGGTTCAGTAAAAGAATTACAATCTGATAAATTTGTGGCATAACAAGAATAATTACGGATGTAAACTTTCAATGTATAGATAAACCAATGGACGTAATGTGAAATTTAGTTTTTTTTGATTTCAACAATACTTTGATTTATAGACAATCCATTTAATAAAGTGATTTACGAACTGTAAATACTGGTATATATATACCTATAGTATTAAATGTGGTTAAACATACTTTTGAAAATGTACAAAAGAGTTTTATTTTTAATTAAACCTATATGGTATAAATAAAAGTAAAAAGAGAAAGACTAGCTATAAATAACTAGTCTTTCTTTTTTTCATTCCTTTACTAAGTAAATTCCATCTTCCTTTATTTCAATCAGTTTCTCTTTATACAAAGCACCAATTGCTTTTTTGAAAGTCTTTTTACTCATCTTTAAAACTGTTTTAATATCTTCGGGATGCGAATTATCTGTTAGGCGCAAAAAGCCTCTGCTGGCTCTTAATTCATCTAGAATTTTTTCGGCATTAGGTTCTATGCTTTCGTAACCTTGAATTTGCAATGCAACATCAATTTTATTATCAGGCCTGATATTTTTTATATACCCGCGCATACGGTCACCTGTT
This sequence comes from uncultured Flavobacterium sp., assembly GCA_963511795.1. Taxonomy (GTDB): domain Bacteria; phylum Bacteroidota; class Bacteroidia; order Flavobacteriales; family Flavobacteriaceae; genus Flavobacterium. Next base: position 45,318 of record CAUPKP010000034.1, on the reverse strand, counting down.
CGTATGGCGTCATCATAAACTTCATCTTTATACAGCAGCCCTTTGTGTTTTTCATTGATAATGACATTAATGCCTAATTCGGTAATATGCGATACAATCAAATCTACTTCTTCTCCTTTTTCGACTGTTAATTCATCGTTTTTTAAAAATTGATTTAATTTGCTTGATGCTACCAAACGATTGGTTTTTTCATCCAAAAACAAATACACTAAATAGCGTTTTCCTTTTTCCATAGGACGAGCCTGCTCTTTGAACGGAACCAAAATATCTTTTTCCATTCCCCAGTCCATAAACGCACCAATTTGGTTCGTATAATTCACTCTCAAAAGAGCAAACTCATTCAGTAAAATATAAGGTTCTAAAGTTGTCGCAACTGGACGCTGTTCATGATCCAAATAAGCGAAAACAATAAGTTCCTCACCTATTTCAAATTCATTTGGTACATATTTATTGGGTAAAAGTATATCGTGTATTCCTTCCGGGTCCTTTTCTGGGTTACCTAAAAACAAACCAACTTTGGTATCACGCAATATGGTAAGTGTATTGTATTTTCCTATTTCAATCATTATCTTGAGATTCGTTGCCACTTTTGACAAACTATTTTTTGAATGGCAAAGATACAAAGTTTAAACGAAGAAATGTAAGGAGATTTCTTGTCGAAAAATCACCCTTAAAAAATTTTATTTGTTTTTAACCAGCGTAATATCATCAATCGTACAAAAAGAATTAGCTTTCGCAGAAACCAAAAAACCAATTTCGACACTTCCATTTTTTACAGCAATATTTGAAATAGAAATGGTTTTCCAAGCGGCATTCTCTTTGCTTATTTTCAAATTGAATGTTTTGCTGTTACTTGCAGCATACATTGTCAACTCATCAAAACCATTGGAGTTTTTTATTCTGGCTGTCAAAGTATACAAACCATCTTTCAAAGTAACATAAGGAGACGAAAAAATAACTTGTGAAATTTTTCGGCTAAAATCAATCTTATCACTTATCTGTAAACTTTTCTCGCCGATCACTTCTTTTCTGTCGTGTTCTGTATTAAAATAATTTAAAGTTGGCGAATTTTCGTCAGTTGTGCTTACTTTGTTTCCTTTTATTATTTCAGTTTTCCACCCTAAAAGCTGTTCTTGAATAGGTTTAAAATTGCTTGGAATTTTATTTCGATCAGCTTCGAAACTACCGTTCATTGCAAAATTATTATCTTTTGCAACTGTCCATTCTCCTGTTTTTTCATCGAGATTCCAAGAACTCAACGAATTAAAATACGGCACATCACCATCAAAAGATAATGGAAACCATTGGTTGTAACCCAAGCCATTTCCAGCAAAATCGGCCCAGCGGTCACCGCAATACAAAACAGTTTCCTTTTTTTCTCCTTTTATTGTGTAAAAAAAGCCTGTTTGTGTGACATGAGCATAATCTTCGGCAGATCCTTTCATAATCTGCATATCATTTGCAGGAGTATAAGGTCCGCGAATGTTATCTGAAACCAAATAATAAGCAAACGAAGAATCCCAGCCATAAATATTAGAGGCGGCCATATAATACTTGTTTTTGTATTTAAACATACAATTTCCTTCACGGCTTTCTCCTTGAAAAATTTTGTTGCAGTCTAACAAATTTACTTTTCCGTCGACAACTCCAATTTCAGAAACATAGATTTTATTGCGCCCTTTTCCATAAGAATAAATAAGATACGATTTACCATCATCGTCAGTAAATACGGTTTGATCGCCAGTATTTGTAGTACCAATAAGAGGCTGCATATTGATTTTTTGATGCCATGAAAAATTACTTGTTGGTGAATCAGCCAAAGCTATAAGCACTTGCGTATCATGCTGAACAAATAACGCATATTTATTCATTTCGGCAATAAAAGCAACGCCTAATCGTCCAACCCAAGTTCTTTTCCCATCAGGGTTTGCGGCTGCCGGTGTTAAAACATCACCTTCAAAATTCCAATTCACAAGATCAGCAGAACTATAACACGTTACCGACTCAAAAGTGGCATTTTTTAATGTAACTGACGGATTTTTTCGGTAAACATCGGCTTCTTTATACTGCACACCGTACCAGTAGTATTTTTTCACACCCGTTTTGGGATCAGGAAAACGAAAAATCCCTCCTCCCTGACTGTAGATTGGCGTTCCTTTTTGAGTATCCCAAAACACATCATTTTTAATATTTTTCAATTGTGCTGCTACTATTATTGGCAAACCAAATAATAGTATAATTAAAAATGTATTCTTTATTTTCAGTTCCAATGTATTCAGATGATTCTTCATAGTTAATTTTGAGTATTATTTCCAATGCTAAAATAAATTCATTGTTTTCACAAAATCATCCTGTACTGTCCCGAAATAATTACTCTAATTTAAAAATCTGTTCCATTGTTGTCCATTTTTCACCTTTTTTTGCTTCAGGAAGTATTTGCTGAAATTTATCCATCATTTTTTCCCATTCCTGAACCTTAGGATTTTGAGCATCCATTTGTTGTTTTCTTGCATGAGAATAACTTTCATCCACTTCAATAACCATAAAAAGATGATTTCCTACCAAATAAATTTCCATATCCAAAATACCTGCAGTTTTTATGCTCTCGATAATTTCAGGCCAAGCTTTACCCTGAGCATGATGTGCCTTGTATTCTTCTATTAATTGAGGTTCATTTACTAAATCACACGCAAAACAAAATCGTTTTTTGTTCACCATTATCTCTATTATTTTTAAAAATTAAGTTTGCAAACTATCTTAAATTTGACTGATAAAACACTCTCTATCTAAACTATTTCCAGTGCATTTGCATAAGAAGCATTTGGTTTTTGATCAGGGAAATTAACTTCGAGACCTTCCTCTTTTTGCATGAATTTAAGTTTTTGACCTGTACTTACCAGCCTAACTTCTTTTATATTTTTGGTATAAAAGCCTGAATTTTTTCCTAAACTTTTAATCAAAACTGAACCATTCTCCGGCCAAGCCATTACAGTAGCGAAAAGTTGTTTGCCTTTTTGCGCAAATCGAATATCTGCAGCTGTATACGGTTTTCCTTTGCCTTCGTTAAATCCCTGAGCTGTTAAGGCTGCAGTGCTTTCCTGCTGTGGACCTTCGCCAAATATTTTCCAAGGTCGGGTACCATAAATACTTTCACCATTAGCTTTCATCCAAACACCAATTTCGGCAACAATGACACGCTCTAATTCGTCAATACTTCCATCTCCTCTCACTGGAATATTCAGCATTAAATTTCCGTTTTTACTCACCACATCTATCAATGTATGAATAACCGTTTGAGCAGATTTATAACGTTTATTGTTATAAACACCTCTATCGTAATGCCAATTTCCAATGCAAGTATCCGTTTGCCAAGGAAGGGGCTCAATAGTGTTGCTTTGCCCTTTTTCTATATCCCAAACCATCGCTTTACGCTGCTGTTCAGTTAGTATTTTACCTGTAACAACTGTCTGTACAGTTTTATTTTTCTTTAAGCTTTTATTGTACAAATGTGCCGCAATACGCAAACCTGCATCACTCACAGGCCACAATGGCAATGCTGTATCGTCAAAATAAATCAAATCCGGATTGTACTTATCTATTAAATCGATTGTTCTATCATGGAATTTTTCTGAATAGGCTGGTGATGGTATCGAAGCTCCATCAGCCCAGTCCCACTGACTGTGAACAGATGACTTATCCGAAGGTTTTGCGCTTAATGGATGATTTTGCGCATATAAATCCTGAGGATCTAAACCTTCCCACCAAGTTCCAGCTCCGTCAGCTTTGGTCAAAGTTCCATCATAAGGCACTCCCGCTAAAGAACCGTTTTTATCAGAACCTTTAGACGTATCAAACCAATTCCAGGCATGTGCCGCATGAACACTCACCGCAAAAGGCAGACCTGCTTTGCGAGCCGCTTTTTCCCAACCTCCAATAATATCTTTTTTTGGTCCCATTTTGGTCGAATTCCAATTTGGCTGATACTTACTGTCATAGAGATCTAAATTATCATGATGATTAGCCATTGCCATAAAATATTTTGCTCCTGCCGCTTTGTATAAATTAACCAATTCTTCTGGATTCCAATTTTCTGCTTTCCAAACATTGATTACGTCTTTAAAACCAAATTTTGACGGATGCCCATATTTTTCAACGTGAAATTTATACTGCCTAGAACCTTCTTCATACATTCCCCGTCCATACCAATCTCCCGCTTCTGGTTGGCACTGAGGCCCCCAATGTGCCCACATTCCGAATTTAGCATCCCGAAACCAATCAGGCACTTGGTATTTTTCAAGAGAAGCCCAAGTAGGCTTGAACGGTCCATTAGACGGAACTCCATCAAACATAGTATTACCCAATAAAGGTGACAAATAAAGTCCCGCAATTGCCGAAGCACCTAATTTCAAAGCTTTTCTTCTTTCCATTTTTTTAATTTTAACTTGTAAAGATGTATAAACAGACTGATTTAAATTATATATTTCCGACTTACATTAATAAATCGATAACACAATTAAATTAATTCATTAATTAAAAATTTATCTTTCAAAATATCTAATTCAACAAACAAATAAGTAATATATAAATATTTATGACATAAATTTGCTAATCAAAAAAATTACAAAATAATTTTGCACTAATTAATAACAAATATAATAGCATTGTAAGATTCTATTTTTACCCAAAAACGATTTTTTATTATTCAAAACCGACATTTTACTTTAAAAACTGTTCATGCTCAAAAGTATTTTCAAATATTCCTTCTCTCTATTGCATATTGATTATGTAAAGCTGAATCACAATTGGAATTATAACAATGTAATTAGTCCTTATTATCGTTTGTATTATATTGATGAAGGACGAGGATTAATTTCGGATAACTCAAGCAGTCTAATTTTAGAGCCCGGATATATTTATCTTATTCCAAGTTTTACGTTATGCAATTTGAATTGTGATACTTATTTGAGTCAATACTTTATTCAATTTTTCGAAGAATCCCCAGACGGAATCAATTTATTTAATACAAATCGAAAGATAATGAAGCTTGAAGCTGCTGAGATTGATATTTTGCTTATCAAAAAAATGCATCAAATCAATCCCGGAAGAGGAATTAATCGATCAGACAATCCAAAAGTCTACGAAAAAGAGGCTTACTATAAAGAATATCGTTCATTAAATAAAGAAATGAAAACACATCTGAAATTTGAAAACCAAGGCATCCTTCTGCAGTTAATTTCTCGATTTCTTGAAGCTAATTATTTCAAATCTGACCATAGCAACAACATTCCTTCCAAAATTCTTGATAGTATGAGTTACATACAGCTTAACTTGGGCGACAATCTTACGGTAGAGCAATTAGCGAGGAGAGCCAATCAGAACAAAGATTATTTTTCAAAGCAATTTCTTGCACATACTGGCCTGAGACCTTTAAACTACATTCACGAGAAGAAAATTGAAAGAGCACAATACTTGATTGAAACTACCAGCAAAACATTTTTAGAAATTGCGATAGATACTGGTTTTTCTAATTTACCTCACTTTTCAAAAATTTTCAAACAAATAGTGAGTTTGACACCTGGTGAATACCGCCGTCAAAATGCAGAATTAAAATAATTTAGACAATCAATTAAACAAAAAAAGCGCCTCGATGAGACGCTTTTCAAATACTATGAAACCTAACTGTAAGCACTTTCTCTTCCAAAATGAAGAGTTAATAAATAGTAAACAACTGCCCTGTATTTATTTTTATTGGATTCTCCATATTGTTTTAATACTGCGTCAATTCCTGCTTTAAGAGCGGGACTATCAGGCAGACCTAATTTTTTAATTAAAAAATTTTTCTTTACGGTAACTATTTCTGATTGTAGTGTCCCTGCGATAATTGAAGAATCAGGATTATATATTGACGGTCCGCAGCCTATTGTTACCTTAGTCAATAGCTCCATATCTGGATTAATACCGCATTTCTCTTTCAAGTCCGTTGCATACTTAACAATTAATACATCTTTTGCCCCCATAACAATAAAATTAAGTTTGTTAACACTTCATAACTAACTCAAATTTAGTGATTTATTATTTATGTGTGCGATTTTTATTCATTATTTTTTCATAAAATTATTCTTTGCTTGATTTTTAACATAAGATTGTTCTTTCACAAAATTTAAACTTAAATACTACAAATTACACTAACTTCAAAAAATTCACAATAAAACAGTATCTTTCTTAAATATCGCTTTAAAAATTTTCAACTCTTAAAATTTTACAATAAAACGGAGGCAACATTATATTAAGAAAATTATTTAATAATCGTATAATATGCCTTTTTTACTACCGGAATACCCGTACCTGTAATCCCCTCCAAAGCTACTTTTACTTTGGTTTCAACAGCACTATTAAAAAAACTCACACTAACATTACCAGTTTTATCTGGATGTACGTACGGATTCCAATAAAGCGTATTTCTTACTTTGGCCTTACTATCCAAATCTGAATTGGGTTTTTCTGGATTTGGCACATAAAAAATACGTGCGGTATAAAATCCTTCTAAATCTTTTTTAATGGAATGAAACGTTTCTTTTTTAGGCTGTTGACCAGTATTTCCTTTTGTAGTAATTGCAATAACGCCATTAGCCGCTGCATTTCCATAAAACGCTGTTGATTGTGTCCCTTTGACAGCTTCTATTTTTACAACATCTGCAGGTATAATATAGCCAACCTGCAGATTATCAATCACCTCAATACCATCAATTATAAAAAGAGGCGACCCTTCATAACGTGTAAATCGAACAATGTCAATATCAACAATCACCCCTGGAACTCTTTGTTGAATAAGCTGATAGATATCGGTAAATCCCGCGGTGCTTTCATCTGCAGTATAACTAAATTCAGGCAGTCCAAGCATAGAAGGCCTGCTGCTTTTCTTTTGAACATTAATAGTGATTTCTTTTAGAATATTTTCAGGTTTTACGCCAAAAGCTATAAATTTTCTGTACACATTATCAACCATACCACGTGTTGCTTCAGGTAAAGTGCCTGTATCGCTTTTAAAAGACACAGTGATCGGAGGCTGTTCAATAGGAAATGGCACTATTTCTCCTCTAAACTTTCCTTTTTCATTCCTAGAATTTAAATACATGGTAGTTTTTCCAGAAAACATCATGTTTTCAAATTTATAAACGCCATTAGAATCTGTAGTTGCATTAAAAAAATTAAAATGCTTTTTATTCATTAACGCGAGTGTCATATTATTATTCACTAATGGCTTTTCAGCAAGAAGCTGTTTTACCCTGCCGGAAATTGTGATTCCTTTTTCTGCTGTATAGCTAATACTTCCATTAGTCATTGGAGGTGTTTTCCATAAAAAATCCCTCCAGCCTTGTGTTAAAAGCAAATTATCTAAGTGTTCAAGCCTTTTTAAATTGGCACTATCAAAATAATAGGCTGGATTATAAACCTTGCCTCTAATATCAGACTCCATCAAGAAATAAGAACTAATGGTTGTGCCAAAATCTTTATCCTCCACCACTCCATTCATATCTGTTACGCTTAATGAAAAACTCGCCGATTTTGCTGTGCCTGTTTTCGATTTTGAAGTAACATTTATCGTGGTTTTTTCTACTGGCTTGTAATTCGCTTTATCTGTCACTAACTGCACTTCTAAATCTTGCTCTTTTTCAATATATACCAAACGCTCGCTTTGCGGTTTAGAACTACTGTCGTATAGTGTTATTTGGCTTATGCCTTCTGGGGTTTTATCTTTTGGTAATTCAAATGATAATGTAGTTTCTATAAGTGTTTGTGCAGTTTCTAAATATGAAATTCCCTTTGCTTTACAAACTATTGTAAGTCCCTTATTAGGATTATGCAAGACCGTTTCTGAATTTGTAGTAATGGTTATAATATTTTTACCTCTGAATACCCTAAAACTTAATAAATACCCTTCCTCAGAAGCTTTTGGGAGCTCTGCACGCTGTTCTGTCCCTGTAACGGTTTTAATTTTTGCATAATACTGTTTCCCTCCAATAGGAATAATTTGAAATTTCCCCATGCCATCATGAGAACTCGCAAAAGAGGTAACCAATTCGTTATCAGAATCAAAAACTTCTCCGCTCACATCTATTGGATTCCCGTTACTGTCAACTGCCTTAAAGCCGACAACACTGGCTACATTTTCTAGAAGTGAACCACCTTCAGGAAAAAAATCAACTATAATTTTGTTTTGGGCACCAGTCGTAATGGCTTTTATCACCTCAGCATTAGATTGGATTACACTAGCTTTAACATCAAATATTTCAATATCTTTTTTAAATACAAAATCTTCGCCAAAATTTCTATTCCAATTTGTGTAAGCTCGTATTTGATATTTCCCAGGTTTTACGCCAAGTGAATCAGCTAATTTAAAATCACCATTTCCTAAACCAATTTCTAAATTTGTTTTATTTCTTGCAACTATTTTAGAATCAGCAGAAATTAATTCTACATACAAAATATTGCTGTTATCAAAAAGCGTATTATTGGATGCACGAACATTATAAGCTTTATACCATAAATCTTCACCCATAAAATAATTTGACCTATCTGTGTGAAGATATATTTTTTCAATATCAGTGCTCTTGTTTTTTTCTTGCGCCTGCACAAAACCAATTGATAAAACAATCCACAAAAAACAGATGAAATTGCGATTTCTACTATAAGATTCAAACATTTATAATCAAAATTTATATTAAACAATTTAAGAAAAATTAAAGATATATAAAAATCTTATTAATTGATAAAAACAATACCGAAAGACGTAATTGATTCATCATAATTATTAAGCAGTATATTGCTTTATCTTAAACATAGACTAATCTAAAAGAGTACGCAAACTAAACCTATTTGGTACACATGCTGGCCTTTTGATATTTTTAAACTAAATTATGCCAGCTCCTTAAAATACTGCAGTAAAACAGTATCATTTTCCAAGGTTGGCGTAAAAACTTCCAAAATAGCTGATTTATCATTTTGCAAATACAATGATTCTAAACTTTGAGATAAACTCATCTCATCATTGGCAGTCCAATAATCCAATCCATGCATTTTTGCCAAATGTTCTACTGTCAAGTTATGGAATGTTTCAAAGAAATTATTAAACACAGGAGTTTCTGAGTGACCCGGCAAAATCCTGAAAATCCCCCCTCCTCCATTATTGATCAAGATGATTTTAAAATCTTTGGGAATATAATTGTTCCAAAGTGCATTACTGTCATATAAAATCAGTTAGTTTGGTATTGCTGACAGCCGCAACAATTGCTGTAGAAATACTTTATATACCCATGCCATAATGGTACATTAACAATATTTTTATTAAATTTGGTTTTAACCATATCTAAAACAGCAAAATGAAACTAAGAACCCTTCTTTACCTAATCCCTTTAGTCTTTTTTTCTCCAATTTTATATTCTCAAACAGTTTTTAACGATCCGGAAATCAACAAGATGATCACTGAAATTAAATCTGAAAACTTAGAAAATACAGTAAAAAAACTTGTTTCATTTGGTACTAGACATACTTTAAGCGACACTAAAAGTAAAACCCGCGGTATCGGTGCAGCACAAGCTTGGGTGAAATCAGAGTTTGATAAGTATGCGTTAGAATCAAATGGAAGACTTACGTCAAAAATTGATTATTTCACAATAAAAGCGGATGGAAAAAGAATAAAAGTCGACAGTCAGCTGGGAAATGTAATGGCAACATTAAAAGGAAACGACCCTAATGATGATCGAATATTAATCATTAGCGGGCATTTAGACTCTCGGGTTTCGGATGTTATGAATAGTACAGCTGATGCACCAGGAGCAAATGATGATGGATCCGGCGTTGCTGCTATGATGGAACTTGCAAAGATTATGAGTAAGCGTTCTTATCCTTGTACTATTGTATTTGTTGCTGTAACTGGTGAAGAGCAGGGGTTGTATGGCGCAAGACATCTTGCCGAAATGGCAAAAACTGAACATTTGAATATATTGGCGATGCTCAATAATGACATGATTGGAAACAGCTTATCAAGCGGTACACGATTGAGTGATAACACGAAAGTTCGTGTGTTTAGTGAAACTATTCCTTATTTAGAAACAGAAGCTGAAGCTAAAATGCGTAAAGCAATAAGCAGTGATAATGACAGCCCTTCAAGACAATTAGCGCGTTATATTAAAACTGCTGCAGAGCAATATGTTCCGCAGTTAGAAGTTGAATTAGTATATAGAAACGATCGCTTTTTACGTGGAGGAGATCACACTCCTTTCATTCAAAATGGATTTACTGCAGTCCGTATGTGTGAAATGAATGAAAATCATGATCACCAGCACCAAGATATAAGAACTGAAAATGGGATAAAATATGGCGATTTACCAGAATTTATGGACTTTGATTATTTACGAAAAACAACCGCTGCAAATTTAGCTAGTCTGGCCAATTTAGCTTGGTCTCCAAAAGCACCTAAAAATGTTGGCATAGTAGTGAAGGAATTAACTAATTTTTCCAAACTGGTTTGGGAAGCTCCTGAAGGAAAAACACCTTTTGGATATCAAGTTTTAATTAGAAGCACATCTGAAGCGCAATGGCAAAAAGCAATTTTTGTTAAAGATACTCAGATTCAAATACCTTATTCTAAAGACAATTACTTTTTTGCAGTTCAGGCAATTGATGAATTAGGACATCCCAGCTTAGCAGTTTTTCCGAAACCAATTCAATAATCCTAAAATTCAAAAAAGAAAGCACCAACTTAGGTGCTTTTTTTGTTTGGATTTCTAAAAAGGTATTATTAAACCAACTCCTTAAAATACTGCAGTAAAACACTATCATTTTTCAAAGTTGGCGTAAAAACTTCCAAAATAGCTGGTCTGTCATTCTGTGAATACAACGATTCTAAACTTTGAGATAAACTCATCTCATCATTAGCAGTCCAATAGACCAATCCATACATTTTTGCCAAATGCTCTGCTGTCAAGTTATGGAATGTTTCAAAGAAAGTATTAAAAACAGGAGTTTCTGAGTGACCCGGCAAAATCCTGAAAATCCCCCCTCCTCCATTATTAATTAAGATGATTTTGAAATCTTTGGGAATGTAATTATTCCAAAGTGCATTACTGTCATATAAAAACCCAATATCTCCAGTTATAAAAACCGTTGGTTTGGTATTCCCGACAGCCGCACCAATAGCCGTTGAAGTACTTCCGTCAATACCGCTCGTCCCTCTATTGCAAAATACTTCGATCGATGGATCTATCGGAATTAATTGGGCGTAACGAATGGCAGAACTGTTGCTAATCTGCAGCTGACTGTTTTTTGGCAAACTTTCAATCACTTTCTCAAAAACCTTGAAATCAGTAAAAGGAATTTTAGAAAGATAATTATCGTGTTTTTCTTTACGGAATATTCTAAGAGCATCGAATTGAGAAAAATAATTACTTTCAACTTTTGATGTTAATGGCAAAAAAGCATTGAAAAAAGTATTGGGATCCAGCTCAAAATGTTTCGTCAAACAGCCAAAAGTATCATACGCTCTTAACGTGTCGATATGCCAGTGGTGTTTAGGCTGATACTTTCTCAAGAAAGCTTTAATACGTTTGGAAACAACCATTCCGCCAAAAGTGATTAAAATGTCTGGACGATAAGCTTCAAAATCTTCAGCTGTAAAAGGAGTGATGATAGTATCTATACTTGTAATAAAGCTTTCGTGAGACACATTCGAAGTATTTTCGGTCATCACTGCCACAGATTGTTTTTGGGCCAAAGCTTCAATAGTTGCTTCTGCAATTGAATTAGGATCGTTTACTCCTATCAAAATTAATTTTCGAGAGGCATTGTTCCAAATATTGGCATACTGTTTTAACTCTTCTATATCAACAATCTGCGGTTCATTTGCGGAAGCGAAAACCAAACTATTGACACTTAACTCCGAAACCGTTTCATACAAAGGCTCTTCAAAAGGGGCATTAATATGAACTGGCCCTTTTTTATCGATTGCAGTATTAATAGCTTCATTGATTTTTCGATCGTTTTCTTCGGAAGCTTCTTCTAATAAATTAGCATTGTACAAAGAATGATTGGCAAAGACGTTTTCCTGTCGAATGGTCTGCCCGTCTCCAATATCGATTTTGCTCTGCGGTCTGTCTGCCGAAACCACAATGAGCGGAATCTGGCTATAGAACGCTTCCGCAAAAGCAGGATAATAATTCAGCAATGCCGAACCGGAAGTACAAACCAAAACGGTAGGTTTACCCGTTTGCTGGGCAATTCCCAAAGCAAAAAAAGCGGCAGCACGCTCATCGGCAATACTGTAGCACTGAAAAGCGGGATTACTTGCAAAACCAATAGTTAATGGCGCATTCCTTGATCCGGGAGATATAATTATGTTGGTGATTCCTTTTGCTAAAAAAATTTGAAGTATACTTTGGGCTAAAGGTATTTTAGGGTATGTCATTTAAATGATTTAAAAATTTAACGTTTAAAAGTTTAAAAAACAAAACTTCTAAAATTGTTTTGCAAAGTTACAAAGTTGCCAAGGCATTTCTGCTGATTTTGGTCAGATTTTCATAATTTTGGACAACAAATAATTACAGATGAAAATCAAATTAAGATCTTATCAAACCGAGGATACTCAAGCAATTTTAGACATTATCAATTATAATATTCTAAATTCGACTGCTTTATACGATTATACCATTCGGACTTACGAACAGCAAAAAGCAATTTTAGAAGATAAAATCAACAAACATTTTCCTGTAATTGTTGCAGTAGAGGATGGAAAAGTGGTTGGATTTGGAATGTACAGCGAATTTAGATTTCGGGAAGCGTATAAATATACTGTCGAACATTCTGTTTATGTGGAAAATGCCCATCACGGAAAAGGAATCGGAAAACTATTGCTGTACGAATTAATCCAATTGGCAAAACAGCAAAATCTGCATACGATGATTGCCGTAATCGACGCCGAAAATCAAAGCAGTGTAGATTTTCATGAAAAATTTGGTTTCAAAACCGTGGGAATTATCAAAGAATCTGGCTATAAATTTGACCGGTGGCTGCATTCGGTTTTTATGCAATTGATTTTAGAGTCTTAATGTCTAAAGTTGTAAAGTCTCTTTATGGCGAATTTGACTTTCGACTTTATGACTTTATAAACTTTCGACTTGTAACTTTATAGTATCTTTGCATTTTTACAAATACTATGAGTTTCACACTGCTTTCTTCCCCTTTGCAAGGATTTACCGATTTTCGTTTTCGAAATGCTCAAAATAAATATTTTGGAGGAATAGACACGTTTTATTCTCCATACATCCGTTTGAATGGAAAATTAGTTATAAAATCGTCTTACGAACGTGATTTGCTTCCTGAAAATAATATGGGATTAGAAGTGATTCCGCAGGTGATTACCAACGATGCCGATGAATTTATATTTGTGGCAAAATATGTTCGAGAACTGGGATATAAAGAACTGAACTGGAATCTGGGCTGTCCGTATCCAATGGTAACTAAATCTGGAATGGGTTCCGGTCTTATCAGCAATACCGAAAAAATAAATCATATTCTGGACAGAGCGCACTCTGAAACCGATATTATTGTTTCTATGAAAATGCGTTTAGGCTACGACACGACCGAAGAAATTCTGGATGTTTTACCCATTTTAGACCAATACCCTATTAAAAATATTGCCATTCATGCCCGCATCGGGAAACAGCTATATAAAGGCGGCGTTCATCTGGATGCGTTTCAACAGTGCATTGACAATACTAAGCATAAACTTTATTATAACGGCGATATAACTTCGGTGGCTAAATTTCATGAAATGCAGCAGCGTTTCCCTTCAATTGACCATTGGATGATTGGAAGAGGGTTAATCGCAGATCCCTTTTTACCTGGAATGATAAAAAATAATGTCACAGAATATCCTAAAAATAAAATGGAATTGTTCAGTGCTTTTCATGATACACTTTATGAAGGATACAGCGAATCTTTGTCTGGACAGACTCATATTCTATTGAAAATGCATCATTTGTGGGAATACTTTTCGGTTATATTTTCCAATCCGCACAAAGTCCATAAAAATATTAAAAAATCCAAAAGCATCAAGAATTACGAAGCTTCAGTTAAGGAAGTTATTGCTAAAGAGAAATAACCTGCTTTAGTGTATTTATTTTACAATACTCTGCACAAAACAAAAAAAGGAGCCTGTCACTAGCATCAACAGGCTCCAAAACAAACAAATTAAATTATAAAATTTAAAAGTTATAGGTAATCAATCCTTTTGGGCAAAAAGGGGGTTAGGGCGTAAAATGAATTTCTTCAACTGAAGCGTGCAAACACAATACGCTTACTTTTGAAAAAATTCTGTTCCAGTGTAATCAAAATTGCTTCATCTGTAATTATAAACTCAATCTTTTTGAGCACTAAAACTATTAACAGTAATCGTTATTTGATGTTAAAACACCCAATCTATTAGTATACGCATGACTTTGAGTTGTGGTATTTAGCACATACGCATTTCGATTGGGTGTCCGTACACATCTATAATTTTCACTTTAACGGTTTAATCATTAACAAAATACTTGTCAATCGATATTTTGCATTAGACTAAAAAAATTCTACAAACAAATTATTCTTAATTATTTATAGTGAAGTCCAAATTTTTATTTTTCATTTTATTGTAAATTATAAGGGTATAAAGTCATTTACGAAATTGAATTGCTTTTGGTTTTAAAAAAATTAAAAAATAATTAATAATAGATTCAAATGATTTATATACAGCCAATTAAAACATCAAAACATTTTTTAATTTTTAAAAACCTAAGCCTTCTTCATTTCAATATACTTGAAAAAATGCTGATAATTAGGAGGAATTTTATATGTTTGTAAGACACTAATCCAAACCACCATGACCCAAGAAGAGTTATTAGTTTTAATTTATGAAAAAGACGAAAAAGCTTTTACGCATCTATACGATATGTATTCTAAAAGTTTATTTGCGGTTATCAATACTTTAGTCAAAAATCGAGAAGAATCCGAAGATGTTTTACAAGAAGTTTTTGTAAAAATCTGGAAAAACATTGATTCGTATCACGAAAGTAAAGGGCGTTTTTATACATGGATTATCAATATTGCCCGCAATACTTCTATAGATAAATTACGTTCTAAGAATTTTAATAACAGTCAAAAAAACCTTTCTTCCGATAATTTCGTAAATCTATTAGATGACAGCAACAAGCTGTCACATAAAATTGATGCTATTGGAATTCAGGAATTTGTAAAAAAACTGAAACCCAAGTGCATTCAAATTATCGATTTGTTATTCTTTAAGGGATATACACAGCAGGAAGCATCAGAAGAATTGGCTATTCCATTGGGAACTGTCAAAACGCAAAACAGAAATTGTATTAACGATTTACGACTTTATTTAAAATTATAATGGATACAAAACAATACATAGACTCCGGAATTTTAGAACTTTATGTTTATGGTTTACTCAATGAAACCGAAAACTTAGAGATTGCAGCTTTGGCAAAAGAATACAGTGAAATAAATGATGAAATTATTTCGATAGAGAAAGCTATTGTTGCTTTATCATCCACTTTTTCTCCATTTCATTCGGTTGCCAATTATGAAAAAATTAAAGCCAAATTAGAGCTGAAACACGGAAAAGTAATTGATATCAAGCCAGAAAAATCAAGATATTCATACGTTGGCTGGGCCGCAGCTGTAATTTTATTAATGGGAATTGGATACCAATACCAACAGCTCAATGAAACCAATAATCAAGTTGTAGAAATAAGTTCAGAAAAAGAAAATCTGATCAAAACTCTAGATTCATTAGGTATAAAAAATAAAACTATCGAAACGAGTTTGGCGGTGATTCGTGATCCTAAAAATACGGTGATAACATTAGGAGGACAAGCAGTCTCTCCAGCTTCATCTGCAAAAATATATTGGAACAAAGAAACCAGAGTTGTTTATGTAGATGCTTCGGGTTTACCTAAACCGCCTAAAGGAAAAGTATACCAAGTCTGGGCTCTCAAATTAGCACCTGTTTTAACTCCAACAAGCATTGGTTTGTTGAAAAATTTTGATGCTAACGATGAAAAATTATTTGCTGTTAGCGACACTGGTTATGCCGAAGCTTTCGGAATTACATTAGAACCAGAAGGCGGAAGCGCTTCACCTACGATGGAGCAATTGTATACGTTAGGAAAGGTTTAAATTAAGACTTTCTTTTGAGAATTCAATTTTGCTATTTTCATCACATAAAAAAGAGTTTGCTACTAGCAAACTCTTTTTTTTATAGATCAGAATACTGAAACCTATGCCTTAATCCAATTCACTACTTCAGGATCAGTTGGTAATGTTTTTGGAGAAATTACTTTTTCCAATTCACCTTTTTCATTGATAAGGTATTTTTGAAAATTCCATTTCACCTCTGAATCTTCCAGTCCGTTTTTAGATTTTTGGGTCAAAAATTGGTAAATGGCACACATATCATCTCCTTTAACAGAAACTTTATCCATCATAGGAAAGGTAACACCATAATTTAGCTGACAAAAACTCGCAATTTCTTCATTAGTTCCAGGTTCCTGCGAAGCAAAATTATTAGCTGGAAAACCTACAATCACAAAACCTTTGGAGGCATACTCTTTATACAAAGCTTCTAAATCTTTGTATTGTGGCGTTAATCCGCACTTTGAAGCAGTATTTACAATCATTATTTTTTTTCCTTTTAAAGTGGCGAAATCAAAAGTTTCCCCAGACAAATCTTCTACTTTAAATTGATAAATGTTCTGTTTCACTTGTGCCTGCATTTGGGTATTAAAAAGAAACATTGCGCAGATCGCGGTTACTATTTTTTTCATGGCTTATTTTTTTTATAAAATTAAACAAATATCTTGTTTTACAAGTATTATTACTTGAAGTATTATTAGATATCTCTAAAAAGAAAAAACGCTCCTAAGAGCGTTTTTCTAATTAAATAATAACCAAAATTTTAGATTCCCCAATCTAAATTAACTTAAATCTAACTAACCAAAATAGATTTAAAATAAATCATCAAACACTATGCCAAAACGCAATTTATTTTAAAAAAGGATACAAAAAAAGATTTATCAGAAGTAATCTTACTTTTAGATTTTTTGCAAAAAAAAAGAGGCTCTAAAAAAAACCTCTTTAATTGATGATTTTCATCAGACTCCCCCATGTAATTTATTTCCCTAAACCTAACCTACTAAATCTAAAATAAATTACAAATCCTTACAAATCATCTTATTTGAATAGATAATCAAATATACAATTTAAATTTTATTAGCCTACAAAAAGCTTAATTTTATCGATGAAAAACATAATTTAACAAAAAAAGTAAGTTTTAAATTACGAATTTTAAAAAATACATACAAATACAATTAGAAAATATTACTTAAATAAAGTTTTTATTTTTTTTAAGATTACAAAAACTATATATTAAATATCTATACAATTAGAAAGTTATCTAAACATCATAAAAAAAAGATGTTCCTAAAAAGAAACATCTTTTAATGAAATAAATAGTCTCATTGGATGCCCCCATGTATTTTTATATTTTTAAACCTAACCTACTAAATTTAAAACTAAACCTCAAAAATACAAATCCTCAAAAACTGTCTCTATCTCTGAATATTAAAACAAATTTAATATAATAAAATTATAAAAAATCTATTAAAAGTAAATATAAACGATAAAATACATAAAATTAAAAATAAAACAGTATTTACCTTTCAAAAATATTTATTTTAATAAATAAAAAATCTCATATATATCATAGAAAACCAAATTTTTAAATGCTTAATAACTACATGAATTTGAAACAATAGAAGCAGTCCAAAAAAAAAGATGCTCATTGTGAGCATCTTTTTAACCAAATAAAAACCGATAACTTAACTAGGTCTAGACTCTTTAACCAACTACTTGTAAACAAACCATGAAAAATAACCTACTAACATTCAATGATATCTAGACCAATTATCTGAAGTACATTTTTCAAATACCGTGCCAAAACCCGTTAAAGGCATTTTTTAATCGACAAAAACATGTTTTTAAAACATTTTGTAGGTTTTTGTTTTTTATATTGATTCTAACAAAAAAGGGGGCAATCTTTCGATTAACCCCTTTTTTAAACCTTTTTATATAATTCTACTTCTTATAAAACTTTTTGTATTTTGGATACGTTATGACACCAATTAACGAAATTGTTCCCGACGAATACCAAATCCAGCTCAACGAATGTGCTTCTCCGCTTGCATAGGAATGCAGCCCTACTAAGTGGAAATTTACCCCATAATAAGTAAACAGAATAGATATAAACGCAAACATGCTCATCAGGTTAAAAATCCATTTCCCTCTTAGTGAAGGGACAAATCTGGCATGAATCACAAAAGCATATATCATAATACTGATTAAAGCCCAAGTCTCTTTTGGATCCCATCCCCAGTAACGCCCCCAGCTTTCATTTGCCCATTGCCCTCCAAGAAAATTCCCGATGGTCAGCATTATCAAGCCAATAGTCAAAGACATTTCATTAATATATGTAATTTCTTTTATATTCAAAGACATTTTGGCTTTGTTCTTTTCATTGGTAAAAAAGATTAGAAGCAGTGATACAAAACCTAAAATCATTCCCAAAGCAAGGGGCCCGTAACTCCCCACAATAACCGCAACGTGAATCATTAACCAATACGAATTTAGAACTGGCTGTAAATTGGCTATCTCCGGATCAATCCAATTTAGATAGGCCGACATAAGAATCATCGCTGTGACAAATGCTGCCGAAGCTACAGTTAATTTAGATTTTATATCAAAAGCTAAACCAAAAAACATCGTCGCCCAAGCTACATAAACAATGGCCTCATAAGCATTACTCCACGGCGCATGTCCCGAAATGTACCAGCGCGCTCCCAATGTAATGGTATGCAATGCGAAGAGAATTCCAACAATTATATGCATCGAATTTACCGCAATACCCATAAACTTAGAATTTTTAAAAATTTGAAGAATTGTAAATGCTAACATCAAAATAGCTGCAAACATATACCAATAAGACAGTTTTTGGAGCAAGTCGTATTTGTTGTATGCAATTTCAAGATCAATTTTATCATCGCTTGGTCTTACTTTACTTCCAAATTTCTTTTGGAAACCGTTGATACTCTCCACTAACTCATCGGAAGTTTTATAATTTTTAGATTCAACAGCATGGTTTAATGTTCCAAAATAAAGCGACAAGATACTTTTGGTATAAGTAGAATCCATTCCTTTCATTCCGGCGTGTTCCAGTTCCAGATATGAAATCCATTTATTACCAGGATCATTCGGAATTGGAAAAATTTTCAATATACTGCCGCTCAATGCCGATTCCATAAGATTAACTTTCTTATCGGTTTCCACAAAATCTTTCTCAAACTGGTTTGGATTTGCCGCTTTGTATGCAGCATCTAGATATGGCGATAATTTATAATTCCCTTTTTCATCAAAAAAAGCAATAAAAGGAGCGTATTTATCTTTGGAATCAATTCCGATAATTTTACGGATACTGTCGTTTCCTGATTTAATATAAATAATCGGCATTTCAATCCACAATTGTGCGCTTTGCGTCATCGACAAAAACACCTGATCGGAGTTCATTCCCTTATAAGTATTGGATTGACTTACTTTTCGCAGCAATTCGGATGAGAAAGTGTTGATAGGTTTCATTCTTCCGCCCGCATCCTGAATAATCAGTCTTCCAAATTTTGCAGCATGTTCCGGAGATACCGTGAAAGCCGTCAATAGTGAATCCAATTGTTTTTGCGTTGGTTTTACCCTCACATGTGCAGTACTTTCTGAATGTGCATCGCCAGCCTTCTCTGTTGAATGGTCGTGATCATGGTCATGATTGTGTTCCTGTGCAAAACCGCTCAGACTAAACAGCAACATCAAAACCGACAGCATTTTTGCTTTTTTATTTTTCACAACTTCTAATTTTCTTTTCAAATCGCCAAAACGGGAATATTTAGTAAACATAATAGCCATCATCGCAAAATACAGCATAAAATATCCTAAATAAGTAATCGTTGTTCCCCAATAATCGTGATTTACAGACAATACTGTTCCTTTTTCATCCGGATCAAATGAAGATTGAAAAAAACGATAGCCTTCATGATCCAAAACGTGATTCATATAAATTCGTGCGTCAAATGGTTTTACCGAATCCAAAACAGTCACTTGGCTTTCAAAAGAAGAATAACTTTTCTCTGTTCCAGGATATTTCTGAGCAATAAAATCATTTAACTTTATCTTAAATGGCAATACATAAGCTTTGCTTCCGTAGAAAAAACTATATTCATGCTCTCCGATTTTAACTGTTTTAGGCTCTCCAGTTTTTCCTTTGGAACCTAACAATGTTACCAATTCTTCTTTACCATCAGCAATCACTTTTATTGTTAATGCATCCTCATGATTCTTTTCTTTAAAATCATTTTTGGTTTCATAATCGATAACGCCAGTCACGGCAGGTTCTGGAAAAACAAAACGAATCTCACCAATACTGTACAACGAACGCATCATCAAAGGCTGTACTATATCTTTTGTCACTTTCCCCTGCAGTTTATCAGCCATTCGCATAAAATCGCCTTCAAAAGGCATCTGAATCGTATAACTTTCTCCAGTAGTATTGATGTTAATTGCGCCTTCGGTAAATTTATTCAACGCAAAAAGTACATTATGAATATTTTGAACTTCCCCTGATTTCAGAAAATACTCTTCGCGTCCGCCATCACCGGCTTCAACTAGTTTTAGATACAAAGTTCCTTTTGCATCTGGTTTAACGTATTCTTTGGCACCCATTATGAAATTTTGGTATTCAACTTCAAAAGGCTTTCCAGCAAAATCACCTTTCATCGTAAAGTCATTATTGGTAACTGGCGACAGCAAAAGAGGTTTCTCAAAAACCCTGCGCTTCATTTCGCCTTTATATTCTCCGTCAACAAAAAGTGTTAGGAATGTTTTATCCGAATAAAATTGATTTTCTGTGGCGCCTTCGCGAATGGGCATCATTCCCTCAAAACTGATATAACGGGTAATGAAAGCTCCTGCTATAATAAAAATAAAAGCCAAATGAAGTAGTAATGTCGCCCATTTCTCTTTTTTAAGCAGTTGGTATCTTTTGATATTTCCAATAAAATTAATCATAAAGAAACCCATAATAGCCTCAAACCACCAAGTATTGTATACTAAAATTCGGGCTGTATCAGTATTGTATTTGCTTTCGATAAAAGTCCCTGCTCCCATTGCAATTGCAAAAGTCAGGAATAATATAGCCATCAATCGGGTAGAAAATAGGACAGAGAATAATTTTTTATCCATTTGGAAGTAAATTTCGTTTAAATAAAGTGTCGCAAAAGTACTCAAAAATGTCCATTTGTTTTAAAACACAATTGTTAATTAAATCCAAAATTAAGCTTGCTTTTTCATGCAAAAAACAATAAATCATAAGCATCTCTGTTATATCAGGATTAAAAAATTGAAACCAACACTTCATTTTTTTTTGTTAATTTTGCCAAATGATTAAAATAACGATTATCGGTTCCGGAAATGTTGCACAACACCTTATTGATGCTTTCGCAAAAAGCAATGCGGTAGAAATTATTCAAGTCTTTTCGAGAACTCAAAAACAAATTTCTCCTCTACTCGATACTAGCAAAATTACAAATGATTGGAATGCTTTGACAGAAGCCGATTTGTATATTATTGCTGTATCTGATGATGTAATTGCCGATGTTTCCTCGCAGTTACCATTTGAGAACAGACTAGTTGTTCACACTTCTGGAAGCGCCTCTTTGACATCATTGGATAGCAAAAATAGAAAAGGCGTTTTTTATCCATTGCAGACATTTACAAAAGGAAAAGCAATTAACTTTAAAACCATTCCTTTTTGCCTTGAAGCTCAATTAGAAAGTGATTATGGACTGCTAGAAAAAGCAGCATCTGCTATTTCTGAGAGTATTCACAAAATTGATTCCCATCAGCGGAAAGCACTGCACGTTGCTGCCGTTTTTGTGAATAATTTTACGAATTATCTGTACCAATTAGGAAACGATATCTGCCAGGAAAATCATGTCTCTTTTGATATTTTAAAGCCTTTAATTCTGGAAACTGCCGAAAAATTATTGACGCTTTCGCCAAAAGATGCCCAAACCGGACCAGCGAAACGCAATGATATTTCGACTATCGAAGCGCATGAATCTTTTTTATCGAATAAAAATCAATCCACAATTTATAAAATACTAACACAATCTATACAAAATCATGGCAAAAAGCTATAAAGAAATAATGAATGATATTACCACGTTTATCTTTGATGTAGATGGCGTACTAACTGACGGTTCGGTATTTGTTTCTAATGAAGGAGAAATGCTAAGAACCATGAATATTCGCGATGGTTATGCTTTGAAAGCAGCTGTCGAGAGCGGTTATCATGTCTGCATTATTTCGGGCGGAAGCAATGAAGGTGTTAGAATAAGACTGCGAAATTTAGGCATTACCGATATCCATTTGGGAACTCCCAACAAAGTAGAAACGTTTAAAGAATACACTGGTGTTCACAGCATCAATCCTGAACAGGTTTTGTATATGGGTGATGATATTCCGGATTATAATGTCATGAAATTAGTTGGACTGCCGGCTTGTCCTCAAGATGCAAGTCCTGAAATTAAAGCAATTTCAAACTATATTTCGCATAAAAACGGCGGTAAAGGTGCTGTCCGAGATGTGATTGAACAAGTGATGAAAGTACAGGGAAAATGGATGACTTATTTTGACGGGAAACACGACTAGGGATTTTAGATTGCAGTATTAAGATTTAGAAAATTGTATAGAGAGAATAGATTTTGAAATCACAACCCTGCTATTTTTTATGATTGCAAAAAAATCAATATTAACCTTTAGACAAAAATCCAAATATCCCTGCTTAAAAACCAAAAAACCAATCCCAAACCAACATTGAACATGAAATACCTCAAATTAATACGTTTTCAAAACCTTATGATGCTTGCATTAATGCAGCTGCTTTTTCGTTACGGTTTTTTAAATTTTCAAAGCATTCCTTTGGCACTAAATGATTGGCAATACCTGTTATTAGTATTTGCTACGGTTATGATAGCCGCCGGAGGTTATGTGATTAATAATATAATGGATCAGGCAACGGACAATTACAACAACCCAAAAAATGTTGTTGTTGGCAAAAGCATATCCGAAATCAATGCTTACAATATTTATTTTTTGACAACTGTACTAGGTGTCGGCTCTGGATTCTATTTATCAAATGTGATTGCAAAACCAGGATTTGCTGCTATTTTTATTATCATTTCAGCTACCTTATATCTTTATGCTACAACCTTAAAACAGCTGTTGCTCATCGGGAATTTTGTTGTTGCTTTATTATTGGCTTTTAGCGTAATTATTATTGGAATTTTTGATCTTTTTCCAGTTATCAACCCAGAAAACAAAACCGTGATGCGTGGTTTATTTTCGATCCTTTTGGATTATGCACTATTTGCTTTTGTAATTAATTTTATCAGAGAAATTGTAAAAGACATGGAAGATGTTAATGGGGATCATAAGCAAGGAATGAACACACTGCCTATCGCTATAGGATTAAAACTTACGTCTAAAGTTGTCTTTGTTTTAAGTCTGATTGCATTGATAATGGTAATATACTACATCAAAAATTACTTTTTACCCAATGATCTGCATTTAGCAACATTATATGCTTTGACATGTATTGTCTCTCCGTTAATCTACTTTGTAATAAAAATAGATCATGCAAAAAAGAAGAAAGATTTTAATAGACTAAGCACTATTTTAAAACTGATTATTCTGTTTGGTCTATTGTCTATTACCGTTGTTACTTATAATATATTTCACCATCACCATGCTTAAAGAAAAACTAAAAAACTACAAACTTATTTTGGCTTCAGGTTCTCCGAGAAGACAGCAATTTTTTAAAGATTTAGATTTAGATTTTGAAATTAGGCTGAAAGAAATTGAAGAAATTTTTCCGCCTGAATTAAAAGCGGAAGAAATCACTAACTATCTTTCCTTACTGAAAGCCAACGCTTTTGAAGGAGAATTGCACGATAACGAAATCCTGATTACCAGCGACACTATTGTTTGGCACAATAATTGCCCTGTTGGTAAACCTAAGGATCATCAGGACGCTTTTGAAATTTTAAAATCATTATCAGATAACACTCATCAAGTTATAACATCAGTTTGTTTTAAGACAAAAACGTCTTTTTATGTGCTGCATGAGATAACAAAGGTTACCTTTAATGCGTTAAGTGACGAAGCGATTCTTTATTATTTAGAAAATTATAAACCTTTTGACAAAGCTGGAGCCTATGGAATTCAGGAATGGATTGGTTTTATTGGAGTTTCAAAAGTAGAAGGATCCTATGCGAATGTAATGGGAATGCCTACAGACAAAGTATATGAATATTTAAATAATTTATAAACAAAAAATGGAGTTTTTTGAATACTATCTAAAAGAAGAAATCAGTACTGCAATACTGCTGCTGGCTGTCATTTTCACCCGAAAAATAGTTTCAAAATTAGTAAAACGCTATGCAACTGCCAGTCAGATAATTGAAAAGAGAACCAATTTGGTTATCAAATACATTAACATTCTGATTACAATTTTGGCTTCAATTACCCTGATATTAATCTGGGGAGTGCAAACCAAAGATATTTTTGTTACTCTTTCGTCAATTGCCACAGTAATAGGTGTAGCCATGTTTGCTCAGTGGTCTATTTTGAGCAATATTACTTCGGGAATTATTTTGTTTTTTTCGTTTCCTTTCAAGATTGGCGATGTTATTTTGATCCACGATAAAGATTATCTGGTAGAAGGCGAAATCGAAGACATTGGCGCATTTCATGTAACAATACGTTCTAAAGAAGGCGAAATAGTTATCTATCCCAATAACTTATTTTTTCAAAAAGGGATTTCGGTTAACAAAAAAACATTCAATTCGAATGATGAATTCACCGATTAATTCCACAATATTTCTAATTATTAACCCAATTCAAATTTAAATACTATGAAAACAATTAAATCAATTATTATTGGACTCCTTCTTTTATCGGCGGGTTCAGTACAGTCACAAGTTTCTGTCAATGTAAATATTGGAACTCCTCAGCCTGTTGTGGTTGCGTCACCAAAAGTAGTTATTGCATCACCGCCTGAATGGGGACCTGCAGGATATGACAGTATGGAATATTATTATCTTCCTGATATCCAAATTTACTATGATGTAAGACAAGCACAATATATTTATTTTGGAGGCGGAAAATGGGTTCGTTCCAGAAACCTGCCAAGCCACTGCAGAAATTACAATTTATACAATGGTTATAAAGTTGTATTAACCGACTATCATGGGCATGCTCCTTATACCCATTTCAATACCCACAAAACAAAATACTACAAAGGCTACAAAGGTAAACCTCAAAAAAATAGAAGAGATTATTATGCTCATCATAATAATGGAAACAATGGTAATGGAAATAATGATCATCACGACAAGCATGAAGAAAAAGGTAAAGGAAAAGATAAAGGCAAACATTAATCCCTCAATATTGCTCCATAACAAAATAGCGCTATAATTAGCGCTATTTTTTTTTCATTATAGTTGTTCATAAAATAAATAAAACAATGCAAAAAGCGCATTTAATCATTAAAAAATGCATTTCATCTGATTCTGGCACAGTTGTTGATTAGTTCATGAAAAATTTTCAGAGGAGAATATCAAAAATACTCAGTGCTGAATATTTCACAGTTTTAAACAATTTTTATATTAAGAAAACATGAAGAAAATTATTTTTTTATTTTCGGCCTTAAGCTTAGTCTTTGTTACTTCTTGTTCAGATAATGGAGATTCAAACGAAGAAAACAGTTCAGACAGAAATACAATCGTAATCAATGACAATCAAACACAGTTAAATCAGCGTTTGGATTTAACCAATTCAGGGGTTATTTCCATTGTTAATGCAAAAACAGGCAGAAAACTGACGACTCAATCCAGCCAATTACCATTAACGCAGATAGCCGAATTCAATGCGCCAAAAGACAGCCAAGGAAGAACTCTACAGGCAAGCCACGTTGCTGTAAACGGAAATTATGCTTATGTAGCCTATACATTAGAAGGAAGCGACTATTCAGGAGCAATCGATATGATTGATGTATCTGATCCTTACAAACCAAAATTAGTGATGTCTGCTTTAGTACCTGATACTGACATTACTTCACTGGTATACATCAATGGCAGATTAATAATTGGAGCAGCATCTAATGCTGATAAAAATCCTGCATTGCTTTCACCGGCAATTGTTATGAACATGCAATTGAACAATGGAGCACTTACTGCAGATTTTTCCACAAACGACGCAGGAAGTTATGTAACTACAGACGTTGCTGCCAATTCAACTAATTATTTTGCTGTATCAGGCGACAATGGAAATTTATACAAATTTGACAATGCTACAAAACAAGCTGTAAGCAGCAAAGCAATTGAGGATTTAAGATCGGTTGCCGTTGTCAATGATAAAATTGTAACCTTAAGCGGTACAAAAGGAATTAATATTTACAATGCATCTAATTTAGAACTGACCAAATCGTTTGCATCATGGACTGATGATAAGCAGGGAGCCAAAAGAACTATCGATTTCAAAGACGACAAAATACTAGTGTCTGAAGGGTACCAGGGATTAGGTGTTTACAACATCAATACAGGAGTTAAAGTTCAGACTATTTCGTTAGAGCCGCATGATACTGCCGAACCAGATGATGTTGTAACAAATGCTGTATCGGTAAATGATAACTATGCTTTTGTTGCCAATGGAGGAAACGGACTTGAAGTTTATAAAACAGGAGATCAATTAACATTAATGGGAACTGTGGGAATCAGTGGATCTGCTAATTATGTAAAAACAAGCGGTGATTACATTTATGTGGCCAGCGGAAAAGGCGGATTAAAAATCATCAAAATGGAAAAACCCGCAAGCTCTCCTTCTATTAACTGCGCTGGTTTACCGGTTTATAAAGGTGATAGTAATTTAAATGTAAATTCGGGCCAGACTTTGGGCTATTCAGGATCTATAGCTTTAAATTGGGTTAACGTAAATTCAGCTCTAACTCTTTGCGGATCTACGACCATACAAAATGATTTAAACATCAATTCTGGAGGTGTTTTCAAAATGTACGGAACATTAAGCCAAGGAAAATACCAGCAGGCAAATCCAACTACTTTGAACTTAAATGGTGAATTACAAATCGAAGGTTCAGTTGTAATATGGGGTAATTTCACCATGAACAGCGGCGCCAAACTTACTTTCGTCGGAAGCGGTTCTTCAATCACAATTTATGGTAAAGTGACCAAAAATTCTGGTGTTACCATCACAGGAAATTATACCGATACGGAGAATAAATTGAAGTAATATTTTTATATTTTTTTTTAAGCCACATCGTTTCAAAGCGTTGTGGCTTTTTTTTATTTTAAAAATCTGGTTAAACAATAAAACCATCATTCAAAATATTTATCCAGCCACTCAAAAACAGTTTTAAATACAATTTCACGAACAGGTTTTCTGGACAGTATCAAATCATGAATTGCACCTTTAAAACCAATCACTTCTTTCTGTGGTGAGGTGATTAATTTTGATTTTTCAGTAATATCATTTACGTTTAATATAGCGTCGCCTTCAAACATATTTTCACTCCATTGCTTTGGATAAACTGACTTTGAAGAGTGCAAAATCAATATCGGTTTTTCGAACGAAATTCCTTTTGCTATTTCCAAATGTCCTTTGTGTATAGCATTTATCCAACCCGCATTTATAGCAGGCGCAACGTGAGGCTTCCACAACAGATTGTAATCCCATTCGCCAAAATCACTGTTGTGAAGACTTTTTCCGTAAAATTTTGAAAAACCAATTGGCAGATTAGTATCAGGTTTTAATCTCCCCAAAAGAGAAAGTAACGGAATAACCGTTTTCTTTTGAATCCAAGGCACATTAAAATCATAAAAAGGACTGTTGCAGATCAATGCGTCAAAACGTTCCTTCCCTTTTACTGCCGAGGCATACAGCGTTATTATAAGTCCGCCTGTAGAATGTCCGTACAGCACGGTTTTTAAGTTTCCTTCTGCTGCCATTATTGCCAATGCCTGATCAATGTCGGCATAGTATTCAGAAAGATCTCTCACATTGTTCTGCCTGTTGTTTTTTAAAATTGACCTTCCGTACTTTCTTAAATCCAGCGCATAAAAATGATAGCCATTTTTCAAAAATTCATCAGCCAGTATTTCCTGAAAAAAATAATCGTTAAAACCATGAATGTATAAAACCGCTTTAACCGATTGTGATGCTCCCCTTTTCCGGATTAATGTCGCAGTAACTTTACCTTCATAATCATCGGGCTGCAGAATTGTTGTCTGCTCAAAACCATTCTTCAAAGCATCTTCTGTGTAGTGTATATTCATTTTGGGGGCGGATTAATTATAGATAAAGAGGGCATTTAAAATTAATTCTAAAAAAACATTTCACTATATTCTCAAATTTAGCATTCTAATTTTAATTAATTAACATAATCAAGGTATTTTTTTATCGATTTTAAGAAATATGAACCATTTATTTTTCAGTAAACAGTCTCACAAAAATTAAACATTAACATAAATTTTGGAATTGCACACAAATATTCCCATTATTTAATTAGTATTTTTGGAGTTGAACAAATGTATTCTATTCCTATTTTTTAAAAATAATTAACCCCAACGTTATATGCGTAAGCTTTTTTTAAAATCATTTTTATTTATAGTTCTTTCTATACAAATAACAAATGCCCAAAAACCTCAAAAACCAAGTTCAGCCGAAATATACAATCAAATTCAGAAGCTCAATTTTCTGGGTACTGTCCTTTATATAGCCGCACATCCCGATGACGAAAATACCCGTTTAATATCTTATCTAGCCAATGATGTTCATGCCACAACCGGCTATTTATCGCTAACGAGAGGTGATGGCGGACAAAATTTAATTGGCCCGCAGCTGAGAGAATTACTGGGTGTTATCCGTACACAAGAGCTTTTGGAAGCCAGAAAAATTGATGGCGGTGAACAATTTTTTTCCAGAGCAAATGACTTTGGTTATTCCAAAAATCCAGAAGAAACATTACACATTTGGGACAAAGAAAAAGTACTTGCCGACCTTGTTTGGACAATCCGAAAATTTCAGCCCGACGTAATCATAAACCGTTTTGACCACCGATCGCCAGGAACCACACACGGCCATCACACATCATCGGCAATGCTGAGCATGGAAGGATTTGATTTGGCTGATAATGCTGCTTCTTTTCCAGAACAGCTGCAGTTCGTAAAACCTTGGCAACCCAAAAGAGTTTTTTTTAATACTTCATGGTGGTTTTATGGAAGCAAAGAAAAATTTGACTCAGCCGACAAAACCAATTTAGTTTCAATTTCCACAGGAACTTATTACTCAACTTTAGGAAAATCCAATCAGGAAATTGCATCATTAAGCCGCAGCAGCCATAAATCGCAAGGATTTGGAAGTACAGGATCCCGCGGTGAAGACACTGAATACTTAGAGTATTTAAAAGGCACCCCATTAAAAGACAAATCATCGATTTTTGAAGGAATTGACACGAGCTGGAATCGCGTGAAGGGAGGAAAACCAATTGGTGAACTGATTACGGACATTGCCAATCAATACGATTTTAAAAACCCATCAGCAAGTATTCCTAATTTAGTGAAAGCTTATACGATGATTCAGGCATTGGAAGAAAACCATTGGAAAACAGTAAAATCAGAAGAAATAAAAAAAATAATTACAGCCTGTTCTGGTTTATATCTGGAAGCAGTTTCTTCATCACAAGAGGCAACTCCGGGAAGCGTTGTCAAACTTAACTTGGAAACCATTAACCGAAGCGCTGTTACGATGCAGCTGGTAAGTGTTATCGCTTTACCCGAGCAAAAAACGACAACTTTAAATACCGATTTAAAAAATAATTCCGTGCAAAACAGCACAATCGATTTACAGCTTCCACAATCTATAAATTATACACAGCCGTATTGGCTAAAAGAAAATGGAACAGTAGGTCTTTACACTGTAGCTGATCAAAAAAACATTGGAATTCCAGATATTATCAGAGAAACAAAAGTTGTTTTCAACGTAAAAATCAACGGTGTAGAAATCCCATTCGAAAGAACGGTGGTTTACAAATACAACGATGATGTAAAAGGTGAAATGTATAATTTTTTAGATATTGTACCAATTGTAACTACTGCTATTCAGGATAAAGTATTGCTTTTTCCCAATACCAAACCCAAATATGTAGGTATCACCATAAAAGCTGGAAAAAATGATCTTAAGGGAAGTTTAAAACTAGATTTACCTAAAGACTGGAAGATTTCACCAGCATCTATCCCTTTTCAATTAGACAAAAAAGGAATGGAACAAACCGTTTATTTTGAGGTTACGCCTCCTGCACAAATGAGCGAAGTTATTGGAAAAAGCATCACTACTATTGATGGTGTTACGTATGATAAAGAGCAGATCAATATCAATTATGATCATATCACAAAACAGCAGATTTTAAAAACTTCCGAAGTAAAATGCATCCGTTTTGATCTGAAAACCAATGAAGAAAAAATTGCTTACATCATGGGAGCTGGTGATGAAGTTCCTAAGAGTTTATCGCAAATGGGCTACAAAGTGACACTCCTAAAACCAGAAGATATAACACCAGAGAAGCTTGATTCTTTTGATGTTGTCATGACTGGTGTACGTGCTTACAATACTATTCAAACATTAGCATACAAACAAAATATTCTGTTTGATTTTGTAAAAAGCGGAAAAACGATGATTGTGCAATACAACACTACAGATGATTTGGTTACCTCAAATATTGCGCCTTATCCGCTGAAAATTTCGAGAGACAGAGTTACAGAAGAAAACGCTGAAGTCCGTTTTCTAGCACCCAATCACCCTGCTTTGAATTTCCCAAATACAATTACCCAAAATGATTTCAAAGGCTGGAAACAAGAACAGGGATTGTATTATCCAAAAGAATTTGACAAGGCCTTTACTCCTATCCTGTCATCAAATGACAAAGGAGAGAGTCCAAAAGACGGTGCCCTTCTGATTGCTCCTTACGGAAAAGGAAATTATATTTATACAGGATTGAGCCTTTTTAGAGAATTGCCGGAAGGTGTTCCCGGAGCTTATAAATTATTATCCAACCTTATTTCCATTAAGCCTTCGGTAAGCATTCCTAATCAAAAAATAAAACAATAAGATGGATTCAAAAAACCCTAAAATCTGGTCAAAAAGCTACACACTAGTACTGATAGCCAATGCATTGTTTATCATTATTTTCTATTTAATTATGAAATTATACTCTTAAGCTATGCAATTATTTGACTGGATTGTACTGATAATAACACTATTGTTTATTGTAATTTATGGCGCTTGGAAAACCCGGGGCAGTAAAAATGTTGAAGATTATATTCTGGGTAACAATGAAACACCTTGGTTTACCGTGGGTCTTTCGGTGATGGCTACCCAAGCTAGTGCCATTACTTTTCTGTCAACACCAGGACAGGCTTACCATGACGGAATGGGATTTGTACAGTTTTATTTTGGACTGCCCATCGCGATGGTTGTAATCTGTGTAACTTTTATTCCTATTTATCACAAATACAAAGTTTATACTGCTTATGAATATTTAGAAAAAAGATTCGACCTGAAAACACGTTCATTGGCCGCGGTTTTATTTTTGGTTCAGAGAGGCTTGGGAACCGGAATTACCATTTATGCTCCCTCCATCATTTTATCGGCATTATTGGGATGGGATCTTACCTATATGAATATTATTATTGGTATTTTGGTTATCATTTACACTTTTTCAGGAGGAACCAAAGCAGTAAACGTTACGCAGAAACAGCAAATGTTCGTGATTTTATCTGGGATGCTGATTACTTTTTTTCTTATTCTGGATTATCTGCCCAATGATATGACTTTTGATAATGCTATGCATATTGCGGGAGCTAATCAGAAAATGAATATCGTAAATTTCTCTTTTGACTTGGATGAAAAGTATACTTTTTGGAGCGGAATAACAGGCGGTTTCTTTTTGGCATTAGCTTATTTTGGCACAGACCAATCACAAGTAGGCCGTTATTTATCAGGGAAGTCTGTACGGGAAAGCCAAATGGGATTAATCATGAATGGGCTTTTAAAAGTACCTATGCAATTTTTGATACTACTTACCGGAGTAATGGTTTTTGTCTTTTTTCAATTCAATGGAACTCCAATAAACTTTAATCCAAACAATAAAATCACGGTTGAAAATTCAAAGTATAAGAGCGAATATCAAAAACTGCAAAAGGATTTAGACAAATTATCTGAAGATGAAAAAGTAGTTAATCTGCTCTATATCGATCAGCTCAATCAGGATTATGATAATCCCACACTTCGAAAAGAATTAGTTGATCTGGCTCTCAAAGAAAAAGAACTAAGAGCACAAGCACGAGAAATTATTTCGAAAGCTGATAACAAAGCCGAGACCAACGATAAGGATTATGTTTTTTTCTATTTTATCCTTCATTATTTACCCAAAGGGCTTATCGGTTTACTGCTGGCTGTAATTATTTCGGCGGCAATGTCTTCAACGGCTTCCGGGCTTAATGCATTGGCTTCAACAACTGCCATTGATATATACAAACGAAATGTTAAAGAAGAAAAAAGTGAAAAGCATTATCTGAATATCTCCAAACTCTTCACGCTTATGTGGGGAATTATCGCAATAGGATTTGCTTGTATTGCAACCCTTTTTGAGAACTTAATTCAGCTCGTAAACATTATAGGTTCGATATTTTACGGAACTGTTTTGGGGATTTTTCTTGTTGGTTTTTATATCCAGAAAATTAGAGGTAAATCAATCTTTTACAGTGCTGTAATCAGCCAGATTGCAATTTTTTTCATATACTATTTTACCAACTTTATTTATCCAAGCGGGGCAGAAAAACTAGGTTATTTATGGCTCAATTTTATTGGGGCTTTACTGACCATCGTATTGTCTTACTTATTTCAAGTGACTGTATTTAAGGATGAAGAGCAGACTCCATTAACAGATAATGTAATTCCATAAAATCATTTGCAATATCATGACAATTGATTTCTAATTTTATATAATTATTCGCAGAGATGCACCGTGGCACATCTCTATCATTATGTGTAACTAAAATACATTAGAAACATTTATAAAAAAAATAATACAAACAGCATTGAAATATTATTTTAAAAAAATTACATTTGAAGTTATAAATCATAATCAAACCGTTTAGTAATGAAATCATTAAAACTTATTTGCTTTGCCTTATTATTTCAAATGCTCTGCAGTAATACTGCTTCTGCTCAATTTGGCATTTCAACCGATTTATTAAAGCTTGGATCTTCAACCTTGGGTCTTGATAAGCTATTCAAAAAACCAGCTGCTATAACAACCTCTTTTGAAAATGTAAATAAAGACGGTTCAAAAATGCCCGATTTTTTCAAATTAGAAGCAGCACAGCCATTATATTTATTACCAAAAGCGCCTACTGGAGGTTTTATACTTTGTGCAGGTTATTATGAAATGACCAATAAAAGTTATTGTCTGCATGCGGGAACATTTGCCCCTTCCAAAGGAGATGGTTATATGTATGCACCTACTAACGGTTCCAAAAAAGAAATTGTTACTTCTATATTAAAAAGTGCCGAAAATCATCCTGAAATAGACCAGCATAAAATCCAAATTTTATTATGGGCAATAATTGCCAAAACAAAATTCATCGATTTTAGCACTGAGGTAAAACTAACCGCTGTTACGCTGCTTACCAAAAAACAATTAACACAGCTCGAAGACGGCGCACTTGGATTTCTGCCTAATGATGTTATCAATCAAGCCAAAGCAAAACTGCCCGAAAGTGTACAAACTGTCTTTGAGGCCGAAAACAACATCCGCGGTTTAATTACTTCAGGCAATTACACGTATCAAGAAATGGAAAAGTATGCTATTCTTGCTGGAATGGCACCTCCAAGAACTGATTACCCTAGCGGAATATGGACTTTACACCCTGATGGGTATTACATTCGGTATATTCCTTCTGGCTATTCGATTACAAAAGTTCAAATTTATGTCCCAAAAGAACTCATCACTAGCTTAAATGGTAAAAACCTTATTTATGATGCTACCAATGATATTGCCTGCCCGGCAAATACGGGCTCACAAAGACTGGCTCAAACGAATGAACCATTAAATCCGGATTATTCGCTTACTTTAAAAAATTTATGTACTGGTGTAAATTAATTGGAACCATAAAAAAATTATCAATAAAAAACCGATTCATAAAATATATGAATCGGTTTTTTTTGATATAATCTACAAAATATAAGATGCACTGCAGTGCATCTCTACGGTGTATTTATTTTTTACTCCACTCAGAAATGCTGTCTCTGTTCATTTTTACGTAATCCTGATTTTTGGCAGCTTCCGCTGCTGCAAGAGAAAGATTTGCTGTTTCAATAGCCCCTTTTTTGTCTCCGGCTCTGGCTTGAATCAATGATTTCAAACGCGTGTACCAGTATGGTTTCTCAGTACTCATTTCCATTGCCTTATCCATATAAGCCAATGCTTTTACATTATCTCCATTTGTCTGATAAATATATTGCGCTGCCGAAAAATAATCCGCTGACGTAGGTCCAGCAAGCACTTTCTCAATATTAGCTAATGTCAATTTTTGAGTAGGCACTTCAAACTTCATAGATACAGATGAGTTTTCCCAAGCCATATCCAAGTGAGCTGAATCTACCGTCAAATTATTAATTCCAATAGTAAAAGTTTCAACTGGTTTAGGCAATGCTTCTTCTTTTACAGTAGTTCTCAATACAACATTAGCTTCATTCCACACTTCAGGATTTCCCCAATTGTTTGTAGTTGAATAGAAAATTACTTCCCAACTTTCAATTTTTGGAATCGTGTACAAAGCATATTTTCCTTTAGGCAATGTTTTGCCATCAATTACAACATCTTCGCTAAAAGATATTGTAGTATTTTCATTGGCTCCTGTTCTCCAAACTTTTCCAAAAGGAACCAAGTTGCCAAATACAGCTCTGCCTCTCGCTGCTGGTCTGCTATAGACAACTTCAACATCTGTCAAACCAACAGTTTGAAAAATAGTAGCTTTTGGACTGGCCTGAGGTGTTTTTAACTGAGCCTCAGCAATAAATGGCGCTATCATAAAAGCGAAAGCAATAAGAATCTTTTTCATATGAGTTTTTTTTGTTTGTGCTCAAATTTACAAATTCGAAAAATCAATGATGTTAATATTTCCTTAATAGAAAACTAGTATTGTGATATAATTCCGCTCAAGTTCAATTAACATTAAAAACATAAATAGTATCCAGCCAGAATTTTAAAAAATTATATAAGTTTTTTTAGGAATTATATAACAAGAAAAAAGACACTCGGGCTTAAGTTTACAAAACTAAATTAACTTGATCATTGAAAAAGAGTTGATAGAACAAATTTCAACTTTATAAAGAACACTATCATGGAAAAGCAAAAAATAATATTCGAAAAAGTAAAATATATTGTTTATCAAGGTATGTATTACTGTTCTGAAATTCGATACATATTTAACTTATAATCTATTTTATAATTAATATTGTGATACGATGTCAAAATTCAATTCATCAAAATGATTGACAACTACATCTGCCAATGTCAGATCCTGATCTTTGGAATGAAAACTATTATAGCCTACACAAAAAATATCCGCAGCTTTGGCTGCTTTTACTCCGTTTGTACTATCCTCAATTACAATACAGTTTTCTTTTGGCGCAGTTGACAAAGAAGCCGCATGCAGAAAAATGGCAGGATGCGGTTTTGAATTTGGAAAATCTTCTCCGCTTACAATATGTGAAAAATACTGGTGCAGATTAAAACGCGTAAAAACTCTGTCAATCGTCACTTTTGAAGCCGAAGAAGCAACAATAAGCTGCATTCCGTTTTGATGAAAATCTTTAATTAAATTTTCTACACCATCCAGCAAAGTCAAATCTTCTTTGCTGTCGAAAGCATCATTAAAAATAGACCTTTTTCTCAAAATCAAATCTTCTACTTCGTGTTCTAATTGAAAATGCTCTTTCAATTTCTGAAAAGTATTGCGGGTTGACAATCCGGTAAATGATGTGTACATTTCTTCTGGAACTTCAATATTGAGTTCACCAAATTGTTTGAAATAAGCATAACGGTGTACGAGTTCTGTATCGACAATTACACCATCCATATCGAAAATTACGGTCTTTATCATTTTTTTTAAGATTCTAAGGTGCTGAGTTTCTAAGATACTGAGACACTATTCTAAATTTATTATTGTATTAAATCTGTTTTTCTGTAACTGAATACTGCAAACTGCAAACTGATTACTTTTTATTAAGCAAATGTCGGATAACGGTTTCTGCAGCATGAAGACCAAATAATCCCGGCATATAGCTGTTAGTTCCGTAGAAAGATTTTTTAAAATTGGAGCCATCGGTCATACGCAGACTGCATTCATCTTGAATTTCAGAAGAAAAAACTACTTTCACTTTATTGATTTTCTCTTTTTTCAGACGCTTTCTAATCGTTTTAGCCAAATGACAATTTATGGTTTTTGAAATATCCGTAACTTTCACTTTAGAAGCATCCATTTTTCCTCCAGCGCCCATACTGCTTATAAGTCGGACTTTTTTTCTTCTGGCCGAAATAATCAGATTCAATTTTGGTGTTACACTGTCAATGCAGTCTAAAACATAATCATATTCATTGGTAACAATTTCATAAGCACGTTCCGGTGAAAGAAATTCTTTTACTCTAATTAAATTCAATTCAGGATTAATATCCATCAAACGGTCACCAACAACATCCACTTTAGGCTGTCCAACAGTTGAATGCAATGCAGGTAACTGTCTGTTTATATTAGTAATATCTACAACATCTCCATCAACAATGGTCATCGTCCCTACTCCTGCTCTTGCCAAAAATTCTGCAGCAAAAGATCCTACTCCGCCTAGCCCTACGACCATTACGTGAGCATTCTGCAGATTCTGTAATCCTTCTTTTTTAAATAATAATTCGGCTCTTTCTGTCCACTCTGCCATATTTCTTTGTTTAATTTTTTTAAAAAGTTTAATCGTTTAAAGGTTTAATAGTTCAAAATTCTCATTATCTAAACCGATAATTCATAACCTCTAAAAACTGCTGCAAAATTACTGTTTATTTGCTGTTTAAGTTCATCCCTACTCCACTTTTTGTATTTGGAAGCCAAATCATATACAGCTTCAATTCCTTCTTCGACAGTATCTGTTTCCAAGAAAAAACGATCATTGGGAATACTTAGAAAAACAGTTTCCAGTTCAGGATTGAGTAATAAATATTTTCCAAACGAAATGTAAAACCCGTTGTCGATAAGTTCCTTCGCCACCTGCTTATTCTTCGAAAAACCATGAATCAGCATTGGAACTGTAATTTTTAATCGTTTCTTGGTGGCAATTACCTCTTGAAAAGCGGCAACACAATGAATCACAACAGGCTTATTGTATTTTTGTGCCAAAAGCAATTGCTTTTCAAAAACCATTTGTTGCAAATCAAACGGCATTTCAATGCGTTTGTCTAATCCGCATTCGCCAAGAGCAAGACAATTCGGTTCCTGCAGTTTACTTTCAATAATCTGCAGATCAAGTTCCAGTCTTTCTTGATTGATATACCACGGATGAATGCCAATGGAATAATACGGAAGCCCATCATCAAATTCCTGCGGGTATTGATTAACGAGTTCCAAAATAGTTTCCTGATTCGTGAATTTGTGAGTATGCAGATTAAAAAACTTCATTAATCATGAAATTTCTTTACACCAGCATTTATTTCGACAGCCAAATCATTTTCCAAAGGCACTTTTGGACACGAATATTTATAATTATAAGCACAATACGGATTGTACGACAAATTAAAATCTATTACAATCGTATTGCCTGCTGGAATTTTCAAATCAATGTATTTCCCGCCAATGTAACTTTCCTTTCCAGATGTTAAATCCGAGAAAGGCAAAAACAAATGTTCTTTGTATTCTTCTTTTTTAGAAAGCTCGATATTGCGGTAAATATTTAGTTTCAGCTCTTTACCTTCCAGCTGAAAATGAGCTTCACCATATTTTACATACAATGGTTTTCTGGCGGTTGAAGTCGGCATTTCAAATGGTTTTTCGTTCTCGGTTCTAATGAATTGTGCCACTACAAAAGCCTTTTCATTGATTGGATAAAAGTCCAACTCCTTGAAATGTGCTAAATCTTCAGGCAAAAGCGGACTTGTCTTTGCGTCGGCATATTCAGTATTAATATCTTTTTGAAATTTTTCGACAGCAGTAACATCAAATTTTTCCTGGCCAAAGCCAAAATTAAATAATGCTATCAAAACCAAAGTCATTGTAACTCTCATATCTTAAAATTTTATGCAAAAATAGCTTAAAGTTGCAAAGCCACAAAGTTTATGTTTTTTATCGTAATTTTGTTTAGCCTCAATTACTTGTTTATAGCCTGCAAATTATTATGCACAAAGCATTAGCGACAACTTATAAACAAAAAAATATGCATACAAGAAACTCTTACGACACCTTGCAAACAGCAATAAGCATTCGACAAAATGAACTAAATCGTGTTGCCACAATTCTTGCAAACAATGCAGAAAAATTTAGCTATAAATGGACAAGCAGCAAAGTTGCTGTCATAGCATTGGGAGCTTTGGCAGCAACGAAAGGGACATTCGATAAATTATTATCCGCTGACAATCCTTTTAACCTAATTTTATTTACTTGCATTGGACTTCTTGTGGCTATTATTACAGGCCTTGAAACAACTTTTAAATACGAAAGTAAAACACTTGAATTAAAAATACTTGCTGCTGAATGCCATTCTACCGCCAGACAAATCGATACTTTGTGGTTTCAAAAAATAAGTCATGCACCTAGCGATACCGATTATCAAACAGAAGCGATGCTACTTTTGGAAATTCAAGATGATAAATTAGCAGACATTCAAGCAAGAGCAACTAAAATTGGAATCAATTTGACATATCAAATAAAATCAACAATTTCCAGCGATGATAATGATGATAACAAAAACAATAATAATGATTCAAATTCTGACCATTTGTATCCTGCATAAGCAAACAAAACAGCAGCAATAAATAGAACCTAAATATTTTTAAAAGTAAATTTCTACTCAGTAATCAGAGTTATCTTTTAAAAAACTTTTTAGATTTGCAATACTATAATTTACTAAATGCTCAAAACTGCCCTCGGACGCTACATCAACAATTTCAAAGGCTTCACTCGTGAAGTTTGGATACTTGCTTTAATCACTTTTATAAATAGAGCGGGAACAATGGTTCTACCATTTTTATCCAAATATTTAAAGGAAGATTTGAATTTTAGCTACGGTGAAGTGGGATGGATTATGGTAGCTTTTGGTTTGGGTTCCATGCTGGGTTCTTGGATAGGAGGTAAATTGAGCGACAAAATCGGGTTTTATAAAATCATGATTTTCAGCCTTTTTACGAGCGGAATCCTGTTCATTCTGCTTCAGTATATTACGAGTTTTTGGGGATTATGCTTTGGAATGTTTGTCATTATGGCTATTTCCGATATGTTTCGTCCCGCCATGTTTGTATCGCTGAGCGTTTATGCCAAACCCGAAAACCGGGTTCGTGCCTTGTCCTTAGTACGATTAGCGGTAAATTTGGGTTTTACAGCCGGCCCGGCATTGGGCGGATTAATCATAATAGGAATGGGATATTCAGGCCTATTTTGGGTTGACGGAATTACCTGCATCATCGCAATTTTGATTTTTGCTTTCTATATTAAAGAAAAAAAGAAAATACCTGTTACCACAGATCATTCAATAACCAAAACAATTCCAAAATCAGTCTTTAAAGACAAAGCTTTCTGGTTGCTGCTCTTTATCAGTTTTGTGACTTTTATGGTTTTCCTGCAAATATTCTCGACTTTGCCTTTATATCACAACGAAAAATTTGGACTCAGCGAATTCCAAACCGGAATGCTCCTTTCGATCAACGGACTGTTAGTTTTCCTTTTAGAAATGCCTATTGTGAGTACGCTGGAAAGAAGAAAAACGAACAAAATAAAGAGCATCGCAATTGGATCACTGTTCATTACGCTTGGGTATTACATTTTGCTGCTCGATTCATGGGTAGGCATTCTAACCATCAGCATCATCTTCCTTACTTTTGGAGAAATTTTTTCGTTCCCTTTTGTCAATGCCGTTGCTCTCAACCGCGCGCCAAAAGGACAGGAAGGACAATACATGGGTTTCTATACCATGAGTTTCAGTCTGGCGCATATCGTTAGTTCCAAGACTGGTCTGGAAATCATAGCCCATTATAATTATCAAGTCAATTGGCTCATCATGGGAACTTTGGGTGCGTTTTCTTTACTTTGTTGTTTTTGGCTCAACAAAATGATCCGCAACGAGTAAATAATAAGTTGGGCGTGAACACATTAAGAAAAAGGACCAAATTATAGCTACCTGTATTCGGTCCTTTTCCTTAATACAGTCGGGCTATCCGTGCTACTTCAGCAGCAAACTTCTATCCCAATGTCATTAAGTTAAGGAATTACTGTTTTTTTTCACGCAGATTTTGCAGATTCCCGCAGAAAAATGAATAAAAAATCTGCCTAATTTACTGAATCAACGGGCTGTTTAAAAAAAAATTGCTTCGTCCCTCGCAATGACTCCCCTCTAATTATATAAAGCAGCCCAACAAAATCAATGTAAAACTAAAATTTTAGTTAAATAACTATATTTATAGTTTGTAAACTATAAATATAGTTGTAAGTTTGTAATGCACAAAACAAATTACAAACTGTTTGCAATGTCTAAATCTATTTCAGCTTATATATTAAATGTAAGTTCAAAACAAGAAAATAAATATGAAAAAAATATTTTTAATTGCTGGCCTCTTTTTAATAATGAAAAGTTACTCCCAAAACATTGAGCTTGAAGGAAATATTGAAGGCTCTAAAGACTCAGCAAAAGTTTGGTTCAATAAATCTATAGATGCCGATTTTAGTAATTATTTTTATAATTGTGAATCAGCGATGATAAAAAAAAATGCATTCAAAAAGACATTTGTTCTAAATGGCTCAGGTGTAATTATGATGAACGGGGGCAATTACAACCCAAAAATTAAACTTATAGTTAATAAGGGAGATAAAATAAAAATTGACATCAAAAAAGACCAGAATGTTTATATCGTCAAATTTGAGGGAAATAATGCTTTAGGGCTTCAAGAAATGTATAACTCTCCTTATTTAACCCGAAAAAAACTTACTCCCTTGATTGGAGATTTAATACCAAAAACAAAAAATTCAGAGGAGGCTTTAAACGAAATAGAAAACATCAAGTCACAAGCTTTAGCTCCGTTTAAAAAATTATTAAACGAGAAAAAAATAACTGCTGCTTTCTACAACACGCTGAATCTTGATACTGATTTATTATTTTTAGAAACAACATTTGATATTATAGGCTATTATGCCAATGATCCAGAAAATTTTAAAAAACAACAGCTTTCTATCCCTGAGCTGAACAAAATTATTGTCGAATTTGATAAAAAATACAATGCCTTTGACGATAAATACAGCCATTGTGAAGGGATTTCAAGAGTATCTGCTATTGAAAAAAAATGCAGTACTATAAAAAGCAAAATATTGCCTGGTGAAAAACATGACATTGGATTGTGGGACGCAGAACAAGATCAAAATAATTATGCACCTGCAAAATATCAAGAGTTAATAATGTGCGGTACCATCGCTATTGCAGGTTTTCAAGAAGCTAAATGCTCCTTTGAAAAATTTAAAGAAAAGTTCCCAAAAAGTACTTTTCTAAAAAAATTAAAAGCAATAAGTGATGATGAAAAATTAAGTCCAAACGTACCTCTGTACTCATTTGGAACTTATTCAAACGAATCAAAAAAAATACTTTATACGGCATCAAAACAATACGAAGACCTTGGCCAGCTTATTAAGGATAAATTTAATGGTAAATTTGTTTTTGTAGATTTATGGGCATCCTATTGCGCACCCTGTAAAACAGAATTTGCATATTCAAATAATTTACATAAATTCCTTAACGACAATGATGTAGCAATGCTTTATGTTTCGGTAGATAATGCAAGCCAAATTCAAAAATGGGAAAAAGACATTTACGGATTTGAGTTAAAAGGGAATCATTATTTTGCATCGAATACCATTTTATCCAGTTTGAAAAAAGACTTGAATGAGAAAAATGATATTTATATACCTAGGTACCTGCTTTTTAATTCCAAAGGGGAATTGATTTCAAAAAGCACAAAAAAACCATCTGAAGGAGAAAATTTATATTCTGAAATTCGAAAATACATTAACTTGTAACGAAAATTTGAAAGCTTAAAATACAATTAAAAAATAAACAAAATGCAAAAACTAACGAACAAAGAAGAAGAAATCATGCACATTTTATGGAAGCTCAAAAAAGCTTTTGTAAAAGAAGTCATGGCCGAAATCACCGAAGAACAGCCGCATTACAACACACTGTCCACGATAATCCGTAATCTGGAGGAAAAAGGATATGTAAGTCACAATGCCTTTGGAAATACCCATCAATATTTTCCAATTGTAAGCCTTGAAGATTACCGAAAAGGTTTTATGAATACCGCTATCGATAATTATTTTAACAGCTCTTATAAAAACATGGTTTCCTTTTTTGCCAAAGAAGAGAAAATTTCTGCAGCCGAATTACGAGAAATCCTTTCTATGATCGAAAAACAATAAAAAAATGGAAACACTATTCATATATATTGCAAAATCAAGCGGACTCATAGGAATGTTCTATATCGCTTACTATTTCCTGCTGCGAAAAGAGACTTTTTTTACTGCAAACCGCTGGTTTCTTTTAGCTGGTTTGTTTACCTCTGTAATTTTGCCATGGATAGTTTTTACCACAATTGTTTGGGTAGAACCAACACCAACCGATTTTGATTGGTCTAAACTCCCAATGAGACCTGTTCAAGAGGAAAGTTTTGAAATCAACTGGTATCTCGTTCTTGCAATTGCATATATAATTGGAATAGCTTTGCTTTTAGTGCAGTTTGCAAGGGACTTTTATAACCTTAATCGCGTTTTAAAAGGTAAATCTTCGCATCAGCAGGAAGACCATAAATTCATTGACTTAAAAGAAAACATTGCTCCATTTTCTTATTTCAACACCATCGTTTACAACTCATCACTGTACAGCGAGGCCGAAATGGAAAGTATTTTGGAACACGAAAAAGTACACAGCGAACAATACCACACGATAGACGTCTTAATCACGCGTTTCTTCTGCATCCTTTTTTGGTTCAACCCTTTTATGTGGCTGTACAAAAAAGCCATCTTGCAAAACTTAGAGTTCATCGCCGACAGTGAAGCAACAAAAAATATTTCCGACAAAAAAGCGTACCAATTAACGCTTTTAAAAATAACAGCGCACGAAAATTGTGTTGTGCTTACCAATCATTTTTATCAATCATTAATCAAAAAACGAATCGTTATGTTAAACAAAAATCAATCAAAAAAATGGAATTCCTGGAAGTATGCTTTAGTGCTTCCAGCATTAGTAGCCTTTGTATTTTTATTCCAAATGGAAGTTATTGCAAAGGAGAAAAATGTGAGTCCAAAAGCAGCACAATCAGCCTCTGAAGATGTTGATGTCTATAAAATCACTAAGAATACTACAGAAGCCGAATTAAAAGAAAAAGCAGAGACAATCCTTAAAAATTACGGCGTAAGCGTTCTTTTTTCGGATACAAAAAGAAACACAAACAACGAAATCACAGAGATAACTGTAGAATTTAAAAAAGGAAAAGAAATTGCCAAAAACAGAACAGTAAAAAGTACTGATTCTATCAAACCTTTTGGAATTGTCATAACCAAAAATTCAAAAGGAAACTTGAGCATTGATTTTGTTGAAGAGTACGAAAAGT
This sequence comes from uncultured Flavobacterium sp., assembly GCA_963511795.1. Classification (GTDB taxonomy): domain Bacteria; phylum Bacteroidota; class Bacteroidia; order Flavobacteriales; family Flavobacteriaceae; genus Flavobacterium. The sequence goes on along the minus strand of CAUPKP010000034.1, from coordinate 1,127 downwards.
ATAGTGCTTTAGTAGTAAATACCAGCATTGTTAAGCCTGATGCCCCAATTCCAGCTGATGCTCAAATTTATATTGATGGAGAAAAATCAGATAAAGCCACAATGGATGAATTAGATCCTAACGAAATTGCAACTGTTAATGTCACCAAAAATGATGAGAAAAAAGAAATCCGAATAATTACAAATAAATATTCAACAATAAGTGATGAGAAGGAAATTTATATCAATGGCAAAAAAATCACTCAAAATGAATTAGATCAAGTAGATCCAGGCTCAATCGAAAGAATGGATGTCACAAATAATTTTGGAAAAAAATCAATGAGGATTACAACAAAAAACGGAACGTATTATCAAGACAAAAATATGCCAGTTCCTCCTGTCCCTCCTACTCCTCCAACTATGAAATTTAAGACCCCTAAAGCTCCTGCGTTTCCAAAAGCGCCAAAAGCACCGAAAGGCGACCCTGTAAACGGAGATAAAAAAGCATGGAAAGACTTTGAAAATAAGATGGAAGAATTTGACAAACAAATGAAAAAATTGGAACCTCAGATGGAAGCTTTCGACAAACAAATGGCTGAATTTGACAAACAAATGGAACCTTTCAATAAAGAAATGGAAGCGTTTGACGAGAAAATGAAAGTTTTTGACAAACAAATGGAAGAATATCTTTCTAAGGTAGAAAAAGATAAAAAATAACGGTAATTTCTAAAATAAAACAACAAAAAGACGGTCACTCATCAAGACCGTCTTTTTTTATATCTTTGAAAAAAATAGAACTACTATGTTTAAAATTCTTGCCCGAATCAACAAACTTATTTTACCAAGCTTTACCAAACAAAGATTAGATGTAACCAAGGCCAAAAAATGGCAGATGGCTATTATTGGGTACCGCTATTATGTAACCAAAAGAGCGCTTGATTAATTTTAGATTGCAGATTTTAGACTGCAGACTGCAGACCGCAGATCTCAGTTTGCAGATTTCAGAATTATGTACGTCCCTGATATAGGTTGACCACAAAAGTCAATTTATATGAAAGCAAATTTAAAGAATATTCGAAAGTTTCGACGTTATTCAGAAGATTTTAAACGAGAAATAGTTTCTGTTTTTGAAAGTGGTAAGTTTAGTGT
>CAUPKP010000033.1:0-54498 GCA_963511795.1 uncultured Flavobacterium sp. | reverse complement strand
GGGGTTTATTGTTGTAACTGCCTTTATTTTGAAGGGTAAACACAACGTTTCATTTTTATATTTGTTTAATTGTTAAGTTGTAACTGCCTTTATTTTGAAGGGTAAACACAACTATTCATTAACTCGGTGTCGCTTTCTGAACGTTGTAACTGCTTTTATTTTGAAGGGTAAACACAACAAATTAGTTGCGTAATATCCTTGAGTTTTAGTTGTAACTGCTTTTATTTTGAAGGGTAAACACAACTAGCGAGGTGCAAGCACAATGCCCCCCTTAGTTGTAACTGCTTTTATTTTGAAGGGTAAACACAACACGTTCCGCCTCTACGCTCATATGCCACGCGTTGTAACTGCTTTTATTTTGAAGGGTAAACACAACACATATGCTACAAGCTATATGCACGGCTTTGTTGTAACTGCCTTTATTTTGAAGAGTAAACACAACCAATGCTTGAGTGCATAATTTTTGTGTATTGTTGTAACTACTTTTATTTTGAAGGGTAAACACAACTCCAAAACAACCCAAACGCCATCAACTAATGTTGTAACTGCCTTTATTTTGAAGGGTAAACACAACTAATCATTTAAACCACTGATGAATTGTAATTATTGATACATATAATCAGTAATTCTAAATTGAAATTGAATGTTTTATGTCAAAACCGAAGACAGCTTTTTTAAAGCACGTTGACAGAAGAAGCAAAACTGAGAGGCCAGAATATGGCGGAAATGTTCAATTATAAAATTGAGTATTTTAGACATGAAGGGAAACATCCGCTTTTATAGAAACTTAAATGATTATAAAACTACCGCAGATTGCTTCGCCAATTCACTACCGCTCGGGTCGCAGATTTTAAAACAATACAATCGGCGAATCAGCGGTAATTCATTTTTAAGCCATTGCATTACTTTTTTTTGCTACAATAACATTAAAACATTTTAATTTGCTAAAGTCATCGCTGAAAAAATTTCTTTTCGTCTTCTAAAATTGTACTTTTGCATTAAAACTATATCGTTTTCGCTATGAATTCAAAAATTAAAAGCAATCCTTTGCTAGACCGCTTACCAAAGCATTTAAAACAGTTTATCAAGGCTCAGGATTACAGCGATTATACACCAATAAATCAAGCGGTTTGGCGGTATGTAATGCGCAAAAATGTAGATTACCTATCGAAAGTAGCTCATAGTTCATACCTTGAAGGTTTGAAAAAAACAGGAATTGAAGTAGATAACATTCCGAGTATGTACGGCATGAACCGAATACTCAGTGAAATTGGCTGGGCAGCCGTTGCAGTTGACGGTTTTATTCCTCCGAATGCTTTTATGGAATTTCAGGCATATAATGTTTTGGTTATTGCATCGGATATTCGTCAGCTCGAACATATTGAATACACTCCTGCTCCCGATATTATCCACGAAGGTGCCGGCCACGCTCCTATTATTGCGAATCCGGAATATGCGGAATACCTGCGCCGTTTTGGAGAAATAGGCTGTAAAGCTATTTCATCGCATAAAGATTATGAAATGTACGAAGCGATTCGGTTGCTATCTATTTTGAAAGAAGCGGAAGGCACACCGCAAAGCGAAATTGAAGCTGCCGAAAAAGCAGTCGAAGACCTACAGAACAATATGGGCGAATTATCGGAAATGGCGCAAATTCGAAACCTGCATTGGTGGACAGTGGAATATGGCTTGATAGGAACATTGGAAAACCCAAAAATATACGGCGCTGGTTTGCTGTCTTCCATTGGCGAAAGCGCTTGGTGTATGACAAATAATGTGAAGAAAATCCCTTATGATTTTTCGGCTGTCAATCAAAGTTTTGATATTACCAAGTTACAGCCTCAATTGTACGTGACTCCCGATTTTGCTTACTTGAGTTTGATTTTGGAAGAATTTGCCAATACAATGGCATTGCGCACTGGCGGATTATCGGGTCTTGAAAAACTGATTCATTCCAAAGCTTTGGGAACTGTTGAATTGAGTACTGGTTTACAGATTTCGGGTGTGTTTACGAATGTTATTGAAGAGCATGGAAAACCAATTTACTTTCAGACTACTGGAAAAACTGCTTTATCTTATCGCGAAAAAGAATTGGTAGGTCACGGAACTGATACACATCCAGAAGGTTTTGGAAGCCCGATCGGAAAATTAAAAGGCATCAATTTGGCGATTGAAGATATGAGTCCGCGAGACTTAAAAGCTTACGGCGTTTATGAAGGAGAAACTGCGACCCTGGAATTTGAAGGCGATATAAAAGTCGTTGGAGAAATCATTACTGGAAAGAGAAACCTGCATGGCGAGATTATCCTGATTTGTTTTAAAAATTGTACGGTTACGCACGGAGACACTGTTTTATTCCAGCCTGAATGGGGGAATTATGATATGGCTGTGGGCAAAAAACTGGTTTCGGCTTTTTCTGGTCCTGCGGATGTGAACAGTTTTGATTTGATTTCGCACGTACCTTCTAGCAAAACCATTAAAGCCAAACAAACTGCCGAAAGAGACGATTTGGAAGTTTTATACCAAACAGTCAGAAGCATTCGGGAATCGAATGACATTACTGCTTCATTGAAATCTATTTTTGAAAAACTGCAAGAAAACCATCCGAATGATTGGTTGCTTTCGATAGAATTGGTTGAACTATTGCACACACGAAACGAAACGAATTTGATGGAACAGATTCTTTTACATTTGGAAAACCTTAAAAAACAGCGCCCTGAAATAAAGAAACTAATTTCGAATGGTTTGGAATTGATTTTTGAAAATGAGATTGTATAACAAGGATTGAAGATTCTGACTTGCTTTAAACGCAAGGTTCGCAAAGTTTTACGCAAAGAGCGCAAAGCGTTGCGACCTTGCGTTTTTTTTTACAGTCTAATTTTCTTTGCGGTCTTTGCGGTTAAAGTCAATTTACGCTACAATTTTAAATCCTGCTGCAGTTCTTTTTCATTTGATATTTCTTTACCGTTATACTGCAGTTTCCAGCCCATTGAATTGGTCAGAATCAAAATCTTGGAAAGTTCGCTTATCAAACGGTTTTGAGCATTGGATTTCAACGAGGATTTTTCGATTTTCTTGGCTAGATTTGCTTTTACCGATTGGTTGATTTTGTTATAATCATCGCCCGTAAACGGATTCATCTGACTTTGCTCTACATCATAAAACTTGATGTCTGGGCTTATCTTAATTTCTTCTTTTGGGATGCTTAGAATTGTAATGATTTTATTTTTCTCGTCAATATCGTATTTCATTTGGTGCAGATCATACGAAACAGTAACATCGGCATTGACTATGACAAGTGCTTTTTTCTCGAACGAAAGCATGTCCATCATGTATTTCTGCTGATTTTTATAAGTCACGACTTCCGAAAAATGTCCTTCGGTAACGACTAATTTACCCACATTCACGATTTGCTGCTGGATCAAGTTTGTATTGTAATCCAAAGATGTGTCATCATCTTTCTTGAATTCACAGAATTTGAAAGCCAAAATTATTATGACTACGATTACAGCTGCGGGTATTATTCTCTTAATTAAGTTTTGCATTCCAATATATAATTTAGACCAATTTACTTCTTTTTTTTTAAAGGCAAATGAACTGTTTTTTTATTATTTTAAAAAGGATACCCAATCGCAATATTAAGAATAAGATTTTCTTTTCTCCAAGTACTGCTGCCAAAATCAATATCATCAATTACCCACCTGTCATTCTCAGGCAGCCAAGGTTTCCTTAATGGCATAGCCAAATCAGTTCTTAAAATAAGGAAAGACAGATCAAAACGCAAACCGGCACCAGCGCCCACGGCAATTTCTTTCATGAAATTTTTAGAAATTTCAGCTCCTGCCTTATTAGGATCGGCATTGAGAAGCCAAATATTACCAGCATCGACAAACAAAGCTCCGTTAACAATGCTAAAAAGTTTTGCCCTATATTCTGTGCTGAACTCTAATTTTAAATCACCCGATTGATCCGGCAAGTACGAGGAATTTGTTGTTGTGGTATTCAGGTAACTTCCAGGCCCGAGTGTTCTGGCTCTAAAGGCACGAATACTATTGGTTCCGCCCGATACAAATTGTTTTGATGTTGGCATAACATTTGAATTTCCATAAGGCAATCCGACGCCAACAATAATTCTGCTTGCTAATTCAGTATCCTTGCTCAGCTTTAAATAATGCCGAAAATCTGTCTTTACTTTTGCATATTGGCTAAGCGGTACATTAAATATTTTTATAGTATCCTTTTTCTTGATATTGGCTCCAGTTAACAAACCCGTTATATTTCCTGCCAAATCTACTTCTCCATTAAAATAGAATGTGTGCTTTTTTCGCTTTTGCATTGTATTCGTATAGGTGTACGAATAGGTTGGACCAAAAATCAATTGTTTTTCTATAACTTTTCCTAAAGCGGCGTCTTCATCAATATCTTCCTGATATTCTGCAGTAACATTATTTGGGCTTACATAGGTAATATCCACAACATTTAACTGATGCTCTTTTCTAATACTTTCTCTCCATAAATAACCGAAAGAAGCATTAAAGGAATTTAGCGAATACAATTGTGTCCTGTTTTGAAATTCATAGCGCACCGTAGCTTTAGTTCTTGGAACAAATTCAGGATTTCCCTGAATGTTAAAAGGAGTAATAAATCTGGGCCAGGTCAGGCTGGTTTCGGTACCAAGTTTAAAGATGTTTTTACCATTATTTTCGCCTGAAAGCTGAAAATCGGCTCCTCCAAATACAGAAACGGTCAGCAATTCGGCTCCTCTGAATGTATTTCTGTTATTCCAGTTTACATTGACTTCTGTACCGGTATAACTCGCCGAATTCGTTTTGCCCAAAACCTCAAAACGAATAAATTTTTTAGGCAAAAGCGTAAGATAATAATAAGAATCCAAAGTGTTTTTTAAACTGTCTGAAGTCCGGAATTCATTCTTTACAAAGCTGAATGTCCCTAGATTCACAAAACGGTTCAGAGTAAGATTATGGTCTTTACGATTATAAAAATCTCCTTTTTTAAAAAGTATTGCTCTGTCAAAAACTCTGGGTTTAAAAGTGTCTGCTGTATCAATAATTGTAAAATCATTGTACTGTACAATATCCTCTTTTTTATATTTGACAGTGTCTTTTGAAACTGCAAAATTAGGATACACCAAAATTTTATCAATTTTATAGGCAATTTTGGCTTTCTCCGGTGTATCGTCTTTTGTTTTTAAATTAATACGAACCTCATAATCACCTTTTGTGCTGTCTACCTGCGCCAAAATATAATCTGGGTTAAAATAGTAAAATCCTCTTTCTTTTAATCTGGCATCAATGCGTTCCCGTTCGGTTTTTATAATATCCAGATCGTATGGATTTCCTTCTTTTAATAATGATCTACGGCTTGTTCTGGCAATTGCTTTTCCTAAATCGGAAGAATCTACAGGAAATTTAACCTCTTTTATTTTGTATTGTTTTCTAAGCTGAACAGTATATTCTGCTGTTGCTCTTTTATTGTTCACAGTAGAATCAGCACTGACTCTGTTTTTAAAATAACCGCGATTTTCGGCAAAATTTCTTAAAACGGCTGCGTTATAGTCCAAATCGACTTTGCTGAAAAGCACTGGTTCCTCACCTACTTTGGTTCGTATCCAATTCCTGACTCCTTTATCGTTTTTAGGCTCTCCAGCTATATTGTAAAACCATAATTTAGGACGCAGACCAAAGATTGCTTTATTCGGTTTTGGACGCAGCAACTCTTCCATTTCTTTCTCCAGTGCTTTTCTTTCTTTGTTTTTCATGACAGAATCCTTCACGGTAACAGAAGCTCCTGTGTACAGCAAATCACCTTCTGGCAAATACTTAGTATTGCTGCACCCATAAACAAATAGTAAGGACAGCGCTATATAATATTTTATATATCTAATTTTCATATCGCTATGTTCTTTGCTCATTCCCTTCAATTTGTTTTTCGAATTTATTTTCTTGTTTTTTTATTCGTTTTCTTTTCTCCTTACGTTCCTTTTCTTCTTTGATTATTTCCTTTTCGGCTTCGGTTCGATGAAAAAGTTCTCTGAATTTATTGTAGCTCATTGTGATGACAAACGCTACGCCAGTCTCAATCACCTGACCTTCAACCGCCACCTGATATTCATTTTTGCGATAAGCACGAACCATATATCTGCCATCTCTTGTAAGCTGATAATCCAGAGAAACATCTCCTGCAATATTTGTAGTTTCTTCATTGGCACGTTCCTTCCCTTCAACGCCAAAACTGCTTCCTACAGTCACTTTTAATCGATCATCTAATAGTTGTTTTGAAAATGCTACATTCAGATCAGTTCTGTTTTCCATCGATCCGGAAGTATAATCTTCGGTTGCTTCTAAATCGAATTCTACTTGAACGCCTGTGATTAACTCTGCAGAAAGATCATTTAATTGCTGGGAAAGAATTTTACTTACACTTTGTCTTGCTAATGATTCGGCATTGGTTCCGCCGCTTTCGCTTGCAAATGGATTTTCGCCAACAAAACGATTTAAAAGCAACAGAGCAAAAACCTGTTTATTTAATTCAGCCGGTTCTTGACGCAGCTGTTCCAGTTTTGTCTGAGAAGCAGTTACAATATCTGATGAAACGCCATAATTCCCATCCGGTAGCTTAATATCAAATATGATTTCAGGTTTTAGCAGTTCACCATTCATTTTTAATAAAGTCTGAAACGGAATTTTTTGTTTGTAGGTATTTTTAACGGTTGAACTTACTGCTCCCAATTGATTTCCAAGCAAATCGATTGGAGCGGCCTCAACTTTATAAATTGCTGTAATATTCAAAGTGGCCATCGTTGGCTCACCGTTCCATATAATATAACTTCCTTTCTGGATATCAAATTTTCTTCGGATGGCATTAAAATTCATTTCATAAGCTCCATCAGCGACTTCATATTTACCAGTAAGAGTCGTTTTCCCCGAAGGGTCGATTCCGCCGGTAAGCTGCGCTTCTCCTTTCAGACTAAGATAATCTCCATTTCCTTTATCGATTATCAATGTAAGTTCGGCTTCTTTGTCCAAAGAAATATCAACGCTGACATTCATTCCGATAAGGTCTGATTGATTCAATTTTTTCTGCATAGCTACAGTTTGTTTCAGATAGATATTATCTTCATTTACAAACTCTACAATTCCTTCTCTGTCGGCAATCGACGGATCAGATTGTGGCAAAACAACTGTAAATTTGGTTTCTTTGTTTATTTTGATATCTCCGCCGACGATAGGATTTTCGAGTGTTCCTTTTATGTCAAGTTTAGTATCCAAAAATAAATCTCCGTAAAACAAATCATTGTCTGTAGCTTTAGAATGTATAGCTCTGAAATCATCTGCCATGACTTTTAAATCAAAATTATAGTTTCTAAAATCTGGAGACTGCATTGTACCGTTTAGAACGAGTTCGTTATCATTTTCATCATAAAGAGTAAAGCTGTCAAACGCAATTATTTCATTATTGAAAGTGATTTTTTCATTATCTGTCTTAAAATAAGAATTGAGTTTTGTAATCCTAAAAGCGCTTTCATTAAAGTTTAATTCGCCATTAACTTTTGGTGTTTCTGCAGTTCCAGTAATTTTAAAATTCCCTGATAAAAAACCAGTTCCATCAGTAAGATTTCCCATTGAAAACCCCTGAATACTTTTGATATTCAATTTATTAAGAGCAACATTCAAATCTAGATTTCCATCACTGATTTTGTAATTTCCATTGATATTCACATCGTTCCCTTCACCGCTTAAAACTACATTTGCCACAAGCGTATTGGCCGTTTTGTTATCGACTTTTATGGCAATATCTCCAACAGGTTCTGCCTTGAAAGTAAAATCGTCTATTTTTATATCTGAAGTAAAAATGGGTGATGTCATCACGTTTTCGACAACAGCATTTCCGTTGATCAGACCCTGCATCAGCAATTTGTCTTTTTTGACCATATTCAAAATCGTTTCAATTTTGAAATTCACAAAATCAACATGAACTGGTGCATTATTCTGGGTGCCTTGTGATTGAATTTTAAGTTCGTTTCCCGAATTGTCTAAGAAAAACTTATTGACATAAAGTCTTTTATCTCCAAACTCAATTGCATTTTCAGGATTGATATTCCATTTATCATAATTCAGGACGAAAGTCTCAGAGTCAATTTTTAGGATATTTTTGGCATCCTGACGAAGAAATTCCCCAGCAATAACATATTGCTCTTTATCTTTGGTGTCTTTTACCCGCAATGCGTAGGAAAGAACATTATTTTCAACTTTACCGGACAAACTGGTAAACGGAATTTTAAATTCTCCGCTTTCAATTGTTGCCACCGAAATTTGATATTCTAAAGCATTTTCTTTGGCTTCGATATTTATTTTACCGTCAGCGATTGTATTATTAGCATAAACAATTCTCGGAATAGTTCCTTTTATTTCCAGAGAATCCGTTCGGTTATTGTATTTTCCAGTAATATTTATAGGCTCTAGACCAGTTAATTTAGGCAGGATTTTAAAAAGTATTGGGTCATTATCAATTGCCAATGTAAACGCCAATCGCTGTTCGTCGGTTTCTCCATTTACTTTTGGATTCTGTAAATCGATATATTTTGACAATGATTTTTTTATGGCTGATGCTAATGTGGTCAACTTGTATTTTCCATCAACTTCAGCTTTCAAAAACTGGGATGATATTTTGATATTGTTTCGTGTATTATCTGAAAAAGCAATCACGCGAACAGAATCCAATACAATTAGTTCATTCTGCAAAATCTGAATATTCGAAAGAAACACTTTTCCGTTCAGGAAGTCTGGATTGCTGTTAGCAATATCTGCATCAACATTTCCGCGCAATTTCATTGGACCGGCATGAAGATTGAGTTTTTCGAGATCGGCTATATCAAGGTTTAATTTTAATTGAATTGCTGGAAATTTGTTCTTTGTATTACCGTTGGCTGTCAGGTCAAAAGTCAGGTTTGGATCTTTCACACCTGATTTTACTGCAAAAGATCCGTTTTCCATATTTCCTTTTACAGTTAAATCTCTGTATGCATATCTATTAAACACCGCTTTTTGTACAATTCCATCCAAGTTTGCCTGAGCTGTTTTTGGGTCTAAACCTTTGCCTTTTACTTTCGCTTTAAGCGTAATTTTTCCAATCGAATCATTTTTAATTAATCGTCCCAAATCAAAATCCATCAAGGAAACATTGGCGTCGTATTTCTCTTTTTTCTTTATGCGCTGATCAAATAAAGCATCAATTTTTGCATTTCCAAAACTGCTGTTTAAAGCCAAATTGGTTTTGAAATTTTGAACCGAACCTTTAAATTTCCCCTGCAGACTAAACTGAGACGGCAATTGAATGTTCTTCGGAATTGTTCCTGCCGGCACAAAAGAATATACATCTTTAGAAGTGCTGGAAAGTTTTTTGATATTCAAATCATAATACGCTTTTTGACCATCTGGCAAACCAAGAATCTTCCCTGACAGAGAAACTGCTGTTGTTCCGATTCCCCGCATTTCAAACAGCGGAATATTCAAATTTTTAATTTTTCCGTTCAAACGAGTATTCAAATACACAACTGCATTCGGATTACTTTTGAACGGATTTGTCTTTTGTAAATCCAGAGCAAAAAGTAAAATGTCTTTAAACCCGATTTTGGACTGATTTAAATTGGCATCCACAGAAATATTAGCAATGTCTTTTTTTAATGCATTAAGCGATGAATATGCAATTTTAATTTTATTTTGAAGAAGTGTCTGCGGTGTTCGCAAATACAAATTATTCAAAAACGCATTTTTCGGACCATAAAAGAAATCTGTTTTTAAAGCCTGAATCTGTAAACCGCTTTTTTCATTTACAGCAAATGATTTTATATTTCCAGAAATGGTATCATTCCCGTAGTATAATTTTTCCGCTTTTAAATTGAATTTATCAAAATCAAGATGACTGTAATCAATTCCTTTTACGTTTGGTTTGGATTTCATATCATCAAATCGGAAGACGATATTTTGAATATCGGCCTCATTCAGTTTTACTTTCCAACCTGATTGCTTAATTGAAGTTGAGTCTAAATCCGGGGTTATAATTTTTGTATCTTTTATACCCAATCGTAGATTTCCTCTTAGATTTTTCAACTCAAATGAATCAAAATCCAAAAGCTGTTTATTCAAATCTATCTTATTTACAGTCAATTTCAAATCCCCCAAACGTATTCCAGAATCGAGTTTTGAATCTTTGTTATCGTAGGAAACATCAATCTTAGACAAATTGATTTTTCCCAATTTTAATTTGAAATCTTTTCTTTTCGAAATTGTATCAGCGGTTATCACAGAAACTTCGGCTATTTTTTCGACAGCATCCTGATTTAGAACTAATTTCAATCCGTTTAAATTAATATTCAGAACATTGAAATCCATTTTATCCAAATCAAATTCATTGAATTTAGTATCAAAATGCGTGAGTTTTACCCGAATATTATTTTTAGTAAAATCATCTTTATAATTGAATTTTACATTGTCCAGATTTACTTTTACAACTGATATTTTAAAAGGCTCGCTATCCGGGTCTTTTGGTTCATTCGACTCGAAAGCTTTAATAATATAATCGAAATTGAAAACTCCGTCTTTATTCCTTGAAATATTGGCGCTTACATTTTCTAGCGAGACAGAATTGATTTCAAGTTCACTGCCAATCAGCTTAAACAAATCAATATCAGCTTCTAAACGCTTTCCAGCCAATAACGTATCTTTATTTTGATCTTCAAAATAGAAACCTTCCAGTACAACATCTTTAGGAAATTCAATTGTAATTCTGTCCAGCGAAACTTTGGTTTTTATTTTTTCATGCAGATAAGTAACAGCTTTGTCTTTAACAAGATTCTGGATATATGGAACCTGAATTAATATTATAATGAGAAGTAAAAGAGCAACTATTGAAGCGGCGCACCAAAGCAATACACGTAGTGTTTTTTTTAGAAAATGAATTTGTTTGGCATTCATAGGTCGGTAAAACACGTTTAGATTAAAGCCTCACTGCAAATATTCTGTGTTTGCAATACAACTTACAAAGTTGTAAAAAATATATTGCAGCAATTTACATAATTATGCAAATTTATTCTAAAATTTTACTAATACGTAATTTTTTTCTTTCTTTTATATTTAAAAAAATCAGGTTTTAAAACTGCATATGAGGAAATTTTTCTTTTATATAATTAATCTTCTGATGCAGTTTTGATATGAATTTAAGATGCTGTTCGGAATCAGGATTAAAACTTCGATGATTTAGACCTCTTTGAATTTCTTGAACTTCTTTCATCGTCTGAAAACTATTTTCATCAATACAACTTTCACTGAAACGCTCCCAGATATAATCGATCGCCGTTTGGCTTGGATGCAGCATATCTTCAGCATAGAAACGATAATCACGAAGTTCGTCCATCATGATCTCGTAGGAAGGAAAAAGCCCCCTATCCCCCGAAGGGGGAACTCCAACCGATTCTTTTAAAACGTGATGAATGGCTGTAATCAAATGCGCTTTGCTGACTTGATTTTCTACAAAACCATCCTTTAGGTGACGTACCGGCGAAATAGTAAAAATAAAACTGCAATTGGGATTTACCGTTTGAATCAAACGGATTGTATTTTTGATACTTTCCTGAATAGCTGCAACTGAAAGTAATTCTTTGGAAAACTGTTTTTGGGGTACTTTATGACAATTGGCAACTATAACATCCCTTTCAATATTTCTATACACCCAAGAAGTTCCGTAGGTAATAATAATATGAGTTGCTTCCTGTAACTGCTTCTTGGTTTCTTCCAAAATTTGATTCAGATTCTCTAATAATTCTGTTCCATCCGAATGACTTAAATCCGAATGTACCTCAAAACAATGCCAACGCTCATTATGAAAAAAAATGTCTTCTTCTGTAAATAAAACATCATTAACCACCCGATCAATAATTCTCTCAATAGAAACTGGATTGAAGATAATTCCGAATGGATTTGTGGCGCTTTGAAACTTAAAATATTGGAATTTATCTCCCATATTTTCTGCAAAGCAGGAACCCAATGAAATAATTTTAGAGTTGTAGTCTATTTGATTGGGATTTTGTGGAATATCGATTTTGGTTGTGAAGTTCATTTTAGATATTTAACCTTTCAAAAATACGAAATAAAAAATACAGAATTTATAGACATAATTTTTTATAGACATAATTTAATTATTTATATTTGAAATACAAACACGTAATTATCTTAAAACCAACACTTTGTTTAACTAAAATTTTTAATAAAATAAGAAATTTACATTAAAAAAGAATTTGAAATGTTTAACTAATTAAATTTTTACAAAATGACTCTAAAGAAAGTAATAACCGTATTAATGCTAGTTTTAATATCGACAAACATTTTTGCACAAGCAAAAAAACTGGACAAAATCATCACCAAAGATTATCGAGTAATTGAATGTACCATTTCGAAAATGTCTGATAAAACGGTAGACTATTCGTTGCCAAATGAAACAATGACTATCGAAATTGATGTTGCAAAAATTGCTCGAATTGATTTTGCCAGCGGAAGATCACAAACTTTTGCCGAAGCCGAAAACACAATAAATAGCACGCCAAGTTCAACAAAAAATGCTTCTGTAAATCAGGATGCAGCCTTCAAAGTGAATACAGTGGCTGTATTGCCAGTTCCTTTTGTAAATTCTGAAAATATGACTAACTCAGAGGAAATGGCAAAATTCGCTCAAAATGACATCTACGACAAACTATTAGATAAGTCTTCTAATATATTGCCGTTGACCGTTCAGGATTTAAGAACCACTAATAGTTTATTGCGAAAAGCAGGTATTGATTATAAAAATATTGATGAAACGCCAATAGAAGAACTTCACAAAATACTTGGTGTAGACAATATCGTTGCTGCAAAAGTTTCCTATACAGTCACTCAAAATCAGACCTCTACAGCTTATACTTCACAAAACGCAAAAGTAAATGACAATAAAGTAAAGGGAAGTGAAGCAACTATTGCCAACACCAATACCCAACTGTTATTTGATTATCACGTCTATTTTGATATGTATAAAAATAATTCCAAAATATATACCCAAAACAGAAAACCTTTATTTAGACTAAAAGATGCCTGGATGGACTCCGTTAGCTACTTATTAAAAAGAAGTCCAATTTATGTAAAATAAAAAATATGACTAAACAAATCATAACTTTAGCACTTCTTTTGGTGGTAGCTTTTATTTCCTGCAAAAAAGAAACAAATAAAAGTCAAAACGCTGCTGATACAGCAACTGTTATTAAAGACACCCTTTCGAAACTGAAAGACACTATTATAGATCCAGACCCTACAGATACTATTCCTGCAGGGCAGTACGGAATCAATTCTTCGAATTTGAAAACTGCCAATATTGTTCGATTGACTTTGCAAAATCTTTACAAAGACGATCTTTCCAAAAACATCATTGATGATTACAGCAAAAGATTTATTTTTTTCGAATATGATTTGAATGATGATGGCAAAAAAGAAATTCTAGTAGGTTTAACTGGTTCATACTTTTGCGGTTCTGGAGGTTGTACACAATATATTTTGGATAATCAAGGTGCAGTCATTACCAGATTTACTGTTGCTGATTATCCTGTTGTAATTGACACCGAGAAATCTTCTGGTTGGAAAAACTTATTCATTTATAGTGGCGGTAAAAACAGAATTGTAAAATTTGACGGTGAAAAATATCCTTCCAATCCATCTTTGCAACCAGAATTAAAAGTCACGCCTGGAGATGGTTTACCAAGAGCATTAAATTTTATCAATGAGCCTTATGCTTGGTTTAGGTTTTAAATTTTATGTGATATCTTTTAAAAGTTTAAAAGCTTAGTTATCTCGCAAAGACGCAGAGTCGCAAAGAAAAACTCATATACTTTGCGACTCTGCGTCTTTGCGAGATAAAAAATTCAAAAAAACCTCGCATGAAATCACATTGCATTTGAAAAGAAAAAATTAAAGATTATTTACGATTCTTGTAATTCCATTTTTAATTAATGAATTATTAAAATTAATCAGTAAACCTAATTTCATACCTGTAACTTTTAGATAAGTCAAAAGTTGTTTCGGATACACATTAGTGATTTGTTCCACCGATTTTATTTCTATAATCACTTTTTCTTCAACTATCAAATCAGTTCTAAAGCCTATATCTAAATACACTTCATCCCAAATTACTGGCAAAGGTTTTTGCCTTTCAACTTTCATACCTCTCTTAATCAACTCATAATAAAGAATAGTTTCATAAACCGATTCTAACAATCCTGGTCCAAGCTTGGTATGAATTTTATAAGAAACATCAACAACAATTCTAGAAATCTCGTTTTCAGTCATATTTATTATTTCTAGCCAATATACTAAAAATCTCGCAAAAACATAAAGTCACAAAGTTGCAATCAATATTTTAGTAATATTTATCACACAAAACCTTTGCGTCTCTGCGTCTTTGCGAGACATTAATAAACCCTTTCCGAGAACTACTTCACAAACTCAACCGCTTTCTCCAAAGCCTCAGCAATTCCATCTGCATTTTTTCCTCCTGCGGTAGCGAAGAAAGGCTGTCCTCCCCCTCCACCTTGGATGTATTTCCCTAATTCACGAACCACTTGACCTGCGTTTAGTTTTTTATCGGCAACCAATTCTTTAGAAATGTAGCAGGACAATGTTGGTTTTCCTGCATCGGCAGTCGCTAATACTAAAAATATGTTTGTCCCTAAAGTCCCTAATTCATAAGCCAGATCTTTAGCTCCTTCCGGACTCAAATCAATTTGTTTGGCAAGGAATTGAATTCCATTGATTTCTTGTAATTCTTTTGCTAATTCGCCTTTCATGTTTTTGGCTTTATCTTTTAATAAAACCTCCAATTGCTTTTTCAAAGACGTGTTTTCATCTTGAAGTGTTTGGATTGCTTTTACAGGATCAACAGCGTTCTTCAAGACTTCTTTGATTTCGTAGAAAGAAAGCAATTGTGATTCAAAAAAGTCTTTCGCAGCATCACTTGTAATCGCTTCAATACGTCTGATTCCTGCTGCAACAGCACCTTCCGAAGTAATTTTGAAATGCCAAATATCACTAGTGTTAGGAACGTGTGTTCCTCCACATAATTCAACCGAATCCCCAAACTTAATCATTCGAACCAAATCTCCATACTTTTCTCCAAACAGCGCCATCGCACCTTCTTCAATAGCCTGATCTTTTGGAATCGCTCTTTTTTCAATCAAAGGCAGGCTTTCACGGATTCTTGCATTCACAAAATCCTCTACTTCTTTAATTTCATCATCCGTTACTTTAGAAAAATGAGAAAAGTCAAAACGCAAAGAAGCAGAACGTACCATCGAACCTTTTTGTTCAATATGAGTTCCCAATATTTTTCGCAATCCTTGGTGCAGCAAGTGGGTTGCAGTATGGTTTGAAGATGTTTTTGCTCTTTGATTTTCATCAACCACAGCTACAAAACTGTCTGTTAAATTATCAGGAAGAGATTGTGTAAGATGTATTGTTTGGTTGTTTTCTTTTTTAGTGTCAATAATATAAATAATGTCACCGTTTTGTGCTTCCAGATATCCTTTATCTCCCGTTTGCCCTCCGCTTTCTCCATAAAAAGGCGTAGCATTGAAAACCAGCTGATAAATTTCACCATCTTTCACGCTGTCCACTCTGCGGTATTTCGTGATTTTAACATTGTGCTTCAATCGGTCGTAACCTACAAATTCCTGAACATCATCTTCAACCAAAACATTCCAGTCACCAGCAGTCACTTTAGACGCAGCACGAGAACGTTCCTTTTGTAGCTGCAATTGCTCCTGAAATCCTTTTTCGTCCAATTCCAATCCTTTTTCAGAAAGGATCAAAGCCGTTAAATCGATTGGAAAACCATACGTATCATACAATTCGAATGCTTTTTTACCATCAATTACAGTACCGGAATTTGTGTTAATCACAGCATCCAGCAACACCAATCCCTGATCCAATGTTCGCAGGAAAGAACTTTCTTCCTCGCGAATCACATTTGAACACAACGCTTTTTGTGAACGAATTTCTGGAAAAGAACCGCTCATTTGCGTACTCAAGACTTCTACCAATTTATAAATAAAAGGCTCTTTGGTATCCAAGAAAGTAAAACCGTAACGAATCGCACGACGCAAAATCCTGCGGATTACATAACCAGCTCCCGTGTTTGACGGCAACTGACCGTCAGCAATGGCGAAGGCTACTGCACGAACGTGATCTGCAATTACGCGAATCGCAATGTTTACTTTTTCTTCGGCTTCGTCCTTAGCTTTAATTGTATATTTAGTCCCAGTAATCGTTTCGATTTCTCTGATTAGCGGTGTAAAAACATCGGTGTCATAATTGGACTGAACTCCCTGCAAAACCATACAAAGACGCTCAAATCCCATTCCCGTATCAACGTGCTGCGCAGGCAATTTTTCTAGAGAACCATCCGCTTTACGGTTGAATTCCATAAATACGTTGTTCCAAATTTCAACCACGTGAGGGTGATCATTATTCACTAAAGATTTACCTGAAACCAAAGCTTTTTCTTCCGCAGAACGAATATCAACATGAATTTCAGAACAAGGCCCACAAGGTCCTTGGTCACCCATTTCCCAGAAATTATCTTTCTTGTTTCCAAGAATAATTCGGTCTTCGTCAATTAACGTTTTCCAAATATCCCAAGCTTCTTGATCAAAAGGTACATTCTCATCAGGATTTCCTTCAAAAACTGAAACATACAGAATGTCTTTTGGAATTTTATATACTTCCGTCAATAATTCCCAAGCCCAGTGAATAGCCTCTTTCTTGAAGTAATCTCCAAAAGACCAGTTCCCTAGCATCTCAAACATCGTGTGGTGATACGTATCAATTCCCACTTCCTCTAAGTCATTATGCTTTCCGGAAACACGAAGACATTTTTGCGTATCGGCAATTCTATTGCTTTTTGGAGTTCCCAAGCCAAGAAAATATTCTTTAAACTGCGCCATTCCCGAGTTGTTGAACATCAAAGTTGGATCATCTTTAAGAACTATAGGAGCTGAAGGAACTATTAAATGTCCTTTACTCTCGAAAAAATCTAGGAATTGCTTGCGTACGTCTTGTGATTTCATTGTAAAATTTAAAGATTTAAAAATTTAAAGATGCAAAGATTAATCAGTAGAAATAAAATTTTTCAATTTTTAAATCTTGTAATCTTTCAATCTGTTCTGCCCCAGATAGTAGTGGAAAGCTTCGAGATTTAGAAACTTATTTTTTCTTGAGAAGGCAGAGCGACCAGAGGAAGCTCCTGCCAGCTCATTAGAAAAAAAAGTTTTCTAAACGAGAACTTGCAACGGATAGCTGGATTAGGCACATTATATTTATTATTAAAAAAAAGAGTTGAACAACTGAAACATTTATTAAATTTGTTCGACTTACCTATAACTAATTTGCAAAAATAGGGTATTTTAAAATATGGCGAAAGTAAAATATTATTACGATTCGGTAAATCTGGCCTATCGCAAAATAAAAATCAGAAAGAGACGAAAAGTTGGCTTTGCAGTTCTGTTTTTATTAGCCTCAGCTATTTTTGGATTTCTGACATTCATAATATTATTGAACACACCCTATTTTGACACGCCAAAAGACCGTTTGCAGGCACGTGAAATCGAAAATTTAAAATTGAATTATGCCATTTTAAACAAAAAAATGGACGAAGCAGATGATGTATTAGAAGATATTGAAGATCGGGACAACAATTTATACCGCGTGTATTTTAACACGGCCGCCATTCCTGAAGAAGAACGAAAAGCCGGTTATTCCAAAGCAAACCGTTATGCTGCCCTGCAGGGATATAACAATTCAAAATTGGTAACCAGCACGACTCAAAGAATAGACGCATTGAGCAGAGAATTGGCGATACAGTCGAAATCATTGGACCAAATTGTAAAATTGGCAAAAGCAAAAGGCAAACTGCTTTCGGCAATTCCGGCGATACAGCCTGTAAAGAATGAAAATTTAAAACATATGGCATCAGGTTTCGGTTATCGATCAGATCCGTTTACCAAAGCCAGAAAAATGCATGAAGGAATGGATTTTACAGCCAAAACAGGAACTCCAATTTTCGCCACAGGTGACGGAGTTGTTGCAAGAGCTGACAATACTGCTTCCGGTTTTGGAAACCATATCGTTATCAGGCACGGTTACGGCTACGAAACGCTTTATGCCCATTTGAGCAAATACAACTGCCGTCCGGGTAAATCGGTAAAACGAGGGGACATTATAGGATATGTAGGCAGTACAGGACGTTCGGAAGCACCGCATTTGCATTACGAAGTGCACAAAAACGGCAGAGTGGTCAACCCGCTTAATTTTTATTACGGCAATATTTCGGCAGTGGAATACGTTGCTATTTCAAAAATAGCTAACCAAGAGAATCAGTCTTTGGATTAGATATGCCAGTTTTCAGTTTTCAGTCGCAGTCTGAAGGAAAGCTAAAAATAGAAGACATTTAAAAATTTATTTATTATAAAAACATGCATATAGAATTATCACCAGATAAAAGATACTACAGCATAGGCGAAGTTGCCAAAGCATTTGATGTAAACGCTTCCCTGATTCGTTTTTGGGACAGTGAATTTGATATTCTCAAACCAAAGAAAAACGCCAAAGGAAACCGAATGTTCACACCCGAAGACATCAAGAACTTACAGCTTATCTTCCATTTGGTTAAAGAAAGAGGATTCACATTAGAAGGCGCTAAAATCCATTTGAAAGAAGGACAAAAGAAAACAATGGATAAATTTGAAATTATCAGTAAACTAGAATCCATAAAAATGCAGCTGATTAACATTAAAAATGAATTGCAAGCCCCCTAACCCCTAACTGGGGTAAATAAGAAAATAAATAACAAATTAAAAAAATAAACTTTTTAAACATTAAAAACTTAAATATTAAACTTTAAATTAAACAAACATGAGAAGATTTTTGCCTTGGATTATCGGAGCAGTAGTAATCATTGGGATTTACATCTGGGCTTCAGGAATTTATAATAAAGCAGTAACACTTGAACAAGACGTGAAAGAAAGCTGGGGAAATGTTAACACTTCTTACCAAAGGAGAAATGATCTTATCCCAAATTTAGTAAGCACCGTAAAAGGATATGCTGAGCATGAAAAAAGTACTTTAACAGCCGTAATTGAAGCTCGTGCTAAAGCTACTGGAATTACAATTGACCCAACAAACGTTACTCCGGAACAACTGGCAGCATTCAATTCGGCACAGTCTGGAGTTTCCTCTTCCCTATCAAAATTATTGGTGAGTGTGGAGCAATATCCAAACCTGAAAGCCGACGCAAGCTTTATGAAATTACAGGATGAACTAGCCAGTACAGAAAATCAAATCTTAACAGCTAGAACCCGTTTTAATGAATCTGTTAAGCCTTACAACAATAACATCAATACTTTCCCAAGAAATATCTTGGCAGGAATGTATGGTCTTAAAGAAAAGCCATATTTCGAAGCAGTTGCTGGCGCAGACAAACCTGCTGAAGTAAAATTCTAGAAATAAAATCTAACACAGATTTCGCAAATTTTCACAAATTCTAATCTGTGAAAATTTGTGAAATCTGTGTTTTAAAAAATAATTCCCATGTCAAAAGTAGAAGATTTTTTAAGCAAAGAAGATGAACAAGAAATTGTTGAAGCTATCCGCATAGCCGAAAAAAACACTTCGGGTGAGATTCGGGTTCATATAGAAAAAACAACTTCGCAAGATCCTTACGACCGTGCCAAGGAAGTTTTTCATGAATTGAGAATGGATGAAACCGAACTCAAAAATGGAGTTCTTATTTACCTCGCTGTTGAAGACCATCACTTTATTATTTGTGGAGACAAAGGCATTAACGATTTAGTCGAACCTGATTTTTGGGACTGCACACGCGATGTTATGACAGCGCAATTTAAAAAAGGAGACTTTAAACAAGGGCTTGTTGATGGAATACTGAGAGCAGGAGAACGACTGCAGAAATATTTCCCTTGGCAGGAAGGTGACACCAACGAATTATCAAACGAAATATCAAAAGGATAATGAAAAAAAGGCAGAAGGCAGAAAGCAGAAGGCAGAAAGCAGAGAGTACAAATCATTTGGCAAAAGCAAGATGGAAACTATTTGTTTATGTTTTTCTTTTCTTAAATAGTAGTTTTCTATTTGCTCAATTTACGATTCCGGAGAAACCGAGTTTTCAGACTTCGGTTTATGACTATGCAAATGTTCTAAGCGCACAGGAAAAGGCACAGCTTGAAGAGAAACTCATCAAATATTCTGATTCTACAAGTACCCAAATTGTCGTAATCACTATCGAAAGTCTCAAGAACGAAGATGTCAGTCAATTGGCAACCAAATGGGCTCATACCTGGGGATTAGGACAGGCAAAGGAAGATAATGGCGTCATTATTCTTTTGGCGAAAAACGAACGAAAAATTGCCATCAATCCCGGTTATGGACTAGAAGACCGATTAACTGCCGGAATTGGAGGGGAAATAATAAGAAACATTATTATACCAGAGTTTAAAGCTGGCAGTTATTATCAAGGCTTAGACAAAGGTGCTGATGCTATTTTTGATGTTTTTAAAGGCAAATACAAAGGAGAACGCAAAAAAGCCAAAGAAGGAGGAAGTTTCCCCATTTTCCCAATCATTGTTATTGCCATAATCGTTTTGGTATTACTGTCTAAAAATAAAGGTGGCCGTGGCGGTAATTCTGGAAACAGTGGTGGCGGTCCTAGTCTAATGGATGTTATTCTTCTAAGCAGTCTTGGAAGAGGCGGCGGAGGCGGATTTGGCGGATCATCAGGCGGCGGTTTTGGTGGCGGAGGCGGTGGCTTCGGCGGAGGTTTTGGCGGAGGCGGATTCTCTGGTGGAGGTTCTAGCGGAAGCTGGTAAAAACTATTGCATATTCACATAAAACAAATAAACCACTCGAATCGAGTGGTTTATTTGTTTTAACACTATTCTTAAGCCCTTCGCTATAAAATAATTAATCTAATTATTAAATAAAAATAAGTTTGGGAAAATTATCAATCATTTTCTCATAAGTTTGAGGAAATAAATAACTCCATTTTTTTCTAAAATAATGTCTATGAAAAAACTTTTTACTTTAACATTTATAGTATTTAATTATCTTTTTGCACACTCGCAAGTTCCAGCCCAAGCCATTAAAGGTGATACTGACGACTTCTATCTAACAGTAGAAGATGCTCCTAATTCTAATAATTCCAGTCCAGCTATTTTTACTGAGAATAATAAATATGGCATAAAACTAAACGGTAATGTAATTGTAAAACCTGTTTATGATTATATCGATTTTTTAGAAAATGATTTTAAAGTAAAAAGCAACAACAAGTTTGGTGTCATAAATAAAAAAGGAGAGCCTGTTTTAGAAACCAAATACGATTCAATTGGTAATGGAATACAATCATATATTGTAAAACTGAACAATAAATATGGCACTTTTACAGATAAAGGAATTCCATTATTACCTGTTAAATATTCAAAAATCATTTATTCAAACAATGCATCAAAAACAGCTTTGGTTAGAAATGAAAAAAAGGAGTTAAGATTAATCTTGGATAACACCATTTTAAATTACTCATTTGATAATATTCTGATCTACAAAAATGCTGCTATTATTTCAAAAAACTCAAAAAAAGGTCTGATTGCTGGCGGAAAATTAATCTTGAATCCTGTCTATGATAATATTTCGATAGACGGAAAAGTTTTAACCGACAAAGATTATATAAAAAAGACATTAGATAAAAATAAATATTTTATAGATAACACTCCACAGAATATTTTCATAACAGAAATTGGTCATAAAAAAGGATTAATTGAAAATGGCATCCGAATTTATGATGATGAGATGGACAAAATAAGCAATGATTATTTAAGAGGCATCATAATAGTTGAAAAAGACAAAAAGAAAGGAGCCTATTTGCCAAGAACAAAACAAAAAATCGACATTGAATATGATATTATTAATTGTGACGGCACTCGGTTTATTGAATTAAAAAAAGGCAGTCTTTCCGGTATGGTTGATTACAAACTCAATCAAATATTGCCTTTAGAATATGATGACATTCAAGTTATGGGAATGCAAAGCTCATTAAAAATCATAAAAAACAAGAAACAAGGCTGGGCATCTGCAAAAGGAGAAATTTTGATTCCAGCTATGTACGACGAAATAGATGATTTCAATATGTTCCTTTCAGATGCTGACAGTTTCAAAAATTTATTTAAAGTAAAAAACAATGACTTGACAGGAGTAATAAACCTATCAAATAAAGAAATAATACCTATTGCATTTGAATATATTTTTGAAAGGAAAAATTTTATTTGTGGCAAAACCAAAGATGGGAAATTTGGATTATACAAAAAAGACGGCTCCGTAATTTTAAAGCCTGAGTATAACTTTGTTTTTGAATCGGATAACGAAAAAAGCAAATTGCTTTTTGCTCTAAAAGGCGCATCTTATTCCATTATAAACACGGATGGTAAAACTATTTATGATAATACGATTAAAAAATATGGATACATTCTAAATGAGGACAATTTAATATGTCCATTTTTTGATACTGAAAAATCATTTTTACTTCTTCAGGATGCAAAAAATAAATATGGTGTTTATGATGAAATCAACCAAAAACAAAGTCTTCCTCAAATATATGATTCTGTAAAACAAAAACTTCCTGTCGAAGGAATCACTTATTTTATTGTTTCAAAAAATAAAAAATTTGGAATTGTTGATGATAAAAATACAGCCTTAGTACCTTTTTTATATGATGACCTCAGTTTTGACTTAGCGAACCCATATCCTAGCAATGAAATTATTCTACCAGCGAAAAAGAATGGCAAATGGGGATTGATTTCACTGAAAAATAAAGTTTTGACTGATTTTGGATATCAATTCATTGCAAAAATAGATGACTCTGAAAATATTTTTAAGGCTAAAATTAAAAATAAATATAAAATCATTGATGGAAATGGCAAAGCTTTATGTGCTGATACATTCGATGACGTGGCTAATTTTGAAGGCAACGAAACTTTAACTTTCGATAAAAACACAATGAGAGTTATAAATAATAAAGGAGCATTCACGGGCGTAAAAAAAGAAATGAATATTCACGACGGTTATAAAACTTTTGATGAATTAAAATATGCACTAGTAGAAGCTTTGGATAATCCTAAAAACGATCAATTAATGGCTTTTTGCACAAAAATAGCTCCTTCAAAACATATCCTTTATTATTTAACTACAAATATATTTGACAGAAAGTCTCTTCAATACACTCCAAGCCAAGATATGATTGCCAAACAATATTATAAAAAACTATCAGAGTTTAAATTGGATAGATGGAATGACGACAGGTTTTATAATAAAGCATCACTAAAATCGGTAACCGATTACACTTACATTGATAATAAAGATATTGTAACAAATACAAGAACCAGTGACCATGCTTATGGTGATACACGCATAATGGAAAAAATAGTGAGAAACGCTGTAAAAGTGAATGGCTTTTGGATTAGCTCTTATTTTATGTACCGAAATTTTGAAATATCTGATTAAAAGAGCGTTTTAAAATTTAAAAAAAAAGCTATATTTGATTCTTAAAAAAATTTCCAAATAAGAATTCAGTAATTCTTGTATTCGTTTTAACCGTTAATTCACCCATAATGCTTTCACACAAAACCAAATATGCCCTTAAAGCACTTCTTTATTTAGCAGAACAGGATGAAAATCATATTTCAAGAACTATTGAAATTGCTGAAGGAGCCAATATCCCTAAGAAGTTTTTGGAACAAATTCTTTTGGACTTAAAAAGAGGACATTTTGTAGGAAGCAAACAAGGAAAATATGGCGGTTACTACCTTTTAAAAGATAAAGAAACGATTACTTTGGCCGATATTCACCGTTTATTTGACGGTGCGATCGCATTACTTCCCTGCGCCTCTTTAAATTTTTACGAACGCTGTTCGGATTGTGTAAGCGAGTCGGAATGTGCACTGCGACACGGATTGATGGCTATTCGCGATGAAACTTTGAAAGCCATGCAGGGCATTACAATAGCTTCATTGGTAAAAAAATAAAAAAATATTTCTTAAATTACACTAAATTGATAGAATTTATATATTTTTGCACTGAGTTTAAAGTATGATTAATATCAAAATAAAAAAAATGCAGACAAATCAAACCAAAAACAATGCTGTCAGGAAAAGCAACGACAGGGTAAATTTCCATATTTTAGAAAAAAAACGTTTCATAATGTGTTGTATGTGCATGTCTAGATGATAAAAAAAATTTAATTTAAATTCTACTAATTACATATAACATACATAATAATGAGAACTATAACTATAAAATCAATTTCAAGCCTATTCTTTTTACTAATTTTCTCGACTTCATATGGTCAAAACCTTTTACAAGGAGTTGTAAAAAATGATCAAGACTCTCCTATAGAAGGCGTTAATATAGTTCTAAAAGGAACTACAAATTCATCAACTACTGATGCTAATGGTAATTTTAGCATTGAAGCCAAAACACTTCCATTTACAATCATTGTACAATACTTAGGTTACACAACCAAAGAAATTAAAATAAACGAACTGCCAACTGCTGCTAAACCTTTACAAATAACTATTAGTACTGGTGAAGAAAAAGTATTATCTGAGGTAGTTGTAACATCAAGACGCAGAATAGAAAAAGCACAAGATATTCCTATCGCAGTATCTGTTGTTACGGGCAAGCAAGCGGAACAAACAGGTGCTTTCAACGTGAACCGTATAAAAGAATTGGTTCCATCTGTACAGCTTTATTCTTCAAATCCAAGAAACACCGGGATTAATATTCGCGGTCTTGGATCACCATTTGGTCTAACCAATGACGGTATCGATCCAGGTGTTGGTTTTTATGTTGACGGTGTGTATTATGCCCGTCCTGCAGCAACTACTCTAGATTTTATCGATGTAGAAAGAATTGAAGTATTACGCGGGCCGCAAGGTACTTTATTTGGTAAAAACACAACTTCAGGTGCTTTTAATATAACTTCCCGTAAACCAAGCTTCAACTCAGGTGCAGACTTCGAAGTGAGTTACGGTAACTATGCCTATCTTCAAGCCAAGGCTTCGGTTACTGGAGCTTTGGGTAAAAAAGTTGCTGGTCGATTGTCATTTTCGGGTACGCAACGTGATGGTATTATCGATAATATTAGAACAGGAAAGTCAACAAACACGCTGAACAATCAAGGTATTAGAGGTCAATTGCTTTTTACTCCAACAGAAAACACAAACATTACGTTTGCAGGAGATATCACAACACAGCATAATGACGGATATGCGCAAGTAGTTGCTGGCGTTGCTCCAACAAATAGAGTTCCACAACGTCAATTTAACGCAATTATTGCTGATTTAAACTACCAACTTCCAAGCTTAAATGCTTTCGATCGTAAAATTGACCATGACACTCCATGGCGTTCAGGACAGGATTTGGGCGGAGGATCACTTAATGTGGACACGAAAATTGGAAACGGAACCCTTACCTCAACAACTGCATGGAGATTCTGGACTTGGGATCCATCAAATGACAGAGATTTTACAGGATTACAGGTACTTGCAAAATCGCAAAATCCTTCCAGACAAACTCAATTTACCCAAGAGATACGTTACGCAGGTCAGATTACATCTAAAATAAGCGGTGTTGCCGGCGTGTTTTATATTGACCAGACATCAAAAACAAAAGGTACAGAGGAATCCGGTAACGCACAATGGAGATTTTTACAAGACTCATTTACTCCAGCAAATACTGAATTATGGAAAACCCCAGGTCTTTTTGAAGGATATGGAATAAAAACCAATGCTCAAATACATTCAACCAGTGCGGCGGTATTCGGCCAATTAGACTGGGCTGTAACAGATAAACTACATGTATTACCAGGTTTAAGATACAACTACGACAAGAAAGATGCAGATTATGACCGTAAAACATACGGAGGACTTCAAACCACCGATCCTGCATTAATTGCGTTGAAAAAGAAAGTTTATACAGATCAAAACTTCTCATCAGATAATGATGATACTGACTTCTCTGGAAATATAACTGTATCATACAAAGCATCAGATAAAATCAATGCTTATGGAACTTTTGCAAAAAGCTACAAACCTATTGGAGTAAATGTTGCAGGGCTTCCTACTCCGCCTGCGGGACAAACTTTAGCTGATCTTGCAACAGTGAAACCAGAAGATGTTACTCATTATGAATTTGGTGTAAAAACTTCTCCAGTTGCAAATTCAATATTGAACTTGACATACTTTAACACAAACATAAAAGATTTCCAAACTAATGTTCAGGCAGCTGAATTGGGAGTAAACCGCGGTTATCTTGCTAATGCAGAAGAAGTGCGTGTACAAGGTGTTGAACTAGATTTCAGTTTTGCTCTTAACAAGCATTTCAACTTCTACGGAGCTGGAACTTATAGCGACGGTAAATATGTTAAATTTACAAATGCTCCTCTTCCGCTTGAAGAAACTGGTTCTGCAGTATCATTTAAAGATGTATCAGGTTCTAATTTACCTGGAGTTTCAAAATGGGCAGGAAGCTTAAGCGGAGAATATACAAAAAAGGCAAAATTCTTTGCCAATACAGGAAAATTCTTCATTGCCCTAGATAGCTATGCCCGTTCAGAATTCTCATCAAGTCCTTCAGCTTCTACATATTTAGTGGTTCCTGGTTACGCTATATTTAATGGCCGTCTAGGTTTCCGCGCATCAGAGGGTTTATCTGTACACATTTGGGGACGTAACCTTTTAAACAAAAATTATTACGAACAATTGTTGCCGGCTGGAGGAAATACTGGGCAATACGCAGCAGTGTTAGGAGATCAGATCACTTATGGTATTACACTGAAGTATTCACTATAATAATTTATTTACAAATCAAAAAGTTAACTTGACATATTAGCCAAGTTAACTTTTTGTCTTATTTCAAAAAAAACAAGTCAGAAAACATGAAAACAAACAAAAAATTATTATTGACACTCGTTGTGTTAATAATAGCAAACTTATCTCCAAGTAGAATTTCTGCACAAGATTTGACAGGAAACATCAGCATTTCAGGAGCATTTGCGCTATATCCTATTACTGTAAAATGGGCAGAAGAATTTAAAAAAAAGCATCCTAAAGTTAAAATTGACATTCAAGCTGGAGGTGCTGGAAAAGGAATTACTGATGTTTTATCCAAAGTAACCGATATCGGATTGGTATCCAGAGACCTGAATGCCGCTGAAAACAAAAAAGGGGCGTATGCAATTGCCGTTACCAAAGATGCGGTAATTCCAACCATAAGTGCATCTAGTCCTTACAAAACTGTTTTGTACAAAAAAGGAGTAAAAAAAGAAGCCTTCAATAATATATTCATCACTGGAAAATACAAAACCTGGAATACTTTGGGCTTCAAAAGCACGGCTCCAATACATGTTTATACAAGATCCGATGCCGCAGGAGCTGCCGAAACTTGGGCAAGCTATTTTGGCAAAAAACAGGAAGACTTACAAGGAGTTGCTGTATTTGGAGATCCCGGTTTGGCGCAAGCCGTACAAAGAGATCCTTCGGGATTAGGTTTTAATAATATTGTTTACATATACGATACGAAAACCAACAAACCAACCAATGGGATAGTTCCTGTTCCAATTGACTTAAACAATAATGGAAAATTAGATGCAGATGAAAACTTCTACAGTAATATCGATAAGCTGATCGCCGCTATTGTTTCGGGTAAATATCCATCGCCTCCAGCTCGTGATCTGTATTTTGTAACTTCTGGAAAACCAAAGAATGCTGCAGTAAAAGCTTTCATAAAATACATCCTTACTGATGGTCAAAAATTTGTTTCAGAAGCTGGATATATTAAACTTTCGAAAGAAAAACTCACAAAGGAATTAGGGAAAGTAAAATAACATTCTTCTAAATAAAACACATCCACTCTATGCTACAACTGAAAACTATGAGGAGTAACAGTCAAGCTGGGGTGGTTTATTACAAATATGAAAAATATACGATTACTCAAAGACCGCCTGATCAGTAAAACATTCCTCGCATTAACAATTCTGTCAATTTCGACGGTGATTTTAATTGGTGTTGGATTGTTCTACAAATCATTGCCTATTTTAAACAGCACTTCACTTTATAATTTATTATTCTCCTCTGAATGGAAACCTTTCAAGGAAGCCTTCGGATTTTATCCTTTCATTGTCGGCACTCTTTGGGTAACCGCAATTGCTATTATAATTGCATTGCCATTATCAATGTTAACAGCTATTTATCTTTCGGAATATGCTCACATACGTGTAAGGAAACTGGTTTTACCTTTAATTGAATTGTTATCGGGGATTCCGCCAGTGCTTTATGGTGTTTGGGGAGTATTGGTAATCGTTCCTTTAATACAAGATCGAATAGCTCCGCATTTTGTCGAATTCACAACGGGTTATTCTGTGCTCGCAGGAGGAATCGTTTTGGCAATCATGATTTTCCCGCTTATCATTAGTATTGTGATTGAGGTTTTTGACAATGTACCACAGGATTTACGAAATGCGTCTTTATCATTGGGAGCTACACAATGGCAAACAACTAAAAAAGTTGTACTGCGAAAATCATTTGACGGAATTGTAGCTGCTGTTGTGCTTGCCATTTCCAGAGCGTTTGGAGAAACCATCGCTGTTTTGATGGTCTGCGGTAATTTGGCACAAGTCCCTCAGAACCTATTCGACTCCGCTTATCCGTTACCAGCACTTATTGCTAATAATTATGGAGAGATGATGTCCATCCCGATGTACGATTCTGCATTGATGTTTGCTGCTCTACTCCTATTTGTCATCATCTTTTTATTCAATGCGCTTTCGAGAATTATTTTGTATCGAATCGAAAAAAGTAACACATAAACCCAATCAAAATGAGAAAAATAGAAGAAAATACATTCAAAGTTTTGATGATACTCAGCACTGTCATCATCAGCAGTACGCTGTTTATGATAGTGTACACCATTTTTTCAAAAGGAATTGGATCTTTGAGCTGGGATATGGTTTCCAAAATTCCCGAAGGAGGTTTTTACATTGGAAAAGGCGGGGGTATTTTGAATGCGATAATCGGATCAATTTACATCACTATTGGCTCTACATTATTGGGATTGCTAATCAGTCTTCCAATTGTGATTTACATCAATGTGTATGCTAAAAGAAATGCCACATTGGCTACCATTACGCGATTGAGTTATGACATACTGTTTGGAATTCCATCCATTGTGTATGGTGCTTTTGGATTTGCAATTATGGTCTATATGGGATTAAAAACCTCATTGCTGGCAGGAATAATTACGGTAACCTTAATGATAATCCCGATATTAGTAAGAGCCATAGACGAAGTAGTCAGAGTGGTGCCGGAAGATATGGGCAACGCTGTTTTTGCATTGGGAGGAACACGCTATGAAACTGCAAAAATCATATTAAGACAGTCCATTCCGGGAATTGTGACTGCTATATTATTGTCTTTCGGAAGAGCTATTGGTGATGCTGCCTGCGTACTGTTTACGGCAGGCTTTACCGACAGCATACCTACTTCCTTTGATCAGCCTGCAGCAACTCTGCCTCTGTCCATATTTTTCCAATTGAGCAGTCCGATTAAAGAGGTTCAAAACCGAGCTTATGCGGCAGCTGTTATCCTTACCATTATCGTTTTAGTCATCAACATTGTGGCAAAAATAGCCAGCAAAAATCTTTCAAAAAATAAAATATGATCATTCAGCCACACATAAGTATCCAAAATTTAAATGTTCACATTGGTGAAAACCATATTTTAAAGAACATCAATCTTGACATTCCAGACAAGAAAGTGACCTCATTAATTGGTCCTTCGGGCTGTGGAAAAACAACGCTGCTTAAAACTATGAACCGATTGCTCGACCGTCAGAACGATGTTCGTGTGGAAGGTAAGGTTTTGGTGGACGGCGAAAACATTTACGATCCAAAAGTCGAAGTCACCCACATTCGGAAAAAAATGGGTTTGCTTTCGCAAAGACCTTTTCCTTTACCAATGAATATCTATGACAATATTGCCTACGGACAGCGTATTCACGGAAATCATAAAAAAGCCGAATTAGATGAAATAGTCGAAAAATACCTTCGTGGCGTTAATCTTTGGGATGAAGTAAAAGATCGTCTGAAATCGCCCGCAACCCGACTGTCGATTGGACAGCAACAAAGATTGTGTTTAGCGAGAGGACTTGCAATTGAACCCGAAATTATTTTGGGAGACGAACCCACATCGGCATTGGATCCTATTTCGACTCAAGCCATTGAAGAATTATTTATGCAATTAAAAGATAAGTACACGATTGTTTTGGTTACACATATTTTGCGACAAGCCCGAAGAGTATCTGATTATATTGGTTTTGTTTACATGGGAGAAATTATTGAGTTTGGTCCTACCGAAGAAGTGCTTTTGAATCCAAAAGAAAAACTGACTCAAGATTATGTAAAAGGTTTTTTGGTTTAACGAAAGAAATAAATTCTATATGAATTATAGAGTTTATGTACATTTGCCAAAAACCGAAATAAGCTCTATGAAAACCATCAGAATCTTTTGTCTTTTGTTAGTATCTTTTGTATCCAAAGCTCAGACAGAAAAAAACATAGATCATCAAAGTCTGCTGTGGACACGCTATTACAATCAATTGACAATAAACAGCAAATGGTCTGTACATACTGAATTTGACAACCGGATTTTTTTGAATCCTACTGAAGAAAATTTATATGTACTAAGAGTGCAGGGCCGCTATAAGATTAACAGCAATATAGAGGTTGGTGCGGGATATGCATATTTCTCTGTGGCCACGCAAAATCCGGAGGTCACTAATGATTTTAGAACACCTGAATACAGAGGACAGCAGGACATTACTTGGAAGCAGGAATTTGGTAATTTTACCCTAAATCAGCGGTTTCAAGTTGAGGAACGGTTTATACATAATGCGGATAAAGAGGAGTTACTCCCAGGAACCACTTTCACATGGAGATTCAGATACCGCTTAATGGGAGAATATTCCTGCTGGAAAAAAGAAAACCAGTATCTTAAAGCCATTGTGTATGATGAACTGATGATTAATGCAGGCGAAAGCATTGTTCATAACACTTTTGACCAAAACAGAATTTACGCCGCTTTACAATACGGCATCAATAAAAATATTGCATTAGAATTGGGTTATTTAAACAGTTTCCAGCAGCGTGCAAGCGGTGTTGACTATTATAACAGAGACATTATCAGGTTTACCTTATTTCATAAAATAAAACTAAAAGAAAAACAGAAGCCACAGACCAATTAAGGTTTCAAAGAATTCAACTCCAAAGTAAAGCTGATTTAATCTGTTTTTCATTTGTTTGTTTTATGAAAGCGATAATAACTTTCTGCTAAATCAAAACATAAAAAAAACAGCATGAATACGGATAAACTTAATTACACTTTATTTGATTTAATAAAATATTTTCTCAAACTTGGCACAATAGGTTTTGGCGGCCCGGTGGCATTAGTCGGCTATATGCACCGCGACTTGGTTGAAAATAAAAAATGGATTAATGACTCTGACTTCAAAGAAGGGTTAGCGCTTTCGCAATTGGCTCCCGGTCCGTTGGCTGCTCAATTAGGAATTTACATTGGGTTTGTACACTTTGGTGTTTTAGGAGCTACCTTATCTGGATTAGCCTTTGTCATTCCCTCCTTTATAATGGTGGTTCTATTGGGTATCGCCTATCAGGCTTATGGGGGCTTACCTTGGATGCAGGCTATTTTTTATGGCATAAGTGCTGCTGTAATTGGTATTATTGTTTTGAGTTCTTATAAACTGACTATCAAATCCATTAGCAAATTTGAAATTCCAGCCATAAAAAACAATTGGTTATTGTGGATATTTTACATCTCAGCAGTCATTCTTACCGCTGTAACCCAAAAAGAAGAACTACTTTTGTTTGTCGCTTTAGGATTCATCTACATGATTGTAAAAGCACCCCCAGAATGGATTAAACGTCCAAAAACGGCGTCCTTATTTTTCCTGACAACAGCTGGATTTTCGACTATTGAACTTGGAAAACTCGGTGAACTTGCGTGGTTTTTTGTCAAAGCCGGAGCTTTTGTTTTTGGCAGCGGGCTAGCCATTGTTCCCTTTCTGCATGCTGGAGTTGTTAATGAACATCATTGGCTGACCGAAAATCAGTTTGTCGATGCTGTAGCTGTTGCCATGATTACTCCTGGTCCCGTAGTAATTACAGTGGGATTCATTGGTTATCTTGTTGCTGGATTTACAGGAGCAGCAATAGCCGCTCTAGGAGTTTTTCTTCCCTGCTATTTATTTACGATAATTCCTGCTCCCTATTTCAAAAAGATTTCTCAGAATAAAAGCATCAAAGCGTTTGTCGATGGAATAACTGCAGGAGTAATTGGTGCGTTAGTAGGTGCCGTTATTGTAATTGCCATCCGAACTATTGTAGATATCCCAACAGCAATGATAGCCATGGGAACAGTTCTTATTTTGGTTTACACCAAAAAACTGCAGGAACCTCATATTATTACAATTGCAGCAATTGTAGGAGTATTGATTAAGCTGTTTTGATTTTAATTGAAAAATAGTACTAATATATAGTAGTTATATTACTAAAACTTTAAGAAACAATTGATTTACAGTTAACTAAATTTAAAACAGCCATGATGTAACTTTGTAAAAAAGATAACGTCATGAAAAATTTTGTAATTAAATTAGCGTGGTTTACCACAATCTATGCCCTCGTTTTCACAGTAATATGTCAAACTAAAATATTTCAAACGCTTCCAATTATAATGTCAATGTACCTTTTGGGCTTAGGCACAGCACTCTTTATAGTCATCCTTTATTTATTTGAGGAGGAATACAAAAGTCGAAAAAAAATAGAGCATTAGCATGATACTAAAAAGGTTTTCAGAATAACCAAACACTTTTGAAAACAAATTAAAAAATTCCCAAACACAAATAATATGTTTGGGAATTTTCTTTTATCTAAAATGCAATGATTAGGATTAATTATCCTCTCTATTTCTATTACCTCCGTTATCACCATTATCATCGTTCCCTC
The DNA here is from genome assembly GCA_963511795.1 of uncultured Flavobacterium sp. Classification (GTDB taxonomy): domain Bacteria; phylum Bacteroidota; class Bacteroidia; order Flavobacteriales; family Flavobacteriaceae; genus Flavobacterium. The sequence goes on along the minus strand of CAUPKP010000033.1, from coordinate 21,276 downwards.
CATTATCTCTATCTCCTCCATTGTCTCTATTGCCCCAATTTCCTCTCGCCTCTCTCATTTTTTCCATGTTGGCTTTTTCAATTTCTTTCATTTTCTTGAACTGCTCCGGAGTCAAAATTGTCTGTAATTTAGCATCCGTTGCTTTTTTATCTTCCTGTCTTTTTGCTCTAAAAGCATCTCTTTCATCTGCTGACATTTCTTTCGGGCTGTTTCCCATTCGTTCCGCTCTGAATGCTTCCAGTTTAGCATTTTGCTCTGCAAGAATAGGTTTTATTTGTTCCTGCTGCTGAGGATTCAGGCTTAATTCTTTGGTCAGTTTATCCAGCTGCGCTTGGCCTCTTTGCTCTGGAGTCTGCTTTTCTCTTTTTGGCTTATTTGATTTTTGCTCGGGTTTAGTCTGCTCTTGAGCAAAAGATGAAGCACTAATGACCAATAATGCAGCAATAATTAACTTTTTACTCATAATTCCAAAATTGTTTTTTGAGTATTCGTGAATCTGTGATTTCATATTCATTTAATTTTAAGATTAAAACTATAAGACTCTTTTACTTTAAAATGGTTTAACCAATAATTACCCAAATTTTTATTAAAAAAATGAATTTAACAAAATAACTCATACATAAAAATTAATCCATATTCATGCCCTCTCTCCTGCCTCCTCCACCTCCAGGAAAACGTCTTTCTTTTGGTCCGCCGAAACTTCCAATTTTATACGTTAAAGAAAACATTGCATATCTTTTTAAAACCGTATTTTCTTCATCACGGATTGTCGTTGGTGATATTGTTCTGGTGGCACTTTGATTCTGATTCAGAACATCATAGACTTTTACTTTTAAAATCATTTTTTTATCAAAAAAGCCATAAGACAAACTGGTATTCCATAAATAAAAATCTTTTTTGAAATCATCAGAAATATTCGAATTATAATTATATCCAAAATCATTTCCGAAAATCCAGTTTTTAGGCCAATAATTAGTGGTCTGTATGTTAATTCTATGCACCACATTGGAACTGGCTTTTATCGATGAATTTGTATATCTTGATTCATTGTATGACAAGCCATAGGAAGGAACGACAGAAAGCAGCTCGCCATAATCATAGGAAAGATAAACTCTTGGCGAAAGCCCCAATGATTTTGAACTGTATAAAACGGCATCCGTAAATCCTTTATCCAAAGAATAGCTTCCGTTTAAACCCAAACCATACCTCAAGACATGAGCATCAATTTTCATCGTTTTATTCCAATTTCCTCCAGCAGAAGCAGTATAGGTACCAGTAACATTTCTATATGAGGTTACTCTTTTTCCGCTCGAGTCATAAACAGAAGAAGAAACTACTTCGCTGTCAAAAAAGTCTCCTCTGGCAAACAAATTGTAACCAGAACGTGTGCGCATATCAAAATTTCTGTAATTGATGTTCACACTGCTTTTTTTGTTCAGATTCAAATCTGGATTTCCTATTATGGTGTTCAAAGGATTTGCCAAATTCGCTACCGGCATTAACTGTGCTGCCGACGGAAGACTGCTGGAATAATCGTATCTGAAAGTTATGAATTTTGTTTTTTCAAACTTATACCTGATTTGTGCATTTCCATAAGGAAGAACATACTGCTGGTTCAGATCAGTAATCTTATCCAGATATAACGAATGATTGTCATAATCCACAATAGAAGTTCTGGAATTCAGATTGAAAGTAAAATTACTTTTTTCGAAAGTTAGCCCCACTTTTGGCGTAACTGCATTTCTTCTTGAAGTGGTATAATTAGTCTGCAGCTCATTCAAAACAGAAAATGACTGGCTGGCAGGATCATAATCATATGTTTTGGAATCGTTCACTTCGCTGTTCCATTCTACTTCTGTTCCCATTCGAATCCGAAGCGAATCTGTTATTGGTTCTGTAAATTCAATTTCGGCCGAATAAGAATCGGCGGTATTGTCACTTTTCCCGTTTTGATTACGCTCATCATCTGGTCTGCCGCCTTGATAAAAAACAGTTTTAGACTGATTTAATGCATCCGAATCGCTGTTGGAATTATTATTAGTAAAAACAAAACTCAGGTTGCGGGCTTTTCTTTCGAAAGCTTTATTGAAATTTATGGTATTTGTAAAATTAGCTGATGAATTTTCTTTGTACGAATTTGAGTTACTCTCGTTTAATGAAGTTCCGATTTCATCTTTGGAAAAACTGGAAGATTCGGACAAACTGTTGGTACGGGATTGATCGACAGCCGGAGTAAAAACCAATCTCGTTGTTGGGTTTATGTTATATTCCAGCTCAAAATTTGCTTTATTCCCAGTATTTTCATTTCTGGCCTTCGAATCTGCTTCAGTCAAAATAGTCCCAGTGGGCAGAAAACTTGCCTGATTGGATTTCGATTCGTTTTTATTTACTGTATTCGAAAAATTGTAGCCAGCCGTAGCGTTAAAATCTTTGGTCCATTCATCAGCATAATTAAAGCCTACCAAGTTAGATGTGGTAATTCCTTTTCCTGTTGCTGTAGATCTTGTTGCCTGTCTGGTATTTCTCCCGCCTCCCATATTATCAAACACCTCATCCATCGCAAAACCTGTCGAATTGATATTATTGGCAGAAGCCAGCAGACTTATTTTTTGCTTATTATTAAAATAATTCAAGATAAAACTGCTTTCATAACGGTCATCGGTACCATAACCTCCCATTACTTTTCCAAAATAGCCTTTGTTTTTCTTCTCATCGATAGTAAAATTGATGCTGGAATCCTCCGAACTCGCTTCTTGTTTAGACAGCTCTTCTTTTTTGGTTTTAAAATCTGAAACCTGTACTTTGCTAATAACGTCTGCAGGCAGGTTTTTAAGCAGTATAGCCCCGTCTTTACCAAAGAATGATTTCCCGTTAACTAAAAACTGTGTCACTTCTTTACCATTTGCAGTAACTTTTCCGTCACTGTCCACCTCAACTCCCGGCAGCTGTTTCAATAACGTTTCGACATTGGCATCAGGACGCACTTTATAAGAAGCAGCATTAAATTCTAAAGTATCTTTTTTTATCTTAACTGGAGGCGCCTCGCTTTTTATAATAACCTCGTTTAGTGCAGTTTCATTCTGCGACAAATATAATTTCCCAAAATCTTTATTCTCTAAAAGTTTATTCTGCTCCTCAGTATAAGTCTGATAGCCCATAAAATTTATTTTCAAGAAAACAGGTCTATCGTATTTTTTGGTACTGATTTTAAAATCTCCATTTTTATCGGTAGCTGCATACTCTATAACTGTAGAATCTTTGACATTAGAAAAATAAACCATAGCCGATTCCAGTGGCTTTTGGGTATTAATATCATAGACAGTTCCTTTGATAACAATGTTATTTTGAGCATTAGCCGCAAAAAAAAGGAGTACAAACAGTAAAGAGGAGTAGATTTTAGACATAAAACTATTTTATTAAACAATATGAGTAAGACATCTAACTTTACAAAAGGTTTAATTGTGCATTCAACATTTATTTAACAAATATTCCAACGCTCAAAAAAAACCAAAAAAAAATCCCGATTGCTCGGGATTTTTAAACTTTTATTTCTCTCTGATGTAGATATCTATTGGCACTCCTGAAAAGTCCCAATTTTCTCTAATCTTGTTTTCAAGGTAACGTTTGTAAGGTTCCTTAACATATTGTGGCATATTGGCAAAAAACACAAACTGAGGCGTTGGAGTCGGCAGCTGCATACAATATTTAATTTTTACATATTTACCTTTGGTTGCTGGCGGCGGATAAGCTTCAATTACTTTTAGCATAAACTCATTGAATTTTGAAGTAGCGATACGCTGCTGTCTATTTTCATAAACCTGAACCGTTGCTTCCAAAGCTTTCAACAAACGCTGTTTAGTCAAAGCCGAAACGAAAAGAATTGGCACATCTGTAAACGGCATTAATTCTTTTTTGATTTTCTCTTCATAATCACGGGTTGACATAGTATCTTTTTCTACCAAATCCCATTTGTTAACTAAGATTACAACACCTTTACGGTTTTTCTCAGCCAGCCAAAAAATACTTTGATCCTGACCTTCAAATCCACGGGTTGCATCAATCACCAAGATACAGATATCAGCATGTTCAATCGCACGAACCGAACGCATTACAGAGTAAAATTCTAAATCTTCTTTTACTTTGGCTTTACGACGGATTCCTGCAGTATCAACCAAATTAAATTCAAAACCAAAACGGTCGAATTTTGTATCAATCGCATCACGGGTTGTTCCTGCAATGTCTGTAACCATAAAACGTTCTTTACCAATTAATGCATTGATAAAACTAGACTTTCCAGCATTAGGACGACCTACAACTGCAAAACGTGGCAAAACCACTTCTTCCTGAACCGGTAATGGTTTCTCTGGAAAAGCATCAATCAATGCATCCAATAAATCTCCAGTTCCGCTGCCAGAAATACTGGCAAACGTGTAATATTCACCTAAACCAAGGTTGTAGAACTCAAGAGCGTCTTTTTCACGCATCGCATTATCTACCTTATTCACAGCCAATAAAACTGGCTTAGTCACTTTACGCAGCAAACGGGCAACAACATCATCCATTGGAGTAATTCCCTCCTCAACATCTACCACAAATATAATAACATCGGCTTCGTCGATAGCCAATTCTACCTGTTTACGGATTTCACCTTCAAAAACATCATCGGATCCACGGATATATCCTCCCGTATCAATCACAGAAAACTCTTTTCCGTTCCACTCGCTTTTACCATAGTTTCTATCTCGGGTCACCCCAGATACTGAATCTACAATAGCTTCTCTTCTTTGTATCAGCCTATTAAAAAGGGTTGATTTCCCTACATTAGGTCTTCCTACTATCGCAACAATGTTATTCATAATATAAATTCAAATATTTATTTCTCCCGAATACTGCTTTCCAGTTTCGGGTTGCAAAGGTAGTGTTTAAATGCATGAATATCAATTTTTTTGGTATATTCGCCACAGCTTGTCCCCTTAACCAATTCATTTCTAAAATTATGGATGCCAGTAATGAGATTCGTCTGCGCTTACGCTTCTACAAAGAAGTCAATCAGAATATCGATTCCCTGCGTCAAAAATTTATTGAATTCACCACCACAAAATCCCCAGATTACATTTTAAAAATAAAAGAATACCACATTTGGATTAACATCAGAGGTTCAAAAAAAGCCTATTGGTCACCTCATCTGCATCTTGAAATGGAATCCAAAGGCGAAAACCAAACACACATCCGCGGATTATTTGGTCCCGATCCCGGTTTATGGACTTTTTTCATGTTTCTGCATTTTATGATAGCGGGAACGTTTATCATTTTTTGCGGTATCGCTTACTCTGACTATATTCTGAAAAAATCCACAACCGGGGATTTTGTCGTAATGTCCCTCATGGTTTTCTCGTGGTTTCTGCTCTACGTGGCAGCCAAACAAATCCGAAGCAACGGCGAAAAACAAATGAATGATATCGAAAAAGTGTTTTTAGAAATCATCGAATCATCTGTATAATCCGCAGTTTATTCACCATACTTTAACACAATACTTATTACACCTATAGTTTTAAAATTAAATTCGCAATTTAATCTATAATTTTATATATTTATATTACCCAAATGCTACAGATATTAATAATTCAATTTATAAATCACTCAATAGCAAAACCCCTTGACAATTAAACTAAATAACACTTTAAAGCTATACTCCTTATTGGCGATTATGTTCGTTGCAATATTTATCGCAGGAGCATATGCCATCAGCAAATTAAAATCGCTAAAGCAAATTACAGAAACTGTATATAATGACCGCTTAGTTCCAATACAGCAGTTATCTTCGGTTCGTTTTTATTATGGATCAAACTTGCTTTCCATACTGTCCAAATTAAAAAAAAAGCAACTTACTTATGAACAAGCAAAAACCCAACTAACACAATCTGAACAAAAAGCAAAGCATAACTGGCAGACTTATCAACTTACTTTCATTACGCCAAAAGAAACTCTTTTGATACGCGAAACCAATTCGGCAATAAAGAAAACTGATCTCGCTTTGGCAAAACTGAAAACAATTCTGAAAGAGGGAGATTCAACCGCTCTTGACCATTTTATATTAAATGAATTACAACAAACAATTGTTAGCATTGAATTGAAAACAGATCAACTGATAGCATTACAAATAAGAGTTACCGAAGAGAAGTTCAAAATATCAGACGAAATCTATCAAACAACACAAAAGAACCCATACATTCTACTCATTCTTTTACCTTCATTTTCCTCTTTATTAGCACTTTATGTAATTAAAAATATCAGACTTCTAATCAAAAACCTTCAAGAGAGTAATGATAAAATTATTCAAAGTGAAAACAAATTTCGCGAATTTATCAAACATGCCGGCGACTCTGTCTTTATGATTAGCCCAACATATCAGATTACAGAAGTGAATGATAGCGCCTGCCATCTTCTAAACTATTCGAGTGAAGAACTTCAGAACATGAAAATCTTTGGATTAATGACAGAGACTGACCAGCAAACATTTACAGCAAAAGCCAAATTAGTAAATGAAAAAGGCGGTTTACTGCATGAAAGAACACTTATACGAAAAGATGGAAGCTTAGTTGATACCGAAATGAATGTACGCTCTGTAGAAGGCGTAGGATATATAACTGTCATTCGTGACATTACTCAGCGAAAACAATCAGAGGCAAAAATAAAAGAAAGGGAAGCACAACTGACGGCTCTTATCAACAACATCGAAGGTTCGATTGCATTGTATGACATTAACAAAAAAATTGTGCTTTTTAACAACCATTTTGCCCATAATTACAAGCTTCTTACCAATCATAATCCTAAGCCTGGAGATGGAGCTCACGACTATTTATCGGAAGAGAAAAAGAAAGAACCATCTCAATGGATGGATAGTGCATTAAAAGGCAACAAAGAAGTTTTTGAAAAGGATTACTTGACTAATGACAAACTTATCAGCTTCAGAACTTCATTTAACCCAGTAATCAATGATGGAAAAGTTACAGGTATCACCTCCTTTTCACTTGATCTTACAAAAAGCAAAGAAGCTGAAGTTAAGCTTAGGGAAAGCGAAGAAAAATTTAGAATGTCATTTATGAACAGTCAGGATGCCTTTTCTATTAGTTCTTTAAATGACGGAAAATTGATTGACGTAAATGAGAGTTTTCACAATGTATTCGGTTATAGCCGAGAAGAAGTGATTGGCAAAACTACAATTGAACTAAATATTCATACTAATAATGATGATCGAACAAAATTATATGAAAACCTCAAAGCAAATGGACGGGTAAAAGATGTCGAATTTGTAATGCAGAAAAAAAACGGCGAGATTGTTATTGTTTCTGTTTCAGCAAATACCTCAATGCTGAATAACGAAAAGATCCTTTTTTCAATAATTAGAGATATAACAGCTCAAAAACGAATAGAAAATGAGTTAATTGAGAGTAAAGAACAAATGACAATGTTTATTGAACACAGCCCGGCTTCGCTTGCCATGTTTGATACGGATATGCGATATATTTCCACCAGCCGAAGATGGCTCACCGATTATAAACTGACTGACCAAAACATAATAGGCAAATGCCTTTACGAGATATCTCCTTTGATTACTCAAGATTGGAAAGACATACATCAACGATGTCTCAAAGGTGCCATTGAAAGTAAAGAAGAAGATCCATATATTAAACTTGACGGAACTTTAATCTGGCTAAAATGGGAAATTCGTCCATGGTATAAAGTCTCGGGAGAAATTGGAGGGATTATCATAATTACCGAAGCAATTACTAAACAAAAAGAATCAGAATTAAAATTTAAAAACCTTGTCGAAAAATCATTTGTCGGGGTTTACATTGTACAAAAAGGAAAGTTTGTATATGCCAATCCAAAATTCGCACAGGAGCTTGGCTACACACAGGAAGAAATACTAAACATTGACCACTACAGAGAGGTTGTAGATGAAGATTATGTGCCCGCTGCACTTGAAAAATGGAGAAAAAAAGCTGATACCGGTATTTTTGATGATTTTCATATTGAGTTAAAATACAAAAGAAAAAACGGAGAGGTTATCTGGGCCGAAGTATATTGCACAGAAACTATTTATAATGGAGAAAAAGCTCTCTTGGGTTCTTTCCAAAATATAACTGAAAGAAAGAAATTTGAAGAGCAGCAACTGCTCATTAGTTCTATTGTTAACTCTTCAAATGATGCCATTATCAGTAAAAATCTTGACGGCATAATAACTTCCTGGAATAAAGGTGCCGAAAAAACATTGGGCTATACACAAGAGGAAATGATAGGGCATCACATTTCTAAAATTATCCCCCCTCATTTAATTGATGAAGAAAAGGATATTTCAAAAAGTATAAATTCAGGACTTTCAATTAACCATTTTGAAACGCAGCGCATAAAAAAAGACGGAGAGTTAATTGAAGTATCGCTTACTATCTCTCCCATTGTCGATACGCTTGGCAAAATAGTAGGTGCTTCAAAAATTCTAAGAGACATTGACGAACGAAAAAAAACGGAAACCATCATAAAACAACAGTCAGATATTTTTGAAGCAATTATTGAAAATGCTAATGAATCGATTTTGTTACTTTCACCAGATCTAAAAGTTTTACAATTCAACAAAACCGGCAAGGAAAGGCTTCTGGCAAGCCATGGAAAAGAAATTTATCACGGTGCCAACTTTAAAGATTTTTTACATGAAGGAAGTGAAAATATTTTTATGCCAATGTTTAATACCGCATTAGAAGGCAAATATTCAGAGCTTGAATCCTGTCAGGAAAATATTTATGGCGATATGTTTTGGCTAAGAACGAGAATGTATCCTGTTTATAATATCCAGAAAAAACTAATAGGAATAACAGTTCTTGCCGAAAATATAACTGATCGTAAAACCGCTGAAAAATTAATAGAACAAAGTGAAGAAAAAAACCGCTCATTAATTGAAAACATCAGTGATACAATTGTTTTAGTAAATGAACCATTAGAAGTAATATATCAAAGCCCTTCAAATGTTCGAACTGCAGGATTTACTTTGGAAGATCTTGCAGGAAAGACAGTTTTAGACATTATACACCGTGATAACCTGCCTCAAGTTTTTAAAATTATTGAAAAAGCGAAATCATGTCCTAACGATCCAATACCATTTCAATTGCGTATTCTTCATAAAAAAGGATATTATATCTGGATTGAAGGAACTATTTCAAACCTTCTCCAGAATGAAAGCGTAAAAGCATATGTACTTAATTATCGTGATATCACATTCCGAAAATTGATGGAATCCGAGCGATTAAAAATTACAAATGAAATACTGCAAAGAAACAGAGACTTGGAACAATTTACCTATATTGTCTCCCATAATCTGCGGGCACCGGTTGCTAATATCATAGGAATAACCAATTACCTGAAAGATAAAGAAACGGAGGAGGACGAAAAAGAGGAAATGTTCATTGGATTAACTGCATCAGCAAATACATTAGATTCAGTAATACATGATCTTAATACTATTCTGCAGACTAAACGGGATATTAGCGAGAGGAAAGAAACAGTGAAATTTTCAGAAATACTAAATGATGTCAAATTAAGCATTGCAACCCAAACTAATAAACAGATTGTGTTTCATATTGACTTTTCAGAAATTGATGAAATGACAACCCTAAAAAGTTATATGTACAGTATTTTCTATAATCTTATTTCAAACAGCATTAAATACAGACAGCCTGGAATCGATCCCGTTATAGAAATCAGAAGCCAATTAACTAAAAGCAGCATTGGGCTTATTTTCAGAGATAACGGACTAGGAATTGACCTTGAAAAAAACCGCGAAAAGGTATTTAGTTTATACAAACGCTTTCACACACACATAGAAGGAAAAGGAATGGGATTGTATATGGTAAAAACACAAGTGGAAACTCTTGGCGGAAAAATATCTGTAAATAGTACAATTAATAAAGGAACCGAGTTTAAAATTAAATTCAAAATCAAAAAAGAACACAACTAAAATCAATTCAAATGCCACAAAAACACAAACATTTTATTGTTATCGATGATGATCCAATAAATAATTTATTATGTTCAAAAAACATCAAAAAAAACATCCAGGAAGCTGAAGTTATTACTTTTACAGAAGCCGAAAAAGGACTTGATCATATCAAATCCTTTTTTAATGAGCCTAATGTCGAAAATGCAGTGCTTTTTCTGGATATCAACATGCCTATCATGTCGGGCTGGGAATTTATGGAGGAATTTGAAAAACTGAATACCCTAATAAAAGACCAGATTTTTATTTACATCCTTTCTTCTTCCATTGATCAACAGGATAAGCTGAAAGCAAAAAATCATCCTGATGTTGTTGATTATATTGAAAAACCTTTGTCTCCGGAAATTTTAAAAAATACTGTCGTAAGATTGATTGTATAAGTCAAAAAACTACTGGTTATAACCAAAACGCTTTAGCATATTGGCATTGCTTCTCCAGTTTTTATTCACTTTAACAACCAATTCTATATGTATTTGTTTACCAAAGAATTTCTCTAAATCTACACGGGCATCCATTCCTACTTTTTTCAGGGCAGCACCTTTGTGGCCAATGACGATTCCTTTCTGCGTCTCGCGTTCCACCATAATCAAAGAACGAATACGAATTATGTTTTCATCTTCGAAAAATTCTTCGGTTACGATTTCTACTGCGTATGGAATCTCTTTGCTGTAGTTTAATAATATTTTTTCTCGGATGGTTTCGTTTACAAAGAAACGTTCCGGTTTATCTGTCAATTGATCTTTTGGATAATAAGCAGGTGATTCCGGCAATAATGAAATAATCCTTTGAAAAACTTCAGGGACATTAAAATTCTGCAAAGCCGATATTGGATAAATTTCTGCATTCGGAACTTTTGCAGTCCAGAAAGCCACCTGCTCTTCCAGCTGCGCCTGATTTGAATTGTCAATTTTGTTTAACAGCAGCAAAACCGGGATTTTAGAATGGATAATTTTATTAAAGAAAGCTTCATCTTTCAAATCCTGCTCACCTATTTCGACCATATAAATCAAAATATCAGCATCTTCAAACGCAGATTTCACAAAATTCATCATCGATTCCTGCATTTCATAAGCCGGTTTGATGATCCCAGGAGTGTCTGACAAGATCATTTGAAAATCTTCTCCGTTTACAATTCCAAGAATCCTATGACGAGTTGTTTGCGCTTTAGACGTAATAATTGATAATCTTTCACCAACAAAGGCGTTCATTAGTGTTGACTTCCCAACGTTTGGATTCCCTATGATGTTTACAAAACCTGCTTTATGTGACATTTCTATTATAATTTATTCTGCAAAGGTAGTTATATCAAGTCAATACAGGAAATAAAACATTTTTTTAAGTTTTCCTTGTTTTTCTCTAAATTCAGCGTATCTTTGCACCCGAAACAACGCGGGATAGAGCAGTAGGCAGCTCGTCGGGCTCATAACCCGAAGGTCACAGGTTCGAGTCCTGTTCCCGCTACTAAGAGTCTTATTGAGATTACAAAACGCACATCGCGGGATAGAGCAGTAGGCAGCTCGTCGGGCTCATAACCCGAAGGTCACAGGTTCGAGTCCTGTTCCCGCTACTAGAAAAGCTTCAGAGAAATCTGGAGCTTTTTTCTTTTTAACCATCTTTCTAAACGTCACGTTGTGTTCATGAGCGGGGCGTACGAGTCCAATGTCATTAAGTTAAGCTTTAATTATTCTCGCAAAGGCGCAAAGGCGCAAAATTCAGAACCGATTTCTCTGCGTCTTAGCGTCTCTGCGAGAGTTAGATTTAAATAAATTTTAGAGAGAAATCCTTAACTTAATGACATTGCTTTCGCGCCAGCAGGGTAACATAATCAACAGTATAAAATAACATTGAAATGTTAGAAATTCTTTACCAAGATGAATATATTATAGCAATTAATAAACCAAGCGGATTGCTGGTTCATAAATCATTTTATGCACGCGATGCAAAAGTGTATGCTATTCAAGAACTGCGAAATCAAATTGGAGGGCAACACGTTTATCCTATTCATCGGTTAGACCGCAAAACATCCGGCATCTTTTTATTTGCGTTAGATAAAGAAGTTTTAAAAATTATGAATGATCGTTTTGCCACACGCGAAGTCGAAAAAAAATATTTAGCAATTTTACGCGGCTGGTCACCCGAAGAACTAACGATTGATTATGATTTAACCAATGATGATGACATTACACAAAATGCAATAACCTACTTTCATCGTTTGCAAAATGCCGAAGTTGCCTTAGAATTTAACAATAAACCAACCTCACGGTATTGTTTGGTAGAAGCGATTCCTGAAACTGGACGCATGCATCAATTACGAAAACATTTCAAACATATTTTTCATCCCATTTTAGGAAGCCGTCCACATGGCTGCAACAAACAAAATAAATTATGGCTGGAGAATTATGATCTGAAAGGAATGATGCTTCATGCACATCAGTTAATTTTTAATCATCCAATAAAAAATGAGCAACTAATCCTGAATGCAAAGATTAATGAAGAGTTTAGCAGAGTAGGTACTATTCTTAATCTAGATTTGAGTAAGTATAAATAGAATACTAATTTTGAAATTTAAGATGCGTATAGTAAAATACTATAATAATCCTCAAAAAACTGGTTAGCTATTTGAATGCTTCCCGCTACTACAAAAGCTTCAGAGAAATCTGGAGCTTTTTTTGTTTATTTGGATTTACAAAATAATATCTAATTAAGATTGCGGGTGTGAAGTCAGGAAACATTCGCACAGTTTTTAGAAGAACTCTCAGGCGAGCGAAAGTTTCTCTCTCTCTACTATTCTTTTTTTATTTCTGTCTTTTCTGTTCAGTTTTTAAATCACCAGTTGCTTTTCTTTGTGCTAAATTACAGGGTTTTAAACCTAAATTCTGAGACCAATAAAAATATTTTAAAAAAAATGTTTTTTTTTTAGGTAACAATTAACCTAGTGCTGTATCAAAAGATAAACTTTAAAAAATTAAATCTTATGAAAACGAAATCTATTTTAATTATTGCATTTATCTTCCTTATCTCAAAATCTGTTTTTTCTCAAACTGCCTTTAAGGTAGAGGTAAAAGGAAAAGGAGCTCCTGTCTTGTTATTTCCTGGTTTTGGCTGTACAGGAGAAGTTTGGAATGAAACAGTGGCCGAACTTTCTAAAAATTACGAATGTCATGTTTTTACTTTTGCAGGATTTGGAAATGTTTCTCCAATTGAAAAACCTTGGCTCTCTACCATAAAAGATCAGGTCATTTCATATGTAAAAACAAAAAAAATAAAGAACGCTACATTAATTGGCCATAGTTTAGGAGGAACTTTAAGTTTGTGGTTAGCCTCTGAAGAAACCAATTTGTTCAAAAAGTTAATTCTCGTTGATGCTTTACCTGCAGCTGCAACTTTAATGATTCCTAACTACAAAGGAGAAATTATTCCGTACGACAATCCGCAAAGTAAAATGATGCTGGCTATGGATCAAAAAGCGTTTGACGGAATGAATTCGCAGTCAACTTCTTTTATGTGTATGAACAAAGAAAAACAAAAAACAATCAATGAATGGATGAGTCTTGTCGATAGAAAAACCTATGTTTATGGTTATATTGATATGCTTAATTTAGACTTACGAAAAGAAATTTCTAAGATTAAAATTCCTGTTGTAATTTTAGCTGCCACAAATCCAGATCTTACTACAGTACAAAACACCTATAAAACCCAGTATGAAAACCTACCTTCTGTTACAATTTATTATGCAGCAAACTCCGCTCATTTTGTAATGTACGATCAACCTGAATGGTTTATGGATAAAGTAAAACTTGAATTAAAATAAGGTGGATAAAAAAGAACGATTCAACGAGATCTATTACAAGCATTACAACAAAGTGTTTCGTTTGTGCAAAGGTTATTTTTGTGGAGATACGGCCTTGGCTTCTGATGCGACTCAGGAAATCTTCATCAAAGTCTGGGAGAAATTAGACACCTTCAGAAATGACTCGAGTATCAGTACCTGGATTTACAGGATTGCAGTAAACACCTGCCTTCTTTATTTAAGAAAATCATCTTCAAGAAAAGAAATCAGGACCGATATCTTACCTCAGATTGTTTCAGAAACCTATTCAAGCGAAAAAGATGAGCAGCTTCGACAAATGTATCAATGCATACAAAAACTTGAAGAAACGAACAAGATGATCATTCTTATGACTTTAGAGGGCGTAGAATATCCGGAAATATCAGAAGTAATCGGAATAACAGAAGAAACACTTCGCGTTAGAATCCATAGAATCAAAAAAAGTTTAACTCAATGTGTACAAAATGAAAACATTTGAAGAATTACAAAATATCTGGGATCAGCAGACAGCATCTGATACACAACCAACTGCCACCGAAATTATAAAAAAAGCGGAGTTACATACTAAAAAAATTAAACGCAGTCATTTGTGGACAAGAGTAATTTTAAGCTTGACCTCAATTGTATTAATCTCCTATTATATTTGGGCAGGTGCTTATAGACATACACAGTTTAGTATTGGATTGTGTATTATGATTGTAATGCTTGTGAGCCGTGTAGTCTTAGAATGGATAAGTGTAAAAAAGCTAGCCAATTTAAATACTGATCTCACATTAATAGAATATAGTAAACTAGCACATCAGTTTTATACTTGGAGAAAAAAAATACATTACATATTTACTCCTATCATTTACCTCACGTATACTGCTGGATTTACATTGCTTTTACCTTTTTTTAAAACCATTTTCTCAAGAGGCTTTTATCTTTACATTCTATTAAGCGGATATATTTTTTTATTCCTATTTGCATTTTTTATGATACGAATCATCCAAAAGGAAATAAAACTTTTACACTTCTTGAAAAATATTTCGTGAAGAGAAAAAATAATTGGCAGCTATTTTACCGTTTCCCACTACTAGAAAAGCTTCAGAGAAATCTGGAGTTTTTTTCGTTATAATTACTTTTTAGTTTTTTTACGAACACAAATTACAAATCTATGTTATCGGGTTATTTATACTTTAATTCTAACTCCTCTCCTATTTTCAAACTTATAAATTATATAAAATAAATTGTTTTTGCATTAAAATATTATATATCTTTATGATATCAATTTAATATCATTTAAATATTACTCATTATGAAAACAGAAAAAGTTTTAACACCTTTCAATGGCTATTTGGCTGTTGCCATTCTAGTACTTTCAATGGCTGCAGCGCTTTATAGCTTTATCTCAAACAACCTACTATTAACAGCGGCATCACTTCTACTATCTGTTCTTATAATAAAGGGTTTTATTGTAATAGGCCCGAACAGCTCAAAGGTTCTATTACTGTTTGGAGATTATAAAGGAAGTGTTAAAGAAAGCGGTTTGTTTTGGGTAAACCCTTTATATAATAAAACAAGTTTATCTTTGCGTGCAAGAAACTTTGAAAGCGAAAAAATTAAGGTTAATGATAAAATGGGGAATCCTATTTTGATTAGTGTTATATTAGTCTGGAAAGTCAAAGATACATTTAAGTCTACCTTTGAAGTTGATAACTATGAGGGATTCATTAGAATTCAGACGGATTCGGCTGTTAGAAAACTTGCGGGTTCTTTTCCGTATGATCATTTTGAAGACGAGAGAGCAACTGTAACATTAAGCACTAATTTTGACGATGTTAACATAGCGCTTGAACACGAAGTTACGCAACGATTAGAAATTGCAGGAATAGAAGTAATAGAGTCTAGAATTGGATATCTAGCCTATGCTCCTGAAATTGCTCATTCGATGTTACGACGACAACAAGCATCGGCTGTTGTTGCCGCACGTCATAAAATTGTAGAAGGTGCCGTCGGTATGGTTGAAAGTGCTTTAAAACTATTAGCAGATAAAGAAATTATAGAATTTGATGAAGACAGGAAAGCAACAATGGTAAGTAATTTAATGGTAGTACTTTGTGGCGACAGTGAAACTAAACCTGTAATAAATACCGGTACTTTAAATCAATAAAAAGATGTCTGAAAAAAAGTCATTTGCATTAAGAATTGATTCAGAAACGATGAAAGCAATTGAAAAATGGGCTAATGATGAATTCCGTAGTGTCAATGGTCAGATTGAATGGATGCTTAATAACAGTCTAAAGAATGCGAAAAGATTAAAGGAGAAAAATGAACAAAAAAAATAAAGAGTATAATGATTATGCAAACAATAACCGTAGTTAAGCTATTTTTTAAAATAATCATTTACTAAAGATCTCAATTTGTACAAATCATCAATAAAAAAGTTCGAGTCTTCGCCGCGCCGAACTACTAAGAAAAGCTTCAGAGAAATCTGGAGCTTTTTTCGTTTAATTGCTTTGTGTATTTATACCCTTAAGCTTCCAAACTTTTTTCATACATTATTCATACACTATCCATGCCTTTGATACGTAGATGTCCCGTCCTAAAATAACTATACAGATTATTAAATAAATCCTAATATAGTTATACAAATATAATTTTTAATCCTAAACTTACTATACAGCTGTTTTTTCATATATTTTAATGAAAATCAATGCAGTGTAATTATGTTTAATCTAAAAACAGAAGGATTTATTTCTTGTACTATAATTAGTTCTATATTAGCAATTACAAAAAACCAGCTTGCCATTGTAAAGTTTGGAGATGTAAAAATAAAGCCTATCAAAATTTAATTACAAAATGGTAACACCGCATATTGAAAACACAATATCCCGCGACAAAAATATTCTTTTTGTTTTGCAGGAAAACATTGAGGCAGATTCAGAACTTCATTATTTGACAGCAAATTTTTGCGGAAAAGTAATAAGGGATATTTCTGAAATTAAGATTCCGTTAAATGACAAAAGGATTTATGTATGCGGCGATATTAGCCATCTCAAAAATGATACTAATACTTTTTATGTGATTAGAGAACTTTCTACTAATTACGAAAACAGTAATGCAAAAAACATCCATTTAACAGAACTTGGCAAAGTCCCAATTGTTGTCAGTAATGCCGGCATTTATTTTAGAAACCTGTTCGATAATGAGAATTATTTTGATGCCATTCAATCAGAACATATTTTTCAGCACTTAACAGAGTCAAACAAAGATTCCAAAGCTTTGAGAACGGGTATCTATTTAACGGAAGTTTCAAAAGAAAAAACTGAAATTGGCGAGGAAGCATTACATTATCGCCTATTGAGGTGTTCCAGTAATTTTACCGGACCAACTGATAATTTTCGCCATACCGATCATGTTATCATTAATTCCTTAAACGAGGCTATTACATATACTTTTGAGAATGAAACGAAGCTAAATCATGTATTGGTACAGATTTATGAGAATAAGACAAAAACTGCGGATAATGTTAAAGAAGTAAAATCGAAAATCAAAGCACATTCAGACAAAACGAAGGATATGCCAAAAGACGGTATTATTGCTTTTTGCACCTTTTATAACAAATCAAACTTTAACCAGCTATCACCATCTAAAACAGACCGATATGACTGGTGCTATAAGAAGTCAAGCGGATTGACCAGACTTCATTTCAAATTAAAAAGTACGGTAAATGATGCCGCTTTAGAAAAAGAATTCAGTGTCACATTATATCCAAATTCAGCTTTTTTAATTCCGCTTTCGACAAACAGATTGTATACTCATGAAATTAAGCCCTCTGTATTAAACGTTGATCAGATTCCGGTCAGAATGGGTTATGTTGCACGCTGTTCAAATTTGGAAGCCTTACACAAGAATGGTCAGACGTATATTAAAGAGAATGGCGAATTAATAAAATTGGAGCAGATGACCTCAGAAACAATGGCGGATTTGCGAAATTCATATTATGAAGAAAATATGACTGAAAAAAGTGTTGCATACGGGAAAATTCATTTCAGTATGAATTCAGGGGATTATGAGAAACCAATATATTAACTGAGCACATATTAATAATGAATAACTCAGACTTTTATAAAATTACGCTTCCTTTAGAAAAGGATTTATTTAATGAATTATTAAATTCCGTTGCTTTTGAAAATACAGCCAAGGGCAGAATTGGAAATCATTTAGTTAAAGCAGGCGATAAAGGAATTCCAATAGTGAGAACTACTACTGCGTATACTATTCCTGCAAATAATTTTTCGGCACTGCATGACAAAATAATAGAATTCCTCTATGCCGAAATTCATCATAATGCAAGCGATGATTTGCTCCCATTAGATTTTAATAATGCCTTAATAGAAATGTACGATTGTAATTATACTACAATGAAATATCATTCAGACCAGTGTCTGGATTTAGAAGCAGACTCCTATATCGGGCTTTTTACCTGCTACGAAAAACCAAATGAACTGACAGAAAAAAACATACGAAAACTGAAGCTCAAAGACAGAATAACAAATGAAGAATTTGATATTTCATTGACACATAATTCGGTTGTCTTATTTTCATTGACTGCCAACACAAGGTTTCTTCATAAAATTGTATTGGAATCTGTTCCCAACTTAAAACGAAACGAAACAGATAATAGATGGCTGGGAATTACATTTCGAAAGTCGAAGACATTTATTCAATTTGATAATAATGGGCCTCACTTTCCGGACGGCGAATTACTAGAATTAGCAAATGATGACCAAAAAAAAGAGTTTTTTAAATTAAGAGGACAAGAAAATAGTATTATGAATTTTACTTATCCCAAATTATCGTACACACTTAGTGCCGGCGATACTATTATGCCAAAAATATGATTCTAGCATTCGACACCTATTACTATGATGGAAAAGCAAAAACAGTCTGTCTTGAATTTCAGGAATGGAACCAAAGCGAGAACTTTAAAATACACACGGAGATAATTGACAATATTGAAGAATATATTCCAGGAGAGTTTTATAAAAGAGAACTGCCTTGTATTCTTAGTTTGCTACATCAAATCGATTTCAAAACTATTGATGCCATTATTGTAGATGGATTTGTTTATTTAGATGATGACAAGAAACTTGGTTTAGGCGGTCATTTATATGAAAAGCTACATAAGGAAATTCCAGTAATTGGCGTAGCAAAAACCAATTTCTCAACGATTGAAAAGTATAAAAAAAGTCTGTTGAGAGGCGAAAGTAAAAAACCTTTGTTTGTTACTGCTGTTGGCATTGAATTAGAAGATGCTTTTCAAAAAGTAGAAAGTATGTCTGGCGAATTTAGAATTCCAACTTTGCTGAAAGAATTGGATCGACTGACTAAGGATATATAATGATTTAGTTTAACCAAATCCCGGTGATATATCTTGGAGTCTATAGGTAGATTACAAATCCGCTCTATAGGAAAACTATTGAGACTAGAAAATTACACTAAAAAACCAGCCATTACGGTTTCCCGTAACGTACCTGAATTAAAAGAAGTTACTTTTGAAAATAGATATAAAACTATATGTTTTTTTATCAGTGTTTTCGGTATTAATTTATATATTTGGGAAAACAACAAATGCTACAAAATAGCGACAATCTACCCAATTGAGGTTGTATAGTCGCTAGTTTATAGCGACTATATACTAGTTGGCGGTAATTGACTGAATAACAAGACGTAAATTGTTAACAACTAATTTTTAGTTCGACTTTTAAACACTATAACTTTGTATATGATAAAATATAATTGAAAAATATATATGGAAAATAGAATACGTTTAATTAATGACCTTAAATCATTCCACAAAGAATTAACAGAACTAAATATTAAAGATAATTTTGTTAATAGAGACAAATCTTTCGAATTAATAAAACGAGTAGAAAACCTTTCAGAAGGCGACTTTGAAACTGCAGAAAAATACAATTCCTTTCTAAAAGTTGTTAATAAACCGCAAAATAAAGCTGACCTAATTTTTTTTGAAGAGAATTTCACCCAAAACAACATAAAAGTAGGTTTAATTTGGATAACAAATTATATTTCCAATGTAATAGACTGGCTGAAATGAATATTAAAGTTACAACCTGACTAAAAATTAAAACTAAAAAATATCACAAATATGGATCAAGCATATAGATTTGAGAAATTAATAAATCATTATATTGGAACTCCTGATTATGTAACTTATTCTACAAATTGGAATAACAAGAACGAAAGAGTTGCGCTACTTTTTACAGCTTGTATTAAAGAATATGATAAACATAGTTCTGGAGAAACGGGTCAAAAATTGCAATATTTTATGGAAGAATTATTTAATGATACTGATAAAAAAATCACTATTGAATGTATGGACTTTTTAGCTAGCATAAAATAATCAACTACCGCCAACACACGCTACAAGCAATTTGGGGATTTGGCTTAATGGAAAAATTGGTTTGTATTTGGAAGATTTGGCAAATCCGAAAGATAATGCTGGTTTAGTCCCAAACTGCTTGTAGCGCGAGAACGTCAGGCTGTGAAAAAACCTCCTTTATTTTATTAAAACCTTCAAATTTCACGATACTGCAATTCAAATAAAGCCTTCTGAGAAGGCTCTTTTTTTAGGATGCAAATTTCATTAGACAAAAATTGTACCTTGTATTCAGCTTTAAATGCTCCGTTTTTAGTAAAAACAAGACTTTTGCCTTGTAGGGTGAATTCCATTTCTTGAGTTTGGCTATCAACTCGTTAACACCGAGTATATTGATACTGCGTTTGATGTTATAGACCAGCATAATCAGGCTGTGTTCTCCGTTTACTTTTTCTAATCCTGTTAAATTGGTGTGATTGTAGCCCCATTGCCGTTTGATGGTACCGAAGATGTGTTCGTTGATTTCTTGTCGCTTGCGGTAGAGCTGTGCATTTGCGTGGTAGCGTTTATTGTTTTCTTCTACGGCATCGGCATATTGACTGCGGTCGATATCCCGACCTGCTGTTCTACTGGTGCATAAATGTTTTACTGGACATTCTCTGCATTTGGGTGTTCGGTATCTCTTAAACTCATAACTCTCTCTATCTTTGGTTTTCTTATGCCAGTGACCAGTGGTTTTAAGTGTTTCGCCCTGTGGACAAGTGTAGGTATCGGAGGTTTTATCGTATTGGAACTTAGAGATCAAATAATCGGGATGGATGTTTTCTTTATTTTTTCCTTGTTCTGGCTGCGCTACAATGGTGGTGATGCTGGCTTGTCTGCAAATTTCTATTTGCTTGCCATTATGATAGCCTTTGTCCACCAAGGCGGTGTAGGTTTCTATTTCTAAATTCTCTTTCGCTTCTATGGCAATAGCCGATAAGGCGTTGCGGTCATTGCGATTGATAGTGT
>CAUPKP010000032.1:0-57000 GCA_963511795.1 uncultured Flavobacterium sp. | reverse complement strand
AATGCTTCTTTTAAATCTTCAATTATTTTTATATTTGCTTCTACCATTGAGTTTTTGTTTTTTAGTCAATTACAAAGAACCTATTTTAGGTTTGTAACTCAATGGTTTTTATTTTGTTACCCCTTAACTTAATGACATTGGCTTCTATCCCTCACGTAAGACAACGTCTTCAAAAAAAGTATTTTGAATAAATAAAGCCTTGTTTTCGGATTTGCCAAATCTTCCAAAATACAAAACCATTTTCCCATTAAGCCAAATGCCCAAATCACTTGTAGCAAGTGTTAGCATTTGCCACAGTATGCGGTTTAAATCAGAATTCCAATTATAATCCAAAACGCCAAAAATATTCCACCGATTATTAAAATTCGATTTCCTTGTTTTCTGTCATTTTCTGAATAGGCATAAATTCGGCTTCCATTTGGTAATGTTTTTTTATAAGTTAACAAATGCCAACCAATAAAAATCCCCAATAATCCGCCCAAAAATGCTGTTAAATATCCTAGAATTATATATATTTTTTGACCTTCCTCGGGTTTTGATAATTCTAAAATTCTTTGCTGTTTAATTTTTTCAATTTCTTCGGGTGTAATTTCTTTACCTTTTTCTTTAAGTAGTTTTTTAGCAAGCGAAACGTCAAATTTATTCCATTCGTCACTTTTTGAAACTACGTCAATTAATTCATCGTCGGAAAAACTAAACAAATAATAATCTTTATCAATGTCATGAATTTCGTTTTCCGATTTATCAGCTAATATTTTATTGGCTTTTTCAAAATCACTTTTCTTGAGTTTTATACAATATTCTTTCCCAAAACCATTATTAGCAAAAGTTGGGTCGAAACTCAAAGAATTGTCTTCTAACAAAAATTCAATGTTTTGTTCAGCTATTAATTCGCCTAATTCTTTTGCTGAATTTTGGTCATTAAATTTTTCAAATGTTATAAATTCTTCTTTCATACATATTTCTGTTTTCCGAGCTGGTAACCACTAACGTCAGTCTGTGAAAAAACTAAAATCTGCCTCTTGAGAATCTCATATTTGAGTTTTTTCTTTGGTAGCCCTCCGAATACTCTCTAAATTTGAAGAGGTTTTTTCACAGCCTGACGTTCTGGCACTACAGCGGGTTTGGGATTAAAAATGCGTAATTTTTCGGTTATGCCAAAACTTCCAAATACAAAACTAATTTTCCATTAAGCCCAATGCCCAAATCCGTTGTAGTAGCTGTTAGTGGCTGGCATTTATATATTTTTGATTTAGTTTATAACATTTGTTAATTATTGGAATTCTAATTTTATTGTCAATGATTTCAATCTTTATTACTGAGTCTTTCACTACCAGCCCAATAAATCCTTGTTTATTAACTTTTTCACAAATTCCAATATACTCTGAATCATTTAAATCTTGAATAAATTGTCTTATAGAATCTTTATTTAAAATCTTTTTAGAATACGTTTTGTCGTTACCTCCAAAATTTATAATTCCGTAAACAACGTCTCTACTTTCTATATGATAATTATCACCATATACTTCAGTCTTTTTGCAACCAATACCGACAATGAATATTAAATAAAATGATAGATTAACTATTTTCATAAAGCTATTTTTTAGCAGAATTGTAGTCATGCTTGCCACTAACTAACATATACACGATAAAACCCTTCGTGTATACTTCTTATTTGGATAGATTGGCGAAGGTTTACTTCGTTTTATACTTCATTCCAAATATAGAAAATAATAGTTACAAACTTACAAAGCGCAAATTTTGTTTATTTCACTCGCTTTTATGCTCCGCCCAGTAAAATTGGGCATCCGAAGAAAAAAAATGCCCTGATACGAGCTTCGGACTCCCTGACACGGTCTTCGGACAGCCTGATTCAAGCTTCGGAACACATCATGAATACTTCAGAGTGCATCAAACGAGCTTCAAACTCCCAATTGCAAACTTCGGGGAGAATACTGCATACTTCTGAGGCTCAAAACCATAATTTAAAAAAGACTTTATTTCTTACAAAAATATTTGTACTTTGGCAATATGAAAGTACTACAATTCCCACTAGCCAGAATCACAATCGCTTTTATTACAGGAATACTCGCCGTCTATTTCCTAAAACCAATTCCCCCTGCAATATTTGCTTTTTTGACAATAGCGGTTATTATTTTTTTAAGTGCATATTATTCAAGCAAAAAAAATACCAAAATCCAACTGCGTTTCGGTATTGCGGTCTATCTACTTGCCTTTTCCATTGGTGCCACGACACAAACTGTCCACACCGATTCCAATAGACCAGACAATTACACCCATTACGAAAATATTTTTGGCAAGAACCACACTTTCACGGTGACATTAAGAGAAAAATTAAAAAGCACCACTTTCAATGAACGCTATATTGCCATACTAAATTCGGTTGACCAAAAGAAAGCATCTGGACGAATTCTGCTCAACATCCGCAAAGACAGCTTGACACATCCTTTTATCATTGGAAATCAATTAAAGATCAACGCTCCTTTAATTAAAAATACTCCTCAAAAAAAAAATCCAAATCAATTTGATTATTCTAAATATCTCGAAAACAAACAAATCTATGCCCAGCTCTATGCTGACCCAAATGAAATACAGCTCAACTCGGAAATAACAAAAGACATTTGGTATCACGCTTCACAATTCAGAACTCGGATTATCCAAAATTTAGAGAAAAGTAAATTCAGCAATAAAGAATTAAATGTTGCCACAGCCTTGATAATGGGTCAGCAACAAGACATTGCTCCCGAAATCATACAAGACTATCAATATGCGGGAGCTGTACATATTTTATCAGTTTCGGGACTTCACATTGGGTTTATACTGCTGTTTATCACTTTTGTACTGAAACCTTTTCCAAATACCAAAAAAGGAGCCTTCATCAAATTATTGATTACACTCGCTGCGTTGTTCCTTTTTGGGATTTTGGCTGGGCTTGCACCTTCGGTGGTGCGTTCAGTGACAATGTTTTCGTTTGTTGCTGTTGGTCAGTATTTAAGAAGAAGCGTCAGCATTTATCACACTCTACTTGTTTCAATCTTACTTATTTTGCTGTTTCAGCCTTCCTTTTTATTCGATGTAGGTTTTCAGCTGAGTTATGCTGCGCTGTTTTTTATTGTTTGGCTACAGCCTTTATTGGCAAATATCTGGAGACCAAAAAACAAAATTGCGAACTACTTCTGGAACATATTAACCGTTTCATTTGCCGCACAGATTGGCACGCTGCCACTTAGCATTTATTACTTTCATCAGTTTCCAGGATTGTTCTTCATTACAAATTTAATTGTGATTCCGTTTTTGGGGTTCATTATGAGTTTGGGTGTTTTGGTAATGCTTTTAGCTGCATTCGGCTGGATTCCTTATTATCCAGCAAAAATATTGGAATTAAGCATTTATTATCTGGATCAGACAATTGGTTTCATTGCTTCATTTGAACAGTTTATTATAAAAAACATTCCTTTAAACAGTCCGCTTCTGATAAGCAGTTATTTGGTAATTATCACACTGATTATTGCTTTTCAGCAGAAAAATACAAAAAGCATATTTGCAGTATTATCAGCTGTTATATTACTTCAATTATCCTGTATAGCAACCAAATGGGAGATTCAGAATCAAACAGAATTTATAGTTTTAAACAGTTCTAAAAAAACACAGCTCATAGAACGAAACGGGACTATAGCAACGGTGTATACAAATGACAGCATTTTAAAAAACACTATGCTTTCTTCTTATCTGACTGCTAATTTCAGCACACTAAAAGAACAGCCGAAATTGAAAAATCTGTTTTATTTTAAAGGAAAAAAAATCCTTTTGATAGACAGTTCAATGGTTTTTCCTAAGAATATTCATCCCGATGTTTTGCTGCTAACACAGTCACCAAAACTGAATCTTGACCGATTACTGCAAACCATAAAACCTAAGATTCTTGTTGCCGATGCATCGAATTATAAGTCGGTTCAAAAAAAATGGGAAGCAACTTGTTCCAAACAAAAAATCCCTTTCCATGCAACTGCCGAAAAGGGATTCTTTAAAATTAACTAATATTTTTTTACGCTTTTTTAGTTTTAGCTTTAGCCGCAGCTACAGGTTTTTTTACAAAATTCTCTGCAGTTGCAATCCATGCACTTGGACCTCCAGCTACATAACCTGTACTTCCCAGTCCTTCAAAATTTATTTTTCCTTCTTTATTAGTCTTAGCATTTGCAAAATAAATCGTTGGAAAACCTTGTATTCCGAAAACTTGCTGTAATTCATTATTCTGAGTTTTAACAGCTTCAGGCTGAGCAGTTCTTCTAGGAAAATCCAACTCCACAAGAATTACGTTTTTATTTGCCCATTTGCTGAATTCAGGTGTTTTTAACACTTCCTTTTGCAGACGGATACACCAACCGCACCAATCACTTCCTGTAAAGAATAACAGTAATGGTTTTTTCTTTTTATTTGAAACTTTGATAGCTTCTTTTACATCTGTGTACCATTTTAAATCTGATTTTAATTCTGGCTTTGTTTCTTGCGCTTGAGAAATGCTAATCCCAATAAAAAAGAATGCGATTAAAATTATTTTTTTCATATAATGTGTTTATTAATTTTGTTAGAGCAAAACTCAATTCAAAAAACTGAACTTTATTTACTCCAAAAGTATATTTCTAATTTACAAATTTATACAAAATAACAGCAAAAGTAATCAGTTACTTTACTTCTTGCATTAATTTTTTAATTAAAGGCGAAATCACAATCAGGATAACCCCAGCAATCAGCGAGTAAACAGCCAATTGATAATATCCATCCGTGTATGACTGCAGCTTAGACATTAAAGTTGTTCCTGTATTCGATTTAGAAATTTCGGCTCCTAATTTCCCAGCAAATAACTGCCCAAATGCGGTTGCTAAAAACCACAATCCCATCATCATTCCGAAGAGTCTTTTTGGCGAAAGCTTAGTAATAATTGACATTCCGATAGGACCTAAACAGAGCTCACCGATTGTCGTTACCAAGTAAGCGAATGTGAACACATTCAGTGAAGTGATTCCATTAACATCGGCAAAAAATTTAGTATAATAAAAAATATAAAAAGAAGCCGCTAAAAACAGAAAACCAATACCAAATTTAATCAAAGTGTTAGGCTCAATTTTCTTTTTGGCAAGCCAAAGCCAAAGCAACCCGATCAAAGGACTGAAAACAACTACAAACAAAGTGTTAGAACTGTTATTTACTGCATTTGGATCAATGTTGAATCCAAGTAAATCATGACTTAAATTATCTTTAGCAAACAGCGATAATGAACCTCCGCTTTGTTCGTAAATGGCATTAAACACTAAATAGAAGAAAATAAACGTAAAAGCTGCGGCCATCTTTTTCTGCAGTTTTGCATCACCCAATTTTATGACTTCATACAGAAAATAAATAATTGCAATTATACCAATGGTGTACATGAAATAATCTGTGTAATCAGTATTTTTTACCATTATAAAAATAAAAGGAATGCTTAACAGCGACCCAATGTAAACCGCTATCTCCCTAAATTTTCTTTTACTTGGCTCTAAATGCAGTAACGGAGAATTCCCAATCGGACCCAGATGTTTTTTGGTAAACAAAAAAGTAAGCAGTCCAAACATCATTACAATTGCTGCTGAAAGAAAACATAACGGCCAAGAGTAATATTTTCCTAAATAAATACACAAAATACCGCCAAAAAAACCGCCAATATTAATTCCAGCATAAAACATTCCATAACCGGCATCTCTTCTATGATCGCTTTCATGATAGAGTTCCCCAACCATTGAAGAAATATTAGGCTTAAAAAAACCAGTACCAATTATAGAAAAAGCCAAACCATAATAAAATAACTGCTGAGGAGCAAAAGCAATAAGCAGATTGCCCAAAATCATAACGATTCCTCCAAAAAACAAAGATTTTTTGAATCCTAAAACTTTATCTGCAAAAATACCTCCAACAAAAGTAAAAGCATATACAAATGCCTGAATGGCTCCATACTGGAGATTAGCCGCTTCATCTTTAAGCAAAAGCTGATCAACCATGAAGAAGGTTAAAACACCGCGCATTCCGTAAAAGCAAAACCGCTCCCACATTTCAACAGTAAACAGATACCACAATTGTTTAGGATATTTTCCTTTAAAATTTTGTATTTGTTCTAAACTTAAATTTTGTTCCATTATAATTATCTTAAGTGTATAAATAAAAAACATCATCTTTCAGACTAAATCCAAAAGATGATGTTTTGTGTTTTTTTATTTCATTAAATTATCTGACACCGTGCATCATTTTTTTCAAAAATGGAGTTAATGCAAATAACAATAGTGCTGCGATTCCTGTAAGAACTACAAATACCATAAAAAATTCATATAAGTTGTGAATTTCAAAACCTGCAAAAAAGTGATTGGCAGCGCTAATCTGATTTTTTTCTAAAAGAACTAATTGCTCAGCTGTAGGTGTTACTGTTTTGTCTAAAACAGCCTGAAGATCGATACCTAATTCTTTTGCTTTTTCAAATTTATCACCGGTAGCCGGCAAAATAGAACCTAAAGTTCCTCCTAAAGCATAACCTGACGCATTCGACAAGAAAAATACTCCGTATAATAAAGAAGCAAAACGTTTGGGAGATAATTTACCTACCAATGAAAGCCCAATTGGAGATAGACATAACTCTGCGCAAGTGTTTAAGAAATACAATAAAATCAGCCATTTAACCAAAAGCAATCCTGAAGTCCCGATATAAGAAACCTGAGTTGCAATCATAAAGAAGCTCAAAGAAATAATTACTAAACCAACTGCTAATTTTACAGGAGAAATTGGTTCTTTTTCTTTTGCTCTTAAAGTATCCCATAATACGCTAAACGGAACTGCTAATATTACAACGAATAATCCGTTGAAAATCTGAACCATCGAAGCTGGCATTAAAAAGCCAAAAAAGTTTCTGTCTGTTTGATTATCTGCAATAAAAGTCAAAGACGAACCTGCCTGCTCAAACGCAGCCCAGAAGAAAATAATAAAGAACGAAACAATATAGATAACTAAAATTCTGTCTCTCTCAATTTTAGTCAATGATGAATCGGAAATAATTAATCCGGCCAAAGCCAAACCGCTTGAATAAATCAGTGTATAAATTAAATTCTGTCCTACTGCGTAATGAAAAAACAATCCTAAACCTAAAAATGCAATTCCAGCAATAGATAAAGCTTTGTTAGAAAAATTAGCTTTTTGAGCTTCTCCTTCTTCAAAATCAGAATCAATATTTTTAGATGGCAAACCTCCTAATGGTCTTCCCTCCGGAGTCACTACATATTTATTTTTCAAGAAGTAAAAAAGAATAGTCCCCAAAAGCATTGCGATAGAAGCTGCTAAAAAACCCCATTTAAAAGCATGAACATCTCTAAAACCAGAAGCATCTTTAACATCACCTAAAAGCGGACAAATAGACTGACCTAGGAAAGCCCCGATGTTAATACCCATGTAAAAAATAGTAAATGCAGAGTCTAGTTTTGTTTTTTCCTGTTTTGGATACAAACTTCCCACCATACTGGAAATATTTGGCTTAAAAAAACCATTTCCAAAAACGATAACTCCTAATCCGCAGTACATTATTATTTTTGCCAAACCTAAGTTAGCATCAAAAATACTGCCGCTGGTAAACAGCAATAACTGTCCAATAGCCATCATAATACCGCCCAGCAAAATACAATTTCTATTTCCGAAAAAACGATCAGCAATAAAACCTCCCAGCATTGGAGTCAAATAACAAAGTCCCAGAAAGCCACCATAAATCAATGAAGCTTCTTCTTCCTTCATCAATAATGAATTCACAAGAAATAAAGTCAGTAAAGCCCGCATTCCGTAGAAGTTGAAACGCTCCCACATTTCAGTTCCAAACAGTACCCAAAGCCCTTTTGGATGTGCTGTATTTGTTTTAGTTTCTGTCATTTTTTTGTTTTGGTTTATGTTTAGGTTATGATTTGGGTTATAAATTTTCCTTGATAAAGTTAGTCATTTTATTGTACAGCTGAATCCTTGTTTTTCCTCCATAAATCCCGTGATCTTTATCCGGATAAATTTGAGAATCAAACTGCTTATCAGCTTGGATTAAAGCTTCCATCATCTGCATAGAATTTTGTACATGTACATTATCATCAGCAGAACCATGAATTAATAAAAACTTCCCTTTTAATTTATTTGTGTGATTGATTGGCGAATTATTGTCATAGCCGCTTGGATTTTCCTGCGGAGTCTGCATGTATCTTTCTGTGTAGATACTGTCATAAAAACGCCAGTTGGTTACAGGCGCTACAGCAATTGCCATTTTGAACACATCGGCTCCCTGAAAAATACAGTTTGACGCCATAAATCCTCCATACGACCAGCCAAAAATCCCAATTCTTGTTTTGTCTACATAAGGATAATTCCCAATCACTTTGGCTGCATCAATTTGGTCTTCAACTTCGTATTTTCCTAACTGCATCTGTGTTACTTTCTTGAAATCAGCACCTTTAAAACCGGTTCCTCTGCCATCAACACAAGCCACAATATAACCTTGCTGTGTTAGCATCATGAACCAATATTCATTAGAACTGCCCCATCCGTTTACTACCTGCTGTGATCCTGGTCCAGAATATTGAAACATGAAAACCGGATATTTTTTAGAAGGGTCAAAATCTTTAGGCTTCATAATCCAAGCATTTAATTCGTTTCCTTTCTCGGTTTTTAAAACAAAAAACTCTTTTGAAGGCAGATTATAACCTTTTAATTTAGAAGCAAGATCCTGATTGTTTTCGATAACTTTAATTTCTTTCCCAGTTTTTGATTCGTTTAAAGTATAAACTGTAGGTTGAGCAGCGCTTGAGAAAGTATTAATGAAGAATTGGAAATTAGGGCTGAAAGTAGCCGTATTTGTTCCTATATTTTTAGACAGACACATTTTGTTTTTTCCGTCTAATGCTATGCGGTATAAATCTCTGTTAATAGAACCATTCTCTGTAGACTGATAAAAAATGGTTTTTGCTTTTTCGTCGAAACCGTAGTATGAAGTAACTTCCCAGTTTCCTTTTGTAACTTGATTTTTAAGTTTTCCAGTTTTATCATAAAGATAAATATGGTTGAAACCGTCTTTTTCACTTGTCCAGATAAAACTGTTATCTTGTAAAAAAGTCAAATTATCAGTAACATCAACATATGCTTTGTCTTTTTCATTCAAGATTACTTTTGCACTAGCAGTAGTCCCGTCAATAAATAACAAATCCAGATTATCCTGATGACGGTTTAAAACCTGTGCCGACAATACATTGCTGTCATTTGTCCATTTTAGTCTGGCAATATAAAAATCTTTATAATTTCCTAAATCAACTTTTTTTGCTGTGCTGGCTGCTACATCATAAATGTGCAATGAAACTGCTGCGTTTTTCTCTCCTGCTTTCGGGTATTTGAAAGTCTCTATTGTTGGATACAGTTCTTTCTTAAAAATTGACATCGAAAATTCAGGAACTTCGCTTTCATCAAAACGAATAAAAGCTACTTTTTTACTGTCTTTACTCCAATCAAAAGCTCTTACAAAAGCAAATTCTTCTTCATAAACCCAGTCAGTAATACCATTAATGATAGAATTCTTTTTCCCGTCTGATGTAATTGCAGTCGATATTTTTGAAGCTACATCGTACACATATAAATTATTTCCTTTAGCATACGCAATTTTTGTCCCATCAGGAGAAAAAGTTGGCTCCTGTACTTTAAAATCAAAAAGCTTAGTTAGGGTTTTGGCCGCAAGATCATATAAAAAATAATCTGCAGTAAAAGAGTGGCGGAAAATTTTATCAGAATTACAAGCAATTAATAATTGCTTTTCAGAAGCATCAAAAGTATAACTGTCTATTCCGTCTGCAAGTGCTGTAAAGTTTTTAGTGTCAATTAAGTTTGACTCTTTTTTTAGGGTAGCAAAATCATAAAGGTCGATTTGCATACTCCTAGTTGCTCTGTCAAAATTCAATACTGTATATTGATTTGTGTTTTGCAGCGATTGTAATTCATCCATTCCTTTTGCACGAAAAGCGCCTGTAAAAATCTCATCGACAGTGATTTTTTGCTGCCCGAATACCGTAATACACAAAAAGAAAAGTAACGTAGTAATTTTATTCGAATACATAATATGGATTAAGTTATAAAACGACAATTTTAGTGAAATTTTGGCAAATAAAACACTTTTACGCTGTTAAATGTTATAAAATAATATTTTTAACAATCCTTATGAATGTTTTTCAATAATTGAATAAATACCAATCATTCTTCCTATTAAATAGGCAATATTTAAAAAACAACCCAAAACAACTGCAAAAGTGATTTTTTCTTCTAATATAAAAATAAACAGGAAACCACTGATATTCGCAAAATGATTCTGCCGATTTTTTTATAAAAACCAAGCTTACTATTTTCGTCTTAAACAGAACAAAATCAATTTCAAAATAAAATAAATGAATATGTATCTTTGCTGTGATAAAGCTATAATTTATACTCTATGAATAACGCAGTTGCCGGATTTTCTAAATTATCCAAAGAAGAAAAAATAAACTGGATTGCCACTAACTATTTTTCAACTCCAAGCGAAGCAGTCTCATTACTGAAAAACTATTGGAATACCGATGAAAAAATTCAGAAACTGCATGATGAATTCATAGAAAATACCATATCCAACTTTTATGTTCCGCTGGGAGTAGCACCAAATTTCCTGATTAATGGAAAATATCATACCATTCCAATGGCTATTGAAGAAAGCTCTGTAGTTGCTGCTGCTTCCAAAGCCGCCAAATTTTGGTCAACACGCGGTGGTTTTAAAGCTACCGTTATTAATACCGAAAAAATTGGTCAAGTTCATTTTATCTACAAAGGAGACAAATCAAAATTAACATCATTCTTTGCACAACTAAAATCTAAATTATTTGATTCAACTGAAAGTATCACCAAGAACATGCAAAAACGCGGTGGCGGTATTTTGGATATTGTATTAAAAGACAAGACCAATCTGCTTCCAAATTACCATCAGCTTCATGCCACTTTTGAAACAAAAAACAGTATGGGAGCCAATTTTATAAACTCCTGTCTGGAAGTATTTGCCAAAACATTAAAAGAGGAAGCTTTGTCTTATGAATCATTTTCGGAGGAAGAAAAAAACATTGAAGTGGTAATGAGCATTCTTTCCAACTATGTTCCAGACTGCATTGTCCGTGCCGAAGTATCTTGTCCTATAGAAGATTTAGCTGAAAAGCACATCGAAAATCCACACGAGTTTGCTGCCAAATTTATACAAGCTGTTCAAATTGCCGAAGTAGAACCTTTCCGCGCAGTGACCCATAATAAAGGAATCATGAACGGAATTGATGCTGTTGTTGTTGCAACTGGAAACGATTTTAGAGCGGTCGAAGCCGGAGTTCATGCTTATGCATCAAAAGATGGGCAGTATTCCAGCTTATCACATGCCAAAATAGAAAACGGAATCTTCAGTTTCTGGCTGGAAATACCATTGGCTTTGGGAACTGTCGGCGGATTGACATCGCTTCATCCTTTAGTAAAATTATCTTTAGAAATGCTGGAAAAACCATCAGCAAAAGAATTAATGCAAATCACAGCCGTAGCAGGATTAGCTCAGAACTTTGCCGCATTGCGCTCGCTGACCACCACCGGAATTCAAGATGGACACATGAAAATGCATTTAAACAATATCCTCAACCAGTTTGAAGCGAATGAAGAAGAGCGTATTTTGACCAAAAAACACTTTAAGCACCACGTTGTTTCTCATAGTGCTGTAGTTGATTTTCTAGAAAATTTAAGAAAATAATCACATTCAAAAATCAATTTCGATTTCAAAAATCAAGCATAAGAATTCGTAATACTTAATTCTGCGTTCTTAATACTTTTTCAAAAATGAAAAAAACTTTTTACAGCAACGGAAAACTTTTAATAACGGGCGAATATCTGGTTCTTGATGGCGCAAAAGCATTGGCTCTGCCGACAAAATATGGTCAAAATCTAATCGTTGAAAAGAGCAATAATCAAGAAATAAAATGGACAAGTTATGACGCTGACGGAAGCATCTGGTTTGATGAAACGATACCATTTACTGCAATTGTCTCAACAGTTCCTTTAGAAACTGAGTCAATCAAAAATACCTTAATTACCATTTTAAGAACAGCACATCAGCTCAACCCAGATGCATTATTAATTTCAGAAGGCTATATCATTACCACCGAATTGAGTTTTTCAAGAAAATGGGGATTAGGAACCTCTTCTACTCTAATAAACAATATTGCCCAATGGTTCCAAATTGATGCTTTTACACTACTTAAAAACAGCTTTGGAGGCAGTGGCTATGATATTGCATGCGCTCAAAATAACGCTCCTGTTTTATATCATCTGGAAGTGGAAAAACCAATTGTTGAAACTGTAAAATTCAATCCTTCTTTTTCAAAAAATCTATACTTTGTTTATCTAAATCAAAAGCAAAGCAGCAAAAGTGCGATAGCTTCTTATAAAGAGAAAAAAAACAATTTAGAAACCCAAAAAGAAGCTATAAATCAAATAACTCAAAGAGTTTTAGATGCTGAAAACAAAGATGTCTTTGCGCAAACTTTAGAAAACCACGAAAAATTACTGAGTTCTATTCTTGAAACCAAAACGGTCAAAGAAACTTTATTTCCGGATTTTAACGGAACGATAAAAAGTCTTGGGGCTTGGGGAGGTGATTTTGTATTGGTAGTTTCCGAAGAAAATCCTAAATCTTACTTTTTTAACAAAGGTTACGAAACAGTGATTCAATACAACGATATGATTTTGTAAATTTATAGCAGAGGATCTATAAATAATTAAAGAAAAACATTCAACTAATTCGCTTTTTTAGTTTTATTATATTTTCCAGATTGTATAAGCTGAATTGTATGATCTGCCTGCTCATTTGATTCAATAAGCGTATGATGTAAACGCTCGGCCATCTTTTCTATACTAGTTGTGATTGAGTCACACACTAATTCCATTCTGCGGTGCTTTTCTTCTTTTACTGCCTTTAAAACGTCATCAACAAAAGTCTTATCATATTTCTCTGCAACAGAGTCACGTGTATTAGTCAGTCTGATAACAGCATCATTACTGAAGATGGTAACTCTAAAATGCTGCTCTTCGTTACTTAAATAGTATTTGCCTCCTAACTCGTCACAATTAATATCCGTAACGCTAAGCTTCAATAACTCTGTAATTATTCCATAAATATGACTTTCAATTTTGGAATATACTTTAGGCCTTTTTCTAAAAAAACTAAACATACAAACTATTATTAATTAAAATTTTCACGATATTCATTGTAAAATTAAAAATTTATTGAGAATATTATTCCTGCAAAAAACATAGGACAAATTAATGGCAATTTTTCTAATAACGCAAATTGTTTAGACTATATACCTAAATAACCTTTTAAAAGCAATATTTTGAAATTATAAAACCAAAAACTATCCTATAAAAAATAAAGATATTTAAAATTCTTACACCAACATTAAACTATGCATTTCGAATGCAATTCAATATACCATTAAAAAGAATATAATCAAAAAAGCCCGATACTCGCAGTTTATAAGTATCGGGCTTTTTGTTTTTTAAATTACTATTTAGTAATTAAAGTCTTTTCTATTATCTTTTATCTCAGCACCTTCT
The DNA here is from genome assembly GCA_963511795.1 of uncultured Flavobacterium sp. GTDB lineage: Bacteria > Bacteroidota > Bacteroidia > Flavobacteriales > Flavobacteriaceae > Flavobacterium. The sequence continues at coordinate 43,287 of CAUPKP010000032.1, read as the reverse complement.
TTCAAAGCTGGTAATACTCTGTTTGACTCTGATGCGCTTTGTGATTTCAGTTTAGCAACATTATCAGCATAGCTTTTTAGGGCTGGAGCTTTAACAGTACTTATATTTTTCACTACATAAACTCCGGTAACACCCTCGATTGGAGCAGACATTTTATTTGCTGTCAAAGCGAATGCATTTCCAACTACTTTAGCTTCCTGCCCAACACCTCCAGGTAAAACTGGACTTTCCAAAGTAATATTAGCTGCTTTTTGAACAGTAGAACCTGTTGCTTTTGCAATTGCTTCTAATGAACTTCCTGTCATTTTTGCTTTTAGCAATTCGGCTTTTTTCTTGTTTTTAAGAATAGACTCTACGTAAGGTCTTGCCTGCTCAACTGGAACTAATCCTGAATTATCAACAGATTTAAGTTTTGCAATTACATGCCCTAAATTAGCTACCTCAAATCTTTTAACAGCTCCTTCTTTAGTATCATTTTCAAAAGCCCATCTTACAATATTTCGTTGAGCGCCAAGAGAACCAAAATTTTCGTCCATTGCTTTTACTGAAACAGCTGGCGACACAGTAAGTCCCAATTCTTTAGCAGTTTTATTAAAATCTTTCTCTGCAGCTTCCATTTCAAATTTAGTTGCCTGCTCAAATAATTTATCAGAAGTAGCTTCTGAAGCCTCATTTTTCTGAGCCACAGTCGCTAAACGGATACCGTCTTGTTTATCTGTAACTTTAATAATATGAAAACCAAATTGTGTTTCTACCAAACCTACTTTTCCAATACCGCTATTGAAAACAAAATCATTAAAAGGCTTTACCATTTGACCTTGCCCAAAATATCCTAAATCTCCTCCTTGTTGAGCAGAAGAATCATCCGAAGCTGTAAAAGCTAACATCATGAAACTGTCTGGACTTGCTGTAACTTGAGCTAAAATAGCTTCTGCTTTTGCTTTTGCTTCTTCTTTCGTTCTTTTTTCTTTTGTATTTGGAGTCTGAGAACCTTCATAACCAATTAAGATATGGCTTGCTTTAGCATTTACGCCAGCTTTTCTACCTAAAGATTTTGAAATACAGTAGTAATTACCAAAAACGTATGGCCCATAAACTTCTCCAGGAGCTAAATTGTATAATTTATCAGCATCTACAGCCGGCAAATTATTTTTGGCAACATAAGAAGAATCATAAGGCACATCGGAATTTGAATTTACAAAATCAGCAATATTTTTAGTGTTTTTAAATCCTGCTAAAGTATCATTTTTACCAGTTGTCTGATTATAAACCACACTCCCAGATAACAAAGCAGTAAGTTTAGATTTAACTTCATTAACATCTTCAGGCGAAGCTTTATCTTCAACCAAAACATACTCTACATTACGAGTTTCTTCTGATTTAAATTTCTTTGGGCTTTCTTTCATGAATTCTAATATTTCAGCATCAGTAATTTTTACTTCACTGTCTTTAATAGTAGAATATAAACCAGCAACATAATCAAAGTTTACTTTGTTTGCTCCCAATTCATAATTGAATTTTCCTTCGCTTTCAGTTGTATAAATACCGCCTTTAATTAAGGTATTATAAATTTGAAATTTAGCATTCAATTCTGCATCTTTCTCTCTGTCTTTTAAAAACTGAGCCTGCTCTGGATTTGATTTAAAAAATTCTTTAAATTTTGCAACATCAAACATACCTGCAGCATTCAAAAACATTGGGTTTTTTCCAATATTCTGATCAGCTTTAAGAATTTCCAAAATATGCTTCTCACCTACTCTTAATCCTAATTTATCAAATTCTGCAGAAAGCAAAGCGATTGTCACTTCCTGATCCCAAACTCTTCTGGATGCTTCAGTTGAAGTAATTCCCTGTCCGCTCTTTTCTACATTGCTTACTTTAAGCCTAAAGTCCTCAAATGAGATATCTTTTCCATTTATGCTTCCAACATCCTTTGTGCTACTGCCAAAACTTCCATTTGTAAAAAGATCCTGTATGATAAATGAGAATAATGCTAGAGCAATAACTCCAATCATTATAGCGGAATGTTGTCTAATTTTTGATAAAACTGCCATTGTATATTATTGTTTATTTTAAAATTTTGTTTGCGAAAATACAATTATCTAATTAATAATTATAGAACTACTGTTTTTTTTTTGTTTTTTTTTAAATTAAAAAAGCAATCCTAGTCTTTGATAGTCATTTTAACCAATTCAATCTTCTTATTTGTTGCTTCCTCGATGACAAAATGGTAATTATCAATAGTAATTTCATCATCTTTTTGAGGAATTTCCTTAGTAAAATTTACTATAAATCCCCCGAGCGTACCATAAGATTCATTCTCTGGAATTGCAAGCTTATAGGTTTGATTTAAATACTCAACATCAAAACGGGCTGAAAATAAAAACGAATTCTCACCCAGTTCTTTCTCGATTAATTCCTCATCCAAATCGTGTTCATCTTCTATTTCGCCAAAAAGTTCTTCGACAATATCTTCAATTGTCAGAATTCCTGATGTTCCTCCGTATTCATCTAATACTACTGCGACACTTTTTCTCTTTTTAGTCAATAAATTCATAGCATCTTTTACAAAAATCGCTTCTGGAATAAATTCTACCGGAATTACTATTCCGCTGATGGCTGAAGGTTTTTTAAACAAATCAAAAGAATGTACATAACCAATGATGTCATCCAAAGAATTTTGATAAATTATCATTTTAGAATAACCTGTCTCTATAAACAATGTTTTTAGATTTTCTACCGATTCAGTTACATCAATTGCTGCGATCTCGGTTCGAGGAGTCATTACATCTCTTGCTTTTACTCCCGAAAAATCTAATGCATTTCTAAAAATCTGTATTTCCGAATCTACCTCGTCATTATCTTCAACCGTACTCATTTGTTCAGCGATATAATTCCCTAATTCTATTTTACTGAAATAAAACTGTGTTTGGTCACCTTCAGTTTTAAAAAATTTCTTCAAAATAAAATCCGAAATCCAAATCAAAAAAGCAGAAACAAAATAGAATAATTTATAGAAAAAATAAGAGGGAATGACAAAAAACTTAATAAGTGAATTGGCATAAATCTGAAAAAAAACCTTGGGAAGAAATTCTGCCGTTATCAAAACTATTAGAGCTGAAATCACAGTCTGAATTAAAAGTACTGCATCCTGAGAAAAATGAAAATCCAAAAGCAGCAGCCATTTCATCAATAATTCACCCATAAAAAAACCGTAAACCACAAGTGCAATATTGTTTCCAACGAGCATTGCAACAATAAACTTTGATGGTTTCTCTATAAGTTTTGCAAGTATTCTTGAAATGAAAGTATTTTGTTTTTTTTCTAATTCAAGATAAATTTTATTCGAAGATATAAAGGCCATCTCCATTCCCGAAAAAAAAGCACATAGTATTAAGCTCAATATTATGATACTTATTTCCATTTTATTTTATGATTGTTTATTCCTGTCTTCAAACTTTTTAGCAAACTTCCTTCTGAAGAAAAACATAAAAATGGCTAACCCGCCAATAACAAAACTTAGAAAAGGATTCTCGTTAGCACTCCATTGTGTATAGCCTTCGTATAAAAAATAGAGTCCAAAAGCTAAGTATAAATATGAGGTATATTTTAAAAAATTCATGTGTTTGTTTTTTTATTTTTCTTTAGATTCAATTTCTCCCTGTATTCTTTGGGAATTAATAGTTTTAAAATCTTTGCTAAAATCAATTCCCTGACCAGTAGAGCTGTTTGCTGCATCAGTCAGTTTAAATTTTTTCTCTGTATAAAACCATTGATTTTTTTGGTCAAAAAATAATTGCTCTGTTTCTAATATCTGCCCGGCTTCAGAAGTGATTTTTACTTTACCCTGTAAGTCAATAATATTTGTCTGCTTATAGGAAACTGCGTAATTAGACCTGATAAATGTTTTTTTTCCTTTATTGTCATAAATTGTAACATCTACTCCTTTGGGAAACTCTGTAAAGGCGAAATCAACATTTGCATAATCAAGCATTTTTCGGCTTACGAGTATGGATTTTACTTTTCCTGAATCGGTATATTTCAAATTTACATGATCAGCATCACCACTTGGAACAAATTCTGCATAATCGTTTTTATGAATCTCCTTAAAATTACTTTCACAACCAAAAAGAACACTTACAATAATGAAAAGTGATAAGATAAAAGAAATATCTTTATTTAAAAAACTCATAATAAATATTTAAACAGCACTAAAAAACCAATTCCGTAAATTAAAATTAGTCAATTTTTCTATGCCCAAACCATTTGTCATTAAGAGAAAAACTCATTGCAAAAGTAAAATAATTCTCCTGAACCAGCCCCTTTGAAGTTGTACCTCTCTGCCCATATTCCAAACCTACATTTACATTGGAGATACTCCCAAGAATAGGCAGACCCATTCCAAAAGTAACTGCCTTCTCATTTATTTCTTCAGAATTAATTATTGTGCCTGTTTTGGTATATTTCAAACCTCCTCTATAAACCACCTTTTGAAAATACTTTGAAAAAACATTGTTTTTAGGAACATAAAAGCCTCCTAAACTATAACTCGAATATTTCTCGTAAGAAACATTTTCAACCGTATTAAAATCATCCGTTAATTTTCCAACATTTTGAAAAACTAATTGCGTTCCTAACAGCCATTTTCTGGTTTCACCAACTCCAAAACCAAGAGACGATTTTGCAGGGATTTTTAAATCAGTTCTAATTTCTCTTTCAGCTAAAGCATCATAAACTGCAACATCATAAACTGAATTATATTTTACTGTTGAAATTGTTTTAGTATTTGTTGACGATAATGTAGCTTCAGGAGTGTACGTAAAACTGCTGTAAAAATTTGTTTTTTTATAAATTTTATGCTTATACATTATACCCAAATTAGATGCAAATCCATTTAAATCTGCTTTATTTTTTTCTTCGGTACCAATCAACACACCAGTTAAAAATTCTAAGTTTGAATTATTAATTCTACCAAAATTATACTGCACATCAGCACCCACTACTAAATTAGGAATAATTGTATATCCCAATGAAAAAAAGGCTTTATTTAAACCGCCTGTACCTTTCATCACATTATTTACACCATCCGGCTCCGAATTAGTTGATTCAATATTATATCCCACCGAAGTGTAAGGCAACAATCCAAATCCTACTCCCATTTTCCCTAAAGGCAAAGCTACAGCCAAATAATCAACAGTTGTTCTTTGTGCTGCATCACTTCTGGAATCCGTTTTTAATTTGGTTGTTGTATAATTTCCTCCAATTGTAAAAGCTGTGAACCTCATAGCTGCAAAACTCGCAGGATTCAAAATATTCATACGAAGACTGTCTTGCTCTATATTAAGTCCTCCCATAGAACGGTTTTCAAGATTTCCTTTAAATCTGGATTCCCCTAAACCGAAAAAAGAATAAGGAGATGCAGATCCGCTTTGAGCATTGGCCATTAACGAAAAAAAGAAACATGCAATAACAATAAATTTTTTAATCATTTTCTGTTTTATATTGAAAAATTTGATTCAAACTCTCTAATAGAAAATTTGAATTGGCAAATATGGTATTTTTTAATCGTTTAGCCAAAAAAACTGCATCTCCGCCCGTTAAAATTATTATAAAGTTTGGGTGCATTGACTTATATTCCTCTATAAAACCGTCTATTTCATAGACCAATCCGTTTACAACTCCAGAGTGCAGGGATTCTGATGTTGATTTACCTATAAAATGTTCCGGATTTTCTAATTCTAATAAAGGGAGTTTAGCAGTAAAATTATGCAGTGCAGCATATCTTAACTGTAATCCCGGAGAGATTGCCCCGCCTTCATAATTATCCGATCCATCGATAAAATCGTAAGTAACACACGTTCCTGCATCAATAACCAGCCGGTTTTGATTGGGAAACTGAAGTGTCGCGCCGGCAGCAAGCACCATTCTGTCCACTCCTAAAGTTTTAGGGGTTTTATAATGATTAACAAATGGGAATGGATCATTATGAGAAACAAAATGAACATTTACAAGACTCTCAAAATCTGAAAAAGACTGTTTTTCTACATCCGAAACCGAAGAAACGACCAAATGAGTAAGTTTTCTATATTTTTCTAAAATATTCTGAATGTTTTTTTCAAGCTCAGTTTTTGAAAAAACAAAGCTCTCCAAAACGGCATTACCCTCAAATACAGCAGATTTAACTCTCGTATTTCCAACATCGATGGCTAGAATCATAATTTATATTTAACAATGCGAAGATACGAATTGATTTTTTTTAAAATTTCTTTTGGATAAATTAAAAATGGTTCTATATTTGCACCCGCAAACAAGTTCATTGAACTCCTAATAAAATAAGAGCAAAGTGAATTAATAGCAAGGTACCTTAGCTCAGATGGTAGAGCAATGGACTGAAAATCCATGTGTCCCTGGTTCGATCCCTGGAGGTACCACAAAACCCACTAAGAAATTAGTGGGTTTTTTGTTTTTATTACTTTTTGATCCAAAAAAACGAATCCTGCAAAAAAGTTACCCATTCTAAGCAATCCGAAAAGACAATTCTTTTCCCTTTCAGCAAAATAATCCTACTGCCTTTAAAAACATTAGTATATTTTTTATAAATTCATAGCACCAAATGAATTCTTTAGCAACTTTTATAAAAGATTCCTTTTAATTTAAAACATATACCAATAGAAATTAAAACATAATGAAATCTAACAATTCATTAACTTCATTCTATTCTGAACAATCCTTTTTAAGATCAAAAACTACTGGTCCTGTCATAGCTGTTTTATATATTCTGCTTTACAAAATCAGTTTTTTACTGCCTGTAGAGCCAATAACCGTCAGTCCAATGTTTTTACCTGCCGGACTTGCATTAGCATCCGTTTTAATCACAGAAAAAAGAGCTATATTAGGAATTGGGATTGGGGCACTTATAATCAATATATTTCCGGATTTAAATATAGAAAGTCTAAACACTCCCCATTTATTGAATCATCTCATAATTGGACTTATAATTACTGTTGGGAATATAACCGCTGTATTATCCAGTAAGTTCTTAATAACACGCACAACCAAAGGACATCATCCATTCTACAGCGGAGAAACTGTATTAGTTTTACTAATTTTAGGTTCTATATGCTATGCTACCATTTCCTCCTTAATTGGAACCATCTGCTTAACGCTTTCAAAGGCAATTACTAAAAATGAAATTTGGCAGACTTTTCAAACCTGGTGGCTTGGCGATATAATTGGAATTATCTTGATTACGCCTTTAATACTATCATGGCTTCTTAAAGATTCTTCAGTCCAAAAAAAAATTAACTCATCAGAAATTTTCTTGTTTGGAATAATAACCATCGTTTTGTGCAGTTACGTATTTTTTAATCAATATGATTTAAAATATCTCATCTTACCTCTATTATTTTGGTCTGTTTACCGTTTTGGAACAAAAATTACCTCACTTGTTATCATCATAATAGCCTCATTTGCGATTATTACAACAACAAATGGAATTGGACCTTTCATAAAAGGAAATTTAAATAATTCTATTTTGTTTTTGGATTTATTCTTGTGCATAATTTCAATTTGCAGTCTCTTTTTTTCAACAATTTTAACAGAACGCCAAAGGGCTAAAAACTTAACAACAATAAGCAAAAACAAACTTCAAAACAACGAGACCATACTTGAGGCTATCCTAGAAAGCCCGAAAGATGTGAGTATTTATTCTATAGGCAGAAATTATGAGTATCTGAATTTCAACAGTATTCACAAAAAGAACATTAAAGCGCTGAATAATATAGAAATAACTTTAGGAATGACACTGCAGGAAAGTCTTACTAACATAGCTGAGCTAAATGATGCAATAGCCATTTTAGACAAAGTTTTTCTGGGGGAAAGCATCACAACCATAAGAAAATTTGATTTTGACGGGAGTTATTGGGAATTTAAAACAAGCCCGATTATAAATCAGCACCATGAGATTATTGGGGCAACCATTATTTCGACCAATATTACAGAAAAAATAAAAGCCGAAAAAGCTCTAATAAAAAGTGAGAAAAAATACCGCGATATTTTCGAAAACATTGAGGACGTAATATTTCAAACAGATCTTAACGGAACTTTTTTGAACTTAAGTCCTTCTGTGAAAGATTTTTGCGGTTACACTACAGAAGAACTGATTGGTCAAAAAACTTATGTAATACAGCCAGAAGATGAGAAAAATAACATTGTGATTAATCTCATAAAGAAACAATTGAGTCTGCATAATTATGAACAAACAATTAAAACAAAATCAGGGGCGATAAAAACGATTTCTTTAAATGCCAAAATAATTTTTAACAAAAACGGCAAACCAGATCACATTGATGCCATTGCAAGAGATATTACTCAAATAAAGGAAAATGAAAGAGAAATTGCAGTTCAAAACAATAAACTGCAAATTCAAAATAATGAACTGGAACAATTTGCTTATATCACTTCTCACGATCTGCAGGAACCTTTATTAACATTAAAATGCTTCTCTGAACTCATCAAAGAGGAGTTTCCGAAAGATACCAACGAAGACATCAAACAATATCTGAATTTTATTTTGGAATCTTCAGACCGAATGCAAAAACTCGTAAAAGGACTGTTAGACTATTCCAGAATAGGAAAACAAACAGAACTTACACAAGTCGACTGTAATGAAACTATAAATAATGCTATTGCTTTATTATCAGATAGTATTAATGAAACTCACACTCAAATCACCGTTGAAGATTTGCCAAAAATTGAAGGATATTCGGAAGAATTAATACAGCTGTTCCAAGAACTTATCGCAAATGCAATAAAATTCAGAAAAAAAGACATTCCGCTGAGAATCAATATCAGTGCCAAATTGGACGAAAACAACTGGCTGTTTATTATAGAAGATAATGGAATTGGAATTGAGGAAAGTAATAAAGAAAAAATGTTCATCATTTTCAAACGCCTGAATGACCGTCAGGAATATCCAGGAATTGGAATTGGGCTTGCACTCTGCAAAAAAATAATTGCTTTGCACGGGGGAGAAATTTGGACAGAATCAGTATTTGGAAAAGGTTCTATTATTTATTTTACCATTCCGAAAAATTAAAAAAAAATCAGCCAAATTATAATATTTAGCTGTTTTCAAAATAACATAACACTCCATTCAAATGAAAAAATTAAATTCAGTTTTACTAATAGATGATGACATGGCAACCAATTTCATCAGTAAGATGCTTATCAAGAAAGCTGGAATAACGGATCATATAGAAACCGTTATGAACGGCAGACAGGCTTTAAATTATTTGACAAACAGCGGCAAATATGAAAAATCAGACGGAATTTATCCACAGCCAATGCTCATTTTGTTAGACATAAATATGCCTGTGATGGACGGCTGGGAATTTGCCAAAGCTTTTGATAAACTGGATGAAAGTCAAAAAGGAAAAACCATAATTGTAATGCTTACCAGCTCCCTTAACCCTGATGATAGAGAAAAAGCGTCTTTGCTTCCGGCTATTTCAGGTTTTCAAAACAAAATCCTGACTATGGAAGCCCTTATTTCTCTAATGAATATATACTTCCCCGGCTATTTGGACTAAACCTATTTTCAGTCTGTTAAAACAATAATTCCCCTAAATTATTGACCTTGGCAACAACAACTAATACAAAAAATTTATTAGCTAAAAAATACTATTTTATAAAAAAGTTTAATTTTATTGCACATTGTTATATTTTTTATATATTTATCAGATAATCGACAAAATTAACCATTTTGTCTATTATTTAAAATTAATACAAATAACGTATTTACTTGATAAACGATAAAAGTATGACCCCCATATTACTTAATCAACTACGAAGCATAATAACTTCGCCATTAATTTCAATGTTTTGTAAAAAATATGAAGAAAATGAAATTTTATTAAAAAAATCAATTGATACCAGTATCTGTACGGTACTCATTGGTCTTGATAATATAATAGAAAACCCTTCATTATATGACAATCTTATTGAATGCGTAACTTTTACCGAATTCTACAAAACCATAGAATATGAAAACGGGAAGCTATCGTCAATAAATTACTCGTTTGAACGCGAAGGTTTTATTCCTCTAAATTTAATTTTCTCAACAAAAAAAGGACGTATATCCGAAATGATATCAAATGAAATTGGCATCAAAAGTGCAACTGCGGGGGCAGTTTTAAATTTTACAGTAATGTTAATTTTGTCTCACTTTAAAAAAGAAGACCAAAAAATAAAAAATATTCAAACTAATTTAAACTCTGAAAAAAAAGCAATATTAAACACTGTTCCAGAAGGCATTAGAATCATTCTTGGATATCCAAATTTTGAATGTGAAGACACTCAATATAATAGTGCTGACACTTTAGTAAGAACAAATTTCTTAAGTAAAATTTTTAAGTTATGATTTTAAAAAAAGGTAACAATTTCAGAATTGTTACCTTTTTTTTGAAACCTACTATTCATTAATCCAAAAATCAATTTTCTTTTCCAATAAAGCTAATGGCATTACACCAGATTCTAATACTTTTTGATGGAATTTTTTAATGTCAAATTTAGTCTTCATCTTGTCATGTGCCCTTTTACGAAGTTCTAAAATTTTAAGCTGCCCTATTTTGTATGACAAAGCTTGTCCGGGAATAGCCATGTAACGCTCAATTTCAACAGTAATTCCAGCTTCACTTTCAGCTTCATTCTGCAAAGAATATTTAATAGCCTGCTCTCTTGTCCAGCCTTTACTATGCAATCCTGTGTCGACCACTAAACGAACAGCTCTGTGCATTTCATTCCCCAACATCCCAAAATATTGATACGGATCTTGATACAAACCTAATTCTTTACCTAAACTCTCTGTATATAATGCCCATCCCTCGCCGTAAGCACCAAACCAATTAAACTTTCTAAAATCAGGCAGAGCGTTATTTTCTTGCTGTAATGAAATTTGAAAATGGTGGCCAGGAATAGCTTCATGCAAAAATAAATCTTCATCTCCATACATATTATATTCTTTTACATCAGGAATAGGAACATAAAAAATACCTGGACGAGAACCATCTGCTAATCCTTGCATGTATTCAGCACTAGCTGTTTTTTCTCGAAAGGCTTCTGTCCTTCTAATCTCAAATTTCGTCTTAGGCTGTAATGAAAATAACTTGTCAACATTTGGTTTTATGACAGTATAAATTCTTTCAAAGTTGGCAATAACTTCCTCTGGTTTTTTGAATGGTTTTAATTCAGCTTTGTTTCTTACATAATCAAAAAAATCAAGAAGTGTTCCTTTAAATCCAACTTGGTTTTTTATTTTTTCCATTTCGGCATTTAATCGAGCTACCTCTTTTAATCCTAATTCATGAATCTCTTCCGGACTCATCTCAGTAGTCGTCCATTGTTTTACATAAACTGCATATAAGTCCTTCCCAAAAGGCAGACCTCCAATTCCACTAGTAGCTCTTGAGGCTGGCAAATATTCATTTTTAAGAAAATCAGCCATTTTTTTATATCTAGGGATGAGCTTATCAATTATTTCAGCTTTGTATTTAGCTGTTAAATCTTTTTTTACTTCATCAGAAAATGTAGCTGGCATCAGCTTTATAGAAGAATAAAATAAATTGTCTTCAATATTTGAAGTTGGCATTTCAGCAAATTGCGGAATTACTTTCTCTGTTAATGATTTAGGCAGAACGATTCCTTTTTCAATTCCTTTTTTCATGTATACCAAAGCAGAATCGATCCAGAAACTATATTTATCCATTCTCTTTAAAAAATCAGTATAATCTTTTTCTGTTTTAAAAGGCTGTCCACTTGTACCTCCAGCGAATTGTCCCATGGTCAAATGAGTACCCCAAAACTGATGGATAGGCATAAGATTTGTAGGCTGTTCGAGTAGTTTTTTCCCAACTTCAACTTCCCACTTTATAATTTCATAGCTGTTTTTCTCTTCTTCTGAAAGTTCCTTTTCATCAAATGATTGTAGTCCAGTCTCATATTTATTAAAAAATTCGAGCTGTTTTTTTCTAAAGCTGTCTGTCATTTCAAATTGCAGCTGATCATTATATTCATTTTGACCGTTTTGCGTTGCTCCCAAAGGATCCAACAAATTTTTGTCATCAAAATAATTTTTAGTAAATAACGAAAAATCTCGTTTTTCCTCATTAGACTTACAATTTACTAAGACTATTGAGACAGCTACCACGGTTATAAAAAATGCAATTCTTTTCATATTTGTTATATTTTAGTAAATATAAAACTAATTTATATCAGGAACATAACTGTTAATTTTATCTTAAAAAACTATCCGTGGTATACTCTTGAAGCAACGATCTTATCTTCTTTCACCACAAGAACCTCAGCGACAAGCATATCCTCATCCCCATCGGCAGTTCGGATGTATTCCATAAAAACACGGTCTGCATTTGCAGTTAGAGAAGTTACTTTATAATGCAGGCTGGGGAGACGGTCAAAAGCATCCTGCCACCAGCTTCCTAAATCCTCTTTACCTGTTACCAAACCTTTAGTTTCTGGTCTGTTTATTTTTAATTTTGGACTAAAATGTTCTGCATCATCATCATAAAGAGATAATAATTGTTCCAAGTTGTGATTATTAAAGGCTTCAAACCATTTAAAAGCAATAGACTGTAATTTTTCTGGCGTCATTTTCCATGTATTTTTAAATTAAAAAATCCCTTAACATTTTATCGATGAAAGGGATTTTGAAAATATGTTAAAGAAATTATACGTTTTTCAAATTGATAATTTCCTGTTCTGTAAGCAGTCTCCAATTTCCTCTCGGTAAATTTTTCTTGGTTAAACCTGCAAAGGCAACACGGTCGATTCTCAATACATCATAACTGAAATTTTCAAATATAGAGCGTACAACTTTTACGTTTGCTGATTTTAACTGAATTCCGATTTCGCTTTTGGCCTCACCTTCAATATAACTTACATCTTCCACAAAAACGCGGTGACCATCAAGCACAAGTCCTTTGTTTATTTTTTCTAAATCCTCAAATTTTAAGTTTTTGTCTAACGAAACCTGATAAATTTTGGATGATTTTTGGCTTGGTAAAGTAAACTTACGAATCATATCGGTGTCGTTTGTAAATAACAAAAGACCCGTTGTGTTTTTATCCATTCTGCCTATTGGAGCAATTTTGGAAGTGGTAGAACCTTTTACTAATTCTAAAACATTTCTGAATTCTTGTCCTTCATCAAGTGCAGTGGTGAAATTTTTAGGTTTGTTTAACAGGATGTACACTTTTTTCTCCGGAGTTAAAACTGCACCGTCAAAATTCACTACATCTCCCGGTTTTACCATATACCCCATTTCGGTAACTGGAATTCCATTTACTTTTACATTTCCTGACTGAATATAAATATCGGCATCACGTCTAGAGCAGGTTCCTGAGTTTGAGATGTATTTATTCAAACGAATTTCATCTTTTACTTTAGGTCTCTTTGGAGCTTGATTAGGTTTTTTTTCTACTTTATTTGCTTCTGCTTCGGCAACTTTAGTGTTTACTTTTACTTTTTTTGGCCCTTGTGCCCTTTTTTGCATCGCAGGTTTTGGCTTATTGGAACTTGGTCTAGAGCCCGCTGGTCTAGCACCACTTCTTTTATTATTGCCTTCCTTATTGTTCATAATATTCTATAATTTGGTGCAAAGATACTATTTATATCATTGAGAAACGATTTTTGACAATTAGAAAAAGATAACTGCTTAATTTAATGCCTTTTAAAACATTTCAAATTCGGTATTACTATAATTTCGATTGTAATAATAACAAAAATGCCCAATTTTTATCTTTAGCCCCGATTGTAATGGAAATCCTTATGACCCGGGGTTCGGGACATAAGATTGCAATGTAAAGCGGGAACCATACTCACTGAAAATACCCTGTCTTTCTGCTTCAAAAATCAGCAGTTAAGTCATTGTCATTAATACTTTTTTTCCGTGCCATAACACGCTTGGATTGATAAGCACAATGCAAAAGACACCCGACACAATGAGGAATTTCAATACGTTGTGAAGCATTACATACTGTGCTTTTGTCTGCCATTTCCATAAGTACAAAAGGAAAAAAATCAAAACTATAAAACCGAAATAAAAGTAAATATCCATGTATCCGACATCGTAGATATTGATTAAAAAATAAACAGGCATCACCGTTAAAAGGGTTAATACTGTAATTATTTTTTTTGCTGTCTCTTCTCCATAAATGATTGGAATAGTTTTGTAATCATTGGCAAAATCCCCTTTTAAATTTTCTAAATCCTTTATCATTTCGCGGATTAAGATTAACAAGAATAAGAAAGCGCCATGCGCAAGTATTACGGCAAGTTTGCCACTATTGCTTTCGATTTCATACAAAGGCATTTTTAAATAGTAATACCATAAGATTCCGAAAAATGGAAGAACCGCGAGAAATGCGGCCATTAAATTCCCAATGAGTGGGTATCTTTTAATTTTATGAGAATAAAACCAAATAAAAAAGATGTAAGCTGAGTAGAATAAAACCGCTCGAAAAGAGAGAAAAAATGCTATGAGAGCTACAAAAAGGTTAAGGCTAAAATAGACCTGAAGTTTGGTTTTTTGACTCACCAAACGGTCCAGTTGTGATTTATTTGGACGGTTAATTAAATCCTTTTTACTGTCATAAAAACTATTGATAATATATCCCGATGCAATAGTCAAACTAGAACAAAGCACAATAATAAAAAGTCGAAAATCCAACAATATGGACAAAGCTCTTTGCTCTGGAGCCAATATGAAAATAGCTGATAAATATTGAGCTAAAGCTATAATGGGTATATTATAACCTCTTACAACAGAGAATAAACTGATGATTTTCCATATAAATAGTTTATGCTTTCTGCTTAACATGGAATTTGTTTAGAATTTATAAGGATGTTTTTTAATTTCTTTATCCTAATTATTAAAACTGATAAACGACTTCCAATTTAAAATCTTTCAATGATGCTTTAGCTTTTTCTAAATCTTCGGTAAATCCTAAAATATAACCGCCTCCTCCAGAACCGCATAATTTTAAATAATAATCATTTGAATCGATTCCTTCCTGCCAGATTCCATGAAATTGTTCTGGAATCATTGGTTTGAAATTATTAAGAACAACTTTTGACAGCTGCTTCGTGTTTTCGAATAATGACTTTACATCACCTCCAAGAAAATTATCTACGCAGGCATCTGTATATTTTACAAATTGGTTTTTCAGCATTGTACGGAAACCTTGATCTTTTAGATTTTCCATAAAAATGTTAACCATTGGAGCCGTTTCACCTACGATCCCTGAATCTAATAAAAACACTGCTCTTTTTCCGTCAAGACTTTGAGTAGGAATTCCTGTAGCTTCAATATTATCTTTTGAATTGATTAAAATTGGGATGCTCAAATAACTGTTCAATGGATCAAGACCAGAACTTTTTCCGTGAAAAAAGCTCTCCATTTGGGAAAAAACAGTTTTAAGCGTCAATAGTTTTTCACGCGTTAAATTCTCTAAAACCGTGATTTTATTTTGGGCATACTTGTCATATATAGCCGCTACCAAAGCACCGCTGCTTCCTACTCCGTATCCCTGCGGAATACTGGAATCAAAATACATTCCGGTTTGAACGTCATTATTTAAAGTATCTAAATCGAATGTTACCAAATCCGGCTGTTCTAGTTGCAATTTTTCTAAGTAGACAACAAACCGCTTCAAATGTCCATTTGATTGTATCGCCTCAGCTGAAGGATTTGCATCTTTCTTCAAAGCTCCGTTGTAAAAATTATAAGGAATTGATAAACCTTTAGAGTCACGAATAATTCCGTATTCTCCAAAGAGTAATATTTTTGAGTAAAATAAAGGTCCTTTCATATGGGATATTTATTGTTTTAATTATCAATTTGGGGCTGGTAATTAGTGTTATTTATTTCAAAAATCGACTACATCACCACGATTTTCATTTTGTATTCCTATGTTTATTTCTTCCTGCTGTTCGGGCGTTAATTCTTTCCAGACTTCTTTTTCTCTGTTTTCGAAAACAGCCTTAATTTTTTTCAGAATATCAATATCCTTAGTCTTTGCTATTTTCTTGATTAATTCCAGTTTTTCGGCATTCAAGTCCATAATTCCAAATCAATTAAGAACTAAAGATACGAAAAAAATGGATTACGCTAACAAAGCTCCGTTTCCGATTTCGTCGCAAAGGTACTGACCATTTTGACAATAGCCAACTAATTCTGCTTTAATAAATTGCAGTATATTTTCTTTGACTTCATTTGGATATAAAACATGCACATTGGCACCAGCATCCAAAGTGAAACAAACTGGGATTTTGGTTTCATTTCTAAATTTCCAAATAGCATTAATAATCTGCAAAGTGTTTGGTTTCATCAAAATGAAATATGGCAGAGAAGTCATCATCATCGCATGCAAAGTCAAGGCCTCGCTTTCTACAATTTTAATAAATTCTTCTAAGTCTCCGTTTTTAAAAACAGGAATCAGCTTATCAAGATTTTCATGCGCTTGTGTAAATCGCCTTTCGGCAAATGGGTGGTCGTGCATCAAATCATGTCCAATAGTACTCGAAACTTGTTTTTCGCCTTTATCAACAAGCAATATCGTGTCTTGAAAGTTTTTGAAAATATCATGAATCGCAAACGGATATTCAACACCATACAAATCTGTACTTCCTTTTATATTCACTTGATTTCCCCAAACTACTACTTGTCCTTTTACGCTTCTGCAGGCACTTCCTGAACCTAATCTTGCTAAAAATGAAGCTTTACTAAGAAAATATTCTTCGGTCATTTCTGGGTTCAAAGCTTTTTCCAAACTCATAAAATTCATCGCCAAAGCAGCCATTCCAGATGCCGAAGAAGCGATACCAGAACTGTGTGGAAATGTATTTTGAGTATCAATAGTAAAATGATAGTCTTTTAGAAATGGTAAATATATCTCAACACGCTCCAAGAATTTTTGAATTTTTGGCTTGAAGTCTTCTTTAGGCTTTCCTTCAAATAACAAATCGAAAGAAAAATTGCCTGCGTTTTGTTTTTTGGCGAAAGCCAAAGTGGTAATCGTTTTACAGTTGTTCAATGTAAAACTAACCGATGGATTAGCAGGAATCTGCTTGTCTTTTTTTCCCCAATATTTAACCAAAGCAATATTGCTCGGTGCACTCCAGGAAAAATTGCCGCGGTCTATTGAATGATTATATTTTGATGGGATAAAATGGTCAGCTTCAAACATAAGTTGTAATTTTCGGCAAAGATACTTTTTTTAGTTAAAAATCGTTTATTCCTTTAACTGGATATTCTTTAGTTTTTTTGAGTATTTTTGGATTCTCAAAAAAGCAAATAAATGAATAAGATTGCCAAAATATTGTCGGTTGTTATTGTATGTCTTGTTATAGGTTATTTTTCTGGAATCATAACTAAATCGGCAATAACCACATGGTATCCTACTTTAATCAAACCGAGTTTCAATCCGCCCAATTGGATTTTTGCTCCTGTTTGGAGTATGTTATATATTATGATGGGAATCGCTGCAGGACTGGTTTGGGACAGAATCGATTTTGAAAAAGAAGCCGTTAAAAAAGCATTGCAGTTCTTCGCCATTCAACTGGCTCTAAATGCTTTTTGGTCCTATTTATTTTTTGGTCTAAAAAACCCAATGTTAGCAGGTTTGGAAATCATAATCCTTTGGCTGATGATTTATGAAACCTATGTCCAATTTGCAAAAATCAACAAAATTTCGGGGTATTTATTTATTCCTTATTTGCTTTGGGTTGGTTTTGCGACAGTTTTAAACGGAAGTATTTGGTGGCTGAATCGATAGCAGTTAGCAGATTTCAATCTCAGTAAGCAGTTTACTTTAAAGAGACAAAACTAATTATTTTAAAGTTGATAGTTTTTTAAACTCTTTATTTTTTACTGTTAAAAAATCCATCATACTGAGTACATTATGATTTTTGATTAGTGCTTTTGATTTAGGATCGGTGTCACAAAATTGAAGGAAAAGGTCAATTTCATCTGGTTTTAATTTTAAAGTTTCAAGATAGAATTTTTGATCGCAGGTGTTTTTTGCCAATACTGCAAATTCAATTTCAGGAGGAGATTCTTTTTCTGGTTTTTTTTCTTTTATAAATAAACCCACGAGCTTTTTGGCTACTCCAATTAAATTCATTCCATTATCGATAGTCCCTTCATAAACAGTGCGCTTTTTTATATATTCGACCGAGTTTTTTACGTCTATTTCATCCCGTTTGCCTTTTTCGTACGCTTTGTCTTTACGTAATTCAATATTATGTACTTTTTCTACAACGACCTCCTCTAATTCTTCGGCCTTTTTAAGCATTTCAACTTGCAGATTGTTTAACTCAATCTGTTTTGGAGATACTTTGAGTCTTTTTAAATAATAATCTTTCGAATAAAAAAGCAGACTGTCATTAGCTTTTACTTCAATTGTAAATCCTCCTTGATCATTCGTTTTGGTGCTTTTTTGAGAAGTCTTATTGATAACATCCACATTATATAATAAGAAATTCTCTGACGAAATAACTCCTTTAAGAAGCTTTTCAGTTTGTGAAAAACCGAATTGATAAACAAATAAGAACACTGCCAAAAGTAATTTTACATTCATCCTTTATAATTGTTTGGCTGCTTATTTCAGCTTTTGAAATTCAATATTCTTGGCCGTTAAAAAGTCCATAATCTCAAGAATATTAGTTTGACTATTAAGTTTTTTGGATTTAGGATCAGCATCACAAAATCGTAGAAAAAGCTCAATTTCCTCTGGTTTTAATTTTAAATTATCTGTAAAGAATTTTTCTTCACAAGTATTTTTAGCCAATGTTGCAAATTCAATTTCATTAGAAGTTTCTTTTTCCGACTCTTTCTTTTTTGATAATAATTCTACAACCTTTTTACCAATTCCCCAAAAATTCAAGCCATTAACAAATGTGTTTCCTCTAACCATAACAACCTTATTCTCAGTATAGGGATTTTTTTCTGCGGTAATTTCATCACGTTTACTTTGTTCGCGCCATGTATTCAAATTTAACTTAATCTTATTTGTTCTAGTAATTAAAACTGAGTCTAATTCTTCTGGATTACGAACCATTGAAATGCGAAGATCATTCAACTCTATCTGCTCTGACTTAACTTTTATTCTTTGAAAAACATAGCCTTTCCCATAAATAATAAGACTATCATTCGTTTTAACAAAAATTGCAAACTCACCATTTACATTAGTGGTACTTACTTGTTTTGATCTTTTATTAATGACATCTACATTAGATAACAAAAAATTTTCAGATGAAACCACTCCTTTCAGAAGTTTTTCTGTTTGTGAAAAACCGAATTGATGAACAAATAAGAATAATGTAATGAGTAACTTTACTTTCATTTATAAGAATTTATTGAAAGTAAATATATCCTAATAGTTCCTAAAGAAAACATAGATTTGGTGTAATTTTTTGTTAATTAATTCTTTAACTAAACTGCATTCGCCACAATAAACCCGCTAGTCCAAGCATTTTGAAAATTAAAACCTCCAGTAATGGCGTCAATATTTACTATTTCGCCAGCGAAATATAGGTTTTCGTGCAGCTTGCTTTCCATGGTTTTAAAATTGATTTCTTTTAAATCAATTCCGCCAGCGGTTACAAACTCTTCTTTGAAAGTGCTTTTCCCATTGACTTGAAAAGTGCTATTGGTCAATTGATTTACTAAATTTTGCAATTGAACTTTGGAAAGATCAGCCCATTTGGTTTCAGCTTCTATGTTTGATGCAAGAACTAAGCTTTCCCAAAGACGATTGGGAAAGTCAAAAGGCGATTTTTTGGAAACTGCTTTTTTTGCCTGTTCCTGTTTTAGTGTTTTTAGAATTTTCTCGGCATCTTCAGCATCCATATCGTTCAGCCAATTGACATAAATGGTAAACTGATAGTTTTTATCGAATAAAGTTCTCGCCCCCCAAGCCGATAATTTCAAGATTGCAGGACCGCTCATTCCCCAATGTGTGATTAACAAGGGACCGGTTGAAACTAATTTGGTATCTTTTACCTTTACAGTAACCTGAGCCGCAACACCTGGCAATTCTTTGATTCGGGAATCTCTTATATTAAAGGTAAATAAAGACGGAACCGGACTTACAATCGCGTGGCCTTGCTGTTGAAGCATTTCCCATATCTTGGGATTACTTCCTGTTGCAAGAACCAACTTTTCGGCAATGTAATTCTCGTTCTGTGTTTCTACTTTCCAGAAATTGTCTTTTTTGAAAATAGACTGAACGCTTTGTCCTGTGAGTACTGCAATTCCTAGCTTTTGAGTAGCTTTTACAAAACAATCTATAATGGTTTGTGAAGAATTCGAAACCGGAAACATACGTCCGTCTTCTTCAATCTTCAATTCCACGCCATGTTTTTCAAACCATTCTATTGTATCACCCGAACAAAATTGATGAAATGGACCTCGTAATTCTTTTTCACCACGCGGATAAAATTTCACTAATTCATTCGGCTCAAAACAAGCATGCGTTACATTGCAGCGTCCTCCTCCAGAAACACGAACTTTTCCTAAGACTTCAGCTCCTCTTTCGAGAATGGCTACTTTAGTTTTGGGGTTTTTCTCTACGATATTGATAGCGGTAAAAAAACCGGCAGCACCACCGCCAATAACGAGTATGTCAAAATTTTGATTCATGATTGTGAAATAGAATTGGAATGCAAAGGTAAGCAGGTTTAACCGCAGATTTGCAGATTTATTTGACACAGATTTCACAAATTAACACAGATTAATTTGCCCTATAATTGCACAAATTTCATATGTTTTATGATAGATTCGTGCAATATTACATCTATCAAATTTGTGCTAATTTGTGAAATCTGTATCAAACTTTTATCTTTAAACCCTATCCAAAAAATCAGTGATTATACCGTCCACTTTGAAGGATTTCATTCTTTCGATTTCATCCGTTTCATTTACAGTCCAAGGAAAAACCTGAATTCCTTTCTCTTGAATTTTGGTGGTATACTCATTGGTCAATAATTGAAAATCGGGGTGAAGGGCTTCGGCTTTGAGGAATCGGGAGAAGGAAATGGCTAGATCCAAATCTGTTTCTGTTAAAACTCCAATTCGGATATTTTCATTTAAAAAACGGACTTGCTGCAGAGCGCTCCAATCAAAACTCGACACAATAAATTGAGAGTGATTCCAGTTTTTAACTGAAATATAATGTTCTATTAATTGAACCACTTTCTCGGCGGTGTCTTGATTTTTCAATTCAATATTCACAAAACACCTTTGATTAACTAAGTCCAAAACTTCTTCCAATGTTGGAATCTCGTGTTCACCATTGATTGTAAAGGACTTTAGTTCCTGCAGAGTCAATTGATTTACAAATCCTTTTCCGTTTGCAGTTCTGTCAATGGTTTCGTCGTGGATTACAATCAAATGTCCGTCTATGCTTAGATGTACATCCAATTCAATTCCATCAGCGCCCATTTCTATTGCTTTTTCGAACGAAATCAAAGTATTTTCGGGTTCGTATCCTTTGGCTCCTCGATGACCTATTTTGAGAATTTTATTCATAGTACTGCAAATATAAAAAAACCTCCAGCTAAAGCTGGAGGCAATTAAATCTTTCTGTTCCAAAAACTAATCAAATTTTTATTTTTTTAATTCCAACAGAACGATATCAAATTCACTGTCAATATTAACTTTTCCATTCAAAACTGTTGTAATTTTACCAGAATAAGCATCTCTTATTTTTGCTCCTTCTTTAAAAGCAGAACCAACAGGGATTTCTTTTTTGCCTTTGGCTAAATCCAATCCAATTACAACTGTATCTGAATAATTTTCTTTTGTAAAAGCTCTCGAACACACATACGGTTTTGCCGAAATTTCGGTATTCACTCCCGCTCCCACAGCTGGATGATTTCTCCTGAATTGACCTAATTTTTGCCAGTGTAAAAGTATTTTTTGGGTTTCGGCATTCGTTTTTACATCGTTCCAATTCATCAAAGAACGCAATGTCGCATCGCCTTGAGTTCCTTCGACAACAAGGAAACGAGCCGATTCGTCGCCGTAATACACCTGAGAAATTCCTGGAGACAATAACAATTTTGTTCCAGTTTCGATACTTTTGGTACGTTTTGCATCAAATGGCCCGCCATCATCGTGGGATGACAAATAATTTAATACGCTGTGACCTTTCAATTGATTATTCAACAAATCTGAATATTTTGAAAATAAAGTGGAATAGTCTTTTTGAGCATCGCTTTTGAATTCAAAATTGATCATTGCTGTAAAACCATTCTCGTAGTAATTCACTTTTTTATCCCCAAAGTCAAATAATTGTCCGCTGCTGATATTGTAATTATAGACTTCTGCAACGGTGTAAAACGGGTTGTTATCCAAAACCTGTGTTGGATTTTTCTCTTTCCAATCGGCAAATGCAAAATCGCATTGGGTTTTGAAATCCGCCCAAACGCTTTCATCGGTATGCTTCACGGTGTCGGCTCTGTAGCCGTCAATTCCAAACTCAGTAATGTAATCCGTTAACCATTTTATGATGTAATATTTTGGAGTCCTTGGATAGCCTGTTCTTTTGAAAAAAGCATCTAGTGAAGCCACTTCTTTTTCATATCTTCCTTCGGCTTTCCATTTTTCTATTAAAAAAGGAGGCAACTCAACGGCAGCTTTACTTTCAGTTTTTACATCGGGTAAATTGGCTACCAATGTACAGGCGGTTGTGTTTTCGAAATTACTGTATTGACATTTTGGCTCTGTACGAACCCAGCCTTCTGGCCAAACGGTATCCGTTGGAGTTACCGGCCCGGTGTGATTGATTACACCGTCAAGCATGATTCTGATTCCTTTGGCGTGGGCTTTTTTTACTAATTCAGCCAAATCTTTTTTAGTTCCGAAGTTAGGATCCAAAGCAGTCCAATCTCTTGTCCAATAACCGTGGAAACCATAACTGAAACCCGTTCCTTCATCAACTCCATCGTGAATCTGTTCGACAACTGGCGTAAACCAAATCACATTGATTCCGAGTTTTGTAAAATATCCTTCGTCCAGTTTTTGGATAATTCCTTTGATGTCACCGCCTTCAAAACCCCGAAGTTTTCCAGTTGTTTTGGTTCTGTTATAATTTATATCATTCGATTTATCGCCGTTATTAAAACGGTCGGTCATTAAAAAATACAAATTGGCTCCCTCCCATACAAAAGGAGTTTTTTCAGTTTTTGCTTTCGAATTAACTTTCGAATGTTTTTTTGTTTGGGCTACCGCCAATGTTGTAGCCACTAAAACACATAGCGACATTAATAGTTTTCTATTTATCATCTTATAATTGTATTTTAATTTCGTTATCCAATCCTTTTTTCAATACTACCGCAATCTCCAATGTGGAAGCATTTATTTTAAAATCAACATTAACACCGTTGATGGTAATTTTAGCGGGTTTTACACTGATATTGTGAACCAGTACAGTAGCATTCTTATCTGTGCTTACAAATGTTTTTCCAACAGTTGTATTCACTTTTATCGTAATTGTTTTAGCCGATAGACTGCTTGAAAAATTCAATATTTCATAAGCTCCTTTTTCAAAAGCATTTGGTGTTGTCCCATCATCATTGTATAATTTTCCTGTGCTTGAAGCTGCTTTTTCATCAAAATAAAAATGAAGGTCAAAATTGTTCAATGAATATTTTGTCGTGTTTTGAATCGTTTTTATCATAGGAATAAAAGCGCCTCCACGAACAAATACCGGAATATTATCCGCCGAAACCGTAATACTCTCTGTCGCTCCTCCTTCGTGTTTTTCGCCTGTATAAAAATCATACCAATTGCTGTTTTTCGGAAAATAAACAGTTGTATTGGTAATTCCTGCTTTGGCAATTGGAGTCACCAGAAAGTCATTCCCCCACAAATACGAATCACAGGAATTCAGCAATTTTTCGTTTGTCGGTTCTTCGAAAAATAAAGGGCGCATCAATGGCAAACCTTTGCTGTTGTTTTCAAAAGCTAAAGTGTAATTGTATGGCAGCATTTGGTAACGCAACTCTATTTGTTTTTTAGCTTTAGCTTTGGTCACGATGTCTTTATTGACAGGCTCTGAAGGTACATCTTCCTGCGCGTGAGGACGATAAACCGGCTGAAAAACACCATACTGCAGCCAGCGGATATACAATTCATTGTCAAAATAATCTCCTGCAAAACCTCCCAAATCTGAGTGCATGTACACCATTCCCTGCATTCCCATCTGCAGAGCAATTTCGGGTTGTGACTGCAGTCCTTCCCAAGAACGGCTCACATCACCAGACCACGGAATCATTCCAAAACTTTGTGATCCAGAATATCCAGCTCGCATCAGGATAAAAGGACGCACATTTGGAAAGTCATTTTTGTAACCGTCACGAATCATTTTTGCCCAAGTATGTCCATAGATATTATGCACTTCATCGGCAGTTCCCTGAGCTGTAAATGCCGCTGACGGAAATACTTCAGGTTCTCCCAAATCTCCCCACCAACCGCCAACGCCTTGGTTGATCAAATTTTTATAAATGTTCCAAAACCAATCTTTTCCTTCAGGTTTAAACACATCGACAAGTCCCGTATTTCCAAAATAAAAATCATATTTGAATGGGTTTCCAGCATTGTCTGTAGCCAATACTTTTTTATCCACTGCTTCCTGCCATTTACTTGAAGTTGTTAGAATAAAAGGTTCTGTAATTAAAACTGTTTTAACTCCTTTGCTGTTCAAATCGGCGATCATTTTCTTTGGATCGGAGAAATTATCTTTGTCCCAATCCAAGTTCCCCATTGTCCCCTGAACGGTTTTTCCAAACCAATACAAATCAAGAATTATCGCATCTACAGGTATTTCGTCTTTGATGTATTTGTCAATTGTTTTGGTTACTTCTTCCTGCGTATGATATCCAAATCGGCTTGAGAAATTCCCTAAAGCCCAACGCGGAACAAGAGGTTGTCTTCCTGTCAATGAAGTATAATTTGAAGTCAAATCGATCCAACTGTCGCCAGCAATTACCTGATAAGTTTTTCTGCCAGAAATCGTTTCATAGACCAAAGTATTGTCTTTTTTACTGTCCAAATCCAACCAACCAATGGCGCCATTATCAAAATGAACTGCATAAATTTTGGATGACATTACCAGCGGAATGGAAAAATTCATTTTTTTCGAATGAGTTCCATATCCATAATCGGCTTGGTTGTACAATTCCAAACGATTTCCACGGCGGTTCATCCCCAATGCACGCGCTCCTGCACCGTAAAGCGCTTCGGTAGATTCTAAATTGAACTCAAGAGTTTCTTGTGGCTGTTCTTTGCTGTTTGCACTTCTTTTTACATAGCCGTTTTTTTCAGAAATCAACGGTTTGTTTTTGTACAAATAGCTAATTTGGAATGGGCTTTTTACAACAGAAACTGTAATTCCGTTTGAGGAAAATACAATCTCGTTTTGACTTTGCTTTATTTTAAAAACCGATTTCGCAGGAGCTAAAACAACACCGTGTGAATTGGGATTCAACTTTTCTCCGTTAGGCAAAAAAGTCGTTTCTACTATTTTATCAGAATAAGGTTTGATATAATAAATCCCATCGGATGTTTTTATTTCCAAAGTGTTTTGAACTGCTTTATAACTTTCAAATTTTCGGTATGCGTTTTGGGCAAAGGAGAAACTTGAAATTAAAAGAAATAGAATTATTTTTTTCATGGCTGATTTTTTTTTTGAACCATTAAGAAATTAAGGTTATCAAGTTTTACGCCTAATTATCTACAAACTTGTCATTCCGACGGAGGAGGAATCTCAGCTAGTAATTCCTTAAAGTAAATACAATACAATGTGGAGCTTCTTGTGGAGATCCCTCGTTCCTCGGGATGACAATATTGGGTATAACCGTTGTAAATTTATTGATCCAATTCCTTAATAATTTGTTTATTTCAATTCTAAAATAAGAACGGATTTTCCTTCGATGGTGATATCGTTTTTCAAATCAATTGATTTTCCAGTAAGCACTTCGTTTCCTGTTTTATAATTGGAGATACTTTCCTGAAAACGATTTGTTGGAAATGTTTTAGATTCTTTATTGTTATTGATAACTACCATAACCGATTTTGAATCGGTATATCTGAAATAAACATACACATTGTTCTCTGGAATGTAATGCTTCATTTTTCCGAAATGAACTGCATCGTTCGTCTTTCTCCAATTAAATAATTGAGCCGAAAAATCAAAAAACTGTTGTTGCTCAGCCGTTCTTCCTGCTTTTGCGAAAGCATTATTACTGTCTCCAGCCCAGCCTCCCGGAAAATCCTGACGAATTGCTGCATCGCCGTCTTTATCTTTATTACCTGCCATTCCAATCTCGGAACCGTAATAAATTTGAGGAATTCCGCGAACGGTTGCCAGCAAAGTCATTGCCATTTTATATTTCGAAAGGTCTTTTTGGTAAATTTCATTGAAACGATTTGTATCGTGATTTTCGACAAAAGTCATAATGCTATTGATATTCGGATATAAAAAGTCGTTGGTAAAATTCTCATAAACATTGATCATTCCTTCATTCCACTTTCCAGTATCTTCATTAAAAACTTTCGCAAACGCATCGTTCAAGGTGAAATCCATAACAGAAGGCAGATACGAATTGTAATTTTCTATAGCCCCAATTTTACTGTCTTTTTGCCAATAGGCCATTTGCGCCTGATCGTGCATCCAAACTTCCCCAACGATATTAAAATTCGGGTATTCATCGGTGATTGCTTTCGTCCATTCGGCGATTCCTTTTTTGTCGCAATAGGAATAGGTATCTACACGAAAACCGTCTAAATCCGCATATTCTATCCACCAGATTGCATTTTGTTTCAAGTAAGTATTCACCAATGGATTGGACTGATTCAAATCGGGCATTGATTTTACAAACCAGCCGTCCATACACATTTTAGCATCAATTTGGGATGTATTACTGTCGAATTGAGTTGTCATTCGGTAATTCGTTTGTGCATAACCAGGAAATTGGTGAATCCAATCATAAGTTGGTAAATCTTTTATCATCCAATGTTCTGCTCCCCAATGGTTCGTTACATAATCCATTATCAGCTTCATATCACGTTTATGCAATTCGGCCGAAAGTTTTACATACTCTTCATTCGTTCCGAAGCGGGGATCAATTTTATAAACGTCAGATTGTCCATAAGTGTGATAAGAGTAAGCTTTGTCATTGTCTTCGCAAAGCGGCGTTGGCCAAAGTGCTGTAGCTCCCAATTCTTTAAGATAATCCAAATGCTGAATCATACCTGCAATATCGCCGCCGTGTCGCCCGCCGGGAAGCGCTCTGTTTCCTTTTTCGGTAACTGATTTGTCGCTGTCGTTTTTTGGATTTCCATTAGCAAAACGATCTGACATGATTAAATAAATCAAATCGGATGCGTCATATCCTTTTCTGGAAGCTGAATTTTCTTTTCGTTGTTTTAAACTGTATTTTTTGGTGAAAGTGACTTTTTTGTTTTTAGAAAATGAAAAAACAAAATCTTGAGCTGTCACGTTTTTAGTGTCGATTGTAACAAAAAGATAATTTGGATTTTCGGTTTTTTTGACCTCTTTGATTATAATTGAATTGGAAACCGTTACTTCATTTTCGGCAATGTTTTTGCCGTAAAACATAATCTGCAATTCTGGATTGTGCATTCCTGCATACCAAAAAGGAGGTTCAACTCTATCAATTTGTGCAAAAACTGATGTAGAGATGAAAAATAATAGAATGATTATTTTCTTCATATTTGTGAAAATTGATTTTATTGAAAATAAATAGTAGCAACCGTCAACTTACGATTGCAATTGTAAATGATAGCAAAAAAGCACTATACCTCCCTTTAGCCCTGATCGCAGTGGAAATCCTTTTTATTTTTCCTTTAAAAATAAAAAGATTATAGCGGAGAGCAGGAACCATCTAACCAAAAATGCCTGATGTTAATGCTCCTAAAAAATAATAGAGTTAGTGCTTGCTATACTTATAATTAAAACCCTTTCGAAGTAAGACTAGGAAAGGGTTTGTAATTGATTGATTTTAATTATTTGGCTGAACCAAAACAGGGGCGCCGTTTACATAAACGGTTAGGTCTGTAGTTCCTTCCAAGGATAATTTGGTTTCCTTATGATCTACCGAGATTTTTACAATCTGGTTTCTGAAGTTAATTTTGAACGAATATCCTCCCCATTCTTTTGGGATTTTTGGAGAGAAATGAAGCGCATCATCTTTCACTCTCATTCCGCCGAATCCTTCTACAATACTCATCCAAGTTCCGGCCATCGATGTGATGTGACAGCCTTCTTCAACCTCTTTGTTATAATCGTCAAGATCCAAACGGGATGTTCTTAAATAAAAGGCATAAGCCATATCCATTTTGTCCAGTAAAGCGGCCTGAATCGAGTGAACGCAAGGAGAAAGCGAACTTTCGTGTACCGTAAATGATTCGTAGAAATCGAAATTACGTTCCAATTCCTCTTTGGAGAAATGATCTTCAAAGAAGTAAAAACACTGTAAGACATCGGCCTGTTTGATGTATGGCGAACGTAAAACTCTGTCCCAAGACCATTTTTGATTGATTGGTCTTTGTGAACGGTCTAAATCTTTTACACGCACTAGATCTTTGTCCAAGAATCCGTCTTGCTGTAAATAAATCCCCATTTCTTCTGATTTTGGGAAATACATATTACCAGATACTTTATTCCATTCCTGCAGTTCAGCATCAGAAAGTTTTACTTTTTCGATAATACGCTTATGATCTAAAGGATATTCTAATGATACTTTTTGAATTTGTTCCGTAGCATAATCAATACACCATTTTGCAATATAATTGGTGTAGAAATTATTGTTGATGTTGTTTTCGTATTCATTTGGCCCTGTAACTCCCAAAATCATATACTGATTTTTATTTTTGGAGAAAGAAGCTCTTTGATGCCAGAAACGGGCAATACCAATTAACACTTCCAATCCTTTCTCAGGAATATAAGAGTAGTCGCCGGTAAAACGGTGGTAGTTGTAAATCGCAAAAGCGATAGCTCCATTTCTATGAATTTCTTCGTGGGTGATTTCCCATTCGTTATGACATTCTTCACCGTTCATGGTCACCATTGGATACAAAGCAGCTCCGTTTTTGAAACCCAAATTTACTTCGGCATTTTCAATTGCTTTGTCCAATTGATTATAACGGTACGTCAATAAATTACGGGCTACTTGCTGATCTTTGGTCGCCATGTAAAATGGAATGCAATACGCTTCAGTATCCCAATAAGTAGATCCGCCGTATTTCTCTCCTGTGAATCCTTTTGGTCCAATATTCAAACGTGAATCTTTTCCCAAGTAGGTTTGATTCAGTTGGAAAATATTAAAACGGATTCCCTGCTGTGCTTTTACATCACCTTCAATTGTGATGTCAGACATTTCCCAAATCTTTGCCCAAGCATCAATTTGATCCTGCAATAATTGGTCGTAACCTTTTGCTAAAGCAGATTGAATAACATTCTCTGCAGCCGAAACAGTATCAGTGTGATTTAACGAAACGGTATAACCTCCAATTTTTTGAATTCCGGATTTTTCTCCTTTTGCTACAATAACATCATAGTAAAACAAAATTTTATCCGATGTTGTATCTACCGATGTTGGCGACAGATTTTGTTTTTCTCCTTTTGCAAAAATGGTGTTCTGCATAAAAGTTGTTACTTTAAAATGCGTTTTGAAAGTTTGAGCCGTAACAAAAGCTTCATTCCCTGATTTTTTAACGTCTAACGGTTCCCAGAATTTTTCGTCCCAGTTTGCATCTTCATTTGTTACACCTGCATCGATGTATGGTTTGTAGATGATTTTGGCATCTTTATTTAAAGGTGTGATTTCATAATTAATTACCCCTGCTTCGTCTAAATCCAATGACAGGAAACGACGTACATCAACAGCAACTTGTGTTCCGTTTTTAAGAGTCGCTTGAAAAGAACGGTGGTACCATCCCTCTTTCATATTCAATTCACGACGGTAATTTAAAACTTCGGTACAGGTATTCAAATCAAAATTTTCACCGTTGATTTCAATATCAATTCCAATCCAATTTGGAGCATTTAATACTTTGGCAAAATATTTCGGGTATCCGTTTTTCCACCAGCCTACTTTTGTTTTATCCGGATAATAAATTCCGGCAATATAACTTCCCTGAAAAGTTTCTCCTGTATACGTTTCTTCAAAATTGGCTCTCTGTCCCATTGCACCGTTCCCGATACTAAATAAGCTTTCAGAAGACTTTACCTGCTCCTTATCAAATCCTTCTTCGATGATTGACCAATTGTCTGGTTTTATATAATCTTGATTCATTTTTTTCTTAATTTAAGGCTAAGGTTTGAAGTTAAAGAATAAAACACCTCTTTGCTTCATTCTGCTTTCACCTTATATTTTGTTTGTTATTTGTTTATCAATAATTCCAAGAAAGTGGAATTCATTTCGGTAAAATCTTTAAAATTGTATTGTGCTTCATACAGCGTTTCTTCATGGCCAATACCAATACTCATCATTTTGGCAATGTTTGCAGCTTGAATTCCTGCTACTGAATCTTCAAAAACGATTGAATCTTCGTTGGTTACATTCAATAAACGTGCTGCATGAAGAAAAACTTCAGGATCTGGTTTTGCATTCACAACATCATTTCCGTCAACGATAGCATCAAAAAAAGACAGAATTCCAGTTTTTTCAAGAATAGGTCTTGCATTTTTACTGGCAGAACCTAAAGCGATTGGCTGATTGTTTTCTTTTAAAAATTTTAAAACTTTCATTACTCCAGGCAAAATTTCAGTCTCATTCATATCAACCAGATACGAAAGATAATCTTCATTTTTTTGGATTAACCATTTGTCTTTATCTTCCTGAGAAGCTTCAACTTTTCCTAATTCTAAAATGATATCCAAAGAACGAACTCTGCTCACTCCTTTTAATAATTCATTATGTTCTAATGTGAAATCAATTCCTAATTCAGTTGCGATTTTTTTCCACGCTAAGAAATGATATTTGGCGGTGTCAACAATTACACCGTCTAAATCAAAAATAAATCCTTTTCTCTTTTCCATTATTCTGCTTATTATTTTTATTTTATTCTTGTACTTTTTCTTTAACAAAAAATACTGCTGCTCCTGCAATCAACATCGATATCCCTGCGATTACAATTATTGCCATTGGGTCTCCGTCAAAAAGCATAATTATAGTGCTTCCTAATAATCCTGCTGTTATTTGAGGGATGGTTATAGTAGCATTAAATAATCCCATATATACTCCCATTTTTTCGGCAGGCAATGAACCTGAAAGCATTGCGTAAGGCATTGCTAAAATCGCAGCCCAAGCTAATCCTACTCCAGAAATAGAAAGAAGCAGCATGTTTTTATCTTCGACAACAAACATGGAAATCAATCCTAATCCTCCCATAAATAAAGAGAAACTGTATGTTTTTTTTCTTCCGATTGATTTGGCAATCGAAGGAATAAGCAGCGAGAATACAGCAGCAACTCCACTATAGAAAGCAAACATTACTCCTGTCCAGTCTCCTGCTTCATTAAATCCGATTGATTTTGCATCTAAAGCAGTAGGTCCCCAAACCTGATTTGCAATAGCTCTCGTGGTATAAACCCACATTAAAAACAATGCAAACCAAGAGAAAAACTGAACAATACCAAGCTGCCAAAAGATTTTTGGCGCATTCCCAATTAGTTTGAAAACATTTTCGCTTTTCTTATTCTCGACAGCACTTAGATCAATTTTATTATATTCGGCATGCTCTTTTGGAGCATATTCTTTGGTTCTAAAAACAGTCCAAAGAACCGTTCCCAATAATATTGCTCCTCCAATATAGAAAGACCATATTACTGATTCGGCAACTTTTTCGCCGGCTGCTGGCACATTCGACAATCCTATTTTTACTAAAATCCAAGGCAATAATGACCCGAAAACTGCACCGAAATTAATCAGCGCACTTTGAACAGAATATCCTAAATTTCGCTGTTCATCATTTACCATATCACCTACAAGTGCTCTAAAAGGCTGCATGGTAACATTAAATGATGTATCCATCAGCAGTAACATTACAGCTCCAAAAGCTAAAGGAGGCAATAAATAAGTGAAATATTCCGCATTTGGCATAAAAAACATCGCCAATGCCGATACAATAGCTCCAAAAAATATAAAAGGAATACGGCGGCCTAATTTAGTCCAAGTCTTATCGCTTGAAAGACCAATAATAGGCTGCACAATTAAACCAGCCAAAGGCGCTGCTAACCAAAAGTAGCCGATGCTGTGAACATCTGCACCCAATGCTTCTAATATTCTACTTGTATTTCCATTTTGCAAAGAATATCCGATTTGAACTCCTAAGAATCCAAAACTTAAATTCCAAATTTGCCAAAAACTTAAATTTGGTTTTCCCATTATTAAAAAATTTACATATTTATTTACTAAACAAACAGTTGTTCTGTATTCTTCATCAAAACTGACTATAATTTATTAATGAAAATACAAATAATACAAAATGAAATTGAGTTCAAATCAATACTCTCAAATCAATTTTTAAACACAAAATTATTTAGCGCTTCTTTTCAAAACAGCAGACTTTGGCATTTTGGAAAAAGACTAAACTTTAATTCATTTCTGAATTCAGCATGTTTCTAATAAAAAATTGTTATGGGCAGCGTATGTACAGCTAAATAAATATCCCTAAAGGAACTCACTTAAATAATTAACTGTGCTCTTGTAAAAATTCATTAAATCATTATACAATTTATGAATCTTTTTTCTAAAAGATTTATCGTGTCTTAAAAAATTATAACACGAAATTTATCGTTATAAAAAAACTCATCTTATTTTTCGAAGTAAAAGAAAAGTTATAAACGTGGAGTAAATGTATAAAATTCTTTTTAGTAATTATTTAATAAAATTCAAAAATCATATTTTTTTTTCACTACAAGGTTGTAGTAATTAATAAATTACATATTTTCTTTGCAAAATTTTTCGAATTAACAGATTGCCATAAAAAAATCGAATGAATAAAAACCATTCGATTTCAATTTTTAAAACTATACTTTATCTAAAAATATTCTTTTGCTTCGTCTGATTTGCACTCTGCAGCTAATTGGTAGATTCTCTTTCGACTAAATAGGTTTCAATAACTTCTGTAATGTAATTTTCTTCCTCCGATTCATCTTCAGATTCTAAACGGTCAATAATTATTTTAGCAGCGCGGTTACCCATTTTAACACCGCTTTGACTCACAGTAGTAATCGTTGGCGTAGAATATTTAGAAATCATTCCGTCTGTAAAGGCGATTACTGCAAGGTCTTTTGGCACATTCAATCCTATTTTATTGGCTACTTTGATGCAGGTCACAGCAAAAATTTCATTTACAGCAAAAATAGCATCGATAGCCTCGTCTTCCAGTAATTTTCCAATAATAATTTCGCAGGTATCAATATCCTCAATTTTTATAATTAAGTGTTCGTCAAAAGGCAGATTATTGTCTAACAATGCTTTGACATAACCATCAGTCCTCAATTTGCCTACACTTACATAATCTACAGTCGTTACCAAGGCAATCTTTTTTCGGCCTTTATCGATTAAACTCTGAACAGCTTCATAAGCTGCCTGCTTATCATCGATAATTACTTTATCGCAGAATACTTCATTAGTTACACGGTCAAACATCACGACCGGCATTCCCTGATTTATCACTTCGGTAATATGATGAAAATCTCCTTTAAACTGGGTTTCTTTAGACAAGGACATGATAAAACCGTCAATACTGCCATTAGCCAAAAGCTCCATATTGAGCACCTCTTTATCAAAGGAATCATCCGAGAGACAAATGACTACACTGTATCCATTTTCATTAGCAATCTGTTCGATACCATTAATCACTGTAGAGAAAAAATGGTGTACAATTTCGGGGATAATGATTCCTATTGTTTTTGTTTTTCTGTTTTTAAGGCTGAGCGCAATATTATTTGGCTTATAATGATAAAATTTTGCAAATGCCTGAACTTTCAGTCTGGTTTCCTCTCCAATTTCGGGACTGTTTCTAAGTGATTTTGAAACAGTGGAAATAGAGACATCCAATTCTTTGGCAATTTGCTTCAGCGTTATTTTTTTCTTCATCTTAAAGTGGCATTACTTGATTGAACTATTCGATTCGTAATAAAGGTAACATAATTTTTTATTTATTGTAAATATTCACGCAAAAATGAATATAAAAAGCAAAGTTTTCAACACTATCACGTTTTCGTAAGCTTATCTGATTTTCATCATGTCGAACGTGTTAATTAATTCATAATTTTGAAATTCGAAGTAAAGAAAACTTAAACAAAACTTAACCAAAAAAACAATTAATTTAAACAAAAAGTATGAAAACAATTTACAAAAAGTTGTTATTTTTATTACTCCTGCTTCCGTTTTGTGCAATAGCCCAGAACAAAGTTGAAGGAACGGTACTTGATAATGTATCAGGTCAGCCTATTCCGGGAGTAAATGTAAAGATAGAAGGGAGTGCCACTGGTGCTTCAACGGGTTTTGACGGTAAATTTCAATTGACCAATGTAAAACCAACAGATGTGTTAAATATATCCTATATGGGTTATACAACTAAGACAGTTGTAGTGGGCAGTCAAACTTCACTAACTATCAAACTTCAAGAAGATTCCAATCAATTAAAAGAGGTTGTAGTACAGGTTGGATACGGTTCTGTTAAGAAAAAAGATGCTACTGGAAACGTTACCACTTTAGGTACTAAAGATTTTAATAAAGGACCTGTAGTTTCTGCCGACGCTATGATTACCGGAAAAGTTGCTGGTATGCAGGTAATTACAGGCGGAGGTGCTCCAGGTGAGGGTGCAACTATCAGAATTCGTCAAGGATCTTCTTTGACTGCAAACAATGACCCATTATATGTTATTGATGGTGTAGCTGTACAAGCCGGAGGAATTAATGGAGGTAGAAATCCATTATCTACCATCAACCAAAACAATATTGAATCTATAAACGTTTTGAAAGATGCTTCAGCTACAGCTATTTACGGATCAAGAGCTTCTAACGGGGTGGTAATCATTACTACTAAAAAAGGAAAATCGGGTGACCTTAAAGTTTCTTACAATGGTAATTTCCAAGTTTCTCAAGTTACTAATGATGTAGATGTTTTGTCAGCTGACCAGTACAACACTTTTGTTAATGCAAATGGTACTGCAGCTCAAATAGGTTTATTAGGAACTGCTTCTACAGATTGGCAAAAAGAAATTTACAGAACAGCTTACGGAACAGATAATAATATTGCTCTTAGCGGCGGTGTTGATAATCTTACTTATAGAGCTTCTGCTGGTTATGCTAACCTTCAAGGTATTTTACTTCGTGATAATTTACAAAGAACAACTATACAAGCAGCCTTGGTTGGAAACTTCTTTGACAAACATTTAAGAGTGGAGTTAAACAACAACACTTCTTCTATGGTGAACAACTATAGTAATCGTGGTGCAGTAGGAACAGCAGTAAGTTTTGACCCAACTCAAGCGGTAAAAAATGCTGACGGATCATACTTTCAATGGTATAGAGACCCTTCAACGATTGAAACACTAGCTCCTTCAAATCCTTTATCTTTAATCACTCAACAAAATAATTATGGTACTTCTTTTAGAAGTATTGGTAATATTCAATTTGATTATAAAATGCACTTTTTGCCAGATTTAAAAGCGACTGCCAATTTTGGTTATGATCAAAACAGTGGTGTATCTTATGGAGATACCAGCGCAGGTTTTAAAAACGGTTTGAGTGGATCAGGTTATGGTAATAACTATAAAAACGATGCCACTAATTTTAACAAATTAATGGATTTATACTTAAACTACAAAGGAACTGTTGATGCTGCAAGTTTAGTTTATGATGTAACTGCAGGTTATAATTACCAAAATTTCTATAACAATGGTGCTAACTCAAATTTCAACTATGAGAAAAACCAAACAATAACCAACCCACAGGTTCCAAGTAATTTAAATTTGCAATCTTTCTTTGCTAGAGGTAATTTTACTTTTGCAGATAAATATTTACTTACTGCTTCATACAGATATGACGGAACATCTCGTTTTACTCCAGACAACCGCTGGTCTGGTTTTCCTGCTGTTGCTGCCGCATGGAAAATTAACGAAGAAGGTTTTTTAAAAGATGTAGAGGGAGTTTCATCTCTTAAATTAAGATTAAGCTGGGGGGTAACTGGTCAACAAGACATCGGAACTATCTATCCTTCAATTCCATTATATCAAGTATCAAATAGTTCAGCTCAATATCCATTTGGAGGAACTTATTACAACACTTACAGACCAGAGCCTTACAACAGTAACTTGAAATGGGAACAAACAGAAGCTACAAACATTGGTCTTGACTTTGGCTTCCTTCAAAACAGAATCACTGGTACAATTGATGCATATAAAAAAGAAACTGAAGATTTGTTATTGAATACTTTTAATCCTGCATTCTTTGGATTTTCAGATAGAGATAACTACAACATAGGATCAGTTGAAGCAAAAGGTATTGAAATTGCTGCCAACTTTATTCCTGTAAAAGATGACAATTGGGAATGGAACATTGGTGGAAACATTACTTTCCAAAACAGTGAGGTTACTAAACTAACTACTACTCAAGATAATACTCCAGGACTTAATGTAGGTGGTATTACTGGTGGTACTGGTAACACAATTCAAAACTTACAAGTAGGGTATGCTCCAAATTCATTCTTAGTATTCGAGCAAGCTTATGGAGCTGATGGTAAACCATTAGACGGAGTATTTATTGACCGTAATAAAGATGGAGTAGTAAATGACAAAGATTTATATCGTTTTCACAAACCAAGTGCTGATATTTTTTATGGAGCTAACACTAGCCTAGAGTACAAAAACTGGGTATTTGCTATGAATATTAGAGGAAGCTGGGGTAATTATAACTACAACAACGTAGATTCTAGTAATGGTACTGAATCTAATGTTTTACCAGCAAATGGCGAATATTTAACTAATGGTACTACGGATTTATTATATACTGGCTTTAAAACAACTAACGACAGACAAATTCACTCAGATTACTATGTTCAGGATGCTTCATTTGTTAGATTAGACAACGTAAGTCTTGGTTATACCTTTAACCAAAAAGCAAAAGCACCTTTAATACAATTAACTGCTGCTGCTCAAAACGTTTTGGTAATCTCTGACTATAAAGGATTAGATCCTGAGATAGCTAATGGTATTGATACTAATTTCTACCCAAGACCAATCACTTTCACGTTAGGTTTAAACGTTAATTTCTAACATAATAACAAGAAAAATGAAAAAGATACAAATAAAATTATTGGGTATTTCTTTGTTAATGATGATGGGCTTTCTTTCATCATGTACTGGAGATTTAGACCAAGAACCTGAAGGACAAGTTGCTATACCAGGAGAAGAATTCTATAGCAATCCAGCTTCATACAAACAAAGTTTAGCTAAACTTTATGCAGGATTTGCCACTACTGGACAACAAGGCCCTGCTGGAGATCCAGACGTTTCTGGTGACGAAGGAGCGAGTCAATACATTAGAGGTCTTTGGTTAATGCAGGAATTAACCACAGATGAGGCAGTTATTGGATGGAATGATGGTTCTATCAAAGATTTCCACTCTCAAACTTGGACGGATAGAGATGGATTTATCAAATCTACATTCTATAGATTCTCTTTCCAAATTGTTAACTGTAATGAGTTTTTAAGACAAACTACAGATGCCAAATTAGATGCAAGAGGTGTAGATGCTGCAACTAAAGCTGATGTTAAAGATTTCAGAGCAGAAGCACGTTTCTTAAGAGCCTTAACTTACTGGCATTTAGTGGATTGTTTCGGAGGAGGCTCTTTGGTTACTGAAGAATCACCATCTGACTTCAATTACCCTGCATATTCAACTAGAGCTGAACTATATGCTTTCATTGATTCTGAATTGACAGCAATCAGCTCAGAACTAAAAGCACCCAAAACGAATGAAGCTTATCGTGTAGATCAAGCAGCTGCTTGGATGTTACAGGCTAAATTGTACATGAATGCCAAAGTTTATATTGGTACTGACAAATATGCTGATGCATTACCTTTAATCAATAAAGTAATTGCTTCTCCTTACAGTATTCACAACAATTACAACCAATTGTTTTATGCAGACAACAACTCCAATGGTTCGCAGAATGAATTCATTTTTGCGATTGCGTTTGATGGTCTTAAGACCCAAACTTACGGAGGTACTACCTTCTTAACACACGCACCTGTAGGAGGAACAATGGTTCCTAAAGATTTTGGAATCAACGGTGGTTGGGGCGGTATCAGAACTACTTCAGCTTTTGTTGATAAATTTCCAGCTGGAAATACTGATACTAGAGGTAAATTCTGGACCGACGGTCAATCTAAAGACATTAACGATATTGGTTCATTTACCGACGGTTATGCAGTTCAAAAATTCAGAAACATAAAAGTAAATGGAAGCCAAGGATCTGATGCTTCAGGAGATTTTGTCGATATTGATTTCCCTATTTTCCGTTTGGCAGATGCATATTTAATGTATGCTGAATGCGCTGTAAGAGGTTCTGGCAATCTTGGAACTGCTACAACGTATGTAAACGCTCTAAGAACAAGAGCAAATACTAACATTATTACCCAAACAGATTTAACTCTTAATTTTATTTTGGATGAAAGAGCTAGAGAATTTCACTTTGAAGCACAAAGAAGAACAGACTTAGTTCGTTTTGGCAAATTCACTGGTGGATCATACATTTGGCCATGGAAAGGCGGCGTAAAAACTGGATCTCCTACACAAAGTTTCAGAGATATTTTCCCAATTCCTGCTGATGCTATTGTTGCAAACCAAAATTTAATACAAAACCCTGGATACTAACTAACAAATTTAAAATTAACGAAAATGAAAAATATAACTAAAATAATAATTGCTTTGTTCGCTATTGCGGCGTTCTCATGTACACAAGATGATGTGGAAAACAGACCAGTAATCACCCCTGGAGATGCACCTGTTTTGACTGCCCCAACATCTGGTGCTATTTATGTATTGACTCCTGAAAATGCTGCGGCCACTGCAGAGCGTTTCACTTGGGATTCAGCCACTTTTGGAGGTGACGTTGAAGTAACTTACTCTGTACAAATGGACAAAAAAGGAGGAAATTTCTCGGCAGCACAAACTTTAGGTTCAGTAGTTTCAGCTAACCAAGTTGCTGTTACCGTTGAAGTAATGAACGGTGCAGCATTAGGATTGGGCGCAACTCCATTTGCAGCTGCTGAATATGATATAAGAGTAGTCGCTACAACAGGAACTGCTACTTCTATTGTTTCTGCCATTACTGGAATTGTTGTAACTCCTTACACAACTGAAAGCCCTAAATTATGGCTTCCTGGAAGTTATCAAGCAGCATCAGGATATGGATCTGACTGGACTCCATCTACTGGACCACAACTTGAGTCTTCTGGATATGGAAAAACTGATTTTGAAGGATATGTATATTTTGACGCTCCAGGAAAATATAAAATGACTGCGCAACCAGCATGGGGACCTGTTGACTACGGAATGGGCGCTACTGCAGGAACAATTAGCACTACTGGTGGAGATATTGACATGCCTACAGCTGGTTACTATTTGTTTAAAGCTGACACGGCTCCTGCAAAATTAACTTATTCTGCAACAAAACTAGTTTGGGGAATTGTAGGAAATGGTACTCCAGGTGGTTGGGATAATGACACACCTATGACATACAATAAAACTACAAAAAAATGGACGATAACTGCTACTTTGACAACTCAAGCCGCTCCAGATAATGGTATGAAATTTAGAGCCAATAACAATTGGGATTATAATTTTGGAGATACAGGCGCTAATGGTACATTAGAAGCTGGAGGAACAAATATTAGTACAACTGCTGGAACGTATTTAATTACTTTAGATTTAAGCAATCCTAGACATTATACCTACACAATGGTAAAACAATAATGTCAATTTATTAGTAAAAAGGGCTATCTTTAAGGGATAGCCCTTTTTTTATTTAAAATAATAAACAAATAAAAAAGACATGAAAAAACTTATACTTTTATTATTGCTCTTTATGTCGTTGGGGAGTGTGGCCCAGCAACAAACAGTTACCTATTCCATAAGTCCGGCAACATTTGAGGAAACAACATCCATTACAATTACCATTAATGGTAACAGTATCAATGAAGCAACTTGGGGCGTAACTGGAAATGCACTTTATTTATGGGCTTGGGCATTTGATTTAGATGATGCAACTCAAAAAGGAACACCTCTTAACGGTGCTTGGGAAGCATCGGATGAAGTCAGTAAATTTACTTACAATTCTGGAAATGACACTTATACAAAAACCTTTGTCCCTACTACATACTATAATATAACCAATATTGGAAAAATAGGGTTTTTAATAAAAGCCAAAAATGGAACAGGAGACAAAAAATCGCAAGACATACTAGCAGAAGTAGGCTCTTTCCAAGTTAATCTTTCTTCTCCGGCTACAAACAGTACAACCATTTTAAATTCTGCCGGAAACCTTTCAATTACCGCTACGAATACAAATGGTACTGCTAGTTATAATTTAAAATCAAACGGAGTTAGCATCAATACAATTGCGAATACTTCAAATTATAACTACAATCACACCAACATCACTCAAAATCAAAATTATGAATTGGAAGTAACTCAAGGTGCAACTACGATAACTAAAAAGTTTAATGTCGTTATAAATCCTAGTACAATTTCCGAAACGATTCCAGCTGGTTTAGTTGATGGTATCAATTACAACCCAACGGATGCCACCAAAGCAACTTTAGTTTTGGATGCGCCTTTGAAAGATTTTGTTTATGTAGCAGGAAGTTTTAACAACTGGCAGCCAGGCAATGCCTATGCCATGAAAAAAGATGCAACGTCGGGTTCTACTAAATTTTGGTTAGAACTGACAGGACTTGTATCCGGAACAAATTATACCTATCAATACTGGGTAGGAGAATCAACTCCAATTTCCAATTCTCCAGCACTGGTAAAAACTGCCGATCCTTATTCAACTTTAGTATTAAATCCTAATGAGGACTCCGGAATACCAGCAGCAAGCTACCCAAATATGCCCGCATATCCAATTGGGCAAGAGAGAGAAGTAACCGTTCTACAAACTGGGCAGACTGCTTATGCTTGGAGTACAGCAACAACTAATTTTGTTAAGCCCGAAAAAGACAAATTAGTGGTATATGAATTATTGGTAAGAGATTTTGACGCCAACAGAAATTATCAAAACATAATTGACCGTATTGATTACTTCAAAAATTTAAAGATAAATGCTATTCAGTTAATGCCGGTAATGGAGTTCGAAGGCAATGAAAGTTGGGGGTATAACACTTCATTCCACATGGCTTTGGATAAATTTTATGGGACTTCAGCAAAGCTAAAAGAATTAATTGATGTATGTCATCAAAATGGTATTGCAGTAATTCTTGATGTGGCACTAAATCATGCTTTCGGAAGAAATCCATTGGTACGCATGTGGATGAATGATCCTGAAGGAGACGGTTATGGTTCCCCAACTGCAGAAAATCCTTATTTCAATACCGTGGCGATGCACAGTTATAACGTAGGAGAAGATTTTAATCACCTATTACCAAGGACTCAAAACTATGTAAAACGTGTAATTAAACAATGGATTGAAGAGTACAAAATTGACGGTTTTCGCTGGGACTTAACCAAAGGTTTTACACAAAACTGCCCATCAGGTGTTTCTGGCGGACAAGAACCCTGTACAGGCAGCTACCAACAAGACCGCGTAGATGTATTAAAAACCTATGCTGACTACTCATGGTCATTAGACCCAACACACTATACTATTTTCGAACATTTAGGAGGAAATACAGAAGAACAGCAATGGGCAAATTATAGAATAACAGAAACACCTAGCAAAGGTGTAATGATGTGGGGAAATCTGAACCACAATTATAATGAGCTATCTATGGGTTATACTGCAAACATTTCCGGAATGACTAGCCAAAGTCGCGGTTTTACTGCCAATAGACTTATGGGATATGCAGAAAGTCATGACGAAGAACGCTTAATGTATAAAAACATTCAGTTTGGAAACGCAACTAATCCTTCTCACAATGTAAAAACACTTAGCGTAGCCTTATCAAGAATGTCAGCTATCGGCGCAGTCTCTTTATTAATACCAGGTCCTAAAATGATATGGCATTTTGGTGAATTAGGATGGGATTCTTCTATTTTTACTTGTAATAACGGAACTGTAAATGACAATACAGCTACAATACCAAACGACTGTAAATTAGATACTAAACCACAGCCCCAATGGGTTAATAATTGGTTAGGTGATAACTCCAGAAATAAAACCTATTACGATTGGGCAAGAATGATTGCTTTAAAAACTACTGAACCAGTTTTTTCCGGTACAGCTACCATGGTTAATTCATCTAATCTAACCCCAAACATCAAAATAACCAATAGTTCACTAGCAAGCTCAGCTCTTAAAGATGTTCTTATAATCGCTAACTTTGATGTAACAGCCAAAAATGTGGCGACAGGATTTCAATACACCGGCTCATGGTACAATCTAATGGACAATTCTCCATATAACGTCACAGATGTTAATGCCACTATTAATTTACAGCCTGGTGAGTTTAGAATCTACGGAAATAAATCAACCGTCCTAGCTATAACTGATTTTGAGATCTTAAAAGACATTTATATATACCCAAACCCAGCTTCGAGTTATTTTACTTTAAATACCAATACTGCAAAAGTTCAAATTTATTCCGTAACAGGTCAATTAGTTAAAACTTTTAACAAAAGCAAAGGAAAAGATCATCAATATGGTATAAACGATTTAGATAATGGTCTGTATTTTATTAAGCTTATCAACGAAGACAATCAAGTAAAAGTGATGAAGTTCATCAAACAATAAAAATTTTGAGTTAGTATAATTCGTAATCAGCCATCAAATTAAGTTTTGGTGGCTTTTTTATTCAAAATTATTTTGGCATGCCCCAAGGGTCGGGCTGTCCATTATATTCCCGCTTAACAAAAACTACGGCAAAAAAGCCTTGTTTTTCTAAATCGGGAGATGCCATTTCCATCCCTCATGCAAAAACGTTTTCAAAACATCTTTTCTGGATAGTT
>CAUPKP010000031.1:0-57437 GCA_963511795.1 uncultured Flavobacterium sp. | reverse complement strand
ATGAGTCCTGCAATTGCATTGGACCCTAAAGCAGTATAATTGGTAGTTAATAATTTTTAGTATGACTAGAGAAGAAAAATCAATCGCGATTGAAGATTTAACTGCACAGTTAGCTGGTACAAACATTATTTATGTATCTGATATTTCTGGGTTAGACGCAGAAACAACTTCAAACTTGAGAAGAGCTTGTTTTAAAGCAGGTATTAAATTAGAGGTAGTGAAAAATACTTTGCTTGCAAAAGCAATGGAAGCTTCAGATAATGATTATGGTGATTTACCTTCTGTATTGACAGGTAATAGTGCTATTTTTATTGCAGATATTGCAAACGCACCTGGAAAAATCATCAAAGATTTTAGAAAAAAATCAGCAAAACCTGTATTAAAAGGGGCTTATATCAATTCTGAAATTTACATTGGAGATGATCAATTAGATGCATTAGCAACTATTAAATCTAAAGAAGAGCTTATCGGTGAAATCATCGGATTATTACAATCACCAGCTCAAAGAGTTATTTCTGCTTTACAAAACCAATTCGCTAACAGCGAAGAGGCTGAAGCATAATACTCAAAACAGGGAATTTAGTTTCCTTGTTGCTTAAAATAGCGCACAATAAATAAATTATATTTTTACAAATCATTTTAAAACGATAGAAAAAATGGCAGATTTGAAACAATTCGCAGAACAATTAGTTAATTTAACTGTAAAAGAAGTTAACGAATTAGCAACAATATTAAAAGATGA
The DNA here is from genome assembly GCA_963511795.1 of uncultured Flavobacterium sp. GTDB lineage: Bacteria > Bacteroidota > Bacteroidia > Flavobacteriales > Flavobacteriaceae > Flavobacterium. The sequence goes on along the minus strand of CAUPKP010000031.1, from coordinate 56,695 downwards.
GTACGGAATCGAACCAGCTGCTGCAGCTGTTGTAGTTTCAGGTGGTGGAGAAGCTGTTGCTGAAGAAGCTCAAACAGAATTTACAGTTGTATTGAAAGAAGCTGGTGCTTCTAAATTAGCTGTTGTAAAATTAGTTAAAGAACTTACAGGTTTAGGTTTGAAAGAAGCTAAAGATGTAGTTGACGGAGCTCCAAGTAACGTCAAAGAAGGTGTTTCTAAAGAAGAGGCTGAAGGTCTTAAAAAATCTTTAGAAGAGGCTGGAGCTGTTGTTGAGTTAAAATAACTCTTACATAGTTTAGAATTCGGTTTAGGTCTTGAGTTTAGTCACTCAATGACCTAAACCATTTTTCGTATAATAAAATTATAACAAGTTTTATTATAATAATAGTTTAAAATACGAAAAAGTTTTTGATCAATACGAAGAAAAAAAATTGAACTGAATTTTACCTTTTCATTTTTAAAGATGTATTGATTACAAAAAGAAGGTATCAATTAAACATTGTGTTTTTACACAAAAAACTACTTTTTTTTAATCAAAATTTTGTCCATTGATGATAACAAATCAGACTGAAAGATTGAATTTTGCCTCTACAAAAAACATACCTCAATATCCGGATTTTCTAGATGTTCAGGTAAAATCGTTTAAAGATTTCTTCCAATTGGAAACCAAATCTGACGAAAGAGGCGACGAAGGGTTATACAACACCTTCATGGAAAACTTTCCAATTACAGATACAAGAAATAACTTTGTATTGGAATTCCTAGATTACTTTGTAGATCCACCACGTTACACCATTCAAGAATGTATAGAAAGAGGTCTAACTTATAGTGTACCTTTAAAAGCTAGGTTAAAACTATATTGTACTGATCCTGAACACGAAGATTTTGAAACTATTGTACAAGATGTTTATCTTGGAACAATACCTTATATGACTCCTAGTGGTACTTTTGTAATCAATGGCGCTGAACGTGTTGTTGTTTCTCAATTGCACCGTTCTCCTGGGGTTTTCTTTGGACAGTCATTCCATGCAAATGGAACAAAATTATATTCTGCGAGAGTTATTCCTTTTAAAGGATCTTGGATAGAATTTTCTACAGATATCAACAGCGTAATGTATGCTTATATCGACAGAAAGAAAAAATTACCTGTGACAACTTTATTCCGTGCAATCGGTTTCGAAAGAGACAAGGATATCCTAGAGATTTTCGACCTTGCTGAAGAAATTAAAGTTTCTAAAACAGGACTTAAAAAATATATTGGTAGAAAATTAGCTGCTCGTGTTTTGAACACTTGGCATGAAGATTTCGTTGATGAAGATACTGGCGAAGTTGTTTCTATCGAACGTAATGAAATAATCCTTGATAGAGATACTATTATCGACAAAGATAATGTTGAAGAAATCATTGATTCTAACGTTAAATCTATTTTGTTGCATAAAGAAGATAATAATCTAGTTGATTATTCTATCATTCATAATACACTACAAAAAGATCCAACAAACTCTGAAAAAGAAGCTGTTGAGCATATCTACAGACAATTGCGTAATGCAGAACCGCCTGATGAAGAAACTGCTCGTGGTATTATCGATAAATTGTTCTTCTCTGACCAACGTTACAACTTAGGTGAAGTAGGTCGTTATAGAATAAACAAAAAACTTGGTCTTGATACTCCAATGGAAAAGCAAGTGCTTACCAAAGAAGATATCATTACTATTGTTAAGTATTTGATTGAATTGATCAACTCTAAAGCGGAGATTGATGATATTGATCACTTATCAAACCGTCGTGTTAGAACAGTTGGTGAACAATTGTCTCAGCAATTCGGTGTTGGTTTAGCACGTATGGCTAGAACCATTAGAGAGCGTATGAACGTTAGAGATAACGAGGTGTTTACACCAATAGATTTGATTAATGCTAAAACATTATCATCTGTTATCAACTCTTTCTTTGGAACAAACCAGTTGTCTCAATTTATGGATCAAACGAATCCATTGGCTGAGATTACGCACAAAAGAAGATTATCTGCACTTGGACCAGGTGGACTTTCGAGAGAGAGAGCTGGATTTGAGGTTCGTGACGTTCACTATACGCACTACGGACGTTTATGTCCAATTGAAACTCCAGAGGGACCAAACATTGGTTTGATTTCTTCTCTTGGAGTTTATGCTAAAGTTAACGGAATGGGTTTCATTGAAACGCCTTACCGTAAAGTAACTAATGGAGTTGTAGATTTAGAGTCTACTCCAATATACTTGAGTGCTGAAGAAGAAGAAGGAATGTTGATTGCTCAAGCAAACATTAAGATGGATGCTACGGGTAAAATTACTGCCGAAAACGTAATTGCACGTCAAGAAGGTGATTTTCCTGTAATTGACCCTTCTCAAGTACATTATACAGACGTTGCGCCAAATCAAATTGCTTCGATTTCTGCATCTTTGATTCCTTTCTTGGAACATGATGATGCGAATAGAGCCTTGATGGGATCTAACATGATGCGTCAGGCCGTACCATTAATTCGTCCTGAAGCACCAATCGTTGGAACTGGTTTAGAGCGTCAAGTGGCTTCAGATTCTAGAGTTTTAATTAACGCTGAAGGAAATGGAGTTGTAGAATACGTTGATGCAAATATTATTACTATCAAATACGATCGTTCTGAAGAAGAAAGAATGGTAAGTTTTGAATCTGATGATAAAACATACAACTTAATTAAATTTAGAAAAACCAATCAAGGAACAAGTATCAACCTTAAACCTATCGTAAGAAAAGGGGATAGAGTGATTCCTGGGCAGGTATTATCTGAAGGATATGCTACTCAAAATGGTGAATTAGCTTTAGGTCGTAACCTAAAAGTTGCATTTATGCCATGGAAAGGATATAACTTCGAGGATGCGATTGTAATTTCTGAAAAAGTAGTTCGTGATGATATTTTTACCTCTATTCACGTTGATGATTATTCATTAGAAGTTAGAGATACTAAATTAGGTAACGAAGAACTAACGAATGATATACCAAACGTTTCTGAAGAAGCTACTAAAGATTTGGATGAAAATGGTATGATTAGAATTGGTGCCGAGGTTAAACCTGGTGATATTCTTATTGGTAAAATTACTCCAAAAGGGGAATCAGATCCTACTCCAGAAGAGAAATTGCTTCGTGCAATCTTCGGGGATAAAGCAGGTGATGTAAAAGATGCTTCATTAAAAGCTTCTCCTTCTTTACATGGTGTAGTTTTAGATAAAAAATTATTTGCAAGAGCAGTAAAAGACAAACGTAAACGTACTCAAGATAAAGATGCTTTAGGAGCACTTGAAATGGAGTTTGAAGTTAAGTTTGTTGAGCTTAAAGATAAATTGATTGAGAAACTTTTCAATATTGTAAATGGAAAAACTTCTCAAGGTGTAATGAATGATTTGGGTGAAGAAGTTTTACCAAAAGGTAAAAAATATACTCAAAAAATGCTTTATGCTGTTGAAGATTTTGCTCACTTAAGTAAAGGTCAATGGGTTGCAGATGATGTGACTAATAAAATGGTTAATGATTTAATTCATAACTATAAAATTAAATTGAACGATTTACAAGGTGCTTTACGTAGAGAGAAATTCACGATTACTGTTGGTGATGAATTACCATCAGGAATTTTGAAATTAGCTAAAGTATATATTGCTAAAAAACGTAAACTGAAAGTTGGGGATAAAATGGCGGGACGTCACGGTAACAAAGGTATTGTTGCTCGTATCGTTCGTCATGAAGATATGCCTTTCCTTGAAGACGGAACACCAGTTGATATCGTGTTAAACCCACTTGGGGTACCTTCACGTATGAACATTGGACAAATTTATGAAACGGTATTAGGATGGGCTGGTATGAATTTGGGTAGAAAATTTGCTACACCAATTTTTGACGGAGCTTCTCTTGATCAAATTAATGAATTGACTGATGAAGCTGGAGTGCCGCGTTTTGGACATACACACCTTTATGATGGTGGTACAGGAGAACGTTTTCACCAGGCAGCAACAGTTGGAGTTATCTACATGTTGAAATTAGGTCACATGGTTGATGATAAGATGCACGCACGTTCTATCGGTCCATACTCGTTGATTACTCAACAGCCACTTGGAGGTAAAGCTCAATTTGGAGGTCAGCGTTTTGGAGAGATGGAGGTTTGGGCACTTGAAGCTTATGGAGCATCAAGTACACTTCGTGAAATCTTAACGGTTAAGTCTGATGATGTTATTGGTAGAGCTAAAACTTACGAGGCAATCGTAAAAGGAGAGTCTATGCCAGAACCAGGATTACCTGAATCATTCAATGTATTAATGCATGAATTGAAAGGTCTTGGACTTGATCTTCGTTTAGAAGAATAAATTAAAGTTAATAGTAATCAGCCCGATTCTTTTCGTGGCTGATTACTCATTTTTACGAGTTTTTAGGATTTATGCCCGTAACCCGTTCCGATTTTTCATAAAATATTTAGAGTTTTTATGACTAGCACTTCAAGAATTTGTTTGAAGTTTAGAGAAGTAATCCGAGGTAGAAATGTTGCAATGCAACGTTTAAAATCAATTTTTAATTGCAAATAAATCAATAGTAAAAACTATGATGAATAATAGAAATAATAATAAAGATAAGAATCCTGTAAAAAGGTTTGACAAAATTTCAATTGGATTGGCTTCGCCAGAATCAATATTGAAAGAGTCAAGAGGTGAGGTGTTAAAGCCAGAAACTATCAACTACAGAACTCACAAACCGGAGCGTGATGGTCTTTTCTGCGAAAGAATTTTTGGACCAGTTAAAGATTTTGAATGTGCTTGTGGTAAATACAAAAGAATACGTTACAAAGGAATCATCTGTGACCGTTGTGGTGTAGAAGTTACTGAGAAAAAAGTACGTAGAGATAGAGTAGGACATATCAACCTTGTTGTGCCAATTGCTCACATTTGGTACTTCCGTTCTCTTCCTAATAAAATTGGTTATATCCTTGGTTTGCCATCTAAGAAATTAGATATGATTATCTACTACGAAAGATACGTAGTAATCCAAGCTGGTATTGCTAAAAATGCAGATGGTGAATCTATCCAAAGATTAGATTTCTTAACTGAAGAAGAATATTTGAATATTTTAGATACTCTTCCTGCAGACAATCAATATTTAGATGATTTTGATCCTAATAAATTTGTTGCCAAAATGGGAGCAGAGTGTATTATGGATTTATTGGCTCGTATTGATCTTGACGAATTGTCATATGATTTAAGACATAAAGCTAATAACGAAACATCAAAACAACGTAAAACTGAAGCGTTAAAGAGACTACAAGTTGTAGAATCTTTCCGTGAGTCTACTTTGAACAGAGAGAATCGTCCTGAGTGGATGATCATGAAAGTAATTCCGGTTATTCCACCAGAATTGCGTCCTCTTGTGCCTCTTGATGGAGGTCGTTTTGCAACTTCGGATTTGAATGATTTATACCGTCGTGTAATTATCCGTAACAACCGTTTGAAAAGATTGATCGAGATTAAAGCTCCTGAAGTAATCCTTCGTAACGAAAAACGTATGTTGCAGGAATCTGTAGATTCACTTTTCGATAATACTCGTAAAGCTTCTGCAGTAAAAACAGAATCAAACAGACCATTAAAATCATTATCTGATTCCCTTAAAGGTAAACAAGGACGTTTCCGTCAAAATTTACTTGGAAAACGTGTGGATTATTCTGCTCGTTCGGTAATTGTTGTTGGACCTGAATTGAAATTGTTTGAATGTGGATTGCCAAAAGATATGGCAGCTGAATTATACAAACCTTTCGTTATCCGTAAATTGATAGAAAGAGGAATTGTAAAAACAGTAAAATCTGCTAAGAAAATAATTGACAAAAAAGAGCCAGTAGTTTGGGATATCCTTGAAAATGTTATTAAAGGTCACCCAGTATTACTGAATCGTGCTCCTACTTTGCACAGATTAGGTATTCAAGCTTTCCAGCCTAAATTAATTGAAGGAAAAGCAATCCAATTGCACCCTTTAGTTTGTACTGCATTTAATGCGGATTTTGATGGGGATCAAATGGCAGTTCACTTACCGTTAGGACCAGAGGCTATTTTGGAAGCACAATTATTAATGTTGGCTTCTCATAATATCTTGAACCCTGCCAATGGTGCTCCGATTACTGTACCTTCTCAAGACATGGTACTTGGTCTTTATTATATGACCAAAGAGCGTTTGTCTACACCTGAGAAAACTATTTTAGGGCAAGGAATTACTTTCTACTCTGCAGAAGAGGTTAATATTGCTTTAAATGAAGGAAGATTAGAATTGAATGCTCAAGTGAAAATTAGAGCAAAAGATTTTAATGAAGAGGGTGAATTAGTGTATAAAATTATTCAAACTACTGCTGGACGTGTATTATTTAATGAAGTAGTACCGGAAGCTGCTGGATATATCAATGATGTATTGACTAAGAAAAACCTTAGAGACATTATCGGACACGTATTGAGTTCGACTAGTGTACCTGAAACTGCGGCTTTCTTGGACAATATGAAAGATATGGGTTATAAATTTGCATTCAAAGGAGGATTATCATTCTCTCTTGGTGATATTAGAATCCCAGAACAAAAACCAAAATTAATTGCAGATGCTAGAGAGCAAGTTGAAGGTATTTCTGCGAATTATAACATGGGTCTTATTACCAATAACGAGCGTTACAACCAAGTTATTGACGTATGGACTTCAGCAAATGCTCAATTGACAGAATTAGCAATGAAAAACATTAGAGAAGACCAACAAGGTTTCAACTCAGTGTATATGATGCTTGATTCTGGAGCGAGGGGTTCCAAAGAACAGATTCGTCAGTTAACTGGTATGCGTGGTTTGATGGCTAAGCCTAAAAAATCAACTGCTGGTGGTGGTGAAATTATTGAAAACCCGATTCTTTCTAACTTTAAAGAAGGTCTTTCTATCCTTGAGTACTTTATCTCTACTCACGGTGCTCGTAAAGGTCTTGCGGATACGGCTCTTAAAACGGCTGATGCTGGATACTTAACTAGAAGATTACATGACGTTTCTCAAGATGTTATTGTTAACATCGAGGATTGTGGTACTCTTAGAGGTATTGAAGTTTCTGCTTTGAAGAAAAATGAGGAAATTGTTGAATCATTAGGTGAAAGAATCTTAGGACGTGTTGCATTGCAAGATGTAATTAATCCTTTAACAAGCGAGATTTTAGTTCATGCTGGTACGCAAATCACTGAAGCATTAGTGAAAGGTATTGAAGCTTCTCCAGTGGAGAAAGTTGAAGTACGTTCACCACTTGTTTGTGAGGCGACTAAAGGTATTTGTGCTAAATGTTACGGTAGAAACTTAGCTACTGGTAAAATGACTCAAAGAGGTGAGGCAGTTGGTGTAATTGCTGCACAGTCTATTGGGGAACCAGGTACACAGTTAACATTACGTACTTTCCACGTTGGAGGGGTTGCGGGTGGTATTTCTGAGGAATCTAGTATTATTACTCGTTTTGGAGGTAAACTAGAAATCGAAGATTTGAAAACTGTTAAAGGCGAAGATGGAGAAGGTAATGCAGTCGATATTGTAGTATCTCGTTCTACTGAATTGAAATTAATTGATGAAAAGACAGGAATTCTATTAAGTACAAACAACATTCCTTACGGTTCTAGCATCTTTGTAAATGATGGTGATTCTGTAGCTAAAGGAACTGTGATTTGTAAATGGGATCCATATAACGGAGTTATCGTTTCTGAGTTTACTGGTAAAATTGCTTATGAAGATTTAGAGCAAGGACAATCGTTCATGGTTGAAATTGATGAGCAGACTGGTTTCCAAGAAAAAGTAATTTCTGAATCAAGAAATAAAAAATTAATTCCAACTTTATTGGTTTACGGTAAAGAAGGTGAATTGATTCGTTCTTACAACTTACCAGTTGGAGCTCACTTGATGGTAGAAAACGGAGAGAAAATTAAAGCTGGTAAAGTTTTGGTTAAAATTCCTCGTCGTTCTTCTAAATCTGGGGATATTACAGGAGGTTTACCTAGAATTACTGAGTTGTTAGAAGCTCGTAATCCTTCGAATCCAGCTGTTGTTTCTGAGATTGATGGTGTTGTTTCTTTCGGTAAAATTAAAAGAGGTAACCGTGAAATCGTTATTGAGTCTAAATTTGGTGATGTTAGAAAATACTTGGTTAAATTATCAAGCCAAATTCTAGTTCAGGAAAATGACTTCGTAAGAGCTGGTGTTCCATTGTCTGATGGAGCTATTACTCCAGATGATATTTTAAGAATTCAAGGACCTGCTGCTGTTCAACAGTATTTGGTAAATGAGATTCAAGAGGTATACCGTCTTCAAGGGGTAAAAATCAATGATAAGCACTTTGAGGTAGTAATACGTCAAATGATGCGTAAAGTAAGAGTACAAGATCCAGGAGATACTTTGTTCTTAGAAGATCAATTGATTCATACTAAAGACTTTATTGTTGAAAACGATAAGTTATACGGAATGAAAGTGGTTGAAGATGCTGGAGATTCAGCTGTTTTAAAAGCTGGTCAAATCATTACGCCACGTCAATTACGTGATGAGAACTCATTATTGAAACGTACTGATAAAAATCTTGTTGCTGCACGTGATGTAATTACTGCTACTGCAACACCAGTTTTACAAGGTATTACAAGAGCTTCTCTTCAAACTAAATCATTTATTTCTGCTGCTTCTTTCCAAGAAACAACAAAAGTATTAAACGAAGCTGCTGTTGCAGGTAAAGTTGATTTCTTAGAAGGATTAAAAGAAAATGTAATTGTTGGTCATAGAATCCCTGCCGGTACAGGTATGAGAGAATATGATAATGCAATTGTAGGATCTAGAGAAGACTATAATGATATGATGGCAAATAAAGAAGAGTATATTTATTAATTCTTTCCTCAATGTTCTCTCTCTCTTTTTAAGGGAGAGAGAGGATTGAAAAATTTAAATTTTATGAGCAATTCTAACCAACAGCAAGAACAGATTAATATTGAATTGGATGAAAAAATAGCTGAGGGAATTTATTCAAATTTGGCTATAATTAATCATTCTTCATCTGAATTTGTATTAGATTTTGTTTGTATTATGCCAGGTGTTCCTAAGGCTAAAGTTAAATCAAGAATTGTTTTAACACCACAGCATGCTAAAAGATTACTCAAAGCAATTGGTGAAAATGTTCATCGTTTTGAAGTAGCTCATGGTGAAATAAAAGAGGGCGAACAAGCTCCGATTCCTTTAAATTTTGGTCCTGCCGGACAAGCGTAATGATAAGATTAAAGACTTCAGAAATGGAGTCTTTTTTTTTTACTGTTTTTTTTCTAAATGTTATTTTTTTGTTATGAGTTAGATGTTTTATGTACTTAAACGACTTTATGTGTATTTAAACGACTATTTTTTTCCTCTGTTAACTATTCGTTTACTTTCGCGCCCTGAATATGTGTAACATACCATATATAGGGAAATATTAAGATGGGCAAAGTTTTTAATGGGTTACAAAGCAACAAAAATATAAGTTCTTTATTTATTATCGTTTTGTTTACTTTTTTTTCATCAACTACTGTTTTTGGACAAAATGAAAGTTTAGAAGTTTCTAATGAGAAAGTGTTAAACATTCAAAATGATATTGTGATTGAAAGTCCTGCGAAAGTGTCTAATTCTGCTGTGAACTCAAATGTAAATTTTATATTGTGGTTTATGGGTACTAAAGAAGATATGGGAAAAATTTTTTCTGATGATGGTATGTATACTAAAAAAAGTTTTATGACTTCGGGAAGAGAGCCAAATCGTTTAATGGTAAAAACGCTTTTGAAAAAAGCACTAAATATTAAATCTTGCTAGCGAGTATTTAAGGTTGAATTTAATTTGTATATATAAAAAACGCCAATTAAAAATTGGCGTTTTTTTTTGTTCAAAATCTTTATGGTTTAATCGAATTCAGATGTGAAAAATAATTTTACACTTTGATATTTATTTTGAGTCATTTGAATTGTAAAGTCAGAATCAGCAAGAAATACAAGTTGATTGTATTTGTCTTTTGCTAAAAACTTCTGTTTGATACGCTTGAATTCTTTAAATTCTTCGTTTTTGGCATCATCTGGTTTTACCCAGCACGCTTTGTGAACAGGGAAATTTTCATACGTACATTTTGCGCCATATTCGTGTTCTAATCGGTATTGAATAACTTCATATTGAAGCGCTCCTACAGTTCCAATTACTTTTCGATTATTCATTTCTAATGTGAATAACTGGGCCACACCTTCATCCATTAATTGATCAACTCCTTTGTCAAGCTGTTTGGCTTTCATTGGGTCGGCATTATTGATATATCTAAAGTGTTCTGGAGAGAAACTTGGAATTCCTTTAAAGCTCATGATTTCGCCTTCGGTCAAAGTATCGCCAATCTTGAAATTTCCAGTGTCATGTAGTCCAACGATATCACCAGGATATGAAATATCGACAATCTCTTTTTTCTCGGCAAAAAAGGCGTTAGGACTCGAAAATTTTAAGTTCTTTTTTTGGCGAACATGGTAATAAGGTTTATTTCTTTCAAAAGTTCCAGAAACAATTTTTATAAATGCAAGTCTGTCTCTGTGTTTTGGATCCATATTGGCATGGATTTTAAAAACAAAACCAGACATTTTTTCTTCTTTTGGATCAACCAGTCTTGTTTCAGAATCCTTTGGTCTTGGTGATGGTGCAATGTTTACAAAGCAATCTAATAATTCTCTAACTCCAAAATTATTTAAGGCAGAGCCAAAAAAGACAGGCTGTAATTTACCATCTAGATAATCTTGACGATCAAATTTCGGATATACTTCGTCTATTAACTCTAATTCCTCACGTAAACGGTCTGCGGGTTTCTGCCCGATAATTTTTTCTAATTCAGGGCTTTGAACATCTGAAAAAGCGATTGTTTCCTCAATGTTTTTGCGGCTGTCACCGCTAAATAAGTTGATGTTTTGTTCCCAAAGATTGTAAATTCCTTGAAAGTCATATCCCATACCGATTGGGAAACTTAGAGGAGTAACAGTTAGTCCAAGTTTTTGTTCCACTTCGTCCATTAAGTCAAAAGCGTCTTTTCCTTCACGGTCTAATTTGTTGATGAAAACAATGATCGGAATTTTTCGCATTCTGCAGACTGCAACCAGCTTTTCGGTTTGCTCTTCAACTCCTTTTGCAACGTCAATTACTACAATAACACTGTCAACAGCTGTTAAAGTTCTAAAAGTATCTTCAGCAAAATCCTTGTGACCAGGTGTATCAAGAATGTTTATTTTTTTCTCTTTGTAATTAAAGGCTAAAACAGAAGTAGAAACCGAGATTCCTCTCTGACGCTCAATTTCCATGAAATCGCTCGTAGCTCCTTTTTTTATTTTATTATTTTTTACAGCACCAGCTTCTTGAATTGCTCCTCCAAAAAGAAGTAATTTTTCAGTCAGTGTGGTTTTTCCGGCATCGGGATGTGAAATAATCCCAAAAGTGCGTCTTCTTTCTATTTCTTTTAAAAAACTCATATTTATATATCAATTGTCTGCAAAAGTACTATTTATAAATGCGATTTAAAAAAAATATGGTTATATGTTCATAGTTATGACTGCTAAAAGAAACAAAAAAAAGCTACCCTTTACGGATAGCTTTTGATTTATTTGTTTAGTATTAGATATTTAGTGACCAAACTGTGTAGCTTTTTGGCGGACACTGGATTTTTACCCATTGGTCTCCTTGAGTGGTAGGATACCATGAAGAATTTCCTGTAAAGTCTTTGATTTGTTTTGAACTCCAATTAGTTTGAATCCATCTTTCTAAGGTAGCTGTGGAATTATTAATATAAACCACTAATCCAGGATTGCCATTATAACCATTTCTTCGGGCGATATATTCGTCGTTATCAGCATATAATATTGAAGTGTTTCCTGTTGCTTTGTTGTTGTGTATCCAGATAAGATTATTCAATTTTGCTTTATTAAGCCATTCTTCATAATCTCTGTAAAAAATTGTTGGATAACCTTCATGTGTAAGAATGTATGCGTAGGCTAATTCTTTTGCCCAAATTTCATCGGTATCGTGATTGGTAACAAAAGTGACAGCTTTGTATGGATTTCTTTTCCACATCATATCGTCTGTCAATACGTTCAGATTATTTCCGTCAAAAGCATCATTCATTTTATAATAACAGGCAAAATCGAATACAGAACTGTTTGCGCTATTTGCCCAATCATTCAATATGTTTACGTTTGAATCCCATAATTCACCCACAGAAAACCCACCTACATTTGCATTCCAGTCTTTTACAACCCAAGAGCCGAAACCTTTTACGTAGTCAAATCTCCACCCGTCAAATTTCATGGTGTTTTTATAATATTTACCTACACCGTCTGTTCTTTTCCAAAGCCAGTCTTGCACGTAAGGATTTGCATGGCATAAATCAGGAAATCCACCGAATGAGCCTTCGTCATTATTACCGTAACTATTTTTGTAAAAGTCATTATAAGTGCGTTTGAATTTCCCGGAAGCAACGCCGTTAAAATTTGTCCAAGTATTTGTCCCTGTAAAAGGATTGGCTTCGGATGCTCCTCCGCTATTGTGGTTAATTACAATATCGGCATAAACTTTAATGTTTTCGGTATGGGCTTTCGTAATTAAGTTTACTAATTCAGTTTTTGATCCAAATCGGGTTTCGACTGTTCCATTTTGATTGTAATCACCAAAATCAAAGTAGTCAGTTGGGTCGTATCCCATTGAGAAAGCTCCATTTTGAGCTTTTGATGCAGGAGGCAGCCAGATAGATCCGATTCCAGCATTTCCCCATGCGATGACTTTGGTGCCTACGGTATTCCACCATGTTCCGCCTGATGGTACATCCCAGTAAAAAGCCTGCATCATTACACCTCCTCCAGGATTGTCGACATATTTACCAGTAAGTGATGTTTTTGAATTTCCAGTACTAAATGGACGTCCATCATGAGTTGTAACATTTATAACTTTGAAAGGAACTGCTGCTGATGTATCTGTTTCATTGATTTCATCCGATGAATTACAGGAAGAAAATCCCGCTAGCAAAGCGGTTACTAAATACATCGTAAAGATTGGTTTTTTCATAAATTGGTTAATTTGGTTAGAAATTGGTTTTTTTGGTTTAATGTGAATTCTTTGTCTTGGATAATCTGTTTTATTTCTTGCTTTTAATTAGCTGAAAATTATTAGATTAACTTTTGGACTTAGCTAATGTATTTAAAATTGTATAAGATTTGTAATTTATTTATTTCATGAGATTACTACAACGATATAGTGTTTATAAATTATTATATAATGTTATTAATTAAGAAGTTATGTGTTTGTTTTTTATGGATTATAATTATTTTAAGTATTTTTTAAATAATTGATAAAAGCATAAAAATTAATTTATGTTTCTTGAAATGTTAATTTGATATTTTAATTAAAGATAAATTTGTAAATCATTAAAAAACAGTAATAGGAAGAGAAGTAAAAAGCTTAAAATATTGTGAAGTTTTGTTGGATTTATTTGAGTTTTCATTTTTTTAAAGCTGAATGCTGTTTTTGAACTGAAAACTATGAATTAATGCAGTGTTGAGGAACTTAATAATTTTTTGTTAATAGTACTTAGGAAACTTGTTTAATGCATCCGAATTGTTATTTTTGTTCGTTATATGTTTAGATAATTGTAAGTAATTTGCTGAATTATTGCGTTTTGATTATTCGGAGTTTAAAGCTGACAGTTTTTCTGGTTTTAAAATGTTGTATTTAAGTTGAATGCATTTTTTAAAACATTTTTTTTGAGATAATAATAATATAAAAAATAAAAAATGCCTTCAAAAATTGTACAAATGAAATCCATAACTAATAAAGTTATGCTGTCTTTTTTTCTTTTGTTTTTTTCTTTAACTTTTGTAAATGCTCAAGAGATTATAAAAGACAGTGTTGCTGTAGTTGCAAAAGTACCCGAGACTTCAACAAAAAGACTTAAGATAGATGGAGTAGTTGCTACCGTTGGGGATTATATGATATTGGATTCGGATATTGATAAAGGATTTTTGGAGATTAAAAGTCAAGGTGGATCTACGACTGATATAACAAGATGCCAGGTTTTAGGAACGTTACTGGAACAAAAATTATATGCTCACCAAGCCGTTCAGGATAGTATTATTGTAAGTGATGCCGAAGTAAAAGGGATGATGGATGAAAGGCTGGGTTATATGCTCCAGCAGGTTCAAACAATGGAAAAACTGGTTCAGTACTATCAAAAAGAATCAGAAGAAGAATTTAGAACGTATTTCTTTGAGGTATTGAAAGAGCAGAAGCTTACTAGTGAAATGACCAAAAAGATAATTGAGAAGGTTGAGATAACACCAGAAGAAGTTCGTGAATTCTTTAAAAAAATCCCTGCTGCTGATTTGCCAGTTTTTGGTGCTGAATTAGAAGTTGCTCAAATTGTTATTAAGCCAAAAGTTACCGATGAAGATAAAAAAAGAGTAATCGATAAATTGAATGGATTTAGGAAAGAGTGTATGGAGGGAGCAAGTTTTGCGACTAAAGCTGTTTTGTATTCAGAAGACCCTGGTTCAAGTAAAAACGGAGGTTATTATAAAATGAACAGGAAAACTGCTTTCGTAAAAGAGTTTAAAGATGTTGCATTTAGTCTTGCAGAGGGTGAGATTTCAGAGCCTTTTGAAACTATTTATGGATTCCATATTATTTATGTTGAAAAAGTAAAAGGGCAGGAAATTGAATTGAGGCATATATTAATAGCTCCAACAGTTACTCAGGAGTCATTAAAAGAAGCTAAAGAAAAAATTACTTTAATTAGAAAAAAAATATCAGATAAAGAAATTACTTTCGCGGAAGCTGCAAGAACCATGTCTGATGAAAAGGAAACAAGGGCAAATGGCGGAGCTTTGGTAAATCCTAAAACTCAAGATACGCATTTTGAATTGACTAATATGGATCCTTCAATATATACTCAGGTTTCGAATTTGAAAGATAATGAGATTTCGATGCCATTTCTCGAGGATAAAGAAGGAAAGAAATATTATAAAATTATGACTGTAACGAATAGAATTGATTCGCACACTGCAGATTATGCTAAAGATTATATTAAAATTAAAGAGTTAGCTTTGAAAGAAAAACAAATAAAAGCTATTGCAAAGTGGTTTGATACAAAAATAAAGGATACTTATATAAAGATTGTAGAAGAGTATAAAGATTGTGCATTTACCAATAATTGGGTAAAAAAATAATTTTCATTAAATAAATAAAAGAGTTAGTTTTATGTTTTCATAATGCTAACTCTTTTTTAATTAAAAAAAATATAAAGATGTCTGATGTAACAGCGATACAAAATTTAGTTCAAAAACGTAACGAATTAAAAAAAGAAATATCTAAAATTATTGTTGGTCAGGATGCTGTTGTCGATCAGATTTTACTATGTATTTTTTCAGGAGGCCATGCTTTATTAGTTGGAGTTCCTGGGCTTGCCAAGACTCTGCTGGTAAATACTTTGGCACAAGCGTTAGGACTGGATTTTAAAAGAATTCAATTTACTCCGGATTTAATGCCTTCGGATATATTAGGAAGTGAAATATTGGATGAAAACAGACAGTTTAAATTTATAAAAGGGCCAATATTTTCTAATATTATTCTGGCTGATGAAATAAATAGAACACCGCCAAAAACACAAGCGGCTTTACTGGAAGCAATGCAGGAACGTTCAGTTACAATTGCAGGAGTTAATCATAAATTGAGTTTGCCATATTTTGTATTGGCAACACAGAATCCAATTGAGCAGGAAGGAACTTATCCTTTGCCTGAAGCGCAATTGGACCGTTTTATGTTTGCCATAAAATTGGAGTATCCTTCTTTTGAAGAAGAAGTGCTGGTGGTAAAACGTACAACGGCCGACTTAAATACTAAAGTTAATTCGTTATTTACTGCTCAGGAAATTATTGATTTTCAGCATTTGATCCGCCGTATTCCTGTTGCGGATAATGTGGTCGAATATGCAGTAACATTGGTAAGTAAAACACGTCCTGATAATGCGCTTTCTAATGAATTTGTAAAAAACTATTTGGATTGGGGTGCAGGGCCAAGAGCTTCGCAGAATTTGATTTTGGCTGCCAAAGCAAATGCGGCTTTTCATGGTAAATTTTCGCCTGATATAGAAGATGTAAAAGCGGTTGCAGTTGGGATATTGAGGCACCGGATTATTAAAAATTATAAAGCAGATGCTGAAGGAATTTCTGAGGAAATGATAATTGGAAAGCTGATTTAAAAGTAAAAAATAAGAAATTATTGAAAAGTGTTATGTTCTAATAGGAATGTAGCACTTTTTGTTTTAACAATAGTTTTTGTTTTTGTTAAAATTAAAAATTCAAATTACGGAATTTGTAAATTTTGCATGTGAAATGTGCTTATTTCTTATTTTTCAGTACTGAAATCATTTATTTTATAATAATAATTTTTGAAAATTGTACATCCGTTAAATTTTTTTAAATTCTCATCTTTAATTCCTAAATTTGCGTACAAAAAAATAAAAACAGCTATTAAAGACTTCTGAATTATGAACACTTATAAAGATTACATTCAAGAGATTGAAGAAAGAAAAGGTCAGGGGCTTAACCCGAAGCCAATTGATGGTGCTGAATTACTAAGCGAAATCATTGAACAAATTAAAGATTTGAATAACGAGTATAGAGCAGATTCTCTTAATTTCTTTATTTACAATGTTGTACCTGGAACTACTCCAGCTGCTAATTTGAAAGCTAATTTTTTAAAAGAAATCGTTCTAGGTCAATCAGTAGTTGCTGAAATTACGCCTGCTTTTGCTTTAGAGTTATTGTCACACATGAAGGGAGGAACTTCTATAAAAGTTTTACTTGATTTAGCTTTAGGTAATGATACTGCTATTGCAAAAGATGCAGCAGAAGTTTTGAAAACACAAGTTTATCTTTATGAAGCAGATACAGATCGTTTAGCTGAGGCTTTCAAAAATGGTAATGAAATTGCTAAGGATATCTTAGAGAGCTATGCTAAAGCTGAGTTCTTTACTAAATTACCTGAAATAGCAGAAGAAATTAAGGTGGTTACTTTTATTGCTGGTGAAGGAGATATTTCAACTGATTTACTTTCTCCAGGAAACCAAGCGCACTCCCGTTCAGATCGTGAATTGCATGGAAAATGTTTAATTTCTCCTGAAGCACAAGCTGAAATCAAAGCATTAGCAACAGCGAATCCTGATAAGAGCGTTATGTTAATCGCTGAAAAAGGTACTATGGGGGTTGGTTCTTCAAGAATGTCAGGTGTAAACAACGTGGCACTTTGGAGCGGTAAACAAGCTAGTCCTTATGTTCCATTTATTAATATTGCTCCAATCGTTGCAGGGACAAACGGTATTTCTCCTATTTTCCTAACAACTGTTGATGTTACCGGTGGTATTGGTCTTGATCTTAAAAACTGGGTAAAAAAATTAGATGAAAATGGTAACGTTCTTCGTAATGAAAGCGGTGATCCTATTCTTGAAGAAGTATATTCTGTTGCTACTGGTACTGTTCTTACTATCAACACAAAAACAAAAAAACTTTACAACGGAGATAAAGAATTGATAGATATTTCTAAGGCATTTACTCCTCAGAAAATTGAATTTATAAAAGCTGGCGGATCTTACGCTATTGTTTTTGGAAAAAAATTGCAAACATTTGCATCTAAGACTCTTGGTATTCCTATTGTGCCAGTATATGCTCCGTCAAAAGAGGTTTCTGTTGAAGGACAAGGTCTTACGGCAGTAGAAAAAATATTCAATGCAAATGCGGTTGGAACAACTCCAGGTAAAGTTTTACACGCTGGTTCAGATGTTCGTGTTACCGTAAACATTGTTGGTTCACAAGATACAACAGGTTTGATGACTTCTCAGGAATTAGAGTCTATGGCTGCTACTGTGATTTCTCCAATTGTTGACGGTGCTTACCAATCAGGTTGTCACACAGCTTCAGTTTGGGATAATAAATCTAAAGCTAATATTCCTAGATTGATGAAATTCATGAACGACTTCGGATTGATCACGGCTCGTGACCCGAAAGGCGTTTATCATTCAATGACAGATGTAATTCACAAAGTTCTTAATGATATTACTGTAAACGAGTGGGCTATCATCATTGGTGGTGACTCTCATACAAGAATGTCTAAAGGAGTTGCTTTTGGTGCTGACTCAGGAACTGTTGCTCTTGCATTGGCGACTGGTGAGGCTTCAATGCCAATTCCAGAATCTGTGAAGGTAACTTTCAAAGGAGACATGAAAGGGTATATGGATTTCCGTGATGTGGTTCACGCTACACAAGCTCAAATGCTTAAAACATTTGGTGGAGAAAATGTATTCCAAGGAAGAATTATTGAGGTTCACTTAGGAACTCTTAATGCGGATCAAGCGTTTACATTTACAGACTGGACTGCAGAAATGAAAGCGAAAGCTTCTATCTGTATTTCTGAAGATTATACTTTGATTGAATCGCTAGAGATGGCGAAAGGTAGAATTCAGATCATGATCGACAAAGGAATGGATAACAAAAATGAAGTTCTTAAAGGATTGATCGCTATTGCTGATAAGAGAATTGCTGAGATTATTTCAGGTGAAAAACCTGCCTTAAGACCAGATGCAAACGCTAAGTATTACGCTGAAGTTGTTGTAGATCTTGATGTGATTGCTGAGCCAATGATTGCAGATCCAGATGTGAACAATGCTGATGTTTCTAAAAGATATACTCACGATACCATCAGACCTTTATCTTTCTACGGAGGGGTTAAAAAAGTAGATCTTGGATTTATCGGTTCTTGTATGGTTCACAAGGGAGATATGAAAATTCTAGCTCACATGCTTAAAAATATTGATGAGCAGGAAGGTAAAGTAGAGTTCAAAGCGCCACTAGTTGTAGCTCCTCCTACTTATAATATTGTTGATGAATTAAAAGCAGAAGGTGACTGGGAAATTTTACAAAAATATTCTGGTTTCGAATTTGACGATAATGTTCCTAAAGCAGCAGCGCGTACATCATACGAAAACATGCTTTATCTAGAGCGTCCAGGCTGTAATCTTTGTATGGGTAACCAAGAAAAAGCTGCTAAAGGTGATACTGTAATGGCAACATCTACACGTCTTTTCCAAGGAAGAGTAGTTGAAGATACTGAAGGTAAAAAAGGAGAATCATTACTGTCTTCTACTCCGGTTGTGGTATTATCTACAATCCTTGGTAGAACTCCAACAATAGAGGAATATAAAACTGCAGTAGAAGGTATCAACCTAACTAAGTTTGCACCTTCTCATAAGTTGTTAGTTAAATAATTCACATAATTAGTTAATTATAGTTTAAAAGCCTGAGTCTAATGATTCAGGTTTTTTTTTTATACTCTATTTTTTTGTAACTTGTAATGTTCAAATTATTAATGACAAAAAAATAAAACATTATGGCTTTTGATATTGAAATGATTAAAAAAGTGTACGACAACATGGTAAGCAGTGTTGATGCTGCACGTGAGATTGTTGGTCGTCCGCTTTCTTTGACTGAGAAAATTTTGTACAGCCATCTTTGGGATGGAGCTGCTAAGCAAGCTTATGGAAGAGGAGTAGATTATGTTGATTTTGCTCCGGACAGAGTTGCTTGTCAAGATGCAACGGCTCAAATGGCTTTGCTGCAATTTATGCATGCTGGTAAATCTAAAGCTGCAGTTCCTACAACGGTTCACTGCGATCACTTGATTTTAGCTAAAAACGGTGCTGAATCTGATTTGGCAGTAGCAAATAAGCAATCAAAAGAAGTTTTTGACTTCCTTTCTTCAGTATCTAATAAATATGGAATTGGTTTCTGGAAACCGGGATCAGGAATTATTCACCAAATCGTTTTAGAAAACTACGCTTTCCCAGGTGGAATGATGATTGGTACCGATTCACATACTGTAAATGCAGGCGGGTTGGGAATGCTGGCCATCGGTGTTGGTGGTGCTGATGCTGTAGACGTAATGTCTGGAATGTCTTGGGAATTAAAATTCCCTAAATTAATCGGTGTAAAATTGACAGGAAAATTATCAGGTTGGACAGCTCCAAAAGACGTTATTCTAAAAGTTGCCGATATTCTTACCGTAAAAGGCGGAACTGGAGCTATTGTTGAATATTTTGGTGAAGGAGCAACTTCGATGTCTTGTACAGGAAAAGGAACCATCTGTAATATGGGTGCCGAAATTGGTGCTACAACATCTACATTTGGTTACGATGATTCTATGCGCAGGTATTTAGCTGCCACAGATCGTCAGGATGTTGTTGATGCTGCCGATAAAGTAGCTTCTTACCTGACTGCAGATCCAGAAGTATATGCTAATCCCGAAAAATATTTTGACCAGCTTATCGAAATCAATTTATCAGAATTAGAGCCGCATATCAACGGCCCTTTCACGCCAGACCGCGGAACTCCAGTTTCAAAAATGAAAGCGGAAGCTGCTGCAAATGGATGGCCAATAAAAGTGGAATGGGGATTAATCGGTTCGTGTACCAACTCTTCTTACGAAGACATGGCTCGTGCTGCTTCAATTGTAAACCAAGCGGTAGAACACGGAATCACCCCAAAAGCCGAATTCGGAATCAATCCGGGATCGGAACAAATCCGTTACACTATCGAACGAGACGGCATTATTGCCACTTTCGAAAAAATGGGAACCAAAGTGTTTACAAATGCCTGCGGACCTTGTATCGGACAATGGGATAGAGCTGGAGCTGATAAGCAGGAGAAAAATACAATAGTGCATTCATTCAACCGTAACTTCTCTAAAAGAGCAGACGGTAACCCAAATACTCACGCTTTTGTAACTTCACCAGAAATGGTTGCAGCATTAGCTATTTCAGGACGTTTGGATTTTAATCCTTTGACAGATACATTGATTAATGATAATGGAGAAGCTGTGAAATTGAACGCTCCATTTGGTGACGAACTGCCAAAAAGAGGTTTTGATGTGGAAGATGCAGGTTTTCAAGCTCCGGCAGCAGATGGTTCAAGTGTTCAAATTTTGGTCAGTGAAACATCAGACAGATTACAGCTTTTAGCACCATTTGATCCATGGGACGGTAAAAATATTTCTGGGGCTAAACTATTAATCAAAGCTTTCGGAAAATGTACTACAGACCACATTTCTATGGCAGGACCATGGCTGCGTTACCGAGGACATTTAGATAATATTTCAAACAATATGCTGATTGGTGCTATCAATGCATTCAATCAAACTGCAAACTCTGTTAAAAATCAATTGACAGGTGCTTATGAGGCAGTTCCTGCTGTGGCACGTGCTTACAAAGCAGCCGGGATTCCTTCAATAGTTATTGGGGATCACAACTATGGTGAAGGATCTTCCCGCGAGCATGCCGCTATGGAGCCTCGTTTCTTGGGCGTAAAAGCGGTATTGGTAAAATCATTTGCCCGTATCCACGAAACGAATCTTAAAAAACAAGGTTTATTAGGATTGACATTTGCTAACGAAGGGGATTATGACAAAATCCAGGAAGATGACACTATCAACTTCACTGATTTAGTTGATTTTGCTCCAGGAAAACCATTAAGTATAGAATTCGTTCACGCCGATGGAAGCAAAGATATCATCTTAGCGAACCACACTTATAACACAAGTCAGATTGGCTGGTTTGTTGCAGGTTCTGCATTGAATTTAATCGCTGCTGAAGCTAATTCATAAGCTTTTAAAAATTTATATAAAAAAACTCTCAAGGCAGCTTGAGAGTTTTTTGCTTATAAAATGATTGACTTATAAAGTCTTGATTCTGTTAGGTTTTGTGTTTTCAAATTCATCGATGTCAATTCTGAGGAGATTTGCTGATGGATATTGAGAGTAATAGTTTTCGAGATAACCGCCAATTAAGTATAATTTGTCCTCACAATAATACAGTTTTGAGGCTTTCAAAGGTAAATTGATCAGGAATTCTTTTAGCGTTTTTGTATTTATGTCATAAGAGTACATTTTTTCATTTTCAAAAATGTATATCATCTCGTCTTTGCAGGTAATGGCAGGATAGCTCAGGCTGTTAAAAAATTCTCCTTCGGTTTTCCAAGTTCCTGTAACTAAATCGAAACTTTCTATTGAAGATAACTCTTTACCGTTGAAGCCTCCTATCAAATATATTTTATCTTTAATCAGAATTCCATTGGCTTCTTTTGCAGTAGGCATATTTGATAGTTCATACCAATAACCAGAATTTATATCGTATGAATGTACTTTATCAGTGTAAATTTTTGATCCATTTTCTCTCATTTTGATAGAACCTCCCATAGTTATTATTGCTCCGTTGTAAGTGAAGGATGCAAAATTTGCAGCCTGATGCGGATTGGTATTATCGATTGCTATAGTTGCTTTGTTTGTATCAAAAACTTCAATTTTGTCGTCCAAATATTCGAATTTACCATTAACGGAAATTTTTTTGCCGCCTAGAACATAAATGGTATTGTTATAAATATTTAAATTATGATAGGCTCTTTTTCTGAATTTTATTTCCGAAGTTTCCCATTGATTAGTTTTTATATCATAAACCAATAGATTGCCTTTGTAATATTGATCGGAAAATTGAAATTTGAGTTCTTTGAAATAATCTTCTATTTCAAAGCCCGGTTTTTCATATTGTATTTTTTTCCAGGCATCTGTCGAGAATGAACCATCACCACCAATTACATATATTTTGTTGTCGTTTAAAACAGAACCAAAAGAGGAAATCGGATATTCTAATGGAGCTAATTTTGTAAAAGCTAGTTTTAATTTTAATTCTTTTTTTTCAGAAGAAAGTGTCAGTCCGTTTAAAACTTCCATTTTTTCATCCAAAAGAATCAAATAATTACTTTTTTTAAAATCAAGGAAACTAATCTTTTTTGGAGTGTAGCCAATGTGGGATACATACAAGGAATCACTTTCTTCCAGTTTTCCGGAAAGTTTTAGAGTAAATAAGCCTGTTTCGTCAGTTGTGGTGCTTCTATCAGTTTGGTTCAAAGCGATATTTACGTCTTGTATAGGGAGATTGTTCCTGCTGTTTAAGACGCTTCCTTTTATGTTTTGTCCAAATGTAAATAAAGGAGACAGTAATATAAATAAAATAAAATTTTTCAAAATGTGTGTTTATTAAAAATAAATTATTGTCCTAAAATTAGTATATTTTTTAGTTTCAAAATCAGTTTTAATATTATTTTTTGGAGAAATATTTGTTTAAAAATTATGATTGCAAAACCGATATCGGGTTAGCAGAAGTATTTTTTAATTTCTAATTCGCACTCATTTCAACAGGTCGTTGTTCGTATTTTAATAATGTAATGACTTCTTCTTTTTCGTTTATCAATAATTTTTTTTGATCAATTTCTACTACAAAATATCCGTTGTAACCAGGACTTGCTTCATTGTACTTGTTTTGGATAACAACATTTCCTTTCTTGTCGATTAAACCCCATAAATCGGATGTGTAATGTCCTCCTGACGAGTAATTTCTTTTCCCGTATGCTGCATATCCATCACGAAAAGGCATCATAACACCCACAAATTTAAAATCAATAATCGTTTCTCCTTTTGTGTCAATGAATCCCCATTTTCCATCTTTTAAAACTGGAGCTAATCCTTCACTAAAATTATCAGCTTGATCATAAATAAGAGGAATTACGATTTTTCCTTTATCATTAACAAAACCAAATTTTTTATCTTTTTCTATAAGCATTAGACCTTCATTAAACTGGTGATAGTCTTCTTTGTATTCAGTAGGCAATAAATTATTTCCGTATCTATCAGCTAGTCCTTTTTTATTATCTTTTTTTAGATAAACCATATTGTCTTCAGATGTATATACAAAGTCATACTCGGGATTCAAAAGTATATTGCCTTTTATATCCAAAAGTCCCATTTTGCCATTTTCCTTTTCTATAAAAGGTGAGGAAAAACCATTAGTAAAACCACCAAGATAATGATAACGGAACGGAATTATAGTACTTCCTTTAGTATCAATAAGTCCATATTTGCCGTCGATTTTAGCTGGAGCATAGCCATTTTCAATTTTTCCAATACTTTCGTATTTACTAGGGACTAGAATTTTACCATTTTTATCCATTAATCCAACTAAACCATCTTTTATAAATGTTATTATGCCAATTTTTAAGTTGTCAAAATAGACATCCTCTAATTGTGGTGAAATTTTATAATTCCCCTTATTATCAATAAGGCCATATTTCCCGTTTATTTTAATTATTGCAACTCCATTATACATTTCATTTGCAAAATCATATTTATAAGGAATCACCAACTTGCCTTTTTTATTTAAATATCCATATTTTTCATTTTTTTCAACAGGAAACAATCCCTCTGAAAAACTTCCAACATAGGAAAAAGTTTCATTGGTAATTGGCTTGCCTTCTTGATTTAAAATCTGCAGTTTTTGATCGCTGCCCGATATATAATATTTAAATTCATCTTTTTGAGCAAATAATGAATGTGATAAAGAAAACATTATAAATAATGTAATTAGATTAAGAGTTTTATTCATTTTAGTGAGTTTTTTTATTATTTCTGGTAAAGTTCTGGTACTTGGCGAGGTTAGCCTTAAAGATGCGAGATTTTTCGGTTAAACACAATTTTCGAAGTAAAAAGCCATCTTTTCATTAAGCCAATTGCCCGAATCCGTTGTAGCTGTTGTATGCAGGCTTTTTACCATAACAATCTTTATCTATTTTTCGAGATTTGGTAAATCAATCATATTCAATATTCTGTTAAATAATTCTTCCAAAGATCTATCATTGTATAAAGCACAATTTGAACGTCCATTAGGTTGTTTTTTTGAGTTAGAGAGAACATTCATATTTGAAAAGTCTTCACCAAATACATTACAAACGGTTTTTGTATTATTGAAATAATCTATTTCACCAATACCATTATATCCATTCCAATACCAATTAAATTTAACCTTATTAACATCTGGTTTATTTGCAGTTTCAGGATATGCCCGTTGAATTTCAGTAACCCAAATGTAAAATAGATCAAACTCACTCAATATACTTTTTCCAAAATTATTTATACGAAGTGTTTTTCTACTCATAAGTATCGAATATAAATTATCAAATTATAAAATGGTTTAATATTCCTTGTTTATCTTTGCTTCAATTTTTGTTTTATCTTGTTCTGCCTAAGCTTGCATACAACATTCCGCGCTACAAGCAGTTTGGGACTAAATTAACCCCATTCTTCTGATTTGCCCAATCATCTCAAATACAAAACTAACTTCCCATTAAGCCTATTGCCCAAATCCGTTGTAGCATCTATGTTAGCATTTCGTTCTTATTTCATTTGATAGTAAATATTACCTGTTTGAGAGGCGTGTCTTCGTTTAATTAATATCATATCGTTCAATCGAATTCTACCTTCCAAAACTTGCATTAAGTCCATACCGTCCATTAAAATCATTGATTTAAGAACCGAACTACCTGTTTCAGTACATTCTGAAGAATAAGGGCCAAGGGAAATAAATAAACCTAAAGTGTTTTTTAATTTTCCTTGGATTTTCCCTCCGAAAGTGTACAAGTCGGCCGCAATTATTGATTTTTCCTGCCATTTTGCCTCCAAAAGATAATCGGTATTATCAAAGGTAAAAGCTCCATCAATTTGTTCTCCAATAACTTTAAATGCTGATTTGGGATCTAAATCAAAAAAGTTGAATAGTTTATTTAGAAATTTTTCAAACTGAAAACCTTTCTGTTGCGAATTAGTATTGGAAGCGATTTCATAAAACTCCATTTTTAATTCATCTAGTTTTTGTTGATAAGAGATGCTATCTTTTAGTTTTTCTTTTGTGATTTCCCTTCTTTCTTCAGTTTTCTTTAATTCTTCGATTGTGTCGAAATATCCTTTGGATTGTATTCTTAATTTACCAACTGCGACTTCTGCTTTTTTAATTAAACCTTTATTCTCTTTTTCCCAATAATCTAAATGAGAAAAATCATTCATATTGCCTACTTCTTGAATTAACTTTAGGAGGTCTGTCTGATAAAAATCTTGACGTTTCACCATTCTGTCAATTAATTGAGATACGCTTTCATATTTTACGTTATCTACCCAATCTATAGTTGATACAATAGCCGAATTCTCAATAGTTAATTCAATAAATTGTCTCAAATCCTTTTTCCGAAAATATATTGCAACTAAAGCATCCTTTAATGCTAAAATTGAATTTGCAGACATTTTTTTATTAATGCTCATTTTTTACGTTCTTTAGAATGAATGAATGCTAATGTTTTGGTGCTACAGCGGGTTTGTGACTAAATTAAGCCCATTCTTCGGATTTGCCAAATCATCCCAAATACAAAACCAACTTCCCTTTAAGCCTATTACCCAAATCCGTTGTAGCTGTTATAGGCAGTGCTTGTTATTTCTTAATGTATTTAATTGTCCAATCTAAACTGTCTAGTTCTTTTTTAGAGAACTTAATTACTTTTATTTTTCCTGCCTTTATGGTAGAATCTATATTTTTGTTTACAGCTTCAAAAATTTTTTCAGGATAAAAAGCTATATAAATTGATTTGTCAGGATAACTATTTACGTCAGTTCTGAAACCTTCCGAACTTCCTCTAACTGGTGGTGAATCATAGCCGTGAGAATCTATTTGACCACCACCAGAAATGTCATAAAATGTGTTATCAATATCTTTAGCTAAAGTAGAATACCAAATCTTTTTATTTGTTTCATTTCTGATTATAATATTTGCGCTATTGTAATGACATCCAGACAACATTAATGATAAAAAAAGAAAATATTTGTAATGCTTTTTCATATTTAAATTTAATCATAAGAGTTCTATAGAATTGCCTATAACATTCCCGCGCTACAAGCAGTTTGGGACTAAATTAATCCATTCTTCGGATTTGCCAAATCTTCCCAAACACAAAACTATTTTCCCGATTAAGTCAATTGCTCAAATCACTAGTAGCAAGTGTTACCAGCAGTATTTACTTTTTATACATTTCAATCGTTTCATTGACTTTATCGAAAGCTACAATTGCAGCATAGCCAGAATTAACATATTCTACTGTACTATATTTTTCTCTGTAATTAAACCATTCTTGTTTGTAAGGAATGTATTCAGAAACTATTCCAATTATAGAATATTTTTTTTTACCATCATTTTCAGTAACTTCAATTACTGGACCTCCACTATTTCCTGAGTACACTGGACAATCAATTATAATTAAAAATTTGTCCTTGTTTACATATGAAATTATTCCTTTCCTTACAATTGGCTTATTTGTATTGAAGTAATCAGTGTAATTTTTGAGACCGAGTGATGTGGGGAAACCAAGTAAAAAAACATCATTTGTTACTGTGACATCATTCATTTCTCTGACAGCTTCTGTTCCACAAATTAATGATTTCTTTTCAGGTTCTTCATATGCGTTTACTTTATCGGAATATTCAGGGACAAATGTTTTCTTGCTATTTATAAGACTATAAGCTCCTAATTTAACAATACAAACATCATATAGAGGATTATAGAAAACATTTTCAGAATTTACTAAATTCACCTCAATCCTTTTTAAATTATCGTCATCGATATCTGTTGTCGGGCAATTTATGGTTATAAGATTTGTGTATAATTCAAAATTATCTGATTGAGTTTTTTTGTACAGTACGTGTCTAGCGGTTACTAAATAAATGATTGATTCTTTGCAGAAAAGTAATCCAGAACCTTTTGTATTGTCCGAATGAATATATACCGCAGATGCAAGTTTTCTAAAAGGAATATTTCCCATTGTTTGGATTGGTATTTTTTTGTTTATATTGCTGGTAACTTCAGTCTATGAAAAAACTAATATCTGCCTCTTGAGAATCTCAGATTTGAGATTTTTATTTGGTAGCCCTCCGAATACTTTCTAAATTTGAAGAGGTTTTTTCACAGCCTGACGTTCTGGGGCTTGGCGAGGTTGGGGAATAAAAATGCGAGATTTTTCGGTTAAACACAAATTTTCCAAATACAAAACCAACTTTCAATTAAGCCTAAAACCCCAATCTCGCCAAACGGCTGTTGGGCGATCGTTATTATTCCAAATATTTGTCAGATTTATCATTTAACCAATTCAAAGCACTAATAGTTATGGTTAAATCTTCATTATTTAAATCTTTTGCATGTGCATCAATTCTATTTGTATTTACAATATCTAAATACATTTCAAATTTTGGTTTATCTAAATATATATTCTCAAAATCACTCCAATTTTTTGTTATGTAGACTTTTAAGTCTAATAAATAAATTTCACCTTTATCTGAAAAAATATCATTTAAATTTAATTGATTTAATTTTTCTCTTCTTCTTTCTTCAATACATTTTAAGAAATTTTCTTTAGCTTTTGCACCAAATTTTGATTTAATATTCAACTTAATTATTTCTCTGATTTTTAATTCAAGTTGATTTCTTCTATTTGTAACAAGTTCCCATTTATCTTCAACGGTAACTATTTTTCTTTTATTTATAGATTTTTCAATCACATAATCTCTTACTGCATTAATTTTGATGTGATATTTATTAGTGTCTGATTTTTCAATTAAGTTATAGCCTAATAAGTGAATGATTGGTTGTTCAGAAAAACTAGTGATTTCTTCAAATTTTTCTCTGTTATCAAGAACTAGTGCCTCTAAAAGTTCATATTCGTTAGGATACCATTTTTTTAGAACATCAACAATTACTTCTACATAGTCAATTAGGCCTTTATTAAAATCTTGAATTTTCTCCTTGTAGTATAATTTTGTTACTTTCAAAGGTCTTTGTTTAGAAAGGGATTGATGAATTTTTGAACAAAGTTGTCTAATTAAAAAAGGATGTCCTCCAAAATCATCAGTTAAGAAAGTAAATATTTCTTTATCAAAATCTAATCCCATATAGTTACCGATATTCTTAACCATTTCTTCAACATCATTATGATTGAATAGTTTTAAATAATTTGGTGTAATCATTCTGTAAATAGGATTATCATGTCCGTTAACAGTACCTGTTTCAATTGTTTTAGGATTTACTCCTGCAATAACAAAAGAAAATAAAGTTTGATTTTTTTGATAAATTGCTCGAAGTGATTGCCAAAAGTAAAGAAAATCATTTTCCTCTCTCCAATGTTTAGTTGGAGATATTTCAAATGTTATGTTTTCTATTTCATCAAAAATTATTAATATTCTCTGATTATTTTGATGATTAAATATTTTTTTTAAATCTTCTTCAAAATATTTTGAGGCATCCTTTTCATCATAGTTTTTATTAAAATCAATATCTAAAATAGTATCATTTCTTTCTTGGATTTGTTGGACTAGTTCATTTATCAAATATTCTAAACACTCGTACCATCTTCTTAAATGAAAAGAAGGTTCTTGACAATCAATAAAAACAGTGTTTTCATTTCGTAAATTTAAATATCTATTTAATGCATAAAGTACAGATGTTTTTCCAATTTTTCTTAATCCAAATAAACCGCTATTTTCTCCTGATTTATATTTGTCATAAAAGAATTGGACAGTCGATGTTCTACCATAAAAATATGCATCATTTTGTAAAGGTGATTCAAATGCAAATAAATCTCTCCCGTAGAAATATTCTTTAAGACGTTGATTTATTATTTGTTCTGGTAAGTTTTTGTAGAAATCCAAGTAATTGAAAGGAATTATTATTCTTGAATCTGGGTTTTGTTGAATTAAAGAATTTACTTTCTTTTTTATATTATTATCTTTACTTATTAAAATTAGACATAATTTATCAAGTCTATTTTGATAGTCTGACATTAATTTATCAACATAATCAAAAGTTCGATTATCAAAATCATGATGATTAGTTATTAATAATAATATTTCATTTTGAAATCTAAATTGTTCTCTTAATGAATCAGTTGGTTTAAGGAATACATAATTATATGATATGCCTTTAAAAACATGTGTTTTAGCAAATGTTATTTCAAATAGTAATCCGAAATTTTGAATAATTTCTTTTTCAGCTTGATTAAAAAAA
This sequence comes from uncultured Flavobacterium sp., assembly GCA_963511795.1. GTDB lineage: Bacteria > Bacteroidota > Bacteroidia > Flavobacteriales > Flavobacteriaceae > Flavobacterium. The sequence goes on along the minus strand of CAUPKP010000031.1, from coordinate 26,625 downwards.
GCTTTATCCAAATTAACTGATCGATGTATTCCTATAGCCATATTTTTGTTTTTTTATAATGTCGCCCAACTTATTTATATGTGTGACTCAATCATACATATCCACCCAAAAACGGGTTTATAAATGTGATATAATACATACTTTTTATAAAACCAAATATAGTTGTTTTCCTCACAATTCCAATTCGTTATTGTTTTTTAATCAACTCCCTCATTGTCTCCATCTGGATTTCCATTTTTTGGATGATGGCTTCTTTCTGAGCCAGTTCTTCTTTAGGGCTTTTTCGCGAATGGTTTCAAAACGATAGGGCAGGTATTCGCCCTGGGGAATTGGATTGTGGAAGTGAATTCCTCGAAATGGTTGAAAATTTGGTGATGAAATCGTATCTTTAATGAAATAAAAATTATTAAATCAGAATGTAAATGAAAGGAAGAATTCAAACCCGTAATGAAGAATTAGCCAATGGAATTTCACATATTCTTGGGATAATTTTTTGTTTGATCGGAATGCCGTTTCTTATTGCAAAAGCACGCGGACACAATTTAATCATGGAATCCTCCGTTATTATTTTTGGAATAGGAATGTTATTAGTGTATTCGTTTTCGTCATTGTATCATTTGGCACAAAATGAGAAAACGAAACAGCTGCTTAAAATTGCTGATCACATCAGTATTTATTGTCTTATTGCAGGAACCTATTCGCCGCTCATGGTCATTTATCTTAACAAAGAAATGGCTTTGGTTTTTTTAGGGATCATGTGGTCGATAGTTTTTTTGGGAATTTTTTTTAAGATTTTCTATGTTGACCGTTTTAAGTTTATTTCGGTTGCGCTGTATTTATTGATGGGCTGGATGATTGTTTTTGTGATAAAACCTTTGTGGGGAGTCATGCCTTTTTCAGTATTTCTGTGGATTCTTGCCGGAGGACTGAGTTATACTGTTGGTGTTTATTTTTATATAAAAGGGCATAAAAACTACTTTCATACTGTTTGGCATTTCTTTGTGCTTATGGGTACAATATTTCATTATACAGCGATTTTCAAAAGTTTGTAAAAAACCTAAAAGCGTTTGTTAAAACGTTAATATTAACGACAAAAGACTAGTGTTCTTAATTTTCTTAGGAATTTTAGCAGGATTTTAGTTTTGATTTCTAACATAATGAGCTATATTTGTAATTCTTCAAAGATTTTTTTTTTGAAATACAAACACAGCAAATTTAATAACTCCCTCAAAAATGCGTGTATTGTTAAAAATGAGGAATAAATAAAAAATATGAAGTATTTTAGATTAATAGTTTTAACACTTTTTTTATGCAGTATCAGTGTTTTTTCGCAAGACAATAACATAAAACATTCCATAGTAAAAGGCGAAACTATTTCTAGTATTGCCCAAAAATACAATGTATCAATCGCTTCTATTTATAAGCTAAATCCTAAAGCTAAAAAAACATTACAGCTTAATCAGGTTCTGCTGATTCCAAATTCTGAAACAAAAAACAAAAATAGTTCAGTAGCTGCCGATTCCGAAAAGACAACAGAAATCAGTCATCAAGTACTACCCAAAGAAACATTATACGGAATTACCAAGCAATTCAAAACTACTCAAGAATTGCTATATAAAGCCAATCCTCTATTAGAAAAAGAAGGATTGAAAATAGGCCAGACGATTGTTATCCCATCGACTCTGACTCAAAAAGAAATCGCAAATTTATCAGATTCAAAAACTCAAGAGATTGTTGAGACAGCTGTAGAGCAGACAGCTCCTTTGACACATGAAGTGAAACCTAAAGAATCTTTATATGTTATTGCAAAGATGTATGGTATTTCGTTAAAAGAATTGCAGCATGCCAATCCAAAAATTGGAAAGAAAGGACTGAGTATTGGACAGACGATTACGATTCCAAGTAATGGAAAGAAACTCGAAAATGAAGCTGTTGCTGAAGAGAAAAAGTCCGAAACAAAAGAAATTCCAGTTTTAGAAAGTAAAGAGCCTGTTACTGTAGCTACAGAGAGTGTGACTAAAGATAAGTCTGAAAATACAGATTCTCCAATTACAGCTTCTGAAATTATTCATGAGGTTTTACCCAAAGAAACTAAATACGGAATTGCCAAAAAATACGGAATTACAGTAGCTGCTTTAGAAAAACAAAATCCAGCTATTCAGCAAAAATTATTGGTTGGTTCAAAGTTGAGTATTGAAGTACCTGATAATGCCATCGGTAATCAAATAAAAAAGGAAGAAACAGTAGTATATCAGAATGAAAAAACACAAGATAGCATTACTGTAACGCTGCCAATTGCCAATGAGGATTTGATCAATCAATTAATTGAGGAAGCATCGGATAAAATAGGAACGAGATATAGAAGTGGCGGTACAACAACTGCAGGATTCGATTGTTCGGGTTTAATATGTTCTACTTTTGGTGCATTCGATATAAAATTGCCTCGTTCATCTATTGAACAATCAGCAATTGGTCAAAAAATTGATGATGTGAATGCGCAAAAAGGAGATTTAATTTTCTTTAAAACTAACGGAAGAAGACATATTAATCATGTCGGAATGGTTGTTGAAGTTACTGAAGATGAAATAAAATTTATTCATTCTTCGACCCATTCGGGAGTAATTATTTCTTCAACGAAAGAGCCTTATTACCAGCGTAATTTTGCACAAGTGAATCGAGTTGTCAAATAATTTTAATGTTTCTTATTGATTTAAATTACAAAATTAATTTACAGTTTTAAATTGTTTCATTTCTTCTAAAGGTTCAATAGTGCTGATGCCTTTCCATAGCTTAGGATCATATTGTTTTATGGGTATGAATTTAAAATCTTTCTCAGCACTAGCAACAAATGCGTTATTTGTGATTTCTGTATTCGAAATACTCATTATTTCTTTTTTATGAAACGTATTTCCTTCTATTTTAATATCGAGTGCAAGTACATCTTTTTCTTCGCTTGTCAATTCGATAAATTTCAAAGGTCTGTTTAAATAGAAATAGACTCCTCTTTCTTTCGAGGCATATCGTAAATAATAGCCTATACCGCTTGCATTGCGGTTAAAGAGGAGTGTTCCTTTACTAATATTTTCAGATGATTTTATGCCTAATAGGAGTTTCATATTAAATCCTTTCACGGTCTTATTGTCTGCTAATGTGTAATCTGCCCGGACAACTCCATAATCGGTTTCAGAAATGTATAGTTTTCCAGTGTATTTTGCTTTGCTCTTCTTGGGTTTAAAGTTTAGTACATAAACAAATTCATTTTCATTCGAATAAATAGCACCTTCATATTCATAATGATAAAGTTCATACTGGGTTACAAAATCTAATTTGCTGTTTTGTAAAAAGCTATTCTTCGACATAAAATTCTCTAGACTGCGTTTAGACAAAGCGGCTTGATTTTTATTCTCTTTGTTTAGCTTTTTCTTATAGAAATCCTTTCGTAAAGAAATTGAATCTCGTGAACCGAAAAGCCCGCTTTTAATTCTGTAATATCTTGTAGTGTCTAGATGTTTTAGTATCATTTTTGTCGCTGTTTGCTGCAGATCATCAACATCAGCCGAACGATCTTCGTCCTTTAATTTTGTCGCTTTGACCACATCAAGTTTTGAAGAGAATACTCGCTTGTCCTTCTCTGTTTTAATACTGCTGTAATAGTTGCAGAAAATATCCGTATATTCTTTTGGTGGATGTGATAGGATTTTAGCACTAAAAGAAGTTATTTCAGCGTTGGTTAGTTTTAGGTTATTCTTCGTAAAACCAGTAGATTTGGTAATTTCCATATCCATTATTTTTGGAGTAAAAGAGTTTTCCTCACGATAAAACAAAACTTCTTTTGAGGATTGATTTTCTCTTTTGTAATTACGGCCCAAGTTCTCCTTAACTGTTGCCATTATACTATAAGGGTTTGGTTTAATGCTGGAAACATTTACATCAGCCAGTTCAAAAACACCAGGCTGCATCTTGATGATGTTTTGCTGGCTTTTCAGCTGATCTAAAGTTATTGTTTGGTTGACATATCCGAGATAGGATATTTCGAGAACCGAATCATTTTCGTTATTGTTTTCGGTTACAGAGAAGAAGCCATCTGCATTCGAAATTAAACTCTTTGACCCATTAAATAGTATGTTGGCGTATGGAATGGTTTCGCCGGTTTTACTATCAATGATTTTTCCAGTAATGTCTTGTGCTAAAACTAATTGAGGAACAAACAGAATGAATAAAATATAAATTAGAATTCGTTTCATAATGGTATCGAGTATTTGTTGATTTGGGGAATATTTTCTAAAAATGGGCGGGCAGACTTTATTAGATTATCATAGTATAAAAAAAATATAAATTAAATTTCAATTGGAACTCTTTATAAAAGTTACAGCTTATTTTTCTTGACAAGAATAGGTTCTCTTTGCCCATGGCAAAATCTTGTATAAGTTTCTAAATGTAGAAAATCTTTTTGTGATTTTTCAATTACTTTGAATTTTATAAAAAAAGTATATCTTTAGCCAACCAATAAAAACAACCAATAGAATGGAAGAAAACAAACCTGGAGAATTTAAAAGAGAACTCGGATTATTAGACGGAACCATGCTTGTGGTGGGATCGATGATAGGATCCGGAATATTTATTGTAAGTGCCGATATTGCCAGACAAGTTGGGTCAGCAGGCTGGCTGATATTGATATGGCTTATTTCGGGCTTAATTACAATGATTGCCGCTGTGAGTTACGGAGAATTAAGCGCCATGTTTCCTAATGCCGGAGGGCAGTATGTTTATCTAAAAGAGGCTTATAATAAATTAATCGCATTCTTGTATGGGTGGAGTTTCTTTGCGGTAATTCAAACGGGAACTATTGCCGCTGTTGGAGTCGGATTTTCCAAATTTGCAGCTTATTTATATCCGCCGTTGAGCGATGAAAATATTTTATATGAGTTGGGAGATTTTAAATTAAATGCAGCCCAAATCGTTTCTATAATTACGATTGTCTTATTGACTTACATTAATAGCCGTGGCGTAAAGAACAGTAAAATTCTTCAGACGGTTTTGACAATAATTAAGATTTTATCGCTGTTTGGATTAATTGTCTTCGGATTTATATTGGCTGCCAAAGCTGATATTTGGAATGCTAACTGGGCAGATGCTTGGGGTTCTAGAGCTTTTGATACAGAAAGCGGTTCATGGACATCTATCGGAGGAACAGCTTTGTTAACAGGTATTTCTGCGGCAATGGTTGGTTCTTTGTTTTCAAGTGATGCTTGGGTTGGAGTAACCTTTATTGCCGGAGAAATTAAGAACCCAAAACGCAATGTTGGTTTGAGTTTATTCTTGGGAACTTTCATTGTGACAATCATTTATTTATTGGCAAATCTGATGTACCTGGCTGTAATCCCGATGCAGGAAATTGCAACAGCAAAATCTGACAGGGTAGCCGTGGTTGCCTCTCAATATACTTTTGGCGATATGGGTACAATCATCATTGCACTGATGATTATGATTTCGACTTTTGCCTGTAACAACGGATTGATTATGGCGGGAGCAAGAGTATATTATACGATGGCAAAAGACGGTTTGTTTTTGAAGAAAGCTGGTGAGATTAACAAAGCAGGTGTGCCAGAATGGGCTTTGTGGGTTCAATGTGTTTGGGCTTCGGCATTGTGTTTGACTGGAAAATATGGTGATTTGCTGGATTTTGTAATTATCATTGTATTGATTTTTTACATACTTACGATTTATGGTATTTTTATTCTTAGAAAGAAAATGCCAGATGCAGAAAGACCATATAAAGCTTTTGGATATCCATTTTTGCCGCTTGTATATATCATCGTAGCAGTTGCTATTTGTGTTGGATTATTGCTTACTAAGTTTTCTACTTGTGGTTGGGGAGTGCTGATAATGCTTACGGGAATACCAGTTTATTATTTGACTAAACCGAAGGAATAGTATTCAGATTGCAGAAAAGAGATTGCAGATTGCAGTTTAAAAAAGAATATAAGAATCCGTCTCTTAGGCGGATTTTGTTGTTATTGATAAAAAACAGAAAACCCGTTTTGATGAACAAAACGGGTTTTTCTAGTGTAGTAAGCACTTATTTAATATTAGCAAACAGCGTTTTCTAATACTAACTCTTCATTAAAAGGAAGATTCCAAGCATCGGCTACTCCTTTGTAAAGGATTTTTCCGTTGGCAATGTTTAATCCTTTTTTTAATTCTTCGTTTTCAGCACAAGCTTTTTGCCATCCTTTGTTTGCCAATTGTACAGCATAAGGTAAAGTAGCATTCGTAAGGGCTAAAGTGGAAGTATATGGTACTGCACCCGGCATATTTGCCACGCAGTAGTGTACGATATCGTCAATGATGAATGTTGGGTTTTCGTGAGTTGTTGGAGTACAAGTTTCGATACAGCCTCCTTGGTCAACTGCAACGTCAACAAGAACTGTTCCCGGACGCATTAATTTTAGCATATCGCGTTTAATTAAGTGTGGCGCTTTTGCTCCTGGAATTAATACAGCTCCAATGATTAAATCAGTTTCTGTAATTGCTTTTTTGATGTTGTATTCGTTAGACATCTGAGTCATAACATTAGCTGGCATAATATCGTCTAATTGACGTAAACGAGGTAAGCTCACATCCATAATAGTTACTTGAGCTCCTAAACCTGCTGCCATCTTTGCAGCCTGCGTTCCTACAATTCCGCCGCCAAGTACTAATACTTTTGCAGGAGGAACACCTGGAACACCGCCAAGAAGAATTCCTCTTCCTTTCAAAGGTTTTTCTAAATATTTTGCACCTTCTTGTATTGACATACGGCCAGCTACTTCAGACATTGGAACCAATAACGGTAAGCTGCGGTCTGTTTTTTCAACAGTTTCGTATGCTAAACAGATTGCTTGACGCTCAATCATTGCATGAGTTAATGGCTCTGATGATGCAAAGTGGAAGTATGTGAAAAGTAACTGGTCTTTTTTGATAAGCGGATATTCAGAAGCGATTGGCTCTTTTACCTTAATAATCATTTCGGCAATATTGTAAACCTCTTCAATAGTAGGTAAGATTACTGCACCTGCAGCTGCATATTCTTCATCGGCAAAACCGCTTCCTTCACCTGCAGTTGCTTGAACATAAACACTATGACCGTTATTTTTCATCTCAGCAACACCTGCTGGAGTTAGAGCAACACGATTTTCGTTATTCTTAATTTCTTTTGGTACACCGATTATCATAACTGTTATATTTAGTGATTGATTCAAAATTGAATTACAAATTTAGGAGATAAAGAAAAATTTTGTTCTTTGTAAATGAAAATAGGAAAATATTATTTTTATTTAGTAGTTTTACATGAAATAATTCTTTTTTTGGGTTGATTTTGATTTTAAAAAAGAAAATTAATCGGATTATTTTGTTATAAAACACTTTTGCTAACTCCTTTTTTGTTATGAATTTAGACGAAAACGACAGAAAAATATTGCGCCTCCTGCAGGAAGATGCGCATTTGACCTTGAAAGATATTTCGAATAAAATAAATCTGTCGCTGACTCCGGTTCATGACAGGGTCAAACGTCTTGAAAAAGAAGGGGTTATTGAGCGTTATGTTTCCATTTTGAACAAGAAAAAACTGGGTAAAAACCTCACTGTTTATTGTCAGGTGACCTTGGTAAAACAGACTTTTGATATTTCGGACAGTTTTAATCAGGCTATTTTAAATCTGCCGGAAGTAGTGGAATGTAATTTTGTCTCTGGAAGTTTTGATTATATGCTTAAAATTGTACTGCCAGACATGGAAAGCTATCATCATTTTCACCAAATGAAGTTGTCCATTTTACCCGAAGTGTCTTTGATAAACAGTTTCTTTATTATTTCGGAAGTGAAGAGTACGACGGTTTTACCTATTTAAAAAGTTGGGTTGGAATGAAGTTTGAGATTTTGAGAAGAGATTTTGGCTAATCTTTATTATTTTAACCGTTCGAGCTGTCCTTTGCGTTTTACAATGTTTTTATAATCCCATTGAATTTCTCTGGATTTTTTCAGCCAGCGGGACAAATCATTTAAATCGATTTGATCCGCGGAAGTATAGCGGATATCAGCGGCTTTAAATTTTCCTTCTTTTTGAAGATTTTCTTCTTCAAAAGTTTCTCCGCTCCAAAATAAAAGACGGACGCTGTCTTTGAGTTTGCCGTAACCTACAATTGGATTACCATCTAAAAACCAGACAGGAATTGCGTGCCAAATTTTATTTTCGGCTTCGGTTAGTTCGCTGTTAATAGCTGATGCAAGCAGGTCGCAAATTGCTTTGTCTGCTGAAGCTTGTTTGTCGTTATATGTTTGTGTATCGGGGTTCATTTTTTTGATAATAAATATAGATGGAACGTAAACGAAGTTAAGAAAAATTGTAATTGTATTTTAATGAAAACTTATTAAATCATTCTAAATGTGTGTGTTATTGTTTTGTTTTTATATATAACGACTTGCTTAGCCACAAAGGGTTTTTATTTTGGCTGTTATTTCTTCAATTTTTTGTTTTGTGTATTTGTCTTAGATTTTCATCGTTTAACGTTGTGCCGCCAAGTATAATCATTTCTTTATGGTCAAATCTTTTTCCTAGTCTATCGTCCAGCATAATTGTTTCCATACTTTGAGCAATTCCTATTTCTTCTAGAAACTCATTTGGATGTCCAGCTGTGCAAATGGCAAGTCCGTACTTCACAGTTTTCATTTTCGGTAAATCTGGTTTCTGGCCATAGGCGTAACCAACAGAATACACTCTGTCAAACCAGCCTTTTAGTTTTGCCGGACAATCACTCCACCAAACTGGATATAGAAAAATGATACAATCTGCCCATTCAATTTTTTTGTGCTCTGCAAGAATATCTTCTGAAATTGGTAAATCAGTTTTGGCAAATCCTTCTCTTTCGTATTCCTGGCTAGTCATATCGCTTTGGAAATTCATCGCATATAAATCTGAAATTTCAATATTCCAATTTTGATCACTAAGTATTTTTTTTAGTGTTTCAAGAATTTGAAACGTATATGATTTTTCACTGGGGTGGCTGTAAATAATTAAAATATTCATTTTAAATTCGATTACTGGTGTTTTGTTTTATCTAAATATAGTAAGGTTATATTATTATTTATAATTTGTTGTTTAAATTCTTTGTAACCTAGCTTATTATACAAATAAATGTTTTTTAGACTCTTAAAGCCTGTATATAGCTCAAATCTATCGCAATAGTTAAAATTTTGTTCAATTGAATCCATGAGCATTTTTCCAATTCCTTTATTTTGATAATTGCTTTTAACAATCAGTTTTCCAATATATGCGGTTCCATTATCTTCATATCCTCGGATTGAACCAACAATCTCTCCGTTAATTTCAACTTTTAAAATTGTTGAATTTTTAAATTCTTTTGTTAATGATTCTAAGTCCTGTTTTAATGGCTGTATTTCAAAATCATTATAAATCATCGCTTCAGACATGTAACAATCTTTTTGTAATTGAAGAATTGCCTCTAAATCATTTTGTTCTGCTTGTTGTATATGAATTTGCATACTGCTTAGTTTATTAAATTTATCAGGCAAGATTTAGTTATATTTTCTGCTGATATTAGTCTGTGATTTTTTTCTTTCAAATATAGTACAAAGAATTATGATTGAATGAAAAGGTGTATGAATTATAAGGGGTTTTGTTGGGGTTTAAAAACTATCAATTAGAGGTTAGTATTTCTGAAGACTTTATGTTTTAAAACTAAAATGTCTTTTGTGTTTTTTTGCGTGAAGGATAGAAGCAATCCGCCGCTGCGGAGCGGATAGCCTGACAGCAGACCGATAAAAGGGCGTATACGCGCAAAGTGGAATAGCCCTTTTATCTGGATGGTGGCACGCCCAAAGTAATTTCAGACTGCAGATTTCAGATTTCAGAATTCAGGGTGTATAAAATAAAAAATCCGCCTTGTTCTAAAACTTGGCGGATTTCTATTGAATTCAGGCTGGGGCAATTTATTATCTAAAAAACTAAAATTAAAACTAAAAGAGCATTTCCCAACCTGTAAATCTTGTTGCTAGTAGTACGTAAAGCGTCTTACTTTGGCAATGTATTTGGCAAGGCGGATTACTTGGTGACTGTAGCCGTATTCGTTGTCGTACCAAATGTATAGGACTATGTTTTTGCCGTCTTTGGAAACGATTGTTGCGTTGCTGTCATAAATAGAAGGAGCAGAAGTTCCTACAATATCGGAAGAAACCAATTCGTTATTCAGTGAATATTTGATTTGTTCTACCAGTTCGCCTTCCAGCGCGTATTTTTTCATGATGGCATTGATAGCTTCAACCGAAGTTGCTGTGTTTACTTCCAGATTCAGAACAACCAATGAGCCATTTGGAACCGGAACGCGTATTGCATTGGAGGTCAATTTGCCTTCCAATGATGGCAATGCTTTGGCGACAGCACTACCAGCACCTGTTTCGGTAATTACCATATTAAGCGCTGCGGCTCTTCCGCGGCGGTATTTGTTATGCATGTTATCGACCAAATTTTGATCGTTTGTATAGGCGTGAATAGTTTCTAAATGCCCCTTTACAACGCCCAAAGTATCTTCAATCGCTTTTAGGATTGGAGTAATCGCATTGGTGGTACAGGAAGCTGCCGAGAAAATGTCGGTTTCATCTGGATTGTATTCATTTTGATTGACTCCGTGAACGATGTTTGGAACTCCTTTTCCTGGTGCGGTTAGCAAGACTTTGCTTGTTCCTTTTGAAACTAAGTGACGGCTCAAAGCTTCTTTGGTTGTGAAAGCTCCTGTGTTATCAATCACAAGTGCATCTTCAATTCCGTAGTTGGTATAATCGATTTCTTCGGGAGTGTTTGCAGTGATGATATGAACGGTAGTGCCGTTGATGATTAAAGCATTGTTTTTAGTATCGGCAATAACGGATCCTTGAAAATCACCGTGTATGGAATCGTAGCGCAGCAAAGAAGCTCTTTTCTCTAAACTAGAAGCATCGTTTTTATCTCTAGTAACAATAGCTCTCAAACGCATTTGATCTCCTTTGCCTGTTTTGGACATTAGCTCTCGTGCTAACAAGCGTCCGATACGGCCAAATCCATAAAGCACAACATCTTTAGGCTTAATTTCTTTGGTTGATTTGGCTTTTTTTAATTTATGCAAAACAAAATGCCTTACATCAGGATATTTTTCGTCTTCCAGACGGTATTCATAAGTAAGTTTGCCGATATCTAATTTTGAAGGCGGTAAATCTAAAGTTAAAATAACATTGGCAATTTCAACTGAGTCAGAAACTGAAATTGGCTTTCCGACAAATTTAGCTGCGTATTCATGCAGGTTGATAATCTCGCTTACATTTCGGTCTATTAGCTGATTGCGGAATAAAACCAGCTCTATGGATTTGTCATACCATAAATCGCTGATGATTTTAATTAATTCTACACCTGAACGTCTTCTGTCGGCTTGAAACGAAACCTCTTTTTCGTATAAATCCATTTTAGTCATGTTGAAAATTTGTATAGTTAAACCAATTTTTTTAATAACAAAAACGTTATTAATTGTTGTTATTTTTTAAAATTTGGTGCAAAAATACTTATTTCAATCGATTTCGTAACTTTTTTCAAACTTTTTTTGAATAAAAAAAGCCAGCTTACATTTTGCAAGCCGGCTTTAGATTTAATGTTTTAACTTTTTAGATAATGATTCGCATCACTTCTCCGTTTTTATTTATCATTTCAATACGGATGCTTTGTTTTTCGTCTTTATTATTTAAAATTTTAGAAACGGTTTCAACATTGGTTGCTTTGACATTATCAATACTCAAAATGATGTTTCCAACTAGTTCATCGGTATATTGCGCCAAGTTTTCATTGTTAATGGATTTAATTTTTACGCCATAATCTAATTTGAATTTCTTTTTGTCGGTAACATCAATGTTTTCCAGTTCGATTCCTTTGAATTCGGTGTTGAAGACATCATTTTTACTTAATACAACCGGAACAACCATGTTTTTGCCATCTCTGATGATAGTCACCTGAACTTTGTCATTAGGTCTTTTGGTATTTACATAACCAGAGAGATCGGCATATGAGGTAATATCCTGATTGTCTATTTTGATGATAACATCTCCTTTTTGCAATTTGGCTTTTTCGGCACCAGAGTTTTTGGAAACTTTGTCAATGTAAAAGCCTTGGGTTTGTGAAATCCCTAGTTCTTTGGAAAATGTACCATTTAGTTCACCGCCAGATACTCCAAGGATTCCCCTTTGCACGTTTCCAAATTCCATAATATCCTCAATTATTTTACGAGCATTATTGGAAGGAATTGCAAAAGAGTAGCCTACATAAGAACCAGTCATTGACGAAATCATAGTGTTGATTCCTATCAATTCCCCGCGTGTGTTCACAAGCGCACCGCCGCTGTTACCTGGATTTACCGCAGCATCAGTCTGTATGAAAGACTGAATTCCACGAGTATCGAGATTTCTGGCTTTGGCTGAAACAATTCCTGCCGTAACCGTAGAAGTTAAATTGTACGGATTTCCAACAGCTAGTACCCATTCTCCCACTTTAACTGAATCGGAATTAGCGAATGCGGAATATGGCAGTTTTTCATCGGCATCAATTTTTAGCAAAGCAATATCCATTTTTGAATCGGTTCCAATGAGTTTAGCTTTGTATGTTTTTTTGTTGTTCAATGTGATTTCAATATCGTTAGCGTCTTTCACAACGTGATTGTTTGTAACGATATAGCCGTCTTCAGAAATAATCACTCCCGAACCAGTACCAATCTGTTCCTGTTGCTGTTGTCCCCCATAACCGTAAAAATATTCCATTATTGGATTAGAAACAGTTCGCATCGAAACATTTTTTACGTGCACAACCGTATGAATGGTTTTGTCAGCGGCAACAGTGAAATCAACATTTTCGGCACCAAAACTCGTCTGTCTTGCATAGGAATCAGGTGCAAGTGTTGTGATTCCGTTTTTGTTTGAAGAAAAATAACCGTTGCTGTCAAATAATAATTTGTATGCGCCAAGAGTTGTTGCGCCACTCAACAAGGATACCAAGAATAATTTTGAAATTTGTTTCATTTTGCTTTTCGTTTTTATTAGTTATTTAATTACGAATTTAGCAGAAATTTTTTTTCGAACAATATGGTTTAACGGTCTTTAACAATGATTAACAATTCATTAATAGTTTGTACTTTTGTGTGGTTAAAATAAAAGTAAAAATGCAATTAGAATTTTATAAATATCAAGGCGCTGGAAATGATTTTGTTATGATTGACAATCGTTCTGGTTTTTTTCCAAAAGACAATATACAATTGATTGCCCATTTGTGCGACAGACGATTTGGAATAGGCGGAGACGGACTTATTCTGCTAGAAAATGATACAGATACTGATTTCAAAATGGTATATTATAACTCTGATGGAAATCAAAGTTCAATGTGCGGTAACGGCGGACGCTGTCTGGTCGCTTTCGCAAAAGATATGCAGGTGATTGAAAACGAAACTACTTTTATCGCTACCGATGGTCTGCACCATGCTTCATTTGAAGATAACGGATTGGTTTCATTGCAGATGATTGATGTTCCTGTAATAGATATTAAAAGCGATTATTCGTTCCTGAATACCGGTTCACCGCATCATGTGCAGATGGTAGAAGATTTGGAACACTATAATGTAAAAGAAAATGGCGCATCGATTCGTTACGGCGAATTATATGGTAAGCCGGGAAGCAACGTTAATTTTGTGAAAAAAATTGATGAAACGACTTTCAGGCTGCGTACTTACGAAAGAGGAGTAGAAGATGAAACTTTGGCCTGCGGAACTGGTGCTACAGCTGTTGCAATTGCTATGAATGCCACTGGTCAAACGGAAGCCACTTCCATTAATGTAAATGTCGAAGGAGGAAAATTGGTTGTTTCATTTGATAAAAATGAAAATGGTTTTACCAATGTTTTCCTGAAAGGGCCAGCTGAGTTTGTGTTTAAAGGAACGATTAATGTTTAATTACGAATTATCAATTATGAATTACAAAATAGGGTAGTTCAATTTATAATTTAAGTTCAATCCAAATTCATAATTTCAAATTCGTAATTTCAAACAATGATAACATTAAAAGGCGAGACTATTTACCTCCGTGCACTTGAGCCGAATGATTTGGAGTTTGTATATGCCATGGAAAATGACCAAAGCATCTGGGAAGTGAGCAATACTCATACGCCATACAGCCGTTTTTTGGTGAAACAGTATTTGGAGAATGCACATCAGGATATTTATGAGGCCAAGCAATTAAGATTGGCAATCTGCCAGGATGAAGACTTTCCGGCTTTGGGATTGATTGATCTTTTTGATTTTGATCCTAAGAACAATAGGGCAGGTATTGGGATTGTGATTCAGGCGTCAGCGAATAGAAATCAGAACATTGGATCAGAAGCATTGGACTTACTTATTCGATATGCTTTTTATAATCTTAATTTGCATCAATTATATGCAAATATTGGATGCGAAAATAAGGCAAGTATCGCTCTTTTTACTAAATTTGGTTTCCAAAAAATTGGCGAGAAAAAAGATTGGACTTTAATAAACGGAGTTTACAAGGACGAAGCCATTTTTCAATTAATTAATAATCATACTGACGGCATCGGACTGTCGCAGTAATTTTAAAATTTTTATATTTTGAATCTAAAGAAAATAGTATCATTAGTATCTGTTGCATTAATATCAATATTAATCGTTTATGGATTTGTTTTGATGTATCAGATTTTTAGCGGTAATACAAAATTTGCTGAAAAAAAAGTATATGTTTATGTGCCAACTGACTCCAATTATGAACAGGTAAAACAGATTTTAGAGCCTTATGTCAAAGATATAAGCCGTTTTGAAATGGTAGCCGGAAAAACGAGCTATCCAGAAAATGTAAAAGCAGGACGCTTTTTGCTTAAAAACGGAATGAACAGTTACGAATTGGTCAAAGCGATGAAGTTTAATGATCCTGTGAGTTTGGCTTTTAATAATCAGGAGCGTTTGGAGAATTTTGCCGGACGTGTAGGCTCTCAAATTGAACCTGACAGTTTGGAACTTTTGAATACATTTAAGGATACTGTTTTTTTGAAAGAAAACGGCTTTAACGAAGAGAACGTTCTGGTTATGTTTATTCCTAATACGTATGAAATTTATTGGAATACTTCGGCAGTGAAGTTTCGCGATAAAATGATTAAAGAGTACAATAATTTTTGGAATAAGGAAAGAACAGCAAAAGCAGCAGCACAAGGTCTGACTCCAATTCAAGCTACAATTTTGGCTTCAATCGTTCATAAAGAATCAGTTAAGAAGGATGAAAGACCTAGAATAGCCGGTGTTTACTTGAACCGATTGAAATTAGAAATGCCTTTGCAGGCTGATCCAACTGTGATTTTTGCGATGAAAAAGAAGGCGGATGATTTTGATCAGGTTATAAAAAGAGTTTTTTATAATGATTTGATTATGAGGCATCCTTATAATACTTATGTAAATATTGGACTTCCTCCAGGACCAATTGCAATGCCGGATATTACGGCTCTTGAAGCAGTTTTAAATCCTGAAAAACACAATTATATTTATTTCTGTGCGAGTGTAGACCGTTTTGGATATCATGAATTTGCAGCTACTTTGCCTGAGCATAATAAAAATGCTGAAAAATATTCAAAATGGATTAACAGTCAAGGCGTGCAGCGATAGTTTTTTATAGCTGTAATTGGATGTTTTATAAAAGCTTCAAAATTGTTTTATGACAGTTTTGAAGCTTTTTTTATTTATAAATTCCGTTTTGCGAATTACAATTTTATCGAAAATTCTGTTATGAAAACGAATTTGCATGAGGGATGGAAATGGCATCTCCCGATTTAGAAAAACAAGGCTTTTTTGCCGTAGTTTTTGTTAATCGGGAATATAATGGACAGCCCGACCCTTGCGGTCATGCCCAAAATAAAGCTTTAATAGCTGAAAATTCTTTCCTTTATAGAAAAAGCGATATCGTGAAATCAAAATTTAGTACTAATTTGTGTCTAATTTTGTCTTTTCAAGACGTTTTTACTTTTTTTAAGCAGGAATAAACTTATTTAATTTAGACTGTTTTTTTGGTGTTTTAATCCTTTTTTTGTTTTTTGTTAACAGCAGAACGTCCGTAGACCTAGTTACTTACGGGTTTTTTGTAATAGCAGTTGATAAGTTTAAAAGGTTGATTTTCAGCTTTATTTTTTTAAGTCGTATCTTTGCGCATAGAAATTTCATAACGTGACAGGTTTTGAAGAAAACTACTTTATGATAAAAAAATGGTATTTTTACACAACTTTAATTGTTGTAGTAGCTTTTTTAAGCTTAGGTTTTAAACCATCCAAATTAGAATCTTCCCCATGGTTTCTAATTAACGAATCAGATGATACATCCTACTTGCTACCATCATTAAATGTGACAGATTATACCAATTCTGAAATTCCTTATACTGGAACTTTCTTTATTGGTTATAAAGAAGCAATCGGCTTCAAAGAGTCACAGGGAAAATACAGAAAAATCAATTCTCTTGGTTATTTAGGAAAATACCAATTTGGTATTGAAACTTTAAAAACTATCGGTATCCACGATAGCGCAGCTTTCATTAACAGTCCCAGAATGCAGGAAAAAGCTTTTATAGCCTTACTGTCTAAAAACAAATGGGAACTTAGAAACATTATTGAAAGATACGAGGGAACCGTTTTAAACGGAACTCGTATTACTGAGTCTGGAATTTTGGCAGCGGCACATCTTGCAGGTGTTGGATCTGTTAAAAAGTATTTCAGATACAAAGGGAAACGCTCTTTTAGAGATGCGTATGGAACTTCATTGAGAAGTTATATGCTGCGGTTTGGAGGTTATGATACTTCTTTTATCGTTGCAGACAGTAATGCCAGCGTAGATTAATTATTTTCTTTAAATTAAAAAAGCGTCCATATGAAGAGATTTCATTTGGACGCTTTTTAATTTTAGACCTAAGGACATTTTTTTTTGGAGCAGAAAGATTATACATTTTCAAGAAGTTTCGTCCCGCTTTCCATTTCAATCTTTTGTGCCGAACCCCGGCACAAAAGGATTTTCACTGCAATCGGGGCTAAAGGAGAAAATTTTGGTTTTTTATCATGATTCAAGAAAAAGAAAAACCGGAATACTCGAACTAAGGTTAGGTGGCTGTAAATTAATGAAGAAGCTGTTTTGCTAAATTTGTTTCAGAATAAAAAACGGCACTTCAACAGTTTGTTAAAGTACCGAATGATTGTGAAAAATGTATCGACATTTGAATATGTTATTTCAAAAGTGATGGTTTATCAATCAATTAAAATTTCTAATATTTTGATAGCCGCTTCACTAATTTTCGTTCCAGGGCCAAAAACGGCTGCAGCTCCTGCATCAAATAAAAATTGGTAATCTTGTGCTGGAATAACACCACCAACTATTACCATAATATCTTCTCGGCCGTATTTTTTTAATTCTTCAATAACTTGGGGAACCAATGTTTTGTGACCAGCTGCAAGTGAAGATACACCAAGGATATGCACATCGTTTTCGACTGCTTGTTTGGCCGCTTCGGCAGGAGTTTGAAACAAGGGGCCTATATCTACATCAAAACCCACATCGGCATAGCCTGTGGCAACTACTTTGGCACCGCGGTCGTGACCGTCTTGTCCCATTTTGGCGATCATTATTCTTGGTCTGCGCCCTTCCTGTTTGGCAAAAAGATCTGCCAGCTGTTTTGCTTTTTCAAAGCTTTTGTCGTCTTTCATTTCTTTGCTATACACACCGCTAAAAGATTTAATCTGCGCTTTATACCTTCCGAAAACTGTTTCCAGAGCATCACTAATTTCACCCAATGTACAACGATTTCTGGCAGCTTCTACAGCTATTTCTAATAAATTTCCCTGACCTGTTTGAGCACAGCTGGTTAATTTTTGCAGAGATGCCTGAACTTTACTTGAATCTCGGGTTGCTTTTATTTGGTCTAACTGCTCCAGCTGTTGCTGCCGGACCATTTGGTTGTCTACATCCAGAATCTGTAAAGGGTCTTCTTTCTCTAATCGGTATTTGTTGACTCCAACAATGATGTCCTGACCACTGTCTATTCTGGCTTGTTTACGCGCCGCAGCTTCTTCAATTCGAATTTTAGGGATACCTGTTTCAATTGCTTTGGTCATTCCGCCTAATTCTTCTACTTCTTCAATAAGTTTCCATGCTTTTTCGACAATTTCATTAGTTAAGCTTTCTACATAATAACTTCCTGCCCAAGGATCTACTGTTTTGGTGATTTTGGTTTCTTCCTGCAGATAAATTTGAGTATTTCGTGCTATTCTCGCTGAGAAATCGGTAGGTAAAGCAATTGCTTCGTCTAATGCATTCGTATGTAAAGACTGTGTTCCTCCAAAAACAGCGGCCGTGGCTTCAATACAAGTTCGGGCTACATTATTAAATGGATCTTGTTCTGTTAAACTCCAGCCGGATGTTTGACAATGGGTTCTCAGTGCTAATGATTTTTCATCCTTTGGGTTGAATTGTTTCAGCAGTTTAGCCCAGATCATTCTTCCTGCTCGCATTTTGGCAATTTCCATAAAGTGATTCATTCCAATCGCCCAGAAAAAGGATAGGCGAGGTGCAAAATCATCTATTTTCATTCCAGTTGCCAAACCAGTCCTTATGTATTCCAATCCGTCGGCAAGGGTGTAAGCCAATTCGATATCTGCAGTTGCCCCAGCTTCCTGCATGTGATATCCTGAGATCGAAATAGAATTGAATTTCGGCATTTTATTGCTTGTGAATTCAAATATATCAGCAATAATTTTCATCGAAGGAGCGGGAGGGTAGATATATGTATTACGAACCATAAACTCTTTCAGAATGTCATTTTGAATAGTTCCGGAAAGCTGTTCCGGTTTAACGCCTTGTTCTTCGGCAGCCACAATATAAAAAGCCATAATTGGTAACACAGCACCATTCATCGTCATTGAAACCGACATTTCGTTCAATGGGATCTGGTCGAACAACACTTTCATATCTTCGACAGAATCTATAGCGACTCCTGCTTTTCCAACATCGCCTACAACACGGTCGTGATCTGAATCATAACCTCTGTGTGTCGGCAGGTCAAAAGCAATTGAAAGTCCTTTTTGTCCTGCGGCAAGATTACGTCTGTAGAAAGCATTGCTTTCTTGAGCTGTGGAAAATCCTGCATATTGGCGGATCGTCCAAGGTCTGCGGACATACATAGAAGCGTAAGGACCTCGTAAATTGGGAGCGAAACCCGCTGCAAAATCAAGATGCTCAAGAGTTTCGATATCTTTTTGAGAATAGATTTTATGAAGCTCAATTCCTTCGGCAGTCTGGAAATTCTCAGACTGGAGACTAGAGATTTCAGACTGAAAATCTTCTTTAAGTGTTATATGCTGTAAATCTTTTCTTTTCATTTTATGGAAGTAATAGTAATTATTACTAGTATTAATCTCGATTAACCCAGATTTTAGAATTTCTGGAAGTATGATAAACTGCCTTTATAACAATTGCAGTCTCATAAACTGTAAAATGGATTGAATATGGGAATATTTCTGTGAATGCAATTCTAACATCATCATAACGAATTTGATATAAAAATGGGTTTTTATGGATAATGCTTACCTCTTTTTTTATAGCTTTGGTAAATTTTTTTCCTAATTCGCTTTGTTTGCCACTATACCAAAGTGCAATTTCTTTAATGTCCTGCTTTGAAGCTTCAAGAATTTTTAAACTATAATTCATCTTCAATTTCTTTCATAGCTTCAAAAAAGTCTTGTGCAGTTGAAGGGTTTTTTAAATATTCGGATGTTCTTTCTCTAACTTCATTTATTTGCCATTCCGGAATTGTAATTCCTTTTTTATCGGTCGGAAAAATAATGACTTCTACTTCATCGGCAATAAAATCAGAAGGCAAAGTGATATTGATCTGATGGTTTTTTACGGTAACTATTTGTCTAATTGCTTCCATGATGTTTTTTTATACTGTAAAGATAGTTCTTTATCTGTTTGTACTTATGCTAAAAATCAACAGGTTATTACTCATTTGCCAGACGTTCCTGTTCCAATTTTTCAGCCAGCCGTTTTTCAATAATTGGTGTAATCAATGTTTTTCGAGGTTTGATTTTTACAAAAGGAAACAATTCTAAATCCTGTTTCATTTTGTCATTTTTGTTAGGGTATTTATTGGTTCCCAACAGCGTCTCTTTCCCAGAATCGAAAAGTGCTTGCTCAGCATCCGCACTTTCCTGAATTTTTCTTTTGATAACACCGTCATTGAGCTGTTTTAAGAATCCGCCTTTGGCTTCTATATCTTTAAATAATAACAGTGCTTTTTCTGCCAATTGATTGGTTAAACTTTCAATATAATAACTGCCTTCTGCTGGATTATCCACTTTGTCAAAATAGCTTTCGTTTTTTAGAATCAACAATTGATTTCTGGCAATTCGATCACCAAATTCATTGTCTTTGTGGTATAATGCATCATAAGGCAAATTTGCAATAGCATCGGCACCGCCAAGAACTGCGCTCATACATTCTGTCGTTGTACGAAGCATATTGACATTATAATCGTAGATCGTTTTGTTGCGTTTTGTGGGTGTAACAATTATGTGGCAATCTTGATTGTGATTGTATTCTTTAGCTATTTTTTTGAACAGTATTCGGAATGCTCGCAGTTTTGCAATTTCAAAGAAATAATTAGCCCCAACTGCTACTTGAAAAACAATTGGCTTGCTAATGTCATCAATCCGGTTGAAATATTCATTAGCATGAGCAAGGCTGTATGCTAGCTGCTGTACCATATTGGCTCCTGCATTTTGATACAAACCGCTGTTAATACTGATGAGTGAAAGTGAAGAAGTTTCTTTTGCAAGTATATTTAGAGTGTCAAAATTATTTTTTTCCTGTGTATGATACCAATTTCCATCTTTGGCTAATTGACCAATAGGGTCTAAAAGACAAAAGATAGGAGCACTTTTCTCTTTTGCAATTGCATCAATTCTTTTAACGAAATCGATTGAAATGAATTGAAAATGAAAGTACACGGAAATCTCTTCCAAAGGAAGTTTTTTTAGTAGTTTTTCTATGTTTATATTTTCATCTGGAATGGTAAAACGAAGGCTTTCGGCTCCACGGTTAATTGTGTCTAAAGCTTTTTCAATTGATTTCTCAAGATCAAAAACAAAGATATTCTGGCAAATTCTAAATTGAGAAGCTTTTGTAGAAACGGAAAATTTTTTTACAGCATCTTCTTTATCATAAAATGGCTTTACTTTAATATCCTCAGGAGAATTCCAGATTAAAGTTTCATTGTAATCGGCTCCGTTGAGTTCAAATTGAATTTTTTGTTTCCAAAGTTTTGCAGAAACCGGACTGAAATCGTCGAATAAATTCTTTGCCATTTTTAAATATAATTAGATTTTAAATCTGATAGGGCTATTTCTTCTTAACTGTATCGCCATGAAATTGTATGATAAAAATATCTTCGCTGTCTTTTTTCATATAGTATTTTTCACGGGCGTATTTCTCTATCAGCAAAGGGTTTTTTAGCTGTTTGATGTTTTCTTCATCCTTCTTAATTTCTCCTTGATAATAGGTTGCATTATCTTCCAAGTCATTGATTTGCTTGTCTAAAAAACGATGTTCGAAATAAGAATAATTGTCTAAAAAAACCATCCAGATTAAAAATGATAACGAGACCCAAACGTACTTGTTACTGAAAAATTTAAACCAATAGCTGTTTTTAAATGGGTTGTTCATTGGGTTTATTTGCCTAGTTTTAATAGAAAAGCGAAACTTTGTTTTTTAAATGACTAAAGACTTGCAACGGTTTTAATCTGCAATAAAATTACAACAAAATTATAAAATACGCTGATTAATTACTGCGCGAACCACATCAATGGCTACAGTATTGAATCTGTCGTTAGGAATTATGATATCAGCAAATGCTTTCGTAGGTTCTATAAATTGTTCATGCATTGGTTTTAGGGTATGCTGATAGCGGTTTAGAACTTCATTCATATCCCTTCCGCGTTCAGCAATGTCTCTTTTCAGCCTTCGTATTAAGCGCTCGTCAGAATCGGCATGTACATATATTTTGATATCAAAAAGTTTTCTTAATTCAGGATTTGTCAGGATTAAAATACCTTCTACAATCATCACTTTTCGCGGATGCGTGACAACAACATCATCAGTTCTGTTGTGCTGTACAAAAGAATAGACAGGCTGATTGATGATGTTTCCTGCTTTTAATTTTTTGAGATGCGCAACTAATAATTCAAAATCTATAGCTCTTGGATGGTCAAAATTAATGTTGGAACGATCTTCATAACTTAGGTCATGTGTTTCTTTATAATAAGAGTCTTGTGAAATAATTCCAACTTCAGCCTCAGGCAGTTCATTCATAATTTGATGTACCACTGTTGTTTTTCCAGACCCCGTTCCTCCTGCGATTCCTATGATGAGCATAAATAGATTTGTTTGTTATGGTGCAAAAATAGGGAATTAAAGAATATTGAATTTTCTTTTTTTGCATTTAAATTAAAACTAAATCAATTAATAGCTTTAAATAAACGGAATATTTGTTTTTTATTGGCGTAATGGTATGATTCTTTATTTTTTAAGCAATTTAAAATCATTTTGTTTTCATGTCTTTTACCAGACTTGCTGTGAAAAATAAAACGGCAATACCGCCTACTATAATGCACATCCACATGAACCAAGCTTGCTGCCAAAAGGATTTTTTGGAGATTGCTGCAACGTTGGCTGTTTTTTTAATTTCGTAAACTGCAGTTTCCGGCAAATTGTCAGAAATGTTATTTTTAAAATTCGAAAGGTCGTATTGAGGTGCAGTCAGATTTGGATTTCCCGTTTTGATAATGTAGTTTTCATCTGCATTCAAATCGGCAATAATTGAAATTGGAAGCTGCATGCATTTTACTTCAGAGAATGTCAGTGGCTGATTGTCTTGATTTTCTATTTTAATAAAGAACTCTTTTTCGAAAATTTCAGGAATGTCGAAAATATTTTTTGTTGCAGAATTCAATTCAAAATAAGCAAGAGCTACAGGATAGGTTTCTGTTTTGTGCTTGTGTTTTCGGGTTTCATTTTTGTAAATAACAGTGTTTCGCTTGTAAAAACCGGGTTTTGAAATATCAAAAATCACTTGATTTATAATTTGAGGACCATCAAAAACAATATGAATCAATGTTTCTTTTTTCGCAGAAAGCTGGGTTATGGTAAAACTTTGAGGCAGAATCTGCACTAATGAATTTCGCTGAATCTGATTCTTGAAATTCCCTGCTTTCAATATATTTAAGGGTAATGTTTTCCTGTCGTCTAATTCTATTTTTAAAAATTTATAAGAGGTTAAGGGCAAAGGAATTGTCTTTACAATATATGTTTGGCTATTATCTGCCAAATCAAATAATTCCTGAGAGTTTGATAGGCCAAACCAATCTTTTTGGTTGTCACTGCCGGCAATGGAATATGATTTTACAGCATTGGAATTAGCGATAAAAAGCGAAATCTGACTGTAATTTTCAACTGTTGGATTTTCAATTATAATAACGGTATTTTTCTTAGGCGTTACCGTTTTTGAAACAATTTTATATTCGCTAAAATTATTGGTTGTTTTTTCATTCTCACTTTGAGCTAAAAAATAAGGAACTTCATTTTTCTTAGCATCGTAAATTCTTAAATCGCTTAAATCCTGTTTAGAAAAAGATCGGATAGCCGGAGGCAAAACTATTTTGTGCAATCCATTTTGCGTCACAGTTTTTAATTTTGCACTGGTACTGTTCTGTGCTATCGAAAGGTTTGCTAAAAAAAGCAGCAGTATAAATTTAGTGTATTTCATCTGTAGCATCAGGTTTATTTTCATCAATAACCAAAACTTTAATTTTTTGGTACACAAAAGATATAATCAAAATCAGAATTCCCAGTAGTATAAAAGATATTATTTTTCCAGTTTCGGAAATATTGCTTATATCGTATAAAAATAATTTTGCAATTGTTAATCCTAACAATGCTAAGGCAATAATTCGAATTGTTTTGACCTGTTTTTTTATCCCAATAATCAGAAAAGCAAAAGCTAAAATTCCCCACAGAATTGGGAATCCTGTTTTTATGACTTTTGTTTTTGTCAATTCTATTGTTTCTTCGGATAGTAGTTCTCGCATGTAAGGAACATCTTTTTTGTAATCGGCATACAGATGACTGGTTTGAATGTCATGAGCCGTTATGGGCTGGTCAATAAAATGAAGACCATGAATCATAACCTCAGAACTGGCTATGTAAACAATTAGAAAAGCAATGATCAAAGTGAAATTTTTCTTCGAAAGAATGCTGTAAACCAATTTTCTGTTGTTTGTCTGGCACAATTGGAGGCCAAAAAAGACTGTTAATGCCAAAGCTATATAATGTAAATAAAAAGCGATTGGCTGTCCAGTTCCAATTTTTAAAATGTCCAAATGTTCCTTGAACGAAAAATTTGAAAACCAGAAAGTATATAGAATGATGTTGATGACTGAGATTAAAATTACTCCTTTATAGCTGGATTTAGTTTTCTTAGCTGTCAGATAACGGCTTAGTACAGCAAAGAAAGTTAAGTGATAAATAACTTGAACAGCCTGTGCAGCGTTTGTGTTTTGGAGGTAAGCATTGGATTGGTAGATAACTTCAAAAAGTCCGACGAAATAGGAAAGTACAATTCCCAGACCAAGCATAATTTTACGGTATTTTTCAGGATTAAAAGTAAGGTCATACAAAGTGATTTCCTCAGTTTCTTTCTTTAGCAGATAAAAGACCAGAAATAATGACAGAATTGCGAATATTCCTGTGCTAAAAATTGGATTGATAACAATCTGAAGTACTGTTTCTCCTTTATAAAATTTATTCCAATCCAATATCAGACTGACTAACATTAAAAAATGAACAATTACAGCTCCAAATCGATAACTTTTAATATTTGATTTTTGCGAAAGCCATAATAATAAGACCGCTTCTGCAGCCCAAAATAAGGTGATATAATTGCCTTCAAACTGGATAGGAATTGCTAATGTAATAAAGGTTAGGGTCAGACCAATAAGTAAATAAACCGCTTTTTTGTCTAATCCGAATTTTTTGTACAGAAACCAAGCATAAATTAAGTTGAGTAATGCAATTACAGTAGTAAACAGTCCTTGTAATTCTGGGTGATAATTGTTTAATAGTAACATCCCTGCTCCATAAAACAAAAAGGTATTACTGGCTAATATGGTTAATTGTGTTTTTGAGAATTCCCCTTTTGTTCTGATATTATTGATTACATTCATCAAAATAAATATAAAATAAAAGGCAAAAGCAAAAACTAATCCTCCCCAATAGTGCGGTTTGTCTGTATTTATGTCTTTGAAAAGCCATCCGCCATACAGTGTTATTGTAAACAAATAAGCTAGTATGTTTACAAGATTCCATTTTTTGTAGTACGCCAAGCTTAAGATTCCAATGTTTAGAATGATGATGTAGGTAAACAAAACGATATAGTTTCCTTCGCCTGTACTCACCATAAAAGGAACGGCAAACCCGCCAATTAAGGTAAGGACAGCGAGCTCAATGCGGTTGTATGATAAGGATATAAGTGCGCTAAAAGCTGTAATAACTACCATTATACCGAAAGCAACGGATTGATTGAATAAATGATAATCATGGAATGCGATTCCGATAGTGAAGTAAAAAATTGCAATAGCTCCAGCAACAATCACCGAACTGAAAGCGGCATAGTTTTTTCTAAGTTTATGAGCAATACCCATGACTAAAGCACCGCATAACATACCAATTCCTACTCGAGCAGGTTCGTTAATCCAATCTTTATCAATGGCATATTTTACAAAATAGCTTATCCCTAAAACAAGGATGAGTATTCCGATTTTATTAATAAGATTTTCACCAATAAACTTCTCTAAATCTGGATTTTTTTCTGTGAATTTTTCCCAAAATGTTTTTTCAGGAGTAAAAACCAACGCAGGTTTTGGTTCTGTTTTTGGCACAATAGGTTTTGGAATAGAAACCGCATCTGAAACTATAACAGTTTTTTCCGTTTTCTCTTCAACTGCTTTTTCAATAACGACAGGTTTAATTATTTCTGGAATTACGGTCTTTTTTTCTTCCTCTTTAATTGAGACAGATGCATGGATAATTTTCTCTGCTGGTTTTTCAAATGTTTTTTGAAGTTCTATTTTTGTCTTAAGCTCATAAATGTCATCTTCAAGTTTGTTAAATCTGCTTTTTATTGTGTTAAGAGTGTAGAATAACAGCGTGAACAAAGCAACCAAAAGAAATATTTCCATACGATAAAGTTAAAATATTGTGAATGGTAAATATAGTAGTATTTTGGATTTTTTGGAGATTTTTCTGAATTTTTTAAAGAGAAAAAGCGGTTGAATTTTGAAGATGAATCGGATCAAGAACAAAACCTGGGGAGAAATAATTAAAAAATCTGATATTTGTAAAAAACAGCATAGAATTGGATTCATATATAGAACTATTGAGATTAATATTACCCGAGTTTTTGATTGAAAATTTTAATCTAACCTCCTTT
>CAUPKP010000030.1:0-60859 GCA_963511795.1 uncultured Flavobacterium sp. | reverse complement strand
TAGATTGTTTAGATTGTTTAGATTGTTTAGATTGTTTAGATTGTTTAGATTGTTTAGATTGTTTAGATTGTTTAGATTGTTTAGATTGTTTAGATTGTTTAGATTGTTTAGATTGTTTAGATTGTTTAGATTGTTTCACGTGGAACGAAATTTTGAAATTTCATAATTCCTTTTAAAAAGGATTAATATAAAAAGAAAAATGTTTTTAGAAGTGTATGATGTAATTGTGGTGGGGGCGGGTCACGCAGGTTCAGAGGCCGCGGCAGCGGCAGCAAATTTGGGATCCAAAACTTTGTTGGTGACAATGAGCTTGCAAAACATTGCGCAAATGTCATGTAATCCCGCAATGGGCGGAATTGCAAAAGGACAGATAGTTCGGGAAATTGATGCCCTTGGCGGGTATTCTGGGATTGTTTCGGATAGAACTGCAATCCAATTTAAAATGCTGAATAAATCAAAAGGACCTGCTATGTGGTCACCAAGAGTTCAAAGTGATCGTATGCGTTTCGCAGAAGAATGGAGAATGATGCTGGAGGGAACTCCAAATCTTGATTTTTATCAAGAGATGGTAAAGGGACTGATAATTGAAAATGGAAAGATAAAAGGAATTAAAACTTCTTTAGGAGTTGAAATTCGTTCTAAATCTGTTGTTTTGACAAATGGTACTTTTTTGAATGGTTTAATTCATATAGGTGAAAAACAATTTGGAGGAGGACGTGCTGGAGAAAGTGCTGCATATGGTATAACAGAAGATTTGGTCAATGCAGGTTTTGAAGCTGGAAGAATGAAAACGGGAACGCCTCCACGAGTAGATGGAAGATCTTTGGATTATTCTAAAATGAATGAAGAGAAAGGTGATGCGCGACCAGATAAATTTTCATATTCAGATTTGACCAAACCATTGGGGTTTCAAAAATCCTGCCACATGACATATACTTCAAATGAAGTGCATAATATTTTGAGAGAAGGTTTTGATCGTTCGCCAATGTTTAACGGGAGAATAAAAAGTCTTGGACCAAGATACTGTCCGTCTATCGAAGATAAGATTAATCGTTTTGCAGATAAAGAACGTCATCAGTTATTTGTTGAACCTGAAGGGTGGAATACTTGTGAGGTTTATGTAAATGGTTTTTCGACTTCTTTGCCTGAGGATATTCAATTTAAAGCCTTGCGTTCGGTTGCAGGTTTTGAGAATGTGAAATTCTTTCGTCCAGGTTATGCTATTGAGTATGATTATTTCCCTCCAACGCAATTGAAGCATACGCTTGAAACTAAATTGGTGGAAGGTTTGTATTTCGCTGGACAGATAAACGGTACCACTGGTTATGAAGAAGCTGCATCGCAGGGTTTGATGGCTGGCATTAATGCGCATCTAAAAGTTCAAGAGCAAGCTCCGTTAATTTTGAAAAGAGATGAAGCATACATTGGAGTTCTGATAGATGATTTAATTACGAAAGGAACGGAAGAACCTTATCGTATGTTTACCTCCCGCGCAGAGTATAGAACATTATTGCGTCAGGATAATGCCGATTTTAGATTGACACCTTTGTCGTATGAAATTGGTTTAGCTTCCGAAGCGCGTTTACGTCGGATGGAGCACAAACTGAATGAATCTGAAAAAATGGTTGCTTTTTTCAAAGAGACCAGTGTTTCGGTTGCTGAGACAAATCCGATTTTGGAATCTAAAGAAACAGCCTTAATTAGTCAAGGCGATAAAATGTTTAAAATATTTTCAAGACCACAAATTGATTTGGAGGATATTCTGAAGTTTGAAAAAGTAAAAGAATATGTAACTGAAAACAATCTGGATCAGGAAATTCTTGAACAAGCAGAAATACAGGTTAAATATTCTGGTTATATTGAAAAGGAAAGAAATAATGCTGATAAGCTTACAAGATTAGAAGATGTGAAAATTCCTGAAAATTTCGATTACAACAAAATTAAATCAATGTCGATAGAAGCAAAACAAAAATTAAGTAAGATTCGTCCCGTTACGATTTCTCAAGCATCAAGAATAAGCGGAGTTTCACCAAGTGATGTTTCGGTGCTTTTGATCTATATGGGAAGATAGAGTTTTTAGTTTTCAAATTTCAGTTTTATCTAAATTGATTTTTTCATTGTCAATATTGTAAAAAATTGAGGATGTTAAAGTTTAACTTTAAGTGTTTTTTTAGAATTGTAGTTATTATTTTTTTTTAAATTATTATGAGTTTTCTATAGAAATCAACTTTTAATGACATTGTTTACATTTTAGACTAATAACTGAAAACTGATCACTTTTTCAAATGTTCCACGTGAAACTACGGCTGTAAAGCCTATATTTGCAGGATAAACCGATTTTGAAATTATTTGGAAAAATGAAAATTATTAAAACTGCTATTTTAAGTTTAGAAGAAAAGCAGTCGCTGTTTGAACTTTGGAATTCAGAATATCCTGAGAAATTAGTTTATACTGAATTGTCTGATTTTGAAAATTATCTAGAAGGACTTTCTGAATTAAATCATTTTTTGCTTATAAATGATTTAAATAAAGTGGACGGGTGGGCTTTTAATTTCGAAAGGGAAAATGAAAGCTGGTTTGGAATAATAATTAATTCAAAAATTCATCATAAAGGTTTTGGAACACTTTTGGTGAATGAATTAAAAAAGAACAATACAATTTTGAATGGCTGGGTAAGCGATCATCAAAATGATATAAAGCATAATAAAGAACCTTATTTGTCGCCTATAGAATTTTATTTAAAAAATGGTTTTTCTGTTTGTAAAAACATAAGAATTGAAAACGATAAAATCTCTGCGGTTAAAATAAGATGGGAAAGGAAATAGCAGAGAATGCATTTCTGTTCTGATAAAATAAAAAAAGAATTTCTATTCAGCTTTTACAATAAAGACTGAAATTATTTATTTATAAACACTAATGGACATTACAAACAAAAAACATTTTCTTACTGTAAAAGATTACTCCGTTTCTCAGGAAACTTTCGATTTGTATCATGACGAAACTTTGGACATGTTAATTACACATCCGCAACCAAGCTTAGATGTCTTGGGTAAATATTATGAAAGCGCCGATTATATTTCACATACCGATTCCAAAAGATCGCTTTTTGAAAAAGCCTACCATTTTGTAAAAAATATTGCATTAAAAAGTAAACTCGATTTAATTAATTCATATCAGCCTTCAAAAGGACAGATTTTGGATATTGGAGCTGGAACTGGCGAGTTTTTGTCAGTAGCAGGAAAAGAAGGGTGGAAAACAGTAGGAGTGGAGCCAAGCGATAAAGCAAAAGATATTGCCAAAAGCAAAGGAGTTTCTTTTGTAGAAAACACTTCTGAATTAGAAAGTCATTCTTTTGATGTCATTTCGATGTGGCATGTTTTAGAGCATGTTCCCAATTTGGACGAACAAATTAAAGAATTGAAACGTTTGCTTAAACCGACTGGTACTTTGATTGTAGCTGTTCCAAATTTTAAATCTTTTGATGCGAAGCATTATGGAAATTTTTGGGCTGCTTATGATGTGCCGATTCATTTTTGGCATTTCTCTAAAAAGGCCATCGAATTACTTTTTGCTAAAGAAAATATGCATCTGCAAAAAGTATTACCAATGAAATTTGATTCATTCTACGTGAGTTTACTTTCGGAGAAATACAAAAACGGCAAAATGAATTTCATCAAAGCATTTTTCATCGGACTTCAGTCTAATTTGAAAGCCATGAAGAACATGGAGTATTCATCTCATATTTACATTATTAGAAACAAATAAAATATTTTTTTAGAATACAGTTGTCATAATTATTTGTGATAGTTTAATTTTATCAAAAACAAGATTATTTATAATTAAAATTGATAATGTTAAATCAGCAGCATTTTCAAAAGTTTTTATTAATAGTATCTATTTTTTTATATTTTTGTCATCCTTACTCAAACTAGAAATACACCAAAATGAAGAAAGTATTATTATTTATCGCAATTTCAATATCACTTGTATCTTGTGATAAAAAAGCTCCAGAAGCGAAAGAATTTAAAACGGCTTATGTGGACACCGCAGAGCTGATGAAAGAATATACAGAGACTAAAGATTTAGAAGCAAAATACAAAGGAGTTGCAGCTGAAAAAGGAAGACAATTAGAAGCTGAAATTTCCAGATTCAAGCAAGAAGCGGCTAATTTTCAACAAAATGCACAGGCTAACGGTCAAGAATGGGCTCAAAAAAAGGGTACAGAATTGCAGCGTAGAGAGCAGCAGTTAGCTCAAGCGCAACAAGGTTTGCAAATGCAATTACAGCAAGAGAGCGGAAAAGAAATGGATTCTCTTGTAAAAGGAGTTAAAAAATTCATCAAGGATTACGGTAAAGAAAAAGGATATGATTATATCTATGGTACTGGTGATGCAGCTACTGTTTTGTACGCTAAAGATTCTTATGACATTACAAAAGACATCATAAAATTATTGAACGAAAAATATAAATCGGCTCCAAAAGCTGAGGAAAAAAAATAATTCTTAATTAAAATAAATTCAAGAAACCTTCATCTTTAACAAGATTGAAGGTTTTTTTATTCGTTTAAATTTACGTCAAATGGAATCCACATCTGAGACTGCAGTTTATGTACTCCGTTTTATCAACCAAACCCATCAATCGGTTTTTCTGACTGGAAAGGCGGGAACTGGGAAAACTACTCTTCTGAAGGAAATCATTGCTACCACTCACAAAAATACTGTAGTTGTGGCACCTACAGGAATTGCGGCTTTGAATGCTGGCGGTGTTACTATACACTCGATGTTTCAACTGCCTTTTGGAGGTTTTATTCCAGATAATTCAGCTCCTCAGTTTTCGGATACGACTAAGTTCGAAACGAAGGCCACATTGCGCAGGCATTTTAAGATGAGTGGCCTAAAACGAGCGGTTATTCAAAACATGGAACTGCTTATTATTGACGAAGTCAGTATGCTGCGTGCCGATCTGCTGGACGCAATGGATTTCATGATGCAGACGGTTCGGAAGAAATCGGCACCGTTTGGCGGTGTACAGGTTTTGTTTATAGGAGATTTATTACAGTTACCACCAATCATCCGCCACGAGGAATGGCGCACGCTTCGTAGTTATTACAAAGGAAAATTCTTTTTTCATGCCCATGTCATGCAGCAGTATCCGCCTCTGTACATTGAGCTTTCCAAAATTTACCGACAGACAGACGATCGATTCATATCGGTTTTGAATAATCTTCGCAATAATGAGATTACGGTTGCTGATATAGAAATGCTGAACGAATTTGTACAGCCTAATTTTGACCTGAAAGCAAATAAGGGTTTTATAACCCTAACAACACACAATGCCAAAGCTGATGTTATTAATGCTCAGTCGCTTGAAGACCTTGAAGGAAAGCAAACGAATTTTATGCCTGATATCACTGGCGATTTCCCAGAGAAAATATATCCGATAGATTCCAAACTGCAATTGAAGATTGGAGCACAGGTCATGTTTGTAAAAAACGACTTGTCACAGGAGAAAAATTATTTCAATGGAAAAATGGGAATTGTAAAAACGATGACCCAAAAAGAAATCTGGATTCACTTTACAGATGAAAACAAAACGATTGAAGTTGAAAAATACGAATGGCAAAATATTAGATATACTGTAAATGAGCTGACTAAGGAAATAGAGGAGGAGGTTCTCGGAACTTTTGTGCATTATCCCATTAAATTAGCTTGGGCGATTACGGTTCACAAAAGCCAGGGACTTACTTTCGACAAAGCTGCGCTCGACGTATCGCAAGTTTTTTTACCCGGACAGGCGTATGTTGCATTATCACGTTTACGTTCCTTAAACGGGCTTATTTTGCTTTCTCCGCTGCGAATGAATGGTATTTCAAACGACCAGGATGTAATGGAGTATGCCGAGAACAAAGCTTCTGAAGAGACTTTGGCGAATGCCTTAAAACGCGAAACCAAAAATTTTATCCTCAATTATCTGAAAAACAGCTTCGATTGGAACGTGCTGGCACAAGAATGGCGCAATCACCAGTTCAGTTACAATGAAGATGCCGAAAATTCAGCCAAATCCAAACATGCCGCTTGGGCCAAAAACCAAGCCGGAATCGTTTGGCAGTTACTCGAGCCGTCTTCCAAGTTTTTGGTGCAGCTTGACAGATTGTTCCACAGTGAACAGCTGGAATTCAATCATATCTCAGACCGCATCAATGCCGCTTTCAATTATTTCATGGAGCCGATGGACAAATTGGTCTATGAAATCCTTTGGAAAATTGAGGAAGTGAAGCGTCTCAAAAAAGCCAAAGCCTTTTATGACGAGTTAGTCATTCTCGACGATTTGCAGACTAAGGCGGTGCTGCAGCTGATGAAAGCTAAATTAATGGTGGCTACATTGGTAAAAGGCGAAGCTATTTCGAAAGAAAAATTAACTTCGGCCGAAATCAAGCAATATAAAACTATCAAGATTGACCGCGTGTTCGAAGATTTCAAGAAAGCCAATATCACACTGATCGAGGACGAAAAAGATGCCGAACGTTATGCACCCAAAAAATCCGGGACTAAAGAAGCCAAAAAATCTACAGTGGAATTAACCTATGAACTGTGGTTGGAAAAGAAAACCATTCAAGAAATTGCCCTAATCCGTAAGTACAACCAGGAAACTATTTTGTCACACTTGACCAAATTGATTCAGTCCAAAACGATTACCATCAGCGAAGTGCTTCCAGAGGATAAAGTTCTTGCCCTAAGCGAGGCTTTTGAAGGTTACAAGGAAGAATCGGTTTCACCTCTAAAAGAAAAACACGGTGACACCTTCAGTTGGGAAGAGCTTAGGATGTTCAAGGCTAGTTTGAATCTTCATTAGAACTAGTAAATTCAGGATTAATTGTTTATTAAATCCGTTAATGCTTATTTGGTCGTGACCCTGTTGAGAAAAGGAGGTTGCTTATTGGCGCGTTTAGCCACCTCCTTTTCTCAACAGGGTAGGGCTATTCATACTGCTTTGGCAGCTTATTCCTATCCCTCACTCGGACTTCACATTATTACAAGAACTAAACTTCAATAAAATCTGTAATTATATCCAAATCAAGAATTATTTCTTATGGCTTATTTATTTCCAAAAAAAAAGAGACTGATTGTTATTTCAGCCCCTTTAGTTACTAACCAATTATTTAAAACTAAAGCATAAGATTTGGAACTTTTTGGAGATGATTTTATTTGTGAATAATATGATTTCTTTTAAATAAAAAATGTGAGGAAAGAAATACGATCATATTTAAAATGATTAGTAAGGTTATTGTTGAATTGAAATTTAAGGCCCTATCAAGACTATCGGTTAGTTTACTGATTGCCATCAGTACAAATGTAGAGATACTTATGTAGGCATAGATTAGATATGCACATTCTTTGGTGGTAATTTGTTTGTTTTTCATCTTAGTTTTTTTTAGTTTTTAATTTCAATAATAACTCCAAATATTTTATATATTTCTGATAATAAGATATATACAAATATATTATAAGGACTTTTTTACTGAAAATAAATCAGATAAATAACTTGATAATCCGATGAAAAGGTATAATATGATATAGATCTACTCATTTTGTTTTTGAGATATGATGTATGCCGATACAATTAATTCTTTATTGAAAGAAATCCAATATTGTAGTTTTTATATTTTTTAAATAAATCTGTAGACTTTTAAAACACTTTTTTAAGTAAACAATTTAAAATGAATTGTTTATAAAACTATTTTTTAATTCATGTATTATTTTTTCCTAATTTAGCTACAATATAATAAAGCCTTTTTCCTATTCAGCTATTTTGTCTAGCCAAAAGGATTTTTAGAATTGCACCCCAAAGCAATTATTGTTTCGAGTATCCAAGCACTTTGTAACTAAATTAAAAAGATATGAGTCTTTTCAGTTCATTTTCCGACACACTAAAACCCCATTATTCTTCGATTATAACTGCTGTAGTTATCTGCATATTAACAGCTGTTTACCTGCTGATTATTATGCCAAATAATGAGAGAAATGTAGATGCAAATAATTTACGTGTTTTTAATGGTATTGAAGAACAGCTCAAAGGGTATATTGATGATAAACTGCAGGGTGTCAGTCCAGAACAAATCAAGGCTATTAAAAATAAAAAAGAAAATCGTGATTTTTTTGAAAAACACAGTAGTTGTTATATTTACAAAATAGAAATATTGCCCCTAGCTACTGTAAATGCAGTATCAAAACAGCTTTTATTGAAAAGAAGAATCTTTTTCAAATCATATATTGATACTACAAAAATTGATAGTAGCGATGTTGGTGTTCGGTTTGATTTAAAAGAATTTCTTAAAAGGATTAATGCTTCCTCAAATTTTAAATCTTTTTTTATCTGCCCTGTTACTACAGTTTCAGATAAAAAAGATTCAGATGAGAAAATCAACTTCAAACAAAATGCAGGTTCACAAAATAATAATGGCAGTGATAATCAAAACACAAGCTCAGAAAAAGCGAAAAAAGAACAGAACAATGCTAGTAAATGTTTTGTCAGTGAAGCTTTAATTTCTCAAAATGTTTATCTAAAGGATGAGGACAGTCTTTGTTTTAACAATAGAAATTATGGTCCGATTACATTTAAGGGCTCTAATATTAGGTATTATACAAATCAGTTAAGAATTCCTGATACCAATTTTACGCTGTTTTTTGCAGCAGGGGTTAATTCTACTAATTTTCGATCAAACGTGCACTATATAAAACCTAATCATCTAATATTAGGTTTGTTACTCACAGGTATTTTGTTTTTAAGTATTTTTTTAATTAAGCCGGTAGTCATGAGCTACAAAGAACTGCTTTCCCAAATGGATCTCGTTAGGGTAGTCTTTTCCATTGGATCACTAATAGCAATATTGGTCATTTTTGGAATGGTTAGTTTTTGGAAAACTACAGTTTTCAATAGGAATAAATCGGATTTGAAACAATTAGTTGAACATATTGATACCTCTTTTACAAATCAAATAAATATTTTTAAAGATTGTAGAAAAGATCAAATTGAAAGAAATAAATTAGATACTTCAAAATTTGATTTTAAAAAAATAGATAAAATCGTTAGTAATCAATTAAAATTTTTGGATGTTTATTTTTGGATGAATAAAGAAGGACTTTTAACAGCAAGTTTGGATAGGGACAGTATTAGTTTTCCAAGAAAGTTCAATGACAGGGATTATTTTAAATTACTTCAAAACAAAGAAATCAATACGGTATTGACAGGTGTTTTTTCTAGAGAAAGAGATGAATTTCAATGGATTTATGCTGAGAAAGTTGATGCAACAGCCAGTTCAGAAAAACATGCCATCAAAGGTTTTGCTTTTCGTGAACAGTTTTCAAAAGAAATTAAGTTGTCTCCAGACACAGATTACATGCTTGTAGATAGAGCAGGGAACGTTTTGACCCAATATAATAATCCCTATAATCTCAATAAGTCTTCTTCCAAAAAATTGTATCAAAATGTGCTTTTGGGAACAAATAGCAATCTTGTTTTAGAAAGCGTTTTGGCGGGTAGCGGTATCAAAGATTTCAGGATGGATTATCAAGGAACTTCTTATCAGGTATTTGCTAAAAAATTAAGTGTTTCAACAGGTCTTCCTGTTTATATTCTTGGTATTCGTGAATTATCGTATATTAATTATTTGAGCCAGTTTACTTTTATTAATGCTTTCTTAATTGTCCTTTCTTATTGTTTAGTATTAGTTTTGCTTGTTTTGGTTTATTCATCAATTTTATACAGAAGACGCTTTAGTTTCTTTTCCAGAGTACACTTTTATCATCTATTTCATGATTACAGCCGAAAAGAGGAATATATTAAGCTTTCTTATATCAACTGTGCTTGTTTATTGTTAGTTTTTATTGTTTTTTTATTTTGCCTGCCTATCACTGCTTTATACTTTTGTTTGCTAATAGGCTTTAACATTACCTTCATGAATGTTATTATTTTAAACAGCAGAAGTAATCTATTTAATTGTTCAAGTAATCTATTTAAGAGCAACCGGTTAAGATTTTATCTGCTGGTTTTTTCTCTCAGTTTTGCTTTGCCGTTGGTTCTATTTTGGTATGATAAACTGTATATTTCCACAATTGTTATGATTACTTCTCATATTGGAATAATCCTTTTTTATATTAAAGAGTATAATGTTGGTAATACAGAAGCTATTCCTCAAGTCAAAAAAGTCCAGCGAAAAGCATATTTAAAATTCACAACATCTTTGATGATGAACCATTTTGTAATGTTTCCTTTTATACTAGTTTGTGCTTTCTACTCCAATGAAATAAACGATTAT
Organism: uncultured Flavobacterium sp.; assembly: GCA_963511795.1. Lineage (GTDB taxonomy): Bacteria > Bacteroidota > Bacteroidia > Flavobacteriales > Flavobacteriaceae > Flavobacterium. The sequence continues at coordinate 50,544 of CAUPKP010000030.1, read as the reverse complement.
GCAAGATATTATTGTTCCCCTTCCCAGCCGGAAATAAGTAAAGACGTTTCAATCAAAACTAAAGCTTATGGCTGTGATTGTGAATCTGGGGGTAGTATGATTAGTAATGACACGCTTCAAATAGGAAGTAATAACGAAGGCTTCATACATAAATTGAATTTTGGTTTTAAAGAACCTACAGCTGGTGAAATTAGAAATTACACGTTCAAAAATTTATATAAAAATTTATATTTTAAAATATATGTAATTTTTTTCGAACTTGGGTTTGCTTTGTTCTATCTAATTTTAGGTGCTGTTCTAATTTTGTTTTTAGCATATTCATTATTAAATTATTACAGCAACCGGTTTTTCTTTTTTGAACTTATGCAGATATCTTATTTCGGTTATTATCCAATCAATAAAAGCAATTTAAGTAATGAACAATCTTTTATTGAGGAAGTTTTTGATTCGACTAAGAATCCAAAAACTCAGTCAGTAACTTTTGAAGAAGAAGTACAAAAAGAAATTAATACTGCATTTGGTAAAGATGATAATTTTGAAGTGATTCCTTTGTTTCGAAACGAATTCAAATTAAATTCCGAGCTAAAATATTTCGATGAATCTTATTCGAAGATATGGGAATTCATTTCAAATAAAGAATCTGAAATCAAAGTGCCAGATATTAATGATGAGTCTAAAAAAACAGCGAAGCATAATAGCCAAATGCAGAATGTAATCTTTGACTTTTCACAAGATTCTTTTTCAAATTATAAAAATAAAGACATTATTATGGAGTTAATGGATTTAGGGCTTATAAACCACAATGAAGCAACAGGAAGACTGCAGATTAGGAGAGAAAGTTTCAGGAGATATATACTTTTAAAAAGCAGGCAAGATAATGAATTTGCAGAGGAGTTTAAGAAAGATAGTATGAACGGAACTTTTGATAAATTTAGACTTCCAATATTGATTATAGCGATTAGCCTACTGGTTTTGTTAATGTATCTTAATAAAGACAGTTATGATAAGGTAATGATTTTCGGGGGTAGTGTCGGATCGGCTATTCTTTTGATGAATAAATTTCTTGAATTTGGAAAAAGATGATTTAATGCTGTTTCTTATATTTTATGGGTATAACTGTTTGAGTAAATTTCAAGTTTTATCTCAAACAGTTTTGCTTGTTTCTGAATGTAATTTATTATATTTTAATGAGCATCGTTTTAGAAATAATTATCGCAGGTCGAATTTTGTATGTTGTTATTTGTTTATCTTTACGACTGATTAATCAGTTATTAAGATATGAATAAAGATCAGGTAATTATAGAAACAGCTCTTAAACTGTTTGTTGAGAACGGTTTTCATGGAACGGCAACGAGCAGAATTGCTCAAGAATCTGGAGTGGCAAACGGAACCTTGTTTAACTATTTTGCTACCAAAGAAATTCTCATAGTCGAAATCTACAACAGCATTATCAAAAAAAAGGATGATTTCATTATTGAAAGCATCGAGTCACATTCCGTTTCCAAAGGGTCTTTCCGTTCGTTGTTTGTAGCTTCTCTGCATTGGAATTTAGAAAATGTTATTGAGTTTCAATATCTGCAGCAATTTAATAATTCGCCTTATTCAAAATCTGTTATAACCAGAGTTTTGAATCATGATGAACAGCCGCTATATATTTTAATTCAGAAAGGTATTGATCTCGTACTTTTAAAACATTTGCCCGTTGCTTTTATTTTTTCGCTTTTTACAGCGCAGATAAATGGATTGTATTATTATCTAATATCTGAGAATATCATTAAAGACCAATCCACTGAATTAGTTAATGAGACTTTTGAAATTCTTTGGAAAATGATTGAAGAATAAACGATTAAGCATATGACTGATTAGCCAGTTTAAATGCTTTATAAATTGAAAGCATAGATTGGAGTATTAGAGGTTAAAAAAATGCCCGCAGATCTTGGTTAATCTATTGGTTTTTTTATCTTGAACAATTTAAGTTAAACATTAAATACTATTGGTTTTTATAAAAGGTGTTCTTGAAACTGTACTTTACAGAAAATTGTATTTTAAAATCTTCTCCAGTATTTCCTTTTGCAGCAGGAAGATTGAAAACAGGATCTCCAGCAAAGTCATTGTTTTTTCGCTTCCCCCATTGAAATTCTGGACCTAATAATAAATTATCCACAGGAGAATACAATAAATTAACACTTGCATATTGCCCTGTTTTATAAGCGGTTGATAATTGAGCATCTGTTGTTTTATTATCCATAATTGAATACCCAACTGCCGAAGTTAATTTGGAATTCCAGTTAATGTCAAAATACGAGGCCAAGGCAATAAGCGGTATTGCTTCACCTGTGATAGGAGTCAGAGCATTGGCGTACTGTCTTTTGGTTCCCACATCGGCATCGGCATCGTTCATGTAGTTTTGAATTCCGGCACCTGTAGTGAAAGCACCCCTAAAGATAACATTCTTAATAATCTGCAGTTTCGTGCTTAAGCTAAGTCCCCATCCTGTAGTACTTCCAGAGATGTCGTAAGCATCAGTATTGTTATCTTCCCACCGGATGCTTCGGACAATTCCGGCCAGTTCTAAATAGCCCCAAGGGCCAGTGTAGCGATATTCGGCACTAAGGTCAGGTACTGCAAATCTAAATGAAACATCCTCAAGCACAGATGCATAAACGAAACCTTCGCCATATTGTCCTTTATCTCCTGTAGCTCCTGGCTGTTCTAAAGCTATTGCTAATGTTTGTGTCTTTGTTGATATGGGAGTATAGCGAATTTGTATGGTTCTAGTAAACACTGCTCCATTTGGTCCCATAAAATCTATTAAATTTGGGTATACTTCCATGTCTGCAAACACACTGTTAGTTTGACCGATTTTAAATTTCCCAAATTCTACATATGCATGGCGTAAGTGGAACGCTGTGGCTCCTACATCTTTACCAGAACCAAACAGATCAAATTCGAAAACAGTTTTTACTGTTCCTAAAGAAGTATCAAAATAATTTTTGAAGCTCAAAGTGGATTGACGAACGCCAAAAAACACGTTTCCCTGATTTTGAAATTCGTTGCCTTCATTGTCCAGAATTTTTGTCGGTCTCATTACATCGAACCACTCGGGATCCATTTTTCCAAAATCATAACCGCTGTCCATCATTATATGACCCGTGATTTCCATTGATTTTTTTTGATCGTTATTTTGTGCATGCAGCTGGAAATAAAATAAAATAATTGTTAAGATGGAGTACGTTACCTTTTTCATGTTTTTGATTTAAATGAATAAATAAAAAAGTATTTGATTTATGAGGGTAATCTCTTCGGAAAGTAGGAAAACATGGTTTATCTTACCAAATTTAACAATTTTTTTGTAACTATTTTTATTTCAGCAGCTTAAAATTTTAGAGGTAGATACATTCCAGGAATAGATCGAAAACTAAATTAAGAATGAACATTGAATGAAAGGTCTTAAGATGTTTGCACTGCTGCTTTATACTTTTTATGTCTCACAAATATCTTTTTGTCCATTTTAAAAGAGTTTTGAGCCATAAAGCCACTCTTAGTTGATTCTCGAAGAGAAACAGCATAAAAGCGCTTTAAAATCATTTTCGATTTCTATTAAAAACAAAAAATCACGAATAGAGCTCGGTTTAAAGCGGCTTCATTCGTGATTTAATTTTTTGAAAAATCTATTTTCTATAAGGATTGAATCAAAATCCAAGCTTCGGGATTATCATTCTCAATGATTTTATTTTTTTCTTTTTCTGCTTCAGAAAAAGTGGTGTAGCTTCCGTATAAAACAGGATAGTAACCATTTCTGTTTACACCCAATACTCTTGCGTCATAGCCTTTAGCAACTAATTGATTGTATCTTTTTTGAGCATTAGCTTCACTTCTAAAAGCGCCGTCCATAATATGATACGGTAATTTCACCGCTTCTTTCTTTTCAGATTTTAGCGAAAGTGTGACAGCCGGAATTGGCGTTTGGATGAAGAAAGTCGCTTCCTGAATTTTATTTTGTACCTTTTTTTGCACCGCCGTTTCTACCAAAATAGTTTCAGCAGCAATTTGGTTCTGATACATTGGATATCCTACAGCTCCGGCAACAGCTAATCCGATTACGAATACTGCAGCATATTTTAGGTAAGGAGTGCTTCTTCTGGTTTCAGTTTCGGGTATAAAATTGAAAATAGGTTTTTCTTGTTCGATTACTGTTTCTTGAATTTCAGTGACCGTTTCAAGCTTTACAAGTTCCAATTCTCTTTTTACAGCAGGCGAAACAAATGAAGTCAGTCCAAAAGACTGCGCCAAATAATTGGTTTGTTCGTTTGGAGTAAAATGGATATTGTTTTCGGCATTCAAGATTAGAATACCAATGTTTTTTATAGCAAAAGAACGGTTTTCCTGTAACGCTTTTTTCCAGTTGAGCACCTCATATTCGATAGCGCTCAGGGCGTAATCATAGGAAGTTTTTTCCGCTTGAGCGATATGATTAGCCAATAATCCGTCATTGTTTTTAATGTGGGAATTAAAGGAAATCATTTTTTTTGGCGGGAAAAAAGAATGAGAGTTTTCAAGCAGTTGAGCCGACTGGATTTCAGTCAGGAATGCTCCAAAACCAGGAACCGTTACACATTGATAACGGTATAAAAGCTGCGCGATATAAAGTTCGATTTTCATGTTAACAAAGTTATGCAACGCTAATAGTTATCAAAATTTTATTCACAATTTTTATTAACAATTTGTATCTAATACATTATCAGCAGATTATAGTTTTGTTTTTTACCGAATTCCTGTTTTGGAAATCTTTTTTTGGTTCGTTTTTTTATAAATCAATGTAATTGTGAATTTCTAAGTAGGTTTTCTTTCAAATATTTATCGTATAATTGTAAGATATGTCAGAAGAAAATATATTTTACCTGTTGGCTTTACTGCGTGTTGATGGCGTAGGCGATATTATGGCCAAAAAACTGCTAACTCACTTTGGAACTGCCGAAAATGTTTTGAAAGCCAAATCACAGCAGCTTGCCGCCATTGATGGGCTAGGAACTGTTTTGCTAAAAAATTTTAAGGATAAAAGCGTTTTTGAAAAAGCCAGACAAGAATTGGATTTCATTCAAAAGGAAAATATTGAGGTGCTTTGTTTTCAGGACGGCAACTATCCGGATCGTTTGAAACACTGCATTGACGGACCAGTTTTATTGTTTTCATCAGGGAATATCGATTTAAAAAACCGCAAAATAATAAGCATTGTCGGCACGCGTCAAATTACTTCGTATGGCACCGAGTTTTGCAGAAAATTAATTGAAGATATAGCACCTTTGAATCCAATAATCGTCAGCGGTTTTGCTTACGGAGTAGATATCGTGGCACATCAATTAGCGATGGATTACGATTTACAAACAATTGGAGTGGTGGCTCATGGTTTGAACCAAATTTACCCAAAACCTCACAAAAAATACGTTGCCAAAATGGAACAGAACGGTGGTTTCATGACCGAATTCTGGAGCACTTCTAATCCTGATAAAGAGAATTTTGTTCGCAGAAACCGAATAGTGGCTGGAATGACCGAGGCTACAATCGTAATCGAATCTGCAGATAGAGGCGGTTCTCTGATCACTGCCAATATGGCCAATGATTATAATCGAGATGTTTTTGCAGTTCCGGGACGCACAACCGATAAATATAGTCAAGGATGTAATAATTTAATTAAAACACAAAAAGCAAATTTACTTACCAGCGCTGCCGACTTGATTTACAATCTGAATTGGGACATCGTGCAGGAAACCAAAGCTGTCCAAAAACAGCTGTTTGTCACACTTGATGATGACGAGCAGAAAGTGTATGATTATCTTTTGAAAACAGGAAAAGAATTAATGGACATCATCGCTCTGCATTGTGATTTTCCGATTTACAGGATTTCAGGGTTGCTCTTGAATATGGAATTGAAGGGCGTGATAAGACCTTTGCCTGGGAAGATGTTTGAGGCTATTTAGTATTGAAAAGTTAAATATATAAGAAATATAAGAACAGATAAGTTATGTTTTCACATCCTGCTTAAATGAACTTCTATTTCTTATAAGGTAAAAATTAAATCCTGTTTATTTTAGAATATAGCCTTTATTTTATCCCAAGATTCCCATCAAATGTATTGAAATCATCGCTCCTTTTTGGTTTAACAATCAATAAATGATACAGTTGATGGCATATAGATTTTAACTCCATTAAGTTGGAGTTGTCAATTGCTTTTTCTCCTAACTGCATCAATTTGTTGTGTTTGGATCTGTCTTTGAAAGCACTCGGGTCTTCAAAACGCAAATAATAAAAATAGTCTATGTAGCTTTCATCTTGATTGTTATAAATGTTATATAACAGACTTTCAAGTTCTTTGTTTTTTTTGCGGATTAAATATTTATTATTGGATTGAAGAACTTCTTTTTCGTTTTTTATAATCTTTTCATATTCTTCTTTTTGGCGTGGCGTAGCTTTTTCGATATAAAAATACAGGCTGTCTTTTATTTTATTGTATTCTTCTAACTCAAACAAGACATGTTTATGCCGAATAAGATCATCAAATTCCTGAATATAGATTTTTTTGAGTTCATCAATTTGATATTTTTTATCGGTAATGGCATCATTTTTATTCTCTAATGCTTCGTTATATAAGGTGCTTAGCGATTCTTGTGACCTTTTTAATTTGGCTAAATATTCATAATTCTCATTTTGTTCTTCACTCCTGATTTCTTCAATTACAGTGTCTAAAGCATTTTTTATTTCCAATGATAATTTTTCGATAGAAATCTTTCTTTGATGAGGATTGAAGACTTCGTTTATTTCTAAATCCAAGGCACTGATATAAACATCAATGCTCAAATCGCGTGACTCCGAAACCTTGAAATTAAGCTCGATATCCATTCCTTTTAACAAATCCTGCTCAAAATTACTGCCGCATATTTCGATATAACCGATAGATAGATTGCTTCCAACCATGCTTCCCGCGTTGCCTTCAACTACATTTATGATCAGTTTTTGATCGGAGTTTTTTAATATGTTTTTCGAACAGGTTTTATAAATGGTTTTCTTTAAAGGCAGAATATCATTTTTCTTGAATATAATTTCCATGTGGCTTTTTCCAGAAGCTTCGTCTAGTTCGAGACAAATGTCGTTTGGAATGGGCTGGCCCAAAATGCTGTATAAACCATTTGTAATTTTAATATTAGCATTGCTGAATACTTGTTTTTGATGCTGATCGTATAAAAACAGCGTAAATTGATTGGTTGCTTTTTCTAATAAAGGAACAAACTCGGCTATTTTTTTATTTGCTTTTAAGAGACCCGTATCAAAACCGCCATCGGCTCTGGTAATTCGATAATAACCATCAAATGATTCTTCCAAAAGAATTACAATCAGCTCTTCTGCATCTTTAGAATGAGGTTCATAGATTGTTTCAACCTGAATATTATTTTGTTCAATTTTAGGTTCATTTAGAATTTCTTCCTCAATTAATTCCGAAGGTTTTGAACCGGCATAATACGCCGCGCCAATGACCACGGCAGTTGTAGGATCCAGACTGGTTTCTACCTGAATTTGTGTTCTTTCCTGCAATTGCTGGCGTATGTATGGGATGTAAGTCGTACCGCCAACAAGTATAATGCGCTCGATATCCGAAAAGCTCAAGAAGTTATCTTTAACTAGTTTTTCCACTAAATTAAAGGATTCTTCAAATTTGGAATGGATGATTGTTTCAAATTCTTTTCGGCTGATGTCTATGTCCAACGAGATGGAAAGCTCATCGAAATCAATCTCAATACTTGAGGTTTCTTTTATCGAAAGTTCTTTTTTGGCTTCTTCGGCTTTATACAGAAGTTCAAAAAACAATTTGTTATAGACTGTGTTTTCTTTAGAAATCAGTTTTGCCCAAAGATTATCTTCCTGGGTTTCTTTTTCTATTTTTGGACATATTATTTTCTCAACAAACAAGGTGTCTAGATCGACTCCGCCTAGAAAATTGTTGCCTTTATGGTCATATACTTTGAGGTCGCGCTCATTGATATTTATTAATGCGATATCAAAAGTTCCTCCTCCAAAATCGTAAACGAGCCATTTTTTGTCGCCACTAATTTCAAGATTTAATGAGTTTGAATACGCTAAACAAGCAGCGATTGGCTCTTGAAGCAAAACTATTTCTTCAAAACCCGCTTGATAACCTGCTTTTTTGGTGGCATTGGACTGAATTGTATCAAACGATGCCGGAATCGTAATTACTGCAGATTTCAAGCTTTCGCCTTGAGCGAAATTGATTAACTCGTTCAAAACCATTGAAGAAAGTTCAATCGGACTGCAGTTTTTGTCTAAATCTTTGATGAAATAAAGTTCATCTGATCCCATTTTTCGCTTAAAAGAAGAGAATACATTTTCGGCGTTTGTTGCGCTGTGTTCTCTCGCTTTTTCGCCTATTTGGATTCGTCCTTTTCGGAATGAAACTACAGACGGAATGGTGTCTTTGAAACCAACAGGATTTTTGTAAATGCTGATTTTTCCGTTTTCATATTTAGCTATTCCCGAATTCGTTGTTCCTAAATCAATTCCGATGTTTATATTCTTCATAAAAGGGAGGATTATTCTACTATAACTACTGCTTTTTGAACCAGCTGAAACGTATTGTTTTCTGATTTATAAATGGTTGGTCTAATGACTTTAGTAATTTTCTTTGAATTCGAATTAAGAATGTTAGCCTCAATAGAACTGTCTCTTTCGTCATAATTTGTACCCAAAGGATTTACTATTTTATATCCTTTTTCTTCCAATTCGTGGTAAATTCTTTTTAGATTGCGCTCAAAACCATCAATGTTTTGTTCTAACGCTTTTTTTTCAATCTCAAACAGCTGGTTTATTATTACATTCATTTTTTAAAATTGGATTTTTACGAATGAGCAATTTACAATTTATTCTGTAGGTTGTTATTTAGCTGCAGTTTTTTTATTGTCTCACTTAAATTTTTTGTAAAAGCATGAATATCATTCAATTGTTTGCTTTATTGGATTTAAAACGGAATCAGATTTTGGAATTTGGCTCTGAGGATTTTATCCGAATAGAGAAAAAAATTAATTTCGAAAAGAAAATAAATCCGGAAATAGATTCCAAAGCGGGCGAAAATTTAATTCTTGCGCTTAAAGAATACAAACAAGAGTTTTTGTTTTTAATGTCGAATCGTGTGCTGTTTAATTTTTTGACTAAAAACAATTTATCAAAAAGTCATTTTCCAGCTTCCAACGGTTTTGTTTCGGACGAAAAGATTAAAGGTTTTATCACCGTCTTTTTGGCTGATGATTTGCTTTCTTTTTTCAGCCTGAAGCTTTCAAAAAACACGTATAATGATTTAGAAGAGCTTGATTATCTTTTGGAGGCAAAGAATTATTTCCCGGAAGAGACAATTTACAAAATGGGTTCACTCGTTTTCTCTAAATTGGACTTTGCGATAAATCACTTGTCAGTTACTGAATCCTATGATTTTTCAAATATTATTTACATCAGATATACAACGTTTTACGTGCTGCTAACTCATTTGAGAAATGTAGAAACAGACCAGAAAATTTGTAATTTATTGGAGCTGGTAATCGTGTTTTATGAAAAGAAAACAAGCGATTCATTTTTCACGGCAGTTATACAGTCGATGGCATTCTATATCGCTTTTGATGAAAACATAAATGAAACTCTTGTCAAAAACAGGTCTGCTGTATCTGTGTTTAAAGAAGACGCTGCAAACCCAAAAAAGCGTCCTGCAGCAAGCATATTAATTGGTTTGATTTGTGCTTTAGTGCCTTTTTTGGCATCTAAATGTTCCTGAATATATTCTTTGAATAATCTTTTGCAAAAGAGTTAAAAATAGTATGTTTGTGTTTTAAAATCAGCCCCAAACATGAATATAATAGAATTATTTGAAGAATTAAAGATAGATAAAAGCAATATTCTATTACTTTCCCCCGAAGATGTTATCCGAATAGAAAAGCAGGTTAATGTTGAGAAAAGAATCAATCCCGATATTGATGTAAATGTTGCCAACAGCTTGATATTGGCTTTAAAACAATATCCTCAAGAGCTTTATTTTGTGGTTTCTAATAGGGTTTTGTACAATCTTTTTGCGAAAAAAAATTATTCCAGACACAATTTTCCTTCTCCGCAAAGAGTCTATGAAGCGGAGAACATCCAGGCTTTTATAAATAAGTTTCTTAATGATGATTTAGTGCTGTTTTTTGACCAGAATTTATCTCAAAATAAATTTGATCCTATTAGCGATATTTTTGATTTTAAAGATTGTTTTCCCGAAGATGCATTGTTTCAGTTGAACAAGAAACTCATTGGTAAAATAGATTTTCTATTGACAAATTTAATTCAAAACAATCTAGAGGCTATTCCGTATGTACAGTACCGCAGTTTTTATGTTTTATTGACGTATTTCAGTTCTATAGAAACGGATGAAAAAATTAGAAGCCTTGTAAACATTGTGTCAAAGGGCTATAATGCAGATAAACTATCCGATTTTTTTATGACATGCATATCTGCAATGGCGGGTTATGCTGCTTATGACCCAGACTTGACCGATGTTTTGGTCAGAAATAGAGAAGCCGTTTTTGCCAACAGCACAGACAGCGAATCATCGAGTTCATCCGGCTGGTCTGCTAGAACCATCTTTTTTATAGTCATTGCTGTTATAAAAGTATTGGTTCTTTTTTCTAAATGTTCCAATCATTAATTTATAGATACACCTAAATAATAAAATCAAAAAATGCCTAATCTGAATATTCAGATTAGGCATTTTTATGTGATTAGGCATTTTGAATAACTGCTGGAGTAGGGTCATTTTCCTTAATCCTGTTTCTGCATGTTTTTTCGATTTCCAAAATATTAGCAACTCCCGAAATGTAGAGGACATCGGGTACGTATTCGTCGGGTTTGTTTTTTCGGCTAACCATTTTACCAGTGCGGAGTTCCATTGACAAGTCTTCTTTTCTGCTGTTTATTTCCATATTTCCAGAGAATTGTTCCCAGTCATAGGTTTTAATAGTCCCTTTTCGGTAGTGAATAAGTCTGTTTTCTGTACCCACAAAATGCCCGCCTTTTTGAAAGAAAGAATAAAATCCGCTGATCAAAATGGCAATTCCTACTACAACAAAAAGACCAATAATTAAAGATGGAACAAGCATTGATTCAAAATTATCCCAACTAGCTGTAGTCGGTTCATCGTTTACTTTAAAATGAACCTCTTCTCCTTTAAAAAGCGGTCCTAAAAAAGCAATTACAAAAATGCTTATGAATCCTGACCAAATAATTCCAAAAGCGATAATTCCTAAGGATTTATTTAATGGCTGTTTCCTCTTGGCAACAATAGAAAAATCAATTTTTTCTGTTCCGATGACTGATTTTAAATCTGCGGGTAATGGCTGGATAGTGTTCAATAGTGAAATTGGTTTGAGGTTAATGTTTTGAACTCAAATATATCAAAATTTGCAAACACATGCGATTTTGGTTACTAAATTTTAAATCAATTGAATGGTTTTGTGGTTCTGTCATCATAAAATTTATTTTTAAAATGCTCGTTAGTATTACATAATGAGTATTTTTTTATGATTATAATTAAACCATTTTCATAAATTTTGGTCATACTAAAACGATTTCGAATTCATTTAAACTCTTTTTTACTATGCATCAAAATGTGCTTTGGTCACTTCGTTTGGGTTTCACTAATAAAGAGGCGTCAAAAATTGCTCAAAAAGGATTAGCTTCTTTTCTTGAAAGTTCATTTACGGCTCCTGTTGATTACGCTCTTCCTTCTTTTTTAGAGAACAGCCCAAAAACAAAAGAAGAATTGAAGCAGCAACGTGAACTGTATAAAAATGCTACAAGGGAACAAAAGCAGGAAAACCAGAAAAAAGAGCGTCAGACATTTGAAGAAATGAAAATCTGGTGGATTGATAAAATGGCTGCTTCTGAATTCCCGCTCCGCGAAAAAATGACCTGTTTTTGGCACAATCATTATGTGGCTTCATTTCCAAAAGTAAAAGTGAATTATTGGCTTTATCAGCACAATCAGATTTTGAGAAAAAATGCTTTTGGAAATTTCAAAACCCTGACCAAAGAAATTGTTCAAAGCAATGCCATGGTGCGTTATCTTGATAATATAGACAACCGAAAAAACAAACTCAACGAAAATTTAAGCCGGGAATTATTGGAACTTTTTACCCTTGGGATAGGAAATTACTCAGAAGAGGATATAAAAAATGGAGCCAAAGGTCTAGCCGGACTTGGGATTGGTGAAAAAAGTGCAGTTTACAGACCAAAATTTGAAGACAATGAAATCTTTATTTATTTTGGTAAAAAAGGCAATTTTAAAATAGATGAAATGATTGATATTATTTTTGAACAGCCAAATATTCCTTATTTGGTTACCCGAAAAATATTAAAATGGTTCATTTACGATAATCCAAAAGAAGAATTAGTTCGTTATTATGGCGATTATCTGAAGAAAAAGAATTTTGAAATTAAGCCGTTATTGACTAAAATATTTACTGAAGAGTCTGTTAAAAAGAATGCCGGCTCTAAGATTAAAAGCCCTCTGGAGTATATTCTGCAGTTGACTAATGAACTCAATATCGAAAATCCTAATGAAAGATTAATTGCCAAATTTCTAAAAGACCAAGGAATGGATTTGTTCAACCAGCCCAATGTAAAAGGGTGGGATTGCGGCAATGCCTGGCTTACTTCGCAGGTTTTTTTACAGCGGAATAATGTGGCTGATTTACTTTGTAACGGTAAAAATTTGACTCGAGGGAACAAACAAAATGTTGGAAATTCGATGATGCAAAAACCAAATCGGCAGTTTAAGGTGAGACTGGATTGGGATAAAGAAGGAAATAATAAGGAAATCATCGCCGAACTCGAAAATCGGCTGTTGTTTAAAACCGATGCGTCCGATCAGCATGATTTTGAGCAGCTGTTAAAATACGATTTTGACAGTAAAACAGAAGGTTCGGAAAACGCTGTATTGCGGTTATTCAATTTTATGGTAAAAACTCCTGAATTTCAATTAATATAATTTAGCCGCAGACCAAAAATCATAAAGCCGAAAAAAAAAAGCACGGCTTTAGACTTTATGGCTTTTCAACTTTAAGACTTATTCATCATGGACAGAAGAAAATTTTTAGCGCTTACAGGAACATTTACGGGAGGTTCACTTCTACTGCCTGATTTTTTATACTCTTTTGGCACACATACTAATTTGGTTTTGGGCGAGCAATGTGTGGTTTTTGTCCAATTAAATGGAGGAAATGATGGACTAAACACTTTTATCCCGTTTGAAGATGCGCTTTATTATGAATCGCGTCCAACAATTGCTATATCAAAAACCGAGGTTTTAAATGCAGCAAAAGGAATGGCGTTTCACCCTGTTTTGAAAGGATTTGCCAGTATGCAGCAAAGTGGTGATTTGTCTGTTATCCAAAATGTGGGCTATCCAAATCCAGTGCGTTCTCATTTTCGAAGTCAGGAAATTTGGCAGACAGCGCCAACGCATCAGGAATATCTTAACGATGGCTGGCTGGGTCGTTATCTGGATCTGCAGTGCAAGGAACACCAGCCTACAGCGGGGATAAATATTGATAACATTGATAATCTGGCATTGAAAGGCGATGAACCAAATTCCATTACCGTAAAAGATCCAGACCGATTTAAAACTAAAAATAAACAAGAAAACGAAGGGCAATTATCAGGCAATCCGCAATTGGATTTTGTTCGAAAAGTAGCCAATTCGGTAATTGAAGGTTCGGATGATATTCAGGCAGCATTAGGAAAATCGGCACCTTCGGATGTTGTTTACCCAAAAACGGGCCTTGCTAAAAACCTGGAATGGATTTCTAAATTGATAAAAGGAAACCTAAATTCTAAGGTTTATTATACTTCGCTTGGCGGTTTTGATACTCATGATAACCAGCTTTCCATTCACAAAAACAGATTGACCGAACTCAATGATGCTGTTTTTAGTTTCTATGAAGATTTAAAAAAATCACAACAATTACAGAATGTGACTATCGTTGTTTTCTCCGAATTTGGCCGCCGTGTAAAAGACAACGGGCGAGGGACAGATCACGGAACGGCTGCTCCAATGTTTGTAATTGGCGGCAATAATCGAGGAAAAATCATTGGAAATAACCCAAATCTAGCCGATTTAGACCATGGCGATTTAAAACACGAAATTGATTTTAGAAGTGTGTATGCCTCAATTTTAAAAAACAAATTGGACTTTGATTACTCTAAAATTGGAATTCAAAACAAAGCGTTGGAAGGTTTGTTTTAAAAGGATTTCGAATTGACCAAGTGCTTATTGTTTTCGTTTTATCGGTATCCAAATTTCTTCTTCCGATTCTGGATCGCTGTTTTTGTATTTGTTACCCAAAATTTCAAAATGCGGTCTGTCGTCCAAATCGTAATCCGAATTAGGAATCCATTCTCCATAAATATAATTAAAAACGGAACTATCAGTATTCAAACCTTTATAATCAAAAACCGCATACAGCCCTCCCGCCAAAATGAATGTTTCCATTCCGGAAGGTAAATTATCAAAGTTTGAAACTTCAACAGTTGCCCATTTTTCAAATTCATTTGATGGACTAAAATTCAAAAAATGAGTAGGATTATAGACCGTCATTGAAATTAAATCGTTGTTTATGTTATTGTTTATTTCTTTTCGTTTTGGCAAAAAATTGCTCCAAAGTTCGCCTACTTTGTAGTCTGCAAAACTCATTGTGAGCCTAATTCCTATTAGTTTTCTCTCTTCTGAATTTAGTATTCTTGGTGTCATTTTTTATAATTAAGCTACAGTCTGTTTTTTGTTATTTCAATTTTCATTTCTCCGATTATTTTTTTTATTTGCTCATTCGAAGACATCACTACTTCGGTTTCGGCTAACCATTTGTCAAAGTTAACTCGGTCATACTTATAAAAATACCCTTCTAAAATATAATAAGCGTTTTCAGGAACATAGGTTTTGTCTGGACAAACTTTCAAAGAATTTCTGTAGCGAACGATTGCCTCATCTAACTGCTGGCTTTTGGCCAAAGCATAAATATATTCTTTAGCAATGAAAGCATCAGCAGGATTTGCAATTACTGCCTTTTTTAATACTTCAATCGCTTTTTTGTATTGTTTCAAACGATTGTAAGAGTAGGCTAATTGTAGACCCAACCCTTCATAGTCGCTATTGATTTCATATGCTTTTTCTAATAAATCTAACGCTTTTTGATATTCTCCCCAAGCATTATAAATAGAACCCCAGCTATACAACTGTTCAATAGAGCCTTCTTTCATTTTATAAATGTTAAGCGAATCGGTGACTTTGCTTATTTTTAATTGCTCGAAATTTGCTTCAGGTATAACAGCAATAAGGATTTTATTTGGATTTAAAGGGATTCTCATCTTCGCATTCTCCTCTTTTGGAAATGCTATAATTTTCCCAGCAGGATCAATCTTAAGATTACCACTATATTCAAATGTAAGACCCGTTTTCGAATCCAGATAAATATATCCATACTTGTATAATCCACCGTATTCCTCTGGAAATACAACCCATTTATCTTCACAATCAAGGATTGATTTATCAAATGTTAACTGAGCAGAGGATTGAATGGTAATCAGTAAAAAGAAGGTGAAAAAAATGTTCTTCATGATGAGGTTTTATTGGTTTTTCCTTTTTTGACAGTATAAAATTATACTATCAAAAAATAAATTTACATTTGATTTGGGCGTACATGTTCAGCAAGTTTTTTTGGAGCTACTTCACAATAAGACGTTGTCAATGCATCTGCAAATAAGTCTTTGTGCACTTTTTCCATCTCAATTAAAGTCCAGCCTTGCTTTCCCCATTTGTTGTCAACAGGATAAATAATGGTTTTATCTGCCGATGAAAAAACGTCTTGGTCAATTTCTGATAATTTTATGCAGGCTCTTTTGAGTTTGTCGTCATAAGCGGCAAATATTTTTTTCTTTACTCTGAAAGATGTTTTTTCAAAGTGCAGATCTTCCGTTGCTTCGGGGAATGAAAGCGCCAATTTTCGGAGTGTGTCAATTGTTATCATTATTCAGATTTATTGTTTTACGGGTGTCAGGTGTGTCAATACGCAAAGCCACTTTTCATTTTCCCTTTTGTAAACGTCAGTTATCCATTCGTCAGCTTGTAATGGCTGTCCTTGCCAAGTTCCTGTATTTTGTCCTCGGCCTGTGACTAAAGCAATGTTATCATAGATTTTTACCCGCAAAATTTGTTTGGTCATAGTCTGGTGAGAAAGTAAGCCTTGCTCTAGAACTTGAAAAAATCCTTCTTGTGATATAATTCCACCTTGACTGTCTACTAAGACCCAATCTTCTGTCACGCACTTTTTGATTTCGTCAACCTTGTTGGTAAGAACAGCTTTATTGAAGTTGTCTTCTATTGCTTGAAATTCCGCTGTAAGTTGTTCGTTTATCATAGCTATTCAGATTAAATTTATACTATAGAGATTTGTAGTAAAGAATTATCGCACCGCCGCCAAAAGTCTTTGTTTTTTGAAGTTTGAGAACAATTTTGTCAGTTATGTTTTTAAACAACTGTAAACCGCTTCCTGTTATAACAGGATGAACACAAAGCTGATATTCGTCTATCAACTTGAGTTTTGTCAAGGCTGTAATCAAGCTTGGACTGCCGACATAAATGTCTTTGCTATCTTCATTGTTGGATTTTTTGAGTTCCAAAACTTCTTCTTCAAGCGTTCGGGTTGCCAACTTTGCGCTTTCCCAATCTAAAATTTTAAGGGTCTGCGAAAAAACGATTTTCGGGGTATTGTCCATTACAATGGCAAACTCGTCTATTGATTTATCACCACTGGGATTTGTCACCACTTCCCGCCAATATTCCATTAGCTGATAGGTTATCCTGCCATAAAGAATGGTGTCTGCACCTCTTAATAACTCAGTGTAATGCTGATGTATTTCTTCATCGGGAATCCCTGCCGTATGATCGCAAAACCCGTCGAGTGTCATATTGATTGCTGCGATTACTTTTTTCATGGGTTGGCTTTTACTACAGTTTGTTTATGTTTGCTGTTGTGTGCATGGATTGCAAATCCGATTGGGCGGAAATTTCGACTCAATGATAACGCGGTTGTGCAAACTGTGCCCACATAGTATTTAACTCTTTAAAACAAACCAATACATTAATATCTAATTCATTTTCTAAACCCGCATAATTCTTTCCAGAGTTAAAATTACAACAAAAAGCTACAAGAGAAAATTAACTTGTAGCTTTTTGTTGTTGTGCGGCTTGGCTTTGTGTCTAATCTTTGCGGGCATGGTTTACAAACCGCGCTATCGTTAACTTGAGAAATTAGTGTATGTCTGCGACTTTGGGGTTTTTATATAAACACGCAGAGACGATGGATTGCAACGTTTCTAATTTGTAATCTATTGTGAGGTGTTTTTGCTAGAATTTTCCAAAGAATGAAGAAATGTCAAAATAATAACTGATTTTCGTACCATCTGGTTTTTCTGCTTTTAGACAATCGTATGGTTTATCTTTATTAAAAAGTAATGCTTGCCCTAAAATTTTACAATCCTTGCAATTTTCTTTTACATAGCTATATTCTTCCTTGATGTTTTTAACTTTTACAGCATTTTCTAAACTCAAACCATCAGCCTTTATAGCATCTTTTTTGGCTGAATCAAGGGTAACTTTCGCTTCTGGGTCACGGGTATCAATAAATTCATATGCATCAGTACTATTAAACTCTAAAGCAGAAGAAATCATTTTGAATTTAATCTGATTTTCATTTAAAACTTCATAGGTGTAAATATCAGTATTTTGTGAATCTTCATGATATTCATAAAATTTTCCATTTTCTGTCCAACATTTCCCAGTTTCAACAAAGGTATCTGTTACATCGTTTTCTTTTGTTGTAAAATGTAAAGTGAATGTTCCGTCTTTCTTGCGTTCCATCACCCAACTTTTTTCAATATTTGCTACCTGATTTCCTTTTTCTGATCCTACCCAAATTCCAACTAATTCTTTTTCTAATTTTATCTTTTTGGGAGGAATAATATTTTCTTGCGCATTGCAAAAGTTAACTAATAGAAGAAGTAATAAAAGGGAGTTTTGAAAGACTTTCATAATTGATTGGATAAGTTTATGGTTTGTGAAGTATTGTTATATGATTTGTAAATATATTGGCAACAATTTACGAAAATACTGATATTTATCATTAAAGCAAATTTTTATTTGTAGAACAAGTAAAAGGCTGTCATTCGTAACATTCTAAACAAAATCTTTTTTATTTCAATCATATTGTACACTAGTACATATGAAACGGATTGTATCGATGAAAACAGTTTATTTATAAACGTTAAAAAAAATGCAGCCATTAAAAACAGCTGCATCTTTTATAAAAAAACTAATTGTGCTTATTTTAAAGCCTTAAAAAGTATCTCAACAGGGTGAAATGCTTTTCGGCTTGTTCCGTCGCTTATTTGGTGCCTGCAGCTCGTTCCTGAGGCTGAAATCAACGTGGCTTGCTCTTCTGAACGGATGGTTGGAAATAAAACCAATTCTCCTATTTTCATCGAAATATCGTAATGTTCTTTTTCATATCCAAAAGATCCCGCCATACCGCAGCATCCGCTTGGGATATTAAGAACTGTATAATTTTGTGGCAGCATCAGTATTTTTTTAAGTGGCACTAATGAAGACAACGCTTTTTGAAAACAGTGGCCGTGCATACGGACTCTTTCAGTATTATTTGTAAACGAAGCAGAAGTGATTCGTCCTTCATCGAGTTCTTTGGCCAAAAATTCTTCGATAAGCATGGCTCTGCTTGAGAATGCTTTTGCTTTTTCTTTGAAATCGCCACGGCATAAATCCGGATATTCATCGCGGAACGATAATATAGCCGATGGTTCGATTCCAATCAAAATTGCGTTTTCCGGTATTTCTTTGGCGAAAGCCTGAACATTTTTTTCTGCCAATTCACGGGCTTCTTTCAGCATTCCTTTTGAAAGATACGTTCTACCGCTGTAACCGATTTGCGGAATCACAACTTCATAGCCCAAACGGTTAAACAGCTTCACTGCAGTCTGACCAATTTCGACATCATAGAAATTCAGGAATTCATCGTTGTACAAATAGACTTTCCCCTGAATAAAATTCCCAGTTTGTCTGTAGCTTTTGATCCATTTGGCAAACGTAATTTTATGCATCAAAGGCAGTGATCTTTCGGTAGCAAAACCGGTAGCACGTTTCACAATGTTTCCTATAATTCCTTTGGTTCCAAAATTATACATCCATGGCAATGAACCAAATAATTGATTGATTTTTGGCGTATTACCAATTAATTTCGAACGGAATTTAACTCCGTTTTTATCATGGTATTGCTGTAACGTTTCTGCTTTTAACTTCGCCATATCCACATTGGAAGGGCATTCGGATTTACATCCTTTACAGCTCAAACATAAATCAAGAACTTCCAACAATCCTTCATCATCAAATTTGTTTTCTTTGGTTGAATTTGTGATGGTTTCTCTCAGAATATTCGCTCTGGCGCGAGTGGTGTGTTTTTCATCACGGGTAGCCATATAACTTGGACACATCGTACCACCGCTTTTTTCGGTTTTTCTGCAGTCTCCAGATCCGTTGCACATCTCGGCAGCACGCACGATTCCGTTATGTTCTGAGAAATCAAAATAAGTTTCCGGCATTGGAGTTTCCTGCCCTGGATTGTATCTTAGGCTGGTATCCATTGGAGGAGTATTCACAATTTTGCCCGGATTGAAAATTCCCCATGGATCCCAAGTATTTTTCACTTGGATAAACATTTGGTAGATCTCTTCTCCCAACATTAGCGGAATAAATTCGCCACGAAGCCTTCCGTCTCCGTGTTCCCCGCTAAGTGAGCCTTTGTATTTTTTAACTAAATGAGCAATATCGGTAGCGATGGTTCTGAAAAGAGCAGTGCCTTCTTTGGTTTTTAAATCAATAATAGGGCGAAGGTGCAATTCTCCTGTCGCAGCGTGGGCATAATGCACACAGCTGAGGTTTCGCTCTTTTAATACGGCATTGAAATCTTCGATAAAATCTGGTAAATCATTTACGTCAACCGCTGTGTCTTCAATAACAGCGACTGCTTTCGCATCGCCGGGAATATTAGACAACAATCCCAATCCTGCTTTTCTAAGGTTCCAAACTTTATTGGTGTCTTCACCCCAAACAATCGGGAAGTGGTAACCAAGGTTTTTGGAACGCATCAGCTCTTCCATTTCTTGGGCGGCCTGAATAATTTCTTCTTTCGAGTCCCTTAAAAATTCAACAACCAAAATCGCCTGTGGATCGCCTTCCACAAAGAATCTATTTTTGCTTTGCTCGATATTTCCTTTGGTACATTCTAAGATATAATGGTCGATTAATTCAACACTGTCTGGGTTGAATTTCAAGGCTTCCAAATTGGCTTTCAACGATTCGTTGATGCTATTGTGGTGTACGCAGACCAAACCAGCGAAAGGTTTTAGTGCATCAACCAAATTCAATTTTATTGCTGTAGAAAAGAACAATGTCCCTTCAGAGCCGGCTATTAATTTACAGAAATTAAATTTTTCGGTCGGATCGCCAAAAGGCTGGCTGTCGGCCAATAAATCCAATGCGTATCCTGTATTTCTTCTCGGAATTGATTTTTTAGGGTAATTTTCATCAAACAATGTGCGGTTGGCTGGCGATGACAATAATTCTTTGGTTTGAACATAAATGTTTTGTTCCAAAGGGCTTACTACATTTATTCCGTTGCATTTGTCTTCGAACTCGGCATTGGTTAAAGCGCCAAAAGTAACTTCATTTCCATCTGCCAAGAAACCTTTAATTTCAACTAAATGTTCACGCGTAGAACCATAAATTACGGATCTCGCACCACAGGCATTGTTACCCACCATTCCTCCAATCATACAGCGGTTACTGGTTGAGGTTTCCGGGCCAAAAAATAATTTATAAGGTTTTAAATGGATATTTAATTCGTCACGAATCACCCCAGGTTCTACCCAAGCCGATTTTTCGACAGGATCAACCGAAAGGATTTTGGTGAATTCCTGCGAAATATCAACCACAATTCCGTTTCCAACAACCTGTCCAGCTAGAGATGTTCCTGCTGCACGAGGAATTACGCTGCTTTTGTTTTCTCTGGCAAAAGCAATGATTCTTTGGATGTCTTCCTTCGTTTTTGGAATGGCAACTGCCAACGGCATTTCTTTGTAAGCACTAGCATCAGTGGCATAAAGCGTACGCATGGTGTGGTCGTACAGTAATTTTCCATCTAATTGCTTTTCAAGACTTTCAAGGTTCATTTTGTTTATGATTGAGGATTAATCCCGATAACTATTGGGACTGATTTTTATTGGTCTCAATATAGAGCTTAAGGCTATGTGTTATTAGTACATCTTGCTTTAGCTTCAAAAATTTTTTTACCGCAGATGCGCAGATTTTAAAATTATTTCTAATCTGTGAATCTGCGGTAAAATTTCGCTGATTTTACGATCTAACGTTGAAGGCTTTCAACCTGCAATCAAAAATCTTTAATCAGCAATCTGAAATCTTTAATATAGAATTCTATATCGAATTGTATTTGGAATCTTTTTCAGCTTTTTCTCCAAATCTTTGTTGTGGAAATTATCAATATCGGTAATTACGTATCCCAAAGTTTCGTTGGTTTTCAGATATTGGCCCAAAATATTGTTGTCATATTCTAACAGGATATTATTGATTTGTGCCAAAATACCTTTTACATTTTCATGAATATGCATAATTCTGTGAGCACTTTGAAGTTCAGGAAGCTGAATTTCAGGAAGGTTTACGCTTCCGTAAGTAGTACCAGTATTAATATATTGAATGATTTTGTTTGCAACATAATGTCCAATATCTTCTTGTGCCTCTTCAGTGCTTCCTCCAATGTGCGGCGTCAATATCACATTTTTCAATCCCTGCAATTCAGATACAAATGGCTCGTCATTGTTTTTTGGCTCATATGGGAAAACATCGACTGCAGCACCATGAATTTTACCGTTTTTTAAGTTGGCTACCAATGCTTCAATATCAACTACATGGCCTCTGGAAAGATTTAAAAAGATAACCCCAGGCTTCATGTAATCAAAAGCATCGGCATCGATTATATTTTTGTTGCTGGCGCGTCCGTCCACGTGTAAAGAAACCACATCCGAAAGTGCCAATAGTTCTTTTAAAGAAGAACATTTTTTAGCATTTCCAAGAGCCAGTCTGTCAATCGCATCATAGAAATACACTTTCATTCCCAATGCTTCAGCTATGATAGAAAGCTGTGATCCAATACTTCCGTATCCAACCAAACCTAATTTTTTGCCACGAATTTCAACACTATTTGTGGCCGATTTGTCCCAAACGCCTTCGTGCATCAATTTGCTTTTTTCGAAAGTATTACGGACTAGCATAATGATTTGTCCCAAAGCCAATTCTACAACTGATCTGGTGTTGCTGTACGGCGCATTGAAAACCGAAATTCCTTTCATGCTGCAGGCATCCAAATCTACTTGGTTGGTTCCAATACAGAAAGTTCCAACAGCATGCAGTTTATTGGCATGTTCTAAAACCTTTGCCGTAACGTGGGTTTTTGAACGGATTCCAAGTATGGAAACGCCTTTTATTTTTTCGATCAATTCGTCTTCAGACAAAGATCCTTTGATGGTTTCTACGTTGTAACCTTCGTGTTCAAATATATCAACTGCGTCTTGATGAATGTTCTCTAATAATAAAACATTGATTCTGTTCTTTGGATAAGAAACGGAAGCTTTATATGATAATTCATAAAGGATTTCATCCAATGACGGCGCTATCTGACTTGCTTTTTCAACCACAATTTTACGGCTTACATTTTCGGTAAACGCAAAAAACTTACTTACCGCTCCGCCTTCAAGGGTTTCATAATCAGTATAACCGTCACCAATCATTATCGCTTCTCCGCTGAGGTTTAATGATTTGATTTTTTTGACTTTTCCTTGGTTTTCGCACAATTCGTCTTTTTCGTCAAAACCAATTATTTTACCATCGTGATCAAACTTGAAGGTATTGGCCAAAACGTGTTCCGGTTTGATACCGTATTCCTGAACGATTGGAATGATGATTTCTTTAAAACCGTTTGAAATGATATAAATGTTATCCGAATGCTGTTTGAAAAAAGCTCTGTTTCTTATTACAGATGCGGTAACTTTCTTTTTTAATTCTTCAATTACACTGCCGATGTGGTCTCTATTGGCCTGCAATAATTGGATTCTTTTTGTCAAAGATTCTTTTAAGGACAATTTACCTTCCATTCCAAGGTCGGTTAACCTCTGAATTTCACTTAATATTTGAACCCCTGCAGCACTATCCTGGTAAATTACTTCGCATAATACATCAAGTGCTTCGACTTTTATAAAAGTACTGTCAAAATCGAATATAAATGTTTCCTGATTTTCTGTCATCTTTTTAGTGTTTGTCACAAATAAAAATTATTTGTAAATTTTTTGCACAAAGATAAACCCTCGATTGCTATTCTGAAAATATATTGGTATAATACTAGCCAGTTTAACGATAATTGAGGTTATTGTTATAAATAGTCTTTTTGGGCAGTCATTATTAAATTTAATCTTCAAAAAGCAATTTTAAATTTTGTTTTATTGATTTTAAAAAGTGTTTTTGAAAAGGGATTTTCGCAATTTGCGAACGATATACTTTTAAAACGACAATAACTTGCCATTATCCAACGCCGAAAACGATGAATTTGACAAGTTATTGGGAATTTTTTCAGTCTTAATTTTGTAGTTTCACATCGGTACTTTCAAAAATTTTATCAGCAGATGAAGCTACAAATCCTTGGTACAAATTACCGTCAGGCATTGTGTATCGAAGGGCAAATTCATAGTAGCAGGATGGAATATCTAACGAACCTTCTTCAAAGTTAATGGTATATAAATCTGCCAATGTGCTGGATTGCTCTAAAAATTGCTCTGGAGTTCCTTTTATTTTTCCTCCGGAAGCGTTCAATTTCCATCCGTTTTCTTCCAAGAAATTGTTCAATTCTTCCAGTTTCTGAAAATGTTTAAGTCCATTTACACTAATCGTAAAATGATTGGCACGGAAACCATAGATATACATCCAAGCTGCATATTCTGATTCTTCCAAGAGTGATTTGTAAATTGCTTGTGAATCTGATTTCCAAAAAGTGCTGTTTAAAGCTAATTCAGGATGGTTAAATTCATTAGGGTCGCAATCATCCAGTAATTTTTTTACCGTATTTTGTAATGATTCGGAGCATTTTTCTAGCTCTAATTCAGAGATAAAAATTCTTGGGGCATCTTTATCTGTAGTATGTTCGTAGTGTTTAGCAAATAATTTTTTTGATTCAAAAACATATTCTCCACGGGCTTCATATCCAACGTTTACGAAAATTTTTTCTAACACTGAGATGTTGACTCTTTTGTCATTAAATGTTCTAATCGCAATGTGGTCATTTTGAATTGTTTCGCCTTTCTCTTCCAGTAAAGTATGTATTTTTTTTGCAGATGGGGTTATTTCAGCATATTGTTCCCATAGTTTCGAAAGCAGTTGATTTTTGTCCATTTCTGTCTGTGTTTTTAAGTTGTAATAATGACACAAAACTATATATAAATATGTTTAACTAACAGAATGTGGTTGCTATTATTTATAAATAGACATATTTGAATCGAAATTGTGTAATTTTGACATCTATGAGCGTCATTTTTGCTTTAGAATTGTCAATGTTATAGTTTCGAACCAAATTGTCAAATGATGATAAACTCCAAAAACAAAGAAAATACTGATTTTTTAGATCAAGAAATCATCAGAAAGCTGAGTGAAAACGGCAGAATTCCATATTCCGAATTGGCGAAAGAATTAAAAGTTTCTAATTCATTAGTGCATTTGCGTGTACGAAAATTGCAAGAATCGGGATTGATTGCGGGTTTTTCGGTAAAATTGAATGCTAAAGCCAATGGTTTTGAAACGATTACCTATACCGGAATTACCACCAAAGAAGCCCGTTTTGCATATTCCATAGCCGAACAGTTAAAACTGATTCCAGAAATTGTGGAATGCCATTGGGTTTCGGGTAAATATGCTTTGTTCATCAAAATTGTGGCCGCTAATAACGAAGAGCTACGCAAAATTATCTACGAGCAAATTCATATTATTGAAGGAGTAGGAGGAACGGATTCTTTTATTTCTTTCGGGTCTGCATTTGAGAAAAACTTACCGATACAGTAATAACAGCAAAGGCACAAAGCAACAAGATAAAGTCCTGAAACTTTTTTGCGCCCTTGTGTCTTTGCGGTATAATTTTTTTTGTTCAACTAAACCTCAAACCCCAATTTCTCTCTTACTCTATTCAAAACTCCAGTTGCAACAATACTTGCTTTTGAAGCTCCTTTTTTTAATAAAGCATCCACTTCGGGAAGGTTATTAATATAGTAGTTGTATTTTTCTCTTTCGGTTTTGAATTTTTCAACGATTAATTCGAACAAAGCTTGTTTGGCGTGGCCATAACCGTAATTTCCTCCCAAATAGTTAGCTCTCATCGCTTCAATTTGAGTTTCATCAGCTAATAATTTATAAAGTGTAAAACAATTGCAGGTATCTGGGTTTTTTGGTTCTTCAAGCGGCGTGCTGTCAGTTTCAATACTCATGATCTGTTTCCGCAAAGCTTTATCATCCAAGAAAATATTGATAAAGTTATTTGCCGATTTACTCATTTTTCCACCGTTCGTTCCAGGAATCAGCATGCTGTCTTCTTGGATTTTAGCTTCGGGAATTACAAAGGTTTCCCCCATTTGGTGGTTGAATCGTGACGCAACATCGCGGGTAATTTCTAAATGCTGTAATTGATCTTTTCCAACAGGAACAAATTGGGCATCATATAATAGGATATCCGCAGCCATAAGCATTGGATACGAAAACAATCCTGCATTAACATCTTCCAAACGGTCTGATTTGTCTTTGAATGAATGTGCTAACGTCAAACGCTGAAAAGGGAAGAAACAGCTCAAATACCAAGATAATTCTGCAGTTTGCGCCACATCCGACTGGCGGTAGAAAACTACTTTTTCGATATCCAAACCGCAAGCTAACCAAGCGCAGGCAGTGCTGTATGTATTGCCTCTTAATGTTTCGCCGTTTTTAATTTGGGTAATAGAATGTAAATCAGCTATAAAAAGAAAAGATTCGTTTTCTAGTTTATTAGATAATTCGATTGCAGGAATAATTGCGCCTAATAAGTTACCCAAATGTGGAGTACCTGTACTTTGAACGCCTGTAAGTATTTTTGCCATTTTTATTTTTTTAAATCTCTTATATTATAATGAAGTATGTTATTTTTTTCGCAAAGTTAATTCTTTTGCTAAATTTTCCACAAGTTTCCTTATTTTTGGCTCTATGAAAAGTATAAAAAAAATATTATGGGCCGTTTGGCGGGTATGGTTTTATGTGGTAATGCTTATTCCCATCCTAATTATGCTCCCTTTTTTGGTAGCTTCCATCTTGACCGAAAAAGGTTATCCTTATTTTTTTAAAATGTCCCGGATCTGGGCCAAATGTGTTCTTTTTGGAATGGGCTTTTATTATAAAGTGGAAAAAGTTCAGAAATTAGACCCAAAAAAAAGCTATATGTTCGTTGCCAATCATACTTCCATGACCGATATTATGCTGATGCTTGCTGTTGTGGATAATCCTTTTGTTTTTGTTGGAAAAATGTCATTGGCTAAAATTCCATTGTTTGGTTTTTTCTACAAAAGAACGAGTATTCTAGTGGACAGAAGTTCTTCGAAAAGCAGAATGGAAGTGTTTGAACAAGCTCAAAAAAGAATTGACAGAGGTCTTAGTATTTGTATTTTCCCAGAAGGCGGTGTTCCGCATGATGAGTCTATAATTTTAGATACTTTCAAAGACGGAGCATTCCGTTTGGCAGCTGATCATCATTTGCCGATAGTGCCACTTGTTTTTCCAGATAACAAAAAAAGGTTGTCTTATACTTTCTATAGCGGTAGTCCTGGATTAATGCGTGCGAAAATGTTACCTCCAGTAGAAACTATTTCAGCAACCGGTGAACCTATAGATCGAAAAGAATTGCGTGAGCAGGTTCGAAATTTGATATTGAATGAATTGCTTGAATTTGAAAAGACAGATAAATTGAAATCTAATAAATAAAAGTTATGAACGGTTACCTAAAGGTTTTTGAAACCTGTTAAGTAACCGTTCAAATTTTCAAAACTGTTTGTTGTGTGTAAATTTTATATGGTTTGCAGATGAATTATTTTTGCCAGAATAATATACAATGTTTCATCATCCTCAATCGGTAGTTTAATTTTTTTATCAGATTTCAGTTTACTTGTATTTGGAATTAGGTTAATGTGTTTTTGAGTTTCATTTGATTGTGCAAACCCGCTGCCTAAGTTAATTTTATAAGTGTCGTTCTTCCCATTGATTATAACGAAATTACCTTCGAATTTTTCTATGTTCAGTTTTAAAATTGGTGCAACTTTCTCAATAATTTGTTTTCTGATTTTCGCATTTGCATTGTCTGAAAACAGTCCTTTTTGATAATCGGTTCTATAAGATTCGAACTCTTGCCTGTTTTCTGATAATTCTACATTGTTAGCTATACTCGTAGCAGCGATAAAAAGATCAATATCTCTGCAAATTTCAGATAGAGTAACTAAGGGAATTTCAGATAATTTTATTTTTTCATAATCCTGTGTTGGTTTATAATCGTTAATTTTGGTTGAATTGTCTTTGGTAAAATAAATTTGCTTTGTAGGGATGGCAAAACTATATCTGTCATAATCGCATATTAGGTGAGCTGTAATATTCAATGACTTTAAATAGACACGCGGCCAATTTACTCCTTCATGAACATATGTAAAAATCCAGCCAGTATTATTCGCAATAGCCATTAGTTTTTGAACTTCTAGAAAATGATGGGCAAAACGCGGTGTTTCTAATAATTCTGATTCTGTTTTAGAGAAAGGATAATTTTCTCTAAATGCCTGCCTTTGAGTTTGAACAATTTTATTTACCCATAAGTAATTTTGCCACTGACTGATATTTTCTTCACTATTAACGACAGGATGCCATAAACAGATCTCATCTTCTGAGTTTGATGTAACTTCTTTATTGTCTATATCTAATAATTGATTGTCTAAAACAATAAAGTCTTTATTTTGGGTTTTATTTGTCCAAATCAAGTTTTCAATATGAGGATATATTAAATCATGGCTTTTAATGTATTTATCCCAATCTGAAAAAATCCATACCCTATC
Source organism: uncultured Flavobacterium sp. (assembly GCA_963511795.1). Classification (GTDB taxonomy): domain Bacteria; phylum Bacteroidota; class Bacteroidia; order Flavobacteriales; family Flavobacteriaceae; genus Flavobacterium. Next base: position 22,170 of record CAUPKP010000030.1, on the reverse strand, counting down.
ATAAAGCCAATACGTTTTGATTCGTTTGCTTAAATCGTTAAAAATTGAATTGATCTGTTTGATTTCTCCATTGATTTCCTTTAATGTTTTGGCATGGTCATTTGATATTTCGGTTGGAAGTTTCTTTAAACTATTCCCATCTTTATCCTCATAGTCTTTTAATAGTTTTTTCTTTTGATAACTTATAATTATCTTATAATCTCCTATTTCAAATGTTTTTTTTCCATCTTTGAAACCAAAAGAAGGAATTGACATATCTGCTAATAGTTGTTCTTGTATTGGTGAATTTTCTTTAAACTTATCTATGCTTTTTTCTAAGGCAACTACAAATTTATTATATTTTGTTTTGTTCCTCATGATGTTAAGCATACCAAAGGCTTCTTCTTTTTCAGTAGCAACCAAAGCTTCTAATGCTAAATTTCCAGTAATGGTAGATTTTGCACCAACACCATAAATTTTGGAATAAGAATACTCTGTGATATTTTTTAGAATACTCAAAGACAAATCATTTGGCTCAATATAAGCACATGACCAAATTAAGCCTTTTAAGGCATTCGCATAAACATCAAAAAACCATGACTCTTCTTTTAATGATAAATCAAATAGTACCTGTAATTCTTTAAAGTATTTTTCAATTCCTAATTTTTCTATTACCTTTCGTAAACTAGATAACCATGCAGAAGTAGGCTTTTTTCCTTTGGGACTTTGGCAGATAACATTCATTATTTCATACCATTGTTCTTTTGAACTCAATTCATCAATGTACTTGACTTTAAACCAGTCCCAATTAATATCTGAAAGAAATAAATTATCAGATTCTTCACTTTTTGGTTTATTAACCTGAGAATTTTTTAATTCAGAAAAAGGAATAGTAGTTTGTGAAGAAAAAGCTGGGTGTAAATTTTTAGAATTTTTAATGCTTGATTCAAATTGTTGATAAGAGGTGTACTCATTATCAGTAAACCAATCATGTATATTAGTATCACTTAAATATGTTTTCACGAAATTTTCATGTTCATATTTATTCATGAATACTAAAGAAAGTAAAACATATGGAATAGTATCCCAATGATAAGTGCTTTCAGCTAATGGAACCGAAACTAATCTGTAGGGACTATCAGCTTCTAAAAGCAATTTATTACAATCTTCTACAAAAAATGAAGTTCTAAAGATTATATCTTGACCTTTATAATTGATTGTAAAAAGTTTATCATCATCATCATACAAGATTTCTTTATGTACTTTTTTTAAAGCTACAGGGATCAAAATATTCAAATCATCAATAAATTTCTTTATTATGTCTAATGATTTTGATTTTTCATGACTAGTCAAGTTACTATATGAATCGATATGAAATATTTTGGTTTTATAATAAAAACCGCTATACCTTGATAAGGTAACTGCTTTATTAAAATCTCTTATTTGAACACTAGAAGACTTTTTTGTACTAAATAATTTTGTTATAAAACTTTCTGATGCTGAATTGTCATTTGATTTCTCTTCTGTTTTAGATGCGATTTCTCTCAAAAAATTCACGCCATCCATATAGGGTTCCGTTTTTGTTCTTTTTAACAAAAGCATTTCATACTTCTGAACAATTAAATTGTAATAATCTAATTGTGATGATAAATTTTGTATCAACGGTGTAATTATATAACAAAAAATAAGATGAGAGTTTCTAATCTCGTTCTTTAATAGAGAACTGCGGTCTTCATTTTTTGATAATAAAAAGTCAATTTTTTCCTCTAACCAATGGGTTGTACAAACGAGATTATTCGTTAGTGAAAGCAGTAAAATCTTCCAGTATCTATCTTGTTCATATAAATATTCGTTTTTTATAAAATAAATTATATGTTCTAAGATTCCTATTTCATTTCCTTTAGATTGATTTATTAACGTCTTAGCTTCTTCAAAATTTTCTATGTTTAGCTTTGCTCTTTTATCTATTAATTTAAAGGCAAGAAAGTCTTTTAAAATTAAAAACATTTCTTTATCCAAGCTTGTTTTGTGTGAATGATTATGCTCTTGGACAGCCTTTTCAAAGGCTATTTCAATTGCTTCGTCATACGGGCTAATATTTATTGTTTCGGGGTCACTGTTAACACGTTCTCCGTTTTCGTCAACTAAATAATTATATTTTAAAGTAGTAGATTTTAGTAATAAAAATAATAAATAAGGTTTCTCTTGAAATGTTTGTGCATTTACATATTCAAAAACAGCATTGAAATATAGAGCATCGTTATGAAATTTTAATTGAGCGAAATTGCAAGGTAAATAACTAATGTTTTGGTCTATTCGCGCATGAATTGCATGATAATAATTTGCAATTTGAGAACCTATATTTAATGGTCTGAATAAGTCTGGGTTTTGTTGAGCTAAAGTTGCATGACTATGCCATAATGTAATATTACGATGAAAGTCATAAGGCGTATCTTTTAATTCAAAAAACCTTTTTAATAATATGTTATTTGGATAATGATTAATTACATACATGAAAGCAAACTTTAAATAATACCCTTTTCGTACCTCTTCAAAGTTATTTTCAAAATACTTGTTTTCATGCTCTAATGTTCTGTAAACCTTAATTAATGGCTCAAAAAAAGTTGTTTCAAAAGTTTTGACGTCAATTTTACTTTCATTAAACCAATCAAAAAGTAAGTCGTAAATGTCTTCTGAAATTTTATACTCTAATTTTGGATTCTCTAATTTAAAAATTTGTTCTAAAATGTTCATAATGTTGTAAATGTTATGCTATCCAATTTGGAATTATCAATGAAGGATATAACAGAATTAGGATTAATAATAATAGGTTTTTCGATGTGTTCAATAACTATATTGTCTATAATGACGATTATATTTCTAGACTGAATTTGACTCATTAATTTATAACTAAGATTTTCAAAATCAGATTTTTCATCCCATTCTTGTAACTTTGAACGGATAAGTTTTTTTATTTCTTCAGTTTCATTTTTTGGTATTTCGTTCAAATTAGCGTATCCAATTTCAGATAATAATGCTTCTATTTCGAAAATTTCTTTATGTCCATGCTCGTGATTATCAAATAATTCAAATAAAAGTTGAAATAGTGAACCAAATTCATAGTTAAAAAAATTTTTGAGATAGTTTTTTTGAGCTTGCTTTAATTTCTTAATCTCGATTGAAGTCATTCCAGTTTCTTTATGGTGCTAAACGAAAATACAAATTAAAATGGTTATTCAGCAAAATTTGCAAATGGCAGAGACGTATGTTGTTTGAATGGATGTTTTTTTATGAAGCATTTGTTTGTGTTTATTTGGAATTCAATACTGGGTTAAATTTTTATTAAATAATGTTGAACCTCATTTTTCGTCTATATTTTTTGTAATACGATTTTATAAATTTTAAATCTTTCCGATATTAATTCGTCAGTTTAATTTCCAAAAAAAAAACCGTATCGTCTTTTGGAACGATACGGTTTTTTTTTGGAAATTTTTTAAGTTTTATGCGTCAGCCAATTCTTTAATATGACTTTTGATTTTAGCTTCCAGTTCATCTGCCAATTCTGGATTGTCTTTAATCAATGATTTAACAGCATCACGTCCTTGACCAAGTTTGGTTTCACCATAACTGAACCAAGAACCTGCTTTTTTGATGATTTCAAATTCAACAGCAAGGTCTAATATCTCTCCTGTTTTCGAAATTCCTTCACCGTACATGATGTCAAATTCAGCTACTTTAAATGGCGGTGCTACTTTGTTTTTAACTACTTTCACTTTGGTTCTGTTACCCAATACGTTTTCCCCGTCTTTAATTTGAGTAGAACGACGAATGTCTAAACGTACCGAAGCATAAAACTTCAAGGCATTTCCTCCAGTAGTCGTTTCAGGATTTCCAAACATTACACCAATTTTCTCTCTCAGCTGGTTGATGAAAAATACAGTACAGTTTGTTTTACTGATCGTTCCTGTTAATTTACGCAAAGCCTGTGACATCAAACGTGCATGAAGACCCATTTTGGAATCTCCCATTTCGCCTTCAATTTCACTCTTTGGAGTCAAAGCGGCAACCGAGTCAATAACTACAATGTCAATCGCTCCCGAACGAATCAGGTTTTCTGCAATTTCTAGTGCTTGTTCCCCGTTATCCGGCTGTGAAATAATTAAGTTTTCGATATCAACACCTAATTTTTCAGCATAATTTCTATCAAAAGCATGCTCTGCATCTATAAATGCAGCAATTCCTCCAGCCTTTTGAGCTTCGGCAATTGCGTGTAAAGTCAAAGTTGTTTTACCAGATGATTCTGGTCCGTATATCTCTATAATTCTTCCTTTTGGATAACCGCCAACTCCTAAAGCTAAATCAACTCCCAATGAACCTGATGAAATTGTTTCTACTTCCTCGATGGCTTTATCGCCCATTTTCATTACAGTTCCTTTTCCGTAGGTCTTGTCTAATTTATCAAGAGTAAGCTGTAATGCCTTTAACTTAGCTTCTTTGTCCGAACCTGTCTTTTCTTTCATTTTCTTCTGTTTTATATGATTTGCCAAATTTTGTGATCAAAAAATTGGCGTAGATTTTATTTAATGCTCGTAAAAATACTTTTTTTTTTTGAAGCTGCAATAGATGACTTTTTCCTAAAAAAGCTTGTTATTTTTTTATTTAGCTTATTATCAGTTGTTTGGGCGTGACCCCGTTAAGAAAAGGGGTTAACTATCATATCGCTTATAAAGCCCCTTTCCTTAACGGGGTCGGGCTGTACGCGCTACTTTGGTAGCTTGCTTCCATCCCTCACGCGGTAAAGGGATTTAAACTCACTTTTTTATACAAATTGTTTTTTTGGTCTAAATCTGCTTGTTCTTTTCCTTTGATATTTGTTAATTCAATTATTCAACAAACAAAGCTTTTAATTCCGTAGCATCATGCGGATTCATTTTTCCAGCCAATACTAAACTTAATTGTTTTCTTCTCAAAGCAGCGTCGAATCGGAGTTTTTCTAATTCGGTTTCAGGCTCTATCGGAGGAACTTCAACAGGTCTTCCGGTATCATCAACAGCGACAAAAGTGTAGATGGCTTCGTTGGCCTTAGTTCTGTTTCCAGACTGACGGTCTTCAACCCAAACGTCCAAATAAATTTCCATAGAACTCTTAAAAGCTCTAGAAACTTTGGCTTCAATAATTACGACACTTCCAAGAGGAATAGATTTATTGAAAGCAACATGATTCACTGATGCTGTTACTCCTATACGGCGTGAATGTCTTCCTGCGGCAATACTCGCTGCACGATCCATTCTGGCCAATAGTTCCCCTCCAAATAAGTTATTCAAAGGATTGGTTTCGCTCGGTAAAACCAAATCGGTCAATATAGTTAAGGATTCAGAAGGGTGTTTTGCCGTCATATTTATTATTTGTGATTATGTTTATTCTTGTTTTCTATTGTAATTGCTTTTATTAGTTAAGCCAATATACCGCCATTACCGATGGGATAAAATACAGAACAATCGTTCTGGCACCATCATAATCTTTTGCCAAACGCTGTCCAAAAAGCAGCATTATAAGTGTTATGCTTGAAAAAATAGCTCCATAAAAGCCATACGTTCTGCCACTGTTTACAGCAAGTTCTATTGCTCCCACTGTACATAAGATACCAGAAATTAATTCTAAAATTAAAACATTTAGTAAGGCTAGCGGCACTTGGTTTCGCAAAGGTGTTTGAGCAAAATGTTCTTTCAGCCAGTCTAAGTTATCTTTCCAATGAAATAATTTGTCTTGAGAGGATTGTAAAAAGGTGATAGCTAAAAAAACTAATAATAAAATTGAGGCAATGTTATTCATGGGGCTTTATTTTTTATGAATTAAACGTGTAAGTTTTATGGATAAATCAGTTAAAATTATTTTGGCATTACCGTTGCGTTCAATATGATACATCGCATCTGATAATTCTTTAAAGATGTCATTAATGTTATTGCCGTTTATAAAAGGTGCAAAATTCTCCAATTTGAATTTTTCTACTTTTGTTTCAATGTATACGAGCCCTTTTGCTTCATAATTTAGCAATAAAGCCTGACGGAACATTTCGATGCAAAACTGAAGAAACTTCTTTTGGGTTTCTCTTCCTAATACCGCTATCTGTTCACTCCATTCGATTAAGTCCTGTATTGCGGCGGCGTTTCCTTTTGCTTTAAATGCTGCGCGAACCCAAGTGACAAACCATAATTCAAAAGGGGAAGCTTCATCATCAGCATTTAATAAATGAAGTGCTTTGTTATAATTTCCCTGTGCCTGATGAGCAATTTTCAAGGCGGTTTTTGGTTCTATTTGTTCTTTTTCTATAAGCGCATCAGCAATTGTCCGTTCGCTTAGGCCATTAAAATGTGTAATCTGGCATCGGGATCGAATAGTTTGAATGATGTCTTCTTCATTTTCAGAAATAAGAATAAAGACTGTTTTTTCTGGTGGCTCTTCAAGCAATTTGAGCAGTTTGTTGGATGCAGCTATATTCATTTTATCGGCCATCCAAATAATCATAATTTTATGACCGCCTTCATATGATTTTAAAGAAAGGGATTTTAAAATTTCCTGTGCATCGTCTACACGAATTTCACCTTGCTTATTCTGTACACCCAATTTTGCATACCAGTCAAATAAACCCCCATAAGGATTGTCTAAAATAAACTGTCTCCAATCTGCAATGAAATCTATACTTTTTGGCTTTTGTTTTACCTCCTCGGTAGTAACTGTCGGATAGATAAAATGTAAATCTGGATGAGAAATTTTTTCAAATTTAAGAATGCAGGATTCGTTTGGATTTTGCTGTGAATTACATAATACATACTGAGCATATGCGACAGCCATTGGTAAAGTGCCACTGCCTTCTGGACCCACAAATAATTGAGCATGAGGAATTCTGCCTAAATCGACACTTTTGATTAAGTGATTCTTAATGTATTCCTGTCCTAAAATTTTTGAAAATTGCATGTGGCAAAGATATAAGAAAATGATAGTTTCGAAAATTTTCTATAATAAAGTTTAGAGCTCCATTTAATGATATACTAGTTTATTTTACATATTTATAATTGACCATATAGTTAATATTTTTCAACCACAGGATGTTAATAACTTTTGTATTATTTGTTTCCGCGACTATTGCTTACGTGTTTTATCCTGCTTTTTTAACAGATAAAAAACTACTTTTTTTATTAATTTTTACTATTTATAGATTTTTTTAATATGCAATAAATTTCGATAAAGTGCTGATTATATACGTTATAATGTAAAAATAAGGGTGTTTTTACATTAAAATAATCTATATTTTATTTTTCAGAACTTGCAAATTCAATTTAATTGTATATTTTTGTTTTATTAATTAAAAAACCAAGATATGAAAGGGAAAATTATTTTTTTCAGTATTTTTATGTTAGCATTAAGCTCATCAAAATGTATTGCACAGGCAAAACCGAATATGCCGCAGAGTATTATTAGTACAAGTGCTTCTATTCGTACTTACAATGATGATAAAACATTGAAAGCTATGTCAAAAGGAGAATTGGTAGAATTATACATTGAGCGTATGAAGGTAATTGTAAGAATACTGCCTAAAATCGGTTTGGCAACAAAGCCAGGTGTAACTATGACAGATTTGGGTATTCCTGATACATCTGACAATAAAAAAGCTTTAGAATTAGAGAAAGAAGCAACACAAACATACTTAGATATCACAGTTGACTATTTAAGAAAAATGCTACCTTTTTGTGATAAAGGCCAGCTTGTAAATGCAATTTTGTTTTATGAGCAAACTTTGAAATCATTAAAAGAATTAGAAGCTCAATAAAAATATTTAGTTTTTTTTAGTACGATCCCAAACTCTACATGAGTAATCAACTCTCACCTACTGAGAACAAAATAAAATTAATACCCCAAGCCTATGAAAACTAAATTTCTACTTATATGGGTTTTTCTTGCAGTTGTTACCAGCGTAAGCGCGCAACAAGAGAAAGGAATTTTTGGACCAAGCAATTGGCTCAATAACTGGACAGAATTCAAACCTGCTAAAGCTGATTATGGTGAGGCGACTCAAATTCTTGCTGGGAATATTTCTGCAGATACAAGATTAACAAAGAAGGATGTATATATTATTCAAGGTAATGTATATGTTACGAATAATGCTGTTCTGACAATTGAACCTGGGACTGTAATTATTGGAGACTCTGACTCTAGAGGAACTTTAATAATTACTAAAGGAGCTAAAATAATAGCTGAAGGTTTAGAAACAGATCCTATAGTTTTCACTTCTAATAAAAGCTTGAAAAAAGCTGGAGACTGGGGAGGTATTATAATTCTTGGTGAAGCTCCTATTAATAAGTTTGGTCTTTATACTTCTTTCAATTATGATGATTTAGATCCAGCATTGACAACTTACGGAGGTAACATTCCGGATGGTTCTTCAGGTGTATTGAAGTTCGTTAGAATTGAATATGCAGGAAAGAAAGCTAGAGGGGCTGATAATTTTAATGCCATTTTACTTGGAGGGATTGGGAATAAAACAATCTTGGAAAATATTATGGTAAGCTATGCGGCTGGAGACGCTGTTGAAGTTTTTGGCGGTGAGCCAATAATGAGCAAAATAGTTTCTTATAAGTGTAATGGAGTAGATTTTAGATTTACATTAGGTACGCAGGCTAAGATAGATAATTCATTAGCAATTAGGTCTTCCTACATAAGCGATAGCAGTGGCTCTCGTTGTTTGGATATTTCTTCATATGTTAAAAAAGAGAATATCGATTTTACTAAAAAACAAACTTCTGTAACAGCTACTAATCTTACTATGTTAAACGACAGTGATAACATTGAAGCAGATATTAAAGCAGGGTTGGTAAAAGAAGCAGTATATGTTGCTGAGAATACTACCTTAGTTTTAAGAAAAAGCGTAATATCAGGGTTTAAACCGGCAGTGCTTTTAGATACTAAAATTGATATTAACACCAAAAATCTAAATAAAATTAGAATTGAAGATATGTTATTAAACAACTGTACAGGGAATATATTTTCTGAAGGATCATTGAATAATGAGGATTTAGAAAGTTATTATGGTGATAATACTTTCTTCAATTTACATTCAAAAACAACTAATGTTGAAACATTTAATGATTTTGAAAACCCAAGAAGACCAGATTATAGACTTGCTCTGACTAAGTTTACAGCTTCTACAAAATAATAATCAGGCATTTGAATTAAATAAAATGAAAGCTAGACCAATTACAGGTTTAGCTTTCATTTTATTACTTAAATAAATCATTTCAATTGTTTTGTAATCCTATTTATATAGAATTAACAAATTGGTTGAACTTTTTATTATGAGAAAATTGGATTTTATCCCCAATGAAATGCAATAAATATCAACCTATGAATAGAAAAACTACTTTTTTATTTTCTTCTAGTACATTTTTATTTTTTTTAATGCTGCTGGTGTTTCCTTCTGGATTGGGGTTATTTGCACAAACAATTTCGCCTCAAAAATTACCTTATAGTGCTATATGTGCTGGAGGTCCTCATCCAACAATTCCAAGTGCAGTATTTAATGAGTATCAGGCTAAATTTAAAATTGCCAATTTTGATCCAACCGTAACTTTTGTTGTTGAATTATCTGATCCATCGGGTTCATTTGCAACTCCTACCGCTACAACTCCTTTAGCTCCTTTGGCTGGAACACCTCCAGATACTGCAACTGATAAAACATTGACTTTTGCTGTGCCTACTAACTTAGCAGGTTCTGATAGTTATCAATTACGTGTTAAAAGCAGTACAGGTGTAGTAAGTACCAGTTTTACGGTTTTTGGATCTGTTAGTGAAAAATTTTTCCCTGCTTATTTTAAGGCTTACAATGAATCTTTTTATATTGCTGATAAGAAATCTACAATTAGTTTTTGCAGTGGCGGAAGTGTGACATTATCAGTGTATACAGACCCATCCGATCCAGATTCTTCTCCACTTAAGTATTCACAATTAAAGTACAACTGGTATAAAGATAATGCCTTAATAGCTGGTCAATCTTCTAGTTCTATAGTAGTGAATACTTCAGGTGTTTATTATGCTGAATTGAATTATGGACCCTGTACAGATGTGAATTTTAGATCTCAAGCTGTTACAGTAACAAGTTCTTCAGGCGGGAGTAGTGCCGCAATTTTATCGAGCAAAGGAAATCCTTTTTGTTCTTCTGAAACTACAACTTTAACAGCAACTGCCGGTAATACTTATATTTGGAGAAAAGACGGTGCTGTAATACCTGGTGCTATAAATCAAACGTATCAGACAAATACACCTGGAGTATACAGTTGTGATATTGATTTTGGAGGTTGCAACAATACAGCCACTATTGATTTAAAAAATGTTGGAACAATTAGTGCTGATGGCAATATTGTTGCTGAGGGAGAGACATTGTCTGTTGAACAGGGAAACACACTTACAGTAACTAGCACAACTAATGTTTCAAACCCGACTTATCAATGGTATCTTAATGACAGTCCTATTACTGGTGCTTCTCAAAGCACTCTCGATATTACTCTTGCCGGAAATTATAAGGTTAACATTTCGGGTTGTACATTCTCATTTAAAGTAACATATAGCACAATCATTGATTATAATGTGCCTAATATATCTAATATTATTACTCCTAATAATGATGGTGCTAATGATACTTGGATTATTCCAGACATATATAACAATACAAATACCCGTGTAACAATTTTAAGTTCTTTGGGTGAAATCGTTTTTGAAACTGATAACTATGATAATTATAATGGCTGGCCACAGTCTAATATTGAATTCAAAAATTTTAACCCTGTTTATTATTATATAATTGCTCCAAATGGCGGATCTGCCAAAAAGGGTTCGATAACTCTTCTGAAATAATATGAAAAAAATTTTACTAAGCGTTTTCTTTTTTTGCTGTTCTATTCATGTTTTCTATGCTCAACAAGAAGACGGTGTCGTATCTTATGTTATTCCACCAGGAAACTCTTTAAAATTTAATTCGTTTGTAATTAATCCAACATTCAGTTTTGTTAGACAGCAAAGTACTTATATTACTTTGTTTAATAAAACGCAATGGGCAGGATTTGAAAATGCTCCAAAAACTAACTTACTAAGTTATTCAGGACGTTTCAGGGAGAATAATGGAGTAGGCTTAGGGGTTTTTCAACAAACACAAGGAGTACTTAGTACTTTTGGTATTGTCGCGAATTTTGCACACAATATCCTTTTACAGGAAGATAATAACTTAACTTTTGGTATTAATCTGAGTGCTTATAAAAGCGGTTTAGATAAAGGCAAAGTGATTTCCAATTTTCCTGATCCTTCTTTGGATAACATCCCATCAAATACTTTAGTTACCATTAATCCCGGCATTAATTATGGTTCTGCATTTTTAGACTTTGGGGTTTCCTTAACTAATTTAGTTACTTATAATTTTAATTCGGGCATTTTAAAAGATGACCCTAATCAAGGTATTGAAGGACATGTAATGTATACTGGCTATCTTGATTCCTATGGTTTTTTTGACAAAAGTAAGTTTTCGGGTATAATCAAAACTGAAGTTAATAAAGAGAATACAGTCTTTTCAGGATCAGCGATGTTTACCATTCCACAAGGAATTTGGGCACAAGCAGGTTATAATTCTATTTTAGGGGCGACAGCTGGTTTCGGACTTAATATTACTCCAAAAATTGCTCTAGAATATTCCTATGGTATGGGCTTGGGTGATATTTCACAATTGGGAGCTTCACATATAATTGTTTTGGCTTATAAATTCAAAAATCAGAATTTTGATTATGGAGATGAAGAAGAAGAAGGAGCTTTAATAGAACCTGCACCAGTACAGAAGAAGGTTGCAGCTACTACAAAACCAGTTACAAAAACGACTGCAGATACCAAAACGACTCAACAGGCTAAAATTGCAGCAGCTAATAAGGCTAAGTTAGAAGCTGCTAATAAAGCCAAAGCTGATGCTGTAGCTCTAGCAAAAGCTAAGTCGGATGCTTTAGCTGTTGAGCGTAAAAAGAAACTAGAGGCTGATGCTAAAGCAAAAGCAGATGCAGCAGCTGCATTAGCAGTAAAAAAGCCAGAGCTTACTGCTAAGGAGAAGAAACTGGCTGCTGATGCCAAAGTAAAAGCGGATGCAGATGCAGCAGCAAAATTAATTGCTGAAAATAAAGCTAAAGCAGTTGCTGCAGCTAAATTAGCTGCTGATACTAAAGTAAAAGCAGATGCGGATGCAACTGCCGCTAAATTGGCTGCCGATGCTAAAGCTAAAGCAGATGCTGAAGCGTATAAACTAGCTGCCGAGACTAAAGCTAAAGAAACAGCTGCAGCCAAATTAGCTGCCGATGCTAAAGCTAAAGCAGATGCTGAAGCGACTAAACAAGCTGCTGAGAACAAAGAGAAAGAAGAAAAAGCAGCTAAATTGGCTGCTGATGCTAAAACTAAAGCAGATGCTGAAGCGGCTAAACAAGCTGCGGAGACTAAAGCCAAAGAGATAGCAGCTGCCAAACTAGCTGCCGATGCAAAAGCCAAAGCTGATGCAGAAGCTGCCACGAAACTTGCCGCTGAGACTAAAGCAAAAGCTGATGCTGAGGCCGCCAAACTAGCTGCCGACGCAAAAGCCAAAGCAGATGCAGAAGCTGCCGCAAAACTTGCCTCTGAGACTAAAGCAAAAACTGAGGCTGCCAAACTAGCTGCCGATGCAAAAGCCAAAGCAGATGCTGAAGCTGCCACGAAACTGGCTGCTGAGACTAAAGCAAAAGCTGATGCAGATGCGAAAACTAAATCTGAAGCAACTGCCAAACTAGCAGCAGATGCAAAAGCTAAAGCCGATGCAGAAGCTGCCGCAAAACTTGCCGCTGAGACTAAATCTAAAGCTGATGCTGAGGCTGCCAAACTAGCTGCCGATGCAAAAGCCAAAGCTGATGCTGAAGCTGCCGCGAAACTTGCTGCTGAGACTAAAGCAAAAGCTGATGCAGATGCGAAAGCTAAATCTGAAGCAGCTGCCAAACTAGCTGCCGATGCAAAAGCTAAAGCCGATGCAGAAGCTGCTGCGAAACTTGCCACTGAGACTAAAGCCAAAGCTGATGCTGAGGCCGCCAAACTAGCTGCCGACGCAAAAGCCAAAGCCGACGCAAAAGCCAAAGCCGATGCAGAAGCTGCTGCGAAACTTGCCGCTGAGACTAAAGCCAAAGCTGATGCTGAGGCCGCCAAACTAGCAGCAGATGTAAAAGCTAAAGCCGATGCAGAAGTTGCTGCAAAACTAGCCGCAGACGCAAAAGACAAAGCTGATGCAGACGCAAAAGCCAAATCGGAAGCTGCAGCCAAACTAGCTGCCGATGCAAAAGCCAAAGCTGATGCAGAAGCCAAAGCCAAATCGGAAGCTGCCGCCAAACTAGCTGCTGAGGCAAAAGCTAAAGCAGATGCTGAAGCTAAAGCAAAAGCGGATGCACAGGCTGAGCAGGAAAAAATTGAAGCTGCCGCTGCCGCGAAGCTTGCTATTGAAGCATTGGCCAAAGCGAAGGCAGATGCTATGCCTAAAGATGAGTATGGTAAATCAATGGATAATCTGACAAGTATTCTTGAATCTTCAAAAAGAAGACAGCAACAATTGTTAAGCCGTTTGGATGCAACTGTCGCTAGTAAAGAAAAGGCGTTGAAAGAGATGAGAGAGGAGAATGATTTGAGTGATAAAGGTATAGTGAAAAATACAACTGTAGAGTTTAAAAGCACGGCTGGAGAGAATGCCGAGTTAGAATCTATCAGAACACAAATTGCTGAAATAAATAAAGCACAAGCTGATAATCTAGCAGAGTTCAATAAGCTTTACAATGAAAGACTTAAAAAGACTCCTAAAAATGATCTTATTAATCAAAATTATTTGAAAACTATTGAGACTTTAAAAGCGGAACAAGTCAAAGCCGAACAGTCTAATGCCGTTTTAATTACTACTTTAGAGAAAATCAAAGTGGAAACTGAAATTGAGAAAAAACGTAGGATTAAGCGTGCTGTTTCTTCAAATGATCAAGATCGTTTAGCACAGGATATGGCTACTTTAAAACAAATTAAAGCAACGACTAAGGTGAGCAGTGTGCCATTGAAAAAAGAAGATTTTGATTTTGGAGATAATCAGGCTAATATGCAGATTATTAAAAACAATAAAAATCTGGAAAGCGGTTATTATATGATATTGGCAGTACACGGGGATGTATCAAAAAGAGATGCATTTGTCACCAAAACAGTAGCTGCAGGTCAGTCTAATGTGAATTTCTTCTATGATGTAAATTCAAGCAGATACTTTATTTATACTGATAAGTTTGATAATTTACAAGAAGCTACAGATGCATTAGGAGAAAAAGGAAATAAACCATATAATGGGAAAATGGTTATTGTTAAAATTGAAAAATAATTTATGAACATATTATTTGTAATAAAATAATTTACAATTTTATTTGATATTGTTTTAAAATGTTTAATTTTAGATTTTTTAAGACATTATTTGTAATATAAATCATAAAAAAATAATTGTTAATGAAGCAATTCTAACAAGTTTTAATTCAAATTTTCAGTAAAGAATCATAATAATAAGAATGATTCAAAAAATTGGATTAAAAAAATAATATTAATAAATATATTCTATCTGTTGAAATTTATCCACAGCCTCAGTGATAATTTCAATAGATAGAATTAAATATATAAATACATGAAAAAACCTACTTTTTCTAAATTTGGTCATTGGTTATTATCTTTGATTGAAAATTCATTTTGCAATATTTCTTCTGTTGACAAATTGCAATATTTAAAAAGCCCGCTTTTTCAAAACAAAACTTTTTTAAAGCAAAGTACTAGTTCTATAGTGCTTCTGCTTTTCTTTTTTTTAAGTACAATTTCTAGTTATTCTCAATCGGGACCGGTTTATAAGACTTTTGGCAGAGAGTTTAACACTCAGATAAAAGGAGATATTCTTACTATTGGAAATAATATTCTTAATAGAGGGGTAAGAAATAATAATGGTACTTTTTCAACTGATCCAAACACTGCATTTAATGGTACTGGCAGTAACGATACCAATGGTAATTTTGACATGTACTACATTAATGTAGACAGAGGTACCACGGGAATATTTAGTTCTAGTAGAGCCACGCTGACGATTCCTAATAACATTGCTCCGGCCGCCCCTTGTTATAGAGTTGCTTATGCGGCTTTATATTGGTCAGGTATTTTTGAAACCTCTAGTACAGATGTAAGAAGGAATAATATTAATAAAGTAAAAATTAAGGTTCCCAATACCATTACTAGTGGTTATCAAGATGTTGTTGGGACTATCATTCACGATATTAAAAATGTTAACGATGGCCCTAGTGATTCTCAAGGTAATAGAACACAAGCCTATGCCTGTTTTGCAAATATTACATCTTTATTAAATGGTACAAACCCTAATGGGGAATATACAGTAGCAAATGTTATAGCTAACGAAGGAGGTACTAACGACCCAACTGGTTTATCAGCAGGTTGGTCTATTTTTATTGTTTATGAAGATGCTAGTTTACCAACCAAGGCAATTTCTTCCTTTAATGGTTTTACTGCAATAGGGAGTAATCAAGCTCCTTTTGATACAACAATAAGTGGTTTTACAACCATACCTACAGGCCCGGTAAAAGCTAGATTCGCTTTTGCTGCCCTTGAAGGGGATAGAAATTATAATGGAGATTATCTTAAGATAAATAGAGATCTTGTTGCTCCCATAGATGCAAATTATGGGTTAATTACTCCACCCACAAGGCCTTTAGTGTCAAATAGCAGTAATTTTTTTAATAGTTCTATTAATAGTTTAGCTACTAATTTTACAACTAGAGTGCCTAATAGCGTTAATACTTTAGGTTTCGATGCTGGAGTTATAGATATTGATCCATCATCCGGTATTATTAAAAATAACGATACTTCTGCAAGAATAACTTTAGGTACTAGTCTTGATGTTTATTTTTATTATTTCATGGCATTTTCGGTGGATATCATTGCGCCAAAAATTGTTTTAAGCAAAGGTGTGTTCAAGAATGGAGTGGCTGCAGATAATTTGCCTGTAGCACTAGGTGATGAGCTTGTTTATCAATTAAAATATCAAAACGTAGGAAATGATAATGCAAAGACATTTACAATAACAGATAAACTCCCGGATAATACTGATTTTACTTTCCCGGATGATATTATTGAGCTGCCTGGTATAACTAATCCGACCGTTGCTCAAAAACTTTCTTTTGCATCATATAATACAGCTACTAGAACTATAACTTTTACAATACCTAATAATCTAGTTACTTTTAATCCAAGAATACCAGAGGCGACATTTCGTTTTAAGGTTAGAGTTGTAAATGATTGTGCTAAATTAACAAATGCGTGTTCTAATTTAATTCAGAATACAGCTACTTCTCGGTATTTTGGTGATTTAGGAGCTGATCCTATTAATCCCGCTGTATATGGTGACAGCAGTTTTTCTTCGGCAACAGGCTGTAGTGCCATTCCACAATCAACAAACTTCTTAGTAGGTATTGATGATTGTAAGAACAGAAGACAAGAAATATGTACTACCGACCTGACTATTTCTGCTTCGGGAGGATATGCATCCTATTCTTGGTCAAAAAGTCCAACAGGTTTACCAGTTATTGGAACAGGCCAAACATATACTGTTACGGAGCCTGGTGTATATTACGTTAATAATACGGCTACTCCTCCATGTAATGATTTGCAGGAAATTATTACTGTTGTAGGCGCGGGTGTAAGGACAAATCCAATCATAGCTTTTGCAGATAATAAAGTTAATGGTGTAGTGCCTGGTTGTGAAATTGATGGAAAACCATTGCCAAAAATCTTTTTGTGCGGTACAACAGACACAAGATTAATCAATACAGGCATCACTGGTGCAAGTGTACTTTGGGAGAGAAGAGTTAGCTGCCCCTCTCCTACTATAGGTTTATCTGATTTGTGTGCTGACGAAAGAACAGACTGTGTCTGGGAAACTAAAGGGAGTGGGCCAAATTTTACTGTTGATGGTGCTGCTGCTGATGCTGCTGGTAACTATAGAGTTACTATTAATTCTAGCGGTTGTGTTAATACATATTATTTTAATGTGTATAAAAATGACCTGTCTATTACAGAGACTCATAAAGACATTTTATGCTATCAGAAAGGTAATATTACAGCTGAACAGCTTACAGGAGGTTATGAATATAGTTTAACAAATGTTGCTACAAATTCAACTACTAGTTACCAAGACAGCAATAGTTTTGATATATGGAATGCAGGAACTTACGTTGTAAATTATAGATTAAAAAATGTTCAAGGCACATGTGTTTTCAAAACACATGAGATTGAAATCCGTTCTTTAAATCTTACGCCTAAAGTTGAAAATCCTGACGAACAGCCTCTTTGTTATTTAGATAAAGGTGTTATGACTGTAAGTGCTACAGCAGGTTTTTCAGGTTATTATTTTGCTCTTTATGATAATGGTACTTTTATTACAAGAGTTGGACCACTAACAGATCGTTATTATACTTTTAATAATATTGATCCCGGGAAAACGTACCAAGTAGAAGTTTATACTCAGGATAATCTAGGTAATAAAGAATGTTCAGCAAGTGTTTATAAATACATTCAAAATCCTTCGTCTGAAATAATACTTACTGCGAATACACTTTCACCTCTTACATCATGTAATGATGGAAAATATAAAATCAGTGCAACTGGAGGAAGTGGCGGTTATTCTTTTTTTGTTGACGGATCAACTACCGCTCAAGCTTCTTCTCTAAATGATAATTTTGATCCAAACGCAATTATTATTTTAACACCAACTGCAAGAGATTATACTATTCTTGTCCGTGATTCAAGATTATGTGAGAAAACTATCGTTTTAAGCGTTCCTGCTATTACTAAACCAACTTATACTGTAAGTAATACAAATAGTCTTTGTTATGGTACTGGTTCTGAAATAAAGATAGAAAATATTGTCCCTAATGGTCATTCAATGTCTTATAGTATAGACAACGGTGTTACTTTTGGAACAAATTCTACTTTCTCCAATTTAAGCCCTGGAACGTATAATGTTGTAGTGAGATATGGAATTACTTATACGCCACAAAATGGAACTCCAACAACAGCATACTGTCAAGATCCGGTTAGAGTAATTACTATTACTGGTCCAACTTCAGCAGTTACAGCTTCCGCAGGTATTGGTGAATTGGCAGGATGCGGTCCTTTACAAGGAGGTCAGCCTACAGGACTTTTGCGTATAACTAACATACAAGGAGGTACTTCTCCTTATGAATATAGTTTTGATGGAGGTATTATTTGGGAAAATGTATCTCAAAAATATGTTATAGCCGGAACCTATAATTTAGCGGTTAGAGATGCATTAGGATGCGTATTCGAAATACCATATACTGTAACTCTTGACCCAAAACCTGCAGATCCAGATATTGATGATGATATCGATACCGTTTATAATTGTGATGGCAGTGCTACTGCTACTGTAATAGTAAATAACCCAACAACAACTGGAGGAACTACTTATACTTATGAGTATTATTTGAAAACAGGGACAAATCCGCCAGTACCTAATTCACCAATTACTAACAATACATTTACAAACGTTCCCTCTGGGGATCATACCGTAATTGTAAAGTATAATGTTCAAACAGTATCGAGTTACAGTAATTTACTGCAGGAGGATTTTGGCAAAGGAGGCTATACAACAACCTCAGGTATTAACCCTGCCTATTGTTTTGAAGATGAAACAACGACTCACCCGGCTAGTTGGCCATCTTCATGCGGTGATATTAATGACTATCAAATTAATGATGGCAAATACGCAGTAGCAAGTTCTATTAAAACCACTTTTGGAAGTTCTTGGCTAATTGCAAAAGACCATACAACTCCATCAGATCCATTGGGTAGATTTCTATGTGTAAATGTAGGTGGAAGCGCTGGTATAGGTGGTATCTTATACAGTAAACCGATTAAAGACGTAATTGTAAATCAAGATGTAATCATTTCTTTATGGGCTGAAAATCTAATTAGAAGTTCTAATCCAGGTTTACATGATCCAAAATTAACAATTCAGTTAGTTAATAATTTAAATGGTGTTGGGGGGACAGAAACCATTGTTGCAACTACTCCTGTAGCTTCACCATGGCAAGTTCCTAAATCTGATAAATGGGAATATAAAGAATTGTCTTTAAATCCGGGTGCTTATAGTAATTTAAGTTTTGTTATTCGTTCTTACAGTAATGAGTTCAATGGTAATGATGTACTTATTGATGATATTTGGGTGCGTCAAATTCCAAAATCATGCGGTAATGAAAGATCGTTTCCAATCAAAATTGATGCAAGCAAAGCGTTTAAGGCTTCTATACCAACATTTACAAATGCATTATGTTTTGGTGAGAGCAATGGGACAATTACTATTGCCGCTGAAAACTTTAATGCATCAGGATATCAATATTCTGTAAATGGAGCTGCATTTCAAACAACAACTATTTCTCCATTAACTCTAACGGGATTTGGTGTGGGTACTCATACTATTGTTGTTCGTAGTGACGCTACTGGTAGTTGTTCTTATACTTTAACACAAGGGATTACTGCTCCAGCAGCAGTAACAGTAACAGCTTCTATTACCAAATTGCCAACTTGTACTACTAAAGCAACAATAACTGCGGTAGGCGGTGGAGGAACACTGTCAGGATATTGGTATGAATTAAGAAATACTATTGGTGGTGCTGTTGTTAGAGTATTTCAAAATAACGCTCAATTTACGGATGTAGATGCAGGAGATTATACTGTGTTTGCAAGAGATGCCAATTTATGTGTTAGTCCAGTTGGCGCTCCAGTAAATGTTGTAAATCCTACTGGTTTTACAGCAAGTCTGACAGCATCATCTGATTTGTGTTATGACACGGCTAATCAAGCTACTTTAGTGGTTTCTGTTTCGGGAGGGTTAAGTCCGTTCACATATAGCCTAAACGGAGGTGCTTCACAAGGAAGCAATACCTTTAATACAGTAGGTGTGGGAACTCATATTATTGTAGTAACTGACAGTAATAATTGTACAGCTACAATTAATAATATCCAAATTGAGCCACAGTTGACTTTGACTGCACAGTTGAATCAAGATTTAACGTGTTTAGTAAATGCTTCTATTGATGCTTCTGTAACTGGCGGTTATGGAGCTCCTTATACATATACTGTTTCACGTGACGGCGGTGCCGCGGCTTCTGTATCATTTCCTTATACAGCTACGGTTGCCGGAAGTTATGTATTTACTGTAAGTGACAGTAAAGGCTGTCCAGCAACGAGCAATACTATTATTGTTTCTGCAAAAACAACGCCAACATTAACTGCTATTAAAACCGATATTACTTGTAATGGTCTCAACAATGGTACTATTACAGTAACTGCTGCTAATGGTTTTACAGCAGCATATACGTATGCAATTAAATTAAACAGTGCAGCAGTTTATACTACTCAAAATACTAATCAGTTTACAGGCTTAGCCACGGGTACTTATAATATTAAGGTTATTGATACTAAAGGTTGTGAATCTGCAGTTACAGATATTACTATAGTAAATCCAGCTGCAGTTGGAGGAACTATTAGTGCAACCGAATTGGGCTGCAGTGGCACAGGTACTATTCCAGCTGTTGTTACAGTTGTAGGTTCAGGAGGTACTGGACCTTATGAGTACAGCTTTAACGGAACTTCTAATTTTACTTCTGGAAATACTTATTCTACAAGTACAGCACAAACTGTAACAGCTTATGTTAAAGACATAAATGGCTGTCAATTTGGACCTTTATCGACAGTGATAGCTTCTAAAGTTCTTATTACTGGTATTGATGTAATGTTTGATACAGGTTTAGAATGTCCAGCCTATGAAGCTCATGTCAAATTTCAGGCAGTAGGAGGATTATCCCCTATACGTTATCAAATTATTTCTGGTCCTTCTGGTTTCAGTTCAGCAGTTGTTTCAGATGGGGAGTTTAAAAACCTTAAACCTGGTGATTATGTTTTTAGAGCTACTGATAAAAACGGATGTAGTTTTGATTTAGATTACAATATAAAAAGCGTACCTGATGTTGCTGCTGGAGGTTCTGTAATTACTGCAATTAAATGTTTTGGAGAGAATGGAACAATTCAGTTTACAGTAAGCGGTGTAAAAGACAGAGGTTATGATTATGTTATAAGGAATGCAGCCAATGCAATTATTCAAAGTGATACCAATCAAAGCGAAACTCTTACTGTTATTAATGTAACTGCTTCGCAGCCAGCAGGAGTTTATACTATTACAGTAACCGATAGAAAAACCAATTGTCCTGCAACTTACAGTGTAACGCTTTCACAGCCAGCAGCGGCCTTATCGATTACGAGTGCAACGGGAACAAATGTAAATTGTAAGAATGACAATTCGAATATTACGATAGCTGCAACAGGCGGAACAACTAATTATTTATATGCCTACGCTAAAAGTCCATCGACAGTTCCAACATCAGTTTACGGAAATACAGCTGTTTTAACAGTAGATACAAATTCTGGTGCAGATTTGGTATGGGATGTATATGTTAAAGATGCTAATGACTGTATTGCAAAAACGACAGTTACGGTAATTAGCGATCCTATACCATCAGTGACTGCTGTAGTATCTAACCAATGTACAGCATTAGGAAGCAGTTTTACTATTACCGCTACTGGTTCAAACGGAACAGGAACATTAACTTATGGAATCAATGGAGAAACTGGTATTTTCCAATCTGGAAATACTTTTACAGTCGCTCCGGGGACTTATACAGTTTGGGTTAAAGACGCTAATTTATGTACTGCTTCTGCTACGCCAGTTACAGTTTATCCTCAATTAACTTCAAATGCTACAGTAACAAAACCACTTGATTGTTCGGCTAGTCCAGACGCTGTAATTACAACCACAATTACAGGCGGAAGAGCTCCATATACTTATACTGTTCAAAAAGGAACAGGAACGATAAGTGCTGCAAGTGCTGCAAGTGCGTCATTAACCTTTACTACTAGTGTAAGTAATGCTGATGCGGATACGTATAATTTTGTTATTACTGATGCTAATGGATGTACTTCTACAGCTACAGCTACTGTAACGGCAAT
>CAUPKP010000029.1:0-63467 GCA_963511795.1 uncultured Flavobacterium sp. | reverse complement strand
TAATGCTTCTTTTAAATCTTCAATTATTTTTATATTTGCTTCTACCATTGAGTTTTTGTTTTTTAGTCAATTACAAAGAACCTATTTTAGGTTTGTAACTCAATGGTTTTTATTTTGTTACCCCTTAACTTAATGACATTGACTTCTATCCCTCACTCAGTTCGCAGGAACATTCCTCAATCACAAGAGAGTTTTATTTTTCCGAACATATTCTAACCAAAAAATAAATCAACTACTTTTATACTCATAAACAACTTGATTTATTACATGAGCAAGCTTCCAAATGTAACAACCAGCATCTTTACGGTAATGTCCAAAATGGCGTCAGAACACAACGCAATCAATCTTTCTCAAGGATTTCCTAACTTCCCAGTTGATGAAAGATTAACCAAGATTGTTTCTCGATTGGCACTTGAAGACGTTCATCAATACACACCCATGTCTGGCTATCCTCCATTGCTAAACAAAATTGCTGTATTAGTTAAATCATCATACAATCGCAGCATCCTTCCCGAAACCGAAATACTAATTACAGCGGGTGCAACCCAAGCCATATTCACAGCATTACTGGCTTTGCTAAAACCAAATGATGAAGTAATTATTCTCGATCCAAGTTATGATTGCTACGAAGCTCCTATTTTACTAAGTCAGGCAAAACCCATTCGTGTAGCACTAAATGACAACTACACGCCCAATTGGAGCAAAATTGCCAGTGCTTTTTCGGAGAAAACTAAAATGATTATCATTAATAATCCTCATAATCCTACCGGAAAAATATTAACCGAATCAGATTTTGAAAATTTAGAATCAATCTTAGAAAAATATCCTAATGTAGTATTGCTTTCAGATGAAGTTTACGAATACATCACTTTCGAACAAAAACATATTTCCACTCACACTCGAAAAAAATTACTTGACCGTTGCATCACAACTTCCTCATTTGGAAAATCATTTCATGTAACCGGCTGGAAAATTGGCTACCTTGTAGCTCCTGACTATTTGATGAAAGAAATAAAAAAAGTGCATCAGTTTTTAGTTTTTAGCGTAAATAGCATTTGCCAAATAGCTGTTTCCGAATATTTAGATTTGGTTAACATAAATGAAATCAGTTCATTTTATCAAAAGAAGCGGGATTATTTCAGATCATTATTAAAAAACAGCAGATTCCAATTGATGCCGTGCGAAGGAACCTATTTTCAAGTAGTATCGTATGCAAATATTTCAGATGAGAATGATGTTGATTTTTGCAAACGATTAATTACCGATTATGGCGTAGCAGCAATTCCAATATCTACTTTTTATGAAAATGGAAAAGATTTAAAATTAATTCGTTTTTGTTTTGCCAAAGATGATTTAACTTTAGCAGAAGCAGCGAGAAGATTAGAAGCAATATAACCAAGAGATACTAAGTCCCTAAGAGTCTAGTTTTTTTTTCATACGTATTTCATTTATTCGAAACATAGTAATTTCAAAAACTATGCATGCATACTATTTTATTTTACTACATTTACAATCCAAAAAAAATAAATTATGAGTTATACCGATAAAATGCTGAGAGATGATGCTCTACAAGGCAAAGTGATAGTAGTTACAGGAGGCGGAAGCGGCTTAGGGAAAGCGATGACCAAGTATTTCTTAGAATTAGGCGCAAAAGTAGCCATCACTTCAAGAGATTTAGAAAAATTAAAAAACACAGCCAAAGAATTAGAAGCAGAAACCAGCGGAACGTGCTTACCACTTCAATGTGACGTCCGCCATTATGAAGAAGTAGAAAATATGCTACAGGAAGTTTTAAAAGCTTTTGGCAAAGTCGATGTATTATTAAATAATGCTGCAGGGAATTTCATCTCACCAACCGAACGCTTATCATCCAATGCTTTTGATACTGTAATAGACATTGTACTGAAAGGAACCAAAAACTGCACGCTTGCCTTTGGAAAACATTGGATTGATACGAAACAAACTTCATCAACTGTTTTGAATATTGTTACCACTTATGCCTGGACTGGTTCTGCTTATGTAGTTCCAAGTGCCACTGCAAAAGCTGGTGTGCTGGCCATGACGAGAAGTCTGGCAGTAGAATGGGCAAAATATGGAATTCGCACCAATGCAATAGCTCCGGGTCCATTCCCTACTAAAGGCGCTTGGGATCGATTATTGCCTGGAAATCTTGCCGAAAAATTTGATATGGCCAAAAAAGTCCCTCTAAAAAGGGTTGGTGACCATCAGGAATTAGCCAATTTAGCAGCTTATTTAGTTTCAGATTTTTCTGCATATGTAAATGGCGAAGTGGTAGTAATTGATGGTGGCGAATGGCTAAAAGGAGCTGGACAATTCAATTTATTGGAAGCCATTCCAGAAGAACTTTGGGATCAATTAGAAATGATGATTAAGGCAAAGAAAAAGAGTTAGCAGAATTCAGCATTCAGTAATAAATTAAAAAGAGAACTAATTATACAGTTCTCTTTTTTCAGGTATATTAATTACTAAAAAAGCAAAGAATCCATAGTATTCCTAAGATAAATTGGGGAGTGTAAAACTATTTGTTTTTGTTAACAAAATAGATTTTCAAAACCCATAAATAATTGTATTTTTACCGTTCAAAATTTAGAAAATAAATGGGCAAAATCATAGCGATTGCGAATCAGAAAGGCGGAGTTGGAAAGACAACTACTTCAATTAACCTTGCTGCTTCATTAGGTGTTTTAGAAAAAAAAGTATTACTAATAGACGCTGATCCTCAAGCAAATGCTACTTCAGGCTTAGGAATTGATGTAGAAACAGTCGAAATTGGAACCTATCAGATTCTCGAACACAGTCATACCCCTTTGGAGGCTATTATAAAATGTTCGTCGCCAAATGTAGATGTAATTCCTGCACATATTGATCTTGTTGCGATCGAGATTGAGCTTGTTGATAAAGAAAACAGAGAATACATGCTTAAAAAAGCATTAGAAAGCGTAAAAGATAAATACGATTATATCTTAATTGATTGCGCACCGTCTCTTGGACTTTTGACTTTGAACGCCTTAACTGCTGCAGATTCTGTAGTTATTCCAATTCAGTGTGAATATTTTGCATTGGAAGGTTTGGGTAAATTATTGAACACCATAAAAAGTATTCAAAAAATCCACAATCCTGATTTGGATATTGAAGGATTATTGCTAACCATGTTTGATTCAAGATTACGTTTATCCAACCAAGTGGTCGAAGAGGTTCAAAAACACTTTAACGATATGGTTTTTGAAACTGTGATACAAAGAAATGTAAAATTGAGTGAAGCCCCGAGTTTTGGAGAAAGCATTATAAACTATGATGCTACAAGTAAAGGAGCTGTCAATTATATCCATTTAGCTCAAGAAATTATAAAGAAAAACAGTAAATAGTTGTATGTCAAAAGCAATAAAAAAACAAGCCTTAGGTAGAGGTTTATCTGCGTTATTAAAAGATCCCGAGAACGATATTCAATCGGTAGAAGATAAAAATGCAGATAAAGTTGTAGGGAATATTATAGAGCTTGAAATTGATGCTATAGAAATAAATCCATTTCAGCCCCGAAGTAATTTTAACGAAGAATCTTTACGCGAATTAGCCACTTCTATTAAGGAATTAGGAGTGATTCAGCCTATTACCGTACGTAAATTAGACTTTAACAAATACCAATTGATTTCTGGAGAACGCCGGTTACGCGCTTCTACATTAATTGGACTTACTACAGTTCCTGCTTACATCCGTATTGCAAACGATAATGAGTCATTAATCATGGCTTTGGTTGAAAATATCCAGCGTCATGATTTAGACCCGATAGAGATTGCTCTTTCTTACCAAAGACTGATTGACGAAATTCAGTTAACTCAAGAACAGATGAGTGAAAGAGTGGGTAAAAAACGTTCTACTATTGCCAATTACCTAAGACTTTTAAAACTAGATCCGATTATTCAAACCGGAATACGTGATGGTTTCATCAGTATGGGTCACGGACGCGCTATCATCAACATAGACGATCATGATGTTCAGACGGATATTTACCAAAAAATAGTGAGCCAAAATCTTTCGGTTAGAGAGACTGAAACTTTGGTAAAAAACTATCACGAAAGTTTGAAACCAAAACCTGCTGTCCCTGCAAAAACTGCTTCTTTTGAAATTAATGATGAAGACGTAAGTACTTTCAACAAATATTTTGGAACAAAAATAGATGTAAAAGTGGCTGGAAATGGCAAAGGCAAAATTACTATTCCTTTCCATTCTGAAGAAGACTTCAATAGAATTATAAAATTAATAGAAGGGTAGTGAATAAATTCATATTCATAGGTCTATTGCTTTTTCTTTTTGGAAACGCAGCAATTTTTGCACAAGCAAAAAAAGATGCTGTTTTACAATCAAAAGACACTTTAAAATTAACAGAAATAGACCCTTTGACACCCGCAAAGGCTGCCTTTTATTCCGCTATATTACCCGGTTTAGGTCAGGCCTATAATAAAAGATACTGGAAAATTCCAATAGTTTATGGAGCTATGGGAACCAGTTTATATCTTTACGCTGATAACAAAAAGAAATACAACGAATATCGGGATGCATACAAAAGCCGTCTATCCGGCAATCCCGATCCTGAATACGACTATCTTTCAGACACACAATTAATTTCTGCACAAGAATTTTATCAAAGAAATGCTTCGCTGTCAGGATTCTTTGTAATTGGTTTTTATGTTCTCAACATTATTGATGCCAATGTAGACGCTGCATTAATACAATTTAATGTCAACCAGACTTTATCTGTGAGGCCGGAAATAACCCCAGATGCTGTAACATTAAAATCAAATGTGGGACTAACCCTTAACTATCGCTTTTAGATTCGGAATTATTCGTCTTTAAAAAATCAATAAAAAAACATCATATAATGAAAATTGCGCTTTTAGGATACGGAAAAATGGGACAGGTAATCGAAAGAATTGCTTTAGAAAGAGGACATGAAATTGTTTTAAAAAAAGATGAATTCAATACATATGACGGTCTTTCGACAGCAGATGTTGCAATCGATTTCAGCGTGCCTGCTGCTGCAGTAAGCAATATCTCCAGCTGTTTTCATGCCAATGTGCCTGTAGTTTCGGGTACAACGGGCTGGTTAGAGCATTATGATGAAATGATTGCTCTTTGCAAAGAAAAAAACGGAGGATTTATATCGAGTTCTAATTTTAGCCTTGGCGTGAATTTATTTTTTGAATTCAACGAATACCTGGCAAAAATCATGTCTCCATTTGATCATTACAAAGTAGATATGGAAGAGATACACCACGATCAAAAACTTGACGCACCAAGCGGGACTGCTATTTCATTGGCCAAAGGTATCATCGAAAACAGCAATTACACCAATTGGACATTAGATACTCCAAAAGAAGACGAGATTCATATAGAAGCCGTAAGAGTAGGAACAGTTCCCGGAACTCACACGGTCACTTACAACTCTGAAGTAGATTCTATCGAAATAAAGCATACTGCCCATAATCGTGAGGGCTTTGCCTTAGGTGCTGTAATTGCTGCCGAATGGCTGGCAGGAAAGCAGGGCGTATTTACCATGAAAGATGTATTGAATTTAAATTAAAAATAAAACTCCAAATCCCAATTAGAAAACTGTCAGATTTCTAATTTTTAACTTCTAATTTTCAAAATTATGACACTATATCTTTGGTTTGTGTTTTTCTTAGCCGTACAGGTTATTCATTTTTTAGGAACATGGAAACTATACGAAAGTGCCGGCAGAAAACGTTGGGAAGCAGCTATTCCTGTTTACAATGCAATTGTTCTGATGAAAATAATTGGACGCCCTACATGGTGGACGCTTTTGCTTTTCATCCCAATTATTAATTTGATTATGTTTCCTGTAATTTGGGTAGAAACTATCCGTAGTTTTGGTAAAAAAACCACCGCAGATACCTTACTGGTAATTGCGACCTTAGGATTTTATATTTATTACCTTAATTACACCCAATCTTTAAACTACATTTCCGATAGAAGCACAAATCCAGAGCATAAAGCTGCCGATACAATTAGTTCATTGCTTTTCGCTGTTATTGTAGCAACTATTGTACATACATACTTTATTCAGCCTTACACCATTCCAACTTCATCATTGGAGAAGTCATTGTTAGTTGGAGACTTTTTGTTTGTAAGCAAAATGAATTACGGAGCCAGAGTTCCAATGACAACTGTAGCAATGCCAATGGTTCACGATACTATTCCATTGACTAAACAAAAATCGTATTTGAATTGGCCACAGTTGCCATATTTAAGGCTTCCTGGCTTTCAAACCATTCAGCACTCTGACATTGTAGTTTTCAACTGGCCAGCTGATACTGTATATAAATTTAGAGACAGATCTGGACTTAGAGTTGATAAACCTATTGACAAAAAATCAAATTATGTAAAACGCTGCGTTGGTCTTCCTGGAGACAGTTTATCCATAAAAGACGGATTAGTTTACATAAACGGAAAAGAATTGATTTTACCTGAACGAGCTAAACCTCAATTCTCTTACATGATTACTAGAGATCCAAAAACTCCTATTGACTTTGAATATCTTTTCAAGGATATGGACATCATTGATGGTGGTTATTTCTTAAATCAGGAAACAAGGGACACTTTATACATGAGTGCCTTAACTGTGGCAGGTGCCGCAAGATTAAAAAATGTCCCTGGTATTACATCGGTGAACAGAGTTATTAATAGAAATCCAGAAAGGGGTATTTTCCCTCATACTAAACAGTGGAGCCAAGATAATTTAGGTCCAATTTATATCCCTCAAAAAGGAAAAACAGTCGCCTTAAACTTAGAATCATTGCCTTTCTACAAAACCATCATCACTGATTATGAGAAAAAAGATTTGAAAGTGAATGGAAATGAAATCACAATTGACGGAAAAATAGCCACAACTTACACTTTTGACCAAAATTATTATTGGATGATGGGAGACAATCGCCATAACTCTGAAGACAGCCGTTATTGGGGTTATGTGCCCGAGAATCACATTGTAGGAAAACCAATTTTCATATGGTTAAGCTGGGATACTAATGGCAAAGGCATAAACAAAATTCGCTGGGACAGAGTATTCACAACCGTTAGCGGTGAAGGACAGCCACAATCGTATTTTAAATACTTCCTGATTGCGCTTGCTGCCTTTTTCGTAGGAGAATATTTTTGGAACAAAAGAAAGGCGAAAAAAGAAATAGTTTAAGAAATTTCAGGTTTTAAGTTACGCAGCTTAGAACCTGAAACTTAAAACTTTTAAAAAATGAAAACATTACTGCATCCCTCCTATTTCCCGTCTATAAGTCATTTTGCTGCGATGGCTCAATCGGATAGTATTACATTTGAAATGGAGGATAATTTTCAAAAGCAAACCAACCGCAACCGAACTTATATTTACAGTCCAAATGGCATTCAATTATTGAATATCCCTATAAAACATTCTAATTTAAGCCATCAGAAGACAAAAGACATAAAAATAGAACAGGAATTTGACTGGCAAAAACAGCATTTTAAATCGCTTGAAGCCGCTTACAGAAGTTCTCCTTTTTTTGAATATTTTGAAGATGATCTGCTTCCTATTTTTCAAAAGAAACATGCTTTTTTGATGGATCTCAATTTTGAAGCTTTAGAAATAACAGCTAAATGTCTGCGGATGAAATTTGAATTTGACACCACAACCGAATATTTCCACGAAATTGGAAACCCCGAAATTATTGATTTCCGCTATTTGGTAAACGGCAAAAAAGATCATTCCCTTTTCGAACCTTATACACAGGTTTTTGACGATAAGCATGGATTTTTAAACAATTTAAGCGTTCTGGATTTACTGTTTAATGAAGGAAAATTTGCTATGGATTATTTGAAAAATCAAATTCTTGTTAGATAAATATTAATAGAAAATACACATTTTAAAAAAGTTACGTCAAAACCATAACCAAAATTCGAAGTACTTTTTAAAATCCCCACTTACAATAATACCGCAGATTCGCAGATATAAAAAATTTAAAATCTGCAAATCTGCGGTAATTTTTTTAATCTATTCCATCGATAACTTTGCCATAATAGGATAATGGTCTGAATTTTGAAAATCGGGAAAGCTCTGAAACTGCTTCACTTCCATAGTTTCATCAGCAAAAATGTAATCTATTCTTGCAGGATAATATTTAAATTTATAAGTAGCTCCAAAGCCCGTTCCCGCCTCTTCGAAACTGTCTCTCAATTTTCCTTTTATGTTGCGGTAAACGTACGAAAAAGCACTGTTATTCATGTCGCCACAAATGATAATAGGATATTTACAATCTTTTTCGTGTTCTTTAAAAATAGCCGCTTGTTCCTGTTGCTGTTTAAAAGCTTTACTGATTCGGCCATAAAGGTATTTGGATTTTTGCTGGTCGATTACATCAATATTTTCTGAAATTTCGCCTACTTCCGGTGAAATTTTTATAGACTGAAGATGCATATTATATACTCTAATAATATCTTTTCCTTTCTTAATATCCGCAAAAACAACATTATTGCTGGAATGGGGAAACACTATATGTCCCTGATCAATGATAGGAAATTTAGAAAATATTGCCTGCCCAGTTTTAATTTGTTCTCCTTCCATCAAAACATATTTATATGGGTAAACTTTTAGGTCAATATCAGCTGAATTTGAAAACTCCTGAATGCATAATATATCCGGATTTTGAGTATTGATAAATTCTAAAATCGTATCGGGAATATCATCTCGGTCAAGCCATTTAAAGACATTGAACAATCTCACGTTATAACTCATAACAGTAAAATCCTTATCACTTGATTGAAATTCTTTGGCCGAAAATTTGTAAAATTTATTAAAAAAAGTAATCCCTACCAGAAGAACTAAACCAGACAAAATCATGCGTTTTTTGAACTGAAGCCCCCAATACAGAAAGAACAATCCGTTGGCTAAAAAAAACAAGGGCATGAATAAAGTCAATACCGATAAAAACGGAAAGATTTTTGGCGCCAAAAAAGGCAGGAGATAGGCGATGAATGTTAGTACTATAAGTACTAAATTCAAAAGATACATCCCTTTATTAAACCACGAAAGGTTCTTCATTTTTTAATGTATTTTGAACTTTTAAAAACTATAAGTTCTCGATTTACACTTCAATAATTAGATAAAAATAGGCTATTTTCCGGCTTGAAACAAGAATTCTTTTTCTTCCTGGCTCAAACTGTCATAACCCGACTGACTGATTTTATCCAAAATCTCGTCTATCTGCTGCTGTTTTTTATCTTTCACCACAATTTTAGAAATAGGTTTTTCGATTGGTTTTTGATAATTTTTATGTACTTTTTTGAAAGGTGTAGACGGTTTTTTAAATAAGTTGGTAAAGAAGTCCAAAACAGTACTTACTATTTTACTCAAATCAATTCCATTTTGAAGTAATTTAATATAGGCAAACCCAAAAAAAGCACCCGCCAAATGAGAAATATGCCCGCCGGAGTTTTCCAATCGAAATTGCATTAAGTCCAAAATAAGAATTACAGCTGTGATATGCCATAATTTGACGTTCCCAATAAGCATTAACCGCACATCCATCAAAGGACTGTAGCTTGTTACAGCTACCAAGATTGCCATTATAGCTGCCGAAGCCCCAACTATGGCTCCGCTGTAATGCATCAGATTAAAACCCAGAGCAAAAATCAACCCTGAAAAAACAGCACTTAAAATATAAAGTCCCAAATACTGTTTGGATGAAAAAAAAGTCAAAAACAGGTAGCTGGCAAAATTCAGCACCATCATATTGAAAAGCAAATGAAAAAATCCATCATGAAAAAAAGCATACGTCAAAAAAGTCCAAGGCTTCAACAGAAAAACCATTGGTTCTGACGACAAAGCTATCCAATTTGGAAATTCAAAAGCCCCTACCTTAAATTGGTAGAAAAGAACTAAGGAAACCAAAAAACAGCCTACATTCCAATAGATCATCTTCATAGCAATGTCTCCCAATCTATACTGCATTTTCAAATCGTCTAATATATTCATACTTTAAATTATGAGTTATAAGCTATCATTACAATTT
This sequence comes from uncultured Flavobacterium sp., assembly GCA_963511795.1. GTDB lineage: Bacteria > Bacteroidota > Bacteroidia > Flavobacteriales > Flavobacteriaceae > Flavobacterium. The sequence goes on along the minus strand of CAUPKP010000029.1, from coordinate 53,391 downwards.
TCCTTCTAAATTTGGAAACTTTAATTCCAACGGTTTTTATTAAACTGATTTTTCTTCCAATACCACATCATAATATAGCCTGTTAAAGCCCCTCCAACATGGGCAAAATGAGCTATTCCTGTACTTCCCGCACCAAAAATAGACTGTCCTTTAAATCCTAAAAACAAATCAACAGCCAATATTCCCGGTACGAAATATTTTGCTTTAATTGGAATTGGGATAAACATTAAAGCCAATTCAGCATTTGGAAACATAAAGGCAAAAGCTACTAATAAACCGTAAATAGCTCCCGAAGCACCTACAACGATTCCTTTTGAAAGCATTGATGCATTTACAATAGTATTGAATTGTTCCTGAGTGCAGTGTACTCTTTCTAATATTGAATTTATTTCACCAGGCAGCATTTTTCCGCTTTCGTCAAATAAAACACTGTAATCTGCATTTAACAATTGATGTATTTCTGAACTTGTTAAATTCAAGCTGGAAACTTCCGATAGTAAAGAATGAATTTCATAATAATTGACTCCTGTATGAAGCAAAGCAGCGCCTAAACCACAAGAAATATAAAAGAAAATAAACTTTTTTCCTCCCCAAAAATGTTCCAACGCAGAACCAAAAGAATAGAGTGCAAACATATTAAATAAAATATGTGCAACATTTGGAAATGGTGCATGCATAAACATATGCGTAATTAACTGCCAGGCTTTAAAATTATCACTTTCAGGATAATAAAGAGCAAAAAGATCATATGATACCGGCACTAATTGTGAACCGATAAAAAAGATAATATTAATAATCAATAGTTGTTTTACAACTGGTGTAATATTCATCATACTGCAAATTTTTTATCTAAATCTTCCACACGCATGGTTATGAAAGTAGGTTTTTGAAATGGCGAAACATTCGGATCCTTACAGGCAAAAAGACCGTTTACTAAATTTTCCTGTTCTTTTTCGGTTAAATAGGCGCCTGTTTTGACAGCCAGACTTTTAGCCATCGATTTGGCAATTGTATCATTCTGACTGAAACTGTTTTCTGGAATTCCGTTATGCAGATCGCTTAGCAACTGATCCAAAACTGCCGCTACATCACTCTCGGTACTATTTACGGGAATGCCCGAAATCACGATATGATCTGAATTGGATTCCTCAAAAACAAAGCCAGTATTGACTAATGACTGCTGTAATTCGGAAATAAGTTCCATTTCTGCTGCCGAATAAAACAAATTAATCGGAAACAGCAATTGCTGGCTCGAAGCATGATGCACCGTCATATTTACAAGAAATTGCTCATATAAAATTCGCTGATGCGCTCTGTTCTGATCGACAATTACCATTCCTGATTTTATCGGAGAAACAATATATTTTTTGTGAATTTGGTATGTTTTCTGAACGGTCTGTTCTACTTCTTCATCATTAAATAAAGATGAAGTTACCTCTTCGTTTTCAAAAGTAAACCCATTGCTTTCAAAACTGGAATCGTTGTTACTGGAAGCAAACGAATCTCCACCGAAAAGAACTTCAGTATCGTGCTTAACTCCCACATACAAACTTTCCCAACTTGCTGTTGATTCTGTTTTTTTATAGGTGGAATGAGATTTATTAGGCTTTTCCTCAGCAAAAGGGTTAAAAGTTCTGTCAACCTGAATCGTTGGCACTTCAGCATCCAAGTTTTTATAATGATAAGGTGTGTCTAAATTAGCATCACGTTCAAAATCCAAAACTGGAGCTACATTAAACTGCCCCAAACTATGCTTTATTGAAGCCCTAAGAATAGCATACATAGCACTTTCGTTATCAAACTTGATTTCGGTTTTTGTGGGATGTATATTGATATCAATTGTATTTGGCGGTACCGTTAAATACAGGTAATAACTGGGTTGTGAGCCATCTTTTAAAATTCCGTCATAAGCTGCCATAACAGCATGATGCAGATACGGGCTTTTTATGAAACGGTCATTAACGAAAAAAAACTGCTCTCCCCTATTTTTTTTGGCAAATTCGGGTTTGCTTACAAAACCCTGAATACTCATCATCTCCGTATCTTCTACAACAGGAACTAATTTTTCATTAGTTTTTCCGCCAAAAAAATTAACGATACGCTGTCTTAAACTTGACGGAGGCAGATTATACATATCGCTTCCGTTATGATAAAAAGTAAAATGAATTTTTGGGTGAGCCAAAGCCACGCGCTGAAATTCGTCAATGATATGGCGGTATTCCACCGTATCCGATTTCAGAAAATTACGGCGGGCCGGTATATTAAAAAATAAATTTTTGACTGCAAATGAAGTTCCTTTTGGTAACACAGCAACATCTTGGGACATGAATTTACTTCCCTCAATAACAATGTGGGTTCCTAATTCTTCCTGCTCCAATTTGGTTTTCATTTCCATGTGGGCAATCGCCGCAATTGAAGCCAATGCTTCACCGCGAAACCCTTTGGTATGCAGTGAAAATAAATCTTCGGCTTGACGGATTTTGGAAGTCGCATGACGCTCAAAACACATTCGGGCATCGGTAACATTCATCCCCGAACCATTATCAATCACCTGAACCAATGATTTTCCTGCATCTTTTATGATTAGTTTGATGTCGGTTGCTTTTGCGTCCACTGCATTTTCCAACAGTTCTTTCACTACTGAAGCAGGTCTTTGCACCACTTCACCAGCAGCAATTTGATTGGCAACATGATCAGGAAGCAATTGAATTATACTCGACATTGAAAAAAATTGGATTTAGGATTACAGATTTAAAAATTTAAATCAAAGGAAGACAAATTTAAGGAATTTCTCTTGGGTTTTACCTCTTTGGCACTCATAAAAAAAACCAAAAATACAGCAGCAATTCTAAATGACTTTTCATCAAGACAATACCATAGATACACTATGCTAAAAACAAATAACCTATACCATTCAGCGAACGATATAGGTTATTTTTTATAGTAATCAGTAAAAAGTCCTCGGTAATTAGCTTTTCACTAATCTCTAATTTCTATCACTTGAAACAATTACTCTTCTATCTGTAAAGGCAGATTCTCGATTCGCAAAGCGCCAGAAGACAATAAATGCTGATTGTCAATTTGGTGAGACAATGAAGCCTGCTGACGAATATAAGCCATTTTTATAGCTGCAATAGCCGCTTCAGTTCCTTTGTTTCCATGAATACCGCCACTTCTGTCGATAGACTGCTGCATAGTATCATCAGTCAATACACAGAAAATAACCGGAATATCCGTTTGAACGTTCAAATCCTTAATTCCTTGAGTTACTCCCTCGCACACAAAATCAAAATGCTTGGTTTGCCCTTGAATCACACATCCAATAGCAATTACAGCATCTACATTTTGAGTCTGCAACATTTTTTTAGAACCATAAATCAGCTCAAAACTTCCGGGAACATTCCAGCGGATAATGTGATGAGCAGGCACTTCATTTTCTAATAAAGCAGTAAGCGCTCCATTATAAAGGCCTTCAGTTATGTTATCATTCCATTCTGAAACAACAATCCCAAAGCGAAAATCTTTCGCGTTTGGGACTGTGTTTTTGTCGTAATCCGATAAATTTTTATTTACGGTAGCCATCTTTATTTAAGATTTAAGACTGCAGATTTAGATTGCAGAAAAAACTGCATTCTGCCAACTGCCTTCTTGATTTACTGTGCTAAACCTATCAAACCATCCACTGTAGCAGCTTCAGGAGAGTTTTCGTAATTTTCTTTAATATCTGTGAAATATTTCAAAGCATCTTCTTTGTTTCCTAATGCCAAAGCAACTTTTCCAGCTTTCATCAAGAAACGAGGAGTAGTGAAATCGTTTTTATTCGATTCAGCCGCTTTAATATAATTTTCCAAAGCTTCTTTTGGCTGATTTTTTTGTGAATAAGCATCACCAATAGCTCCTTTTGCCAAAGCACTCAACATCACATCATCCGAACTGAATTTACCTAATGAAGTAATCGCCTCATCATATTTACCAGTATTCAAGTAAGCGATACCAGCATAATAGTTAGCCAAATTCCCTGCAGCAGTTCCAGAATATTCATCAGCGATTTTTACAAATCCAAATTTTCCTTCAGAACCGTTCAATGCCAATTTATACAATGAATCACTTGCAACACCGTTAGTCGCTTTTTCAAAGTTAGACTGAGCAACAAACATTTCGTTAGCAGCATCTTCTTCCTTAGGAGTAGCGATAAATTTTTGATAAGCAAAATATCCAACAGTTACCAATGTAATAGCTCCAACAACCCCAATTATAATTTTTTGATTCTTAGCAACCCAGTCTTCTGTTCTAGAAGCTGTTTCATCTAATTTCGAAAAAACCTCAGCCGTAGCACTGTCTTTTTCGTCAATCATTACATTTTCAACTGCATCGTCTTTTACTTCCTTTTCTTTTGGTGCTTTATATCCTCTTTTACTGTAAGTAGCCATTTAAAATTTAATTTAGTGAACGGCAAAAATAAAATTTTTATTCTAATGCACGTAAAAAATTTCGATTTTATATCAAAAATTAAAAAAAAATAATTGAATCTCTATTTTACCCCTAAAAAACAGTTCATTATCCAAATAATCAGGGCGTGCCACCATCAAGAAAAAAGGGCTATTTGCTTTGTCGTCATTGCCCTTTTTCCTTGATGCTGTCAGGCTATCCGCGCTACTTCGGTAGCTAGCTCTATCCTTCACGCGGACACACGCTTTTAAACCAGTTGTTTTTTCTAAATCTACCCATCGAAAAGTCACAAAAACAGTAAAAAAGCGAAAACACAATTTCCCGTCGTTTATATATCAATATTTTTTAATACTTTGCACCAAACAGCACAGATTTGTAACCTTTTAATTAAATAAGCTATTAGATGAGTATATCAAAAAAAGCAAAAATGACATTCGCCTTTTTAATAATGCTGGCGGTCAATACTTATGGCCAATCCAATAATTTCAAAGTTACTTTGGATGCGGGACATGGCGGTAAAGATCCTGGAGCCAAGTATTTTGACAATAAAGAAAAAGACATAACTCTGGCAGTTACCTTGAAAGTAGGTAAACTTTTAGAACAAAATTCGAGTATCAGCTTGATTTATACCCGAAAAACCGATGAGTTTGTTGAGCTTAGAGAAAGAGCAAAAATTGCCAATCGTGCCAATGCTAATTTATTTGTTTCGATACACTGCAATGCAAATAAAAGTGGAAAAGGAAGCGGAAGTGAGACGTATGTAATGGGTATGTCACGAACAGATATGAATTTTGAAGTTTCCAAAACTGAAAACTCCGTAATCTTTTTAGAAGATAATTACGAGAAAGCGTATAAAGGCTTTGACCCAAACAAACCAGAAACATTAATAGGACTGCAGATTGTGCAGGAAAGCAACTTAACGAGCAGTATCGATCTTGCGAATAAAATTCAGAATAATTTCTCAAAATCTTTAACCATAAAATCCAGAGGCATTAAACAAGAACCGCTGTGGGTTCTAGACGCTACTACAATGCCCGGCGTTTTAATCGAGATTGGTTTTATTTCTAACAAAAGTGATGTAAGCATACTAGAATCTGAAGAGGGACAAAATGATATTGCAAAAGCAATTGCCAATGCCATAATAAGTTACAAAAATGAAAATTTTTGAGATAAAACATTTGGAAACACTTTTACTGATAAAAATAAACCACTCTATCCCATTCTTCTGAGTATCTTAAAATAGCCTGCCTTTATATCGATATTTTTCAATAATTTGCACCCTCTTAGAAACCGTCCAAAAAAAGGCTTCAAAGTCAACAATTCCAGCAAGAACTTCAGATGTATTTAAAAAAAATATCGTTATTCAATTACAAAAACTTTTCCGAAGCCAATTTCGAATTTGACAGCAAAATCAATTGTTTTGTGGGCAAAAACGGCATCGGAAAAACAAATGTACTGGATGCCATTTATCATTTGGCTTATGGAAAAAGCTATTTCAATCCGCTTGCCGTTCAAAACATCAAACACGGCGAAGAGTTTTTTGTAATTGACGCCGAATTTGAAAAGAAAGAAAGAACCGAACAGATTGTCTGCAGTTTAAAAAAAGGACAAAAAAAAGTCCTGAAACGCAACGGAAAAGCCTACGATAAATTCTCGGACCACATCGGATTTATTCCCTTGGTAATCATTTCCCCAGCTGACAGAGATTTAATCGTCGAAGGAAGCGAAACCCGAAGAAAATTTATGGACAGTGTGATATCCCAATTAGATTCACAATATCTGCAACAACTCATACAATATCAAAAAGTGATGAGCCAGCGCAACGCTTTATTAAAGTATTTTGCGCTGAACCATACCTATGACAACGATACCTTATCTATATATAATGAACAGCTAAGTGAATTTGGTCAATCCATTTTCGAAAAAAGAAAAGCTTTTATCGCCGACTTCATCCCTATTTTTAACTTTCATCATCACAACATAACAGGATCGCAGGAATCGGTTCAGGTGAATTATGAAAGCCATTTATTTGAGAATGATTTATTAACGCTCTTACAGCAAAACATCAACAAAGACCGAGTCCTGCAATACACAAGCGTGGGAATTCACAAAGATGATCTCTCTTTTGAAATTGATAATTATCCGATTAAGAAATTTGGCTCCCAAGGACAGCAAAAATCATTTTTGATTGCCTTGAAACTCGCACAGTTCGAATTTCTGAAAAAACAAAGCGGCGTAAAACCCATTCTGCTTTTTGACGATATCTTTGATAAATTAGACGAAAACCGAGTATCCAAAATCATCGAAATGGTCAACAACGACACTTTTGGACAGCTTTTCATTTCGGACACACATCCCGAACGCACAGAAACAATTGTAAAATCGACGCTCCAGAGTTACACTATTTTCAATTTGTAACTTTTATTTAAGATTAGTTCCCGATTCAAAAAGTAAAAATTGTTTAATTTTACACGAATTATAATATGTACACTCTAATGAAAATAAATCACTTTTTTTTATTCATTATATCTTTTATTATTTTCTCATGCAATGGACAAACATCTCCCAATGTCAAAACCATTGATGTTACCTCCTATTCCAAAAAAATAAAAGCAACTCCAAATGCCCAAATCCTCGATGTTCGTACACCCGAGGAATATGCAACAGGACATATTGAAAACTCAGACAACGTAAACTGGCTTAGCGAAAGTTTTATTTTAAGAACAGACAAGTATGACAAAACAAAACCCGTTTTTGTGTATTGCAAAAGTGGCGGCAGAAGTGCCAAAGCATCTGAAAAATTAGCCGAATTGGGTTTTACAACTGTTTACAATCTTGACGGCGGAATGCTCAAATGGGAAGCAGCAGGATTAGCGAAACCCGACACTAAAATTATTGGCGTCTGCTCTCAGGAATATGCCGAATTATTAAAATCGGACAAAAAAACATTGGTTAGTTTTTATGCGCCTTGGTGTGCTCCCTGCAAAAAAATGGAACCTTACATCCTAAAAATGCAAAAAGAAATGACCGATAAAGTAGTTATCATCCGATTGAATGCCGATGAAAATAAAACCATTATGCAGGAATTGAAAATCAGTGAACTTCCTACTTTGCTATTGTATGAAAACAAAGTCATAAAATGGCAAAAATCAGGATTTGTTAGTGAAGAAGATTTAAAAACCCAATTACAATAATCCGGCTATGCTATCAAAAGATACCTTACAATTCCTCGAAGATTTAAAAGCCAACAACAATCGTGATTGGTTTCTTGAAAACAAAAAACGCTACGAAGCCGTAAAGAAAGACTACCATCAATTGGTTGCTTCTTTTCTTGACGCTATGAAACCTCTTGACCCTTCATTAGAAATGCTGGAAGTTAAAAACTGTGTTTTCAGAATAAATCGTGACGTTCGGTTTGCCAAAGACAAATCGCCTTACAAAACGAATTTGGGCGTTTGGATATCTCCGGGAGCCAAAAATGCAGAAGCTTCGGGTTATTACCTACATATAGAAAACGGAAAGTGTTTCGTAGGCGGAGGATTATACTGCCCACAGCCCGATCAGCTTCAAAAAATCAGAAAAGAAATTCACTTTTTTTATGATGATTTACAGGAAATTTTAAACGATGCAACGTTTCAATCTACTTATCAAACTTTAAACAGGGATGAAAATTCAACTTTAAAAAATCCTCCAAAAGGCTACGACAAAGAAGACCCAGCTATTGAATTCCTGAAATTAAAAAGCTTTACAGCTACTCAGCAATTCGACACCAAATTAGTTACTCAGAAGGATTTTGTGCCAACAATGGTTGAAAAAATGATAGCCTTGAAACCTTTCAATAATTTTATCGACAGAGCTTTATATTCGGAATAAATCCAAAGGCTAAATACTATATAAATCCAATTCTTTATGGAGATTCTAAACGATTTTTCTTTAAAAAACTATAATACATTTGGCATTGAAGCCAAAGCCGAACAATTTGTTGCCGTTCACAGCGTATCCGAATTGAAAAGCATTTTGGAACAAAACAATAACCAAAAAAAATTTATTCTCGGTGGCGGAAGCAACATGCTTTTGACAAAAAACATCGAAGCTTTGGTCATTCATATTGATTTAAAAGGAAAAAAAATCCTCAAAGAAGATGCAGATTCTGTTTGGGTTGAAAGCCAAGCGGGCGAAAATTGGCATGAATTTGTGCTTTGGACAATAGACCAAAACTTTGGCGGACTCGAAAACATGTCCCTTATTCCTGGAAATGTAGGCACAACGCCGGTACAAAACATTGGCGCTTACGGCACCGAAATCAAAGATACTTTCGTTTCCTGTGAAGCGGTTAACATCGACAATCAGGAGATGAGAACTTTTACCAATGAAGAATGCCGTTTCGGATATAGAGAAAGCGTTTTCAAGAACGAGGTAAAAGACAAATACATTATTGTTTCAGTAGTTTTTAAATTAACGAAACAAAATCATAAAATAAACACTTCGTACGGTGACATCACTGCCGAATTAGCCAAAAACAACATTACAACTCCCGGTATAAAAGACGTGAGCAACGCTGTAATTACCATCCGAAAAAGCAAACTGCCAGATCCTGCTGAATTAGGGAACAGCGGCAGTTTTTTCAAAAATCCAATTCTTTCAAAATCCGATTTTGAGCCAATCCACCAAAAATTCCCTGAAATGAGATTTTTTGACATTTCAGAAACCGAAGTTAAAGTTCCTGCGGGCTGGCTGATTGAACAAGCCGGTTTAAAAGGAAAACGTTTTGGTGATGCAGGAATCCATAAAAACCAAGCATTAGTTTTAGTGAATTATGGAGGTGCAACCGGACAGGAAATTTTAGATGTTTCCAAAACTGTTCAAGACACTGTTTTCAATACGTTTGGCATTCATATTGAGGCAGAGGTTAATATTATCTAAATTCCTGATTTTAGAATTCAGATTATAGCAATCCTAAATTTAAAATAGCAGAAAATGTACATCCCAGATTTATACAAAAACGGAGATCCAGAAGCTATTAGAACCTTTCTAAAAGCAAATGCTTTTGGTATTCTCATCAATCAAACCAATGGAAAATTATGGGCAACTCATATTCCATTAGAACTGGAAATCAATAAAGCAGGAGAAGAAGTTTTGATGGGACATATTTCAAAAGAAAATCCGCAATGGACTGCTTTTGAATCCAACGACGAAGTTTTGGCAGTATTCACTGGAACCCATTCCTATATTTCATCTTCTTGGTACGATCATGAGAATGTTCCCACTTGGAATTATTCGGCAGTTCATGTTTACGGAAAAATAAAAATCATAGAAGGAGATGCCGTAATTGATTCGTTAACAAAACTCGTGGATAAATACGAACAAAACTCCAAATGTCCTGTTCGCGTAAACGAATTATCGAAGAAAACAATGATGCAGACACGCGGAATTGTAGTTTTTGAAATTAAAATAAAAGAAATACAGGCGCAGATTAAAATGTCTCAAAACCGAGATGACAAAAATTATTTGAATATTATATCCGAATTAGAAAAAACAGAAAACCCTCAATCTATAGCTGTAGCAAAAGAAATGGCAGAATATAGAAAGTAATTACTGATTTTACATTGATAATTCACAATTGCTAATTACCTTTGCAAACGTTTTTAAAAGCCAAAATACAATGATGCTAACCTTTACTTTATACTTTTTTATTGCAATAATTGTCATTCAACTTTTTTATTATCTGATTGTTTTTGCAAAATTTTCTTTTGCTAGAGCTCAGGAAATTGAACCTAAAAACATTCCGATTTCGGTAATTGTATGTGCCAAAAACGAAGAAGAAAACGTTGCTAAATACATTCCATTATTGGCAGAACAAAATTATCCCGACTTTGAAATCGTTTTGATTGATGATGCTTCGAGCGACAACACTTTGGATATATTTGAAGAGTTTGAAAAAAAATATCCTAACATAAAATTAGTTAAAGTAAAAAACAACGAAGCTTTTTGGGGTAACAAAAAATACGCTTTGACACTAGGAATAAAAGCAGCCAAAAAAGAACACCTATTGTTTACCGATGCCGACTGCTACCCTACTTCCAAAGATTGGATCACTGCGATGAGTTCTCATTTTACTAAGCAAAAAACCATTGTTTTGGGTTATGGAGCATACGAGAAAATCACCAACTCCTTTTTGAATAAAATCATACGATATGAAACTCTGCTTACGGCCGTGCAGTATTTTTCATGGGCAAAAATAGGCAAACCTTATATGGGAGTTGGACGTAATCTGGCTTACAAAAAAGAAGAGTTTTTCAATGTAAACGGCTTTATTGACCATATTCAAATCCGTTCTGGCGACGATGATTTATTCATCAATCAAGCCGCAGATTCAGACAATACAACTATCAACTATACTCCTGAGAGTTTTACATATTCGGCATCAAAAACTTCTTTCAAGGATTGGTTCATTCAAAAAAGAAGACATGTTGCCACAGCGAGCCATTACAAAGCATTTGACAAAATACAGCTGGGCCTTTTCTATAGCTCCCAATTATTATTCTTATTGACTCCAATTGTACTACTGGCTTTTCAATTTCAATGGATATTAGTTTTAAGCCTTATTGGGTTTCGTTATTTAGTTTCATGGATTGTTATAGGGTTTGCCGCTGGAAAATTAAAAGAAAAAGATGTAATGTATTGGTATCCTATTATCGAAATTATACTTATATTCACGCAAATAAATGTCTTTGTGACTAACATTTTTTCAAAACCCGCGCATTGGAAATAAAAAAACAAATAGAAAAAGCTAAAAAAGGAAACCAGACCGCCTTTACTTTTCTATTGAATCATTATTGGAATGAGGTGTATGGTTTTATGCTAAAACGTACTGAAAATGAAACTACTGCCGAAGACATTACCATTGAAACATTCTCTAAAGCTTTTGATAAAATAGCCACTTATAATTCTGAATTTCAATTCAATACCTGGCTGATTTCTATTGCCAAAAATGTACACATCGATTTAATCCGCAAAAAGAAATCGAGTCTGTTTATCGAAATTACCGACGAACAAGACCAAACTGCATATAATGTTGCCGACACTACTCCATCTGCAGAAGATGTATTAATTACCGAGCAAAACCTTTCCCAATTACTGCAGTTCATCAAAGAACTGAAACCTCATTATCAGGAAGTAATTCAGCTGCGTTATTTTCAGGAAATGAGTTACCAGGAAATCGCTAACAAAATTGATGAGCCTTTGAGCAATGTCAAAATAAAATTGCTTCGTGCCAAAAAACTGCTGTCGGAAATTATACAGAACAGAAGATAATTATATCAAAAGACTTTAATCTACAGCAGTCTACAAAACAGATTATTCCCTTACATTAGAGGTACCAAACTTAATTACATTAACAGAATTAATTTGTTAAATATTTGTAGTTATACTCAATAAATATTCTTACATTTACTTATACCAATATTTATTTAACATATTTATTAAAATATAATCACATTCACACATACTAAAATTCCTGTTATTTGCGTTAGAAACTAAAACCACTTTTAGCTTATGATTTAATCTCTACTTTAACCATTAAATCCATAAATTATGTCTAAATTAAACCTCTACGAAACAAGCTGGACTAACATCGTATTCGAAAACAGAAACAAAGAATACGGTGCGTATCATTTACGCCAGGAAAACACCAAAACAACCTTTTTTGCGCTCTTCATGGGGGTATCTCTTTTGACAGCTGCAATAAGCGTCCCAGTGATTTATAATTATCTGAATCCCAATCAGGGGACTACTGTTTCATGCCCAATAGCTGAATCAGAACCTGTCGTAGTTTCTGAATTTGATGCTTATGTACCACCAAAAACGGAAGAAGAAGCACCGATGCCTAAAGTAACCCAACCCATTACAGAAAATACTGATATTGCCCAACAACTCACAAATCCAATAATTACTCACCCTACAGAAGCAACTACCGAACCTATTGCCACCAATGACGCACTCAAAAACATCACAGATAACAGTACTGCAAGCACAGGCGGAACTGGTGTAGGCACAGGTACCTCAACAGGAACTTCAACGGTAGAAACTCCCAGTATACCTACCAATGCAATCTTGAATAGTGCTGTATTAGACAAAAAACCAGAATTCCCTGGAGGAATCAACAAGTTTTACACTTACGTTGGTAATAATTTTGAAAAACCGGAAATAGACAGTGAAATGGCAATCCGCGTGAGTGTTTCCTTTGTTATTGAAAAAGACGGAAGCATGACAGATATTAGAGTTATAAAAGACCCAGGTTATGGATTAGGAGCAGAAGCCATTCGTGTTCTAAAATCATTAAAAACCAAGTGGAGTCCAGGAATTCTTGACGGAAAAGCAGTTCGAACTTCATATAATCTTCCGATTACAATTCAAACAAATTAATTTAAAATAATTTGATTTTTACAAAAAAGAGAAAGCTGAATTTTTGCAATTCAGCTTTCTCTTTTTTAATTCTAAACTTTTAAAAATTTATTATTTCTTTTTAGTAGTTTTCTTTTTTGTAGCTGTTGTCTTTTTTGTAGTAACTTTCTTTGGAATAATATTAACAATCGGTTTTTGTACATAAGGCTTGTACAAACCGTCTTTTTCAGCTCTTGCTTTGGCATTATCTGCCCTTAGATTAGAATCAGGATGAGAACTCATCATTTGATCAATAAAAGACTTTTCAGTGCCTTCACTCATTTTTGCCAATATTCTAAATGCAGATTCCTCAGCATTCACATCATATCCGTTTTTCTTCATAAACTCATAAGCAAACAAATCGGCTTCAGATTCCTGTTTACGGCTGTATTTACTGTCAATCATAGCACTTCCAATTTTTGCCAATTGACTATCCGTAATTGCAGATACTTTAACTGATTGAGAAGAAGCTGCATCAATCAAAGCTTCTTTTTGATACAGAGTTTTCATCGCATCTCTGGAATCATGATTATGAACATGACCTATTTCGTGACCAATGACAGCGATTAACTGATTATCATCCATCACATCCATCAAACCTGAAAACACACGCACACTCCCGTCTGCAGTAGCAAAAGCATTGATGTCTTTGGTTAGATATACTTTGTAATTCAAGGTATAAAATTCTCCTTTGGTATATTTTCCAAAAACTCTGGCTAAGCGCACAGCATAAGGGTCTGTAGGTCCTGCCACTTTATTTTCGGCATCCATTTTATCAACCGCTGGTTTGGATAAAGCCGCAGCATCGGCATCAGTAAAAGTGAATCCTGTAATTCCTTTTTGAACAGCTCCTAATGCTTTTTCTCCAAAATTAATCTGAGCCTGAGCAGATAATCCGAACAATATTGAAAAAACTCCTAATAATAATGATTTTGTGTTCATCTTTAATTTTATTTATTTTAAAACACAAATATAGCATATCTTAAAAAACAACCGAAACTGATTTACTTTTAAGGTTTAAAATTAGCAACAGCTACCCTAAATTATTAACTGCAATAAACTCTTTTCAATGTGAAAACCTAAAAATTGACCTAATATTGCAACAAGTTTTATCAAAATTCATAAATATGGAACTCTAATTCTAAAACTACATTCCTTATCTTTGCAATCTGAAAATTGAAATATGGAAACTGTTTTAGATAATACATTACCCGTTGAAACTCAAGGCAACGTCCAATCAAACGTAGCTAAACCAAAATGGCTGAAAGTAAAACTCCCAATAGGACAAAAATATACTGAACTTAGAGGACTTGTCGATAAATATAGCCTAAACACTATCTGTACATCTGGAAGCTGTCCAAATATGGGAGAATGCTGGGGAGAAGGAACTGCAACATTTATGATTCTTGGAAATATCTGCACACGTTCCTGTGGCTTTTGTGGTGTAAAAACTGGAAGACCAGAAACTGTAGATTGGGATGAACCGGAAAAAGTAGCCCGTTCAATCAAAATAATGAATATAAAACACGCTGTAATAACAAGTGTTGACAGAGATGATTTGAAGGATGGCGGTTCTATTATATGGATTGAAACTGTAAAAGCTATCCGCAGAATGAATCCAAACACCACTCTTGAAACATTGATTCCCGATTTTCAAGGCATCGAGAGAAACATTGATCGTATCGTAGAGGCAAATCCCGAAGTAGTATCTCACAATGTTGAAACTGTACGCAGATTAACCCGTGAAGTACGCATACAGGCAAAATATGACCGAAGCTTGGAAGTTTTGAGATACCTGAAAGAAAAAGGTGTCAACAGAACCAAGTCTGGGATTATGCTGGGTCTTGGCGAACAAGAAGAAGAAGTTTTTCAAACCATGCGCGATTTAAAAGCTGCCAATGTTGATGTGGTTACTATTGGCCAATATTTACAGCCTAGCAAAAAACACCTTCCTGTAAAAGAGTTTATAACGCCTGAGCAATTCGAAAAATATGAAAAATATGGTTTGGAGCTTGGATTTCGTCATGTAGAAAGCGGTCCTTTGGTACGATCATCTTATAAAGCTCAAAAGCATATTTTATAAAAAAATTTAATCGTTTAATTGTCAAACTGGTTAAACGATTAAACCGTTAAACAAATAAACAAAGAATTGAAAACAAGAATTGCCATAAACGGTTTCGGAAGAATTGGAAGAAATTTATTCCGCCTTCTTTTAAACCATCCTACTATTGAAGTAGTTGCCATAAATGATATTGCCGATAAAAAAACCATGGCACATTTAGTGAAATACGACAGTATTCATGGTGTTCTGCCTTTTGCGGTAAGCGATGATGAAAAAGGTATTTTGGTCGATGAAAAACATTTTTTATTTTTCCACGAAAAAAATATTGCAAACTTAGACTGGAAAAGTATTGACATCGACTTTGTTGTAGAATCTACTGGGAAATATAAAACTTTTGATGAAATTAACGCTCATGTTTTGGCTGGAGCCAAAAGAGTAATCTTATCTGCTCCATCTGAAGTTGACAGTATAAAAACAGTAGTATTAGGCGTTAACGAATCAATCCTTGACGGTACTGAAACTATTATTTCCAATGCCAGCTGCACGACCAACAATGCAGCACCAATGATTAAGGTTATTGAGGAACTTTGCGGTATCGAGCAAGCTTATATTACAACAATACATTCCTTTACAACTGATCAAAGCCTACATGATCAGCCTCATAAGGATTTACGACGAGCCAGAGGAGCAAGTCAGTCCATAGTTCCGACAACAACAGGCGCAGCAAAAGCTTTGACCAAAATTTTCACATCACTTGACGGTAAAATGGGCGGATGCGGCATTCGTGTCCCTGTACCAGATGGTTCTTTGACTGATATCACATTTAATGTAAAACAAACTGTTACCATAGAGGAAATAAATAATGCTTTTAAACAAGCCTCAAAAACCAATTTGAAAGGCATTTTAGAATACACTGAAGATCCAATTGTGTCCGTAGATGTAATTGGCAACAAAAATTCATGTATATTTGATTCTCAGCTTACTTCAGTAATCGATAAGATGGTAAAAGTAGTTGGCTGGTATGATAATGAAATTGGTTATTCTTCCCGGATCATTGATTTAATTTTGTTATTGAACTCTAATAAAAATATAAATTTAACAAACAAAACATAAGTACTGACCTACAAGTTACTATCAAAAGATAAAACATATCCCTAAATAGCAACGCATGAAATACTTCATAATATTATTTTTCTTCATACAAACACAAATATATCCGCAAAAAAAAGCGCCTATAGACAGTGTTGCCTATTACTCAAAATTGGCCACAGAGAATGAAAAAGAAAATAATTATAAAAATGTTTTATTATATACTCAAAAGTCAATCAATTATTGCAGAAAAAAAAATAAAACAGAAGCCGAAGCCCATCAAACTTTTAAGTTAGGCAAAATTTATTTTGATTTAGAGCTTCAAAATGATGCAATTGAAGTTTTTAATAAAAGCATTGCAATATTCAACAGTATTTCTGAAAAACCGACTGAAGAAAAAGCCATTGCTTATTATTATCTAGGGCTGACTTACATAGAAAAAAATAAATATACTCTGGCCGAAACCAGCATCCTCAAAGCTGAAGAGATTCAGAAAAAATTAAACATTAAGAATCATACAGATCAAATCAATCTGCAGAAAGGAATACTTTCAAAATACAAGAATAATGATTCATTAGCACTATCCATCTTTAGCTCCATTATTGCTAACCCCAAAAGCAATACTTTAGCAAAAACTGAAGCATTATATCACACTGGAACTATTGAGGTTAAAAAAAGGAGGTATAATTTAGCTTTGAATTATTTCAGCAAAGCATTAGAATTAACTAAAAAAAATGGCAATTTTAACCTGCAGTCAAAAATTTTATTAGCCATTAGCACAACTTATGATAAACAGTTAGACAAAACTGATGCCTATACTTATTTAAAAAAATATTTAAACCTAAAAGAAACAATTTCTCTTGCAAATGAAGAAAAACTCGGCATTAACGATTATGAAACATTTAAAGAGTCGAGACGGATTGAAGAAAAATTACAGAAGGAAAAAGAAAAAAAGGAAAAAGAAAAAAACGATAAATTCTCAAAACTCATTAGCATATTGGCTATAGCTATAATTTCTATCCTCTCTCTATTAAGTTTATCACTGTACAAAAACAATATTATCCGCAATCAGACCAATTCATTATTGAAGGAAAAAAACAATGAACTGATTGCCGCCAAAAACAAAGCAGAAGAAGCTTCAAAGGCCAGATCTGAATTTTTATCAACAGTAAGCCATGAACTTCGAACACCTTTAAACGCTATTAACGGAATAACCCATTTACTGTTAGAAGAAAACCCTAAAAAAACACAGATGCACTACTTAAAGTCATTACAGTTTTCAGGCAATTATTTAACTAATTTTATTAATGACATTTTAGAAATCAATAAAATAGATTCCAACAAACTTGAAATTGAATACATAAGCTTCAATCTTAAGCAATTATTAATAGATATTCAAAACTCGCTTAAGGAAATTGCTGATATTAATAACAATAAATTTATTCTTAAAATAGACTCAAATATTCCCGAAAATTTAATAGGAGATCCAACAAAATTATCTCAAATTTTCATGAACTTAATCAATAACGCCTTAAAATTCACAAACGATGGTACAGTTAGTGTTATTGCGCGTTTAAGAAATTACACAAACGAAAATGCCGCTATCTATTTTCAGATTATCGATACTGGTATTGGAATTCCGGAGGACAAATTAAAAACAGTCTTCAAAAGTTTTTCTCAAGGATCAGTCGAAATCAACAGAAAATTTGGAGGCACAGGACTAGGATTAACAATCGTAAGAAAACTTGTTCGTATTTTAGGCGGACGCATATTATTAAAGAGCACTGTTGGCAAAGGCTCTACATTTTCATTTGAATTGAACTTTAAAGCAGATACAAAACCCGTTCAAATCAAATCTAAAATTAAAAATTACAACTCCGAAATATTCAAAGACAAAAAAATATTATTAGTTGAGGACAACAAAATCAACCAAATGATTACTCAAAAAATGCTTTCCAGAAAAGAAATGGAATGTACCATTCTGGACAATGGTGAAGAAGCAATTGAGGTATTAAAAAATAACACTTACGATTTAGTTTTGATGGATGTCCATTTATTAGGAATAAACGGCACTATTGCAACACAGCAAATTAGAGAGTTTGACACCACAACACCTATTATTGCACTGACTGCCATTTCATTAAATGAAAACAGAGAAATGTTAATCTCTTATGGAATGACCGATGTAATTACAAAACCTTTTATTCCAGAAGATTTCTATACTACAATTGCACAAAATTTCAAAAACTTAACTCCTCAGAATTAACTCCTTAACAAGCTTTCGCAAATTAGGCTCAGCACCTTTAGCAGCTTGTAAAACCTCATCATGAGAAATGGTCTGTATGCTTTCTTCGTTACCCATATCGGTAATAATAGAAACTCCAAAAGTTTCCAACTCCATATGACGGGCCACAATAACTTCGGGAACGGTAGACATTCCAACACAATCTGCTCCTAGAATTTTGACCATCTTGTATTCAGCTAAAGTTTCAAAAGTAGGTCCCTGCAGTCCAAAATAAATTCCATCATGAACTTCAATATTTAACTCTTTCGCTATAATTTTCGCTTTGGCAATCATTTGAACTGAATATGGCTGGCTCATGTTTACAAACCGCGGACCAAAACGCTCGTCATTTCCCCCTCTAAGAGGATGCTCCGGCATAAAATTAATATGATCTTTGATTATCACAATAGAACCCACTTTGTAATTTGGATTCACCCCTCCAGAAGCATTAGAAACTATTAGTTTTTCGATCCCCAAATATTTCATCACCCGAACCGGAAAAGTTACTTCTTTCATCGAATATCCTTCATAAAAATGAAAGCGTCCCTGCATAGCAACTACTTTTTTAGTACCAATAATACCAAAAACCAAAGCTCCTTTATGCCCTTGAACTGTCGAAACAGGAAAATTAGGAATTTCATCATAAGGCAATACATACTTAATAGCAATTTCCTCTGTAAACCCTCCCAATCCAGACCCTAAAATCACTCCAAATTCAGGAGTAAAATCAATTCTTCCTTTAATGTAATTAACTGTTTCCTGTACTTTGTCCCACATAATTCAAAATATTTTTATCAAAATTATCCCCATCAGAAAGAAATGAACTTTTTATAGGCAAATAATAAAGCTGACCGCTTAAAATACTGCCCTTTAACCGAACATAATCTTTTTCAGTTGTCACGATAATTCTGCCATTTACTTTTTTCTTAATTTCGTGTAATTCACTTTCGCTAAAATGGTGATGATCGGGATAAGTCAGACATTCATCATTTTCTTGCTTCAAATAAGCAAAAAACGATTCAGGTTTTGCAATACCGGCCAAAAGCAGTTTGTCCATCGTTTTAACTTCGTCTGCTTTCAGCGTTTTTTTATCCGAATAAACCACTTCGTCATACTCTATAAAGGTAAAGAACAAACTTTGATTCGAAGATAAATTCAGCTCTTTTTTAATAGCATTTTGAGCTTCTAAGGATAGATTCTGCGGACATTTTGTAACAATAACAATATTAGCTCTTTGCACTCCGCTCCTGTTCTCCCGCAAATTCCCTGTTGGAAGCATAAAATCGTTACAATATAAATCACCATACGAAGTAAGCATTATGTACAAACCAGCTTTTACTTTTCGATGCTGAAAAGCGTCATCCAATAAAATAACGTCTGGTTTATTCGAACCAGAGAGCAATTGCTCGATACCATTCTTTCGATTGGCATCTACAGCAACCTGAATGTTTTTGAATTTTTGATAAAACTGAAATGGTTCATCTCCCAACTCTAATGCATCAGAATTTTCATTGGCCAAAACAAATCCTTCAGATTTCCTTTTGTAACCTCTGCTCAAAGTCGCTACTCTATAATGATCAGAAAGCAGCCGAATTAAACCTTCTATTTGCGGCGTTTTCCCCGTTCCGCCTACACTTAAATTTCCCACTGCAATAACAGGCAAATCAAAAGAATATGATTTTAGAAACCCCTTATCAAAAAGAAAATTCCTAATACCAGTAATAAAGCCATATAAAACAGCGAATGGAAACAATATTTTTCGAAGTAAATTCATTCTACGAAAGTAAAACATTTTATGATAATAGCGAAAGCAATTACAAATCTAAAAATGTTTTTTCGCCAATTTGAACATGCAGACAAACGGCCTTCACAACTCCAAAAAAAAGATTCTTTTATCGTATTATTTTTTAACAAAAAAAAGCCCCTTGAATTATGATAACGATAAATTAATATATCGTTTTTTAACGTTTTCTGAAATCGGTTTGTTACGCATAAAATTCTCTTTAAAACCGCCTAATCAGTTCATTTTTAATTCTATTTTTGTTAAAAAGCTATGTTATTTTAAAAATTTAAAACAAAAAAATAACAAAATTAACACTTTTAAACACAGCCAAACCCAAATTTGTTTAACCTGCAATTATCACATTATGAAAAAAAACTACTTTACTGTTTTGATTTTATTATTGTTTACCGGAACAATTGAAGCACAAAAAGAAAAAATAAAAGAAGCTGAAAGAGAGATGAGCAGTAATAATTTCCAGAGCGCAATCTCCATCCTAAAAAGCATTGAATATCAAGTTTATAATTCTAAAGATGAAGAAAGAGCTCAATATTATTTCATTCAGGGAAGTTCTTATTTAGGATTAGCCGACAAAAAAACAGATGAAGGCAAAAACTTAGTTCTCGCAACAAAATCATACAGAGAAACCATTAAAATTGAATCAGAGTCAGGAAAAAGAAGATATACTGGCCAGATCCAGAGTTCTTTTAAGAATATTAAAGAAAGATTAATCAAAATAGCTGATGAAAATTCTAAAAAAAACAAGCACATTGACAGTGCTAATGAACTTTATGAAGCTTACTTGACAGATACAAAAGATACTATTGTTCTTTACAATGCTGCAGTTACTTTTATAAATGGAAAAGATTACACTACAGCTCTTAAACATTACGAAACACTCAAAACTATTAACTTTTCAGGGATTGGCACTAATTATTTTGCAACAAACCGAATGACAAAAACTGAAGAAAATTTTTCAACAGAACATGACCAAAATTTATCTATTCAAGCCGGGACTCATGAAAAACCCCGAAATGGAAAAAGATCATCCAAAAGAGGTGAAATTTATAAAAACATTGCCTTAATCTATTTTCAGAATGGTCATATAGAAAAAGCAAAAAAAGCTATTTCTGACGCAAGAATAAAAAACCCTGAGGACATTTCTCTGGCATTAGCCGAAGCAAATTTGTTTTTAGAAAATAAAGATTATGAATCGTATAAAAAAACAATAGAACCCATTTTGAAAGGGAATCAAAATGATGTCGATTTAGTTTTTAATTTGGGCGTGCTTAGCGCTAAAGCCAAAAATACTGCCGATGCCGAAAATTTTTATTTGAAAACAATAACACTTAATCCTAAATATATTAATGCTTATATAAATCTTTCTTTTCTAAAACTGGACGAAGTTGAAACTATAAATGAAGAGATGAATAAACTAGGTACTTCTCCTGGAGAAATGAAAAAATATGATAATTTAAAAGCAAAAAGAGACACCATTTATAAAAAAACGATTCCTTATCTCCAAAAAGCTATTGAAATAAATCCTGAAGATGAAGGCGTTTCTAAAAACCTTCTGAGTGTTTACAATGCTCTGGAGATGACTGCCGAGTATAAAGAATTAAAAGCAAAACTATATTAATCTTTAAAACATCCCATTATCTACGCCTTATCCTGTCCTAATATTTAGTCTTGGAGAAGGCTTGGCTTTTTATTAATCTGAGACAAAAAATTAAACCAAATAAGCACTATTAAAAAAGCCATACAAAATGGCCAACAGAATCGTAATTTTTCAGAGCAAATTCTTTTTACGAATGTATAATATTTTATCTTTGGAGGGAAATTATTAAAAAACAGACTAATTGTAACTTTACGAATTAATTTCAAATAGTTTACGTTATTAGTTTATAAAATACAGATAACAAATACCCAGAAAAGATTAAAAAATGAGTACAATAAAAGAAATTCTTTCTGTTCTTGAAGAAATGGCTCCGCTGGCTTATGCCGAAGATTTTGACAATGTAGGTTTAATAATAGGAAATGAAAGTACAAAAGCAACAGGTGTTTTAGTTTGCCACGATGCTTTAGAAAATGTAATTGATGAAGCCATTGCAAAAAAATGCAATTTAGTCGTTTGTTTCCACCCAATTCTATTCAGCGGAATAAAGAAAATAACTGGTAAAAATTACGTAGAACGTGCTATTCTCAAAGCAATTAAAAACGATATTGCGATCTATGCCGTTCACACCGCACTGGACAATCATCCAGAAGGAGTAAATAAAATATTTTGTGATAATTTAGGACTTATAAATACCAAAATTTTAATCCCTAAACAAAATCATATCCGAAAATTAGTTACCTACACCATTCGGGACAATGCCGAAAAAGTCCGCAACGCTTTATTCGAAGCTGGAGCGGGAAGCATTGGAAATTATGACAAATGCAGTTTCAACTCCGAGGGGACTTTTACCTATCAAGGCAACGAAAAAAGCGAGCCTACTGTTGGTGAACGCGGTGTAATGTCACGAGGAACCGAAACCAAAATAGAAGTGGTTTATGCCAAACATCTGGAAGCTGGTATCATAAAAGCGCTTCGTGAAAATCATATCTACGAAGAAGTGGCCACCGAAATCTACAATATGAAAAATACATTTAATCATATTGGCTTAGGAATGATTGGCGAATTGGAAGAAGAAATGGATGAAAAAGATTTTCTTGTTTATTCTAAAGACAAAATGAAAGCCAGCGGAATCCGTCACTCCGCTTTTACAGGAAAAAAAATAAAAAAAGTAGCCGTTTTGGGTGGATCAGGAAGTTTTGCCATAAAAAATGCTATCCAAGCCGGAGCCGATGCCTTTTTGACTGCCGATTTGAAATATCACCAATATTATGAAGCCGAAAATCAGCTTTTATTAGCCGATATTGGACATTTTGAAAGTGAACGTTATACAAAAGAGTATATTGTTGATTATCTTAGAAAAAAAATCCTTAATTTTGCAATCATTTTATCGGAAGAAAATACAAATCCAGTTAAGTACTTATAGAATATGGCGAATACGAAAGAATTAAGTGTTGAAGACAAGTTAAGAGCAATTTACGACTTACAGCTTATTGACTCTAGAATTGACGAAATCAGAAACGTGAGAGGTGAACTGCCTTTAGAAGTAGAAGATTTGGAAGATGAAGTTGCAGGTTTAAGCACTCGTTCAGAGAAATTGAAAAGCGAACTCGAAGTAATCGAGAACCTTATCAAACAGAAAATAAATGCAATTGACGAACACAAAGAAGCGGTAAAAAAATACACTAAACAACAAGAAAGTGTTCGTAATAACCGCGAATTCAATTCTTTGACTAAGGAAGTTGAGTTTCAAGAATTAGAAATTCAATTGGCTGAAAAGCAAATTAAAGAAATGAAAGCTTCTATTGAGCACAAAAAAGAAGCAATTGCTTCTTCAAAAGAAAAATTAGATTCTAAATCATCGCATTTAAAACATAAAAAATCAGAATTGGATGCTATCATGTCTGAAACTCAAAAAGAAGAAATCTTCTTAAGTGAGAAGTCAGCAGAGTTTGAAGCATTAATTGAAGAGCGTTTATTGGTAGCTTACAAAAGAATCAGAAGCAGTGTTCGTAACGGACTAGCTGTTGTTTCTATCGAAAGAGGAGCGTCTGCAGGATCATTCTTTACGATTCCGCCACAAACACAAGTAGAAATTGCTGCCAGAAAGAAAATCTTAATTGATGAACACTCTGGAAGAATTTTAGTCGACAGTGTATTGGCTGAAGAAGAGAGAGAGAAAATGCAACAATTATTTTCTAAATTCTAAAAAACATCTAAGCCTCGAATTTCGGGGCTTTTTTTATATCTTTTTATTTTGAGCCTAAAAAAAAGCATCCGGTTTATCGTTGTCAAATCTGTTGGTCAATACATCAACCTCCTTCTTTTTATCCATCCAAAAAAAGCATTGCACGTATCGTATGCCCTTTTTACCAATCCCAGAATAGGCAAAATTCCAGCAGACAAACTTCCGAAAATTCTTCAGGATACCATCAAAGAAAAATTTCATCACGACGAAGACCATTTCCAAACCTACACTTGGAAGGGAAATGAAACAAAAATCCTTTTGGTTCACGGCTGGGAAAGCAATTCGGCACGTTGGGAGAAAATCCTGCCGTACCTGAAAAAATCGGGAAGCACGATCATCGCTATAGATGCGCCCGCCCACGGACAAAGCAGCGGTAAGGAATTCAACGTTCCCCTTTATGCCGAATTCATCAATAAAGCTGTCAAAAAATACAATCCCAGCATTATCATTGGTCACTCTATTGGCGGTGCAGCCTGTGTCTATCATCAGTATTTACATCCTGAAACCAGTATCGAAAAAATGGTGATTCTCGGCGCACCCTCCGATTTGAAAACGTTAATCGATAATTATATCCAAATGCTGAGTCTCAACCGCAAAATGTTTACTCTTTTGGAAAAACGTTATTTAGAAAACTTCAATCTCAAACTGGAGGATTTTTCCGGAGGCGTATTTGCCAAGCATATCCAAATCGAAGGAATCATCGCCCATGACACTACCGATTCTGTAGTCGCATTTGAAGAAGGCCAAAAAATAGCAAACGGCTGGAAAAAAGGAAAATTCATCACGACCAAAGATTTAGGACATTCCATGCACGACGATAAATTATATCAGGAAATATACCTTTTTTTATTTGAAAAATAGATTGTTAGATTATTCGATTTTGGATTTAAATAAATTGCCAGATTGCATAAGTATCGAAAATAATTTTTCCAAAAATATAACTTTCTAAGAATCGAGAAATCTAAAATCCAAGAAGTCTAAAAAAAGATTACTTTTGCAGTATGGAAGAAAATCTAAAACGTCTCAATAAATTCATAGGAGAAACAGGCTACTGTTCCCGACGTGAGGCCGATAAATTTATCGAAGAAGGCCGGGTAACCATAAATGGAGTCGTACCGGAACTTGGGACCAAAGTTTCACCAGATGATGAAGTACGCATAGATGGAAAGCTAATCCGTGAGAAAAATGAAAAACCAGTCTATCTTGCTTTCTACAAACCTGTAGGAATAGAATGCACTACTAATCTTGAAGTTCGCAACAATATTGTGGATTACATCAATTACCCCAAACGTATTTTCCCAATTGGGCGTTTGGACAAAGCTAGTGAAGGCTTAATTTTTATGACTAACGATGGCGATATAGTTAACAAAATTCTGCGTGCTAGAAACAATCACGAAAAAGAATATACTGTAACGGTAAACAAACCCATAACGGACCGTTTTATAGAACGAATGGGGAATGGTGTGCCAATTCTAGACACGGTTACACGCAAATGTAAAGTAGAACAAATCAGCAAATATATTTTCAAAATTATTCTGACACAAGGATTGAACCGCCAAATCCGCAGAATGTGCGAATATTTAGGCTATGAAGTTACGGGCTTGAAACGTATTAGGATTATTAATATTTCGCTTGATGTTCCCGTAGGCCGTTACCGTGATCTAACCGATAATGAAATCAAAGAATTGAACGAACTTATTGAACCTTCCAGCAAAACAGAGGAAGCGAGTCTGCCAAAACCAGAACCTCAGCTTCAGAAAAGAAGAACCGAATTCATTAAAAGAGATGATCCCCGATTTAAGAAAAGAGGAGATTACTAGACAATACTAAAAAGCTGTTTCAACAAAATTGAAACAGCTTTTTATATCTTATCTCAAAACCATCTCTTTTTTTTGAATAAAAACACTCCAAAAGCAGACAATAAAACAGACACCAAAATAATCACCCAAATACCGTAATCATTATTTTCCAAATCGTTAGGAACATTCATTCCATACAAACTTGCAATCAACGTAGGTATCATCAAAATAATAGAAATGGATGTCATCTGTTTCATAATCGCATTCATATTATTTGAAATCACTGAGGCATATGCGTCCATTGTTCCTGTCAAAATATCACTGTAAATATTAGTCGTTTCTTGTGCCTGACGCAGCTCAATCTCAACATCTTCCAGCAAATCAGGATCATAAGACTCTCTTTGGGACTTGATATTTTTGATTCTATGCAGTAATATATCATTTCCTTTTAGCGAAGTCATAAAGAAAACCAAACATTTTTCTATTTGAAGCAAAGCCTGTAACTCTTCATTTTTGATTGATTGCTCTAAATTATCCTCGGCTAGTTTTATCTTTTGATTAACTTGTTTCAAATATTTCAAATACCAGACACTTGACGACAGAAGCAGTTTTAAAACCAAATCAAAATTGTTTTTTACGTCTTTATTTTTACGCTGGGTGTAGATTACAAAATCGGTTAACATTTCTGTTTTGTAAAAACTAATGGTAACACAGATTTCTCCTTTAAAAACAACTCCAACGGGAATCGTATTAAAAGGCAGTTTCACATTATCTGAATTTACTGGGATTCTGATAATAATTAAAGTCCATCCGTTCTCAATTTCTATACGGGGTCTTTCATCAATATCTTCAATATCATTGTAGAATTCCTCGGGAATTTTTAGTTCTTCCAGCAGGTATTTTTTTTCTTCTTCTGTTGGACATTCAACGTTTATCCAGCAGTTTGGAGTCCACTCTTTAGACTCGATTAATCCGTTATTGTTTTTGTAAAAAGCCTTCATTTCAAAATTCCATAGGTTAAGTTATAGCATCTTGAATGTTTTCCAAGTGCTTTATTCTTTCAATTTTTCCGAATAATAATCGTCCATTGAGCTGTTTAATTTAAGTTTCGCAAAAGTATTCTTTATATTTTTAAAACCAACAGAAAGTAATGATATTTATGAAAGTCTTAAGCAAAAAAAACCTCAAACTTTCATTTGAGGTTACAAAGCTATGTTTCTAAAAAATATTTATTTTCTGCTTCTGATTTCTCTCGCCAATAATGTGTTTTTTAACAGCATTGCAATTGTCATTGGCCCAACTCCTCCTGGAACCGGAGTGATGAAAGATGATTTCTTACTTACACCGTCAAAATCAACATCACCTGTAATTTTATATCCTTTTGGATTTGAAGCATCATCAACGCGGGTAATTCCAACATCAATTACTACTACTCCATCTTTTACCATGTCAGCTTTTAGATAATTTGGAACACCAAGAGCTGTGATAATGATATCGGCATTCTTGGTATATTCTTCAATATTTTTAGTTCTGCTGTGAGTAAGCGTTACTGTAGAATCTCCCGGATACCCTTTACGGCTCATCAAGATACTCATTGGTCTTCCCACAATGTGGCTTCGCCCAATAACTACGGTATGTTTACCTGCAGTTTCCACTTTATAACGTTCTAGCAATTCCATTATTCCAAATGGAGTCGCTGGCAAAAATGTTTCCATATCCAAAGCCATTTTTCCAAAATTTGCAGGATGAAAACCATCTACATCTTTCTCTGGATCAACAGCCATAAGGATTTTTTGTTCGTCGATGTGTTTTGGCAAAGGCAATTGAACAATATAACCATCCAAATTATCATCTTCGTTCAATTCTTTGATTTTAGCAAGCAATGCGTCTTCGGTAATATCGGCGGGTAAACTCACTAATGTAGATTCAAAGCCAATTTGCTCACAAGAGCGCACTTTACTTCCCACATAAGTTAAACTTGCTCCATCAGTTCCCACAATTACGGCAGCCAAATGAGGAACTTTTTCCCCGTTGTCTTTCATTTTTTTTACTGTGGCAGCAATTTCATTTTTAATATCTTCCGATGTTTTTTTTCCGTCGAGTATTTGCATTGTCTAAAAAGTTAAATGTTTGGGTTTAAAGTTTTATTCTCTATTTAATTTAAAAAATTTAAGGTCTAAAATTTCAACTATTTGAAACTTTAAACCTTAAACAATCTTTATTTATCTCATCCCTGGCATTCCGCCCGGCATACCGCCTTTCATTCCGCCCATCATTTTCATCAGGTTTTTCCCTCCTGGCCCCTGCATCATCTTCATCATCTTGCTCATTTGCTCAAACTGTTTCATCAATTGATTTACTTGCTCCACTTTTGTCCCAGAACCTTTTGCAATTCTTGCTTTTCTTTTTACATCAATTATTGCAGGCTTACTTCTTTCAATTGGTGTCATTGAATGTATAATTGCTTCAATATGCTTGAAAGCATCGTCTTCAATTTCAATATCTTTCATCGCTTTTGAAGCGCCTGGTATCATTCCTACCAAGTCTTTCATGTTACCCATTTTCTTTACTTGCTGAATTTGTGACAAGAAATCGTCAAAACCAAATTCGTTTTTAGCAATTTTCTTTTGGATTTTTCTGGCTTCGTCTTCATCATATTGCTCTTGCGCTCTTTCTACCAACGACACAACATCTCCCATACCAAGGATACGCTCAGCCATACGATTTGGATAGAAAACATCAATCGCATCCATTTTCTCACCAGTACCTACAAACTTAATAGGTTTGTTTACTACAGATTTAATCGAAATTGCTGCTCCACCACGAGTATCACCATCTAATTTGGTTAAAATAACCCCGTCAAAATTCAAGATATCGTTGAATGCTTTTGCAGTATTTACGGCATCCTGACCGGTCATGGCATCCACAACAAATAAAGTTTCCTGTGGCTGAATGGCTTTGTGAACTTTGGCAATCTCGTCCATCATTTCTTTATCGACAGCTAGACGACCTGCAGTATCGACAATTACAACATTGAAACCGTTAGCTTTGGCATGTTTAATTGCATTTTGAGCAATTTCAACAGGATTTTTATTTTCAGGCTCTGAGTAAACCTCAACAGCTATAGAATCTCCTACAACATACAATTGCTGAATAGCCGCAGGACGATAAATATCACAGGCAACCAAAAGCACTTTTTTATTCTTTTTTGTTTGAAGATAATTGGCCAATTTACCTGAGAAAGTTGTTTTTCCAGATCCCTGCAAACCTGACATTAATATAACAGATGGTGTACCTGAAAGATTGATTCCTGCAACATCCCCGCCCATTAATTCAGTAAGCTCATCTTTGACTAACTTTACCAATAATTGTCCAGGCTGTAATGTTGTTAATACATCTTGACCAATTGCTTTTTCTTTTACTTTGGTAGTAAAATCTTTGGCAATTTTAAAGTTAACATCGGCATCAAGTAAAGCACGTCTTACTTCTTTCAAAGTCTCGGCAACGTTTACCTCAGTGATTTTTCCGTGTCCCTTTAATATATGAAAGGCTTTGTCTAGTTTGTCGCTTAAATTATCGAACATAATTGTATTTCTCTTTAATTAAGGCGCAAATTTAATGATTTGATATTGAAGTTTAAATAGTATTAGAAATAAAAAATCAATTGTTTTTAAAATAAAAATCTAAAACAATAAAAAGAGGCCGGATAAACCCAGCCTCCTTTTTCCAAAAACAATAAAAACTAACTAAAATGAATTATTTTGCCATTCTTATTTTAGAATAGCGTATTCTAATGTTGGGTTTCCTCTTACGCCTGCTTCATTCGTCAGAGTTAGGAATTTAACTTTATAATAATTTCCTGCAACGTCTTTTACAACATAAAAACGGTCTGTTTTAATACTAGGCAAACTTGTTGGTCCACCGCCATTTCTCCAGTTGGCACCAATAACTCTTTGGTCAGCTGCAGAAACTGTAAAATTGGCTTCCACAATATCTGCTTTGGCAAAAGTGGCATAAGTTACATCTGCAGTAACTAAAACCTGATATACTTGAGTTCCCCCTTTCATATTCGAAACAATGAAATCAGAATATCCATAAGTTACCTCCCCTGAACCCATATTTATGTAATTTGTAAATGTTGTAAAATTCAAATCCCATTTTGCTTTTTGTGGTTCAACCGAAACAGTATTTCCAGTTGTTAAACTAAAAAAAGAGAAATTGAAATCGGCATCTTTGGTAATAGTTTTTTCGGTAAAAGTTGCCGAAGCTAAATCTGCATACTGAATTTTGTAACCATTACCGCTTCTCAAAATTCTTATTTTTTTCCAGCCTCTAGCCTCTCCGTCTACACTTACGGAACCAACATTTGGTGTAGTTGTAGAAACTGAAAATCCTAGATTCACTAAATAGACTTTATTTTCAGCATCTGTAGCCGAAACGGTTGCAATTGCAGTTCCAATTCCCGCACCAACACCAGCTAAAACACCCGTAGGATTATCAACATAACCATTGCTTGACGGAGTTGCCCCTGCTCCAACCGAAACATTCGTATCGATTTCTTGTGCCAAAGTAATATCCGAAGTTGTTAGTTTTTTTACAGCCATTTTTAGAGATCCATTGATTATTACTCTAAAATCGGAACCAGTAGAAAACCCGAAATCCCAAAAAGCTCTGTTTATAGATTCTGATTTTCCTGTGCTTAAATCAAGATAAACCTGATTGGGCTGGTTTGCACCGCCAACTGCCGGCTGTAAAACTGCTCCGACAGAAGGAACTTCAACTGGAGTATTGTTATCGTCATCATTTGAACACGACGCTAGTGACAAAAGGGCAAAAGACAGAAATAAAAATGTTTTTTTCATTGTAAATTGATTTTAAATTAAAGATTAAGGTTATACGTTAGTTTTACAAAATAAGAACGCCCGTAAGCCATCAGAACTTCACCAGAAGCTGCATGACCAGCCC
Source organism: uncultured Flavobacterium sp. (assembly GCA_963511795.1). Lineage (GTDB taxonomy): Bacteria > Bacteroidota > Bacteroidia > Flavobacteriales > Flavobacteriaceae > Flavobacterium. Next base: position 22,658 of record CAUPKP010000029.1, on the reverse strand, counting down.
CTTCGGCAGTTCTTGTTTGATTAATATTTTTTATATCAAATAAGTTTCTTGCGCCAATTGTGGCTTCAAGTTTTTGATTGAAGAATCTTTTCAGGACAGTTGCATCCAGCCAATTGCTTGCGTCAATCTCAGAAATTAAATATTCCGATGTGCCTTCGACAAATTGCTGCGATTTTCCGTTGTGCTTATAGTAGGCAGAAAAAATTGTTTTCCAATTTGGAATAGTGTACGAAACACTGCTGTTCAGATTAAAGGAGTACAGAAATTTATCATCAGAAGTAAAAATCTGGTTTTCAATTTTTTGAGAAACACCAATTATTGAAGCCCCTAAATTAACTGTCAGATTATTTTTCCTGAATTGATTCACCGAAGAAATATTCCACATTTTATATTTACTGATATTAATATATTGGTATTCTGGATTTCCGGTATCGGGATTGAAACCCACCAGAGCCATATCAATTCTGTCATTTACATCCAAAAAACTCCCAGTTAACATATTAGAAAGCTGAAATCCTGAAGAATGAAACGTTTCTTTTTTTATACTCATTTCATACGAAGTGCTCGTTTCCGGAATAAGATTTTCATTTCCGGTAAAAAAATGACCGTCAAAAATCAGCTTAGAATACAGTTCCTGAAAAGTGGGAGTTCTAAAAGATTTACCCATAGAACCACGAAGTTCAACTCCTTTGTCAAATAAATAGCGCAGCCCCAAAGATGAAGCATATTGGTTTTCAAACATCGACTGAAAGGAATATCGAATTCCCGGGCGTATAGAAAAACGCTCCGTTGCCTTTATCTCTGACGCAGCAAAAAAGTCATAATTTATAATGCGCTTGGTAATTGGAACAAATATATTATTAGCCTCCTGCACTAATGAAAACCCAAGATTGTTTACAAACTCATACCCCAATTGCAAGTCAGCTTTGCTATTCGGAAAAAAATTACTCAACGTTCCTGTAGAATAAAACACTTCCATCGACTGATCTTTGACTTTTATAGTATTGGATTCGTCCTGAGTACTCAGATAATACTTAAAAGTCTCTACATCGCGTTCCTGCTTTTGATTTGAAACAGAAATATTATAATTGAGCTGAGCAAATAATTTTCCTGCCGAATTCAAATGATGAAAATACCGATTGGTCAAATATCGCTTGTCATTTGCGTAGCGGTAAGAACCTAGAACCGGATTATAACCAGATTGAACAGCACTGTCATAATAATCTACATCTTCGTCCAGATACTCAAACTTGTAGAAAACACTGAAATTATTTTTTTTGTATGATACTAATGCCGTTGAATTCAATTGTTCTTTCGGAAGCCAGGTATAACCGCGACGACCATCATTTTCGGCATAATCTTTCCCTTTTTTATTATCCAAGAAACCCTGAAAATCATTTCGGTTGACACCAATCGAAGCAAACCAATTTGGATTAAAATTATGAGACACTTTTAATGCCTGAATGTGGCGACCTTCGTTAAAAAGCGCAAATTCATTTCCCACTGTTTCTTCCTGCAATGTTGTCGAAATTCCCCATTTGTGTTTTGAAGATGTTTTTGTGATGATATTCAAAACCCCGCTTACTGCATTGGCACCGTGAGTCACTCCCATTGAGCCTTCAATAATCTCAATTTGTTCAATATCGTTTAAGTTAATTTGCGACAAATCAATATTATTTCCCAAACCCGCTTCATTAACCAAAGGAATATTATCTACCAAAATTTTAAAATACTGAGCATCTAATCCAAACATCGAAACAGTAGAACGGCCGTCATTTCCGCTGGGTTTTACAGTTATATTCAAATATTGATTCAAAACATCCGACAGGTTATTAGCGGCCAGATTCTGAATATCCTGACTTGTAATTAACCTTACATTAAAAACCGATTTTTTGACAGATTGAGGTTTAAACTGCCCAGTAACAACTACCTCCGAAAGTTTATTGACTTCAATAGAATCTTTCGTTTGAGCGAGAGAAATTTGACAAAAAAGAAAGGCAATAAAAAGAGTAATTTCGAATTTCATTATTTTTATTTAGTCTTAATAATGATGCAAATATATATGTTATTTTTATTTATTCTAAATAAATTTAATATATTTGTCAAAACTTTTTAAAAATAAAAACCTAACTATGATTACAAAAAAGACCTATTTAGCTGCCTTAATGGCTATTACAACCTTGGCGGTTTTTAGCCAAGAATCAAAGAAAGAAGACATAAAAGCTATCAAATCGATGTGTGGCTGTTATGAAGTAAAATTTAATTTTACCGAAACATTTGAATATCCTAAAGACACTGCCACTTATAAACCATCTGCTACGAAACACGAATCTGGTTTGGAATGGGTAGAATTAGTAGAAGACAAGCCTAACAAAATAGTACTGCAGCATTTATTGATTGTTGGAAAGGAAGAAAATGACATTGTTAAGCATTGGAGACAAGATTGGCTGTATGAAAACACAGATTTGTACTCTTTTTACAAAGACCAAACTTGGAAATTCAACAAACTGCCAGCTCAAAACGTAAAAGGGCAATGGACTCAAAAAGTATTTCAAGTAGATGACAGTCCAAGATATGAAGGATCGTCCAGCTGGGTTCATATTGACGGAAAAAACTATTGGATGAACACAACCGATGCTCCTCTGCCAAGAAGAGAACATACTAAACGCAACGATTACAACGTTCTGAAAAGAAGAAACATTCACGAAATTACAGCTACAGGTTGGAATCACGAACAGGACAATCAAAAACTGGTAAGAGATGAAAGTGGAAAAGACACGGTTTTAGCTGAAGAAAAAGGACTGGATATTTATACCAAAGTTGATGACAGCAAATGCCTGCTAGCTCAAAACTGGTGGAAAAACAATAAAGATCTTTGGGTAAAAGTAAGAAGCAAATGGGAAAAAGTATATGGAAGCAATAAAGATTTATCATTAGAAAAAAAGGTAAACAAAAAATCGCTTTTCTCAGTCTTATTCGATTTGAAACCAACTGCAACCCAAGCTGAAGTTGATGCTATCATTGATTCATTTGTAATCAAGCAATAAATATTTACAATTATGTGCAATCTAAAAGTATTAAACAGAACTTCCAATGGCATCCTATTATATTGCCAGCATAGAGATATGTATCAATTGCTGTTTAACAATTTGACATTTGATTTGAGCAGTATAGAAATGACCAGTTTTTCTAATTACTTGGATCAAATAGACGCTGATTATTGGGAAACCGAATATAAACACTCTATTTATGAGAAGAAAATTCCAATCCCGACTTTACAATCTAACTTCATCATTTTGCTAAACAGAAAAGAACTGGAGGAATTGCGTTTTTTGATAGACTGCATTAGTCATTACAAGATTCTAAAACCTTTTGAAATTAATTATCAAATAATGTCTAATTGATTTCTTTTAGAAATAACACATAAAAAAATCCGTCTCGTTCTAATAAACGAGACGGATTTCTTTATTTAACTATTGAAATTACATTCTCTCTGGTACATTTATTCCCAATAAACTAAAGGAATCAGCAATAACATCAGCTACTTTTTTGGACAACTGTACTCTGAATATTTTTTTATCCAAATCGGTTTCTCCAAGGATAGAAACGGCTTGGTAAAAAGAATTGTATTCGCGTACCAAATCATACGTATAATTGGCAATTAATGCAGGGCTGTGATTGTTGGCAGCATTCTGAATTACCTCTGGAAACAATTCAAGTTGTTTTACCAATTCTTTTTCTTTTTCGTGAAGTTCCTCAATTCCTGCATTACCTGCAAAATCAAAATCGGCTTTGCGAATAATTGATTGAATTCTAGCGTAAGTATATTGAATAAAAGGACCTGTATTTCCAGCAAAATCAACAGATTCTTCAGGATTGAAAAGGATTCGTTTTTTAGGATCCACTTTCAGAATATAATATTTAAGCGCTCCAAGACCAATCGTATTGTATAATTTTGCTTTTTCCTCTGCCGAATAAGAATCCAATTTCCCTAAATCTTCGGCAATTTTTTGGGCAGTATCGGTCATTTCCAGCATCAAATCATCAGCATCAACAACCGTTCCTTCACGGCTTTTCATTTTCCCGGAAGGTAAATCTACCATTCCGTACGATAAATGAAAAAGACTCGAAGCCCAATCAAATCCTAATTTTTTCAGGATTAAAAACAAAACTTTGAAGTGATAATCCTGTTCGTTTCCTACGGTATAAACCATTCCGCCAACGTCCGGCATGTCTTTTACACGCTGGATAGCAGTACCAATATCCTGTGTCATATAAACCGCAGTTCCATCCGAACGTAGCACGATTTTACGATCCAAACCTTCATCGGTCAAATCAATCCAAACTGAACCATCAGGATCTTTTTCGAAAATTCCTTTTTCAAGACCAATTTGAACTACATCTTTACCTAATAAATACGTATTGCTTTCATAATAAAAGCTGTCAAAGTTTACGCCAAGATTCTTATAACTTATTGCAAAACCATCATAAACCCATTGGTTCATTGTTTTCCAAAGTGCAATTACTTCTGGTTTTCCGTTCTCCCAATCCAAAAGCATTTGCTGCGCTTCAAGAATGATTGGCGCTTGTTTTTTGGCTTCCTCTTCTGTTTTTCCAGCATCCATTAATTGAGTAATTTCAGCTTTATAGGCTTTATCAAAAGCAACATAATAGTTACCAACTAATTTATCACCTTTCAATCCGGTAGATTCCGGCGTTTCTCCGTTTCCAAATTTTTGCCAAGCCAGCATAGATTTGCAAATATGGATTCCTCTATCGTTAATAATCTGTGTTTTGTATACTTTTTTACCTGAAGCCTTAATAATTTCAGCAACTGAATATCCTAATAAATTATTACGAACGTGTCCTAAATGCAACGGTTTATTAGTGTTTGGCGAAGAATATTCAACCATTACCGCTTTATCATTTGCCAAAGGCGTTACAAATCCGAATTTCTCAATACTTCTGATTCCATTGAAGAAGTTCAAATAATAACTATCTGCAATAACAATATTCAAAAATCCTGAAACCACATTAAAACGAGCTACTTCGGGAACATTTTCAACCAGATAATTACCAATTTTATTTCCTAATTCAACTGGATTACTTTTTACCAATTTTAATAATGGAAAAATTACCATTGTAATATCGCCTTCAAACTCTTTTCTGGTAGCCTGAAATTCAATTTTATCAACGGTTACATCAAACAAAGTTTGAATGGCTTTCTCTATGGATGGCGTAAGAATATTGGATAATGACATTTTGTGCTTGATTTTTTTAAGTGTGCAAATATAAGGCTTATTCGTCAAATATAGAAAGTGAAAAATTACATTCTGTTTGTGATTGTCCATTTAAAAACGTTACCCCAAAATATCATCCAATAACAGCCGAAAAAAATCTAAAAACCGCTCCAAAACATAGTATTTCATGAAAAAAATTTAAAATGCAAACCTTTAATAATCAAAGTTTATCAACACGATTTGAAACAAAGACTTATTTTTTTTCTAAAAAAGTGTTACAAAACCAAGACAAAACAGTCTTATTTGCAATCATCAATCAAAATCATCAATCAAAATCATCAATCAAAAATCAAATCATGAAAATTAAACTATTAGTGTTTTTCCTATTGAGTTTCGTGGGAATCACAAAAGCAGAAAATCCTGGAGTCCTTTCGGGAAAAGTAACAAACAAAGCAAACAATCAGCCCGTACAGTATGCTTCAATTGTCATTAAAGATGGAGCAAAAATTATAACCGGAATTGTCGCTGACGAAAATGGCTCTTTTTCAATAAAAAATTTAGAGCTGAAAAAATTCACTTTGGAAGTAGAATTCATTGGTTACAAAAAATATTCCACCACTTTTGAATTGAGCTCCACAAAAAAGAATTCCTCTATTGAAATTCTTTTGGAAGAAGAAGCTACAGAACTTCAATCGGTTGATATTGTCAAAGAACATTCGTTAATCGAACAAAAAACGGATCGAAAAGTAATAAACGTTGGTAAAGATTTATTGAGCGCAGGAGCAACTGCCTCCGAAATACTGAATAATATTCCTTCTGTAAGTGTCGATCCGCAAACGAATGCAGTGAGCCTTAGAGGAAATTCGAATGTAAGGGTTTTTGTAGACGGAAAACCATCTACTGTCAGCTCATCACAATTATTACAGCAAATTCCAGCGACATCGATCAAACAAATTGAATTAATAACCAACCCATCGGCGAAATACAATCCTGAGGGAATGAGCGGAATTATCAATATTGTATTGAACAAAAATGCTAAAATCGGTTTTAACGGAAGCGTAAACAGCGGTGTAACTTTTGGAGAAACGCCAAAAACCAATTCCTCATTTGACATGAATTACCGTAACGGAAAATTCAATCTGTTTGGTAATTATGGATTAACAACGGGAAAATATCACAATTATGGAAAAATAGAAACCCTTGAGCCTGGCGAAGAAAATACTCAAAATTTTGATTTTACAAATAAAAATAAATCACATTTAGCCAAAGTGGGTTTTGACTTTTATCTGAATGACACTAATACTATTTCGGTTTACACCACCCAAAACATCAATGGTGAAACTGGTAAATCTAATGTAAATGTAATCTTTGATAATCCTGCCGATAACATTAATCAGATATTTGACAGTAAAAACGATAATTATACCCAAACATATAATTTCGATTACAAGAAAAAATTCAAAAAAGAGGGACATACTCTTGAATTTGAAGGCAATTACAGCAATAATGACAATGAAGAAAACAGTAAATTCAACAATCCTGCCGCAAAGAATGACATAACCAATAAAGGCGAAAATATTTTACTTAATCTGGATTACGTAAATCCTTTGACAGAAACCATCAAATTGGAAACAGGATTAGAAACCAGAATCGAAAACACTACAAACAACTTTCTGCTGAATGGTGCTTACAATTCTAATTTCAATTACGAAAGACGTATTTATTCGGCTTATACCACTATCGCAAAGCAATGGAACAAATGGAATGCGCAAGTTGGAGCCCGCTTTGAAAAATACACCGCCGATGCTTTATTCAAAAAAGTAAATGAAAATGACGGTACTTTTAATGATGATTTGTTTACTGTTTATCCTTCTGGGTTTGTAACTTATACGCCAAGTGACAATGATTCGTTCAACTTTAGCGTTTCAAAACGTGTGGACAGACCGAGCATCGATCAAGTAAACCCAATTCGTGAATGGAGTACTCCTTTGATAGATTCTGAAGGAAATCCAGAACTGTATCCTCAATTTACTAATTCGGTTGAATTGAATTATACTCGAAAAACCAAAATTGGTTCGATCACATCTGGCGTTTTTTACCGTCAGATTAATGACGAGATTACAAGAACTCTTAATGAAAATCCCAATGATCCCGAAAGACAAATTTTATCGTATGCCAATTTGGGCGACAATAATGCTTATGGAGTAGAACTTTCCGGGAATCTTGATTTCACAAAATGGTACACTGCCAACATTAGTTTTGACATGTACAAGAAAAAAACGAAAGGCTATGTAGAACTCGAATATATTGAAGTGGATGTTACTACTTTCAACTCCCGCATAAGCAACACTTTCAAAGCATCAAAAAACCTGCGTTTCCAATTAACAGGAATGTATCGTGGCGAAGATTTAGGACTGCAGTTCCTTAGAAAACCGATGTGGAGAATCGATGCAGGTTCAAGCCTAACTATCCTTAAAGGCAGCGGAACAATAACTGCCAGAGTCAGCGATTTATTTGACAGCATGCATTTTGCATTTGATGCCACAAACCCAAAATTACAAACCGGAGAATTCCATTGGGAAAGCCAGACTGCTTACGTAGGATTCAATTACCGTTTTGGAACCGGAAAAAACAAAGCCATTCAAAGAAAAGAAAGAGATAAAAATGAAACCCAAGGAAGCGGTGGATTTTAAAGATTAGTTTTAATAATTAGGTTACAAAAAGAAGAAACCCCAGAGAATGCCAACTCTGGGGTTTCTTGTATATAGTGAATCTGTTCTTGCCAAAAGTTATAGCTCATAAATTGGCTTACTATTTCTCGCAAAGACGCGAAGACGCAAAATGTAGAACCTTTTTCTTTGCGTCTTCGCGTCTTTGCGAGAAATTAATCAAAAAATCAATTTATGAAATCTGTGTCAAAAAAACTACCATTTTATAATAGCGCTTGCCCAGGTAAATCCACTTCCGAAAGCAGCTAAAACAACGGTATCTCCTGATTTTATTTTCCCTTTCTCCCAAGCTTCGGTTAAAGCAATCGGAATAGACGCTGCGGTCGTATTTCCATATTTCTGAATATTGTTATAAACTTGATCGTCTGAAAGCTTGAATTTATTTTGAATAAACTGAGAAATTCTCAAATTAGCCTGATGTGGAATCAGCATATCAATATCTGAAACCTGCAGATTATTAGCAGCCAAACCTTCGTTGATTACTTCGGCGAAACGAACTACTGCATTTTTAAACACAAATTGTCCATTCATATAAGGAAAATAACTTTCATCATTGGGATCATTGTCTGCTATAATATCAGTAACCCAGCGTGCTCCCATTCCTGGTGCCTGCAAAGCTAATTCTTCGGCATGCTGTCCTTCAGAATGCAAGTGAGTCGAAAGAATTCCTTTAGACAAATCTTCTTCACGGCTCAAAACTGCTGCTCCTGCCCCATCACCAAAAATCACCGATACCCCTCTTCCACGGCTTGTCATGTCTAAACCAGTAGAATGCACCTCTGAACCAATAACCAAAACATTTTTATACATTCCAGTTTTTATATATTGGTCAGCAATCGAAATAGCATATACAAAACCCGAACATTGATTTCGAACATCTAATGCTCCTACAGTCCTCAAACCTAAATCACGCTGTACCAAAACACCCGGTCCTGGAAAATAGTAATCAGGACTTAAAGTCGCAAATATGACAAAATCTATATCTTCATTAGCTACACCCGAACGTTCAATAGCAATTTTGGCTGCTTTAACCCCCATTGAAGTAGTAGTATCTTCGCCTCGAATGATGTGTCTTCTTTCCTTAATTCCTGTTCTCTCTTGAATCCATTCGTCATTGGTATCAATGATTTTGGACAAATCATCGTTGGTCACTACATTATCTGGGACATAATATCCCAATCCCGTTATTTTTGAATGGTACATACTTTTATCGTTTTATTAAAATCAAGGTAGCAAATTTAAATATCTTTTAAAATATTCGATTACAAATTACTGATTTTTTAGCAATAACCAATTCTTTTTTTCAGAAGCTAATTCTCAGTAATTACTAAACACAGATGACATCAAAACACCTAAAACACTATTTTTGTTTTATATGTAACAAAATTGCTTTGATTCGACTTATCACTATTACTAATCAAAATATTTTTATTTATGAAACTAAGAATTCCCTTATTGGCTTTTCTGTGTATAGGCTTTTCTTCATTGGCCCAAGAAAACCTAAACTATCAAAAACCATCCAAGTCAATATTAGATTTAGCCGATTATCAAAGAGCACCATCAGTTTCTTTAGATACCAAAAAGGAATACATGCTGTTGAGCTATAGAGCTACGTATAAAACACTGGACGATTTAAATCAGGATGAAATGCGTTTGGGAGGTCTAAGAATTAACCCAATAACAAATATTTCGAGTACGGTAACTTACATCAACAATATAAAACTGAGAAAAGTTGCTGCGAAAAACGAAATACAAGTTACAGGTTTACCAGCTAATCCGAAAATAAGCAATGTAGTTTGGTCGCCAAACGATAAAAAGATACTGTTTTCAAACACGATTGCCACTGGAGTAGAAATGTGGGTTTTGGATGTAGCTTCCGCAAAAGCAGTCAAATTAACCGATGCCACAGTAAATGCAAATCTGGGAACTCCATTTAGCTGGTTCAATGACAATGAAACTGTTTTGGTAAAAATGCTTCCAAAAAACAGAGCTGCTTTATTGGATTCCAAAAAAGATTTACCAACTGGTCCAATTATCTCAAACTCGGCTGGGGCAAAATCCCAAAACAGGACCTATCCTGATATGCTGAAAAACCAAAATGATGAAATCAATTTCGAGAACATCATTACCTCTGAACTGTATAAAGTTACCCTTGACGGAAAAGCGACTTTGTTCAAATCAGCAGCGATGTTTGCCGGAGAAAGAATTTCGCCTGACGGAAATTATGTAATGATAACCACCATACAAAAACCATTCTCTTATATTGTTCCAATAAACCGTTTTCCTTCAAAAACGGTTATTTATGACAAGAACGGTCTTGAAATAAAAACAGTAAATGAAGTCCCACTGAATGAAATTATGCCAAAAGGCTTCATGGCAGTGCGCAAAGGAAAAAGAGAAATGAACTGGAGAAACGACAAACCTGCCACATTATATTATGCAGCAGCTTTGGACGAAGGAGACCCAGCAAACAAAGTTGATTTTAGAGACGAAATCTTTTTATGGGATGCTCCTTTTACAGCAAACCCTGCTTCACTGACAAAAACACCACAGCGTTTCGGCGGTATTATTTGGGGGAATGAAACGATTGCCATTGTCTTTGATGAATGGTATGACACCCGAAACACTAAAACCTATTTGATTAATCCATCAGATCCTAATCAAAAGCCAAAAGTAATTTCGGATAGAAATTCGCAAGACATTTATTCGGATCCAGGGAATTTTGAAACCAAAAAAAATCAATACAATAAAAATGTACTAGCGATAGAAAACAATAATGCATACCGCATTGGTGATGGTTTTACTAAAGACGGACAGTTTCCATTTATAGATGAATTCAATCTGAAGACTTTGCAGTCTAAACGTCTTTACACTTCTCTTTACAAAGACAAAAAAGAAGATTTGCTGGAAATTGAAGATTTTAAAAGCGGGAAAGTATTGGTTCAGATTCAGTCCAAAAATGAATACCCAAACTATTACTTCAGAAACATCAAACAAAAAAACAGCCTGACTCCTATTACTTCTTTTGTAAGTCCATTTGAGAGCATCAAAAATGTGAGCAAAGAAGTTATTAAATACAAACGAAAAGACGGGGTTGAATTATCCGGAACACTTTACTTACCAGAAGGTTATGACAAAGTCAAAAAAGAGAAACTGCCTTTATTGATTTGGGCTTATCCAGCCGAATACAAAGACAAAAACAGTGCAGGACAAAGCAGTCAAAATCCTAATGAATTTACATTTCCTTATTATGGCTCGTTTGTATATTGGGTAACCAAAGGATATGTTGTTCTTGATGATGCTTCTTTTCCAATTATTGGCGAAGGAAGTACTGAACCGAATGATAATTTCATCACGCAATTAGTGGATGATGCCGAAGCCGCAATAAATGCCGTGGATGCTTTAGGATACATTAACACCAAAAAAGTAGCCGTTGGCGGACATTCATATGGTGCATTTATGACTGCCAATTTATTGACCCATTCTAATCTTTTTGCCTGCGGTATCGCCAGAAGCGGAGCTTACAACAGAACTTTAACACCTTTTGGCTTTCAAAGTGAACAGCGTAATTACTGGGAAGTTCCTGCGGTGTATAATACAATGTCACCTTTTATGAATGCTGACAAAATGAAAACACCATTACTTTTGGTTCATGGCGAAGCCGATAACAATCCTGGTACTTTTACTTTACAGACAGAACGTTATTTCCAGGCTTTAAAAGGATTAGGCGCTCCTGTGAGAATGGTAATATTGCCAAAAGAATCTCACAGTTATGTTACCAAAGAAAACATTCTGCATTTATTATGGGAACAGGATCAATTCTTGGAAAAATATTTGAAGAACTAAAACTATAGAAATTCAACAAAAAAAGAGACAGTTTTCGCTGTCTCTTTTTAATTTAAGCCACTGGATTCAGCTTTTTTATGTTTTTAAAATTTAGAAAAAAGTCTAAATAATCCTCAATATTACTTCCTGATTAAATTCTAAAGCGGTTTCGTGTTCAAAGAAAATAACTCTTCGGTCGAAAACTGCTTTAATTAAAAACCGGCTTCCTTTAAAAAAAGATTCTTTTACAATTGCTTTTATAGAGCCGCTGGGATCAAGTTTTAACTGATGCGGATACAATAAAACAATATCATCTTCTCCTTCAATTGGCATTAGCTGCGATAATTTCAATTCATTCACTTCACCAAAAAGTGAAGCAACATATTTATTCAAAGGGTATTTGTAAACATCTGCTGAAGGCCCTTTTTCCATAATTCTTCCCTGGTACAAAACAATAGTTTCATCTGAGAAAGAAAGAGCATCAACACTATCATGAGTAGCAATGAAACATGTGATTTCTTTTTTCTTTAAATAAGCAAAAAGGTTTCTGCGGAGTGCATTTTTTCTAAAATTATCAATATGACTGAAAGGCTCATCTAATAATAAAACTTCTGGCTCAAGAGCCAAAACTCTGGCCAGAGCCACACGCTGCTGCTGTCCGCCGCTTAAAAATTTTGCTTTTACATTGGCAAATTCTGTCATTTCAACCATTTCCAGCAATTCTTGAATACGCAGTTTTTTTAACGGCAGAAAGCCATTGGAAAGAAACTTGCCTACATTTTCGGATACGGTTTCATAAGGCATCAAATCAAAATCCTGTGCCAGATATTTCATAAAAGGCATCCCCGGAATCAAATTGTATTTTGGCCCCCGAACTTCTGTTTCATTATATAAAATGCGTCCATGATTTAAATCATACATTCCATAAAGCAGTTTTAAAAGCGTACTTTTTCCACAGCCGCTCTCACCAAGAATCGCTATATTTTGTCCTTTGGCAACAGTGAAGTCAACATTCTGAATAATGATTTTTTCGGTATAGCCGAATGAAATATTTTGAACTTGAAGCATTCTTTAACATTAAAATTTAAGAGAGAACAAATATAGTTTCTTTAGCAAAAAAAATATACTATATACTCTTAGAATTTACTGTTAAATAAAATAAAGATTTTTTTCTTTATTCAAAAAAGAAAAATCAAGCATAACAGCGTTACGGTTTATTTTTATTTTGAAGAAGAAAGGAAAAAAGAATGTTTTATTACCGTAAATTCTGGGAGTATATAGTATTCATTTATATCCAAAAAAAAAACTGCTTCATGATAAAGCAGTTTTTTTAACATAATGAATTAGTCACTATTGTTGCTTTTTGGCCTCCTCAACCATTTTAGCATTTGCAGTAATTGCAAATTCTACACGGCGGTTTTGGCTTTGTCCTTCTTTGGTATCATTAGAAGCAATTGGATCTGCGATTCCAAAACCAGATGTTTTGAAACGGCTTGCAACTAGCCCTTTTGAAATCAAATACGTCTTTACCGATTCGGCTCTTTTTTGTGAAAGCGTCAAATTGTATTCTGGTTTACCTGTACTATCTGTATAACCAAATATTTCAATATTAGTATCGGCATACGAATTAAATACTGGAATTAATTTATCCAGATTGGCTTTTGCAGTTGATGTTAATGTAGCTTTGTTTACATCAAAGCGAACTGCATTTTCATTCAAAACCAAATGGATTCCTTCTCCAACTCTTTCAACATCTGCTCCTGGCAATGCCTGATCGATTTCGCGGGCTTGTTTGTCCATTTTATTTCCAATTAAAGCTCCAGTACCGCCACCAACAGCAGCTCCGATTGCAGCTCCCAAAGCAGCGTTTCCGCCTTTTCCTAGATTATTTCCAAGAACAGCTCCGATAACTCCTCCGGCAACAGCTCCAATTCCTGCACCTTTTTGCGTATTATTTGCATTTTTCACAGAATCACATCCTGTAAAAACGATACTTAACATAAACAAACCACTTAATCCTATAATTGCAATTTTTCTCATCTTTATCCTATTTTAGTTAACTTTTTGAAATTGGTAAACAACATCTGTTGGATTATTACCTACGTTTATTTTATCAATCAATTCAAACGAAGTTTCCGATTGATTTCTCACTGCTAAAATAAAACCTGTTTTTACATTTTTAGATTTTAGTCCTTCGTCTAATATCTTTAAAACAAATTGTCCTTCTTTATTAACATACCAAGTAATTGCCGAAGTAAATGCAGTACAGTTTGGACTGTTCAAAGTCAAGTTTCCTTTATTATTGTTTGAAATAAATTTCCATGTGCTTCCAATAAAACACTTTGAATCGGCTAGATTAAAAGAGTTTACTTTAATATAATCAGATCCTGGATAGCTCACGCTTACAATCTGCCAGTCTCCTTTTATCCCAACTTGAGAAGTCTTGTCTAATTTTGTCATTGGAGCATTAGAAACTGGTTCCGGTGCTGTAGGTGCTGTAGATCCAGACTTACACGCAAAGACCAAAATGGCCATAGTACATATCAAAAGAATTTTTCTCATTTTTTTTAATTTTAGAATTAATTTAGCTACAAAGGTACGCATGAATTTGGTTCGAAATTATTTTTTTATTTATATAATTTACTTACGCTGACCACCTATTACATGGCATTTCTGTAACATTCTTGCATTCTTTTTATAAAGATAATTTGCATCTCACTCAGAATGCAGAAGATAAAAGATTAACACAGAAACAAACAAAAAAGCTCTTAACGGTTTGTGTTTTTAAATTTATATATTTGGGAAGAATGAAATAAAATAAATGTTCACCGATTCAATCTGCTATGAATACAAATACGGTTATATAGCGAATAGATGAGCTTTACAGCTAATATTAACACAACAAACAATGGTAGAAAAACAACAAAATACAGCCTTACTGACAGTTGGAAATTCCGCTTTGAAAAATGCTGACTGGACAGAATATGCTAACTATTGTTTGTGCAGAGAAAAAGGTTTAAGAAAAGAATCATTCACACATTTAGACAAATTTTTAAAATCAGCTGAGAACTGGGTAATCGAGAGGAAAATAGAATTCGTGAAGTTTTTGTTTCCATTCTTCGAGACAGTTGAATATGCGGATTATGGACCTTTTCCTCAACCATTGAGCAGTAAATTAGTTAAGCCTGCTTTAATAGAATGGTGTGAAACAGAAAAAAATGACGAAAAGCCATTCCGTTGGTATGGAAAATATTATCGAAGTGAAGAACATTTATTTAAAGCATTAGAAATTAATCCTGCAGACGATTTAGCAAGGCAGACAATTTTAAATTGGTGGACAGAATACCTTTATCAGTCAGTTCATCATTTGCCAGAAGGCTATATTGGAGAACCTCTGGAAGACATAAAACTTGGCGAAAGAATAAAAGAACAAATTCAGCTTCTCACAACGCCCCAGCTCAAAGAATACTGGATGAAAGAACTGGATGAATATTTAGAACTCGTTCGAAACTACATTGACTGGAAGACTTCCGAAGAATCTGACTTTGAAAAATGGGGAGAAGAAAATAAAAAAGAAACAACGTACGGCGTGATGAGAACTTATAATTATGAAAAAAGATAATGACATAACAAAAACATTATGACAACAACTGAAGACTCCACACATTTTGCTCCCGAACTTCACATTCCTAATGGTACTTTCAATATTGATTTTTACATAAAATTCGGAGCAGCGGAACATTTTCGTTTTCTGAACGATGACGGGAGTATTCATGTTGCAGAACTGGAATTTAACGGTGCGATTTTTCATCTTCATGAAACAATGCGTGATGCTCTTGAACCAATAAGCGCAAAGGGTGTAACGGCGATTATTGGTTTGTTTGTCCCGAATGTAGATGAAGTAATGCAAAAAGGGATTGAGGCGGGAGCTATAGAAATCAATCCTGCCCAAGACTACGATTATGGTTACAGACAGGGAATGTTCAAAGATCCTTTTGGGCATCTTTGGCAAATACAGAAAAAAATCTAAATAGTGAATTAGGCAAAACTGTGATTAAAAACTTGAAATGAAAATCATAACTTGGAATTGTAACATGGCTTTTCGAAAAAAAGCAGAATTTATTTTGGCTCATAATCCAGATATATTGATTGTTCCTGAGTGTGAAAACCCAGAAAAATTAAAGTTTTTAGCGGGAACTAAACTGCCAACAGATATTCTTTGGTACGGGACAAATCAAAGCAAAGGTCTCGGAGTTTTTTCTTATAGCGATTATAGATTCCAGCTACTAGGTTGTCATAATCCAAATTTCAAAAACATTTTGCCCATATCCGTAACAGGCGGAAAAGTTGATTTTACATTATTTGCTGTTTGGGCTAATAATCCACAGGATAAAGATGGACAATATGTAACTCAAATCTGGAAAGCCATAAATTATTATGACACATTGTTATCTAAAAATAAGACTATTCTAATTGGAGATTTTAATAGTAATACAATTTGGGACAAACCAAGAAGAAAAGGAAATCATTCTACTGTTGTCGAAAAATTAGAATCAAAAAATATTTTTAGTACTTATCATAAGTTTCACAAACAAGTGCAAGGAAAAGAAACCCATCCAACTTTATTCATGTATCGTCATGAGAACAAACCCTATCATATTGATTACTGTTTTGCTTCGTCTGACTTTATTGAAAAACTGACCAGTGTAGAAGTCGGACAGTACAAGGATTGGACTATTCATAGTGATCATAAACCTTTATCTGTTACCTTCGACATCTAAAAAAATAGCCGACGACTCGATTTGCGCTGATTCTTCTTGAAAAAAACTAAATCTCCCTCCTTAGCCCCGATTGAAGTGAAAATCCTTGTGGACTGGGGTTCAGTCCACAAGATTGTAATGGAAAGCGGGAAGATATTTGCAAAAATGCCCAAATCTTTCTGCTCCAAAAAAAACAATTGAACTTCGGTCGATACGACTCACTTTACGACAATTTGTCACTTTTATAGTATTTGGTATTCTATTTGAAAGTTACTTTTCCGATTGTAAAACCATTAATAATATAAAAAAATATGACAACAGGTAAAATTAATGTTTCGGTTGAAAACATCTTTCCCTTAATCAAGAAATTCTTATACAGTGATCACGAAATTTTCTTGCGCGAATTAATTTCTAACGGAACCGATGCAACTTTAAAATTAAAGCATCTAACCAGTATTGGAGAAGCCAATGTTGAATATGGTACGCCAATTATTGAAGTTAAAATTGACAAAGAAGGCAAGAAACTCCACATCATTGATCAAGGATTGGGAATGACTGCGGATGAAGTAGAAAAATACATCAATCAGGTTGCTTTTTCGGGTGCTGAAGAGTTCTTGGACAAATACAAAGATTCTGCCAAAGATTCAGGTATTATTGGTCACTTCGGACTTGGTTTCTATTCTGCTTTTATGGTTGCAGAGAAAGTAGAAATCATCACCAAATCATACAAAGACGAACCTGCAGCGCACTGGACATGCGACGGAAGCCCAGAGTTCACATTGGAACCAGCTGACAAAACGACTAGAGGAACTGAAATCATTTTGCATATCGCAGAAGATTCTCTTGAGTTCTTGGAAGAATTTAAAATCTCTGGCTTATTGAGCAAATACAATAAGTTTATGCCTATTCCAATTAAATTTGGAACAAAAACCCAAACACTTCCAAAACCGGAAGACGCTCCAGAAGATTACAAACCGGAAACTGTAGAAGTAGATAATATTGTAAACAATCCAAACCCGGCTTGGACTAAACAGCCAACAGATTTATCTGATGAGGATTATAAAAATTTCTACCGTGAAATGTATCCAATGCAGTTTGAAGAGCCATTGTTTCATATTCACTTGAATGTAGATTATCCATTTAACTTAACTGGTATTTTGTATTTCCCAAAATTGGGTTCTGACTTACAGATTCAAAAAGACAAAATTCAATTGTACCAAAACCAGGTTTATGTAACTGATAACGTTGAAGGAATTGTTCCTGAATTTTTGATGATGCTTCGCGGTGTTGTGGATTCTCCAGATATTCCTTTGAATGTTTCCCGTTCAGGATTGCAGGCTGATGGTGCGGTTAAGAAAATTTCTAACTATATCACACGTAAAGTTGCCGATAAATTGAAATCATTGTTCAATGAAAACAGAGCAGATTTTGAACAAAAATGGAATGACATCAAAATCGTTCTGGAATACGGAATGCTTTCTGAGGATAAATTCTATGAAAAAGCAGGTGCTTTTGTATTATACCCAACTGTTGACGATACTTATTTTACTCTTGAAGAATTAAAAGAGAAAATCAAAGAGAAACAAACCGATAAAGACGGAAAACTAGTTGTTTTATACGCAGGAAATAAAGAAGCACAGCATTCTTATATCGAAATAGCAAAAGACAAAGGATATGAAGTATTGCTTTTGGATTCTCCAATTATTTCACATTTAATTCAAAAAATTGAGGGTGATAACAGCGGTATGCAGTTTGTTCGTGTCGATTCTGACCACATTGACAACTTAATCAAGAAAGAAGAAAATGCTATTTCTAAATTATCTGATGAAGAAAAAGAAAACTTAAAAACTGTTCTTGAAACTATTGTTCCAAAACAAACCTACACAGTACAGCTTGAAGCTTTAGACAGCGAAGCGGCTCCATTCATCATCACGCAGCCAGAATTTATGCGCAGAATGAAAGAAATGAGTCAGTCTGGCGGCGGAGGAATGTTCGGAATGGGTAACATGCCGGAAATGTACAATTTGGTTGTAAATACCAATTCGGATTTAGCTACCAGTATCCTAAATAATACAGACAAATCAGCTCAGGAAAACTTGGTAAAACAAGCTTTGGATTTGGCTAAATTGTCTCAAAACTTATTAAAAGGAGAAGCTTTGACTGCTTTTGTAAAAAGAAGTTTTGAACTAATAAAATAATTCCAAGAGAATAAACGCTGAGAAATTAGCGATAAATACTAATGACCCTGCAAATCTATCTTTGCAGGGTTTTTTATTTTCAAATTAGTCCAATTTTCGACAACAATTAAACAAAACAACAATCATCTTATTGAGAAATAGATGTTTATACGTATTTTATATTACTTTTTTGATTAATTTTAAGAATTACAAAATGATTTTATTTTTTCTAGAATACACGCCTTTATCCTTGTTTTAAAAATAATCTTGTAAAATAATTTTATTACTAATTAAAATAGTCCCTAATTTAAAATTAAGTAATATGGAAAATAACGAACTCCAAAGCCAAAATCAAACAGAATTAGAGAAAGAAAAAAGCACAGTAAAAGAAGCTGAAACTACAATCCTGCTTACATTATATATGGGCATTTTTTTAGGAATGGTTCCTGTAATTGGTTTCCCCATCACTATTCCCGAAACGGGAGGCAAGATTCTTTTCATTGGAATAATCCTTGGAATAGCAGCTTTTGTAAGTTCTTTTTTCACGGGAACGCTTTTTGGCATGCCAAAAAGAAACAATCAAAAAGAAAGTGATTACTCCCTAAACAATAGTCTTGTCGAAATTTCAGATTGGTTAACCAAAATAATTGTTGGACTTGGATTAGTCAACTTAAAAGAAATTCCAGGCTATCTCGTTTCATTAGGTGAATATGTAAGAACATCTTCCAAGTATGATGGCCAGCTAATAAATATTTACAGCATCGGAATAGTAATTTACTTTGGGTTTTTAGGATTATATATTGGTTACAATTATATGCGGCTCGTTTTATCTAACAAATATAAATATGCAGATGATAATTTAATACGAAAAGAACTGGAAATGGCCAATGAAAAAATCCATGAAGTAAAAGAGGAAATTCAGCAAAAAGACATGAAAATAATCCAAACTCAAAACCTCGTTCAGGAAAAAGATCAATTGACAAAATCTTTAATAACAAAGATTAATGAGCCATCAATATCAACTACTGATTTTGAAACTGTTATTCAAGAAATAATTAACTCCGAAGAAATTAAAAAGGAAAATGAAAACATAAAATCAAACGTAGACAAAATGATAGACGAAGCCAAATTAAAACTAAAAAAAGGCTTAGTTGTAAATAATGAAGACCCTCAAAAAGGGCAATGGAAATCAAAAGCTATAAACAACGAAAGAGAAATAAAAGCAACTGTATCTGAAGAGACCAAAGGATTGTATCATATCAACTTACAGGTAGTCTCTACAAATCCGAAAAAAAATCCATTAAAAAATGGTGAATACATTTTATTTGCTTTGCATCAGACTTTCGGTAATCCTCCATTCAAACTAGTAAAAATTGAGAATGAGTCTGCAGAACTCAGTTTTTACAGCTATGGTTCTTTTACTGTAGGTGCCTTTGCAGACAATGGCGCAACTGAATTAGAACTTGATTTAGCCGAATTGCCAGGTGTTACTAGCTATTTTAAATCCCATTAATATAATTTTTTCACCATTTTTTTTCTAGAAAATGAGGTGAGGCACTCAATCTAATCTTTAAAACCTAAATATAGTTTATCCTTCAACAAAGTCTTACTGCTTAAATTTCCTAGTTTTATAATTTAATATATACCTATAAAACCTATTCTTTAAAAATTTAACAGCCTTAATAATTATTAATTCATATAAAATAATAAATTTGGCTACCCAAACAAAAAGACTTAACCAAAATTTAAATTTTATGAAAAATAAATTCTTCTTATTATCTGCTTTCGCACTTACTTTATTTTCATTTATTTCATGTACTAAAGAAGATTCTTTGACAGCAACAGACAATAGTCAGGTTGTAGCATCTGTCTCGATTGATTTAATTAATGAATTAGATGTTAAAATAGGAACTGAAGTATCATTTCAAAAATTGACAGCCAGACAAACTGGTAAATCCTTAACAAATTCCTGCCCTACAGTAGCTATGAATCCTGTAACAGCTGCTTTTCCTAAGACATTCTTTGTCGATTTTGGAACTGGCTGTACCACAAACGGCATTACAAGAAAAGGAAAATTAAAAATTACTTTTTCAAATTATATTAGTGAAACAGGAAGTACTATGACAATTGAAAGAGATAACTACTATGTAAACGGGAACAAAGCAGAAGGAAAAATTGAGTACAAAAACACGACCGTAAGTTCAACTCCTCAATGGACAAGAACAGTTACCGATGGAATATTTACAGATACTGAGGGCGAAGTATATTTAAACTCAGGCACTCACACCATAAAACAAACAGCAGGAGTTTCAACACTTTATTTAACTGACAATACATACGAAATGACAGAAGGAACTCATACTGTCCGCAAACAGAATGGAGCCAAAATCACGTTGACAGTTTTAGAATCATTAGTTAAAAAATACAGTTGTGATTATGTATCAAAAGGAAAGTTAAAAGTAGAAACTACTCTTTTAAATGGTACAATCGACTACGGAAATGGTGATTGTGACAAAGATGCTACTTACACGCAAAACGGAATAGTATTTCCTTTTACTATGTAAAATCATATCTTGAAATTTTACAGAGACTGTCAAAAATGGCAGTCTCTTTTTTTTTTACACATATTTCATCAGACAGAATTCATATTTACCTAAAATTACTTTTTCATAATCAATGAGCAAATAATACGTATTTATAACAAAATTAAATTTCAAAAAAATTAACAATTAAAATTTAAATACTAAATTTGTTAGAATCATTTTCATTCTTTTAACAAAAGAATAACAACAAAACCGCTCATTATGTATAAGTTAGATATAAACGATTATTACACACCTTTTTTTTTAAGATCATCACTTTTTAAAATTATTTTGGTTGCATTTGTTTTTAATGTACTTGCCTTTTTAAGCTTTAGAATAACCGTTTCCCCGGACAATCTCTCCCCTATTTTCCCCGATGTAGGTTTTGCACTTGCAGCTGTACTAATTATTGGACGCAAAGGCATAGCTGGAGTTTGGGTAGGATCATTTGTAGCAAATATGTTTTCCTTTTGGGATGTATGTAAAATGTTGGATAAATCATTACTCGAAACCATACTGTCTTCAGCATCTGTAGCTACGGCAGTAGCTATCGGAGTAACTATTAGTGCTTACTTAATTAATTTAATCAACAAAGGTGAATATCCATTAAAAACAGGATTTTCAGTTATAACATTTTTAGCAGTCAGCGCTTTATATTGCGGAATCTGTTCTTTGTTATGTGTCGCAGCAATTTCATTTTGGGGATTAAGCACTCCAAATCACTTTGTTTCAAATTGGATAACATTATGGAAAGGTGATTTAATCGGCACTATACTTATAACTCCTTTTTTAATATCCTGGTTCTATCGCCATCACATAAAAATTATTGCAACCTCTCTTATTGAAGCCATTTCACTAGGATTGGCGACAGTATTGGTCTGTGTATTAGTTGCATTTGACCATCCAAATGACCAATATTTTTTCATTATAATATTATTATGGGCAACATTTCGTTTTAGAATTAGAGGAGTATCTATCTTGGCATCATTGTTCGCCCTTTTATCATCAATATACGGATACCTCGGTTATGGTTCATTTGTGGTAGTCAATTCGGAAGATTCATTGATTAATATTAATCCTTTTTTTGGGTTAACTACGGTCATCGCCTTAATATTATCGGGGTATTATTCTGATTATCTCCACCAAAAACGACAAGTATCAAAAGCTTCTGCTTCTTATTAACAAAATTTTTTTCATTCATTTGGGCATGCCCCAAGGGTCGGGCTGTCCATTATATTCCCGCTTAACAAAAACTACGGCAAAAAAGCCTTGTTTTTCTAAATCGGGAGATGCCATTTCCATCCCTCATGCAAAAACGTTTTCAAAACATCTTTTCTGGATAGTT
>CAUPKP010000028.1:0-69192 GCA_963511795.1 uncultured Flavobacterium sp. | reverse complement strand
ACACTATCAATCGCAATGACCGCAACGCCTTATCGGCTATTGCCATAGAAGCGAAAGAGAATTTAGAAATAGAAACCTACACCGCCTTGGTGGACAAAGGCTATCATAATGGCAAGCAAATAGAAATTTGCAGACAAGCCAATATCACAACCATTGTAGCACAACCCGAGCAGGGAAAAAGTAAAGAAAACGGTACGACCAAGGATTATTTGGTAGCCCAGTTTCAATACGATCAAGACACCGATACTTATACTTGCCCACAAGGCGAAACACTAAAAACTACGGGCAGTTGGCATAAGAAAACTACGGATAGAGATAGCTATAATTTTAAAAAATACCGAACACCTAAATGCAAAGAATGTCCCGTAAAACATTTATGTACTAGTAGAGCAGGTGGCAGAGAAATCGACCGAAGCCAATATGCTGATGCAGTAGAAGAAAACAACAAACGCTATCATGCAAATGCGCAGTTGTACCGCAAGCGACAGGAAATCAACGAGCATATCTTTGGAACTATCAAACGGCAATGGGGATACAATCACACCAACTTAACGGGATTAGAGAAAGTAAACGGAGAACACAGTTTGATTATGCTGGTCTACAATATCAAACGCAGTATCAATATACTCGGCGTTCCCGATCTGATTGCCAAACTCCAAAAATGGAATTCACCCTACAAGGCAAAAGTCTTGTTTTTGCTAAAAACGGATTATTTAAAGCTGAATACAACGTACAATTTTTATCCAATGAAATTTGCTGCCTAAAAAAAGAGCCTTTTTAGAAGGCTTTATTTGAATTGCAGTATCGTGAAATTTGAAGGTTTTAATAAAATAAAGGAGGTTTTTTCACAGCCTGACGTCAGTCTGTGAAAAAACTAAAATCAGCCTCTTGAGAATCTCATATTTGATTTTTTTCTTTGGTAGCCCTCCGAATACTTTCTTAATTTGAGGAGGTTTTTTCACAGCCTGACGTCTTGGCACTACAGCGGGTTTGGGATTAAATTAAGCTCTGTTTTCGGATTTGCCTAATCTTCCAAATACAAGACCATTTCCCATTAAGCCAAATGCCCAAATCCGTTGTAGTGGCTGTTATGCAACGTTTATTTGTTTTTCGTTGGGTTAATTTTTAAATCTAATATTTCAATCACTTCACAGTCTGCCGTAAATATTGACCCTTCTCTGAAATTTCCTTTCACTCCAATTTGGATCTTGTCGTAATGAAGAGGTCTCATTTCATTGTTTATAATCCACATTCGTGCAGTTCCGGAATTAGGCACTGATCTGTCATTATATAGCAATACATTTCCATCGCTATCTTCAAATTCCGGCCAAATCATATACATTTTATTTTCAGTTTCCTCCACAAATGAAAAGTCGCAACGAATTCCTTGATATGGCTCTCCAGTTTTTCTACCACCATCTTCAGGACTTCTAAATTTATATTTTATTCTGAAGTCCGCCTTGTGTTTAAAACGATTTTCGTATGATTCGTGCATCACGTGAATTTTAGTCTCTTAATTTCAGCAATTAATTTTGGAATGTCTTGCCTGGCATGCGCTATAAAGTCTTGGTCAGCAGTCGTTGCACCTATCAAATAAATGTCCGAGCCTCTTTTATCATTCCAAATGTTTTCACCGTCTGAAATACCTGTCATTATAAAGCTGTCTGCGCTTTCGATGTCGCGCCCCTCAACTAATGATTTCCAAGGGCCGGACGTTGCCAATTTACAGCGGTCTTCTATATCTTTAATTTCATTGTCTGTCATTTGGTCTGATAAATGTTGCATAACTCGTTTATAGCTCTGACAAAATCATACATATCCACCTAAATTTGGTTGGCTTTGTCGGATAAGCGTCTCGTTTTCCTATTTTCAAATATAGATAATAATAATTACAATCCTACAAGTTGAGATTTTAGTTGAATTAAGTTTTTTTTGGATGCCGGCAAAAAAACAAAATCTCTCCTTTTAGCCCCGATTGAAGTGGAAATCCTTGTGTCCCGGGGTTTGGGACATAAGATTGCAACGTAAAGCGGGACCAATACCTGCTGAAAAAGCCTTGTGTTTCTGCTTCAAAAAAAAATAATCAGGTTTAAGTCATAAAGGATAATTTAGTATTTTAAGAACTTATTATTGGCATACATTAAAACCATTGATATTTGCAACGATATTATATGTGCATTATCTGAAATATTACTAATTTATAATTTTTAGTTTAATTCATAAAACTTACATTTGCCTAAAAAATTAAACAATGGCAGGAAATAGTTACGGAACACTATATAGAGTAACCACTTTTGGAGAATCACATGGAGAAGCATTAGGCGGAATTATTGATGGCTGTCCATCTGGAATTCAATTAGACTTAGATGCAATTCAATTTGAAATGTCAAGAAGAAAACCAGGTCAGTCTGCAATAGTTACGCAGCGTAAAGAACCAGATGATGTGCAGTTTTTATCTGGAATTTTTGAAGGTAAAACTACAGGTACACCAATTGGTTTTATTATTCCCAATACCAATCAAAAATCAGACGATTATTCCCATATTAAAGATAATTACAGACCAAGTCATGCAGACTATGTTTATGAAAAGAAATATGGTGTAAGAGATTATAGAGGTGGCGGCCGAAGTTCAGCACGCGAAACAGCAAGCAGAGTAGTAGCAGGCGCTATTGCAAAACAAATGCTTCCTGAAATTAAATTCAATGCTTATGTTTCTTCTGTAGGTCCAATTTTTCTTGAAAAACCATATCAGGAATTGGATTTTTCTAAAATAGAAAGCAATCCTGTTAGATGTCCAGACGAAGAATCGGCCATAATTATGGAAGAGTATATTCGTCAGATTCGTAAAGAAGGAGATACAGTAGGAGGAACCGTTACGTGTGTAATTCAAAATGTGCCTATCGGTCTTGGAGAACCAGTTTTTGATAAACTGCACGCCGAATTAGGAAAAGCAATGCTTTCAATCAATGCTGTAAAAGGTTTTGAATTTGGAAGCGGATTTGAGGGTGTGAAAATGAAAGGAAGCGAGCACAATGATTTGTACAATCCTGACGGAACTACAAAAACTAACCTTTCCGGCGGAATTCAAGGCGGAATAAGCAACGGAATGGATATTTATTTCCGTGTGGCTTTCAAGCCGGTTGCAACCATCATGCAAAAACAGGAATCTCTGGATAACAAAGGAAATATTACGGAAATGGTTGGAAAAGGACGTCATGACCCTTGTGTTGTGCCTCGTGCTGTTCCAATTGTAGAAGCGATGGCAGCTATTGTTCTGGCAGATTTCTTTCTTTTAAATAAAACATATTTGTAATTGAAGATAATTTCAAAACAAATATTCCTTCTGACATTATTAAACAAAATGATGTTTTAAGAAGAAAAATATAATTCAGTATTTTGACGAGCTAAATATTGAAATTTAACCTTGAAATTAATTAAATGGATAAAACTACAACTAAGAAGGCATCATTTTTAAGTGGACTTACTGGGCAGATATTAATTGCAATGCTCTTAGGAGCTATATTAGGTGTTATTATTCACAATTCTGCTGCAGCCGAAAGTGCTCAGGAATTTAGCAATAAAATTAAAATGCTGGCCACAATTTTTATCAGGCTTGTGCAAATGATTATTGCGCCGTTAGTCTTTACAACGCTGGTGGTTGGAATTGCCAAACTGGGAGATGTAAAAGCAGTAGGGAGAATTGGCGGAAGAGCTTTAGCTTGGTTTTTTACAGCCTCTTTTATTTCATTATTGATTGGGATGTTTTATGTGAATTTATTGGAGCCGGGAGTCGGTTTGAATTTGTCTAATGTTGATTTGACAACAGCTTCTGATGTAACGGCTAAAACTCAAAGTTTGACTTTTGAGAATTTTATTGAACACATTGTTCCAAAAAGTCTTTTTGAAGCGATGGCAACCAATGAGATTTTGCAGATTGTTATATTTTCCATATTTTTTGGATTAGCCGCCGCATCAATGGGGGATCATTCAAAACCGGTAATTGATTTTTTAGACAGGACTTCCCATGTGGTTTTAAAAATGGTGAATTATGTAATGAAATTTGCTCCAATAGGTGTTTTCGGTGCGATTGCAGGAGTGTTTTCAGTTCGTGATTTTCAGGAATTGGCTTTGACTTATTTCAAATATTTTGGTTCTTTTTTAATCGGGATTGGTTCTCTTTGGGTGATATTAATTCTGATTGGCTATATTTTTCTTGGCAAAAGAATAAAGTTATTATTGCAGCATATTATGAGTCCGCTGATTATTGCTTTTGGAACCACAAGTTCTGAGGCTGTTTTTCCAAAATTGACAGAAGAACTGGAACGATTTGGAGTAAAAGATAAAATAGTTTCTTTTATGCTGCCTTTGGGTTATTCGTTCAATCTTGACGGGAGCATGATGTATATGACTTTTGCCGCTATTTTTATCGCCCAAGCTTATGGAATACATTTAGATTATCCAACACAATTCACGATGCTTTTTGTGTTGATGCTTACCAGTAAAGGGATTGCAGGAGTGCCTAGAGCGAGTTTGGTAGTTGTAGCAGCTACATGCGGGATGTTTGATATTCCTATTGAAGGGATAGCCTTAATATTGCCAATAGATCATTTTTGTGATATGTTTAGAACAGCTACAAATGTTTTAGGAAATGCTCTGGCTACATCCGTGGTAGGTAAATGGGAAGAAGGAAAGTAAGTATCTATAAGAAATATATGTATTTTATTTCAAACACTCAGTTTGAAATAAAAGTTTAAAATAGAAAAACAAAAGCAGTTACGTATTAAAAAAGTAACTGCTTTTTTGTTTTTTATAAGAAAATCATATCTTCAAAATATTCTCAAAATAATGATATAAAATTATATATTTTGGTGTACTTTTGGACAAACATCATCATTATGCCCCCAATAAGGATAGTTTTATTAATTGTTTTTTGTTTTAATTTTTTAGGAACAGCTTTAATCGGACAGACTCAACTGCCTGCCAAAAAAGATATTAATAAATTAATTGCATCAGCGACAAAGCTAAGAGAATCAGGAGATTTTGAAAAATCTTTATTGATTTCAAGATTAGCTCTGCAAAAAGCTATATCCATAAAAGATAATGTGCTTATTGCAGAAAATTATAATAATGTTGCTGCTAATTTTAATGCTTTAGCAGAATTTGATAAAGCTGTTTTTTACTACGATAAGGCTTTAAGTTATGCTAATCTAACTCAGGATGATACAATAAAACAAAAGGTTAATAATAATCTGGGGAATATGTATTGTTTTGAAAAAAAGAATTTCGATAAAGGAATTCTTTATTACCGGAAAGCAATTGAATACAGCAAAAAAATTTCGGATTCCTCTCAAATGGCTTTTACTAATCTCAATCTAACTTGGGCTCTTTTTGATATTGGCAAGTTCAAAAATGGAGAGGAAAGTTTAAAGATGATTAATCTGTATTACGGGAAGCATAAAAATGATTTTATAGTTGTCGTACTGAATATGCTTAACGGCATGTATTCCAATTTTATAAATGATGATGCTAAAGCTGAATTTTATTTCAAAGAAGCTATCCGTCTCGGAAAGGAGCTGGACGAAAAATCGGATTTGTCTTTTTCGCATCTAGAATACTCTAAGTTTTTGTTAAAACTGAAAAAATATAAAGAAGCCTATGAGCATCTGCAGATTTATACACATCTTAATGAAGAAATTTATGCAGAAGAAAAATTAGAAAAGGCAAATGTTGAGGGTATTAATTTTCAATTGGATGAATATAAGAGAACTATTGATAAAATTGAAAATGAAAAAGATCTGCAGTTTCAAAGTTTAAAAAAATCAAGAATTATTGTTTTACTTTTTATCATTGCCATCTTTGTTTTATTGCTTTTCCTGAATTCATTAATCAAAAATAACAGATTCAGATTAAAATCGAATGCCGATTTAATGCTTGCAAATGAAGAGCTGGTTATTGCTAATAAGAAAGCGCAAGAATCGGCTTTGCTGAAGACACAGTTTATTTCGACAATAAGCCATGAATTAAGAACGCCGCTGTATGGAGTTGTTGGTATCGCTGATCTGCTTTTGGAAGAGCATCAGGAGCTTGCAAAAAGTCCGCATTTAAATTCCTTAAAATTTTCTGCCCGCTATTTACTTTCTTTAGTGAATGATATTCTCCAGATTAATAAAATTGAAGAGAATAAAGTCATTTTGGATAAATTGACATTTAACCTGATGGACGAATTTCTTACGATTAAAAATTCACTATCCTTTATCGCAAAAAAGAATAATAACAAAATATTTATAGATGTAGATCCGTTAATTCCAGAAAGCTTAATTGGTGATAAACTTCGGTTTGCGCAAATTATGATGAATTTAGTCAGCAATGCTCTGAAATTTACTAAAAATGGCAATATTGAGATATTCGCCAGACAGATTGAAGTTAAAGACGAAATTCATTCTATCGAAGTTAAGATAAAAGACAGCGGAGTTGGTATTGCGGCTTTAGATCAAGATAAGATTTTTGATAAATTTGTTCAGGTTGGTAGAAAAGAACTTGATTATCAAGGCACAGGTCTGGGATTGTCCATTGTAAAAAGACTGTTAGAACTTTTTGGCAGTAATATCTATGTTGAAAGTGAATTAGGAAAGGGTACTGTTTTTACTTTTTGTATTGATTTTGAATATAATTCTATGAAAACGAATGAAATAATAAATAATATACAGGTTGATATGAGTTCTAATCATTCACTAAAAGTACTTGTTGTTGAGGATAATCCTATCAATCAGTTGATTACTAAAAAAATTATTGAGAAGAATAATTATTCCTGTATAGTAGTAGATGATGGTTTTAAGGCTTTGGAAATTTTAGCGAAAGAAGAGTTTGATATTATCTTAATGGATATCAATATGCCTTTAATGAATGGTTTTGAAACTACTAGACGAATACGTTTGGAAGGAATTGATACTCCTATAATTGCATTAACAGCTTTTGATAAAAACGAAATAACGGATGAAGCAATAATGGCAGGAATCAATGACATTATTGTAAAACCATTTGAATCTGTTCAATTGTTTAAAGTTATGAACAGTCTTATTTTAAAAGCTAAAAACCTTGTTTAAGTATTTTAGGTCATAAAAAAAAAACATCTTTTAAAATAGTTTTTTAAAAGATGTTTTAAATCATTTGAAATGCGTATTTTGAATTCTTAATACCAGCGCTTTTTATTTTGTTTTGATGCACTTGATTTTCTGGATTTGTGTGCACCTCCGCTTCGGTTTGAATTTTTAGGAGGATTAGTGTCAGCAGTTGGGCTTCCGGAATGCCATGGATAAGGATGATTGTCTATGGTTTCGACATCTACCTTTATCAATTTCTGAATGTCTTTCCAATAATCTTTTTCGTCTTTACTGCAAAAAGAAATTGCAATTCCGCCATTTCCAGCACGGCCTGTTCGGCCAATTCGGTGAACATATGTTTCAGGAATATTAGGTAAATCAAAATTGATTACAACTGGCAATTGATCAATATCTATGCCTCGGGCAGCAATATCAGTTGCTACAAGAACGCCGACTTCCTTATTCTTAAAAGCATCCAGCACACGCTGTCTTGCATTTTGAGATTTATCGCCGTGTATGGCTTCTGCGGGTATGTCTTTCTTTCTTAATGCTTTTACAACATTGTCGGCACCGTGTTTTGTTCTTGAAAAAACAAGTACATCTGATAAGTTTTCATTTTTTATCAAATGATAAAGTAAATTTCTTTTTTCTGTTTTTTCAACAAAATAAACACGCTGTTCCACATTTTCCGCTGTAGAGGAAACAGGTGATACAGTTACAGTTTCGGGATCTGTCAGGAACATTTCGGCTAATTCTCTGATAGCCATTGGCATTGTTGCAGAAAAGAAAAGAGTCTGTCTGTTTTTTGGCGTAAGCTTTACAATTTTTTTGACATCATTCACAAAGCCCATATCCAGCATCTGGTCAGCTTCATCTAATACCAAAGTGTGTAAATGATCCAAATCAATAAAACCTTGCTTGTGCAGGTCTAATAAGCGCCCTGGTGTTGCGATTAATATATCAATTCCATTTTTTAAAGTATCCACCTGCGGATTTTGTGATACACCGCCAAAAAGCGTTAATTGGGTTAAATTCGTGTATTTACCATAAGTATCAAAACTTTGTCCAATTTGAACAGCTAATTCTCTTGTAGGAGTGACAACAAGTGCCCGGATTACTTTTGCTTTCTTGGAAGAACCTACGATTCTGTGTAATTGATGTATAATTGGAATAGCAAATGCAGCTGTTTTTCCAGTTCCAGTCTGCGCACAGCCTATCAAATCTTTTCCAGCCAATACAATTGGTATGGATTGTTCCTGGATAGGTGTTGCTTCTGTATAGCCTTCTTCAAATACGGCTTTTTGTATACTTTTTGAAAGTGATAAATCTTCGAATAACATATTTTTGAAATTAAAATATCCTGTATTTAGTACATAGATAAGGGTGCAAAGATAGTGTTATTATTTTGGTTGAGAATTGTTTTACTTTTAGGACGTATGGCTTCTATGATTTATATTTCAATTGAATTATGTGATTTCATGAAATCGGTCACTAAATAGCCGATAAGTTTACCAATTAAATGATTGTTTTTATCTTCGCCCAAATCTGGTGCGCCTTCACAAATATGTAAATAAGCTGCGTTTTTATTTTTAGCAAAAAAGGAAACAAACTGGCGAAGTTCTTCAATTGAAAAACCGCTTAATGTCATTGCACTGCTTGCTATATTAGGGATAGCATCCAAATCAATTTCAATTCCAAACGGATCATTTTTAATAAAATCAAGAGCTGTTACCATTTCTTCAGAAAAGTTTTTCTCTTTTCGGATATTAACACTGTCATAAGTATTATAACGAACTCGATCTTCAATTTTTTTTATAATATCCAAAACACTTTTGGAAGTGTAATTTTCATGAAGGCCGAAAATGAAATATTTTTTTAAAAAACCTTCTTCAAAAGCATAAGAGAAACCATTGCCGCTATGACGTCCTTCCAAAATTCTGAAATCAGAATGCGCATCAAAATTTACTGCGTTTATAGCTTTCCCTTTTGCCAGAGCAGCTCCTTTAATATTACCATAGGAGTTGTTATGTCCTCCGCCGATTACTATTGGAATTTTGCCTGCTTGAATAATTTTACAAATAATATGGGAAACTTCTTTATCAATTTTTTCAACTAATTGACTTAGTTTAGACCGGTCATCAATATCATTAAAATCAAGATGCTCTGCTTCTTTTATCTCTTGCTGAAGATTCAGGTGACCTAAAACAATAATCTGATTTCCTTTGGAAAAACGATTATGCTGAATATTAGCGATACTCGCTATTGCACTTTTCCATGCCGATGCGGCTCCAGGCCTTCCGTAATTAGCTCTTACGCCGATATCCTCCGGAATTCCAAATAAAACGAATTTTGCTTCGCTGTTTTTTATAAAATTGAATGGTTCTGCATCTTTTGGTACAACAAGTATTTTCTCGCCAAATTTAATTTCACCGCTTCTGTGGTTGGTCACTTTTGCTAGGTCGTTAATACTGAATGTAATAAGCTTTTCCATAAAAAAAATATTTTTCAAAAATAATATAATAGATCTAAGTTGCGTTATATATATTATTAAATTTGTAAAAAACAATTATATTTTAACATGGAAAATCAAAAAAACAATTCAAGTCTTAAAGCTGTAATAGCTGTTTTGGCTATTTTATTAGTTGGAAGTTTAGTTTATATTTTTAAAATGTCTTCAGAGGTTGATACCGTTCACACCGAGATTGTAAAAGTCGGTTCGGAGAAAGAATCCGTTATGAAAGATCTGCAGGATCTAAAAGCTACTTATGATGCAGCTATTGCTGAAAACACATCTATGTCTGAAGAATTACTGGTTGAAAGAGATAAAGTAGTGAACCTGATGGATGAGCTGAAAAAATCTAATGGCGATATGTCAAAATACAAAAATCAGGTAAAATCTATGCAAGGCCACATGAAAGAGCTGATGGCAGAAAATGAAGGATTGAAAAAGCAAAATGTTACTTTAACCACACAGCGTGACAGTACAGTGGTAGTTTTGGGTGAAGCTAAAAAATTTAATGAAGTTTTAGTTGGTCAAAATGAAGAGTTATCTAAAACAGTTGAAAAAGGTGGAAAGTTATCTGTTTTGAATCTGCAGACTGCAGCCTATAAATTAAAAAGCTCAGGAAAAGAAATTGCTACAGATAAAGCAAGCAGAGCTAACGTTCTTAAAATAAGCTTTACTATTGCTGAAAATTCAATTGCAAAATCAGGTGATAAAGATTATTATGTGCAGGTAATTGACAGTAAAAATAATGTATTGGGCGAGGCTAAGAAAATTACTTTTGGAGATAAAGAATTAGTTTACAGTTTTGTTTCGAGTGTAAAATATGAAAACAAAACAGTTCAGGTTTCTCAAGATTTAGCTGGAAAAGATTTTGCTAAAGGAACATATGCGGTAAATATTTTTGATAAAGATCAATTGGTTTCTTCAACTAATTTCTCTTTGAGATAAAAAATAACAGCAACAAAAAAAAGAGCGGTATTCTATTTGAATACCGCTCTTTTTTTTGCTCTGAATTTAGAAAATTATAAATATTTCTTACCGTCCAAAATTACACTATCAATTAAATTACTTCCAAAAGCATATGGCAGTTGATAATAAGAAGGGATTTCTTTGGTGATAATCAGATTAGCTTTTTTTCCAATTGTGATACTTCCATGAGTATTAGAAATTCCCATAGCATAAGCGCCGTTTATAGTGGCAGCATTGATGGCTTCTTCGGGAGTCATTTTCATTTTAATACAGGCTGTGGCAACTACAAAATTCATATTTCCTGATGGAGTAGAACCAGGATTATAATCGGTAGCTAGAGTTAATGGAAGTCCAGTGGCTATCATTTCACGGGCCGGGGTGTAAGGAATACTTAAAAAATAAGAGCAAGAAGGCAATGCGACCGGCATTGTTTCGGTGTTTTTTAAAGCTTCGATATCTTCGGGATTCATGATTTCCAAGTGATCTACCGAAAGGGCATTGTATTTTACGCCAGCTTGAATACCGCCAATGGAATTGAATTGATTGACATGGATTTTTGGCTTTAAGCCAAATTTAATTCCCGCTTCCATAATCTGTTCCGTTTCTTCAACAGAGAAATAACCAGTTTCACAAAAAACATCAATAAAGTCAGCTAATTTATTTTTAGCAATTTCAGGAAGCATTTCGTTGATAATGCAGTCAATGTATCCTTTTTTATTATCCTTAAAAGCGGTAGGGAAGGCATGAGCACCAAGAAAAGTTGCTTTTATTGTTATGGGATAATCTTGAGATAATTGTCGAATAACACGAAGCATTTTGAGTTCGCCTTCAACTGTTAATCCGTAACCCGATTTAATTTCAACAGCTCCGGTTCCTAACCGCATTACTTCTTCGAGACGTGCTTTTGACTGATTGTAAATTTCTTCTGCAGTGGTTTCGTTTAACTTTTTTGCAGAGTTTAAGATTCCGCCGCCACGATTGGCGATTTCTTCGTAGGTCATTCCATTTATACGGTCTACAAATTCCTGTTCACGGTTTCCTGCATAAACGATATGGGTATGACTGTCACACCAAGTCGGAAGGACTATTTTTCCTGTAGCATCGATTGTAGTATCTGCAACAATTTCAGATAAATCGTCCATAGAACCAAAATCGGCAATTAGATCGTCTTTTATAAATAAAAAAGCATTTTTGATAGTTGGTAAAACAGCCATTTCTGCTCCAGAAACTTTCAAAATTGAATTTTCACGTACCTGAAGCAGTTCTTTTATATTGGTAATTAGGGTTGTCATTTTATGTTTATTCTGAAACAGTTATTTCGAACATTTTGTCCCAATTTTTACCTGTTACAAAAATGGTTTTGGTTTTTGGATTATAGGCGATTCCGTTTAAAACATCTGCAGGGGTAACATTTGCTAATTTGCGTAATCCTGACATGTTTAAAATTCCTTCAACTGCACCAGTATTTGGATCTACAACGGCAATGGCATCTTTTTCGAAAACATTAGTGTATATTTTTTCATTAATCCATTCTAATTCGTTGATGGCTTTGATTTTGGATTCTCCCGAATATACATTGATATAGTCAATCATTTTCTGAGTTTTTGGATCCATTTTCCAAATTTTTTCGGTTCCGTCAGTTTGATAGATATAGGTTCCGTCATTCGTCATTCCCCAACCTTCAATATCTTTGTCGTAAGTGAAAGTCTTTTCAAGTTTAAATGTTTTGGCATCATATATAAAACCTGTTTTCTCCTGCCAGGTCAGTTGGTATAATTTACCATTTATAAAGGTAATTCCTTCTCCGAAATATTTTTTTGAATCTAAATCAATCTGCTTGTAAATTTTTCCTGTTTTATAATCGTATTTTCTGAAATAAGATTTATAAGCAATTCCTGAACTTGAACTGCCAGAGCCAGTACTTTCACATAATGTGTCATTGTGAAACTCTAAACCCTCAATAAATGATGCCGTATCGTGAGGATACGTATTTACAATTTTATACTTTAATAATTTTGGAGTAACATTCG
Organism: uncultured Flavobacterium sp.; assembly: GCA_963511795.1. Lineage (GTDB taxonomy): Bacteria > Bacteroidota > Bacteroidia > Flavobacteriales > Flavobacteriaceae > Flavobacterium. The sequence continues at coordinate 56,587 of CAUPKP010000028.1, read as the reverse complement.
AAACTAATTCGATTCTTTTGGTCGCATCTGATGAATCTGAGCCAAAATAAATAGTAGCTTTCAAGAATTGATATCCTAATTTTTGATCTTTTAATTCAAATTTAAATTTTTCAGAACCTTTTGTGCTTCCAACTTTTTTGTCGTTTACAAAGTAAGCAATACTGTCAATTTCTTTCGATTTTGGATTTAAAACACCTATAGAAACTGATTCTGGTGAGGTAAAATGAGCAGGAAAAGCAGAATCATCGATAGTGAATAAAGAATTTTCACCTTTTTTTGTGTCGCCGCACCCAATTAATGTGATTCCTAATAAAATGGGAATTAATAAGTTATGTTTTTTCATGGTTTAAATTTTGAAGAGACCAATATACAACGTTATTTTATTAGAGCAAAGCGCTTGCAAAAATATAAAAAGGTTGTATATTTGCACCGGCAAGTCCTACACGACCAGCTCCTGCAGACTCCCCCAGGATGGGAACATAGCAAGGGTACGTGGTTGAGCGGTGCGATGTAGATCGCTTGCCATTTTTTTTATTTTTACAAGAATTATACAAAAGTAGTCTTCCTTCGGGAGGATTTTTTTATTTTTACCCAAGCCGTATATCAAATATTGTATATCTAAATCAGCAATTATACCAATGAATAAAGTAGTATTAATTACAGGAGGTTCTTCGGGAATAGGGAAGTCAATTGGAGAATTTTTGCATCATAAAGGATTTTTGGTGTATGGAACGAGCCGGAATCCAGAGCGTGTGCTTAATTCGGTTTTTCCTTTAATTGCTTTGGATGTTAGAAATGCAGATTCAATTCAGTCGGCAGTTGCCAAAGTTATTGCCATTTCAGGAAGATTGGATGTTGTGATTAATAATGCTGGAGTTGGAATTACTGGGCCTTTGGAAGAAATTCCGATGGAAGAAATTAAAAACAACTTTGAAACCAATTTTTTTGGACCAATCGAAGTAATGAAAGCGGTGCTGCCACAAATGCGTTCACAGCAATCGGGATTAATTATTAATGTTACTTCAATTGCAGGATATATGGGGTTACCTTACCGCAGTGTTTATTCTGCTTCAAAAGGAGCTTTGGAATTAATTACTGAAGCCTTGCGAATGGAAGTAAAGTCTTTTGGAATTCAGATTACGAATATCGCTCCAGGTGATTTTGCTACCAATATTGCTGCAGGCCGTTTTCATGCGCCAGTCATAAAAGGTTCTGCTTATGAAAAACCTTATGGGAATAATCTGAAAACTATGGATGAACATGTTGACAGCGGGAGTAATCCAAATGAAATGGCTGAAGCTGTATTTGCAATCATTGAAAATCCATCTCCAAAAATTCATTATAAAGTAGGCGCTTTTATGCAAAAATTTTCTATAGTACTAAAGAGAATTCTTCCTGACAAAGTGTATGAAAAAATGCTTATGAACCATTATAAACTATAACTATGTTAGATTTATTTATATCGCTTTTACCAATTATTATACTTGTTTTTGTTTGGATTTATATAATGCTACGATTTAAAAAACAGTTTAAAAACAACAAATACAATGAGAATCAAGATGAAATGATTGGTTTGTTGAAAGAAATCAAAGAAGAACTTAAAGAATTGAATAAAAACAATTCTGTTAAGTAATTATAAGTTGTATTTTTGCAAAAATCTGCGTGAAGGATTGAAGTGGCATCCTTTTATTTTTTTCTTTAAAAAATAAAAGATACAGCGGAAAGCCTGGTTTGCTTTTTCGGCAAACACGCCCAAGAACAAACACAATTAAATATAAATATATTATGAAATTTTTTATTGATACAGCTAATTTAGCTCAAATTAAAGAAGCACAAGCATTAGGTGTTTTAGATGGTGTAACTACTAATCCATCTTTGATGGCGAAAGAAGGAATTACTGGAAAAAACAATATTTTGAAACATTATGTTGATATCTGTAATTTGGTTGAAGGTGATGTAAGTGCCGAAGTAAACGCTTTGGATTATGACGGAATGATCAAAGAAGGAGAAGAATTAGCTGATTTGCACGATCAAATCGTTGTTAAACTGCCTATGACAAAAGAAGGTGTAATGGCTGCTAAATATTTTTCTGATAAAGGAATTAAAACGAATGTAACTCTTGTATTCTCTGCTGGTCAGGCTTTATTGGCTGCTAAAGCAGGTGCAACTTATGTTTCTCCTTTTGTAGGCCGTTTGGATGATATTTCTACAGATGGTTTGAATCTGATTAGTGAAATTAGAGAGATTTATGATAACTACGGTTATGAAACTGAAATTTTGGCTGCATCTGTGCGTCATACTATGCATATTGTAAACTGTGCTAAACTTGGTGCTGATGTTATGACTGGACCATTATCTGCAATTTACGGTTTGTTGAAACACCCATTGACAGATATTGGATTAGCTCAGTTTGTTGCTGATTTCGAAAAAGGAAATAAGTAAGAAATAAGTTTTCAGACTGCAGTAATCAGTCAAGAGAAGCTCATAAATTAAAGTCCCATTTCATTGCGAAATGGGACTTTTTTTGTTTTTACATTAATGGTGAAAAATTCAGTATTTGATAATGGTTCAAATAAAAATCATATATGCGATTCTCAGCAATTTGAATCAGAGATATAAAAAAATCCCATTCTGTTTTATTAGAATGGGATTTTTTTTGAATTCATTTTACTGAATACTGCAGTCTGAAAACTGAAAACTTCTTAATGTCCTCCGCCTTCACTTATAATGTGACTTACTCCTTGTTTTTTTAATATTTTAGGGCAGTAGAAACCATAAAATGCTAAATATGCAAAACCAAGAAGTGGTACTACGTATGAGAAATGTGTATAAGTAATACCTAATATTCCATCTGGATTAGTTAAATCTAAATCACATATTTTTCCTTGTATAAGCGGAATTACTCCACCACCAAGAATCATCATAATTAAGAAAGAAGAAGCTTTTCCTGTATTTCTTCCTAGCCCTGCGATAGCTAAATCGAAAATTGACGGCCACATGATAGATAAGAATAGTCCGCCAGAGATAAAAAAGAATTTAGCAATTTCCGGGTCAGGCCAAACTAATCCAGCAACCATCATTAATAAACCAGATATTCCGAAAAGCATTAATGTTTTTCCAGCATTTTTACCACCTATAAAACTAACAGCTATAAATAGTAAAATCCAAATTGGGTAAATATAGAATGAAGATACATCATGTGCGGCAAAAATGTTTGCTCCAATAATAACTCCAAATCCTAAAGCAGGCACTATAAATTTAAGAGCGATATTTACTAAATTTGAAGTATTGAAAACATTAACTCCACCGTTCCAGCGTCCAATCATTAAACTTCCCCAATATAGCGCAATAAAAGGAGCAATAGCATCTTCTAAAATACCACCAAATTCTTGAGTTTTTAATAAAGCTGGTAAATTACTAATGATAGTAACTTCTGTTCCAACATAAATAAAGATACCTAACATTCCTAAATACAGCTGAGGGTAGTCTAAAATACTGAATTTTGCATGTTTATGTTCTATTTTAGCTTCTTCTTCATCTATTTTTGCAGGATCTTCGATTTTAGAAAAATTCATGAAAATCGCAACTAGAATAAATGCAAGACCTAGAATTATGAAAGGTAATTTGATGTCTTCTAAAGAAAGAGTTGTTTTTTTGTCATCTCCCATTCCAAACAATGCAATTCCTAATAAAATTGCACCAATTGTTGTTCCAAAAGAGTTTACACCACCAGCTAAAGTTAAACGGTGAGCTCCAGTTGTCGGGCTTCCCATTTTGATAGCAAGCGGATTAGCAACAATCTGTTGGATAGAGAATCCTAAACCTACGGTGAATAAAGCTGTTAGAAAGAAAGGGAAGCTTTCTAATGTTGCAGCAGGAACGAATAAAAATGAACCAACTGCTGAAAGTAACAATCCTGCGGAAAGTGTTTTTTTGTATCCGAATTTTTGTAAAACATCTGATTTTAAAGAAATTAAGAAGAATATTATTGATCCTACGAAATAAGCAGCATAAAATGCCCAAGCAACTAATTGTGACTGGACTTGTGATAAAGTAAATACTTTCTTAAAAACAGGGATTAGGATGTCATTGGCCGAACCAACAAAACCCCAAAAGAAGAAGACTATTATCAATGAGATAAACTGTCCCCATTTGGTTTGCACATTTTCTGAACTCATAATTTAAAATTTAATTTTTTTTGGGTTAATTATTAATTTTTTGATGCTGCAAGACTGTAAATATATTTGTTAAGAAATTCAAAAAAAAATTTTAGGATATAAAGTTTTACACTTTTATACAAACGTCATTAATTTGTCAACTAATGGCTTTTTTATTGCTGTTTTGTAACTGAAAAATCGATGTAGAACTATGTTTTATGTATTATAAACGGAACATTTTTGGTTGCTAAATAAATGTATAAAACACACTAAATGTTTATCAAGTACTAATTTTTGATGATTTTTATTCTAGGATTTTTATTTTTACTTCTTTGCTGTAATTTCTTCCAATTGGAATAGTATAGGACAAAATCTGAATTCTGTTTCCTTCTATTGATTTTATTTTGTTTAATGCGATTGTATAGGATTTATGGATACGCATAAAACGCTCTGAAGGTAATTCATCTGTTAAGGAAGTCAGTGATTTATGAGTTATGTAAGTCTTTTCGGCGGTAACAACTTTAATGTATTCTTTCATTCCTTCGATAAAGAGGATTTCATCAATATTTATCTTTACCATCTTTTTATCAACTTTAATAAAAATGTGTGGTTCTACACGATGGTTTTCTGTTTTAATATTGTTTTTTAGATTGTATTCAGCTTCAATTTTATGAATACATTTTATAAAACGGGGCAGTGGAATAGGTTTTACCAAATAATCCAATACTTCCAAGTCATAACTTTCGGCGGCAAATTCTCTAAAAGCTGTTGTAATGACGACTCGAGTTTTATTTTCAGTGAGACTGATTAATTCAAATCCAGTCATCATGGGCATATTAATGTCCAAAAATAGGGCATCAATAGTATTTGTATTTATAAATTCGAGTCCTTCTAATGAATTATTAAATGTTCCAATAACTTCAAATTCTGAAAAATTTTCAAAATAGTTAAGCAATACTTTTATAGCTAAAGGTTCGTCGTCAATTATTACACATTTAATCTTCATTATATAAAGGTATTTGTATTTTGATATTATAAAAGCTGAATTTTATTATTTGCTGTATGCTGAAATTGTTTTTATAAATAAGTTTTAATCTCTTTTTGGTATTTGATAAACCTATTCCTTTTTTGTTTGTTATGGGTGGTGAAATTACAAAATTATTTATAATCTCAAATTCAAGTTTTGAGTTTACGACTCTGAAATTAATTTTTATCTTAAGTTTATCATTGTTAACGCCTCCATGTTTAAAAGCATTTTCGATTAATGAAATAAACAGTAACGGAGGGACTTTTATATTGTCAATATCGGATTCAAGATTAAACCTGACTTCTACATTTTGAAAACGCAGTTTTTCAATTTCTATATAATTTTGAATATAATCGATTTCTTTTACTAAAGGCACATATTTGACATCTTCAATATCATATAATACATACTCCATTAATTGCGAAAGCTTAATAATTACATCTGGAACTTTATCCGATGATTCCAGTGAAAGTGCATAAAGATTATTTAAAGTATTAAAAAAAAAGTGAGGCTGAATCTGGTTTTTTAAATACTTCAGTTTTATTTTATTCTGATTCTCCATTATTGCCTTGTTGCGGTCCCTTTCCTTGAGCCATGTCAGCATCAAGTAAATTGAAGAAGCAATCGCGAGCACATAAAGTTCTCCTATACAAACAGCAACGATATGATTAATTTCAAAAGGGCTGTAATCTCTATTGGCTTCTGGCCAAATATTTTTGGAAATAATAAAATAGGTGAGTCCTGTCTTTAATAGGTAGACGACACCTAAGCTTGCAATTAGCGAAAATGTATATTTAATGTATTTAGATTTTAATACAAACATTGGAATGAGTATTAACAGATTAAAATACACTAATGGTATATGAAGAGCAAATTCTATTAAGTTTGATTTGAAAGAATAACTGTAGTCATTAAAATAAGCACCCCATCTCAAAAAATTGAGTATAAAATAAATAGACCAGAACCATATGTGGTTCTGAAGTTTAATATGGAAGTCAATTTTTTTCATTTAAAACCTAATAATATAGTTTGGAATAGAATTTTGGGCTGGTTACCGTTTTATTATGCAACAATAATCATTTTGTTATTAAAAACGGACTTTTGCTAAATAAAAAACTGAAAAGATGTTATAACGGTTGAAATAATTTAATAAAACATGCTCAAAAAACACATTATTGATTAAAATATGTCGTTGGTTTAAAAAGTGATGCTGTTGGTTTAATTTATTTTTTTTAACAGTACGTTAAGAATAATTTTACGCTATAACTAACAAAAATAATTTAAAAATGAGAAAAATTTTTTTAATCTTTATGATTGTTTTTACAGCGCAGGTTTCGCTTGCTCAGGTAAAAAATATCAAGGGCTTGATTACAGATTCTGATGGATTGCCATTGCCAGGGGCAATTGTCACTGTGCAAGGAGGTCAGAAAGTTGTTACTGCCGATTATGATGGTAAGTATGCAATTGAAGTACAGAGTGGACAAACTTTAGTTTTTACTTTTGTGGGTCTTGAAGCACAAAAAATAATTGTAGGAGATGCTGCTACAATTAATGTGAAAATGCAGTTAGCAGCGACAAATGCTTTAAATGAAGTTGTCGTTACGGCATTAGGCATCAAAAGACAGAAAAAAGAACTTGGTTATGCAGTTCAGGATCTTAAAGGTGAACAATTAAACAAAGTTATTACTACTAATGTCGCTACCGCACTTTCAGGAAAGATTGCAGGTGTTGATGTTTCTATTCCAGCCACCGGTGTAGGAGGATCAACAAGAGTTATCATTAGAGGTATTTCAAGTATTGGCGAAAGTAATCAGCCTCTTTATATCGTAGACGGTGTGCCTATTGATAATAGCGGATTATCAAATGATAGCGCAGCTACAAGCAAGTGGTTTGACGGAAGAGATAACGGAGACGGTATTTCGAGTATTAATCCAAATAATATTGAAAGCTTAACTGTATTAAAAGGAGCTGCAGCTGCAGCATTATACGGATCAAGAGCTTTGAACGGTGTTATTCTTATTACAACTAAAAAAGGAAGTAAAGGAAAATTACAGGTTGAACTGACAAGCGGTGTAAGTTTCGACAGGGTAGATGCTAAATATGATGATTATCAGACTGAATACGGATCAGGATCTAATGGTGCTTTGCCGGATCCTACAAAAGCCCCTTCAGAAATATATGGTTATACCACAAATGCCTGGGGACCTAAGTTTTCTGAAAGTGTTGGACAGGAGGTAAAAATATTTGATGGTTCAATGAAACCGTATGCCAAAGTAGATAATAATATTCAGGATTTTTTCAAAACCGGCATAACAACTACGAACGGAATCTCATTATCATCAGGTAGTGACAACGGATTTGTGCGTTTTGGATATAACAATTTAAAAAATGATGACGTTATTCCGCAGTCTGGTTTGGAAAGAAATGATGCGAGTTTAAACGGTAGAATAAAATCGGACAAATTTACTTTGGATGCAAACGTAAATTATATGGTTGAAAATACAGAAAACAGACCAGGATTAGGCGATTCGCCAAACAATGTTGGCTATTCATTAAGCGGATTAGCACCAAATATTGATCAGGCTTGGTTAGGAAATTATAAAAATGAGGAAACTGGACAGATTTATCCTTGGAATAGTAATGTGTATTTGCTTAACCCTTATTTTACGGTAAACGATAATCATAATTCATCTACTAAAAACCGTTTTATTGGAAATGTTACTGGAACTTATCAGTTTAAAAAATGGATAGGATTAACTTTTAGAACAGGTATTGATACTTATGCCTTCAGTTCAAAAGATTTTATGGCCGCCGGAAGTACATGGCCAGGAAGAGACGAAGGTTATCTGGGATTAGATAATATAAATGTTTCTGAGAGAAACACTGATGTTATTGCAACTTTCAGCGATATAAAATTAGCTTCAGATTTAACTTTCTCAGGAATTTTAGGTACAGCAAGAAGAGATTTTAAAAGAGATCAAAATTCAAGATTTGGAACTAAAATCATTGAGCCGGGTACAGAGTATATCAGCAATTTTGTGAACCAGACTGAAAATGCTCCTGTAGTAACCGAAACCAGAACAAATTCAGTGTATGGTTCGGCGAAGTTAGATTATAAAGGGTATTTATATGCTGAGTTTACAGGAAGGAATGACTGGTTTAGTGTAATTAATAATGATGCTTTTTATCCTGCAGCTTCGTTAGGCTTTGTATTTTCGGATGCATTAAATCTTCAGAGCGATGCATTTAATTACGGAAAATTCAGAGCTTCCTGGGCACAGGTTTCAAATGCTCCTGGAGCCTATAAAAATGCATTAAATTACACTACTTTTTCATCTTATGACGGACAGAGTGTTGTCAATATTAAAAATACAGCAGCACCAAATGCTAATCTGACATATCAGTCAAAAACAGGTATAGAATTTGGATTTGAAACAGCATTCTTTAAAAGCAGATTGAAAGCAGATATTACAGTTTATCGTGAAGATACTGATGATCAGACTCTTGATTTAGCTTCATCTGCAACATCAGGTTATGAATTCCTTTCGGTAAATGCAGGAAAATTAAGAAATGAAGGTATTGAGATTTTCTTATCAGGGACTCCAATTAAAACAAATGATTTTGAATGGGGAATAGATTTAAACTTCTCAAAAAACAAAAACGAAATTATTTCTTTGCATCCAGATATTAATACTTATGCTATCTCTGAAGCTCGTTGGGCAGGAGCGGCTATCGTAGCTCCTGTTGGAGGTCAATACGGAACTATTATCGGAAGAGATTTTCTAAAAACTTCTTCAGGAGAAAAGATTGTTGATGCAAATGGTATGCCTTTGTTTACAGATTCTAAAGTTGCTTTAGGAAAAGGGCTTCCTGATTGGGCTGCCGGTTTAACCAATAGATTTTCTTATAAAGGAATAACACTTCAATTTTTATTAGATATGAAATTTGGAATGGATGTATATTCTATGACAAATTCATTAGCAGCACAAAAAGGACTTTTAGATGTTACTGCTGAAGGAAGGGATGCTTATAATAATGCAAGAACTGATGCAATAGCAAATGATCCTAATTTCGACCAGGCAACATGGATACCAACTGCAGGTTATGTAGCTGAAGGTGTTGTGAATACAGGTACTGAGGCTAATCCGGTTTATACTAAAAATACTACTCCGGTTAATCCACAAAGCTATTGGAATACCGTTTTTAATAATACGCCAGCACCTTTTATTTATGATGCTTCTTATATAAAATTAAGAGAGGTAAGTTTAGGTTATACTATACCAAAGAGTGTTTTTAGCGGAGCAAAAATCAATTCAATTTATGTTTCTGCATTCGCAAGAAATCTATTGACTTTTAATAATGATTTGCCAAACGTTGACCCAGAATCTATGTATACTTCAGGAAATGGGCAAGGATTTGAATATGGTTCACTGCCATTCAGACAATCATATGGTTTTAATATTAAAGTAGCATTCTAAAAAAAAGAAATTATGAAATTTAAAGAAATAATACTAGCCATAGTCATATTGTTTACTGCAGTTGGCTGTACCGGAAATTTTGATGAACTGGAGAAAGATCCAGTTGCGTTATCTGCAAATCCTGCAGGTCAGCTTACATTTACTCAATTGTGTATGTCTGGTGACGGATATTACCAATGGAGAGCGAACCTAATATATTCTGGTGGATTTGTACAGCATTATGCAGGAGCATGGAATGTAACAGAATTCGGAAGCAAATTCAAGAAGAATGATGACTATGCGACAGCGATATGGAGAAATGGTTATTCAAATGAATTGAAAAATGTTGTTGATATTCTGGAAAAGACCAGTAATGATCCTGCTGCAGTAAACATGAATGCAGTAGCAAAAATCATGAAAGTGATGGTGGCACAACGTTTAACGGATCTATATGGCGATATTCCTTATTCTGAAGCTGGATTAGGTTTCTCAAAAGGAGTTGTAACACCAAAATATGACAAACAGGAAGATATCTACATGGCCTTTTTTAGCGAATTAGATGAAGCTTATAACCAGTTGAATGCTGGAGGCGGCACTGTTAAGGGAGACTTGTTTTATAATGGTGATATTGCAAAATGGAAAAAACTGGCCAATACGTTAAGATTGCGTTTAGCAATGAGAATTTCTGAAGTAAAACCGGCAGAAGCAGAAAAACAAGTTAAGGCAGCATTACAAAATGGTGTTTTTGAAAGCAATCTGGACAACTGTATCACGCGTCATTTAGATGCTACTTTTAGTGACAATCCTGCCGCTATAGATTTTAGAGGAAATGGATTGGCATACGCTTTTGTAGGTAATGAGCATGGAGATCATTTCAGTTCGTTATTCATTGACTATTTGAGAGATAATGGAGATCCAAGATTAACTATGCTGGCAACACCTAAAACCACCAGTGTAAATTGGGGACCATTGCAGCCTGGAGAAAAAGTTTATGAAGGGATTCGCCCAGGAACTTTTAGATGGGATACTCCAGGCGGTTCTACTGCTGCTTCCGGAATCCAGTCTTATTACAAACAAAAAACAACACCTTATCTGCACGTAAGTTATTCAGAAACACAATTATTATTGGCAGAGGCCGCTCATAGAGGATGGGTATCAGGTACTTCTGCTGCTGAGTATTATAAAAACGGAGTTGAAGCAGGAATCAAACAATTATTGATTTATGGCGCACCTCCGGCAGCACAGACAGTTATTGATGCTTACTTGAATGCTAAACCTTTAGTAGCAGGAAAAGAAAAAGAGCAAATTGGAACACAGCTTTGGATTACTTATATATTCAATAGTATTGAAGCATATTCTAACTGGAGAAGAACAGGATTTCCAAAATTGCTGCCAATAACAAATCCAGATTCAGAAACTGGCGGTGTGACACCAACGCGTTTGTATTATCCAAACGATGAGATGCAAAAAAATGAAGTAAATTATTTAGATGCATTGTCCAGAATGGGAGGGAAAAATGATTGGTTGAATAAAGTTTGGTGGGATGTAAATTAAAAAAATAATCTCCGCATAAAGTTATGCCTAATGAGGTACTATTTTCATTCTAATTAAATTAAATAAAAAATTTAAAAAAAGTTATGATAAAAAATAAAGCCTTATTAGGCATTCTTTTATTAGTTGGATCACTTTTTTCATCCTATAGCTGTTCTACAGAAAAGGGGATTGATATTGATAATTCAAAAACTAAAACTGCCAGAGTTATAGGATATTTATCTTCGGATAATTTTAGTAAAATTAGCTCTATACAATTTTGTAAACTGACTCATCTTAATCTGTCATTTGCAAATCCGGATAATGTAGGAAATTTATATTTTGATGGAGATATTGATGCTGTTATTAAATATGTAAGGACTGTCAATCCTAATATTAAAATATGTATTTCTGTTGCAGGAGGAGTTATCTCGACAGAGCAGGCTGCCAATTGGTCATTACTTATTGATAAACCGGAAAACAGACCGGATTTTATCAAGAAAATAATAAATTTTGTAGAAATTCATAAACTGGATGGTGTCGATGTAGATCTTGAATGGGATGCGGTAACATTAGGTTATAGTGGTTTTGTTATTGAATTAAAAACAGCTTTAAAAAACAAAAACAAACTTATAACAGCGGCATTACCAAATAATACACGTTTTACTAATATAAATAATGAGGCTTTAAATGCTTTTGATTTTATCAATATCATGGCATACGATATGACAGGGCCGTGGGCTCCAAATAAACCGGGACAGCATAGCTCATTTAATGACGCAAAATTTGGAATCGATTTTTGGAATAAACTGCAAAATGTTCCTAAAGAAAAACTAACACTTGGAGTCCCATTTTACGGCTATAATTTTACAGATGCTGCAGTTACCAGTTCAACTTATGGACAAATTGTTGCAGCAGGAAATCAGTTTGCAGATCAGGATGAATTAGGTAAAATTTATTATAACGGAAGACCCACTATTGAGCAAAAAGTGCAGTTAGCATCGGAAACAACTGGAGGGATTATGATTTGGGAAATTGCTCAAGATTCATTTGGTGAATTTTCTTTATTGGATGTTATTCATAGAAAATACACAAAATTAGGTTTTGTTACTACTTATTTATGTGGAAACTAAAACGGCTTAAAATGTAAATATCCTAAATTTAATCAACGTTTTTTTTAAAATAAACTTTATTTGCCATACAGATTTTCCAAAATTGATGAATATATGGAATTGGAAAGATTATTTAAAACGTATTATTGATTAAATGTTGTCGTTCGTTTAAAACTTTAAGCAGTTTGTATAAATAATTTTTTTGTGCAATCCTTTACGAATAAATTTGCATAAAAGAGTATAAGTTTTGTTTCGTAAATGTTATAGCTAGTGGAAGTTACAAATACAGTTTCATAAAAAATCTTATCTTTATACATAATACTATAAATCAATAAAAATGAAAAGTGCTTTCGAAATAAAATCAGACATTAGCTTCAAAAAAGCAGGTCAGTTTGAAGATACCCGTTTTGAAAAAATCCATAACGTAATTTTTAAAAATGCTGCAGATGCTTCAATAATCGTTGCTCAAGAGATTGCGGACTTAATTCGCTCCAAACAAGAGAAGAATAAAAAATGTGTATTAGGTTTGGCTACTGGATCTTCTCCTATAAAAGTGTACCAGGAATTGGTACGCATGCACAAAGAGGAAGGATTGAGTTTTGATAATGTTATTACATTCAATTTAGATGAATACTATCCAATGCCAAAGGAAAGTAATCAGAGTTACCATTATTTCATGCATCAGCATCTTTTTAATCATGTGGATATCAGACCCGAAAATGTAAATATTCCGGATGGTACCGTAGCATTAGAAGACTTAAATCAGTTTTGTGTTGATTATGAAATGAATATCAAAAATGCCGGCGGACTTGATTTCCAACTGTTAGGAATTGGGCGTACGGGTCACGTAGGTTTTAATGAGCCAGGATCTCATATCAATTCGGGAACCAGAATTATCACATTGGATCATATTACCAAAGTGGATGCTTCAGGTGATTTTAACGGAATCAGTAATGTTCCTAAAAAAGCAATTACGATGGGAGTTTCAACAATTCTTAGATCTAAAAGAATTGTGCTGATGGCTTGGGGACAAAATAAAGCTTCTATTATAAAAAGAACTATTCAAGGCGATATTAGCTCTGAGGTTCCCGCAACTTTTTTACAGAATCATAATAATACCACTTTTGTTTTAGACGAAGGTGCGGCTTCTGAGCTGACTCGTTTAGAAACACCTTGGCTGGTTGGTGAATGTATTTGGACACCCGAATTAAAAAGTAAGGCAATTGTTTGGCTTTGCCAGCATACTAATCAGTCGATTTTAAAATTGACTGACAGAGATTACAACAATAACGGAATGTCTGATTTATTAGCTTCAGGAAGTTCTTCTTATGATCTGAATATTAATATGTTCAATGTACTGCAGCATACTATTACAGGATGGCCTGGCGGTAAACCAAATACGGATGATTCTCACCGTCCGGAGAGAGCTAATCCAGCCAAAAAGAGAGTGATTCTTTTTAGTCCGCATCCAGATGATGATGTAATTTCTATGGGAGGAACTTTTGCAAAATTAATTAAGCAGGGACACGATGTGCATGTGGTGTATCAGACTTCTGGTAATATTGCAGTTACAGATGATGAAGCATTAAAATTTGCTGAAGTATGTAATGATTTTGTTGAAGGGGATAAAACAGGAATTAATTTTCAATCCGTAATTGATTCTATTAATTCAAAACCAATTGGACAGAGTGATACTATGGAGGTTCGCAAATTGAAAGGGTTAATAAGAAGACGTGAATCATATGCAGCCACAAGATACATTGGCTTAAAAGATGAAAATACACACTTTTTAGACATGCCGTTTTATGAAACAGGAATGGTTCAAAAGAAACCTCTAGGCCCTGAAGATATTGCTGTTGTAAAAGATATTATTGAGAAGATTAAACCGCATCAGGTTTTTGCTGCTGGTGATCTTGCTGACCCGCACGGTACTCATGAAGTGTGCTTGAATGCCATTTTTGCAGCCATGAAGGAATTAAAATCAAAACCGTTCATGAATGATTGCTGGTTATGGCTTTACAGAGGTGCTTGGCACGAATGGGATATTCATGAAATTGACATGGCTGTTCCATTAAGCCCGGATGAAGTGCTGCTGAAAAGACAGGCTATTTTATACCATCAGTCTCAAAAAGACAGAGTAATGTTCCAAGGTAATGACTCCAGAGAATTTTGGGTTAGAGCCGAGGATCGAAATAAAAATACTGCCAAAATATACGATGATTTAGGTTTGGCGGAATATGAAGCGATTGAAGCTTTTAAACGTTTTGAATACTAGTACGTAGTTTTTAAGTTCGGTGCTGGACTCTAAGTTTTTTGTGAACTTTAAAACTTGGGTTTAGCACTTTTTTTGCATTTTTTTACTAACATATTTTTTATCCAATGAAATCTATTCTGTTTTTTTTATTTGCCTCTTTTGTTTCTACAGCTCAAGTCACTAAAGAGCAGTTAAATATTATGCCATGGCCTCAAAGTATTAGTCTTAGTGAAGGTTCTTTTGCACTGACAAAGAATTTTAAAGTAAATATTACGGGAGCTCCAAATGCAAGAATATTTGTTGGAGCAACTAATTTTTTGAGACGCTTGGATGGAAGAACGGGTATGTTTTTTAACCAAGGATTCATAACTGGTTTAAATGAAGTTCCAGAAGCTCAACTGCAGATTAATTGCGTGAGAAACGGAAAAATCGAACTGTATGAGGACGAAAGTTATTCATTGGATATAACTCCAATCAAAATTACTCTAAATGCTACAACAGATGTTGGAGCACTGCATGGTTTGGAAACACTGCTGCAGCTTTTGCAGAACACAAATAACTCCTTCTATTTTCCAGTTTCAAAAACTTCCGATTTTCCAAGATTTACTTGGAGAGGCTTAATGATTGACGCCGCAAGACATTTTATGCCTGTTGATGTGATTAAAAGAAATTTGGATGGGATGGCAGCTGTAAAAATGAATGTTTTTCACTGGCATCTGGTAGATGATCAAGGCTGGAGAATTGAAATGAAAAAACATCCAAAGCTGATCCAAATGGCATCGGATGGGAATTATTATACACAGGAAGAAATTAAAGGCATTGTAAAATATGCTGCTGACAGAGGAATTTTAGTAGTTCCAGAAATTGATGTCCCTGGTCATGGATCGGCTATCTTAACGGCTTATCCGGAAATAGGAAGTAAAGTTGAAATTTTGAATGTAGGTTCTGGTGAAAAAGGACAGCAATTAAAGCAAATACAAAAGTATGATTTAGAGAGAAACGCAGGGATTTTCACACCAACACTTGATCCTTCAAACCTAAAAACATACGAACTTCTAAGCTCTATTTTTGATGAAGTCTGTCCGTTATTTCCTGGAAAGTTTTTTCATATTGGCGGGGATGAAAATGAAGGGAAAGATTGGGACTCAAATCCAAAAATTCAGGAATTTAAGAAGAAACATAATTTGGCGAGTAATCACGAACTACAGACTTATTTTACCATGCAGTTAATTCCGATGCTCAAAAAGCATAATAAAGAATTAATGGGATGGGAAGAAATTATGACCAAAAATATGTCCAAAGAGGCTGTAATTCATTCTTGGAGAGGAGCAAATGAAGGGCAGGCAGCAGGACAATCATTAGTTGATGCAGTAAAAGGTGGATATAAAACCGTTTTGTCTAACGGTTACTATATTGATTTGGTTTATGGTGTTGAAGATCATTATACTGTAGATCCAATGCCTAAAAATGTGGCAATGAACAATGAAGAAAAAGCAAGAATTTTAGGAGGAGAAGCAACAATGTGGACAGAATTAGTTACTCCTGCTACGATAGACAGCCGAATTTGGCCAAGAACTGCAGCAATTGCAGAACGTTTATGGTCTAGTGAGAGTGTGACTGATATTAACAGCTTACGCAAAAGACTGAAAACTGTTGCTTTTAGATTAGAAGAGTTAGGATTGACGCATATAAAAAGCAAGGAAGGCCTGTTGCGAAACATTAGCAATAATCAAAAAAGTGACGCTTTGCTTGATCTGTCAAATGTTTGTGAACCGTTAAAAGGCTATACAAGAAACAGCGAGGGAACTGAGTATAAAATGTATTCTCCATTGACTTTATTTGCTGATGTGTGTACTCCGGATGCTTCTGATGCATTAGAATTCAATCAGGCAGTTGCAAATTATTTAAAAAGTAAAACATCTGAAAATCAAGCTACAGTTGTGAGCTATTTAAATAAATGGATTAAAATGGATTCTGATTTAAATGTTTTAAGTAAGGATGCACCGCTTGTTCAGCCGCTTTTAGTATTGTCTAAAAATTTAAGTGATATTTCACAGCAGCTATTGCTTAAAATTGATAAAAAAGAAAATGTAGATGCTGCAGTATTAAATAATTTACTCGAAAAATGTAATTCGAAAGCAAATGCAGATGTTGAATTGGCAGTGTATAACAGCTTGAAAAAATTAGTTCAGGCATAATTTTAAATTCAAAAGTTAAAGTTGTATTCGTTAAGATTGAGTTTGGTTATTTATATTTTACTATGATCTCTTTATTTTGAATTGATGTTGTTTTTCTGTGGAAACAGCATTCTAAACCTGGTAATTCGTTGCCAGGTTTTTTTAATTATTTTTAAATTATTCTTTTTGAATTTAGTAATAACTTTTAAAAAATAAAAAAATGAAAAGCTTAAGATTATATATTTTATTGTTTTTAATTCCGATGTTTTCAGCTGGGCAAAGCAACGAAAAATTATCCGTTATTTCTTATTATATGGGAGATGAAAAGCAGATTGATGACTATGATGTTACTAAACTGACACATATTATTTTTAGTTTTTGTCATTTAAAAGACGGGAAATTAAGTGTTGATAGTACTAGAGATTCAATAGCTATCAAGCATTTGGTTTCTTTAAAAAACAAGAATCCTAAATTAAAAATAATGCTGTCTCTAGGCGGATGGGGAGGATGCGAGCCATGTTCAGCCGTATTTGCTTCTGTTGAAAATAGAGTGATTTTTGTAAAATCAGTAAAAGAAGTTAATGATTATTTTAATACTGATGGTATAGATTTAGATTGGGAATACCCAACAATTGAAGGTCATCCGGGTCATTTGTATCAAGCTGCTGATAAGGAAAACTTTACTGACCTTATAGTTTTATTGCGTAAAGAATTAGGATCCAAAAGTGAATTAAGTTTTGCTGCAGGAGGGTTTCAAAAATATTTAGACGAATCAGTTGAATGGAAAAAAATAATGCCGTTAGTTGATCGCGTAAATATCATGAGTTATGATTTAGTAAACGGATATTCTAAAGTTACAGGGCATCATACTCCTTTATACAGTTCAAATGCAACCGATGAATCAACAGACCGCGCAGTCGAATATTTATTAAAGCTGGGAATTCCATCTGAAAAGTTAGTAATTGGCGCAGCATTTTATACCCGAGTTTGGAAAGAGGTTGGCAGTGTTAATAATGGTCTATATCAGTCTGGAGTTGCAACTAGCGGAATTAATTTCAAAGATTTTGAAACTGCTTTTACAAAAGAAAAAGGATGGAGCTATCATTGGGATGATAAGGCAAAAGCTCCTTATTGGTATAATGAAAAAGAAAAATTATTTGCCACTGGAGATGATATAGTTTCTGTAAAAGAAAAAACAAAATACGCTATAAAAAAGAAACTAGGCGGAATCATGTTTTGGGAACTTACTTTAGACAAAAAAACAAACGGAATGGTTGATGCAATAATTAGTGTAAAAAAATCTAAGTAAATGTTGTTAGAAAACAAGAAAAAAATAAAATATTGAAAGCCTGATAATTTTTATCAGATTTTTTTTGAATAAAGAAAATCATTATTTTTTTGTACTTTTGCACAAAATTTTAATAAAAAGACATTCATGTTAACAGTCAATAATTTATCAGTTCAGTTTGGCAAACGAATTTTGTTCGACGAAGTAAATACAACCTTCACACACGGAAATATTTATGGAGTAATTGGAGCCAATGGTGCTGGAAAATCAACTTTTCTTAAAATAATATCAGGTGAAATGGATCCTACTTCGGGGCATATTCATTTGGAACCAGGAAAACGTATGTCGGTTTTGAATCAGAACCACAATATGTTTGACGAACATACGGTATTGGAAACCGTGTTGATGGGTAATAAAGTTTTGTATGCCGTTAAATCTGAGATGGATGCTTTATATCTTGATTATAATGATAAAAATGCAGATAGGATAGGGGAATTGCAAGTGCAGTTTGAAGAGATGAACGGCTGGAATGCCGATTCTGATGCTGCTTCAATGCTTTCAAATCTTGGAATTACAGAAGATAACCATTATACTTTAATGGGTGATTTGGAAGGTAAAATCAAGGTAAGAGTGCTTTTGGCGCAAGCCTTATTCGGAAATCCGGATTTGCTTATTATGGATGAGCCTACCAATGACTTGGATTTTGAAACCATCGCTTGGCTGGAAAATTTCTTAGCAAACTATGAGAATACTGTAATTGTAGTTTCTCACGACAGACACTTCTTGGATTCTGTTTGTACGCATATCTCTGATATTGATTTTAGTAAAATAAACCATTACTCAGGAAATTATACTTTTTGGTATGAGTCAAGCCAATTAGCAGCAAAACAGCGTGCACAGCAAAATAAAAAAGCTGAAGAAAAGAAACAGGAATTGGAAGAATTTATTCGCCGTTTTTCTGCGAATGTGGCTAAGTCAAAACAAGCGACTTCTCGTAAAAAAATGATTTCTAAATTAAATATTTCAGAAATCAAGCCTTCCAGCCGTCGTTACCCTGCTATCATTTTTGATCAGGATCGTGAAGCTGGAGATCAAATTTTGAATGTGCAGAATTTAAGCGCTTCGATTGATGGTGAGGTTTTGTTTAAAGGAATTGATTTGAATATGGCAAAAGGCGATAAGATTGTTCTTTTTTCGAAAGATTCACGTGCTACAACTGCTTTTTATGAAATATTAAATGGAAATCAAAAACCTGATTCAGGAGAATTTGATTGGGGAATTACAACAAATCAAGCATATCTGCCTGCAGAAAACCATTCGTTTTTTGAAAATGATTTAACATTGGTAGATTGGCTACGCCAATGGGCAAAAACTGAAGAAGAACGTGACGAAGTTTTTATTAGAGGTTTCCTTGGGAAAATGATTTTCTCTGGAGAAGAAGCTCTAAAAACAAGCCGAGTATTGTCAGGAGGAGAAAAAGTTCGCTGTATGCTGTCAAGAATGATGATGGAACGCGCTAATATCTTAATGTTAGACGAGCCTACAAATCACTTGGATTTGGAGTCTATTACAGCTTTCAATAATTCATTGAAAAATTATAAAGGTTCAGTTATTTTTACCACTCATGACCACGAGTTTGCACAAACTGTTGGTAATAGAGTAGTTGAGTTAACGCCAAATGGAGTTATTGACCGTTACATGACGTTTGATGAATATTTGGACGATGAAAAAATTCAGGAGCAAAGAAAGAAAATGTACAACTTATAACTAAAGTTGGAATTAAATTTAAATCCCGTCTCGTCTTCTTAGGACTTGACGGGATTTTTTTATGCTTATTTCCTTCCGAAGAATTTGGTAAAAATGTAAATAATTATCGCTACTACAACCACTACGATAAAAATTCCGAATCCCATTCCGGCTTTAAAAATATCTCCAATAACTTCGCAGCTTGTAAATGAAAATAGTATTACAAATACCATTAACAATCTTGTAATGTTTTTTTGCATGATTTTGCTGTTTTAATTGTTTTAAAAAGAATTTGCTATTCTGATTTTAGTAGTTTAAAATTACTTCAAACAGAAAGAAGATGTCTTACATAATTTGGTAGAAAAGTTTTAATATTTTGAGTTTTTTATATTGTTCCAAATAGCAAATTATATCAATTAGAAAATAATATAAAAGTTTAAGGGCATATTGAATATACCGGCGAGACATATCAGTTTGTTAATTGGGATTATTTTGTTTGTTCCGCAGTTGTTATTCTGCACTTGGTGGCTAAAAAATCATAAACAAGGTCCTTTAGAATATATTTGGCATAAGTCCACATGGATTTCTTTTGGAAAGAATAAAAAATTTTTAAAGACTATTAATGAATAAATCCTAAATCGGAATTTGTATATTTGCTCAACTAAATCTACGGATGTTTTAAAAACGCATAAATGGAATAAGGCATTTTTAAAATGATACTAATTCCGTAATCTTTTAAAAACAAATAATTGCTGCATATGAATCAAAAAGTGTTACTCAATTCAAAAGAAGTCAATATTATTTTGAATCGTTTGGCTTGTCAATTAATTGAAAAACATCTTGATTTTTCAAATACTGTACTGATTGGAATTCAGCCTAGAGGAACTTTTTTGGCAGAACGTCTGAAAGAATTATTAGAAAAAGAATACCATTTACCCAGCGTAGCTTTAGGTTATTTGGATATCACTTTTTTTAGAGACGATTTCCGCAGGACTAATAAGCCTCTCGAAGCCAATAAAACACAAATTGATTTTTTGGTAGAAGATAAAAAAGTCATTTTCATTGACGATGTACTTTACACTGGCAGGAGCATTCGTGCTGCTTTAACTGCGATTCAATCTTTTGGAAGACCTTCAGGAATAGAATTGTTAACATTAATTGATAGACGTTTTAGCAGAGATTTACCCATTCAGCCCGATTTTCGAGGTCGTCAGGTAGATGCGATTAACGGCGAAAAAGTAAAAGTCTGCTGGGCAGAGCAAGATGGGGAAGATGGTGTTTATTTAGTGACTAATTAGATTTGGAAAACCAATAAGACTGCTTCACCATATAGTAATTATAAAAATCTGAAAAAAAATAAATTGTAATGAGCGAATTAAGTGTAAATCATTTATTAGGTATTAAATATATTAATGAAAATGATATCAACCTGATTTTTGAAACTGCCGATCATTTTAAGGAAGTTATTAATCGTCCTATAAAGAAAGTACCTTCATTACGCGATATTACAATTGCCAATATTTTTTTCGAAAATAGTACACGAACAAAATTATCATTTGAATTAGCTCAAAAAAGATTATCAGCTGATGTAATTAGTTTTTCAGCAGCACAGTCTTCGGTAAAAAAAGGGGAAACATTAATTGATACCGTAAACAATATTCTTTCGATGAAAGTTGACATGGTAGTAATGCGCCATTCAAATCCCGGATCAGCTTATTTTTTATCCAAAAATGTTAAGGCAAGTATTGTAAATGCAGGAGACGGAGCTCATGAACATCCAACTCAAGCTTTGCTGGATAGTTATTCCATTAGAGAGAAATTAGGAGATGTAGCCGGAAAAAAAGTGGTGATTGTTGGAGATATATTACATTCGAGAGTTGCTCTTTCAAATATATATGCGCTGAAGATGCAAGGTGCCGAAGTTAAAGTCTGCGGGCCAAAAACACTTATTCCACGATATATAGAGTCACTTGGAGTAACAGTTGAATCTAATTTACGCAAAGCACTTGAATGGTGTGATGTAGCGAATATGTTGAGGGTTCAAAATGAAAGAATGGACGTGAATTTTTTTCCATCAACCAGAGAGTATGCACAGCAGTATGGTGTAGATAAAGCTTTGCTGGATTCATTAGATAAAGAAATTGTGATCATGCATCCGGGACCAATAAACAGAGGTGTCGAAATTACAAGTGACGTTGCCGACTCTCAGCAATCGGTTATTTTAAATCAAGTGGAAAACGGAGTTGCTATCAGGATGGCTGTTATCTATCTTTTGGCTTCAAAAATTAAATAAATTTTGCATACATGAAAGTTACTGCTAAAGGACATACTATTATAATTAAAGATACTGAAGGAGATGTTACTCTGTTTTTAGAAAAATTGAATGATCAGTACAACAGTTTCAAAGATCATAATCTTATTTTAGATATTTCACATGATAAATCGGTTGATGTGAAATCAATTAAAATTTTCTCTGATTTAGTCAAAAAACATAAAAAAGCAAAAAAATCGTTAGTCTTAGTTGTTGAGAATATTGATTTTAATAAAGTTCCTCAATCTATTATTGTTGTGCCTACTCAATTAGAAGCTCAGGATTTAATTGAGATGGATGAAATTGAAAGAGACTTAGGATTTTAAAAAGTTTAAAATTGTTTAAAGTTTAAATGTTTAAAATTGTTGAATGATTGTGTATATGTAATTTTGAAGATTAAAACTGAGTTAAACCAGCTTAAACAAGTTTAAACCGTTTTTAAACAATATTTTAAACAAAAAACAATTGAAACTAACAATTCTTGGCTGTTATGCCGCAACTCCCCGTACTTTAACAAACCCAACGTCTCAGGTTTTAGAAATAAAAAACAGACTTTTTTTAATTGACTGCGGAGAAGGAACTCAAGTACAGCTGCGTAAAAACAAATTAAAATTTTCCAAAATTAATCATGTTTTTATTTCACATCTGCATGGGGATCATTTTTTTGGACTGGTAGGTTTGATATCCACTTTTGCACTTTTGGGACGAACTAATGATTTACATATTTATGGTCCAAAAGGAGTAAAAGAAATAATTGATCTGCAATTGCGATTGTCAAATTCATGGACAAATTATCAATTGTTTTTTCATGAATTAGAATCCAAACAGAGTGAAATTATTTTCGAAGATGAAAAAGTAATTGTAAAGACAATTCCCTTAAAGCACAGAGTTTATACCAATGGTTTTTTATTTCAGGAAAAAATAGGTGAGCGTAAACTCGATTTGAATGCGGTTCAGGATTTTGAAATTGAGACCTGTTATTATCAGAATATTAAAAATGGTAAAGACATCACTCTTGATGATGGACGTATTATAGCTAACAGTAAATTGACTTACGATCCAGATCCGCCGTTGAGTTATGCTTTTTGTTCGGATACCAAATACAATGAAGATATAATTCCAATAATTGAAAATGTTTCCGTATTGTATCATGAATCCACATTTTTGGATTCTGAAGAAAATCTTGCATCAAAAACTATGCATTCGACAGCCAAAGAAGCTGCCAGAATCGCGTTGAAAGCCAATGCACAGCAATTAATTTTAGGTCATTATTCTACACGTTACGATAATATTGGTTTATTTAAAGAAGAAGCAGAAACTGTCTTTAAAGAAGTATTATTGGCTGATGATGGTAAAAGTTTTGAGTTTTAATATATAAAACAAATTAAGATGAATGATTTAAGCAATTATAGAAAATCATACGAAAAAAGTGAATTATTAGAATCTTCAATTCCAGAGGATCCAATAAATCTCTTCAATAGATGGTTTCATGAGGTTGAAGATTTTGAGGGAAGCGGTGAAGTTAATGCAATGACGGTTTCTACAATTGGACAGGATGGATTTCCTAAATCACGCGTTGTATTATTAAAGAAATTTAGTGAGGAAGGATTTACTTTTTACACCAATTATAATTCTGAAAAGGGCAGAGCTATTGCTAATAATCCAAATGTTTGTCTTTCTTTTTTTTGGGAAAGCCTAGAACGTCAGGTAATTATTAAAGGTATTGCTCAGAAAACTTCTGATAATAATTCTGATGGATATTTTGAATCCAGACCAGATGGAAGCAAGCTGGGAGCAATCGTTTCAAATCAAAGCGAGGTTATTCCTTCGAGAACTTATCTTGAAGAAAATCTGAAGGAATTAGAAAAAGATTTTGAAGGTAAAGAAATTCTGCGACCTAAACATTGGGGCGGTTATTTGGTAACGCCATTAGACGTTGAATTTTGGCAGGGAAGACCTAATCGTCTGCATGACCGAATTCGATATAAGCTTGAGGAGAATTATTCTTGGAAAATTTCTCGTTTAGCTCCTTAAGTATAAGAAAAATATATTGAATTAATTTTTTTTAATGTAGTTTATCGGTTTTATTTTGTGATTTGATTGATTGTGAGTTTATTTGCTCCATAATTTTACTAAATCTGAATGTTAAAGGAGTTTGCCCCACAATCTTCTTTATTTTTTTACCTATAACCTATGAAATTTAAGTTTTTTCGTTTTTCTTTTTTTGCTGTTTTTTTGTGCTTTATAGTTTCTTGTTCTACTGAAGATGTCCCTGCGACAGAAACTGTTTCTGATACTCCCAAAATTGTTTTGGACTATGATTACACCCCTATAGAATTAGAGACAATGACTTTAATAAATAATTACAGAGTAAGTATTGGATTAAAGCCTTTAGAAAAAATTAACCATGTTTCATTCAAGTCAGAAGAACATGATGAATATATGATTGCAAAAAATGATGTAAGTCATGATAATTTTGAAGCTCGCTTGGCCAATATAATAAAAGTTTTAGGAGCCAAAAAAGTAAGTGAAAATGTAGCCTATAATTACAACAGCGCACAAGGAGTTTTTGATGCTTGGCTGAAAAGTGAAAGCCACAAAGAAAATATCGAAGGAGATTTTACTCATTTTGGTCTTTCAATAAGAGAAAGTCCTACGACTGGTAAAAAGTATTTTACTAATATTTTTGTAAAAATTTAGCAATATATTTTCTTGTAAAGCAAAAAAAAACTGCCTGATGGTAGTTTTTTTTGTTTTATGGTTAAAATTTCATAAAGCATTTATTGTAAGCTTACTGCCTCTGTTTTTCTGATGTTCTTCTTTAATTGCATTTCACCCCATCAGAGTATTTGTTGCCTAATTCCATTTTTAATCAGTCCCTTTGGTTGATTTAGTTCTTCTCTCTGAAAGCCAATCGCTGTATTTGAAAGAAGCAGGCTATCGGTATGAGAACGGATATGTCAATTAACTTTATAAGTCTAATTTTTAGAAGAGTATATTCGTCTTAATGTGTTTATTTGTAAGTATTTGTGTGTTCTTGGTGAATTAGATTTATTGTGTAATATTTATGGTACTTTAATTTCAGCTAAAAAATTCAGCTCAATATTCTAAACTTTTTTGTAAATTGTAAGTCCCTAATGATTTTGCTAAGTGTTTTAATCATAAATTATTTAGTTGAATCGAAATAATTTGATTTCTAAAAATTCATTTTTACAAAGCCGGCTCTATATTTTAACACTGTTATTGTATTAAAAAAAATATTTTAATGTATGAAAAACTTAATCTTAATTCGGCATGCAAAGTCTAGCTGGGAAGCTCCTTTACATGACAAGGACAGGCCTTTAACTTCACAAGGGATGCAAAACGCCCATTTAGTTTCTGCGTATATTAGTAAAATTTTGCCAAAAACGTATACTATATGGAGCAGTACGGCCGAAAGAGCTGTAGAAACTGCAATGATTTTTGCACAGAATATAAACTTCCCTTTAGAGAGTATTATTTACAAAGATGACCTATATACTTTTGATGAAAGAAAATTAGAAAAGATCATCAAATCTGAAAGTAATGGTAATGATAACATAATAATATTCGGGCATAACGAGGCTATTACAAATTTTGTTAATAAATTTGGGGATGTTTACATTGATAATGTACCCACTTCAGGATTTGTTCATATCGAATTTGATAATGAAAGATGGGAAATTATTAGTAATGGCAAAACAAAAAAAACAGTATTCCCCAGAGATTTAAAATAAATAAAAAGTGTTTGAACAAAAATATATTGACAGAGAAAAAAGCTGGCTGGCTTTTAATGCACGAGTATTACAAGAAGCAGCAGATGACAGCGTTCCATTACTAGATAGATTACGGTTTTTAGGAATATTCTCAAATAATCTGGATGAATTTTTTAGAGTGAGATTTGCAGCCATCAGACGATTGAGTTTGAGTGGCATTTCGGGTGAAAAATATTTTGGTGGTGTAACGGCTCAGCAGTTAATTAAAGATATCACAAAGATTGTTATACAGCAGCAGTCTGAAAGTTTGAGGATACTTAATAATATTGAAGAAAGACTGGAAACCGAAAATATTTTTATTATTCATGAGAATGATATTAATAAGGAGCAAGAAGCTTTTTTAAAAGATTTTTTTATACAAAAGTTAAGTCCGGAACTGGTAACTATCATTTTAAATGATTTAGCAGAATTTCCAATTTTAAAAGATTCTCTAGGGTATTTGGCTGTAAAACTTGTGATGAAGAAAAATCAGGAAGTGCGTTACGCTATTATTGAAATGCCCAAAATGATTAATCGTTTTGTAGTATTGCCTTCAAGTACCGAAAAGCAGTATGTGATTTTAATCGATGATGTTATCAGGATGCATCTTAGCAGTATTTTTAATATTTTTAATTATGAAAGCGTTTCGGCTCACATGATAAAAATAACCAGAGATGCTCAATTAGATATTGACAGTGACTTGAGTAAAAGTATGCTCGAAAAAATATCTACTAGTGTTAAAGATAGAAGAATAGGCGAGCCAGTGCGTTTTATCTATGATCAGGAAATTAGCAAGGACACTTTGAAATTTTTTCTTGATAAAATGAGTATTGATTCTACAGATAGTATTATTCCCGGAGGAAGGTATCACAACAGGAGAGATTACATGGATTTTCCTAATCTTGGCAGATTTGATTTGCTGTATAAAAAAAATGATCCGCTTCCAATACCCGGATTAAGTCTAGAAGGAAGTATTCTGGGAAAAATTGCCGAGAAAGATTATTTATTGAATGCCCCTTATCAGTCGTTTTCCTATTTAATTAAATTTTTGCGGGAAGCAGCTTTGGATCCCAAGGTGAGCTCCATTAAAATTACATTATATAGATTGGCCAAAAATTCTCAAATTATTAGCTCATTAATTAATGCTGCTAAAAACGGTAAAAAAGTAATTGTCCAAATCGAATTGCAGGCGCGTTTTGATGAAGCCTCAAATATTTCTTACGCTGAGCAAATGCAGACTGAAGGAATAGAACTTATATTTGGTATAAAAGGACTGAAAGTTCACAGTAAAGTTTGTGTAATTGAAAGGAATGAAAAAAATAAAATCAAGAGATATGGTTTTATTTCGACTGGAAATTTTAATGAATCAACAGCCAAAATTTATACAGATGTGACACTTTTTACATGTCATCCACAGATTTTGAAAGACATTTCTAAAATATTTGATTTTTTTGATACGAATTACAAAGTACAGCGTTATAAACATCTTATCGTTTCGCCTCAGTACACCAGAAACCGTTTTACTAAATTGATTGACAGGGAAATTGCTCATGCTTTGGCTGGCAGAAAAACTTACATGAAATTAAAAATGAATAGTCTGTCTGACTTGGCGATGATTGATAAATTGTATGAAGCAAGTAATGCCGGAGTAAAAATTCAGTTAGAAGTGAGAGGTATTTGTTCATTGATTCCTGGAGTTAAAGGATTAAGTGAGAATATTGAAGCTATTAGTATTGTTGATAATTACTTAGAACATTCAAGGCTTTATATTTTTGGTAATGCTGGATTTACCGAAGTGTATATTTCTTCTGCAGATATAATGACACGAAACATTGACGCACGAGTTGAAGTAACCTGCCCAATTTATGATAAGGAAATAAAAGATGAATTGATTGATAATTTTGATATCGGCTGGCAGGGAAATGTAAAAGCCAGATACCATTCTTTTAAACTGGATAATAAATACAGAGTAAGAGGTGATAATCCAATTTTCAGGGCACAATGGGAAACCTATAAATATTACCAGCGAAAAGCGGAAACTATTGAAGAATTAAAGGAAGAACTGAAAGAAGATTGAAATAAAGATAACTTATAGAATTAAATTCTAAAACATAAATTGCATCCTTGAGAATATGATTAAAATTAAAAAATATGCTGCTATTGATATTGGTTCGAATGCTATGCGTTTGCTGATAACCAATATTGTAGAAGAAGATGATAAAGAACCCCAATTTAATAAAAGTTCATTGGTGCGTGTCCCAATCCGTTTAGGACAGGATGCGTTTACTGTTGGTGAAATTTCACCTGAAAATATTGACCGTATGGTTGATGCGATGAAAGCTTTCAATCTGTTAATGAAAGTGCATAAAGTAGAACGTTATATGGCGTTTGCTACATCGGCAATGCGTGAAGCCTATAATGCTAAAGAGGTTGTGGCTTTAATAAGAAAGAAAGCGGATATTAAAATTGAAATTATTGACGGCAAAAAAGAAGCGGCGATAATTGCTTCTACAGATTTGCATCATTTATTAAAAACAGATGAAACTTATCTGTTTGTTGATGTTGGTGGTGGAAGTACCGAATTTACATTGTTCTCCAACGGAAAAATGGTCAATTCAAGATCATTTAAAGCAGGAACGGTTAGGCTGTTAAATGAAATGGTCTGTGATGTTGTTTGGGAAGAAATAGAAAAATGGATTAAGCAGAATACTGCCGATTATGATGAAGTTACTCTGATAGGTTCAGGCGGGAATATCAATAAGTTATTTAAAATGTCAGGCAAATTACAAGAAAAGCCTTTATCATACATTTATATAAATTCTCAATATGCTTATTTGAGTTCTTTGACTTATGAACAAAGAATCTCTCAATTAGGTCTAAATCCTGATAGGGCAGACGTTATTGTACCAGCAACCCGTATTTATTTAAATGCAATGAAGTGGAGTGGAGCCAGACAGATTTATGTTCCAAAAATTGGACTTTCAGATGGTATTGTAAAAGCGATGTATTATGGTAAAATTTAATTTTGCAGATAAAAATTGAGTAGAATTATTCAAAGATGGTAGAAATTTTTCAATATTTATTCCAATTAGATCAAGAAGAATGTCAGCTTTTAAGCAGTTTAATCACTCATAGGAAACTTAAAAAAGGAGACTATTTGATTTCTGAAAATCAAGTGTGTAATGAAATTGTATTTGTGAAATCGGGAATTTTACGCTCTTTTTTTATTAATTCAAGAGAAGATGAAATAACCAATTGCTTTACTTTTGAAAATGAGTTCATGACCGCTTTTTCGAGTTTTATTACACAAAGTCCAACAGATGAAAATATTCAGGCAATCACTGATTGTGAACTGGAAGTAATTGATAAAGCAGCTGTCGAAAAACTTTTCAGTTCCAGTTTCAGATGGGCTGATATTGGCAGAAAAATTGCCGAAAATGAAGTTGTCAATCTGCATAACCGCATTGCATCTCTGCAAAAAAAATCTTCGGCAGAACGATACGAAACGCTTTTTGTAAATCATCAAAAATACATACAATTCATTCCTTTGATTTATTTAGCTTCCTATTTGGGAGTTTCTACAAGACATTTAAGCCGCATTAGGCAAGCTATTGTATTTTAAGACATTTGTCCTGTTTTAAAAAGCAAGTATAGGATATTTTTGTTAAAAATAATTTAAAACAATAAGTATCTGCCTAATGAAAAATATCTTAATAATAA
This sequence comes from uncultured Flavobacterium sp., assembly GCA_963511795.1. Taxonomy (GTDB): domain Bacteria; phylum Bacteroidota; class Bacteroidia; order Flavobacteriales; family Flavobacteriaceae; genus Flavobacterium. The sequence continues at coordinate 27,035 of CAUPKP010000028.1, read as the reverse complement.
ATGGACACCCCAATCCTTCGAGCTACAATTTTGCTTTAGCTGAATCCTATACAAAAGGAGCTTTGGAAGCTAAAGCAAATGTAGAAACTATTGTAATTGCTGACTTGAAATTTAATCCCAATTTAGCTTACGGCTATCAGAAAAGAACAGATTTAGAACCTGATTTGATTGAGGCGTGGGAGAAAATTAAAAAAGCAGATCATTTAGTGTGGATTCATCCAGTTTGGTGGGGAGGTCTGCCAGCAATCACCAAAGGATTTATCGATAGACTCTTTTTGCCTGGGATGGCTTTTCAATATCGGGAAAATTCGGTTTGGTGGGACAAATTATTAAAAGGAAAAACCGCTCGTATTATTACTACATTAGATCAGCCAAGCTGGTACTATTTCTTGTTCTATTCAGAACCGAGTGTTAATCAGTTAAAAAAGGCAACATTAGAATTTTGTGGAGTGAAACCTGTAAAAGTTACTTACGTCGGAATCATAAAAACTTCTGATGAAAAACAACGCCAAAAATGGCTGAATAAAATTTTTGAATTAGGAAAACAGCTCAAATAATTTTTTTTTTTTTAAATTGTATTTAAGTTTAATAATCTAAATGTTATAGAATAAAAGGCTCAAAACTGATTGTAGTTTTGAGCCTTTTTTATGCTGTATTATTTGTTGTAAATGTGTTTTTAATTGACTGATATTCATTTGGTTGTTTTTTATTTTTGACTTTTTGTTAACAAGAATTATAACTACAACGTTAGAGTGTTAACTATTATTAAAATTTTAAGTGATTAAAATTAAATATGTAAAAAATAACAATATTTATTGATAATTTCACATAATATTAACCAAATATAAATTAAAAACTAACCTTATGAAATTAAAAAACTATTTTTTATTATTCTTGTTTTTTCTTCTGCAGTCATTTGTATTTTCGCAAACAAAAGCGACTGGGAAAGAAGTAATGATCCAAGGGTTTCATTGGACCACCGATGTATCTGCTACGAAATGGTACGAAGTAATCAAAAGTAATTCTTCAGCTTTGCAGATAGCTGGTTTTGACGCTATTTGGCTTCCGCCGCCAAGTAAATCTACTGGAGGGATGGGCTATATTCCTACTGTGTGGTATGATTTGAATAATGCACAAGGTACTCAGGCACAATTGGTGTCTTTAATAACCGACTTGCATTCAAAAAACATTAAAGTAATTGCTGATATTGTAATCAATCATCGAGGAGGAACCTTAGGATGGTATGATTTTTCAACACCTTCTTGGAATACACCAGCAGAGACTTGGTCTATCTGCAATAACTCAAATATAAGTGCAAGTGGACAAAAAGGCACGGGTAATCCTGATTATGATCCAGTTGCAGCAGGTTTAAAATCGGCAGGAGAATCAGGTTCATTTTCTGCAGCAAGAGATTTAGATCATTCTAATGCATCGGTTAGAGACGGCATTAAAACTTGGATGAACTGGCTGAAAAATGATATTGGTTTTGATGGATGGCGTTATGATTTTGTACATGGTTATGACGGTAAATACATCAAGGAGTATAATGATGCAACAAATCCTTATTTTTCAGTAGGCGAATTGTTGGAAGGAGATAGAAGCAGAATAGTAAAATGGATGGATTATACAAAAGCTGGAACGGCAACAGCATCTTCTACCGCTTTTGATTTCTCGACGAAAAGTGCTTTGCAAAATGCTTTTAGAGATAATAACCTGAGCTATTTAAAAGATGGTTCCGGTAAAGCATCGGGATTGATAGGTGTTTGGCCTTCAAACGCTGTAACGATGTTAGATAATCATGATACGGGACCGAAACCTTACGGGCAAGACTTATGGATTTTCCCTGGTGATCAAGTGCTAAAAGGATATGCATATTTATTAACTCATCCAGGTACACCTATGGTTTGGTGGCCACACTATTTTAATTGGGGCATCAAAAATGAAATTGATGCAATGATTAAAATCAGAAAAGATAATGGGCTAAGCAGTACCTCAAACTTAAATATCGTTGCTGCTACAAATAACTTATATGCTGCAATTATTGATGATAAAGTAGCTCTGAAATTAGGCTCAGATAATTGGTCTCCATCCGGAACAGGCTGGACTTTGAAGTTATCCGGATCAGGTTTTGCGATATGGGATAAAGGAACAGTTACGGATGTGCCTAGTTTGACTAATTCACAAGCAGGAGGAACGTTTTCTACAGGAACCACTCTAAATGTGGTTTTAACAGCTAATAATTCTTCTTCCACTATTTATTATACATTAGACGGAACGACTCCAAGTACAGCGTCAGCTTCAGCTATTGGAACAAAAACGCTTTCAATAACTGCAAATACAACTTTGAAAGCTTTTGTAAAGAATGCTGCTAACGTTAGTTCTGCTGTCTATACAGAAAACTATACTTTTGCTGCCCTGCCAACATTTACAGTTTATTTTAAAAAACCTGTAGCCTGGGCATCAACAATGAAGATATATTATTGGGGAGTTACTGGAACTGCACCAGCATTGACTTGGCCTGGAGTTGCCATGACACAAGATTGCGGAGACTGGTATACATATACTTTTCCATCAACAGTTAGCGCTTCTAATTTACTTTTTACCGACGGCACTTTAAAAACTGCTGATTTAACGGCGACAGCTGGAATTAAATATTATGATTCTGCTTGGTTAAGCGCAGAGCCAGCAAACAAATGTCCTGCTGTTACTCCTGATTTGACAATTTTGCAGGCTGGAGGAACCTTTACAGCCGGTACAACAGTAAATGCTGTATTGACTGCCAATGTAAATACATCAACAATCTATTATACATTGGATGGAACGACACCAACCACGGCTTCGGCATCAGCTATTGGAACAAAAACACTTGCTATTACTGCTAATACTACTGTAAAAGCTTTTATTAAAAATACAGCAGGAACTTTTTCTGCAATAAAAACTGAGGTTTATAATTTTGTTACTCCTACAACTTTTACCGTTTATTTCAAAAAACCTTCGGCGTGGGCTTCTGCTGTAAAAATTTATTATTGGGGAACTACAGGAACTGCACCAGCTGTTACTTGGCCGGGAGTTGCAATGACTCAGGATTGTGGGGATTGGTATGCATTTACATTTCCATCAACAGTTACTGCATCCAATATCATTTTTACTGATGGTACTTTGAAAACTGCTGATTTAACGGCTACCGCAGGAATTAAATATTATGATTCTGCTTGGTTAAGCACAGAGCCGACTAATAGATGTCCCGTAGTTACTCCTGATTTAACAATATCACAGCCTGGAGGAACTTTTTCCTCTGGAACAACAGTAAATATGGTATTGACTGCCAATGTAAATACATCAACGATTTATTATACATTGGATGGCACAACACCAACCACTGCTTCAGCATCAGCAGTTGGAACAAAAACACTTTCTATTACAGCAAACACAACAGTAAAGGCATTGGCTAAAAATACAGCTGGCACTTTATCTATTATAAAAACTGCTGTGTATACTTTTATTACTGTTCCTACTTTAACGGTTTATTATAAACCTCCAGCTACATGGACAGGAACGCCAAAAGTACATTATTGGAATGCTGTACCAGCTGGAAGTGTTGCTAATTCTGCTTGGCCGGGTGTAGCTATGACGGCAGATGCAAATGGTTTTTATAAATATACCATAACTGGCCCAACATCAATTAATTTGATTTTTAATAATGGTTCCTCTGGAGCTGCTAATCAAACAGTAGATTTATTGAATAAAGCCGATGGGTATTCATATACTTGGGGAGCAAGTACTTCTAAACTTGGAACAAAAAAAGAGGAAGCAACCACCAAAACTACATCAGTAGCATTATATCCAAATCCAGTTAATAATTTACTACAGATTAATTCTGATGTAGTTGCTTTGGATTATCAAATTCTGTCTAACAACGGAACAGCCGTCCAAAAAGGAAAGGTGAATGACAATTCTATTGATGTAATTAGTTTACCATCTGGTCTTTATTTTGTTAAGATTCATTTTATAGACGGACAAGAATATTTGCAAAAGATTATTAAAAAATAATCAAAATTTTTTAAATTTAAAAAGCTCAAACTAAGATTAAGTTTGAGCTTTTTTTTATGTTATAATGTAATTGGCTTTAGTAATAATGTCTTGAGCCATAAGCCAACAAATAAAGCTATGAGCAGTAATACTGCAAATAAATAGAAAATAGAAATATCTGCTGTTAAGCCTAAAAGCAAAGGCCCGGCAAAAGCGGCTGCAGACCATGCCGTTAAAATATAACCAAGTACGGGACCGTATTTATCAGCACCAAAAATATCTTTTACAAATGACGGCATTGTAGCAAATCCAGCACCATAACCTGCAATAATAATAAAGGTTAAAGTTTGAAATGAGATTTGATTTGTTGAAAAAGTAGGTATTAAAGCAAAACAGACTGCGTTGATTCCGATGAAAATCATAAAAGTTGACCAGCAGCCTATTTTATCTGAAATACTAGACCAAAACAAACGCCCAATTCCATTAAATAAACCTATGATGGCGACGAACATAGTTGCCTGAGATGCACTCATTCCAACTACTTCTTCTCCCAGAATTGCCGCTTTTGAGATGATTGCAATCCCTCCGCATACATTTAAAAATAATAGAAACCATAACGCAATAAAACGTTTATCGGTTATAATTTGTTTTGCAGTTAAATCTTCATGTAGATGCTGGTTATTGGCTGTACTTATTGGGTTTGCCAAATATAATGCACTTAACAGCATACAGATTCCGTAAGCAATTCCTAGGATACCAAATGCTTCGGACAATCCCATTGAATTGTATAAAGGTCCAATTAAAAAGGACGTTAATAAAGATCCCAATGCAAACGACATAATAATTATACCAGATGCGAATCCGGGACGGTCAGGAAACCATTTGACAACAGTATATACCGGCACAATATATCCAAATCCTAAACCTATTCCCTGCAGTACGCCAAATGTCAAATAAAATAAATAAAGAGAGCTGATTTTCACAGACAAAGCACTGCCTAATAATCCAACTGTTAAAAATGCTGCTGCGATTAATCCAGCTTTTTTTGGTCCAATTTTTTGAGCAAATTTACCCATAAAAGCAGCCGTAAGCCCTAAGAAGCAAATGGCTAAGCTAAACCCTGTTTTGGTATCGTGAGCATCCCAGTTTAATTCTTTGGATAATGGTTCTATCCATTTGCTGTAAGCGTAAATTGATCCTATTGACAACTGCATAACCATTCCTGCCAATATAATCAAATATTTATTTTTTGACATAATTGTATAATTATTATTGTAAAATCTTGTTGAATTGCATTTATTTAATTTTTACATTTTTGAAGTACAGCTTGAATATTTCGGCAGCTTTATTTACTTCTTCTGCTGTGTGCGGAACAGTATCAGCTAATTGATATTCCAAACCTAACAGTTCCCATTTGCTTTTTCCCATTTGGTGGAAAGGTATAATTTCGACTTTTTCTATTGTTTTGTAGGAAGTGAAATGTTTCCCCCATTCATGAAGATATTCTTCCTGATCACTCCAGCCGGGTACTAATACATAGCGAAGCCACATTGGTTTCCCAGTACTTTCTCTATATTCGGCCAATCGAATAGTTGTTTTGTTTTTTACACCAGTCAGCTTTTTATGCCATTCTTTATTGATATGTTTGACATCTAAAAGCAATAAATCCGTTCTTTCTAATAGCTGTTCTGTTTTAGAATCCAATACTCTGCCATTAGAATCCAGACAAGTATGAATCCCATTTTCATGTAAACGGTCAAAAAAATGAATTAGTTTATCTCTCTGTAATAAAGGTTCACCGCCAGAAACGGTTACACCTCCATTTTGACCAAAATAGGATTTTTGATGTAAAGCTTTTTCAATAAGTTCTTCAATAGGCATAAATGTCCCGCCATGAATATCCAAAGTATCTGGATTTTGACAATACAAACATCTAAACTGACATCCCTGAACAAAAATGACCATTCTGATTCCCGGACCATCATGAGTTCCAAATGTTTCAATAGAATGTACCCGAAGTAAGTCTGGATTGTGGGCGTCTATTGAACCGTCAGTCTGTTGTTGCGGAAAATACATTTAATAATAAAGATTTAAAAAACCTGTCTAAACTAAACGCAATTTGTTTTTTTTAGACAGGTTAATGTGGTTTAATTTAAAATCTATGGTTAGTGGTTAATTTACAAAGTTTCGTGGAAAGTTCTGGTGATAACCTCCATCTGATGTGCTTTAGACAATCGAACAAAATTAACTGCATATCCAGAAACTCTTATCGTTAATTGAGGATAATTTTCCGGATGATTGTAAGCATCTATTAATGTTTCTTTATTCAGAACATTTACATTTAAGTGATGTGCATTTCTATCAAAGTAGCTGTCAAGTATGGTTTTTAAATTTACAATCTGATCTTCTTTATCAGATCCTAAAGATTTTGGTACCATCGTAAATGTATATGAAATACCATCCTGAGCATCTTCATATTTCAATTTGCTCACAGAATTTAAGGAAGCAATAGCTCCATTTGTATCTCTGCCGTGCATAGGATTTGCTCCAGGAGCAAAAGCTTCACCGCCTTTACGACCGTCAGGTGTTGAGCCTGTATTAGAACCGTACATTACATTTGAAGTAATAGTTAATAAAGACAACGTAGGAGTAGCGTTTTTGTAAGCTCTATGTTTTCTTAATTCATCAATAAATATTGTAGTGATTTCTTGAGCAATACTGTCAACTCTGTCATCATCATTTCCGAATTTCGGGAAATCACCTTCAATATTGAAATCAACAGTCAATCCGATGTCATTTCTAATTGGAGTAACTTTTGCATATTTTATAGCAGATAATGAATCGGCAATAATTGAAATTCCGGCAGCGCCATAAGCAATATCAATATTTGGATCACTGTCAATCAAAGCCATCTGTGCTCTTTCATAATAGTATTTGTCATGCATATAATGAATAATGTACATTGATTTTGCATAAACTCTTGCGACTTCGGCTAAAGTAGTTTTGAAGATATTTAGAACAGCATCATACTCAAGAACACCGTCAGCCATTTGAGGAATGTTTCTAATGACAACAGATCCTTTATCTTCTTCACGGCCGCCATTTAAAGCCATAAGCAGTGCTTTTGGCAAATTGGCACGAGCTCCAAAGTGCTGAATTGTTTTTCCGATTTTTTGATAAGATACACAGCAAGCTATTCCGTAATCGTCAGATCCTCTGTTAGTACGCATTAAATCATCATTTTCATACTGAAGAGATGATGTGTCGATAGAAACTTGTGCACAAAAATCCTTAAATCCTTTTGGGAGGCTTTGTGACCAAAGAATAGTCAAATTTGGTTCAGGAGAAGCTCCTAAATTATATAATGTCTGAAGAAATCTGAATGAAGTTTTAGTCACTTTTGTTCTTCCATCGTTAAGCTGTCCACCAATGGCTTCGGTTACCCAAGTTGGGTCTCCACCAAAAATTTCGTCATAAGCACCTGGACGCAAGTGACGCACCAAACGAAGTTTCATAACAAACTGATCGATAAATTCCTGAGCCTCTTCTTCATTTATTAAATCTGATTTCAAATCATTTTCTATATAAATATCCAAAAATGAAGAAACATTACCTAGTGACATTGCAGCTCCGTCTTGTTCTTTTACAGCACTCAAATACGCTAAATAAGTAAATTGAACAGCTTCTTTTGCATTGACAGCAGGAACAGAAATATCAATACCATAAGAATTGGCCATGATTTTCATATCCTGTAAAGCTTTGATCTGTTCTGAGATTTCTTCTCTAAGACGTACTTTGTGATCAGTCATTTCGCCAGCAATAGCAGCAAAATCCTCTTTTTTGGCTTCAATAAGACGATCTACACCATAAAGGGCAACTCTTCTAAAATCACCAATGATTCTGCCTCTTGCATAATTGTCTGGTAAACCTGTCAATAGGTGTTTAGAACGATATGCTCTAATCTCGCTGTCGTAAGCGCTAAAAACGGCTTGATTATGATCTTTAGCATAGTTGAAAATTTTAATTACTTCATCAGAAACTTTCAATCCTCTTTCGGCTACTGCAGATTCTACCAATTTGATTCCGCCAAATGGCTTCATTGCTCTTTTTAAGAGCTGATCCGTTTGAAGACCTACAATAACTTCATTTTGTTTATCAATATAACCTGGTCCAAATGAAGTTAGATTTGAGATGATATTAGTGTCAATAGCTAAACAGCCATTTTTCTTTCTTTCTTCAAGTAAATTTTCTTTACAGATGTTCCATACTTTATTTGTTTTTTCTGATGGACCTACTAAGAAACTTTGATCGCCTTCATAAGGTGAAATATTCTGCAATACAAAATCATAAACATCAATTGCATTATTCCAATTCCCTGTTTTAAAATTTATTGTTTCAGTCGTACTTTTCATTTTATAGAATTATTTAATTACTTGTATTGATTTATAAAAACTTGTTTTATACTAGTAAATTTAAGGATTTTTTGGACTTGATTGACCTTGATGTTTATTTTTAAATAATAATTAAAGTATTTATTACTAAGCAGTTGTTTAATTACATTTTCTTTTATTTTGATGATTATTTTTTATAACTATTACGATATAGAGAAAACTTATAGTTATTTATTTTAATCAGTTTAATTGTGTTAAATTTTACAAAATTGATTGTAATAGCTTCAATAAAGTTCAGTATTTGTGAAAAAAAGACTTATAATTAAGGTACAGTCTGTTTTATCAGAGCAAAAAATCAATATGTAGTGGTTGAAGAATGAATCTTTCGATTCTTAATGATTATAATTTAGTGGTATTAATTATCTAATAACCGCCTATGATAATTAACCTGACCCAGATGATAAGTAAGGTGAGTGGTGAGATGCACTAATAAAAAGGCAACAGAAGTTTTACTCTCAAAAATCAAATAAGGGTGTTCCTGCTTTAAATCTTCATCTGTAAGCTGATGGAGTGTATTATTTATTATCGTTATTGTAGCATCTATTTGAGAAATAAGTGCAGTTTTCAGAACAAATTTATCAGAAAACTCCAATTCTCGATTCCTGATATAATTAGTGTTCCCAATTTGTGCTCCTATATAAGTGTTTAGATTGCCTATTAGATGCAGGCAAAGATTTCCTGCTGAATTTGATATAGATTTTTCTATGTGCCAAATTTTATTTTCATTGTGGTAAGAATCAATTTCTGATTTTAATCTGTTAAGATCGCGATTAAATAAGGTTTTTAAAATTTCTACGGTCATATTATGATTGAACTTTTATATAGTTTTTTAATGAATTAATGGCTTGCTTCTGAATTTGTTTCTGCATAAAACCTGTCCATCCCAATAGTGCTCCTTTAAAGCCAAATGCCTGTTTTGACCATTTCCATATATCAAAATAATCGGTGTGCTTTACAATTAAACCATCACGAAACTTAAATTGTGCTTGAATTTCATTTACTACTTTTCGATTTGTTTTGCTAAAATTATATGCAGGAATCCATTTTGCTGAACCCGTATATTCATCAGCTTCAATATTTGAAAATTCAATTTTAATGTTCCCTTTACTTTTCTCAATTAGCATTTTCCACATCTGACAAGCGTCGTTCCCTTTTAAAATTCCAAATGCCGGATCTTGGAATTGAATGTTAGTATGGTAACATTCACACATTGTTTTGGCATCAGCATTTACAAAAGCTGTATAAAATTTGTGAATTAATTGTTCGTTTGTATTCATTTTAATAAAGTTAGAAAGTAAAAATAGTGATTTTTTTACAAAAAAAAAGACTGACTTTATAATAGCCTGTCTTTAATTATGTGTAATTTTTTTGAAATAATATAAAAGCCCTGCTAATTCAATAGCAGGGCTAATTATAAATTTAATAACAAATCCGTTTGTCTTAAATTAAATTTTTATTGATTATTAATGTTTACCATTTTTATTTCCCTTGTTTCCATTTTTACCATTACCATTGCCATGATTTCCATTATCATTAGATGCCATTCTATAATTTTTCTGAGGGCCTTTACTGTATCCTTTGTAGTATTTTACTTTGTGTTCTTTGAAATGTCCATAAGGTTTTGATCCATGATAATCATTTAGTACGACTTTATATCCATTGTATAAATCGTAATTTCTATATCGGCTTGGTAAATTACGTGATCTAATCCATACTCCATTGTTTAAAAAAATAAATTGCTGGGCTCTTATGTCATAATAGGATTCTACATCCGGCAAATAATAATATGATACTTCCGAATAACCAACTGGTCCCCATTGAGGAGGTGTTCCAAAATTCACATTCACAGAAACTTGTGCGTAATTTGCTGTCGTTGTAAATAAGAACAGGGCTAGGGCAATTATTTTTAGTGTTTTCATTTTTTCTATTTTTTAATGTTTTTTATCTCTTTACTTAAAGAGAGAGAAAAAAAATATTTTCTTCTCAACGTTTTATTGTACAAAGTTCAAGCCTAAATGCATATTTACTGTTATAAAATTCATGATAAAGATTTCAAAATTCACAGATAACTCTTTTATTGAATATTGACTCTCAAAAAAATATTACGATACTGTTTTGTAAACGATTTATAGTTTTGTCGAAATTTATTTAGCATTTTGATAATGAACATATTATAAAAAACAAAAAAAGAGGACTGTTTTGCAACAATCCTCTTAAAAAAGTATTTACAATTAAATAAGATTCTTTAATATGAAGTTATTAATTCGCCTATACGATTAGCTTTATCTGATGATGTTTTGTTGCTGGTAATTGGTTTGCCGTGACCAAATCCTAAAGCAGTCAGTCTGGCATTAGGTATTCCTTTGCTTAATAAATAAGTTTTTGCTGATTCAGCATGCTGTTGAAGCATCTCTATAATCTAAGCATCACCGCCAACATAACAACATATCAGTAAGTACACCAATTCAAAAAAATGCTGCTATAGGAGGTAAAATTACTTTGAAAATACTTGTGCTGAACTAAAAATTACTTTCGTTTAATTACCTTGATTATTTTTGGACAGCCATTGTCAATAATATTTCCTTTTTCTGTAGGACAGCGGTCAATATTATCGGTGACACCATCACCATCAGTATCAGGACAGCCTTTTAGCGCCAAGGGACCTGCAGTATCAGGACAAAGATCGACTTCATTGGGCACACCATCATTATCATTATCTATTGGACAACCAGACGCATCAACTTTATATCCCGGAGTTGTGTTTTCACATTTATCATCGATATCCGGTACGCCGTCTTTATCAACATCAGGACAGCCTTTTAATTCTACCGAACCAGCGAAATCAGGACAGCGGTCTTTTGCATCGGCGACACCATCTTTATCAACATCTGGACAGCCTTTTAATTCTAATGGACCAGCAGTGTCTGCACATTCATCTAAATAATCTGCAGTACCATCTAAGTCTTTGTCAAGTGGACAGCCCGTTTTATCGACCTGTACTCCAGCTAGTGTGTCTGGACACTTATCCTTTTTATCAGCAACACCATCATTATCTGAATCTTTTATTTCAGAAAGAGAATCATTTAAATCTCCAGATCCATACAACGCTTTATCGGTTTTGCAAAAATCATTTTCAAGATCTCCATTATATCTCGGGCTGTTAACTGCGCTGGTTATGTATGTAAATGCCAAGCATGTACACAAAAAAAAAATTTTTTTCATATTTGTATTTTTAATTGATAAAGGTGGTTAACAATTAGCTTTGGAGAATTACATAATTATCTGCAACATTTACATCATTTACACTTATAGTTTTAGGTAGATATTGTTTAAAATATAATGCAGTTCGATTTGTTTCATTAAGCCTATAGAAATAGTTTGAGAAACTAACTTAATGGGATATAAGAAAGCCTTAATTTTGGTTATTTTTATTTTGTAAGATTTTTATTGAATCTTTAATAACAGGTTTGGATCAGGACAGTTGTCGAGATAATAAGCTAATTTACTTTTACTGCAGACTCCTGGATAATCACCAAAATTTCCATCAGTATCTTTTATAATCTGAAAATGCAAATGAGGTGCATAATCACCATTTACCGAAGAATCTCCTAATAAAGCCAATTGCTCCCCTTTTGCAAAAAAATCACCCACTTTAATGGATGCAATACTCTCTATGGCTAAATGCCCGTATAAAGTATAAAAAATATGATTTTCTAACTGATGCTCCAGAATAATTGTCGGACCATAATCTCCCAAATTAGTATTGTTTTGAAAACTATGCACTTTTCCGTCCAATGCTGCTAATACAGGAGTCCCAGCTTTTATCCATAAATCCAAACCAATATGAATATTGCGTTCCTCTGTATTTGAGTTATTAAAAGCGGTACTTCTTTTGTATAAATCACGGACTTCGTTATAACCTCCGTAAGCAACCGTAGCCTTGTTTTTTGCTAAAAGATTTTCAATGTAGGTTTCAAATTGTGCTGCGTCAGAAATGTTTAGCTCGCTCAATTCCAGATTAGAAGCCGATAAATCCAAAGGAGTGTATTGATAATAGGGAATAGTACTGTCAATTACTTTGATGTTTTTTAAATCTAAAAATAAAGTTTCTAAGGATTTCATGGAGAAGTATAATAAGTTAGAATAAAGATAAAAAAAAATCCCAACCGTCAAGATTGGGATTATAAATATTGCTTTTTTGTTTAATATAAAGAAGGAAATTTTGAAGGATTTACTTCATTCATCATTTCATAAACTTTTTCATAAATATCTTCGGCTGATGGTTTTGAAAAATAATCACCATCTGTTCCGTAAGCAGGTCTATGAGCTTTTGCGGTCAAAGTCTGCGGTTTGCTGTCCAAATGAATGTAAGCATTTTGCTCTTCGATTATTTGCTGCAGAATATACCCGGCCGCACCGCCAGGAACATCTTCGTCAATGATTAATAATCGATTGGTTTTGGTAATACTTTTTACAATATCATGATTGATATCAAATGGAAGCAGTGATTGTAAATCGATAATTTCACAGTCAATACCAGCTTCAAATAATTCTTTAGCAGCTTGTTCTACTAGCCTTAAAGTTGAACCATAAGAAACAAGAGTTATATCAGTTCCTTTTCTCAAGGTTTCAACAACGCCGATTGGTGTTTTGAATTCGCCATAATTCAGAGGCATTTTTTCTTTCAAGCGGTAACCGTTTAAACATTCGATAACCAAAGCAGGTTCATCAGATTCCAATAAAGAATTGTAAAAACCAGCTGCTTGTGTCATATTTCTTGGAACTAACACATGAATTCCTCTAATAGCATTGATAATCATTCCCATTGGAGAACCTGAATGCCAAATCCCTTCTAAACGATGTCCGCGTGTACGGATAATTAGCGGCGCTTTTTGTTTTCCAACAGTTCTGTACTGCAATGTGGCTAAATCATCACTCATGATTTGGATTGCATACAGCAGATAATCCAAATATTGTATTTCGGCAATTGGGCGCAATCCTCTTAATGCCATTCCAATTCCTTGTCCTAATATTGTAGCTTCACGAATGCCAACATCGGCAACACGAAGCTCACCATATTTTTCCTGCATTCCTTCAAGACCTTGGTTAACGTCACCAATATTTCCAGCATCTTCACCAAAAATCAAAGTCTCAGGATATTTTGAAAAAATGGCATCAAAATTATCTCTTAAAATCATTCTGCCATCAGTATCCGCAATTGCATTACTAGGATATTCCGGTAAAACTTCTTTTACTGAAAATATATTTTTATCCGACTCAGAAAATAAATTACTGCTGAACTTCGGCTGTGTTTTCTTGATGTAATTGATAATCCAATCAGACAGCTCAGCTTTGTCACTTTCATTTATAATCAAGCGAAGAGACTTTCTGGCTGTTATCATTATTTCCTTCTTCAAAGGAGATTTAATATTTCTTAGACTAGAAATATTTTTTAGAATTTCTTCCTTTTTAGCACTAGTAGCTGAAACTCTTTCTAAAATGGCGATTAATTCGTTTTGTTCTTCAATTATTGGATTGATAAATGCATTCCAAGCCGCTTTTTTACCTTCAAAAACTTCCTTTTTGGCATCCAGATCAATTGAATCAAGTTCCTCTGGAGAAGCAATATTGATGGCAATCATCCATAATTTCATTTGACGAATACAGTCAAACTCTTTTTCCCAAGCTAATCGGGCCGCATTTTTATATCTTTCGTGTGAACCGGAACTTGAATGTCCTTGAGGCTGTGTTAACTGATTTACGTGGATTAATACTGGAACATGATTTTTGCGTGCTATTTCAGCAGCTTTTTCATAAGTCGCGATCAAATCCACATAATCCCAGCCCTTTACGGTGAATATTTCAAAACCGTTAGTATCTTCCTCTTTTTGGTATCCTTTTAATATCTCCGAAATATTTTCTTTAGTAGTCTGATGTCTTGCATGTACCGAGATGCCGTATTCATCATCCCAAACGCTCATTACCATTGGCACCTGCAGTACTCCGGCGGCATTTATAGTTTCAAAAAACACCCCTTCAGAAGTGCTGGCGTTTCCTATAGTTCCCCAAGCAATTTCATTTCCATTGATTGAAAATTGATCTGCATTTGGGATATTAGGTACGTTTCTGTATATTTTAGAAGCTTGTGCCAGTCCAAGCAGCCTAGGCATTTGTCCAGCAGTTGGGGAAATATCGGCGCTGGAATTTTTTTGCTGTGTAAGGTTTTTCCAGGATCCGTCTTCATTCAAACTATGAGTAACAAAATGTCCTCCCATTTGTCTTCCTGCAGACATAGGTTCTAAATCAATATCAGTATGACCATATAAACCGGCAAAAAATTGTTGAATGGTTAATTCGCCAATGGCCATCATAAAAGTCTGATCGCGGTAATAGCCAGAGCGGAAATCACCGTTTTTAAAGCATTTTGCCATTGCAAGCTGCGGGACTTCTTTGCCATCTCCAAAAATACCGAATTTGGCTTTTCCAGTTAATACTTCTTTACGTCCTAATAAGCTGCATTCCCTACTTATTATGGCAATTTTATAATCATTTAATACTTCAGTTTTGAAATCTTCAAATGTTAAACCAGTATTGACTTTTTCTTGAATCATAATTTAAAAGTATAACTTTAATGCGGCAAATTTAATTAAAACTATCTACATAGCATTATACAATTCTGTATTTTTATAATTTTTTGGCAAATAATTTCTAGTAAAATGAATGTATTTTTGTCAAATGAATAATTTTATTTAAAATTTTATAACAATAACTTAATATTTTAAAGTTTTTGTTTTGAATTAAAACCATTTTCGGGTAAAAAGATTAATTAATGATTTTGGGTTAAAAATGAATATAAAACGTATTTTCTCTCCATAATTTTTTTCTGACAGTTCAAATCCGTTTGAAGAATATACAGGGAAGTATAATTCGAAGTAATCCTGGACTAAATTTAACCGAATACCGCTATCATAAAGAAAGGTACTTGAAACGCCTTTGTTTTTAATTAAACCAAAATCAGCATAGGCATCTACCCAGTTCCATAGTATAGAATAACTCAAATTAGCAGTTGTAATCCATTGATTAGCTTGGGCTGGTTTCAAAAATGATTTAAAACCTCCTTGACCTTGGATATATTGCTGGCTTAAAATTCCAGTTGTTTCAGACCGTGCATAGATTGAGTAATCAAACATATAATCGTTTACTCTGGAAACACCAAAATTGTAATTTTCACTATTAGTAGTGTTATATAAAAAAGTTCCCGCATAAATTCGGACATTGAAATAACGGTTGTCATTGAATAACTTACGATACTCCATCTCAGCAGATACTTTACCAAAATACCCCGATAATTGAGCATCAGTAAGAAATTTTACATGACTGGTAACCTCGGTTTTTATATTAAAATATTTGATGTTAAAAATTGAGTAGTTATCAGTACTGTCTATTACTGTTGCCGAAGGCTCTTTATAAATGATATTATTTTTTAAGGTTATAACCTGTTTCCTGTTGTCGCGATAGTTTGGCTCTCTTATATACAAGGATAAACTTGGGTATAATTTTAGATAAGCCGCATCTGGCGCATAGTGATAATAGGAGCCATTTAGAGAATATCGGATGTTGTATAGACTCCCCTCTCTCAAATATTGATTGTATGCAAAAGTATAACTCCCAATAATGGATTTAGTATTAATGGAATACATAGGATTTATAACGAACATAAATGGCTTGTCATAAAAGCTGTAATTGTATAAACTTACGCCTGGTGAAAAACCGTCATAAAGATTATAAAACAGGGTAGGAACATAAAATAATTGTGAGGAATGCGGATCTTCTAAGTCCTCGAAAAAAGTCATTTTTAAAGGACGGTTTAATGAAAATGCTTTTAGTGATTTCCAGTTGTTTCTCAGATTAAATTCTGGAACCTCATTTTTATAATTCAGAACAAGTTTGTCGACGCTTTTTCTTTCGAAAGTAAGTTCTTTGTCAATTTCACTTGCTTCCAGCCATTTTTTAAAAATAACCTGTTTATCTCTAATCCCAAATATAGGCATTGGAACCAATGGAACTCCTTTGTTTTTTACTGTGAATGTTACGCTGTCTTTGGTTTTAGAAACGACGTCAAACTTATAATCAATAGTTTCTCTGCTGTCAATAATGTAATCAAAAAACCAATCAATATTTTTTGAAGCTTTGGATTTCATTAACTCTTCAAAATCATTTCTATTAGTCTGTTTTTGGATATTCAGGTTATAAAACTGCTGAATTCCAGAGGAAACTATCTCACTGCCGAGATAATCATCAAGATACTGCATACTGAGTCCAGCTTTGTATTTATTTGCAATTTGAACATTGTATTTTATCAGCTCATTTTTAGGGGCGCTAAGTGGCTGATCAAGATTTTTTCTGGCCATCAGCATATAATAATAACTATACTGCTCATTAAAATCAGTCTGCGCCATCTTAAAACTTCTGAGTAAAAAGAATTTTGAAGCCGATCCCATCATTTTGCTTTCCGGATGATACTGATCAATATAATTCATCATCGTAAATATCTGTATCCCGTCATATATCCAATTGTCTTTTCTTGAATCTAACCGCATGCTGTTTTTTAGATAATTATTCAAATAAGTTTTTAAAAATTTTATTTCAAATAAAAAATCTTCGCTAAAAGGACGCATGAACTTCGGTAGCTGATTCAATCCGTAAAAAGGATTTTTTTCATAATCAGTCTGAGAAATAATTATTTTATCAAATGGATATTTACCAATGTGACTATTGCTGTAATCCGCTATTCTCTCTATGATTTTTGTCTTTAGAGAGTCGCTGAATCTACCGGATTTAATATTAGTAAAGATTTCTAAATTGTTAAATTTAAAACTGTTATAACTGGATTCTTTCTCGATAATAAGATCAATATCATTTCTGTTTTTTCCTGTCAATCTGATATTGGTTTCCTGGTCAGTTTGTGTTAATTGTTCGATTGTTAAATCAGTAGTGACAGCATTTTTACCAGTAATTTTTAAATCAATATCAAAATCAGAAGTTGCATTGGCAATGTCATCAAGGTTTTCATTGCTGTATTTTACAAAATCTTTATTCTCATAGCGTGCAGGAGTAAGAAACCAATTTTTGAGATGCATGCCATATTTTTCATAATAGCCGTATTTGGTAAACTTGTCGCTGGGAATTTTTTCTATATAAGTAAGATGCAGTTTTACTTTTTGGTTGGGCAGTAAAGTTTTATGTAATGTAATTGTGATGTAATCTGGATTTTTTTTTGTTCTTTCCCAACTAAAAGCTTTTCGGTCAGCATCTTCGATTATCAAATTGTTAGTTCCGCCGAGCTCTTTTATTGGAGCCAAATGAAATTTATTATAAAACTCATCCGAAAAACGTTTCCCCAATGGGCTTTCCTTATGCGAAAAAGCATTATTCCAATCATTCAGCACTATCGAAGTTAAAGTGTCATCAGTTTGATTGTAAAAAGTAATTTCCTGATTTATTGTTACCGTTTTAGACTCCATATTCACGACAGCAGACATCTTGGATAGATGCTGTGCATATTGTTTTTGGGTAACCAGCAAAACAATAAGAAATAGAATTATTTTAGGGTAAGTTTTCAATTTGGGACTGTATAGGTTTAGCGAAGGTGTAAAACTAATACAATTTACAAATATTTAAGAAAAGTTCAGTATTAAATGGGTGAAATGCACTAAAAGGAGTTAAAATAAAAAAGCCGCTTATAAAACGGCTTTTGGTATTAAAAATTAGGACTTAAATCGTATTTCTTGTAGAATTTATTGAGAACTTCAACAACTTCATCTTCCGAATCTACTATTTTAAACAAGTTCAAATCATCCGGGCTTATTGTATGTTCTTTTTCAAGTAAGAGTGCTTTAATCCAGTCAATTAAACCTGACCAAAATGTCGAACCTACTAATATAATTGGGAATTTTCCAATTTTCTTGGTCTGAATCAAAGTGATTGCTTCAAATAGTTCATCCAAAGTTCCAAAACCGCCCGGCATGACCACAAAGCCTTGCGAATACTTTACAAACATTACTTTTCGAACAAAGAAATAATCAAAATTCAAATTCTTATCTCTGTCAATATAAGGGTTGAAATGCTGTTCAAAAGGCAGTTCAATATTCAGCCCAACAGATGTTCCTCCACCCAAATGCGCTCCTTTGTTTCCTGCTTCCATAATTCCGGGACCGCCTCCTGTTATCACGCCATAACCCGCTTTACTGATTTTGAAGGCGATTTTCTCAGCCAGCTGATAGTAGTAATCTTCTGGTTTTATCCTCGCCGAACCAAAAATAGTTACACAAGGACCAATACGACCCATGGCATCATATCCATTCACAAACTCGGACATGATTTTAAAAATT
The DNA here is from genome assembly GCA_963511795.1 of uncultured Flavobacterium sp. GTDB lineage: Bacteria > Bacteroidota > Bacteroidia > Flavobacteriales > Flavobacteriaceae > Flavobacterium. The sequence goes on along the minus strand of CAUPKP010000028.1, from coordinate 8,164 downwards.
CCCCAGCTGTCATTGGATCTAATTTCGTTCCAAGTTTTTTGTTTAAGACTATCTTGAATTACTTTGTCTTCATCATTGTCAAAATCTTCTAATCTCATATTTTTCTTATTGTAATTATATTTATTAGGAGCTATTTCCCGCTATTCGTTACAATCTTTTTATTTTTAAAGAAAAAACAAAAAGGATTTCCACTTCTATCGGGGCTAAGGCATCGGTTTTCAAAAGAAATTATTTTATAAAACTAAAGTAATTCTTTTTTTAAAAACTGCGTTGTATAGCTTTTTTTATTTTTTATGATTTGCACAGGAATTCCGTTGTAACCAATTATTTTTTTACACTTCCCCTCCTCTGGAGGGGTGCCCGAAGGGTGGGGTGTTTTTTTTGTATAAATTCTAATTATGTTATCCAAATTCCTTAGTAATATATTTCTCTAGTTCCATCATAACATTGGTTAAATCGTGTTTCACTCTTAAATCCGAAATTTTATATACCCTTAGACCCAATGAAATAAGATAGTTTTCTCTATTTTGGTCGTATACTTCTTTACTGTTATGGCTTGATCCATCAATTTCGATTACTAGTCCTAAGGTTTTTATATAAAAATCTACTATATAATTGCCTATGATTCTTTGTCTGTCAAAGTCAATATTCCAAAACTTCCCTTTATGGACTTGCAACCAAAAAATAACTTCTGCTAATACACCTGCCTTGCGTAAGGCTCGGGATCTTGCTTTTAGTTTAATGTTATATGGTAAATTTTCAATGAAATTTCTATAAATGGGAAGATTATCTATATAAGCTGCAATTTCTCTATTATTTTCCATTTATTACTTTCTTCTATTGAGACTTTCATTAATGTGAAATTACAAAAAAAAGTATAGGAAAAATAATCAAAAAAAAACCACCCCGCCCTTTGGGCACCCCTCCTGAGGAGGGGAATTTAAACTAACTCTTTTTTCAAAAACTGCGCTGTATAGCTTTTTTTATTTTTTATAATCTCTTCAGGAGTTCCTTTGGCAACCAATTGTCCACCGCCTTTTCCGCCTTCGGGGCCAATATCAATAATGTAATCCGCAAGTTTGATTACGTCCATATTGTGCTCTATAATCAAAATGGTGTTTCCTTTGTCAACCAGTTTATTAATTACATCCATCAATACACGAATGTCCTCAAAATGCAAACCTGTTGTTGGTTCGTCAAGAATATAGAATGTATTTCCGGTGTCTTTTTTGGATAATTCTCCAGCCAGTTTGATTCGCTGCGCTTCACCACCGGAAAGCGTTGTACTTTGTTGTCCAAGGGTGATATAGCCCAAACCAACATCCTGAATCGTTTTTACTTTTCGGTAAATTTTAGGTATGTTTTCGAAGAAAGGTACCGCTTCATCAACCGTCATATTCAATACATCCGAAATGGATTTTCCTTTATATCGAATCTCCAGTGTTTCTCTGTTAAAACGTTTTCCTTGGCAAGTCTCGCATTCCACATATACATCAGGCAGGAAATTCATTTCTATTGTTCGAACTCCCGAACCTTCACAAGTTTCACAGCGTCCTCCTTTTACATTAAAACTAAAACGTCCTGCTTTATAACCGCGAATCATACTTTCGGAAGTCATGGTAAACAAGTTCCTGATCTCGCTAAAAACTTCAGTATATGTTGCAGGATTGGAACGCGGTGTGCGTCCAATCGGACTTTGGTCTATATCAATCACTTTGTCGATATGTTCCAGGCCTTCAATTTTTTTATAAGGCTTCGGAATTTTAACACCATTAAAATAATAGGCATTCAAAATAGGGTAGAGGGTTTCATTAATCAAAGTTGATTTCCCACTTCCCGAAACGCCCGTTACGCAAATCATTTTGCCCAAAGGCAATTCAATCGAAACGTTTTTCAGGTTATTTCCTGTAGCTCCGGTTAGTTTCAGGAATTTTCCATTTCCTTCACGGCGTTTGGAAGGAATTTCCAGCTTCATTTTTCCATTCAAATACTGCGCTGTAATCGTATCAGAAGCCAATGTCTCGGCAGGAGTTCCAATGCTGATGATTTCACCGCCGTACTTTCCTGCTTTTGGGCCAATATCAATCACATAATCAGCCTGCTCAATCATATCTTTATCATGTTCAACCACGATAACTGAGTTGCCAATGTCTCGTAATTGTTCCAAAGAATGAATCAATTTTGCGTTATCTCTTTGGTGTAAACCAATACTTGGTTCATCTAAAATATACAGAACGCCCACCAATTGCGATCCTATTTGTGTCGCCAATCGAATGCGCTGTGCTTCACCGCCCGAAAGTGATTTGGAACTTCGGCTTAAAGCCAAATAATCCAAACCTACGTTCATCAAGAAAGCCAAACGGTCTTTGATCTCCTTAATGACTTCAGTTGCAATTCGTTTTTGTTTATCTGATAAATGTTTGTCTAAATCCAAAAACCAAGCTGTTAAATCCGAAATGTCCATATCGCACAATTCGGAAATGCTTTTTTCATGGATTCTAAAATAATTGGCTTCTTTTTTCAAACGGGAACCTTCACAAACTGGGCATTTTACCTCGTCCATAAATTCCTTTGCCCAGCGTTTAATGCTGGTCGAACCGCTTTCGTCGTGCTGGGTTTTTATGAAATGCGAAATCCCTTCAAAATCAATTTTGTAATCGCGTGCAACTCCTAAATCTTTTGAATTAATGGTAAATTTTTCTTTTCCGCCATTCAAAATCATTTCCATTGCTTCTGCAGGAATTTTTTCGATGGCATCGGTCAATTTAAAGCCATATTTCTCTCCAATAATCTCCAATTGCTTGAAAATCCAAGACGATTTGTATTCACCCAAAGGCGCAAACCCTCCCGCTTTGATGGACAATTTAGGATTTGGAATGATCTTTTTAACATTAATTTGATTGACAGTTCCCAATCCGTTGCAGTTGTCACAAGCCCCTTTTGGAGAGTTGAAAGAAAATAAATTCGGCTCTGGATTTTGATATGAAATACCGGTTGTTGGACACATTAAATTTCGACTGAAATAACGTACCTCATTGGTATCTTGGTCTAAAACCATTAATACATTCTCACCGTGGTGCATTGCGGTATTGATACTTTCGGACAAACGTTTTTCATTGTCAGGAGTATCTTCGATTACCATTCTGTCAACAACAATTTCAATATCGTGGGTTTTATAACGATCCAATTTCATACCAGAAACCAAATCCAAAATATCGCCGTTAACTCGGACTTTTAAAAATCCTTGTTTCGTAATTTGCTGAAAAAGCTCGGCATAATGTCCTTTTCTCGCTCTAATGACAGGAGCAAGAATATTGATTCGTTTTCCAGTAAAATCCCGAATGATTAGTTCCTTGATTTGGTCATCTGAGTAAGAGACCATTTTTTCTCCTGTATTATAACTGTAAGCATCGGCGCCACGAGCATAAAGCAAACGCAGAAAATCGTAAATTTCAGTGATCGTTCCTACGGTAGAACGAGGGCTTTTGCTTGTGGTTTTTTGTTCAATAGCAATTACAGGCGAGAGTCCGTCAATTTTATCAACATCGGGACGTTCCAATCCTCCCAAAAATTGCCTCGCATAAGCCGAAAACGTTTCTACATAACGGCGTTGTCCCTCGGCATAAATAGTGTCGAAAGCTAATGAGGATTTTCCCGAACCAGATAGCCCAGTAATAACTACCAGTTTTTCTCTAGGAATGGAAACATCTATATTTTTTAGATTGTGAACGCGGGCACCTTGAACTTCAATCGTATTGTCTGTATCTAGCATAATTTTTGCAAAAAAGCAAAGTTACCATTTTGATTGATTCTTTTGCTAGAACAGTATGGAAGTTTGTGTTAAAAAAAGGAGGGATTTTTGATTTAAGATTAACGATTTTTGATTTCAGATTTGAAAAATAGAGAAGTTCTTGAAGAAGTAAAATATCTTCGCTTATTGTAAAGATCTTGTATGTGCGTGAGGGATAGACGGAAGCTACCGAAGTAGCCCAGATAGCCCGACGCTGTTGAGTAAATGGGCTTATAAACGGTACTGTAAATTAGCCCATTTACTCAACAGGGTCACGCCCAGATTATTCTATTGTCATCGATTTTAACTTGGTTCTATAGGCTTCGAGTGCGACAGATTTGGAAATAAAACCATAATATTTATCGTCGCTTATTACAGGAAGAAAAGCTTTTTGTGAAGATTCAAATTTATTCATGACCATTTCCATACTATTTGATGGATTCACAATAGCCAATGGCTGAACCATTATTTCTTTTACTAAAGTATATTTTACCCTGTATGGATTAAAAATAATTTCCCGAATATCATTGAAATGAACAATTCCTAATAGTTTTTTTTCTGTAGAGACTACTGGAAAAATAACTTGATTGGAATGAGAAATCAAATCAACCAGTTTTTCGAGATTTTCATCTGGTGAAATGGTTAAATAATCGGTTTGAATGATAGAATTTGTGTTTAGCGTTGAAAGTACGTTGGAGTCTTTATTACTGGTAAAAACATGTCCTTTTTTTGCAAGACTTTTAACATCCAAAGAGTGTTTTTCAAACCTTTTAGAAATAGCAAAACTGATTGATGCAACTATCATCAGAGGAATCATCAAACCATAACCACCAGTAATTTCAGCTATTAAGAATATTGCAGTTAGTGGTGCATGAAATAATCCGCTCAAAATACCTGCCATTCCCACCATTGTAAAATTACTAACTGGTAAATCTGTCAAACCAGTCAGGTTTAATAATTTTGAAAAGAAAAAGCCAACATAAGAACCCAAAAATAGGGAAGGGGCGAAATTACCTCCATTTCCGCCACTGCCCAAAGTTATTCCTGTCGCAAAGGCTTTTAACATAAATGAACAAGCTACAAAAGCTAACAATGCCCAGTTATTGTTTCTAAATCCCCTAAAAAGTGTGTTCTCTAATAATTCTCCAGGATCATTTCCTGATAAAGTTCGGATACTTTCGTATCCTTCACCAAAAAGTGTTGGAAAAACAAATATCATAAATGCCAAAATCGAAGCCCCAAAAAAAGCTTTTTTATAGGCTGAATAACGAATATGACTAAAAAAGTGCTCGGTTTTTTGAAAATTTCTAGCATAAAATACAGCTACTAATCCCGTAAAAACACCAAGAAATATATAGTAAGGTATATTATGGTAATCAAAAGTTTCTCGTGTTGGGAAATTTAATAAGATAGTTTCGTCTAAAGCAATTGCCGATACCAAAGCTCCCGTAGCTGCGGCAATCATTATTGGTGTAAAAGCAGAAATACTGACATCAACCAGTAAAACTTCTATTGCAAACAAAACTCCTGCTATTGGGGCATTAAAAGCAGCTGCAATTCCAGCCGCAACACCACAGCCTATTAGTAAAGTTCTGTCTTTGTAATGTAATTTATATTTTTGGGCATAATTGGAACCAAAAGCAGCACCTGTAATCACAATTGGGCTTTCAAGACCAGCAGAACCTCCTAAGCCAACCGTAAGCGAGCTGGTAACAATCTGTGCGTACATTTGCTTTCTGGGAATAATACTTGCTTTTTTTGCAACAGCGTATAAGATTTGGGATGTACCTTTTTCGATAGCTCCTCCTAAAAATCGCTTGATAACAAATACAGTAAGCATAATACCAATAACCGGCAGCATTATTTTAAGAAGTCCTACTTTAAGAAAGTTGGTATGTACGGTTACATACGTTGCAAATCTAAAGACCCAATGCGCAAATGTTTTTAGTATGATTACCGCAGTAGCAGATGAAATTCCAACTAAAACACTTGATAAAAAGATAAACTGCTTGGGTGATAAAACCGATTGCGATAAAGCAAGCAGCAGTTCTATTTTTGAAAAAAACTTTCTAAACATTGTTACTCTAAAGTTGGTTTATCACAAAAATAAGGTTTTTTTGCTTTAAAAAGCTGAATTATTCTACCAATGACATGGCATGTTTTGCAACTATTCCAAAATTATACCCTTGTGCTTGATCATAACCAGCATAATTCACGGCAATAAGCTGTCCGCATTCATTAAATACAGGCGAACCACTGGCACCATGAGTAGAAGTTACATTATATTGTACACTTACACCGTCTGATTCTTTATTGATTTGACCTTCATAAACTTGAACTTTTATTCCCCTGCGTGTATTAGCCAGTTGCATTCCCATTGGATAACCAATTAAAATTGCATTGGTTCCTGGTTTTAAACTGGAATCATCTTTAACTGCGTTGTCCAAATCTACAATATCATTTACTGAAGCTGGCAGTTTTTCACTGGTAAGCTGTAAAACAGCTACATCTACTTCGTCACTATCAGCAATTTTAATGACTTTGCATTGCAGCCAATTATCTTTTGAACCATGCAAAGCTACGCTTACTTCAACTGTTTTAGGAACGATTTCAATATCTTCTAATTTGGTATAGATAATTTGGCTTGTTACCGCTTTTTCTTCGGACTGATTTTGGGAAATCAAATCATTTACTTCATTGTTTACGCTTGAAGAATCTACATTTGCCACTGTCGCTTCTGTAGCAGGAATTTCTTCTTCTTCACCTTCAGAATAATCTCCTTCGCCTTCATCTCCATAATATTCATTCCAATGGGATTCAAGATAACTTTTATAATCTTTTTTGTCAATAGAATCAGGAAGAACTGCTGCTACATGATTTTTTAATTCGCTAAAATCATCATCTTTGGTTTCGTTATATTTCCAAGGTTCGGCTACGTGATGATTGGTAACTATTTTTCCATCTTCTGAAACGAAAAATCCTGTTCCAGAAATTGTTTTGCTTTCAAATGAATTGTCGTCAACTTCAATCTGAAATGGTTCAGACCCTTTGATGGAGATTTGTAATGCATAAGTGTGTTTGACAAGAACTACTGCATCTTTGTATTTTTCATAAATCTGAGTTTGATTATTGAGACAAACTACTTCTTCTTTATTGAATTTAGCCCAAACGTGGGGAATGATGATTATTCCGAGTACAATTAGTACGCCAATGATTAATGCAATTTTTTTATTTTTGGATTTATTATTGTTTTGCAGTTTACTCGTTTCGTTCGTACCTTCAGAAGTCTGATTATCTAGCATTTTATTGTTTTTTTTGAAACAAATTTAATAAAACAAAACGCACTAAATAGTAACAATTATATTTTAATTGAAAATATTATTAACAATAAAATTACCCAAAAAAAGTTTTATCATTATAAATTTTTAAGTGCTTCTCTTTCGCTTAATTTTTTTAGATTAGAAACTGATACAAAATCCTTCACGGCTTCGGGATTTGTTTTAGCGTATTCCCGCAATGCCCACCCAATTGCTTTTTGAATAAAAAATTCTGTTGATCCTTTGTGTTTTTCAGAAAGTAATTTTAGTAAGTCAAAATTTGTTTTTTGTTTATAACCTAACTGAAAAAGAATGGCGCTTCTATTAAGCCACATATTATCTGAATTAGAGAAATGAGAAATAACATTGTCAGTTTCTAAAGGAAATTGCTGCAAATATCCTCCCAATATAAATTTGGAAATAACATCAACGCTGTCCCACCAGGAGTTTCTGATTATGAGAGTTCCTATAAGCTGAATATCCTCAGTTTGATAATTATTTTTGATATTTTTTATCAAAATTTCTAAGGCGCAATAATGCATTTCTCTTTCTTTTTTTGAATATAACAGCAACGCTATTTCTCTTGTGTTTTCGAAAACTTCCTTTTGGTTTTCAGTCCAAACAGTTTTAAAAATCCGTCTTCTTTCATCGGTTTTTATTCCAAAGAAAGAAAAATTATTTTTCATGTATTTTGACATGGCAATTGCATTTTCAGTATTGCCATTTTCTTTAAATGCTTTTTCTAAAGTGGAAATAAAATTCATAGGCAAAAATCAATTTCAATGACAATATCAACTTCAATGACAATATCAATGACAATATCAATGGCAATATCAATGGCAATGTCAATGGCAATGTCAATGGCAATGTCAATAGAAAAAAACTAAATTCAAATTCTAAAAATTTGCAGTCTATAATCTGTATGAACTTCCCTGATTAGTGTTGACCGATTTCTAATTGTTTTCATTATCAAAAATAGTTAAAATAGGTTTAGAAAAAGAAGAATCATTAAACCACTTATTTTCAAATTCCATCGGACTTAATTTGCCGATATTGT
>CAUPKP010000027.1:0-73001 GCA_963511795.1 uncultured Flavobacterium sp. | reverse complement strand
GGCTCACCTCTTCCCATCCCGAACAGAGTAGTTAAGCCCGCCTTCGCAGATGGTACTGCAGTTATGTGGGAGAGTATGTCGCTGCCTTTTTTTACAAAACCCTGTTTCGAAAGAAACAGGGTTTTTTATACTAAAAATTATCATAGTATTGGTACCTTAGCTCAGATGGTAGAGCAATGGACTGAAAATCCATGTGTCCCTGGTTCGATCCCTGGAGGTACCACTTTATGCTCGGATGGTGAAATTGGTAGACACGCTGGACTTAAAATCCAGTGAACAGCAATGTTCGTGCGGGTTCAAGTCCCGCTCTGAGTACGATAAAAACTTCAATTAGCTTTAGCTAATTGAAGTTTTTTTTTTAGATGGGTACCGTTAGGTTCTTCAAAAGTTGGGAATTATGCATAAAGATTGGATAATCTGAATTAGAAGAAAATTACGGATCAATACGAAAACCTGAGGGGGAAACAAAAATTAAGTATAAATATTAGTTAAACCTAAAAAGAAAAAATGCAACGTTTCTAACACTTCTAAATTGACTTCTAAAAGCTTTTATTTTAGCATTGAAAGATTCGCCGAAGCATTGGTGATTCGATTATTAAAATAGTTCAAAATAGTTTGATAATTATTCTCTATAGATCATGAGATTGTATTGAAGGATTTGAAACTAAATTGATTTACTTTTTCATGCCATTTAGCCAGCTTTGAAAGGGATAAATGGATGTTGCATTATTTTAAAAAAAATCCCGTCAAGTATTACCTGACGGGATTTGTAAATATAAAATCAAGTGCTTATGCAAGCATAGTCACCGGATTTTCGATGTATTGTTTTAACGTTTGTAAAAACTGTGCTCCAGTTGCACCGTCAATTGTACGGTGGTCGCAAGCTAAAGAAAGCATCATAGTGTTTCCAACTACAACCTGACCATTTTTCACTACTGGTTTTTCTACAATAGCTCCTACTGATAAAATAGCAGAGTTTGGCTGATTGATGATAGAGTTGAATTCAGTGATGCCAAACATTCCAAGGTTGGAAACAGTAAAAGTGCTTCCTTCCATTTCTGCTGGGCCAAGTTTTTTGTTTTTAGCTCTACCTGCAAGATCTCTAACGCTAGTGCCAATTTGAGATAAACTCATTGCATCTGTAAATCTCAATACAGGAACTACTAATCCATCTTCAACAGCTACAGCTACACCAATATTTACATGGTGATTGATGATGATGGCATCTTCTTTCCATTGTGAGTTAATTTTTGGATGCTTTTTCAATGCTAAAGCGCAAGCTTTGATTACCATATCGTTGAAAGATACTTTGGTATCAGGAACGGTATTGATAATTGCTCTTGATTGCATTGCATCGTCCATTGCTACTTCAATTACAAGGTTGTAATGAGGCGCTGTAAACAATGATTCAGCCAAACGTTTCGCAATGATTTTACGCATTTGCGAATTTTTTATTTCTTCAGTAAAAACTTCGCCAGCTGGTACAAAAACTTTTTGAGCTTCAGCTTTTACAGTTTCTGCAACTTTAGGTGTTGCTGTACTTGGAGTAGTAGCAGTTTCATGAGTAAAGTTTTCGATATCGCTTTTTACGATACGTCCGTTTTCACCTGTTCCTTTTACTTGTGTTAATTGAATTCCTTTGTCGCTTGCTATTTTTTTAGCTAATGGTGATGCCAAAATTCTTTTCCCATTACTAACAGTTTCTGCAATTGGTTCAGTATTTTCTGCAACAGGAACTTTTGTATCTTCTGTAGCTACTGCAGTTGGAGTAGTTCCGCCCGCTTTATAGTTTTCGGCGATTCCGCTGATATCAGTTCCTGCAGGTCCTATGATGGCTAAAAGGCTGTCTACTGGAGCTGTATTTCCTTCTTCAATTCCAATGAATAATAAAGTTCCTTCATTGAAAGATTCGAATTCCATTGTTGCTTTATCAGTTTCGATTTCGGCAAGTATGTCACCTTCGGCAACGGTATCTCCTACTTTTTTCAACCAAGAAGCTACTGTTCCTTCAGTCATTGTATCACTCAAACGAGGCATTGTCACTACAATAACTCCTTTTGGTAAAGATGCTGCTGGAGTAGATGATGTTGTTTCGGCAGATTTTGCTTCAGCAGGTGCAGGTATTGATTCTTCAGCCACTGGAGCAGAACCTCCTCCAGCAATTAAAGCTGAAACATCTTCTCCTTCTTTTCCGATAATTGCTAATAAAGAATCTACAGGAGCAGTTTCTCCTTCTGGGATTCCGATATATAAAAGTGTTCCTTCGTTGAAGGATTCAAATTCCATTGTTGCTTTGTCGGTTTCAATTTCTGCTAAGATATCACCTTCGCTTATTTTGTCTCCTACTTTTTTAAGCCAAGCCGCTACCGTTCCTTCTGTCATAGTATCGCTCAAGCGAGGCATTGTTACAATTGTTGCCATAATTGATTTATAATTTATGAGGTGTGAATGGATAGTTTTCTTGGTCGTATACTACGTCGTATAATTGTTGGATTTCTGGGTAAGGAGATTCTTCAGCAAATTGAACGCATTCTTCAACTTTATCTTTTACTCTTTGATCAATTACTTCAATTTCTTCTTCCGTAGCGTATTTTTGATCTAGAATCACATCCAAAACTTGAGTGATTGGATCTATTTTTTTGTATTCTTCAACTTCTTCTTTAGAACGGTATAATTGTGCATCAGACATTGAGTGTCCTCTGTAGCGGTATGTTTTCATTTCAAGAAATGTTGGTCCGTCACCACGTCTGGCTCTGTCAATTGCTTCTGTCATTGCTTCTGCAACTTTTACAGGATTCATTCCGTCAACTGGTCCGCATGGCATTTCGTATCCTAAACCTAGTTTCCAAATATCAGTATGGTTTGCTGTTCTTTCAACAGAAGTTCCCATTGCATATCCATTATTTTCTACTATGAAAACTACAGGAAGTTTCCATAACATTGCCATATTGAAAGCTTCGTGTAATGAACCTTGACGTGCAGCTCCATCCCCAAAGTAAGTCATAGTAACTCCGCCAGTTCCATTATATTTGTCACCAAATGCTAAACCTGCTCCCAATGGAATCTGACCACCTACAATTCCATGTCCGCCATAAAAACGGTGTTCTTTAGAAAAGATATGCATTGATCCACCCATTCCTTTAGATGTTCCAGTTGCTTTTCCTAAAAGTTCCGCCATTACACGTCTTGGATCTACGCCCATACCAATTGGCTGAACGTGATTTCTGTATGCAGTAATCATTTTGTCTTTTGTCAAGTCCATAGCATGTAAAGCTCCTGCTAAAACAGCCTCTTGACCATTATATAAGTGTAGAAAACCTCTAACTTTTTGCTGAATGTATAATGCTGCAAGTTTGTCTTCAAACTTTCTCCAAAGCAGCATGTCTTCATACCACTTTAAATAAACTTCTTTTGTAACTTCTTTCATCTGAAATAATTCTTTTGCTTAAGTGTTATTGTTTTATCAATCATGACCTAGTAACGCAAAATAGTTTCCTCACCACAAATTTGCGCCCCAGAGGGGTCGGGATGCAAAAATAAGACATTCCTGCTAAGAACTAAAATTTAAAAGCTAATTTTTAGTTCTTTTTTAAAGTAATTTGTTATCAAACATAAAAGGGAGTAAATTTTTTAGGGAATCCGATTGATGAATTTCGCCTGTTTCGCCCATATAGTATATTTTTACGGGGGTGTTCTGGCGGATTTCATATTCTGCAATTGACTGTCTGCAGGCTCCGCAAGGAGGAACAGGAATTACTGTAGAATTGTTGTCTGAAGCAGCGGTAATTGCTATTTTTAATATAGCAGCGTCAGGGTAAACTGCTCCAGCGTGAAATATTGCAACTCTTTCTGCACAAAGTCCAGAAGGGTATGCTGCGTTTTCTTGATTAGAACCAACGACTATTTCTCCATTGTCCAACAAAATAGCTGCTCCAACTCTGAATTTAGAATAGGGAGCGTAAGCTTTTTTTCTAATTTCAATAGCTTTTTTCATTAAATTTTGCTCTACTTGAGGTAATTCCTGAATGGATTCAAATACATTAATTTTTGAAGTAATCGTTATTTCTTTCATTGGATGCTGTTTAATAGTTCTGCCAATTTAAAACAGAACTTTGATGTTTTGGTCTTTTAGAATGAACTTTTTAGTGATTAAAAACAAAAAAATCCAATTTCACAATAATGAAGTTTGGATTTTTTTTATTTCGGAAACCAGAGCTTAATTTAATAATTTTCGTATTTCTCTCCAAAATTGAACGATAATGAAAAGCGTAAGGTGTTTTCTAATGGGTTCTGTACTTTTGATGCAGAGAATAAATAGGAGACATCTACTTTGACAGAGCTGTATTTAAAACCTGCTCCAAGTGAGAAAAATTCTCTTGCTCCTTTATCTGGACTCTCGTGAAAATATCCAGCGCGAAATGAAAATGAATCTTGATAAATATATTCTGAACCAATAGAGTAGGTAACTTCTTTCAGTTCTTCACTAAACCCGTCCGGTGCATCTGTAAATGACTGAAACATTCCCTCGAACCATCCTATGGATTTGTATTCGTTCTGAGCAATATCACTGTCTGTTTCGTCAATTATTCCGTCTCCATTCATGTCAGATCCTTGATAGCTTCCTGCACTACTATTATAAGATACTTGAGGAGTAGGGACCATTAATTTAGTTAATTCTAAATTAACACCGATTGTATTGTATTCGTCCAAAATAAAATCGAAACCTCCTCCAAGTCTCATGTTTGCCGGCAGAAAATTGGCATTTATGTCGTCATTGTCGTAGTTCATTTTAAGGCCCATATTCTGAAAATTAAACCCGCCTCTCCATCTTCCGTTAAAATCACTGTATGCAATCTCTTCAGACTGATAGAATCCAGCAACATCTACGGCAAAACTGCTTGAAGATGATGCATCATTATTGTCTGTCGCTACTTTAAGATTAGAATTAATGAACCTTCCTCCAACTGCCATTGAGAATTTTTCGCTCAGTTTTAAAGAGTAGGATAAATCAAATGCAAACTCATTTGGGGATACTGTTTGTACTGGACTGTCAAAATCTTGTCTTAGATCAATATCACCTAAACCAAAATAACGAAAACTAGCAGCAAATGCACTTTTTTCACTGTATTTATTGAAATAAGTTAATTGTGCTAATGAAATATCATTTACTAAGTCTGTTAAATAAGGAGTGTAGCTTACTGAAAAACCCTGCTGATCGGTAGCAAATGCATATTTGGACGGGTTCCATTGCTGTGAAAAGGCATCTGGAGAAGAGGCTACCCCATTATCGGCCATACCAGCGGCTCTAGCGTCTGCGGCTACTAAAAGAAAAGGAACAGCCACTGTAATTGGCCTTTCTTGTGCATGCGTGAAATTAAATGTATATAAAAAGGTGACTAATAAAATGACTTTTTTCATTATTTTATAAAAGATTAATTTGGTATAAATATACTATGATTATTAAAGAATCACAAGTTTTTCAATCTTTTCGACTTTCTTGTTAGATAAGGTTGCTTTTACCGTGAGTTTATAAACATACACTCCTTTACCAATTCTATTTCCAAAATCATCTCGAGTGTCCCATGTTATTTCTCGCGATAAAAAACCAGATGTTGTAATAGTTTGATTTTTTGTCCAAACTACTTTTCCAGTAATTGTTAATACTTGAATCTGTACTTCTAATGGTTCATTTGGTTTATTATGTGTAAACCAAAACTCGGTATAGTTTACACATGGATTAGGGTAATTTAATACATTTGTTAAAGTTACTGTTTCGTTTCCAACTACTAAAAATTGTATTTCAGAAGTCGTGGCATTATTATAAACATCCCAAACAGTAAATGTGATTGTATGAAGACCAGCTTTTAAATTCCTTAGCGGAAAATGTAGATTACCAGTACTATAACTGTCAAGTTCTGTTTGATAATAATCATTTAGTACAATAGGATTGCTTACATCTCCATCTAATACAGCGACAATATCATGACCTATCCCTCCTGCGGTATTTATACCGCTTTCATCCTCCATATAAGCAATAAAAAGGGGAGATTCATTTGTTATTCCACCTGAAACAAAAGTTTCATCATTCATATATAACTTCACTTTCGGGCTATTATTGTCTGCTACAGCATTTTCATTTATTCCTCCTACTTTTATTGTTGTGTCAAATCCAGTAACATCTTCTAATAGTTGATTTTTTTGGGCATAAAAACTTATTTTTCCATTATCCAAAGGAATCCGAATATCTTTTGGTACTATAAAACTGCATTCAAATTGCCCGTTAGTAACAGATGCATTTCCTCTGAAAATAGCTTCACCTAATGCTGTGAAATTTATGACTGGACTATATCCATCATTATTTAACGTTTTTTTTGTTATTTTTTTATCAAATAAGACTGCTGACAAAGTACCATTGTAATTAGTAATAGGAGTGTTGTATTCGTCGGTTATTTCTCCTGAAATTTTCATTTTTGCTAATGATTTGAAATCTGGAATTGACTGACTGACTGGGATGTCATTTACTTTTGTTAGTACTATCTTTGGTTTTGGGATGGCAAGAAATAATGCTGGATCCCCTATGTATAATACAACATTTGTTGCCGCATTTGGATTTTCATTTTTAGATATTCTTAAGGCTTCAGCAATAGAAACATATTGGTTTGAATCATAGGCTAAAAGATTTTTTGCAAAAACATCATTAAAATTTTCAGCACTATATTGCCCAATTTCTCGAATTGTTGAAATTAGGGAAATTGCGCCTCCTTTTGAATTCCAATAAATATATTCCCCTGCAGTAGGTCTTGTTGGGTTGTCAAAACGTGAAAACTCACATGTTATAGTAATGAATAACGGATATTTATATTGATTGTTCAAACTTTGACTATCTGCTTTGTCCCAAATTCGTTCACTTGCCAATCCGTCTTCTCCTCCATGTCCTAAATAATTGAATACTAATGCTCCTTTTTCAAACTCATTATAAAATTCTGATTTGGCTTTGGGGTATCTTTCGCCACCAGCCGAAGCTTCTTGTGTATAAGAATCTAAAAATATTTTGGACACATTCAAAAATGGTTTTTGGACTTCAATTTCGTCAGCCAGAGTGTTTTGTCTTGACTGTAAAGTAGCGTCTGTTGTTTTGTCGGAATCATCTGCTAGTGTTACATAATTATTTCTCCAAGAACCATAGGCTTTTTTGTTATGATATTCGACTACTTTATTGATCATTTCATCAGCTTGAACTGTATTGCTTATCAGCATTCGGCCAACGGCTATATCAACACCTCCATAATCGTTAGTGATATTTCCTTCGTTGTCGTCCATTAACCCATAAAAATCATCAGAGGCAAAAGAGGCCTCCCCAATAGTGTTACTGGTTAATGATTCATAAATAGGCACGATATTATTGTTGTTTGGAATTCTTTTTTTGTAATCGAAAGAGGCGTCACCAAAGAGATTTACATATTTCACCTTTTTGTCGTCAGACGAAGCGTTGTCATAAATATATTTAATGCAGTTTCGGATCGCCGCAATATCTTGTTTTCCAGAAGCAAATTCTTGGTAAATCGATTCTAGCGTAAGAACTTTTACGTTTAAATTAGAGTTAACTCGATGAAAACCTGCTAATTTTTCAGCTTGAATTCTTAAAAATTCAGGGGCAATTATTATGTAATCAATATCTTGAAACTGTCCTTGGGCATTTTTAAATACAGTCCCTTTTATGTTGACATTGGCTATTTTAGATTTGCTTTCCTTTAAAGGTTCATAAAAATCATTTGAATCAAGTGCAATGTATTTTTGAAGTTCTCCAAGATTTGCTTTGAATGAAAATGCATTTCCACTTTTGTTTTCTGCTTTTGTTACATTATAAATATCAGTTATATTCCAGATTTGAGAAATTGTAGAAGCATTTGTGAAGTTATATGTAACCACGCCAAGACTTGAACTGGCTAAATCGTATTGGAAATGGAATTGTTTTCCATATCCCTGCAGTTTGCTTTTTGCTTTTAATTGGATAAAATCCAAAAAACCCTTAGAACCAGGAACGCCATTGTTATTATAGGTTAATTGGATTTTAATATTTGAAGAACCGGTAAATGCAGTGTTGGTTAGTTTATTGTTGAAATATTGTATTTCTGAGCCTGTATTCAAAGAAGCAAATGAAACAGAACCAACATCCTGTCCATTGGCGGTAACTTTAAAAGAAGTGGGTGTATAAGCGGCAGATGCCAAAGAAACATCCAAACTGACAGGAATTGAAGAATCAATATTTGGGAAATCAAACGAGAATTCCTGAGTATCATTAATTTCAAATGATTCTCCGACCCATTGGCGGCCAAGTTGGGCAATATTTGTTTGATCAACTTCATGGAATTGGTAATCATCATATGATGTAAGAGAAATAGTGCTTGGAGCAGTTGGCTGGGGTATATCTAAAATTCTTTTTCCATCATCACCTTGTATATTTATATAGTAATAGGATTTTGTATCGAATAAATTAAGATTGGTTTGACTTTCTTTGTTCCAATTTGAAGTCCCCTGACCATAAAATAAAATATAATCATCAGAATTGAAAACGCCATCGCTTTCTCCTTGAATATGAATAGCATTTTCGGTTAAATCGTTTGGATAATAATTGCTGTTTGCTAGAGGAAGCATCTTTCCTCCATTACCGTAAATTTTTATTTTTTTTGGATTAATTCCGTTTAAATTTATTCCTAACTGCTGCAGAAAATCTTTTGAAATTTTATAAACTCCCGATTTTTCGACATAAAATCTATACCAGTCCCCTGAAACTAAAACAGAATTGGTTATACTGTTGCTGTTTTTAATAGAAGCGATTTTTTTTGCGGAACCATTGTTTATCAGATAAGAAAAGGATTTTACTCTTTTATAACCTGAGTTGTCTTTGATTATCGGTGAAATATTAAGGAAATTCTGGATGCTGTTTCTGGATTTTGTTGTATAAAGGTTGGTTTTTATCGCCGAAGGAATGCTAATTGGGTTCAAATTTCCAATATAAGGAGCAGCTGTCGGCTCATAAATTACATTACTGATCTGAATGCTTTTTGCATCCAGATCAGTATTGTTATTTAGATTTAAATTGTAATAAAGGACTTGTGTAAAACTGTTATATGAATAATTATTCCCTTTGAATACAGGTACTTGTGATTTATTCGGGCTGGAAGATGTAGTGCTGTTTTCTATCCAATCAATAATAACATCGCCTTTAATTTGAGCAAATGTTATTGTTTGAAAAAGAAGGATAAAACAAAAAACTAGATTTCTCATGGAAAGTGTAATGATTTGGAGTGTAAATATTTGCTAAAAGTAAATAAAAAATATTAAAAGTCTTTTTTGTTGTTTTTTGTAATAAAAAATATATTTTTGCGTTTTAAACACATCTAAAAAAACGTTAAAAAATTAAGTTAAAAAAGGGTTTTGCAGTTTAATTTTAATTATTACATTGCACTACCTAAATTTTAATAAATTACCTACTTAGAAACTATGAGAGTAAATAAAACTATTCCGTTAAAAATTATGCTATCCCTTGCATTAATATTAGGATTAGCTAGTTGTAGCAAAAAATCTAAATCCGATAGTGCATCAAGAGGCACAGGTTGGAATGTAAGCAGTTCTAAAGGAGGTTTTGCTAAAGGAACAGCTGGTAAACCGCAAGAAACGGGTCCAGGATTGGTGTTTGTAGAGGGCGGAACTTTTACAAAAGGACTGGTTCAAGACGATGTGATGCATGATTGGAATAATGTGCCAAGTCAGCAGCATGTAATGTCTTTTTATATGGACGAGACAGAGGTGACCAACTTAATGTATCTTGAATATCTTGAATGGCTGAAAAAAGTATATCCTCCAACAGAAGAAAATTATAAAAATATTTATGAAGGAGCTTCGCCAGATACACTTGTTTGGAGAAACAGATTAGGTTATAATGAAACAATGACCAATAACTATTTAAGACACCCAGCTTATGCAAATTATCCTGTAGTAGGGGTAAATTGGGTTCAAGCAGTTGAATTTAGTAAATGGAGAACTGATCGTGTAAACGAAGCTGTACTTGAAAAAAATGGATATTTAAAGAAAAATGCTAAAACATTAGATGTTTCAGCAGAAAGCAATTTTAATACTGAAACGTATTTGGCTTCTCCAACATCGACTTATGGAGGAAACGAAGAAATTCTTTTGAAAGGGAGAGGAGCCCGTAAAAAAGCACCAAAACCAGATAAAGACGGAAATGTTGTTGAAGAGAAAAATGTTTATGCTCAAAGATCTTCAGGGATTATATTACCAGAATACAGACTGCCAACTGAAGCTGAGTGGGAATACGCAGCAGCAGCAGATGTAGGACAAAGAGAGTATAACATTTACAAAGGTCAAAAGAAATATCCTTGGTCTGGAAGTTATACCCGTTCAGGAAAAAGATCTAATAAAGGTTTCCAATTAGCCAACTTCAAACAAGGAAATGGTGATTACGGCGGAATCGCTGGCTGGTCTGATGATGGTGCGGATATTACAAATGAGGTTAAAAAATATCCAGCAAATGACTTTGGTCTTTATGATATGGCTGGTAACGTAGCAGAATGGGTTGCCGATGTTTACAGACCTATTGTAGATGTAGAAACTAATGATTTCAATTATTTCAGAGGTAATGTTTACACCAAAAATAAAATTGGTAAAGATGGAAAAATTGAAATTATTACGAATAAAGACATTGTTTATGATACACTAAGTAACGGTAAATTGGTTCCTAAACATTTGCCAGGTGAAATTGCACAAGTAGCTGTAGATGATAATGAAACTTACTTGAGACAAAATTTCAGTACTAGTGATAATATTAACTACAGAGATGGTGATAAGCAATCTAGTAAGTATTACAAGTTCATAAGTTCTGATGCTGATAATGGAAAAACATCAGAAAAAGAAATTATGTACAATTCGCCTAAACAAAATGTAAAAATTGACAGTTTAGGAAACATGGAAAGAAAATACGATAAGTCTAACAAAAGAACTACTTTGATAAATGACGCAGTTCGTGTTTACAAAGGAGGTTCTTGGAGAGATAGAGCTTATTGGTTAGATCCTGCACAAAGAAGATTCTTTCCGCAAGATATGGCAACAGATTACATCGGATTTAGATGTGCTATGTCTAGAGTAGGTTCTAAAACAAATACAAAAAGAACACCAAGAAATTAATTTTTTTAGATAATTCCAATAAAAGCCCTTTCATTAGGGCTTTTATTTTTTAAACTATATTTATATGGATATTAATTACATTCATAATTTGTTTTTGAAATGCAGTTCAGTTTCAATTGACACTCGCAAAATTGGTCTGAATTCCTTTTTTGTTGCTATTAGAGGAGAAAATTTTGATGCTAATACTTTTGCCAAGGAAGCTTTAGAAAAAGGAGCTTCTTATGTATTGATTGATAATCAGGACTATCTTATTGACGAAAGAACTATCTTGGTTGAAAATTGTCTAGCTGCTTTGCAAGAGTTAGCAAAATGTCATAGAAATTATTTGAAACTGCCTATAATCGCTCTAACTGGAAGCAATGGAAAAACGACTACAAAGGAATTAATAAATGTTGTTCTCTCTAAGAAATTTGTGGCTAAAGCTACTGTCGGAAATTTAAATAACCATATTGGTGTGCCTCTTACTTTATTGTCGTTTAATGAACAAACAGAGATTGGTATTGTAGAGATGGGAGCAAATCACAAGAAGGAAATAGAATTCCTTTGTGAAATTGCACAGCCGGATTATGGATATATTACTAATTTCGGGAAAGCACATCTTGAGGGCTTTGGCGGTGTTGAAGGTGTCATAGAAGGTAAAAGTGAAATGTATCACTATCTTTCAAAGAATGATAAATTAGTTTTTGTGAATTTTGAAGACCCTATTCAAGTTGAAAAGACAAAAGATCTTAAGGTATATTCTTTTGGAGTTAATAACGAGAGAGTTAATGTTAATATTGATTGTGTAGAAGCTAATCCTTTCGTAACTGTCTCTTTATCGGAAAATGTCATTACTACGCATTTAATAGGCTTATACAATGCTAATAATATAAATGCAGCAATTGCTATTGGGAATTATTTTGGAATTGAAAATGAAGCTATAAAAGAGGCCCTTGAAAGTTATATTCCTGAAAACAACAGGTCGCAATTAATGACTAAAGGTACGAACGAGATTATATTGGATGCCTATAATGCCAACCCTAGCAGTATGAAAGTAGCTATTGAAAATTTTCTGCTTTTGGATAAAAGCAATAAAACGCTTTTCTTGGGTGATATGTTCGAATTAGGAAATGAAAGCTTGGCAGAACACAAAGGTGTATTAGATTTGTTAATAAATCAAGACAACATTGATTGTTATTTTATTGGGAAAGATTTTTACAGTAATAAAACAACAAAATCAAATTTTTTCTTCTTTGAAAATTTTGAAAATTTTTCTGAAGCTGTTAAAACCAAAAAAATTGATAACAACATAATACTTATCAAAGGATCTAGAGGAATGGCTTTGGAAAGAACATTAGAGCTTATTTAAATTGAAAACAAAAAACCAGTATAATTTTTCTATACTGGTTTTTTGTTTTTAAATACTCATTAAGAATCCTATGAGGTTTTCTTTTTTATTTAATCCCAGTTTTTTTCTAAGTCTGTATCTGGCCAATTCTACTCCTCCAATAGAAATGTTCATTATTTCTGCAATTTCTTTGGTAGACATATTCATTAATAAATAAGTGGATAAATCAAGTTCTCTTGGTGATATCGTTGGGTATTTTTCTTTAAGACGCTTTAAGAAATCGAAATGGACATTTTTAATATGCTTTTCCAGGTCTTTCCAGCTTTTGTCATTATTAACTTCCTTTACAATACTTTTGTTTAATTTGGTTACCTGAAATTTAGTTGGTTCATCTAGATCCTTAACATCAATTTCTTTTACTTTTTGTAAAATACCATTTAAAACTTTGTTTTTCTTTACTACCTGCAAAGAGTTTGTAACCAGTTCTTTGTCTTTTGCAAGAATTTGAATTTGTAGATTGTCATTTTTTAACTTTTCAATTTCCTTTTCTAATTCGTGCTGCTCTTGTCTTATTTTAGATTCTTTTTCGAGATAAAGCCTTCGCTGTTCAATAGTTTCGTAATATTTGTTTTTTCTTATTTTTAGTTTGATTCTATTGTAAACAATGTTAACTGTTATTATAGTTAGTATTATATATGCTAGATAAGCTAATACATGTCTGTACCATGGCGGAGAAATTGTAAAGTATAATTTTGCTGGTTCTGATTGGACTCCATAGCTGTTTTTAACTTTGACTTTCATTATATAGTCACCTTCCTTTAAGTTAGTGTACTCTTTAATTGTATTTGATGACCAATTAGTCCACGTGTCTTCAAAAGGCTCTAATTTATAAGAGTATGTCGTACTTTGTGGGTTTTCATAGATAGGAGATGAAAATGTGAATTTTACATGGTTTGAGCTGTAAGACAGATTGTAATCATTGTTGGATAGGTTTCCTGTTGTAATCGTGTCTTGAGAAAAACTAAAATTTTCTATAAAAACTTTTGGTTTTGTTATGAAGCTGTTGGGGATTGTGAAATCAAAATGAGCGAGCCCTTCTGTTAGTCCAATAAAAACATTTTTCGGATTTACGGTGTTAATAGATATGTAATCATTTACTAAATTCCCTGACAGGTTCGAAAAGGGAGTCTGTTTTTTAGTATAATTGCCATTTTTGTTTTTCTCTAGTACCCCTAGTACATCATTATAACAGTACCATATGTTTTCATAATTATCTTCGATTACTGTGTTTAACGGTGGTATGTTTCTGAATAATAAAGATATTTTTCGGTCTTCAAAAAAGATTTCCTGCTCTTTAGAATATCTGTAAAAATGATTTTTAGTCTGAAAATATATCTTTCCTTTAAGTTTTTGTATACTTCCAATTCCTTTATATTTTTCGCTTATTTTAGAGTGAATTTTAATTTGCTCAAATTTTTTCAAATCATCTGACAGTTTCAGTTGATATAAATTTGGTCGTTTTTTAAGCCAAAGGAAATTTTCATCTATAAGCGTTTCAAAAGTGTTTGTTGTTTCTTCAAAACCAGCTATTGAATTTTTAAATATAAGACTGTTCCCTTTTTTTTCGAATATTGTATAGCTGTTATAGCTCTGTCCAATAATACTGTTTGGATGGTTTGGAATACTCAAAAAACCAAAATAGCCTTTGTTGTCAAGTACTTTGACAACTTTGTTGTTTTCAATTAACAGTGCGCCATTATTGCTGGCGCAAAGTATTTGATTGTCGATTAGCTGTATGTTCCAAGCTTGGGCTATTGTGCCTTCAACTCTTTTGAATGGTTCGTCGGGAAATTTACCGTTCCATTCATGGTAAAACAGTCCTTGATTAGTAGCAACATATAAAGTGTTTTTGTGGACTAAAGAAGCATAAACCGTACTCATGTTATAGCTATAATCAAAAAAAGTAAAAGGAGAGTTCTCATTTATGAATGTGATGCCATTATCCAGACCTAGCCAGAGATTATTATTATTGTCTTCAAAAGACTTTAATATAGTGTTGTTTTGAAGACCTTTTTGACGGTTTAGATGCTGTATTATTTTCCCGTTAAAATCGGTGATTATAATTCCGTTGAGAACGGTATTAAAAACTAACAATTTGTTTTTAATCATGCAGCCTCCTAAGGATGAGTTTTTCTTAATATAGTCATTAGCTTGGGTTTGCCATGGTTTTATTGTGTTATTATCATAGACAAATAATCCGTTTTCTAAAGTTGCTAATATCAATTTATTATTTTGACCGGGAAAAATGGTCCATATTTCTGAATCATTTATGGCTGATGTGCCTTTTAAAGTGGCAAATTTCCCATTTGAATAAGATAATAATCCTGCTTTTTTATCTTGAAAATAGAGTTGGTTGTTTACTAAAAATGAAAATTGCAATTTGTTTTTTGTTTCATAACAGCGAAGCTTATTCTTTTTTAAAAAGAACACTTTAGTAAAGGACTGAAAAATTACTTCTCCTTGGTAACAATGAATTTTCCATATTATATTGGTATTTTTAGAAAGCCTTTTGTTTTTATTGAATAATTGGGATAAGGAGTGGTAAATAAGTTTACCTTTTTGATTACTTAAAAAATATCCAAACTCATTATTACCTCCTACATATATCCTTCCTGAATTATCAATTTTCAAGCTTCGGATAGCTGAATTATTGGGCAATGAATATTTATGCCAGTTTGTTCCGTCAAACTTCAATAGGCCATTATTGTTTGCGAAATATAAGTTGCCCTTCTTGTCCTGATCGATATCCCAATTTTGAGTTCCGCCCTTATATTCGTTACGTTTATAATTTTTTATATCAGGAATTCCAAGCGCTTTAACTTGTGAATAACTCGTTCCAATGAACGAAAGAGTAAAGGTTAGTGCCAGTGTGTAAATTATGGTTTTATTGAATTTCATATAATATTTTAACTATTTTGTATAATTCATGTTGCATACTGCTCTTGAAAAGTTTCTATTTACTGTAAACTTCGCAGTAAATATCTAATAATTTTTATTTTATGTAAATGTAGGGTTAATTTTTTAATTAACATATTGATAACATTTGATTTTTTTATTTAATCATTTGATTTTTAAATAATTAATTTAATGTTGATTGGTTTTTGTAATGTAAAAAATATATGCTTGATGTGTTTTTGTAAAGTTTTTTTTTTATTAATTTAATTTTATTTAACTTACTATTGTATTAAATTACTAATTAATTAACCAAAATTTTTAGAAAAATGAAATTAACAAAATTACTTATTTTTTGTGTTTCATCTTTGCTTTTCTCAGTAGTCCTGCAAGCGCAAGACATAACTATCACTGGAAAAGTAAATGATGAAAAAGGTATGCCTGTTCCGGGGGCAACTGTTTTACTTAAGGGGACGACAACAGCCAGTTCGTCAGATTTTGACGGAAAATTTACGATTAAGGCTCCTTCAAATGGTGTTTTAGTTGTTAGTTTTATAGGCTTTACAACCTCAAACATACAGATTAGCGGCAGAACTCAGATTGATGTAAAGCTAAATCCTGAATCACAAAATTTGAACGAAGTTGTAGTTATTGGATACGGTACCCAAAAGAAGGGTTTGCTTACCGGAGCCAGTGCCAATTTTAAAGGAGAAGATCTTGCATCATTAAATACTGGATCCGCTATGGAAGCGCTGCAGGGTATTGCTGCCGGTGTAAACATTACCAAAAATAGTGGTTCTCCAGGAGCAGGAACAAGAGTAACTATTCGTGGATTAGGTACTATTGGGAATTCAAATCCATTGTACGTAGTTGATGGTGTGACTGTAGGTAATATTGATTATTTGAATCCATCAGATATTGAATCTATCGATGTTTTGAAGGATGCGGCTTCGGCAGCAATTTACGGTTCTAGAGCGGCTAATGGTGTTGTTTTAGTTACAACGGTAAAAGGACGCAAAGGCAGGCCTGCAAAAATAAGCTATGATTATTACTTTGGTGTACAAAACATCTACAAGAACTTGGATCCGTTGAATGCCCAAGAATATATGTATATAATGGACGAGGGAAGGGTTAATGACGGTTTGGTTCCTCATGATTGGAATGCAATAGTACATGATAATGCTTGGTTAAATACAACTTATCCAGGAGCTGGTCAAGAATTAGGCGACGATGTATGGAGCAAACTTCAAAGTGGCTGGGAAGGTACTAATTGGATTAACGAAATGACCAAAAAAGATGCTCCTATTGTTAGTCACTCCTTAAATATTAGCGGTGGTAGTGAAGATATTGTTTATTCAGCGGGTTTATCTTATTTTGACCAAGACGGTATTCTTGGCGGAAATATTGTTGATGCTGGATTTAAAAGATTGACAGCAAGGTTAAATACCCAAATGGTGTTAAAAAAGAACGATAAACATAGTATAATTACTATTGGAGAAAATTTCACCTATTCTAATAGACAAAACAGATCTGTAGCAACGGGTAATATTTATTGGAATGATTTGCACAATGCTTTGGTTCAAAACCCTTTGCAGCCTGCATATTGGCAAAATTCTATTGACAGAAACATTAATGAGTTTGGATATACTCCTACTTTGGATGGTCTTAATACTGGACAAACTAATCCATTAGCGGTAATGTACTACAGGCACAATTACAATTATGGAAAAGGCAATAGTATTAATGGAAACGCCTTTTTAGAAGTTGAGCCAGTTTTGAATTTAAAATTCAAATCTGTATATGGAATAGATTCTTGGTTTGGTCATAGTAGATCGATGAATCCAACATATAATTTAGGAGTACTTTATAGAGATTATATTGATGGAGCAACACAAAGCCAATACTTTGGAGCCAATACTACTTGGACTAATACACTTTCTTATGACACTAAATTAGGTGAGCATAAAATTTCGGGTGTGATAGGTACTGAATTAATTCAAAATCAAATTAATGATAATGTTAGTGCTACTAGAAATAACTTATTATTTCCTGGTAACCCAACATACGCTTATTTGAACAATACACAAAGTCCTGGTTCAATAAATGATATTAATGCAAGTGGTGCCGATTGGGCCGCTGGTGGAGGAGCAATTCAATCTTTCTTTGCTAGAGCACAATATGACTATAAAGAAAAATATTTACTTTCTGCTACCATGCGTGCTGATGGATCTTCTAATTTTGCTCCGGATAAAAGATGGGGTTATTTTCCTTCTGTATCAGCGGGTTGGGTGATTACAAAAGAAGATTTTATGGAAAGCACTTCAAACGTAATTAGTTTTGCAAAACTAAGAGCAAGCTGGGGACAAAATGGGAATCAATCAATTGATCCTTTTCAATATTTAGCTAATATTAATTATTCTTTTCCTGGGTACTTTTTTGGAGATACGAAGCCCGTTTCTGGATCAACAGCTATACTTTCTAATGTTCCAAATCCTGATATAAAATGGGAAACTTCAGAGCAGTTAGACCTTGGGATTGACGCTAGATTATTTGATTCAAGATTGGGACTGACTTTTGATTGGTATAAAAAAACTACAATAGACTGGTTAGTTATAGCTCCGGCTTTGGGAACTCAAGGTGCTCCACCTCCATTTATAAACGGAGGAGATATTGAAAATTCAGGAATTGAATACTCTGTAAACTGGAATGATAAAGCAGGTGATTTTAAATATGGTATCACAGTAAGCGGTGCTCATAATAAAAATGAAGTTATCAAAATTGATAATGCAGATGGAATAATACATGGGCCAAGTAATGTATTGTCGCAGGGAACAGGTGAAGTTTCTAGAGTACAGGTAGGGCAGCCTATTGGGTATTTCTATGGATATAAAACGGCTGGCATTTTACAAAATCAAGATGAAGTGGATGCCTATGTAAGACCAGATGGGACTCCGTACTTTAATGATCAGCGCCCTGGAGATGTTCGTTTTGTGGATCAAAATCAGGATGGTTTAATTGATGAGAAAGATAAAGTGTATTTAGGGAAGCCAAATCCAGATTTTGAACTGGGTATTCAATTAAATTTTGAATATAAAGGTGTTTATTTAAATACTACCATGGCTGGAAAATTTGGAATGCAGGTAATGCAGTCGTATAGATCATTTGCTGATTCGCCAAAACAAAACTATACTTCCGATATATTCAATCGTTGGCACGGTGAAGGAACTTCAGATAGAATGCCTAGAATGTCAGCTGTATCCAATAGAAATACTCAATTTATTTCTGATATCTACATGCATGATGCAGACTTTTTAAGAATTAATAATTTAACACTTGGATATAATTTTAGTCAGGTGCTTTCGAATGTTAAGTTTATGTCAAATCTAAAAGTATATGTTGCGGTAAATAATCTATATACATTTACTAATTATGACGGTATGGATCCTGAAGTACGTTTTTCAGGAAATGACGATTCTGGTGATTCAAATTGGGCCTCAGGTATTGATCTAGGTTTGTATCCTCAGGCACGAACAGTAATGTTTGGATTAAGTGCAGATTTTTAATATAAATACACATTTAAAATGAAAAAAATAATATATATACTGGCAATTTCAGCGATTTTTGTCGCTACAAGTTGCACTGACTATTTAGATTCGGAGAATCTTTATGGAAAAAACACGGAGAATTTTTACAAAACACCTACCGATATCAACGAAGCAATGGCAGGGGTTTACAATGCAATTTATATCACTAGCCCACTTAGTGAGGAACAAATAGCTGCCAATTTATTGGACAATATTATGCTAGGCGGTGGAGGTCCTGATGATAAAGCAGCGAAATATGTAGATAATTTTGAAGACCCTCTTGAGGATACCTATCGCGATTTGTGGGTTCAATCCTATTATGGAATAACCAGAGCAAATGCTATTATTGAAAAAACGGAAACTGCTGATTTTTCAAAGTTTTTTACAACTCCTGAAGAAGCTCAAAAATTCAAAAATCAAGCTATTGGAGAAGCCATGTTTATGAGAGCTTTTTTCTACTTTAGATTAGCTAAGTTTTTTGGCGGAGTTCCATTAATTATTAAACTTGATGGCGATAGAACAGTTGCTAGAGCAAGTTATACCGAAACGTTTGCGCAAATAGCCAGCGATTTAAAAGGGGCAATTGCTTTAATGCCAGCAACACCATTTCCTAGCATTCCAACGGCTAGTTATGGACATGCAAACAAATGGGTGGCTGAAGCTTATTTAGGGCGTGTGTATTTGTTTTATACTGGATACATGACCAATATTGAAAAAAGTGCAACAACAGACTTGCCATTAGTTGAAGGTGGAGCAATAACTGCTGCAGATGCTGCCTCTTACTTGAATGACTGTATCAGTAATAGCGGTCATGCTTTAGCTTCTGACTTTAGAAACTTATGGCCTTACTCTTATGCAAACAAAAGTGCTGGTAAAACTGTATTACCATGGGCTGCAACTGAGAATTTATCATGGGTTGGGCAGGATGGTATTACTCCAACTTTTGGTACTGGAAATTATGAAACAATGTTTGTGCAGCGATTCTCTTTTGGTGATTGGGGCTGGGATAATGGACCAAGGTACACTAACAGACTTGCCTTATTTACAGGAATGCGTGATAACTCATTGGTGCCTTACGGGCAAGGCTGGGGAATGGGTACGGTAAGTCCAAAATTATGGAACAACTGGTCAGATACCGATCCTAGAAAAGTGGGTTCAATAATTCAAGTTGGTAGAGCAGAACAAGGAACAGGTGGATATGCTGCTGACAAGGGAGATCATGAGACTGGATTCTTTAATAAAAAATATACTTCTATACAGCATCCAAATGCAGCAGGAAGTACTGTAGGTATGTTTGTTCAAATGTATGACTGGTCTAATACAGACATGCAGTTAATGCATGCACAAGACTTTATTTATATGCGTTATGCAGATGTCCTTCTAATGCATTCAGAAATAACTAAAACAGCTACAGGTATGAATGCTGTTAGGGCAAGGGCTGGATTAGCAGCAGTTGGATATTCATTGGATGCTATAAAAGAAGAACGGTTACATGAATTTGCGTTTGAAGCCTTACACTGGTTTGACTTAGTACGCTGGGGTGACCTAGAAACCGCATTCAATGATAGTTTTCCTGTGAGAAATTCAGGAACAAATGCTAATTATAAAGCAAATTACAGACCAGAAACCAAAGGACTGATGCCAATTCCAGAAACGGAAATGAGATTGTCAAATGGAGTATATACTCAAAATCCAGGGTGGTAAAATTGATAACGATAAATAATTATAACTATGAAAATTAATAAAATAACATATCTCATTATTGCTTCGTTAATGCTGGTTTTTTCAGCTTGCGAACCAATTGTTGAGGAAGAAAGTTTAGTAAATAGCACCAATGTTGACGGTGTTCAGTTGGTAGCTACACAAAGTACACCAGGAGGAAATGAGATTACTATTGATATGGTAACTCCTGGAATTACTGGGTATTGGGATTATAATTTAGGAAAAGCTCTAACCAATAAAATAAAATTTATCTATCCAATACCAGGAAAGGCAACATTTACTTATACTGGCAGTTTAGGAGCTGAGTTTTTTACCAAAACGGTAAGTGTTCAAGTAGATAAACTGGATCACGCATTAAATCAGGATTGGTATGACTTGGTTGGTACAAACACAGCAACTGGTAAAACGTGGATTTTTGATAAAGGGAATGCTGGTAATCTATGGTGGTTTATGTCGCCTCCTGGCAGTCCTGATGGTGCCATGAGTGTTTGGTGGAATGCTGGCGATTGTTGTGGTCCAAGCGATTCTAATGGTAAGATGCACTTTGATTTAGCTGGCGCTGCAAATTATAATCACTATGAAACCAAAACAGCGACACCAACAAAAGGAAGTTTTGTGTTAGATGTTGCAAATAGAAAACTGATTATCACAGGATCAAAAATGCTTGGTTATGCTGCAGGGAATAAAGATGGTATATATACTATTGTTTCACTTACTGAAGACAAAATGGTACTTTATTTAAGTAACAATGAAGCAAATGGTACAGGTTGGACATTTATATTTAGACCAGAATAATATTTTGAGTTAGTTTATTTTCGAAAGAGGAAGTGTTATAGCTTCCTCTTTTGGTTTTAAGAGTAAAAGGTTCTGGTCAGTTTTTCTTCCAGGAATGTTACAGAAGAATTCCATGTTTAGTCTATGAATTGGAGAGTAAAATCTATTAAAATGTATATAGATAATCAAAAAATTATAGAATTTCCTATTTCAAATGCTGTACCATTCAATCAGGACTTTTTTATAATCATAAATTACGCAATTGAAGAGAATTTTGGTGGAACTATTGCATCTGATTTTACTTCTTAAACTTTTGAAATTGATTATATTAGGGTTTATAATTAATGTTTGGTTAAGTTAGTGATTTGAGTTTGTTCTTCTGTAAAGGTTTTTATTTGGTTAGTTAATAAAAACCTTTTCGAAGAATGAAAAATGTCCTAGCTAGATGTGTTTTTATAATTTTCACTTCTATTTCTAATTTTATATGAAAGTATTTTAGTTTCAATTGGAACAATTGCTTTTTAAGTGGATGAATTTGATCGGATGAATTTGTTTAGGATACTAGATATTTGAAGAAAAATATTTAAAAGAGTCGGTTTCACAACTTGTGAAGCCGACTCTTTTTTTATGGTTATTAAAAAGCAAAATATTTTTTTTAGTACTCTTGATTTGCATTTTTTGTAGAAGCTCATTGAACCTTTGTGTGCAACGGAAAGCGGTGCGATACTTAGTGTTAAAAACACCATCAGAGCAAGCGCGAACACGCGAAGCAAATATTTCTGGTCCAAATATTTGTTCGTACTGTCTCGTGTTTTGAGATGAAAAAAGTTATTCTCACAATTTATAGAACTTTGTCTGTGGAGATGCTTTCTTCGCTGGAAAGGTAATATTGAGTCAGGATATTGCCACGGTATCTCTATGTAGGGGAGGTTATTGTTATTTTATATCGCTTTTTAAAGATATAGGCTCAAAATAGACGATAAAATCAATTTAGGCTTGTAGGTGGGGTGAATTTATAATTTTTGGGATTTCAACGGATATCTTGAGTTTTTTAATTTTTTTTAGGTTCAATCAGAAGAATAATTGGGCTTTATCTCAAGCCTTGATTTCCATAATTTATATGTGCTAATGGGATTGACTATTTAACGATGAGTTTTCATCTATTGCAGTCATTATTAATTGACCTGATTAAGAGTTAATAGTATGTGTTTTGTTTAGCTGATTAAGTTATTCAGTTGAGAAAAAGTAATACTTATTTCTAATTTTTTTCATGGCGATTATGCCTTTTTTCCATGTGAATTAAACGTTTTAGCTGCTTAATACTGCTGATTATAATCAATTTTCTTATCGTTATTTAGTCCTTAAATAACCAAAATTATTGCTATTGATTTGTTTATTTCTGCAGGAATTATCCCTTTTTAAAAACTAGAAGAGCTTTTTGTCCTGATTTTCCCCACCGATGGTTGTGATTCATTCTGAATAGTACTTGTTTTGGGCAATTTTCTTGTGTTGTTTTTCGGGCAGTTATATGTTCAATGCGTATTTTTTAATTCATTTTCTCCAAAATATAGAGCAGAACTGAAAAGAATAAAACATAATAAATTATAAATTTCTTATTTAAAATGTTAATTAAATGATTATTGTGTCTTTTATTTAAAATTTAAGTCTTTTTTGGAGTGTAATTACAGTATTAATTATCTTATAAATGTTACAGTGTAAGTTATATCAGCGAGTGTAGGTTTTTTGTTTAATTTAACAATTTGATAATAAAAAATATATGTAATTAAGATATTGATATTTAATTTGTTATGATTATTTTGATGGGTTTTAATAAGGTTTAAATTATCTATTTGATGTGTTTTTGTAAAGGTTTTTAATTATTAATTATGTTTTTTTTGCAATAGTATTGCATCAAATTACTAATTAATTAACCAAAATTTTTAGAAAAATGAAATTAACAAGATTGTTTATTTTTTGTATTTCATCTTTACTATTCACTGTAGTTATGCAGGCGCAGGACATATCAGTCAGCGGAAAAGTAAATGATGAAAAAGGGATGCCTATCCCAGGAGCATCGATTTTAATTAAGGGGACGACAGCAGCTACATCCTCAGACTTTGATGGGAAATTTGAAATTAAGGCTCCTTCCGATGGTGTCTTAGTTATTAGTTTTATCGGGTATGGAACTTCAAATGTGCAGATTGGTGGCAGAAACCAGATTACTGTACAATTGAATTCTGAATCACAAAACTTGAATGAAGTTGTGGTTGTAGGGTATGGAACTCAGAAGAAAAGTGTAGTAACAGGCGCTATTTCGTCTATTAAGGCTGAACAGATTGCAAATTTATCAGTTGGTTTAACTACACAAGCATTGCAGGGTCAAACTGCTGGGGTTACAGTTCTAGCACAGTCAGGCGCACCTGGTGCTGGCGCAAAAGTGCGTATTCGTGGAGCTGGATCAAATGGAAACTCAGATCCGATTTATGTTGTTGATGGGATGAGAACCAGCAATATTGACTTTTTGGATGGTAACGATATTGAAAAGATGGAAATCTTAAAAGATGCCGCATCTGCAGCTATTTATGGTGCTGATGGTGGTAATGGTGTTGTAATGATTACTACTAAAAAAGGTAAGGCAGGAACTATGAAAGTGGCTTTTAGTTCTCAATATGGATTTCAATCATTGAGAACAAAATTAGATATGATGAATGCGGATGAATACGTTCGTTGGATTGACGCAACAAATCCTCCTGGTGACAAGCCAAGTGTATCTGAATGGAATGGCAAGAACGGTACTGACTGGATTGATCAGGCAGCAGAAGACGCAGCTCCTATGGAACATTACACGCTGCAATTGTCTGGTGGAAACGAAGTATCAACTTTTTTGGTTTCAGGTAACTTTTTCTCTCAAGACGGACTTTTTGGAGGAGATAAAACGAACTTCAAGCGTACTACGATGAGGGTAAATTCTAACCATAAAGTAAATAAGTATTTAGAACTTGGAGAAAATTTGTCAATCTCGTTAAACAAGCGTAAAGCTTTTACAGAAGATGACAGTTTTAATGGTATTATGAATCATGCAATGTTAATGGATCCATTAACTCCAGTTTATTATCCAAGCGGATCTGCATTACCGGCACATGTTGAGAGTGCTTTGGCAGCTGGAAAGCCAATACCTACTAATGGAAGTGGAGAGTACTACGGTATTTCTAAATACATTAATGGGGAAATTGCAAATCCAATAGGGCAGATTGCTCTTGATCATGGTTTAACAGAAGAAACTAAAATCATTGGTAATGTGTATGCCAACATTAAGCCTTTTGCCGGGTTTGTTTTCACAACACGTTTTGGAGTAGAGCAGGCTTATAATAACTTTACTGATTGGACGCAAAAATACTGGTGGAATTCTACTAAGGAGAATACAACCAATACTAAAAGTTATAATCAGGGAATATTTAAAACTTGGCTGTTCGAAAATTTTGCTACTTACAGTAAAACAATTGACAAACATGATTTTTCGGGTATGATAGGTATGTCATCTCAAGATACAAAATACAGTTATTTGAATGCCCGTACAGCAGGAATGATTAAAGAAGGTGACCAATGGGCGACTCCTGGTGAAGCTCCTGTAGAGGGAACTTTGTCTGGTAATATAACTCCATCATCAATGTTATCTTATTTTGGACGTATTACATATTCATATGATAATAAATATTTGTTCCAAGCTTCTTTGAGAAATGATAACTCTTCTCTTTTTGCACCAGATAAACGTGCGGGTTATTTCCCTGCAGTATCAGCAGGCTGGGTAATGTCAAATGAATCATTTTGGGGAATTGAAGCTGTAAATCATTTGAAATTGAGAGCATCTTGGGGTCAAAATGGTTCAACTTCAAATATCGCACCTGGTCAATGGAAAGCTTTGGTTACTAAAGATGGTTTAAAATACCCAGATGCATTAGGTAATTATCATACAGTTGGAGAGCTTAAAGCTTTGCCAAATGAGGATATAACTTGGGAAACGACAGAGCAGACCGATTTAGGATTTGATGTAAGAGCTTTTAATAATAAATTGACATTCGGTTTTGATTATTACAATAAAGTAACTCGTGATTTATTAACACCTTCTTCTCCTCCTTTATCTACAGGTTACCCTGCTCCATACGCAAATGCTGGAGATGTAACTAATAAGGGAATTGAAATAGAATTGGGCTGGAGAGAATCAGAGCATCAATTAAAATATGGGATAAACTTCAATCTAACGACTATCAAAAATGAAGTTACGTATTTGAACCCATTATTAACAAGAGTTGATGGAGCAAGCTTGCCTGTATTAGGAACAGTTACATCTTTTGAATTAGGTAAACCAGTATGGTTCTATAGAGGATATAAAACAGACGGTATTTTTCAAAATCAAGCACAAGTTGATGCTTATAAATCAACTTTAGGCGGTGTTACATCTTGGAGTCCTACTCCTGGTGATCCAATTGTAGTAGATGCAAACGGAGACGGCGATATTAATGATCAGGATAAAACATACATTGGAAGCCCTCAGCCAGATTTATTGGTTGCTACAACTATTGATTTTGAGTATAAAGGATTTGATCTTAAATTTTTCCTGCAAGGCGCCTTTGGCGGAGAGAATTTCATGGCATTAGCAAGGGTTGATAATCCGTATTCTAACCGCCCGTCTTATTTTCTTAATGACAGATGGACAGGTGAAGGAAGTACTAACAGTTCTCCAAAAGCTTCATCTTCTGACCCAATTATTTATACAAGTGATTTAATGGTTCAGGATGCATATTATGTGAAAATAAAACAAATTCAATTAGGATATAATTTTAAACCAGAATTAATTAACCGTTTAAAATTAAGCAGTTTAAGATTGTACTTATCACTTGATGATTACTTCACTTTCACAAAGTACAAAGGGATTGATCCTGAAGTAGGAAGTTTCTCAAACAACTCTCAAGGTATTGACAGAGGTTTGTATCCTACGGCAAGTCGTTTTATGACAGGTCTATCAGTAACATTTTAATTCAACGACGAATACATAAATATATAACGATGAAAAAAATAATTTATAAAATATCATTTATTGCAGGATTAGTTTTGACGCTGATCTCCTGTGAAAAAGATTTCTTAGATAAGCCGGTTTATGGTGTTTTGGCAGCAGATGATTATTTTAAAACAGAAGAAGAATTACAAGAAGGCGTCTTTGCCTGCTATGATGTTTTACAATGGGCTTATGCTGCAGACTGGAACTCCATGTATATTGTAAAATCATTTCCAGCTGACGAAAGTCATGCAGGAGGTTCTACAGATGGAGATCAGCCGCCTTATCAGCAGTTAGATGATTATTCATTTACTTCAGAGAACAAACCAATTGAGCATTCCTTCAAAGCAATGTATTTTGGTATAATGCGAGCTAATGCAATTATTAATATTGCAGAAGGTGATACACCGGGAAAAGTTAAAATGATAGCTGAAGCAAAAGCTTTGAGAGCCTTTTTTTACTTTGAATTAGTTTCAATGTGGGGAGGAGTTCCATTAAGACTGACGGTTCCAAAAGCAAATGAATTTGCAATGGAAAAATCAACACCAGAACAAATCTATGCACAAATACAAAAAGATTTAGACGAAGCAATTCCAAATCTTCCTAAGAAGAGTGAATATGCTGCTGCAATGCGTTTTAGAATGTCAAAAGGTACTGCACAGGCTATAAAAGGAAAAGCATATTTATATGAAAAAAAGTATGCTGAATCAGCCAAAGCTTTTGATGATTTAATTAAATCTGGAGAATATGATTTGGCTTCTGATTTTTCAAAAATATTTTTGAAAGAGTCTGAGTATGGCATCGAATCTTTATTCGAAATTGGCTATGTAACTACAGGTGGGTATGATTGGGGATCTTTCCAATGGGGAGGAAGCCGAGCAATGGAAAATAATGTTAACTGGCAGTTGATGGGGCCAAGATCAGAATATTTTAAAACAGGAACTTCTGGACTTAACCCAGGCTGGGGATTTAATTATCCAACAGCAAAAATAGCAGCTGCGTTTGATGCAGAAGGCGATGTAGTCAGAAAAAATGCTTCTGTATTATCTGTAGCTGATCTTAGATCAAAATTTGGCGGAGATTGGACAGAAGACTGGACAAAACCAGACCCAGTATGGGGAATGGAGGGTTACTTTAGATTAAAGTATGGTTCATTAACAGCTGAAACTAGTTCTGCTGACGGTGCTGTTGCAGAATTAAACTATGGTACAAATGTTAGATTAATAAGATATTCTGATGTTTTATTAATGGCAGCTGAGGCAAATCTTTTAGCAGGAAATGCTTCAATTGCACAAGGCTATTTTACCGAAGTGCGTGATAGAGTAAACCTGCCGGTTAAAACAGTTTCTTTAGATGCAATTAAAACAGAAAGAAGATTAGAATTAGCGTTTGAAGGAGTTAGATTTCTTGATTTGATTCGTTGGGGAGATGCTGCGGCGGTTCTTAAACAGCAAGGATTCAGTAAGAATGGTAATTTCTTAGAAAAGAATAAATTATATCCAATTCCAGCAGCAGAGGTTAATAATAATAAATTAATGGTACAAAATCCAGGCTGGTAATTTTTTATCAAAGCTAAAAGCAGTTTTTAAAATACTGCTTTTAGCTAAATACAATATTGATTTTTTTTGACTGAAGAAATATTCAGAATAAAATAGAAACTTAAAAAAAGCATCCATTTACTTTTTTTGCAGAAAAAAGTAATTATAATCGAAGAAAAAAAAGAAATAATGAACAGATTGATTTTAAGTTTGAGTTAAGTTAGTTAGGTTGTAAATAGCCCATTTTCATTATGATTATGGGCTATTTTTAAATCAATTCGAAAAATCCAAAAGAGATTTAAATTTTAAAAGCAGACACAATGAAAAAAAACAGCTTAGTTATTGTTTTTTTATGCTTTTCTTTATCTGTTATCTCACAACAGAAAAGCCAGAAACAACATATAAAATATACCACAGCCAACAAAAAAATTCAAGTTTACACAACAGCAGAAAATACGCAAAACCGTTTGTCTTCTACTGCAAGTCTAAAATTTGAAAGTTCTAAACAGCCTTTAGAAACAGAAATTGCCGTTTTTGTAGAACCCGATATCACGTTTCAGAATTTTATGGGAATAGGCGGAGCAATAACAGACGCAAGTGCTGAAGTTTTTGCTAAATTATCTAAAGAAAAACAGCAGGAATTTCTAAACGCTTATTACAGTTCTGATAAGGGAATTGGTTATTCACTATTGAGGACAACAATTCACAGTTCAGATTTTGGGAGCGGTAGTCATACCTATATCAAAGAAGGAGATAAAGAATTAAAAACATTTTCTATTGAGCCGGATCGGAAGTATCGTATTCCGATGATAAAAAGAGCTATCACAACAGCTGGAGGAAAATTACTGACATATGTAGCTCCGTGGAGTCCGCCAGCTTTTATGAAAAGCACAAATAATATGCTTAAAGGAGGTGTTTTATTACCTGAGTATAACCAAGCATGGGCAAACTATTATGCCAAGTTTATCAAGGCTTATGAAAAAGAGGGAATTCCTATTTGGGGAACTTCTACACAAAATGAGCCATTAGCAACTCAGACATGGGAATCCTGTTTGTATACTGCAGAGGCCGAAAGAGATTTTATAAAAAATTATTTAGGACCAACATTAAAAAAAGAAGGTTTAGGTGATAAAAAAATTATTGTTTGGGATCACAACCGTGATTTAATGTTTCAAAGAGCGAATGTAATTTATTCAGATCCTGAAGCATCAAAATATATTTGGGGTTTAGGATTTCATTGGTATGAAACCTGGACTGGTGCTGAACAGAATTTTAATAACGTAAGAAGAGTCCATGAAGCCTATCCGGATAAAAATTTAATGTTTACCGAAGGATGTATAGAAAGATTTGATGCTGCAAAATACCAGTTTTGGCCAAATGCTGAACGCTACGGAATTGCAATGATTAATGATTTTAATAACGGTACAACAGCTTGGACGGACTGGAATATTTTATTAGACCAAAATGGAGGGCCAAATCACGTTGGCAATTTTTGTTTTGCGCCAATACATATGGACACTACTACCGGACAATTAATATATACTCCGTCTTATTACTATATTGGCCACTTTTCAAAATTCATAAAGCCAAATGCCAAAAGAGTAAGTTCGGCAGTAAGCAGAACAACTTTGTCCAGCACATCGTTCATTAACAGTGATGGAAAAGTAGTAACAGTTATCATGAATGCAACAGATGCTGCTATTGATTATAGTTTGCATGTACATAATTCGAAGGCTACATTGCAGATTCCGTCACATGCAATTCAAACATTAGTATATTAGTAGAATAAAAACTGGGGGATTAACATCTTTTAAAAAATAATAATAATGAAAAAGAAAGTTTTATTTATATGCGCTTTATCTTTTTACAGCGTATCATGGTCTCAAACATCAAATGCTAAATCGGCCGAAATTAATTCTAAGGTTTCTGAGCTGATTTCAAAAATGACTTTAGAGGAAAAAGTGGGTCAGATGACTCAAATTACGGTTACCATATTTGAAAAAATAGGTACGAAAGGTGTTTTTGATCTTGAAAAATTAAATGACGGAATTCAGAAACATCACATTGGTTCTATATTGAATGTGCCTAATCCTGGAGCGCCAACCTTGCAGAAATGGCAGGAAACCATGAGTGCTATATCGAATGAATCCAATAAAACAAGACTCAAAATTCCAATTTTATATGGGATTGATGCTATTCATGGAGCAAGTTATACGCAGGGAGCAACATTGTTTCCGCAGCAAATTGGTTTGGCAGCCACTTTTAATACTGATCTGGTAAAACGTGGAGCACAAATTTCGGCCTATGAAACTAGAGCTTCTTCGATTCCTTGGGTATTTTCACCAGATTTAGATTTTCCTAGAAATCCAGCTTGGTCAAGAATGTGGGAATCTTTTGGAGAAGATGCTTATTTGTCTTCTCAAATGGCTGTTGCATTAGTTGATGGTTTTGAGGGAGATAATAATGTGGGTTCAAAATATAGTGTTGCTTCCTGTATGAAACATTACATTGGTTACGGAAGTACAACAACAGGAAAAGACAGAACGCCAAGTATTATTCCAGAACGTCTTTTGAGACAGTATGATTTAACCATTTATCAGGCAGCAATCAAAGCTGGGGCAAAAAGCGTGATGGTGAGTTCTGGAGAAATCAACGGAACTCCTGTACATGCCAGCAAACACTTATTGACAGATATTCTTAAAAATGAATTAGGGTTTACAGGTGTAGTAGTAACCGACTGGAAAGATATTATTTATTTATATACCCGTCATAAAGTTGCACAAACTCCAAGGGAGGCTGTCCGCACGGCTATCATGGCCGGAATTGATATGAGCATGGTTCCTGAGGATTATTCATTTTATACACATTTAGTAGATTTAGTTCAAAAAGGTGAGGTGCCAATGTCACGTATTGATGATGCAGTTTCCCGTATTTTAAAAATGAAATTCGAATTGAATCTGTTTCAAAATACAGTTGCTAATTTAAAAGATTACCCAAAATTTGGTTCTGCAGAACATATTGAAGATGCTTATAAAACAGCTTCAGAATCAATCACTTTGCTGAAAAATGACAAGAATGTTCTGCCTTTAAACAAAAATGAAAAAGTTTTAGTTACTGGTGCAACTGCCAACAGCATGAAATATTTAAACGGAGGCTGGTCTTACACTTGGCAGGGTGAAAATTCAGATACGTATGCGGCTGATAAATTTACCATTTTGGAAGCCTTTCAAAATAAATTAGGAAAAGAAAATGTATTGTACACAAAAGGAGCTGATTTAGAAACTGAAGATGATGCTGAAATTCAGAAAGCAGTTGACTTAGCCAAAAATGTTTCTAAAATTGTATTGTGTCTTGGTGAAAAAAATTATACTGAAACGCCAGGAGATATCAGTGATTTGTACATGAGCAAATCTCAAGTTAAGTTAGCATTGGCTTTGGCCAAATTGAATAAACCTATCGTGTTGGTTTTGAATGAAGGAAGACCAAGGTTAATTAGTGATTTTGCAGATCAAATGACTGCTGTTTTACAATGTTACTTGCCAGGAAACGAGGGCGCAAGAGCTTTGGTTGATATTCTTTACGGTGATGTAAATCCAAGCGGAAGATTACCTTATAATTATCCAAAGTATCCAAATTCATTAGAAAAATACAATAGAAAATATACTGAAAGTATTTCTGAAGGAGAACAGAACGACGATGCTAAATATGAAAAAAGCTATTCGCCTCAATTTGAATTTGGTTCAGGGTTGTCATATACTACTTTTAAATATTCGAACTTAAAAGTGGATAAAACTGAAATTTCAAATTCTGATGAGGTAAATGTTTCAGTTACGGTTACAAATTCAGGAAACAAAGCTGGTAAAGAAACTGTTTTATTATACTTGTCAGATAATTTTGCGACTATAACACCTGAGTTTAAGTCATTAAAAAGATTCCAAAAAATCAGTTTAGCTCCAAATGAATCAAAAACGGTAACGTTTACTTTGAATCAAAAAGATTTACAGTTTGTGAATGATGATTTAAAATGGGTTTCAGAAAATGGAGTATTCACTGTTCGAATTGCAGATTTGAATCAGGATTTCTTATTGAAATAAGGAATAACAAAAGCTGAAAATTTCAGAACAAATAACATTAATTATCTCCAGCGGTTAACTGTTGGAGATGGTTTTTGTTAATATTGGCAAAAAAGCAAAATATCTCCTTTTAGCCCTGATCGAAGCGGTATCCTTTTTATTTTTTCTTTAAAAATAAAAAGATTTAGCGAAGAGCAGGAACTATATTTCCAAAAAGGCAACATATTTCTGCTCCAAAAATTAATTATCGAGAGCAGTTTTCAATGCAAATATGAGGTATTTGCCCAGACGTTATGATAGGGTTATGTAAATAATAATTAGGTCTTATTTTTTTCGATTTTAGAAGTTCATCTGTATAAATTGCATAATTTTATTGGATTAAATAAATCCCTAATAATTGAGAAAATGTTTGGAAAAAATATTGCTTTGGCAGTTTGTTTTGGCTTGATGTGTCATTTTTTGAATGCACAGACTTTTAAAATAATGACTTATAATATCCGTCTTGATATTGCTTCGGATGGAGAAAATGACTGGACACATCGGAAAGATTTTTTAAATGGTCAGCTTCAGTTTTATGCTCCGGATGTTTTTGGAGTTCAAGAAGCAAAACCAAATCAGGTATTGGATATCGCGGCAGCACTTCCGCAATACAGTTATGTAGGAACTGGGAGAGATGGAATTGGAAAAGGGGAATCTTCGAATGTTTTTTATGCTAAAGATAAATTCAAAGTAATTGAATCCAATACTTTCTGGTTATCCGATACTCCAGATGTCATTTCCATGGGTTGGGATGCAGCCTGTAACAGAGTCTGTACGTATGCACTTTTAAAAAATGTGCAGAGTAATAAACTGATTTGGGTTTTTAATACTCATTTAGATCATGTTGGTGAAGTGGCAAGAACCAAAGGATTAGAACTGATTCTGTCAAGAATAGAAAAATTAAACAGCAAGAAGTATCCTGTGATTTTAATGGGTGATTTTAATTCGGAACCCGAAACAGAGCGGATAATTGCGCTAAAAAGCAAAATGGATGATGCCAGAACGGTTTCGAAAGAAAAACCTTTTGGTCCCTATGGAACTTTTAATAGTTTTAAATACCATGAAGCTACTTCACTTTTGATTGATTACATTTTTATATCCCAAGGAAATGCTGTTACTGTTAATAAATATGCTGTTTTATCGGATGCCAAAGATTTGAAATTTCCATCGGATCATTTTCCTGTTTTTGTGGAAATTAAATATGAATAGCAGCAGATTTTTTGCAAGAGACAGTAAATAGATATATTATTTATACTTGCACGCTGCTCCTGGAGGTCAAGGAAAGATGCTGCAATATCGGACTAAGATGATTCAAAACCATCACTCTGGGAGAGTACTGCAAATCACGATAAAAGGGTAGTGCAGTTAATTCAAGAGGCTGTTTCACTAAAGTGAGACAGCCTCTTTTTTTATCTATTTTATACTCATGAAATACCCGATTAAATTTTCTTTTTGATTTAGTTCCAGTTTTTTTCTTAATCGGTATCTGGCCAAATCTACTCCTCCCGTTGATATATTCATAAATTCAGCAATTTCTTTGGTGGACATATTCATTAATAAATAGGTCGCCAAATCCATTTCTCTCGGAGTAATGGTAGGGTGTTTTTCCTTTAATTTTTTTAGAAAATCAAAGTGGACATTTTTCAGGTGTTTTTCAAGATCCTTCCAGCTTTTGTCGGTACTGACTTCCTTGATAATGCTTTTATTCAGTTTGGTAAACTGAGTCTTTGCTGCTTCATCAAATGAACTCGTATTGATATCTCTTAGTCTTTGAATAATTCCGTTTAATATTTTATTTTTCTTGACTACTTGCAGGGTGTTGTTTACCAGTTCTTTGTCTTTAGATAGTAACTTTGTCTGCAATTTTTCATTCTCAAGTTTTTCAATTTCTTTTTCCAATTCATATTGTTCTTGCTTGATCTTAGTTTCTTTTTCTAAATATAATCTTCGCTGTTCTAAGGTTTCGACATATTTGTTTTTTCTTATTTTCATTCTTATGGTAAACCGGGTATAGTAAACTAAACCAGTAGCCATTAGTAAGTAAAATAAGTAAGCAAATGAATGTCTGTACCAAGGAGGAAATACTCTGAATTCAATAGATGTTTCGTCCGATTGAATCCTAAAACTGTTCCGGGCTTTTACTTTCATTTTGTAATTGCCTTCTTTTAAATTGGTATATTCTTTTATAGTGTTGTTCGACCAATCACTCCAATCGTCATCAAAGCCTTCCAGCTGATAGGAAAATTCTATATTTTCAAGATTCTCGTAGGAAGGTGATGAAAATGTAAATTTGACTTGATTTGTGGCATACGCCAGCTCGTATTTCTCACTTTTGTCCTGCTTATTTCCCAGATTTATGGTGTCGCCCGGAAATGTAAAGCTTCTTATATGAGCAATAGGTTTTAATACGGATTTGGTTTTGATGGAAGCATCATAATGTGCCAGACCATCTGTTAAGCCTATAAAAGTGTTTTGGGAATCAATAGTATTTATAGACATATAATTGGCTACTAATTTTCCGGTTAAGTTTGAAAACGGAGTTATAACATGTTTGTATTTGCCATTGCTCACTTTTATCAGCGCTCCCATTGATTCATTATAGTTGTACCAAAGATTCCCATTAGCATCTTCTGTTAGTTTTTTGATTTTTGGAATTGACTTGAAGATATTGGTCATTAGAGCATCTTCTGTAAATGTGCCTTGAGATATAGAATACGTGTAAAAAATATTATTAGATTGAAAAAAAACTTTATTGTTTATTTTTTGAAGACTTCCAGTACCCGGATTTTGTTCAGAAAATTGAGTAAAGCTTTTAGCGGTTCGGGCTTTTCTTAAATCCTTATTCAGCACAATCTGATGTATGTATTGGTCTTTTTTCAGCCATAAATAATCTTTGTCAATTTCAAATGAATTGGATGATTTGTCGATGCCTTCTATTTTATTTCTGAATTTCATTCCTGTACTTGTCTTTTCAAAAACAGAGAAACCATTGTAATTTGCCCCTATAAAAAAGTTAGGCTGATTAGGTATTGATTTAAAACCAAAATATCCTTTTGCGTCTAGATTTTTAATCATTTTTCCATTCTGTATAAGCAGCGCTCCTTTGTTGCTGGCACATATCAATTCGCCGTTTATTATTTGAACATTCCATGCTTGGGTAGTAGTTCCTTCAATAAGTTTAAAAGAGCCTTCTTTAAAATTAGTATTCCAAGGATGATAAAAAACGCCTTGATTGGTCGCAACATATAAATTTCCTTTATGCACAACCGATGAATAAACGGTACCTAAATTATAGCTGAATCCAAAATAAGTAAGAAATGAGTTTTCGTTTACGTATGCAATTCCATTGTCTAATCCCAGCCATAGATTATTGCTTTTGTCTATAAATGAAGTAAGAACCGTATTGTTTTGGAGCCCTTTGCTGCGGTCGATATGCTGTATAATATTTCCGTTTAGATCACAGACTATAATACCGTCAAGCACCGAGTTGATTACAACGTATTTGTTTTTATAAAGAATACATCCTAGAGAGCCATTCTTTTTTATAAATGTATTGGCCTCAGTATTCCATGGCAGTGCCTGATTGTTTGTTATTATAAAAAGGCCTTTATCTAAAGTAGCTGCTAGGATCTTATTCTTTTCTAATTCAATCATGCCCCATATTTCGGAGTTGTTAAAAGTGTTTAGTCCTTTAAGATAATTGAGTTTGCCATTTTTATATTCTAAAATTCCAGATGAAATATCCTGTAAGTACAATCTGGAGTTGGTTAGAAATGAGAATTGAAATCTTTTTGGAGCATTTATGATT
Source organism: uncultured Flavobacterium sp. (assembly GCA_963511795.1). Taxonomy (GTDB): domain Bacteria; phylum Bacteroidota; class Bacteroidia; order Flavobacteriales; family Flavobacteriaceae; genus Flavobacterium. Next base: position 36,926 of record CAUPKP010000027.1, on the reverse strand, counting down.
TTAACTTTGTTGTTCTTATATATATAGATATGGTCGAATGACTGAAAAATAACTTCATCCTTATAAAGGTGTATTTTCCAGATAAAGTCAATTATGCTTAATGTTTTTTTATTTAATGAACTTGAAATAGAAAAGTATTCGAGTTTTCCTTTTGAATTGGCTTTAAAATAACCAAACTCATTATAACAGCCTACATATATTTTTCCGGATGAATCTACTTTTAAACATTTAATAGCATCTGAGTTTTTTGCTTTGTATTTGTTCCATTTCGATCCGTCAAATTGTAAAAGACCGTCATTGTTTCCAAAATAGATATTTCCGTTTTTATCCTGATCAATATTCCAGTTTTGCGTTCCTCCTTTGTAGTCATTTCTGCTGTAGTTTTTGATAAGGGGAAGACCAATTTTTTTTACCTGACCAAAAAAGACTGTAGGTGAGTTAAATAAAATAAAAAGTAAAAAAAGTCTAGTCAATTTCATGTATGGTTCTTTTTTATTATTTCGGATTTGTATATGATTTGATGTAATTACTTAGTGATATGATAATGGGCATTTTTAGATGTCTTTTGAGCTGAATTTAAGGCTCTTTTGCAGATTTTAAGCTAAAGTATCTAATTTATGGTAATTGTAATGATTTTTTTTAATTAATATTTTTTTAAGTAATGTTTTTTTATTTTTAAAATATTTAAAATCAAATAATTATGTTTTTTTTGATAATATTTTGTAATACCGTTACAGCCGGACTGATGTGATTTTGTAGTGATTGTAAATTCTGAAATTAGAAATTTTAGATATACTATTGCATTAAATAACTAAATTTTTAACCAAAATAATCAGAAAAATGAAATTATTAAAAGCATTTATTTTTTGTATTTTGTCAGTCTTATTCTCAGTTTATGGGCATGCGCAGGAAGCACCCGTTAACGGAAAAGTGATTGATGAAACAGGGATGCCAATACCAGGGGCAACCATAGTTTTAAAAGGAACATCATCATCTGTAGGTACAGATTTTGATGGAAGGTTTCAAATTAATGCTCCTAAAAATGGAGTTCTGTTAATTAGTTTTATTGGATATAAAACTGTTGAGACAGCTATTAATGGTCAATCATCGGTACAGGTAAAAATGTATGCTGCATCGCAAGACTTAAATGAAGTTGTTGTAGTAGGGTATGGTACCCAAAAGAAAAGCGTGACAACTGGTGCGATTTCAAGCGTAAGAGCCAGAGATCTGGAAAAAATTCCTAATGGACGTATTGAACAAGCACTTCAGGGTAGAGTTTCTGGGGTTACAATTGCCGCCAGTTCTGGCCAGCCGGGCTCTGCATCAACAATCCGAATTAGAGGTATAACTACTTTTGGTGAAGGAGGAAATGATCCGCTTTGGGTTGTAGACGGTGTGGTTGTAGATGCTGGAGGTATTGGCTACCTTAATCAATCGGATATTGAATCGATGGAAGTTCTTAAAGATGCGGCTTCAGCTGCAATCTATGGAACCCGTGCTGCAACAGGTGTAATTTTAGTAACAACTAAAAAAGGAAAATCTGGAAAAATTACCGTTAATTATAATGGTTTTGCTGGGGTTTCATCTCCTGCGAAAACATTGAATTTACTAAATTCAACTCAGTATGCAACTTTATTAAATGAAAAGTCAGTTGCTGGCGGCGGTGCATTAATCTTCTCTGATCCTGCAGCATTAGGACAAGGAACGGATTGGCAAAAAGCTATTTTTAATGAAAGCGCACTTCGTTATTCACATGAATTGAGTATTAGCGGAGGAAGTGATGTTTCAAACTTCTATGCTTCTTTTGGAATTCAGGATCAGGAGGGAATTGTTTCTACCGAGATTTCAAATTATAACAAAAATAGTTTCCGTTTAAACTCAACTCACAAAATATCCAAAGTATTCACTTTCGGACAGACTTTTGGTTTCACAAGACAAAAAACTGTTGGAATTGGTAATACTAATAGTGAATTTGGAGGACCATTGAGTTCTGCAATTAATTTAGACCCTACAACTCCAATTATTGAAACGGATCCTGTTTTGGCTAATTCTGCGCCATATAGCACGAATCCTGTAGTTAGAGACGCAAACGGTAATCCTTACGGAATTTCCAGTTTAGTTGGTCAAGAGATGACTAATCCGTTAGCTTATGCTCAAACAAGATTAGGAGGTTATGGCTGGTCTGATGATTTAGTTGGAAATGCTTATTTAGAAGCAGCTATAACAAAACATTTCAAATTCAGAACAACACTTGGAGGTAAAATGGCATATTGGGGAGGTCAGGGATTTACGCCTGTTTATTATCTGAGTGCCACTTCAAGCGTACTTAAAAATAGCTATGGACAAAGTGAAAACAGCAGTTTTGCATGGAATGTCGAAAATATTGCTACGTATTCCAATTCTTTTGGAGATCACAATTTAACAGTATTGGTAGGTCAAGGTGCTTATGTTGAGAGTATTGGAGGCGGTTCTAACGCTACAATGTTTGGTCTGCCTATTACCAGTTATCAAGATGCTTCTTTCAACTTTGATATTCCGCAGGCGGACAGAAACAGCGGTACTTATGATATGATAGAGCATAAATTAACTTCTTTATTTTCTCGTGTTAATTATGATTTCAAAGAAAAATATTTATTGACTGGTATTATTCGCCGTGACGGATCTTCTCGTTTTGGAGGCAATAATAAATTTGGTGTTTTCCCTTCTTTTAATGTAGGATGGGTTGCTTCAAAAGAAGAATTCTGGAAAGAGAATGATGTAATTAATACTTTGAAAATTAGAGGAGGTTATGGAGTTGTTGGTAATGATGCCATTCCAAGCTTTAGATATATTTCTTTAGTAGAAGGCGGATATAACTATTCTTTTGGTAATACTGGAGCGATAACTACTGGTTATGCAAACCTTACTTTGGACAATCCAGATTTGAAATGGGAAGAGACTTCTCAGGCAAACATTGGATTTGAATCAAGATTTTTCAATAATTTAAATCTTACTGTAGATGCATATAATAAAAAAACTACAGGTATTTTACGTCCAATAAACATTCCTGGTTATGTTGGGGTTGTTTCCAATCCGACAGGAAATGTTGCCGATATGGAAAACAGAGGTATTGAGGTTGAGTTAGGATACAGAAAACAATTTGGTGATTTTAATTTCTCAGCAAATGCAAATTTTGCTTATTTAGAAAATGAAGTAACCTATGTAGCTGCTGATGCAAATTATATTCAGGGAGATGCTTCTTTCCAATCTATGGGACCAGTAACAAGAACGCAGGTTGGTCAATCCTATAACTCATTTTATGGACTAAAAACAGCTGGGATTTTCCAAAATGAGGCTGAAATTGCTGCATATACAAATGCTGCAGGCGGTTTAATTCAGCCAAGTGCACGTCCGGGAGATTTCCGTTGGATTGATACAGACGGCAGCGGAGCTATCAATGACGATGACAAACAGTTTTTGGGCAGCAATATTCCAAAATACACATTTGGTTTTACATTGAACCTAGACTATAAAAACTTTGATTTAATGGCATTTGCTCAAGGAGCAGCAGGAAATAAAATTTTCCAAGGATTAAGAAGACTAGATATTGGTAATGCTAATTATCAGACTGAGGCTTTGGGACGCTGGACTGGAGAAGGAACATCTAATGATTATCCAAGACTTACTTCTGCTGATACTAACGGAAACTTTACTAAAATGTCAGATTTCTACTTGGAAGATGGTGATTATTTACGTTTAAAAGTAGTTCAATTTGGTTATTCATTGCCAACAGATGTAGTTTCTCAAATTGGGGCAAGTAAAGTCCGCTTTTACTTAACAGGAGAGAACTTGTTCACTTTTACTAAATATACTGGATATGATCCAGAGATTGGCGGAGGTGTATTTGGAATAGACAAAGGAGTTTATCCGCAGGCAAGAACATTCATGTTTGGAGCCAATCTACAATTTTAATAAAATTAAAGAATTATGAAAACGATAAAATATAAATACTTTTTTATAGCAATAGCAATGATTTCTTTAGGGTCTTGCTCTGAAGAGTTTGTGGATTTAACACCAAAAGGAGCATTTCTTTCGGATAATTATTATTCAAATGAAGGACAGGCTACAGCCGCACTTGTTGGGGTTTATGATCCAATCAGAAAAAATTCGGGCGGTTTTGAAAACATGATCGCAATGATGAATGCTGGTTCTGATGATTTTTATGCCGGCGGCGGAGGATCTACAGACGGACAGGGAATGCAAGACTTTTCTACCCACTCGCTTACTTCATTAAGTATTCCGGGGAGTTTTTGGAATGACCATTATCAAGGAATTTTTAGAGCCAATACATTGCTTGTAAAATTACCGGATGTTGATATGTCAGATGCTTTAAAATCTAGATTTACTGCAGAGACAAAAGCTTTGCGTGCGATTTATTATTTCAATTTGGTGCGTATGTTTAAAAACATTCCATTATTGTTAGATCCTTTGACTGCGACTAATATGTATGATGTTGAACAGACAGCTTCTGAAGCGGTTTATGCTCAAATTGAAAAAGATTTGACAGAAGCAATTCCTGCTTTGCCAACATCAGTTCCTGCCAGTACAGAATCTGGCCGTCTTACAAAAGGTGCTGCTCAGGCTATGCTTGGGAAAGTTTATTTATTTGAAGGCAAAAAAACGGAAGCTGCAGCTGTTTTGGCTGAAGTAAATGGTACTCCGGGTGCAGCGAATCAATACGGAAACAAATTATTGACAAATTTCAGTGATTTATGGGTTGTTGCGAATAAGTTCAACACAGAATCACTTATCGAAGTTTCTCATACAAGTGCAGGAAATTCTGATTGGGGATTCTGGGGTTCAGGAAGAGACGAAGGAAATTCATTGAATGTAATGGTAGGACCAAGAACTTACTCAAAACCAGCAGCATCGCCAGCTCCGGATTTACCATCAGGGTGGAGTTTTAATGTTGTAACACAAAATTTATATGATGCACTTAAATCAGATCCAAGATTTGGAGCCACAATTTTAGATGTTAAAGCATTGAAAGCTGCTGGCGAGGCAGACTATATTGGAGGATACCAGGATACAGGTTATTTCTTAAACAAATTTCTTCCGCGCAAAACGGATGTTCGTACTGGCGGTGGTGCAGCTGAATTAAATTACAAACAAAATACTTATGTGATGAGGCTTGCTGATACTTATTTGATGGAAGCAGAAGCATTAGGTTCTGGAGCAAGAGCACAAGCACTATTGGATGCTGTTCGAGCAAGAGTTGGTCTGCCTTCGATTCCAGTTACGCTTCAGGCTATCAAAAATGAAAGAAGAATGGAATTTGCAGGTGAAGGACTTAGATTCTTTGACTTAGTAAGATGGGGTGATGCAGCTACTGTGTTAGCCAACAGAGGTTTTAATGCTGGTACAGATGAAATTTTCCCTATTCCAAACAGAGAACTTCAAGGAACTAAATTGAAACAAAATCCAGGCTATAATTAATAGAGCTGAGATTGGTTCAAAAGCCAAATTATTAATACTAAAAAAAATACACATATTATGAATATAAAAGTAATATTGAACAGATACGTTTATCTAATGTTATCTATCATAACATTAAGTTCATTAGGAAGCTGTCAGTCTGACGATATCACAGATAACGGACTGTCAGATGCGAATGTTGATGCCTCCTTTACAGTTAAGGCAGTAGAAGGTTCTGCTAATAGATTTATATTGACAGCAGAGACAAAAAATGTATTAGGTTCTAAATGGGACATGGGAGATGGTGCAGGAATGGCTGTCGGTAAGATGACTGAAAATCTTTTTCTTCCAGATGCAGGGACTTATACCATTACGCACGCTGCTATTGGTAGAGGAGGAATTATAAATACAGCATCTCAGCAGATTGTTGTAGCAACTCCGGATCCAGTGGCTGGAAATATCCTTAAAGGAGGAAGATTGAATAATGCTGATGATTGGTCTAAATGGACAGTTACAAATCCGGCTTCCAGTGCCAGTATTACTTTTGCCAGCGGTTCGGCTACTTTGACAGCCAGCGGTTGGGCAGGTAACGGAATATATCAGGCAGTGAATGTTGTTGCAGGAAAAAAATACGTAATCGATATGGTTACTTCTTCAACAACAGGCTGCAGTAATACTTGGTTTGAAGTGTATTGCGGCTACTCTGCACCAGTAACTGGAACTGATTATTCCGAAGGAGGAAAATTAAGAGCCTTAAGTACTTGGGACGGATGTGCAACAGCTGCTTTTTCAGGAAAAATTTCTGCTGTTGGCTGTACGGCAGCAAACAATAAAGGAATATTCACTGCTACTCAAACAGGTACAGCATACCTGGTAATAAGAGGCGGTGGTGAAGACATGAAGGCTGGTATCAAAATTCAGAATATTGAAATGAGACCGTCTTTGTAGTTGTTTTTAATAAAAGAAATTAATTAGTAGTTAAGTTAGGTTGAGTTGGTAGAATGGCCCATTCTCTATGATTATGGGCCATTTTTTTTTTAATGGAATATTTAACGAGAAGCAAAAAATGAAAAAATATCTTTATAGAATTAATTTAATTATTGTACTGAACTGCTTACTGTTTATTTCCTGCAGCGGTTCAAGTTCAGATGAGCCGGAAGCAGAAAATAAAACACCTGCAAATCTAAAAGTTACAGCCGCAATAGCTGGAGCTTCAGCGCAGAATCCAAATGGCGACGGAACCGGTGTGGTAAATTTTACTTTATCGGCAGTAAATGCCACGTCATATAAAATTACTCTTGGAAATGGAGAAACTAAGGAAGTAACAAATGGAAGCTTTTCTTACACCTATACAGCATCGGGTACTAATACTTATGTGTTATATGTGTCTGCTTATAATGCTGGTAAATTTGTTAGCACGTCACTCTCTATTACCGTTTTGGTAGAATCCAAGTTAATTTGGGCTGATGAATTTAATACAGATGGCGCACCAGATCCAACCAAATGGAATTTCCAAATCTGGAATCCGGGCTATGTTAACAACGAGCTTCAATCCTATACCAATCGTCCTGAAAATATAGTTGTTGAAGGCGGTGTTTTGAAAATAAAAGCCATCAGAGAAAAATATGGAAATGGCGACTTCACATCTGGAAGGATTGAAAGCAACGGTAAATTTGATTTCACTTATGGTAAAATAGTAGTCAGAGCAAAAGTGCCAACTGGTGTTGGGACATGGCCTGCAGTCTGGATGCTGGGTAGTAATATTGGCACTGTAGGATGGCCAAAATGCGGAGAAATAGATATTTTAGAGTCGGTTGGAAAGAATATTGACCAAAATCATTCCTCTTTACACTCCGAAGGTCGTTCTGGAGCAACTCCTGATACGGGCATTATAAAAGTGCCAAACAGCAATACTGAATTCCATATCTATAAGGCCGATTGGACTGCCACTTATATAAAGTTTTATGTGGATGATAAACTGTATTATACTTTTATAAATTCAGATAAATTCCCTTTCAACAAAAACTTTTACCTGATTGTCAATTTTGCAATGGGTGGAGTTTGGGGAGGTCCAGTTGATCCAAATTTTACATCTTCAACTTTTGAGGTGGATTATATTAGAGTGTATAACTAAGGAACAATTATCCCCAACGGTTGAAACCGTTGGCTATAGTGAAACCTTAATTTTTTTTGAATGATTGTAAAAAAGCAAAATCTCTCCCTTTAGCCCCGATTGCAGTGGAAATCCTTATGGCCCGGGGTTCGGGACATAAGATTGCAACGAAAAGCGGGACGATACTTGCTGAAAATGCCTAAACTTTCTGCTCCAAAAATTAATAATTAGCCTTCAGGTTATCACAGATAGAACAACCAAAGAATAATAATTCAGAATCGAATATAGACCAGATTATTTTCGGTTTATGTCAAATGTAATTACAAATAATAATGAAAAAAATACATCAATTAGGCAGGCTGTTTTTCATAATAGCTTTTTCAGCCATACACATCAGCTGTTCCTCTTCGAATGAAGGAGGAGATTCACCAGCGCCAACACCTACGCCGCCTGCGCCAGCAAAAAATGAAGTTGATTTTTGGCTGACGACAGGAAATCAATCAGCACTTTTGAAAAAGCAGACAAATATTTTAGCTTTTGGAACCAAGGCAAATATTTATCAGAATATTGAAATAAATGAGACGCAAAAGTATCAGACTATTGATGGTTTTGGATTTACATTGACCGGCGGAAGTGCTCAAGTGATCAATCAGCTGGTTACTCAAAAAAAGAAAGATTTATTGCAGGAATTGTTTGGTTCAGGCGATAATTCAATAGGGTTGAGCTACTTGAGAATCAGTATCGGAGCTTCCGATTTGAATGCTTCTCCTTTTACTTATAATGATATGCCGGCGGGACAGACAGATGTTAATCTGGCTAATTTCAGTCTGGCTCCTGATATGACAGATATGATTCCGCTGCTGAAAGAAATTCTGGCGATTAATCCTAATATCAAAATAATGGGTTCTCCTTGGTCTGCACCGCTTTGGATGAAAGACAATAATAATTTTGTGGGCGGGAGTTTACAGCCTCAATATTATGAAGTTTATGCGCAGTATTTTGTAAAATTTATTCAAAAAATGAAAGCTGAAGGGATTGTAATTGATGCAGTTACTCCTCAAAACGAGCCTTTACACGGGGGTAACAATCCGAGTATGGTGATGACTGCTTTGCAGCAGGCCGATTTTATAAAAAATAATTTGGGACCAGCATTTAAAGCAGCCAATATTGCTACAAAGATTATTTCTTATGATCATAATTGCGATAACCCCCATTATCCGATTACGATTTTAAAGGATGCTGTGGCTTACCCCTTTGTAACAGGTTCTGCATTTCATTTGTACGGAGGAGAAATCAGCGCACTTTCAACCGTTCACGATGCTTTTCCGGATAAAGATGTTTATTTTACGGAGCAGTACACTTCCTCTACAGGTGCATTTGACGGAGATTTAAAATGGCAGGTCAAAAATGTAATTATCGGATCAATGCGCAATTGGAGTAAAAACGCACTGCAGTGGAATCTTGCCAATGACGGTTCTTTTGGCCCTCATACACAAGGAGGATGTACAACCTGTAAAGGAGCAATAACAATAAACAGCAGCGAATCATTAACCCGTAATGTTGGGTATTATATAGCAGCTCATGCTTCTAAGTTTGTGCCTGCGGGCTCTGTTAGAATTGGGACTGCTGTTGTAGGCAATCTGCATAATGTTGCTTTCAAAACTCCAGCGGGAAAGAAAGTGTTACTAGTTGTAAATGATGGAAACGCAACAGAATTATTTAATATTAAAGACAACGGAAAATGGATTACTGTTTCACTGGAAGGGGGAGCAGTAGGAACCTATATTTGGTAAAAAGGTATCAAAAAAATAAAACAATTATCACCTTATAGATTATGAAAAAAATAACGACCACGGTATTTGTACTGGCATCTTTTTTTGTTTTTGCACAGCAGAAAAATAAAATCGCTGTACATTCTTTTTCCGCAAAAGACAAGACAGTTACAGTGTACACTACAGCCGAAAGCACTAATTTGAGATTGTCAAAAACAGATGATCTTAAATTTTCAGAACTGAAGCAGCCTGTAGAAACACAGACATGTGTTTTTGTAAATCCCGACAAAACTTTTCAGTCCTTACTGGGAATTGGCGGAGCAGTAACAGATGCAAGTGCTGAGGTTTTTGCTAAATTATCAAAAGAAAAACAGCAGGAATTCTTGAATGCATATTACAATGCCGAAAAAGGAATAGGCTATTCATTACTACGAACTACAATTCACAGTTCTGATTTTGCTTCTGGGAGTTATACTTATATAAAAGAAGGCGATACCGAATTGAAAAGCTTTTCAATCGAACATGACAGAGAATTCAAAATACCGCTGATTAAAAAAGCAACAGAAACGGCAGGGGGAAAAATAATCCTGTATGCAAGTCCATGGAGTCCTCCCGCTTTTATGAAAAGTAATAAAAATATGCTGAAAGGCGGGGCATTACTGCCTGAGTTTTTCCAGCCTTGGGCAACTTATTATACAAAGTTTGTAAAAGCCTACGAAAAAGAAGGGATGCCGATATGGGGAATTAGCATACAGAATGAACCAATGGCGGTACAAACCTGGGAATCCTGCGTGTTTACAGCTGAAGCGGAAAGAGATTTTCTGAAAAATTATCTTGGACCAACTATGAAAAAAGAAGGACTGGGGAACAAAAAAATAATTGTTTGGGATCACAACCGTGATTTGATGTTACAAAGAGCCAATATTATTTTCAATGATCCGGAAGCTTCAAAATATGCATGGGGAATGGGATTCCATTGGTACGAAACATGGGCAGGAGGTAACCAGATGTTTGAAAATGTTGGGAAAGTTCATGAAGCATTCCCGGATAAAAACTTAATGTTTACCGAAGGCTGCGTGGAGAAATTTGATGCTGATAAATATCAGTTCTGGAACAATGGTGAACGTTATGGATCATCGATGATACATGATTTTAATAATGGAACTGTGGGCTGGACAGACTGGAATATACTTTTGGATGAAAAAGGAGGCCCTAATCATGTGGGGAACTTTTGTTTTGCTCCTATCCATGCCGATACCAAATCGGGAGAATTAATTTATACCCCGTCTTATTATTATATTGGACATTTTTCAAAATTTATTCGTCCTGAAGCCAAAAGAGTAAGTTCTGCAGTGAGCAGAAGCAGTCTGTTGAGTACTTCATTTTTGAATAAAGACGGAAAAATGATAACGGTTGTTATGAACCAAAGTGATGCAGCGGTAATTTACAATCTGTGTGTTGGAACTCAAGCCGCTGCCGTTACTATTCTGCCTAATGCTATACAGACTTTGGTTTACTAATTTTATTAATTTATCATGAGAAATAAAAATCCGTTTCCTACTCAATTATTTTTTTTACTTGTACTAATTAACATGCTAGTTGGTAATTCTGCTTCGGCACAAATGCTAAAGGTAGAAGGCGTAAAAATAGTAAACAGCTCTACTAAAGAAGAGGTGATTCTAAATGCGATGAATTTTGGAAACTGGATGGTTATGGAAGGATACATGATGAATTCAGCAAACCAAGCACCTGATCAGCACACATGGAAAAAAAAACTAACTACTTTAATTGGGACGGCAAACACAAATTTTTTTTACGATAAATGGCTTGATAACCACGTTACGCAATCTGATGTGGCACAAGTTAAAGCATGGGGTTTTAATGCTGTGCGCGTACCTATTCACTATGAGTATTTTGTAAATACAGGCACACCGGATGTGTGGAATGATCAAGGGTTTACACTTTTGGATAATTTAATCTCTTGGTGTAAAGATGCTGAAATTTATGTGATAATTGATTTACACGCAGCGCCTGGAGGGCAAAGTAATAATGCGATTAGTGATTATGATAATACAAAACCTTCCTTTTGGGAAAGCGATGCTAATAAGACAAAGGCAGTAGCATTGTGGAAAAAAATATCAGAAAGATACAAACTTGAATCTTGGGTTGCGGGTTATGATTTAATAAATGAACCTGCTTGGGATTTACCAAATGGAACAGATTTAAGGAATATTTACGGTAGAATGACTGATGTTATTAGAGCAAATTCAGACAATCATATTTTATTTATTGAAGGGAATTGGTATGCAAATGACTATACAGGTTTGACACCAGCTTGGGATGCTAATATGGTTTACACTTTTCATAAGTATTGGTCTGCTAACTCAAATCAAGATATCAAATGGATAACCGATTTTCGTTCGGCACAAAACAGACCTATCTGGTGTGGTGAGCATGGAGAAAACAGCAATGACCATTTTACTAAAACAGCGGAAGTTTTTAATGCCAATGGAATTGGAATGTCATGGTGGCCTATGAAAAAATTTTCAAGCATAAATGATTTCGCTGATGCAAAATTTCCTGCGGGGTATACTGATTTGCTGAATTACTTTGGAGGAACAAATCCAAGTCTTAGCCCCACTGCAGCATTTAATACTGTTATGCAATTGGCAGAGAATGTCAAATTAGCAAATTGTACAGTACAAACGGAAGTGGTTCGATCTGTTTTTACACAGCCAGGTAATAGAGATACACAGCCATTTTCAAATAATGCTATACCAGGGAAACTATATGCACCAAATTTTGATTACGGAATGAAAGGATATGCATATTCTGACCAGGCTTGGGAGGATTTTCATATTACAACAGGAACTTATACTGCATGGAATAATGGCTGGGTATATCGTAATAATGGTGTTGATATCGAAGCCACTACTGATGCAGTATCAAATGGCTACACGGTTGGATGGTTTAATGCTGGAGAATGGATGAAATATACAGTAAATGTTAGCCAGCCGGGGACTTACACATTAGAATTTAGAGTAGCCAGCGGGAATTCAACAACTGGGAAAATACAGATTCAAAATTCTGATGGCACCGAAATTATTGCCACTGCCAATGTTCCAACTACTGGCGGTTGGGCTACTTGGAAAACGTACACTGCAACAGGAGTTTTTAAAACTTCTGGATTGCAGGCAATAAGGATTGCTAATTTGTCAGGTGAGTTTAATGTAAATTCGGTGAATTTTATTTACGAAAATTCAAATGTACCAGCTTTACTTCCTGTTGTTAAAACGGCGAATGTCATTTATTTGAAAGGTAATAATGCTAAATATGTGACTTTTTCAGGTACAGATAATTTGATGAGCAGTACAAGTACAAATTTAAATGTAAATGAAATGTTTACCGTTGTTGATGCTGGCAATGGGCTAATCGCACTAAAAGGGAGCAATGGTTTGTATGTAACCCTAGACGTCTCTTCAAATAAATTATATTGTAATTCAAGCACAATTGGAAATTATCAAAAGTTTATTCTTGATGATCTTTCAGGATTTTATACAATAAAAGGTTTTAATAATTTATATATGTCTTCAGAAAACGGATCAGTTTCAGGGCTTACCTGCACTAGAACAGCACCTGCAGGCTGGGAGTATTTCAATTGGGGAGTAACAGGTACGATTGAAGTTTTAAGCACAAAATCATTTGAAAACAAAACTAGTTTGTTTGGCTTGTACCCTAATCCAGCGCAAAATTCTATAACTATAAGTTCAAAGACAGATGAAGATTTGGATGTAAAGATTTATGACATGAACGGTCGTGAATTGATCAATACTTCTATAAAAGGAAAACAGAACAATATCGATGTCAATCAGCTTTATCTAGGAGTTTATCTAATGAAAATTAGCGGAGCAGACAAAACCGAGACCATAAAATTTATTAAAAAATAGTTTAATCCATCATTAAAATGAAACATCTTTTTTTATTATGCTTTGCAGCATTATCTTTTAACTCTTTCTCACAAGGTTTTTTGCATAGAGACCAACAAAATATCGTAGACGGGAACGGTAAAAATATCGTTTTGCGCGGTTTAGGACTTGGCGGCTGGATGGTACAGGAAGGTTATATGATTCAGACAGGTGCATTTGCGGGGCCACAATATAAAATCAAGCAAAAAATTACCGATTTAATAGGTGCTGAAGCTACTGATGAATTCTATAAAGCATACAAAAAAAACGGAATCACCAAGAGAGACATTGATTCTTTGGCAGCTTGGGGATTTAACTCCATACGTTTGCCAATGCATTATAATTTGTACACTCCAGCTATTGAAAACGAAAAAGATGGTAAGATAACCTGGCTGGAAGAAGGTTTTAAAATGACCGATGATTTAGTAAAATGGTGCGCTGCCAATAAAATATATTTAATCTTAGACTTGCATGCTGCTCCCGGAGGCCAAGGGAAAGATGCTGCAATATCCGACTATGATGATTCAAAACCATCTCTTTGGGAGAGTGCTGCAAATCAAGATAAAATGGTGGCATTTTGGGAAAAATTAGCGCAACGTTACAAAGACAATCCTTGGATAGGAGGCTATGATATTATCAATGAACCCAATTGGAATTTTACAGGAACCAATCAAAACGGCTGTGACGAAACTTCAAATGCTCCTTTGAGAGCGCTGCAGCTTAGAATAACGAAAGCCATTAGGGCTATTGATACCAATCATTTAATTATTATTGAAGGAAACTGCTGGGGTAATAATTACAGCGGTATGTTCCCGCTTTGGGATGAAAACATGGCTTTGAGTTTTCATAAATATTGGAACACCAATGATACAGCTTCCATCCAGACGATGCTGAATTACAGAACACAATATAATGTACCGATTTGGCTTGGCGAAAGCGGAGAAAACTCTAATGTATGGTTTGAAGAAGCTATTTCATTAATGGAGTCCAATAACATTGGCTGGGCTTTTTGGCCAATGAAAAAAATTGAGAATTTGGCTGGTGTAACTTCGGTGACAAAACCGGCAGGTTATGATCAGCTATTAGATTATTGGAAAAAAGGCGGTGAAAAACCAAATGAGAGTTTTTCCAAAAAAGTACTGATGAAAGTGGCTGAAAATTATAAAATGGAGCATCTGACTATAAGACGTGATGTGATTGATGCGATGTTCAGACAAGTGCAGAGCAATGGCACCAAGAAATATAAAAACCATCAGCTTCCGGGACGAATATATGCAACGGAGTTTGACTTAGGTCAAAACGGTTTTGCTTATTCGGATAAAGATATTGCCAATTACGATGGAACTAAATTTACCCAATGGAATAAAGGAGGCAAAATGAGAAACGATGGTGTAGATATTGAATCCTGTACAGACAAAGAAACTAATGGTTTTCAGGTTTCTTTCATTGAAGATAAAGAATGGCTACAGTTTACAGTTGATGTAAAAAAAGAAGGCAACTTTGATGTTGAGGTTCGATATTCTAGTGAAAAAGCTGACGGAAAACTGTATCTGGAATCAGAAGGTGTTAAAATTTCAGAAACAATAGAACTCCCAATTTCTGGAGGATTTACAACTTGGAAAATAGCTGTCATTAAAAATGTCAATCTTAAGCAAGGCATAAATAAAATTCGTGTTAACTTTGGAGGTGGAAACTTTAACCTTAATTTCTTAGAATTTAAAAAAGCATCAAAATAAAAGAAGTGCTTTACAATTGAATATAAAATTTGTAAAATGAAAATAACAGCTACCCTAATATTAGTATTCGTTTCTTTATTCGCTTTTCCGCAGCAGCAAACTATAGACCAAAAAGTCGAAACTTTGCTAAAGAAAATGACTCTGGAAGAAAAAATAGGACAACTGAATCAATACACAGGTGACAATACTGCTACGGGACCAATAACTATTAATTCCAATAAACAAAATGAAATTAAGAAAGGGTTAATTGGTTCGATGCTGAATATTATGGGGACAAAATATACCAGACAATACCAAGAGCTGGCAATGCAGTCCCGATTGAAAATTCCTTTGTTATTTGGTCTGGATGTTATTCACGGTTACAAAACTACTTTCCCAATTCCACTTGCCGAAGCCGCAAGCTGGGATTTGAATGCGATGGAATTTTCCGCCAGAATTGCCGCTACCGAAGCTGCAGCCTCTGGAATTCACTGGACATTTGCTCCAATGGCTGATATTTCTCGTGATCCGCGATGGGGCAGAGTGATGGAAGGCGGTGGAGAAGACACCTATCTAGGATCCAAAATTGCGTATGCAAGAGTTAAGGGATTTCAAGGAGATTTAGGCGATGTAAATTCGGTTATGGCCTGTGTAAAACATTTTGCTGCCTATGGAGCTGCTGTTGGCGGACGCGACTATAATTCGGTTGATATGAGCAACAGAATGCTTTGGGAAACGTATCTGCCTCCTTACAAAGCAGCACTTGATGCAGGAGCCGCAACGTTTATGAATTCGTTTAACGATCTTAACGGAATACCGGCCAGCGCCAATAATTATTTGCTTAGAGATATTCTAAAAGGGAAATGGAACTTTCAGGGTTTTGTAGTTTCCGACTGGGGTTCTATTGGCGAAATGGTGGCTCACGGCTATGTAAAAGACAATAAAGAAGCTGCTCTTGCATCGATAACCGCAGGAAGTGACATGGACATGGAAAGCAACGCCTACCGCTATCATTTGGAGCAGCTGGTTAAAGAAAATAAAGTTCCTGTAGCATTAATTGACGATGCGGTAAAAAGAATTTTACGCAAGAAATTTGAATTAGGATTGTTTGATGATCCGTATAAATTCTGCAGTCCGGAAAGAGAGCAGGCAGCATTAAATAACCCGGAGCATACAAAAGCGGCAAGGGAAATAGCGGCAAAAAGTATTGTACTGCTAAAAAATGAAAGAGATGTTTTACCGCTTTCCAAAGGGCTGAAAACGATAGCGTTTATTGGACCAATGGTGAAACCAAAAAGAGACAACCACGGATTTTGGGCTGTTGATGTAAAAGAAGTTGATTCGACTTATATCGTTTCGCAGTGGGAAGGTCTGCAGAATAAAGTAGGCAAAAGAACTAAAATTTTATATGCCAAAGGCTGCGGAGTTGAAGACAAAAGCAAAGAAGGTTTTGCAGATGCGCTGCTTGTTGCCAGCCAAGCTGAGGTTATTATTTTGAGTATTGGAGAAAATTTCAACAAAAGCGGGGAAGCCAAGAGCAAAAGCAATTTGCAGTTACCCGGTGTTCAGGAAGAGTTGATCAAAGAACTCCAAAAAACGGGGAAGCCAATTGTTATTTTGATTAATGCAGGAAGACCGCTGATTTTTGATTGGGTTGCCGATAATATGCCAACCATTGTCTATACTTGGTGGCTGGGATCGGAAGCTGGAAACGCCATTGCCGATGTGCTTTTTGGCGATTACAACCCGTCTGGAAAACTCCCGATGACATTCCCTAGAACCGAAGGACAGATCCCAATTTATTACAATTATTTCAATACAGGAAGACCTGCTGTTGGCGACGATAAAAATTACAAATCAGCTTACATCGATTTGCCAACAACTCCAAAATTTCCGTTTGGATACGGATTGAGCTATACTACTTTTGAATATTCAAATTTGAAATTGTCCAAAAAAGCAATGAAAAATAATGAAACAATTACCGTTTCTGTAAACATTACTAATACCGGAAGCGTGAAAGGGGAGGAAGTCGTTCAATTGTATTTGAGAGACAGAGTAGGTTCTGTAGTGCGTCCGATTATAGAGTTGAAAGATTTTCAGAAAATAACATTGAACCGCGGGGAAACCAAAACCCTTGAGTTCACGATTGACAATCAAAAGTTGTCATTTTACAACAACGCATTGGAATTTGTTTCAGAACCTGGCGATTTCGATTTGATGATTGGTTGCTCTTCGGCAGATATCCGTGTAAAAGACAGTTTTGAATTGGTGAAATAAACCTGCTTTAGCACATATAAAAAAGCGATACTATTCAGCAGAATGGTGTCGCTTTTTTGTTTGTGAGAAGTATTTGGAGCACCAGTTTTCCAGTTTTTCATCAGTATCACTCCTGCTGTCCGTCTCGTCCAAAAAGACGAGAGGCTAGTTTACAGCTTTAGTTTTTCAAAGGACTTTTTAAAACATCTTGGAAAAATAAAGACCCTAAAGCCCAACTCACCGAAAGCAAAAAAAAAATAGAAACCTAGCAGACACAGCTTGAGGTGTTCAAAAAGATTCATAAAATAGAGTGATTGCAGCATCCAAATAAAAAGTCCTTATCATAATTTATAAGGATAAATCTCTATATTTGAAAATAAATAAAAACTGATGTTTGTCAGACATAGCCACCCAATTTAGGGGTGATAAGTCGGACATCATCAGACATATATACTAGTTAGGCGTAATTTTTTAGAACACAACAATAAATAAACTAATATGGGAAATTTAAGAATAAAGCTTAAGTATAAAAGTTTTGAAATTGAACTTGAAGGAGAGGAAGCAACAGTTCAAGCTGAATTTAAGGATATAAAACAAAATGGTCTTGGAAATGTTGTTACTGGTGTTGATCTTTCTGAAACAAACTATATTATTGATGCAACTCCAAGACAAATAGAAAGCGGTACTTTTTCAAATACAGAGACTATAGCTTTTTCATCTCCCACAAACATTCCCTCACTAAAAGATGTAATCATGAGACAATTACCATCAAGTGAAAGAGAATGGATTTTAGTTTACGCCTATTTTTCAAGCGATAGTGGAAATAAGCCATTTACACCAAAAAATATATTAGAACATTACGAAAGTACTAAAAGAAAAACTTCTAGTAGACATGCTAACATGTCTCAAAATATCAAAGCCCTATTTAGCAAAGGATACTTTAGCGCGTTAAATGATGATGAATATATTTTAACAGATGATGGAAAACACGAAGCTACAGAGATTTTAACGAGAAAGCATTCTGTTTCTTCACCACAAACAAAACCGAGTTCTAAGAAAACCAAGAGCGAAGCTAATCCGAAAGAAACTAAAACTTCTAAAACTTCATCCATTGCATCTAATAAAATGGAGGTTCTTAAAGATGTGAATTTCAGACCAAATGGAAAAACATCTCTAACAGATTATGCAAAATTATATGAAATTAAATCCAATGCAGATAGAATTGTTGTTATTATACAATATTTAAATGATGTATTAGATATTAAAACAGTAACAGGGAATCATTTATATTCAGGTTTTTGGGAATTAAAGTGCAAAATTCCAACCGCATTTTATCAGATAATCACTAATACTAAAACTCGTGAAAAATTTCTTGATTTCACAAAAATTACTGATATTAAATTATCCATTCAAGGTCAAAATCATGTTAGATTTGATTTGGCAAAAAAATAAGAATTGTAAATGGAAAAATTAGATACTTTCATCCTTCATATTGAGAATTTTTTAACGTTAACAGCAAGCAAAAAAATTGATTTTTTTGTTTACTATTTACTTATCATTCAAAAGAATGATGGAATCACATCTAAAGAAATTGAAGAATGTTTTCATAAACTACACATTCAACCATATTCAAATACAGCTCAATACCTTGCTACTAAAAGTAAAGGCAAAAATAATCAATTCATAAAAGGTAAAAATGGAAAGTATTACTTAGAAAGAAGTTATAAGGAATCTATTGATAAACAATTTGGAAAGATTCCTATTCCAAAAGCTTCATCTTCAAAATATCTGCCTTTTGAAATATTTGACGACACTCGTGGTTATATTCAACAAATCGCAGAACAAACAATTAATTCGTATGACCTTGGTTTGTATGATGCGTGTGCGGTATTAACTAGAAAATTATTAGAAGTTCTAATTATTGAGTGTTTTGAGAGACATAAAGTTGATAACTTAATTAAAAAACCAGATGGTTGTTTTTTATACTTAAGTGATTTGATTACAGAATTACTTAAAGAAACTACATGGAATATTAGTAGAAACGCAAAACAATCACTCCCAAAAATTAAAAAAATTGGTGACTTATCAGCACACAACAGACGTTATTTTGCCAGAAAAAATGATGCCGATTTAATAAGAGATGATTTAAGAATAGTTCTTGAAGAATTGATACATATAATCGACTTCAAAACTTGGAAATAAAACTACGCCTAATAGCTACAACGGATTTGGGCAATAGGCTTAATGGAAAAATGGTTTTGTATTTGAGATGATTTGACAAATCTGAAAATAGGGCTTAGTTTAATCAAAACCTGCTGTAATACATAATATTATTGACCAGAAACACTTAAAAAATGACAATATCCAAATCCGATCAACTAAAATACTTATTAGAAAAAAACAAGTTTTCGGATTCTGAATGGGAAAAAAGAGGACTAAATCCATCTTCTTCAGAATTATGTGAGTATTTGGAAAATAATTTAAATAATTGTTTGAATTCATTAATCAATAGTATTGAAAATGAAGCGCCACAAAAAGAATTTAAAAAAACTTTGAGCATAAACTTAGGAAGTTTAAACAAATCGAATTTAGATACCGAAGAAAAGGAATTTATCTGTGATTATTATAATGATATTTCTAAAATTGTTGAAGTTGACTTTAAAAATGAACTTAATAATTGGCTTTATGGAAAATTCTTAAACTTGCTAATGAAAGTAACGGAATTAATAAAAGGTAAAGAAAAAATCTTAGAAGTTTTAGTACAAAACTGTACTAAATGTAATTCTAAACTTGAAACATTTATTCTTGAAAAAGATGAAGAGATTACAGATTCAAGCTTTTTTATTGTAAAATGTAAATCTTGTGGAGAATATAATTTAATAGACAAAGGTTCCAAAATTAAGAGATTGAAATTTGGAGAATATGAATTAACGGAACAACTTTCTAAAAAAGATTATAATTTGGAAGGTGCTAAAATCAGATTAAAACAAATTCAGTTTTTCAGAAAATAAATAAAGGCAACAGCAAACACATATTTCAAGCGATTTGTAGATTTAGTAGAAATACCATTTTTAATCGTATTTTCGTTAAGCTGAAAACGCTCCCCCTAGTGCTCGTTTGCGACGAGTTCCCACTTAAATTAGAAGTTTAATCGCAGTGTTTGCAATGCGGTTGGACAGTTAATCTTTCGTAAAAATTCTTTAAAATCCCGCAAATTGCTTATACCGTCCTTAGCATTAATTCATTCCAAGAAACTTTTTAGTATTGATTGAATTAATCATGAAAGAATCGCCATTGATTTTTTGGAAGTCTAGTGATTGTACCTCATTTGTAATAGTACTTTCAATAATTAATTCCAGTTCTGTTATTTCATCAGATATTGTTCTTTCGATGCAAAGCGGATAGATTTTATCAGAAGCCGTATTCTCTGTAATCAGATCTGATTGAGCAATTATTTCACGCATTGATTCTTCATAAACCATAAATTCTGAATCATAAGAAACTGCAGCCTCGACAATTTTATTGCCTTCAGTGATAATTTCTTCTATTGTTTTTGGGTTATAGGCAATTACAGTTTCTGGATTGAATGCTTCAGCTTCTTCGGCCAAAAATGGTTTTTCAAATTTTGCTGTCACATTGTTTTGTGTTTCGATACTATCATCTGACACGATGATGTTCTCAAAGGATTGGTATGGTAAGTTAACTGTGCTTTTTGCATTAGAAATAGTTGAAAATGATACTAAAGCAACTCCTAAAATTAAAACTGAATTTTTCATGATTAATGGTTTTTTGATTGATGATTGATTAAATAATTTGGATCATATAATAATATCCTATGCAAATATATGTCTTTAAAAAGGTATTGTGTATCACATAGTACTTGAAATTAACTTTTAATTAACAATTTCGATTGTTTTATTGAATTTATAGATCAATCCAAAAGAATGATAGGGTAATAAAAAGCGATTGAATTTGGAATGTATTTGTTTAACTCAGGCATCTAGTTGGTTTTGCCGGCATTTTATTTGCATATCCAATCCATTCAGGTTACTTTAGCTACAGCTTCCCAGAAAAATAAACAATGAAAAATAAAATAATTGATGGACAAAATTAATTTATTGGTTACCATCGCTGTAATAACCATTTTTATCTCATTATTTCTGTCATTGTTTTTGGTTACAGTCAAAACACAGCATAAATTAAGTAACCGCCTTTTTGCTTTTTTTCTGGTTTTAACAGCAATTGATATTAGCATAAATCTAGACGATTTGTTTAAATTCTCTTTGGCTGCAAGAATTTTTATAAGCACATTTTTTTTCTTACAGCTTCCCGCTTTTTATTTATATGTCCTGTCTGTCTGCTATTCTGATTTTAAACTAAAGCCAAAACATTTAGCGCATACTATCCCTTTTTTAACAGCAAATTTAATTTTACTGCCCCGCTTCTATACGGTTAATCCGGCTTCAAAAATTAAGTTTCTTGAAAAAAGCCTCAGCATGCCGGAAGTGCAGTTCAATCATATTCTTGTGCATGTTCAAATTGTGTTATACATCATCGCTGCTTTTATGATTTTAAGAAAAGCAAAAAAAATATATCTTGAAAATTATGCGGGAGCATCTATGGAATCACTTAAGTGGCTGTTTCAGTTTACTCTAGCATTATCAGTGTTTTTTAGTATTGCGCTGTTTAAAAACATCTTTAAATTTACAGAACAGCCTACTATTTCTGAATCGTTAAAAATTGGACTTCTCTTATTTGAACTGATTATCATTTTTTGGTATTTATATAAAGCCCTGAATAATCCAAGCCTGTTTAGAAATATCGATTCAAAATTAAAACTGGTGGAGGATATAATTTCCGAAGAAAAAAACAGCTCGCCATCAGCTGTAAGTGAAAAAGAGTACAATGCAGAATTATTGAAACTAAAGCAGTATATGATTGATGAAAATCCGTTTCTTAATCCTTCGCTGACTATTCAGGACATTTCTGTGGCTATTGATGTTCCGGTTCGGGACTTATCACTTTTAATTAATCATAAATTAGAACAGCATTTTTACGATTTTGTCAATACCTATCGCATTGAAAGAGCAATGAGTATTTTAAAAGATGCTGCAAAAAGTAAGGTAACAGTTTTAGAAATTCTGTACGATGTAGGTTTTAATTCAAAATCTTCTTTCAATACGGCTTTTAAAAAACACACAGGTTACACTCCGACGGAATATCGTAAGAACTTATAAAACAGTATTTTGTAATTATTCGTACTATTTTTTTAAATTACTCGTACTTATTTTTCAAAACAAATGCGTTCGACTGTTTTTATTCGGTCGCCCAGAACTAATTCCTGCCGCATCTTTGTATCGAAATAATTTTTAATCAAAAAAACGATACAATGAAATCATTACAATTTTTAGCAGTGCTGGTAGTAACAAGTACAATTTCTTTCGGACAAAACAGTGCCAGAAAGATTGATTCAATAATAAAGGATAGCTATCAAAAAAATCCTAACGTAGGCATAAGTGTTGGTTTTGTCAGCAATAATGAAAAATACTTTACGTCTTATGGCAATCTGAATGCAGAAAGCCAAATTAAAATTGATAAAAATTCGATATTCGAAATTGCATCGATTACTAAAATTTTAACTTCAAATCTAATTGCACAGGCGGTTATTGACAATAAAATAAAAACAGCTGATTATATAGATGGCTTCCTTCCAAAACAGTATGTGCTGCATGAAAATCTTAGAAACAAAATAAAAATTTCAGATCTGGCCTCTCATCAGTCAGGTTTGCCGGATATAGATTTCGGAAAACTGATAGAACTAAACCCGCAGCAGCCTATAAGCAATGTGACTCAAGAAACATTGACTGCGCTAATAAACAATTGCAGCGAGCTGAAAGATTATGGAAAATACCGTTATTCTACGATTGGATATACCTTACTCGGACAGATCTTAGAAAAAGTATATAATAAGAGTTACGATGAAATTATCAGAGAAAAGATAATAACGCCGTTAAAGATGACTAGTACGCTGACTAAAGATTTTAATGTAAAAAATAGAACGGTTGGTCATAACCCCGAGGGAGGCATTCAGGAATTCTTCAATTGGAATGTGACAGCGCCAGCCGGACTAGTAAAATCGAATGCTTCGGATATGGTTGCATATTTAAAAGCGGTGCTAAATAACAAAACATCAGTAGGTAAAGCTGCTATAATTACAGAGAAAATATTCTACAAAGATGAAAAAAGAGAAATGGGATTAGGTACAAATATCATGACAGATGATAAAAATACAATTTATATGAAATCGGGAGATTCGATGGGACAATCTTCGATTGTATGTTATGACAGGGCTAAAAATTGGGGCATCATCATACTTCTGAACCAAAGAAACTCAAAAATGAGACAAAACCTGCTGAATGAAATTTATGATACCGTTTTGAAATAAATTATAAATAACTCAATTCTATTTCCCTCTCCTTTGCTTCACCAGTTCGCTCTTGCTCTTGCAATATCATTAAGTTAAGGATTTCTTGCTAAGTTTTTTCTAAATATAGCTCACGCAAAGTAGTGGAGACGCAAAGCAATCGACTCTAAACTTTGCGCCTTGGCGTCTTCGCGAGAACAATTAAAGCTAAACTTAATGGAATAGGTCGCTTGTGTGGAGAGAGTTGGGTGGGGGGTAAAAACAATGCTTCTATATGTTGAAAAAAAGAGCATCTAAGCAAGTTATAAATAATTATACAGTACCGATTATTCTTATATTCGTAAGAAATAAAAACAGACATACATTAAATAATTCTCAGCACTTTAAATGAAGCATTTTTTCAGGTTATCCTTTATTGCCATCGCAATTGTATTTACTTCGTGCCACTCTTTTGGACAGAAAAAAGACGGCTACGCTGCCAAAATTGACAGCTTAATTCAACTTACAAACCCAAGAAGTTTCAACGGCGTTGTTTTTATCCAGCAAAACGGAAAAACAATATATGCAAAAGCACATGGTTATTCTGATTTCAACAAAAAAACGCCATTGAAAATTTCGGATAAGTTTTCTACAATGTCAATCGCCAAACAATTTACGGCTGTGCTTATTTTACAGGAAGTAGAAAAAGGAACAATTGATCTGCAGACGCCTATCCGTAAATACTTGCCGGATTTTAAATATTCCTGGGCAGATACAATTACAGTACACCAGCTGCTTACCAATACTTCGGGTTTGAATAGTGAGGATATAGACAAACCTTTAAAATTTAAACCGGGAACAGCTTTTAATTATTCGAATATTGGATATTATGTAGCAGGGCAGGTTCTTGAAAAGCAAAGCCACAAAAGTTTCGAGGAATTAGTAACTGCCTTATTCAAAAAATGTAAAATGAATGATAGTTATTATCCTAACGAGAGCAATAATAAATTTTTGACAAAAGGACACACCGTAAAAAAAGACGGTTCTTATAAATTGAATGAAAAATTAAATTTTGACATCCATAATTATTTTGGAAGCCATTTAATTGTCACAGCTCCTGATTTAGGGAAATGGAACGAATGGCTGCACAATGGCAAATTACTAAAACCCGACACTTATAAAATGATGACTAGTTATTCCATCACCAATACACATAAACTTTTTAGTGAAAAACCAATTGGATATGGATATGGACTGCGGATAAACGATAAAGACAGCATAATGGAAATTGGGCACACTGGTTTTCATCCAAGCGAAGGATTTACAGCGGTTAATTTATATTATCCAAAAACTAAAACAAGCGTTATAGTTATGGAAAATCAAGCGAACGAAAATTTTGATATTGCTTACTATTTTGAGCAGGAAATTAGAAAAATTATCAAAGAAAGCAACCTTTTGAAATAAGATTCCTGTATGAAAAAAATACTATTGCTATTTGGTATTGTAATATCATTCGCTGTAAATGCTCAAACAAATAACACTATTTATTCAAAATCTTATGGACAAAGTGAAAATCCTGCAATCATTTTTATTCACGGTGGACCGAGAGGAAATTCGACACTTTTTGAAGGAACAACCGCTAAAAAACTTGCCGAAAAAGGATTTTATGTAATCGTTTATGACAGACGGGGTGAAGGTCGTTCCATTGATACTACTGCGGCATTTACTTATCAAGAAGCGATTAAAGATTTGAATGAACTTTACAAAAGCTACAACATCAAAAAAGCAAATATTATTGCTCACAGTTTTGGTGGTTTAGTTGGGACACTTTATACAGAGCAAAACCCTGAAAAAGTAAATTCGCTGATACTTGCAGGTGCTTTGTTTTCTCAACAAGAAACTTATGACCACATTTTAAAAACTGCCAAAAGAATTTATCAAAGGAAAAATGATACTTTGATGATTTCACAGGTTAGTAAAATAGAAAAACTGAATAAAAATTCTGCCGAATATAGAAAACAATGTTATGAAATTGCAAGCCAAAACAACTATTTTAAAATGCCTTTTCCAACAAAAGAAGCAAATGAAATCCGTAAAAATTATGAATTAAGTGAATTTGGTAAAAATAACATCAGAAATGACAATGCACCTATTTTATTCTATAAAAATGAAAGCAAAAATAATATTGACACAAAACCTATTTTAAAAAATCTTAAAAAACAGATAAAATTATTTGCGGTTTACGGACAGCAAGACAGCATATTCTCAGAAAAGCAATTAAGTGATATGGAGAAAATAGTAAAAAAACAAAACTTCAAAATCATTGAAAATTGTTCACATTATTTGTTTGTTGACCAGCAGCAAATATTTATCAGCACGATTGTAAAATGGTTAAAGTAATAATTTCATTATGAAGAAAATAATATTCCTGCTCTGTCTTTCTCTCTTTACGGTTCAGCTATTTGCCCAAAATAGGTACGAACTTCGTAAAGAACTTAATCAAATTATCTCGACAAAAAAAGCAACTGCTGGAATTTCCATCAAAGGAATTTCAAAATTCAAAGAATATTTGAGTTCTTTCGATTAAGAATTGTGTGGTAAGAATTTTAAAATCCGGTCATCTTAGAATTTTAATTTACCAAAGGTAATTATTAGTGTTAAGTATTTTTCCAAATCATCCAATCCAGAAGAACGACTATTTCAAAAATACGGACAGATAGAATTTGTATTAGAAGACAAGAAGATAATCAGTATTACTGATGAGAGAGTTACATTATAATTAATCCATAAATTTTTGACACTATCCTAAAAAGTGCTGCCCGCGGTTACTTTTACTTCTTCATTTATATCCATTCCAATTTTTCAACAGTTTGTGGCACTTTAAGTTCTCCAGTATGCTGTGTGGTTTTGGGCTCGATAAGCATTACCATAACTTCTTCTCCATTTGTCCAAGGTCTGTGTTTCTCTCCTTTTGGTACTATCAATATTTCTCCTGGTCTAGTTGATATTGTTTTCCCATCTTTAAAATCCATCATCAATGTGCCGCTAATTACCACAAACATTTCATCTTCTTCCTGATGGCTGTGCCAGACAAAGTCGTTCTTCAGTTTACAAAGCTTAACATACTGTCCGTTGAGTTCACCAATTATATGTGGTGTCCATAGCTTATCAAATAATGAAAATTTCTCCAAAATGCTGATGGAATTGATTTCTTGCATATTACTTTTTATTTTAAGATAGTTATATGTTTTTTAATGTCACTTTACAATGATCGATAGCGTTTGAATTTACTTAATACTATTCACATGTTCAAACAAATCTGTTATAACATGTTGCTTCGAATCCGGAGCTGCTTCACGAAAATACTTAATTAAGTCCACGGTAGTTGCATAGCGATTTGGCTTTTGGGAGTTATTGAAAGAATGCCAGTCTTTCAGAAAATGCTGTAATGCCTTGTTTACATTTTCTTCTCCAATATCTTTCTGTAATTTATACATCGCAAGCGCTCCTTTGTTGTAGTAGATGTGTTCTTCATTTTCAACCAAAGTCAGTGGCAGTTCCTTCTTGCTAGACTTTAAGTTAGCTTCTGTGTATTCATCCAATTGAAACTTCAAAAATTGCTGCACTTTTTCATCGGGGTATTTTTCTTTAAGTACCATTATGGCAGAATACTGCGCTAGTGTTTCTAAAATCATATTTTGTCCCTGTACATTTGCCGCTTCCAATTGTAGACCCCACCATTGGTGAGCCACTTCATGGGCAGTAATATAAAATGCCATATCCACATCTTTTTCATCATCGATGTCCATAACAAAACCAATAGCCTCCGAAAAAGGAATGATGCCTGGCAGAGATTGGGCAAATGTTCGATATCTTGGAAACTCCACAATACGGAGCTCCTTATATTGGTACGGACTGAAATGGTTGCTGTAATAATCCAACGACATTTTCATCGATTCCATCATGCGCGTGAGGTTGTATTCATGTCCTTTTTGGTAATAAATCTCTAAATCAACATGCTCCTTTGAAGTATTGCCTGATGGAATACAGGTGTTTCTCATTACCTCATACTGGCCTGATACAATAGGATAAAAGTGGATAATCCGCTGATTGGTTTTGTAATGAAAATAATTGCGGCCACTTGTATTCCATGTTGCCACCAAATCGCCAGAAGTGAGTGCTGTTTGTGGTGCTTCTGTACTTATTACTATATCTAAGGTGGTTCCATCTGAATCACTTCCGCTGCGTGCATTCACCAGTTCTCTTACATCATCTCGCTTGGATTTTTGGAGTCGTGGAGCCAGCTCAAAATCTTTTCGATCTCCCTCATCCTGCAGTTCATATTTTTTTTGATAACCAAAACTCGGTAATACCGCATTGTCAAAAAAAGTACCGTTATAAACGACATCTATATCAGAATTGTCAGTTTCAAAACCTTTTGGATGTAAGGTTTGTTTAAAATTCATTTTCAGTGTATCACCGGGAGCTAACGATTGGCTCAATTGGTAAATGGTATAATGATATTTTTTATACCTGTTGTTTGTTCTTGCGTTACGATCAAAGGTTACATCCATTAATTCCACGTTTGACTTCAATAGTTTTTGAACATGAATTTCCCGAATGGGTACTTGCGATGTATTGGTAACAATATAGTAACCGGTTATTTCATAGGCTCTTTGTGATGGAAACAGGTTAATTTTCAGATTGACATCTATAATTTTCGGCTGTGGAATATATTCAAACTGCTTTAACGTCTTTTCGTAACCAGCTCTAAAATCATCTTGCTCACCTTTAGTCCAAAATTCATTTAGCACATTGGTATTATAAAAAATATAACCTCCTATACTGATGAAGAGTATCAGGCAAACTAAACTGAAAACCCTCAGCGATTTTCCCATTTGTTTTATTCCGATCGTCCATCGTTTTCTCAATCCCGTTTCGGTTCCCTTTACCATTAAAACACTAGCGAAGATCAAGAACAGTAAACCAAACAATACCCAATAGATTTTTACCCAGAGATAAGCGTTAAGAAAGTGTCCAAAACCATTCATATCCGAGTATGGAGCCAATGCCTGTCCGCCAAAGTTAAGTAACGGATGTTCCAAACCAAATACGCCAATGGCTACGTTGATGATAGCGAAAGTGATGGTCGCGAGCATCCCGATAAACTTGTTTCCGGTAAGTGCTTGAAAGAACATGGACGCAAATGTGTACAAGGCCAGGAATGGAAATAACTCTAAAAAAAATCCGAAGAAATAGACGTCCAACTCGTATCTATAGTAGCCGTTCAATGTTTGAAAAAGTACGCCAGCAGCAATGAGAGAAAGCATCACAATGGCATAGATGAACAGTAATGCCAGAAATCTGCTGCTCACGTTAATAAAACTAGAGAGGGGAGAGGCATCGTGAATGAGATCAAGCTTTACGTCCTTTTCCTTCCACATAATCTCACCAGAATAAAAGACTAAAATGATCATGAAGAAGTAAATGGACATCTCGCGCAATTCTTCGATAATGAAATACGTGGTAGGATAACTATCTACTCCATAGGAGGTGCCTAAGCTCACCGAATTGACAAGAATAATAATGAAGCAACACACAATAATCGCCCAAAAAGAGATGAGCTTGAGAATGGACACGCTATGAAACCAGGTATTAAGCAATAGCTGTGCGAATTGCGCCTTAATATGAAAGACAGGTGTAACCGAGGGTAGGCTTTTAGTGAAAGCCTCCGGTAATGTTTTAGCTTTTTGTTTCTGCTTTTTATTGAAAGTCTTTTGATTTATTACCATCAGCTGAAACTTGATGTATCCAACCATCAGAACCGAAATGCCCAAAGTTATCCAGAAGAGTTTGTTAAGCAGCATAATACCCGACACAGGAATAAGCAGAGAGTTTCTATCCATTACAGTCCATCCCTTACTTGCTTTAGTTAATGTGGTAAGCGAAAAGGGATCCAACAACGCCTGAAAGTTTTCATTGGTAATGCCTTTAGTAATCATAAACAAAACAAAAATGACCACGCCTTGAGTGTACACAACCATCAAATTTTTGCTGAGCGCACCAGTCACAAAAAACACTGAAGCACCAAAAAACAATGTGGGTAAAACCACCCAAAGAAAGGGCTGGAGATAATTAATAAATTGAAAGGACATAAATTCACTTTGATTATTCCAGGGCATAAATTCTCCTGCCATCATTCCCCAGAGCACACCACTGAAAATAAAGAGTAACACAACAAACGATCCCAAGAAACGGCCTAATAAGTAATTCTTCTTGGAGATAGGGTTGACATAGATAAGTGAAGTAACGTCATATTGAAAATCACGCAGTACAGGAACCCCCATAATCATAGACGCAATAATCATGGACAATCCTGTAATGGCGCCCATGGCTTTAGCAATTACTAGTGGAGAATTCTTCTTCACTAAACCTAGATCTATTCCCTGAAAGACAAATTCAACACCCGCTACTGAGAACAAGAACAGAAGAAGAAAGAAAAAATAGGTTTCAGGTCGCTTCAATCTGTATTTAATTTCGAATAGGAAAAATTCGTATAGCATATGGTAAGAATTAAGAATTAAGAATTAAGAATTAAGAATTAAGAATTTGAGACATGTAAACATCTTCCAGATTAGCTTCAATAAGTTTGAACGTTGAACCCAGGTGGGTATCACTGATTACATGAACAATTTGTTTTCCTAAATACAGGCGATCACTAATAACCTGATATTCGTTTTTGTATTGTTCCAATTCGTTTTTGTGTATCGTCTTCTCATACAATCGCCCCTGCAGGGTTTCTATGATTTGGATGGGATTTCCTTGAACAATCACTTTGCCTTTGTTAATGATGGCCATCTTGGTGCATAATTCTTTTACATCATCAACTATATGTGTTGAGAGAATTACGATGGTTTGTTCTCCCACTTCACTTAATAGATTATAAAAGCGGTTGCGTTCCACAGGATCTAGTCCTGCTGTTGGTTCATCTACAATTAGCAACTTAGGGTTGTTCAGTAATGCCTGAGCAATGCCAAAGCGCTGCTTCATTCCTCCAGAAAACTCACCTAATTTTTGCTTTCGAACTTCATATAGGTTTACCTTATGAAGAAGTGCATGCACAATTTCTTTACGCTCTATTCGATTCATAATTCCTTTCAAAACTGCCAAATGGTTCAATAACATCTCAGCAGATAGTGCTGGATATACACCAAATTGTTGAGGTAGGTAACCCAGTACTTTTTTCAATTCATTCTTGTTTTCTAAAATATTGAGACTTCCTAAATGAATACTTCCGGAATCCACTTCCTGTAAGGTCGCTATAGTACGCATGAGTGTTGATTTGCCTGCGCCATTTGGTCCCAGTAGTCCAAACATCCCTACGGGTATTTGTAATGATACGTTTTGAAGTGCTTTAACTCCGTTGCTGTATGTTTTAGAAAGGTCAGATATGATCAGATTGTCCATGATTAATTTAATTTTCATCCAATATTATGATGAATAAAATGGATAAAAAAAGAATTGGGACAGATGTGTGGAAAGTAGGTATGTATTACTGGGATTAGAATATAAGAGCACTTGAAAGCTGTAAACAATACGTTCATCACACCTAAAGATAAATCTGTAACAACTAATCAACAGGGCTTGAGTTTTTGTGTAATTTTGTAGAATGACTTTATGGCAAAAACTATTCAATAAGCAATTTCTTAAAAGGTGGGTACCTTACTTTTTCATCGTGACCACCATGTTAATTGTGGTTTTTAATGATTTTTTTGGAAAAGAAGAAGATTATCACATTTTCATTCTACTATTTTTCATTTCGATGATAGCCTGGATGATACGCTGGTTAATTATTCAGATTAAATTGATACTCCGACTAAAAAAAGATAAAACACAAGCTGAATTAATGCACCTGAAAAGTCAGGTTAATCCGCACTTTTTTTTCAATACCTTGAATAATTTGTATGGATTGGTAGAACTAGACACAGCTAAAGCACAGCAGTTAATTCTCAAATTATCGGACATGATGCGGTACAGTATTTATGAAGGACAAAATGATTGGGTTACCTTAGCTGATGAAATCACGTATCTTGAAAACTACATGGATTTGCATAAAATGCGATACCATAAGGAGATTACTATTCGCTTTGATGTAGATGCAGAAGATCGGAGTATAAAAATCATGCCATTGCTATTTATTATTATGGTTGAAAACGCTTTTAAGCATGGGGTAGAAAAACTAAGAAAAGATGCATTTGTTTACATTCGCTTAAAGGCTACATTGCAGCATGTTGATTTTGAAATTGAAAATAATTTTGATGCCGATGAGCAATCAGGTAATCAAGGTATTGGCTTGAATAATCTGAAAAAAAGACTAGAATTGGTTTATTTGAACAAACATGAACTAGAAATATCTACTAACCATGCAGCTATTTATAAAATTCGATTAAGACTTACTTTATGAGTATTAGATACATTATCGTGGATGACGAATCGGTGGCACACGACATCATCAAAAAATATTGCTCGCTGTTGCCCAATATGCAATTGATGCAAGACTGCTACGATGCCATTGAAGCTATTGAATACCTCAATAATAATACGGTAGATTTAATTTTTCTGGATCTGAATATGCCTAAATTACAAGGGTTTGAGTTTCTAAAAACATTGCCCAATTTACCAAAGGTAATAGTTACCACTGCTTATAAAGAGCATGCCTTAGAAGGTTACGAATTAAACATTGTTGATTACTTACTTAAACCCTTTTCATTCGAACGTTTTTTGAAAGCAATCAACAAGGCACGTACAGATACTCCTAAAATTGCATCTAATTCGCAAAATGTAGTTGCCGACGAAAAGCAGGAAAGGTTTTTTCTTCGTTCAGATAACAAATACATACAAATTGTACTTGATGATATTTTGTTTGTAGAGTCTTCGGGCAACTATATTAAAATTGTACTAAAAAAAGAAATCATTACCACGCGTGGAAAATTATCTTCAATGATGGAACTCATGCCCATTGGCAGTTTTATTCAAGTACATCGATCGTTTATGGTAGCACAGAAGCACATCAAACGCATAGAAGGAAATCAGATATTTCTCGATAATTATATAGTGCCTATCGGAAAATTATTTAGGATACAGTTAGATCGGCTTTTAAAATAGAAGCATCAAGATTCTGAATAGCCATTTAGAATAGTTTGGATCTGAGAGGCAGTATTTGAAGTAAAACCAAATTTCTTCTTTACTTTATTTCGTGAATTTGGATGGTAGTGAAAATAAAATAACATGAAATATAAAATAGACAATATTACAAAAACCGAGTATAATGAAGTTGTCAATATTTGGGAAGCATCTGTTCGAGCAACACATCACTTTTTGAAAGAAGAAGATATTCAATATTTTAAATCACTTGTTTATGAACCATTTTTTAGCAGGATTTAAAGAAACTGTCAGTAATCTAAATTTAATTTGTGAATATATTTTAATGATAACCTTATCATAAAGATTAAATTATATATTGTAAGTTTAGATGAGTTTCTAAAAATAAACATTACAATTTATAATAATCATTTTTTATTAAAATGAAAAAATTAAACCCTTCTATCACACATCATTTACTGATTGGGATCTTCATTAGTATTTGGCTTTTTATTTTCGCTTTTTTTATAAGGCCATTTGATGATGGAACGGTAAGTTTTAAAATGTGGCTTTTTATAAGTATTGGATTTAGCTTAATTGCATTTCTGTGTTATGGACTGCTTGCTATAATTCAGAAAAGTATTTATAAAAAAATTTCAAAATGGAATCTCGGTTTTGAGATAGTAAGTGTAGTATTCTTTCACCTGCTATTTTTAGTAAGCACATATCTCTATTATAAAAGTCCAATCTTAAATGGAGGATATGATTTTTTTGAGTTTCTAAGTATAATAATTCTTAAATCAGCTTTGATTTCAACTCCAATAATAGTGTTGGCCAGGATATATTCTGTAAAATTAATTCCAATGAAAGGCGAAAGCATTCTGTCCGAAAACGAAGAAATAATTATTAGAGGAGAAAATAAATTAGATATTTTAAAAATAAGGGCAAATGAATTGGTCTGCGTTTCTAACGCTCAGAATTATGTAGAGATTTTCTTTATCGAGGACAGTCAGCTAAAAGTAAAATTAATTCGAAGTACGCTTAAAAAAGTTCAGGATAATTTTGATTTTTTAGTTCAGGTTCATCGTTCGCATTTAATAAATCCATCGCATTTTAAATCATGGAAAAATCAGGATACCATTTCTCTTACTCAAATTGACCTGCCAGTTTCTAAAAATTACAAAGAGTATTTATTGTCCTTATGATTTTCGTACCTAAAACAGCATATTTCATACCTAACCTTCATTAAATGCTGAATTAAAGATGTTTAAGCGTTTATTTTTGTCTCTAAAATAAATTGAATGTCTTATGAAAAAGTTTTGGTCTAGGAGATTGATATATCTCGTTATGATATTGTTAGTAGTACTTGCAGGTGTTTTTATCTGGTCAGATAATGAATTAAATAAAGTCTTGGGTAAGTCGGTTGAGGTTATAAATATTTCTTCAATTGTTAAACCATCAAAAGCAGTTCAAATAAAAAACGTAAGCATACTTTCAGAAGACTGCAGCAGTTTTATAAAAAATCAAGATGTAATTATTAAAGATGGTGTGATAATTCAAATTGGTAAAAATCTCCTGTTGGATACCACAGCAGTTATCATTGAAGGTACAAGCAAATTCCTGATTCCAGGCCTTGTGGACAGTCACGTTCATCTAAAAGAAAGTAAAAATGATTTGTTTTTGTATTTAGCTAATGGTGTTACTTATGTTAGAGAAATGGCAGGAAGTTCTGTTGTTTTAGAATGGAGAAAATCAATACAAAAAAAAGGTATTGGACCAAGAATGTTTATTGCTTCTCCGCCAATATTTAGTGAGAGCGGGCTAACAGGTTATTATTATGGCTGGACACGGCATTCAATCAATTATGCAGCTAAAAATGATGCTGAAAAAGCAATAAAGAAAATAAGCAGACAAGGCTATGATGCAGTTAAAATGTACGGTTTTGTAAATCCGGAAATGTTTAAAACTACAATTGAGATTGCCAAAGAGTATAATCTTCCAGTCATTGGTCATATTCCATTAGTTAGTTTAGAAACGTTTTATCCATCAGGTCAAAAAGAGGTTGCTCATATCGAGGAATTAACCGTAAAAACTATGGATGATTTTGGAAAATCAATTTCAAAGAATAAAAAGGAATATCTTCAGTTTTTAAAAGTACGTTCAGACCAAATTGCAAAAAAACTAAAAGAGAATAATATCAGTGTTACTTCAACGGTTTGGTTATGTGAAAGTTTTATAAAACAAAGGTTTGACTTAAAAGCGAAGCTTAAAGAAATAGAATTAAAGTATGCTAACCCAAAAATTATTGAAGGAACACCTCTTTACAAATTGGGATGGCTTCCTGGTAAAAACGGGTATGAATATGACGGAGAAGATAAACCTGAAGCAAGAAAATTATCACTGACTTTTTGGAATACCTATGTTGAAGCTATCCATATAATGACAAAATCATTAGTCGATAATCAAGTTACAATTATGGCCGGAACTGATGCGAATGTAGCTACTGTTGTTCCTGGGTTTTCGCTTCATAATGAATTAGTGTCTTTATCTAAATCTGGAATGACTAACTCACAAGCACTTTATGCAGCAACTGCTGCACCAGGTAATTGGATGAAAAAGAGAACTGGAAAAATAAAAATAGGATACAATTCAGATTTAGTATTACTGGCAAAAAATCCTTTAGAGGATATTAAAAACACAAAGACAATAGAATATGTGTTTTTTGATAAATACTGGATTGATAAAATTCAAATTAGAGCTATTCTAAAAGCAATAGAAGATGCAAATAATGAAAGCAGAAATATAAAAATTGACGAATACTTATAATTGGGAAATTTCGGGGTTCTTAAAGACTTTTTTTCTTTTGTTTTTGCAATGTCACTTGATAAAACAATGGTCCTGCTCGACAATATTGTTGAGATATTTACATTGCCGGATTTTAATCTTTGAGAACGAGCGCTTGTTATAGACTTTGATCGGTGCTGTATTAGAACCACTTTTATCAATGTTTATTACTCGTGGCCTGCAGTTAGTACTAATAGCTTTAATTAGAAAAGACTGAGCGCTCATTCTCTGTCTTTTTCTAGTCAAAAGAAAGTCAACCGTATTGCCTAATTTATCCACTGCCCTGTACAAATAACACCAAATACTTTTTACTTTTATATAGGTTTCATCTAATCTTCAGCTTGCCCCCAACCTTTCTCTTCTTCATCTCTGATTCAATGAAAGGCGTAAATTTATAAACCTACCGTTGAATCGTAGCATGATCCACAAACACTCCTCTAATCTTCATTATTTCTTCAACATCCCGATAACTTAAAGTAAATCTAAGCTTAAAATATTCTGCCTGCAGAATGATAGACTTTGGATAGCAATGACCTTTCGTATTTATTTTTCGATGGGTTTAAAATTCTAAAGATAAAAGTTATTCCCAGATGCGACAGAACCAAATAATGCCCCCTTCATTAATAAATGGAGAGGGCATTTTTTGTCGGCGCCTTAAGTGCTTTTTAAGTTCATTAAAGAGGAATAAATTTGAAGAATAGATCTGTCAAAATTAAAGACAGTAAAACTGAATTGAATCTAATCGAGTTTAAAGGCGGTAAAATATCTCGGATATTCGAATATTGGTAGTTTAGAGTGCTAATTAGTTTCCGTTACGGGCATAGCAAGTAACGGAAACTAAACCATAAACGTTTTGCAGCTACCTGAAGGTGGCGATTTCGAAGCACTTCACTGTCAACCAAACAGAAACTTTGATAGATGCATAAAGCTTGATTTAACCACTGAACCGCCACTTTTGGGTAGGTGCTGTTGGCGGTAGTTATATTTTATATGAAATCATTATTGAGGTCTTAACTGTTCAATGATTTTAGCGTCAACCCAATAATCTTTAGTCTCCCAATATGTACTTCCATCCTCTTTTACTTTTTCTTCTGACCTTCTAAAAAGCAAATATTTTCCGTCAGGTGTTAACCTCGCACCATTTTCTACTAATTCTGAATTTATCTTATCTCCCATATTAATAGCTAAACCCCATGAACCATCTTGCTGTCGAAAACTGATATAATTGTCAGACTTACCATATCCATCTTCTCTCTCGCTATC
>CAUPKP010000026.1:0-84138 GCA_963511795.1 uncultured Flavobacterium sp. | reverse complement strand
TGGTTTTTTTGGTGTAGTAGTGTAAACACGCGTACAAACCCCTCTTCTTTGAGGACAAGAATCTAAAGCAACCGATTTACTCTTCTTAGTTATCTGAGTTCTTCCTGTTCTTACTAATTGTTGAATTGTTGGCATAATTAAATACTAAAATTTCTTATTATATTAAAATCCCGCTTTTTACGGGGTTGCAAATGTATAAATTAATTTTCACTCTACAAACCATAATTGATTTATTTTCACAAGAAGTAAACATTTGTGTACTAACAAAATACATATTTGCAAAAAATAGTATCCACAAACCAAAAAGAGAATAGCAACAATGATAACTTCAAAGACAAACATTATGATTATTGTAACAAACGATAGATATTTGCGTTATCAAATATCCAAAAGAAATCAAAATTGAAATCTAAAATTCTTATTCTATTTTTTTTCCTTACTTATTTGACTTCCAAAAGTCAAACCATTCAATTAAAAATAACAGGAAAAACAGCAACAGAAACCAAAATAATTGACTCCATTGGTTACTCCCCAAAACACCAAAGCGCAAAATTAATAGCTGAAGAAATAAATATTGTCAGTAAAAATCTAAAAGAACTTGGCTATATCAATAACCAAATACTAGAAAAAAAGAAAGAAAACGACAGCAGTTATATCACTAAAATTTCACTTGGAAAAAGAATAAAAAAAGTACATATATATATAGGTATAAAAAACGATTTATTTTTAGCCAGTTATTTTAACATAAAACAAGATTCTATAAAATTATCATATTCGCAAATAGAACCATTTTTAAAAAACACTCTACAAAATTTAGAAACAAATGGCTATGCATTCGCAAAAGTAAAACTTATCAATATCCAACAGAAAAACCAAAATCTATATGCTGATTTATTAA
The DNA here is from genome assembly GCA_963511795.1 of uncultured Flavobacterium sp. Lineage (GTDB taxonomy): Bacteria > Bacteroidota > Bacteroidia > Flavobacteriales > Flavobacteriaceae > Flavobacterium. The sequence continues at coordinate 83,240 of CAUPKP010000026.1, read as the reverse complement.
TCTCAACAGACAGAAAAAGAAATTTAAATGCTATAGAAATAAAATACTCTAATCAGTTGCATAAAAAACTTTTTCCGAAAGGAGCCGAAAAACAAATTGTAAAAAAATACAGAAGCACAATATTTAATCAAAAAACAATTGAACAGCTGCATCAAGACTTCGAAAAATTTGGATTCATTAACCAGATCAAGTATCCAGAAATTCTATTTACAAAAGACACAACCAAAGTGTATATTTATTTAGAAAAAAGAAAAGCAAATAACTTTGACGGTTACCTAGGATTTAACAGTACTGAAAATAAAAAAATTCAATTTAACGGATACTTAGATCTAACTTTAGTTAACGCACTTAGAAACGGAGAAGAATTATCTATTAACTGGAAAAATAATGGAAACAATCAAAAACTTTTTAATGCAAATTTGAACATCCCATATTTATTCAACAGTCCAATAGCTATTAAAGCACAAATCAATATTTTCAAACAAGACAGTACTTTTCAAAACACAAAGACAGCTTTACAATTAGGGTATTTTATAAATTACAACAAACGAATTTATCTTGGATATGAAACCACAGAATCAAGCGACATTCAAAATCTAAACAATCAAAACCTAACTGACTATAAAAACACTTTCTACACCACCTCTGTAGAATTCAAAAAAAACAATTCAAAAAACAAACTCTTTCCAATACAAACTTTTCTAAACTTAACTATCGGAACCGGAAACAGAGCAACAATAGAGAATTCGTCGCAAAAACAAAATTTTACAAATTTTAACATAATGAATGATTTTTACATTAATGAGAAAAATATTATACATTTAAAAAGTCAAAACTATTTTTTAAAAAGCAAGAATTATATCACAAATGAATTATATCGTTTTGGAGGAATTAATTCCATAAGAGGATTTACAGAGAATAGTCTACAGGCAAATTTAATGATTGGCCTCATGACAGAATACAGATATTTAATTTCACACAATCTATATTTTAATTCCATTCTAGATTACTGCTATTACGAAGATCCGACAATATTATCAGCAAAAAAAAATAATGACAAACTTCTAGGTATTGGACTCGGTTTAGGCGCAAAAACTGCTAACGGTTTATTAAAATTTACCATTACCAATGGAAAGACAAAAAACGAAGAAATAAAATTTTATAACACAAACATAACGATAAGTTATAATGTTAAATTTTAGCCTTAACAAAAAAAAGCGTTTAAGATATTAGGATAGTTAACAAATTATTGTGATTTTTGCCCCACTAATTCAAAATATTTAAAAATGAAACTAAAGTTCAATGGATTCTTAGTACTCGTTGTAGTACTAGTGGCGCAACTTACTTTTGCGCAAGAAAGATCTGTTTCAGGAGTTGTTTCCGACAATGCAGGCATGCCTTTACCGGGTGTAAGTGTACTAGTAAAAGGAACAAAAAATGGAACACAATCAGATTTTGATGGAAAATATTCTCTTCAAGCAGCACCAACCGATGTGTTGGTATTTAGCTTTGTAGGAATGAAAACTTCAGAGAAGTCTGCAAGCTCAACAACAGTTAACGTAAAACTTACTGACGACTCGGTAGAACTAGAAAGCGTAGTTATTACAGCTGCATTAGGTATTAAAAGAGAGAAGAAATCTATTAGTTATGCAGCTCAGGACTTAAAAGGAAATATTATTAACGAAGGAGGGACTAATAATGCGGTTTCTGCTTTATCTGGTAATGTAGCAGGTTTACAAGTTACTGCTCCATCTACAATGGGAGGTTCTACAAGAGTAGTACTTAGAGGTGTTGGATCTGTAACAGGAGAAAACAGACCCTTAATCGTTATTGACGGTATTCCATTAGACAATGGAAACTACAATACAACAAACACTCAAAGAGGTGCTGGAGGTAGAGATTATGGAGATGCATCTGCAGATATCAATCCTGATGACATCGAATCTGTAACTGTATTAAAAGGAGGTCCAGCCGCCGCTCTTTATGGAAGTAGAGCAGGTAATGGGGCTATTTTATATACTACTAAATCAGCAAAAAAATCTGGCGGTAAAGCAGAAATCTCTTTCAATACAGGAATTACATTTGAAAGCGTTTACATAATGCCAAATTTACAATCTTCTTATGGTGGAGGTAGCTCAACTACAATGCAGCAAGAAGTCATTAATGGTCAAACTTACAATGTTGCTGACTATGCTACTGATGAAAGCTGGGGGCCAAAATACGATCAAAATTTGAAGTATTTACCTTGGAATGCATTTGACCCTGAATTTGCTGATGATTACTTAAAAGAAAAATCTTGGGTAGCTCCTAAAAACGATGTAGAAAGTTTCTTTAATACTGGTATTACAAGAAATAATTCGATTTCATTCGCAAAATCAACTCAAGATTCAGGAGTTAGATTTTCATATGCTAACCAAAAAACAGAAGGTGTAGTTCCAAACTCAACTTTAACTAAAAACACTTTCTCTATCAATGCTAATTCTAAAATGTCTGACAAACTAAAAGTTGAAGGTATGGCGACATACGTACAAACAAAAGGTTTTAACAGACCCGAAGTTGGATACGGAGATAATGGTTTGGCACAAAAATTCTACCAATGGGGTCAAAGACAATTAGACTTTGATGAATTGAAAGATTATAAATTGGCTAACGGTCAACAAAGATCTTGGAATAGAATTGCTTGGGACAACCCTGATCCTAACTACTCTGACAATCCTTACTGGATTATCAACGAGAACACTTCTGATGATACAAGAAATAGAATATACGGTAACGGAAAACTTACCTACAATTTCACTCCTGAATTATACGCAGTAGGTAATGTGTATGCTGATATTTACACATTAAACATCAACGAAAGAGTTGCTATTGGCTCACAAGCTACTTCAAGCTTCACAACAAGCTCTAGAACATTAACTGATTTCAACTATGAAGGTCGTTTACATTATGACAAAAAGTTTGGAGACTTCAGTCTAAATGCATTTGCAGGGGTTAACAGAAGAAGCTATAATTTCTCTAGAGTTACTGGCGCAACAGTGGGTGGCTTAAACTTACCAAACATCTACAACTTATCAAACAGTTCTAGCCCAGCACAAGCAACAAACTACCAAGAAGAAATGAGAACAAACAGCGCTTATGGTTTTGTTTCGTTAGGTTATAAAGACTTTTTATTCGTAGAGGCTACAGACAGACAAGATTGGTTCAGTACTGTAAACGATCCTGTAAACTATGCATCGATTACTGGAAGTTTTATTTTTTCTGAATTAACTGATATTTCTTGGTTAAGCTATGGTAAAATTAGAGGTGGTTGGGCACAAGCAGGAAATGCTACAACTCCATATAGACTTGAAAACTACGCTGTTACTGACACTCCTTTCCAAGGAGACCCAAGATACAGCCAGCCAAATACAGCAGGTAACCCAGGATTAAAACCTGAGTTAAAAACTACAAAAGAGGTAGGTTTAGAAGTAAGCTTATTTGACAGAAGATTAGGTATTGATTTGACTTATTATGATGTAGTTACTACCGACTTAATTACTCCAATTCAGGTAGATCCTTCTGTAGGTTATAACTTTAAATTGTTTAATGCAGGTAAATTACAAAACAAAGGTATTGAAGCTACAGTAAACATTAACCCAGTAAGAACAAATGATTTTAGATGGGATATCACTTGGAACTTTGCGAAAAACGACAATAAATTATTAGAATTAATTGATGGTGTTAACGAGTTAACAATTGCTACAGCTCCATTCCAAGCTAGATTATTAGCTGTTACAGGCCAACAATACGGACAGATTTACGGAACAGACTTCACATACGATGAAAACGGTAACAAAGTAGTTGATGCTGACGGAGCTTATATTCCTACTGCTCAAAAATCTTTAGGAACTGTTACTCCTAAATACAACATGGGTCTTAGAAACAACTTCAAGTACAAAAACTTAAACTTTGGCTTCTTAATTGACATGCAAGAGGGTGGAAGCTATTTCTCTACATCACACATGTGGGGTTCTTATGCTGGTATGTTAGAAGCTACTGCAGCTAACGGTATTAGAGAAAACGGTATTGTAGTTGATGCTGTATATGAAGATGGAACAAAAAACACATCAGTATTACCTGGACAAGCATGGGCACAACAACACTACGGTCTTGATGCAATGAACGTTTTTGATGCTAGTTATGTAAAATTAAGAGAGGTTACTCTTGGATACAATTTCCCTAAAAAGATTATCGGCCCATTTGCTGACATTAGATTCTCACTTTTCGCAAGAAACTTATTTACATGGGGATTAGATTGGAAAGGAATGGATCCAGAAATGGCTTCATATGGTAGTGGTAACACTCAAGGTCTTGAAGGTGGTTCTTTACCATCAACTAGAACATACGGAATGAATCTAGAATTAAAATTCTAAAAAAAAAAACAAGATGAAAAAAATATTCATATCAATATTATCAATTGTAGCACTGCTTACAACTACTGTAAGCTGTACTGATCAATTAGAAGAAATAAATACAAATCCAAATGAGCCAAACATTCTTGATGTCCCAGCTTTTGGAATCTTCAATAATGCATCGGCATTTCTTATGACCGAATCAAGAGGAAGTTTTTCTTCAGGAAGAATGGCATTACCATGGGTACAATATTCTGCTCAAAGAAATTATACTGAAGAGGATCGTTTTCAGTTTAGAGAAGTTACAAACCAAAGCTTGTATGCCAACTATTACTTGGCTGCTCAAGACTTCAAAACTGTAATTGATTTAAATACAGATCCTGAAAAGAAAGTATTAAACGAAGTTTACGGTAACAACAACAATCAAATCGCTGCTGCAAGAGTTATGTTAGCTTACACATTCTTGCAATTAGTAGATGCTTATGGAGATGTACCTTACTATTCTTATGGAAATAGCGATCCAGATTTTCAAGCTTTACAAATTAGCACCTACATTAAACCAAAGTTTGCTTCTCAAACAAAGATCTATGCAGATCTTATGAAAGAATTGAAAGAAGCAGTGGCAATGGTTGTAGATGGCGAACCTGTTTTCACTAGAGGGGATCAACTTTTTAAATCTACTGCAAAACTTAAAAAATTCGCTAATTCATTAAGATTGCGTATTGCTACTAGAGTAAAAGGCGTAGTTCCTGGAGCTGAAGCACATATTACTGAAGCAATCGCCTCTGGAGTAATGACTTCAAACGCAGACAATGTTGGTGTTAAATATCAAAAAGATAACATCAACCCAAGCCCATTTTACAGAGATTTCTATATTTCTAACAGAACTGACTTTGCTATCTCAAACACATTCGTTGATTTATTAAAAGGAAATCTTGGAACTTTTGGACTTGATCCTAGGTTACAAAAATATGCTGCTCCAAAAACTGCTTCAAAAACTGCAGTAAGAGATAATACATATACGGAAACTGATGATTTGACTCAATATGTTGGTATGCCATACGGTATTACAAGTGCACAGGCTGCAGGTCAAAGAACGGGTACTTCTTTCTGGAGTTCAAGTGTATTGAAACAAGATTATACTGAGATATTAATGGAATATGCTGAAGTTGAATTCTTACTTTCTGAAAATAACGGTTGGAACGATGTTAACTACAGAAAAGGTGTAACTGCTTCTATGGAACGTTGGGGAGTTGCTCCTGCTAAAATTACGGCTTATGTTGCTACTTTAGCTCCAGCAAACCAAGCTAATGTTATTACTCAAAAATATATTGCACTTTTCATGCAACCTTATGAGGCATTTGCAGAGTACAGAAGAACTGGATATCCGAACACTCTTCTTCAACCAGGAGGAACTTATAAGTTAAACAATCCAGAAGGTGCTGTAACAACTTACACTTTCACAGCTTTAAATAGTTTAACAGCTATGCCTGCTAGATTTACTTACCCAGTTAACTTACAACAGTTAAATGGTACTAATGTTGCAGCAGCAGCAGCAGCTATTGGAGGTGACAAATTAGACACAAAATTAATTTGGGCTAAAAAATAATAATTTAGTTTCAAATTGAAATATAAAAACCACTCTGTTCATTCAGAGTGGTTTTTTTTTTTATAAAAACATTATATCTATATTTGCACCATGGAAAAAGAACATCAAATTTTTGGAATAAGAGCGATAATTGAAGCCATACAGGCTGGCGCAACTGTAGATAAAGTATATATTCAAAAGGAAGCAAGCAGCGAACTGATGAAAGACTTAATGAAAGTGATGAAGCGTGGCAATATCAATTTCTCATATGTTCCCGTTGAAAAACTAAACCGGTTGACTCCAAATAATCATCAAGGTGCTGTGGCTACAGTCTCTCCTATTTCATTTTATGATTTGGAAACGTTGATAGAAACTGTAATCGAAAACGGCAAAAAAGCTCTGTTTTTAATTTTAGATCAAATATCGGATGCACGAAATTTTGGTGCAATCATTAGAACGGCTGAATGTACAGGCGTTAATGGAATTATCGTTCAAAAAGCTGGTTCGGCTCCAGTAAATGGCGACACTGTTAAAACATCGGCAGGTGCTGTCTTTAATATTCCTATTTGCAAAGTAGAACATATAAAAGATGCTATTTTTCTTTTGCAGGCGAGCGGAATCAAAACTGTTGCCGCTACCGAAAAAACAGATCAAAATATTTATGATATTTCATTGAATGAACCTGTAGCTATTATTATGGGATCAGAAGACAGAGGTGTAAACCCATCTGTGCTTAAAATCGTCGATGAGAAAGCAAAACTTCCTATGTTTGGAACTATAGGTTCTCTAAATGTTTCTGTGGCTTGTGGCGCTTTTTTATATGAAGCAGTCAGACAGAGAGGGTAAGATTTCAGAATTTAGATTGCAGATTACAGCTTTCTGAATAGATTAAAGACAACAAATAATGAATCAAGACTCAAGTTTTGATTCATTATTTTCGTTTATATTGGTTTGATTTTCGATAAAATCATAAACAACATTAGAACTCGATTGAAAAAAGGGATTAATTTCTGTCTGAACTTCTTCAATGATTTCAGGCTTGGGGAGATTGACAAAATTACCGTTTTCGTCAAAACGCTGCATAAATTTATCTTCGGACGGATCATAATCTGGGCGTTCCCAATCGTATTTTATCACTTTTTTGAATTCTGTTTTTTTGTAGAAAAAAGTCAGCACAAAACCTGCGATTAAACCTGAGAGATGACCTTCCCAAGAAATGGTTTCATCAATTTTTGGAAAAACATACCAAACCATTCCGCCATAAAGAACAATTACTGTGAGAGACAAGGCTACCAGCCGATAATATTGGGTTTGCAGACCTTTGAAAAAAATAAAAGAAACCAATACATAAATTAAACCACTGGCTCCAATATGGTAACTTTCTCTCCCAATAAGCCATGTCAAAGCTCCAGAAAATAAAACTCCGTACACTAAAATTCCTATTGCTTCTTTGCGGTAAAAAAAGAACAAAACTGCCAAAAGTACCAGCAATGGTATGGAATTATTATAGAGATGTTCTATATTCGAATGAATGAATGGGCTAAAGATTATGCCCTGCAATCCTGAAAAAGTTCTCGGCAGAATTCCGTTCTCATCAAAATCAAATCCAAAGCGGATTTCCAGCCAATAAACAAACCACAGGAACAGCACGAAAAAAAGCGGTACTCCTAAAACAGCATTGGTAAATTTAAAATGATTTTCTTCCATTAGTCAGGCCAGTAATTGTTATATTATTTTGCAGATTCTTAAAACAAATCAAAAATGTATCCAAAAGCAATTTAGTGCTATTTTGTCATATAAAATAATTCTGTTATGAATAGGAATGTCCTAGCCCTGATGGAAACGGCATCCTTTTGTGTCTCGTTTTTTCTACGAGACACAAAAGATATAGTGGACAGCAGGAAACAGCTCCTGAAAAATATACTTGTAAAAACTGAAAATTCCGTAATTTTACAAAATGGAAGCACCATTAGCAGAACGTATACGCCCGCAGAAACTAGAAGACTATATTAGTCAGTCACATTTGGTTGGTCCAAATGGCTCGCTGACGCAACAAATTGCGAAAGGAATTATTCCATCCTTAATATTTTGGGGACCTCCGGGAACGGGGAAAACGACTTTGGCTCAAATTATTGCACAAGAGTCTAATCGTCCATTTTATATATTAAGTGCAATTAATTCTGGAGTTAAGGATATTCGGGATGTAATTGAAAAAGCAAAACAAAGCGGCGGTTTATTTACTGCCAAAAATCCTATTTTGTTTATTGATGAGATTCATCGTTTTAGTAAATCGCAACAGGATTCTTTACTAGCTGCGGTTGAAAAAGGATGGATTACGCTCATAGGCGCTACGACCGAAAATCCAAGTTTTGAAGTTATTCCCGCTTTATTGTCCCGCTGCCAAGTATATGTTTTGAATGCATTCTCTAAGGCAGATTTAGAACATTTATTGCAAAGAGCAATGACAGCTGACAGTTATTTGGCTTCAAAAAAAATTGAACTACAAGAAACAGAGGCTCTTTTGCGTCTTTCTGGCGGTGATGGACGTAAACTATTAAATATTTTTGAACTGGTCGTAAATGCCTCGTCTGAAAACGAAATTTTGATCACCAATGACAGAGTTTTTGAATTGGTACAGCAAAATACGGTTTTATATGACAAAACTGGTGAGCAGCATTATGATATTGTTTCGGCTTTTATAAAATCAATTCGAGGCAGTGATCCTAACGGAGCTGTTTATTGGCTAGCCAGAATGATTGAGGGTGGTGAAGATGTAAAATTCATCGCAAGAAGAATGCTTATTTTATCCAGCGAAGATATTGGAAATGCAAATCCAACGGCTTTTATAATGGCTAATAATGCTTTTCAGGCGGTTTCGACTATTGGTTATCCCGAAAGCCGAATTATTCTGAGTCAGTGCGCCATTTACCTTGCCACTTCTCCTAAAAGCAATGCTTCTTATTTAGCAATCGGAACTGCTCAACAGTTAGTCAAACAAACAGGAGATTTACCGGTACCAATCCATTTGCGTAACGCTCCAACCAAATTAATGAAAGAACTGGGATATGGTGAGGATTATAAATATTCTCATGATTATGCCAATAATTTTGCTGAACAGGAATTTCTGCCCGAAGCACTAAGCAATACTCCAATTTATGTTCCAGGAGCAAATTCCAGAGAAAATACGACTCGTGAATTCCTGAAAAATAGGTGGAAAAATAAGTACGGGTATTAAGATTATACAATGTTCATAGGGTTAAATAAAAAAACCTCGGAGCACAGCTACCGAGGTTTTATTGAGAACAATCTATATAATTTTAAATCTTAAAAGATTAAAACTTAACTTTTATTTTCTCCGACATTAAAGTATCTTTTTCGTAATATTCAAAGTACCATTGATTGTCTTTTAGAACTAATGTTCCTTGTATTTCACCTTTAGATGCTAAATAAACTGATGGATTTGTGGTTTTAAAGGCTTTCATAACCACTTTTGGAGTGCTGTCTATTAATTGAAACCCGTTTTTAATAGGCTGTGCAAACAATACTGAATCATCAGGCTCTGTACTGTTGCTAGGCACATTTACTGCAACGGCAGCTACAGTAACTGGAACAGCAACCGAAGCAACAGACACTGTCGCAGGAGAGACAGCTGGCGTATTTGCATTACTTGTAGGTGTGCCATTATATTTATAATTCAGTGCATAAACAGAGCTAAAAGCCATATTTAATGCTTCAGAATAAGCTGCTTCATAATCTTTCTCTTTGCTTTTTCCTACTTCAGATTTATACACGACTTTCCCGTTACAATCTTTGAAAACCACGTAGAGTTTTGTTACCAAAAATGCATTATCCTTTAATACATCCACATTTAACAAGGCGCATCTGTCATTGTATCCGCCAGGAAAGGTTTCATTTGCATAAAAAGCTTCAAAACCTGCTTTTTTCAAATTAACCTTGGTTAGAGTAGCTAGGCGGTATTGATTGTCAGACTTAAGAAAATCATATTTTAAAGGAATAATTACTCCTGCATAATCATTGACCGATTGAGAAAAACCATAGCTTGAAACAAGCAGTAATAGGTATAGAAATTTAGTCTTCATGTCTTATAAATATTTTTTTAGTTCTAATAAATGTGTTACTTGCTTAATATTTTGTTCAATTTCAATATTCTTATCATTAAAAAAAATAGCGTCCAGCCCTGCATTTAATGCGCCCTGAACATCGGCTTCCAAACAATCTCCAATCATGAGACTGTTTTCTTTTTTGGCCTGCGCCAGATTAAGTGCATGTTCAAAAATAATTGGATTGGGTTTCTTAACGCCTGCCATCTCAGAATTGGTAATTGTCTTGAAAAATCCCGCAATATTTGAGTTGTTTATCTTTTTGTATTGCACATCGGCAAAGCCATTCGTAATAATATGCAATTTATACTTTTTTTCCAGATATTCCAGCACTTCAACAGTTCCTTCGAACAAATGATTGTTTTCTGGCAACAGCTGAATATAATCATACGCGATACTTTCAATTTGGGCATCGGAAACAAAATATTCCAATGCATCAAAAGTATGTTTAAGACGATTATAACGTAATTCAGCATGTGTTATTTTATCGTACTGATACAATTTCCAACAGGCTTGATTGATGGGAATATATTTTTCTATGAAATCGGTAATTTCAATTGTGGGATAGTCTTTCTTAAAAATAGTTTCAAAAGCCAAACCCGAATTGACATCAAAATCCCAAAGAGTATGGTCTAAATCGAAGAAAATATCGGTTATTTTAGAAGATAACATGTAATTGCAATTATTTAAAAATTCGTTTATCGAAAGGAAAATCGATTTGCTCCGTAATTTTGATTTTAAAAAAATCCGCATGATATGGATTAATCAGAAAATTAAAATCTCCTTTCACTACCGCTGACGGAACTTTCAAAACACAGGCTTCATTCCTCCTTATGAAATCGTCTCCCAAAAGCGGTGTCTCAAAGGTACAAGGAAAAACATTCCAATCTATATTTAGTTTTTCAAAATCTAATGCTTCAATGAAAATATCATCAGGAATATCAATCGTTAACATTACAAAATCATTAGGCAATGTTGCCAATGAAAGATGAACCAAAACTTCGGCCATTGCCAAAGCCCTGTTTTGAGCGCAATAAATAATTTCTGTTCCTTTTGAATTCCAGCGGGCTCCCGAAATTGACGCTCCTTTTCCCGACAATTCAATGGGATACTTTTTACGTGCTAATCGAAAGACTTTCATTAAACAAAGATTCCCTGGTCAATTTTATTCAATTCATTTACAACCATTTCTTTTCCATAAGAATCTCTTAACAATTCAATAGGCTGTAAATTTCCAAGTGCAAATGAAGGTGTCTTCAACCACATATAAAATTGTGCTTCGGAATCAAAAACTGCATTACCTAATGAAGTAACTTCGGCTAATTCCAATATTTTTTCTGATTGCAAAGGTTTGAAAATAAAGTCCTCTTTGATTTTATTTCGCTGCAGTGATTTTGTAGAAATTCCCAAAAAAGAAGCCCAATCATCTTCATTAAAAGGAGTTATTTCTTTTATCAGATTAAAAAATTCATACGGAATTCCTTCGCGGATAGCATGAACAATAAGCATTCTATTCTTTAAAAACTCATCATAAGTGATATTTTTATTCAAAAGCTTATATCCTCTCTCCTGCTCTACTCTATTGACTAAAACCCTAACGGCTTTATCAATAGCTTCTCCTGATTTTAATTTTACCGCTTCCATAAAAAAGACATTTGACTGTAAATATAAGACAAATGTCCTGTGTGAGCAAATTTTTTAAAATATTCCTTCATCAGCAAAACTGTAATAACCGCTTTCAGTCACAATTATATGATCAAGAACCGGAATATCCAATTGCTGTCCGGCAGTTTTAATCTTTTTGGTTATTTGAATATCGGCGTCGCTGGCCTGCAGTTTTCCGGAAGGATGATTGTGTGCCAAAATAATTGCTGTTGCATTTTGCTCGAAAGCTATTTTAAAAACAATTCGGACATCAACCATTGTTCCTGTTATGCTGCCTTTGCTCAACTGTGATTTGAAAAGTATTTTATTGGAATTATTTAAAAACAAAACCCAAAATTCTTCGTGTGGCAATTCTCCAATTATGGGCTGCATCACCTCGAAAACCGCCTTACTGGACGTGATTTTTTTCAGCTCTACTGCATCTTCACTCCGCCTTCTCCTCCCCAACTCCATAGCAGCAATTATTGAAATCGCTTTGGCTTCGCCAATTCCTTTAAAATTCATTAATTGCCCAATAGACAGTTTACCTAAAGCATTCAAATTATGATCAACACTAGCCAAGATTCTTTTACTCAAATCCACAGCCGATTCGTTTCGGTTTCCAGATCCAATAAGTATTGCGATCAACTCGGCATCACTCAGAACGCTTTTGCCTTTAAGCATTAATTTTTCACGAGGCTTGTCATCCTCGGCCCAATTAGTAATTGGTATACTGTTTTGTTCCATTTTACTATTTTACAATTATGCTAATGTAATCATAATCCTTATTTGTTAATTAACTAAAAAAGAAAAATCATACAACTATATTTATTTTTTTAATTTTAGAATGAGTAACTTTAAAACAAAAACATGAAATCAATAGCTGTTTTATTAATCACAATATTCTTTTTTGGCTGTAGCCAAAAAGAAAAAAATAAAATTCAAGCAGTAAATACTGAAGCTTCAGCCACAACTTTTGAAGAAAAACTATCCAGAGCAGCAATCTCCATAATTGATCCTACAATAGATTATGACCCATCGTATATTTCAATAGAATACCCAAATGGAGATGTTCCAAAAAACAAAGGGGTTTGCACCGATGTAGTTATACGGGCATATCGAAAGCTTGGCATTGATTTACAAAAAGAGGTTCATGAAGATATGATAGCCAATTTCTCAAAATATCCAAATTTAAAAAAGTGGGGAATGACAAAAACAGACACGAATATTGACCACCGAAGAGTTCCAAATTTGGAAATTTTCTTTGAAAGAAAAGGAATAAAACTACCCGTTACTGAAAACCCAGCTGATTATAAAACCGGTGAAATTGTAACTTGGATGATTAACGAAAAGTTGCCTCACATTGGCATCATTACACACAAAAAATCATACGATGGCAAACGAAACCTCATTGTCCATAATGTAGGCAACGGACAGGATTTGGAAGATTGTTTGTTCAGCTATAAAATCGTGGGGCATTATAAGTATGTAAAATAAAATGTGCCAACTACAAAATTGCAATTAGCACATTGTGCATTATCAAAGAATACTGTCTATTCAACCAATCCTTTTACCTCATCAAAATTCAATCCGCCATAATTTCCTGAACTCATCAGCAATAAAGCTGAATTTTCAAGATTCAGGCTAAACAAGTAATCTTTAAAATCTTTTGGATTAGTATAAATAATCAAGTCTTCTCTATTGAAAGCTTTGGCAATTTGTTCATAGGTTACTTCTTCTAATTGTTTTATTTTGACAGCATCTGGCGAATAGAAAACCACGGCAACATCAGCATATTCTAATGCACCTTCATATTCTTTCAAGAACTCAGCATTCAGACTGCTGTAGGTATGGAGTTCCAAACAAGCCACAACGGTACGGCTTGGATATTGTTCTTTTACCGCTTTGGTAGTCGCAGCAACTTTACTTGGCGAATGGGCAAAATCTTTGTAAGCAACTTTTCCTTTTCCTTCTGCGATTTTTTCCAAACGTTTCGAAGCTCCTTTGAAACTGGCAATCGCTTCGTAGAAATCGGCTTCATCAACTCCCATATTTTGGCAGATCCATTTGGCTCCTGCCAAATTATTTAAATTATGCGCGCCAAATACTTCAATAGGCATTGGTCCTTCCGGTGTTTCCAAAAGTGTTACACCATCTTTTACTTCGTATTTTGGAGTTGTATAAGGAATTTTACGAATTGGGTTAGTCGCTTTTTCGGCAACACGCTTTACTTCGGAATCATCTTCATTGTAAACCAAAATACCGCCGTTGGTGATTTTATCAATAAAAATTTCAAACTGCTCTACATAAAAATCATAGGTTGGAAAAACATTAATATGATCCCAAGCAATTCCCGAAATCAAAGCAATATTCGGCTGGTATAAATGGAATTTAGGTCTTCTGTCAATTGGAGATGATAAATACTCATCGCCTTCCAAAACCATAAAATCATTTTCTTCAGTAAGATGAACCATCGTATCAAAACCTTCTAATTGGGCTCCGACCATATAATCCACTTCAATATTGTGGTAATGCATCACGTGCAAAATCATCGAAGTTATTGTCGTTTTCCCGTGGGAACCGCCAATGACTACGCGGGTTTTATTTTTGGACTGTTCGTATAAAAACTCAGGATACGAATAAATTTTAAGCCCCAATTCCTGTGCTTTCAAGAGTTCGGGATTATCGGCCTTAGCATGCATTCCAAGGATTACAGCTTCGATGTCGACAGTGATTTTCTCCGGAAACCAGCCTAACTCTGCCGGCAAGATTCCTTTTTTTTCCAGACGGGATTTGGATGGTTCAAAAATCGCATCGTCACTTCCAGTAACCTGATATCCTTTGTTGTGTAATGCCAATGCTAAGTTGTGCATTGCGCTTCCGCCTATGGCAATGAAATGTGTTTTCATTTATATTTATCCGTTTATTCGTTAGTAGGTTTAATCGAAAATGCTGTCGGTTAACCGTTATTTTTTATTTTTATACTCTTCCCAAACCTTATTGGCTTTCTCGGGCTGTTTCATTTTATTTTTATACAAATCGGCCAATTTTTGGTAACAGACTTTGGATTCGCCTATCAAAATGGCTCTTTTATACTGCTGTTCGGCACTTGCATATCGTTTGAAATATTCCTCGATATAGCCGCGTGACAAATACCCGTCAACTGGCGACAATTCCCTTAATTCACCCGAATATTTAATTGCTTTGGATTCGCTTCCGCCCACAATTCCAGGCAGCTGTAGATTGAGTTCGATTAATGCCCAGCGTGCTTCAATGTGTTTTGGGTTTAAGGCAATGGCTTTTTCAAAAGATTCCCGCACTTCTCCAATCATTCCTAATGCCTTGAATTTACTTACTTCCAAAGATTTCATCCCCAGAGCCCCTCCGTATTTATAGTAATAATTAGCCTCATTGGGTTTCAAGGTTTTCAGCTTTTTATAATAGCCAATGCATTTGTCCCAAGATTTTTCCTGACCAGCAATATCGCCTAAATATTCTATTGTTTTGAGATGATTTGGATTGCTTTTTAAGTAATTTTCAAAAATAACCTTCGCTTGGTCGAATTTCTTGTCAACAAACAATTTTTCCGCTTTTTCAAAATTAGTTTGACCCAAAATAAGTAATGGAAATAACAAAAATAAGAGTAGTGACTTTTTCATCCCTCAAAAATAAGAAAATGTACCAACTATCATTTAGTTTTAAGTAAAAATTAGTACTTTGTGAAAGAAAATTTTGACTGTTTTTAAACCCTCCAAAAGTCCACTATCAATGAAAAATTTAGTATTTGTAATCTTCTTCATTTCGACATCTTTTTATGCTCAAAATTATGAGAAAAACTGGAAGAAGATAATCGAAAACGAAAATAATGGTAAAATAAAAACAGCCAATAGTATTGTTGATAAAATTTACAAAAAGGCTTTCGCCAAAAAAGAAGAAGTCGAAATTATCAAATGTTTTTTCTACAAATCTAAATACAGACAAGTATTGGACGAAGACGCAACGAAGCTGATTTTAAATGATTTAAAAAATCAGATAAATCAGGTCTCCATTCCATCAAAGGCAATTTTAAACTTGATATATGGCAAATGTTTAAATGATTATAATTTAAATTATGGAGCCTTTACTGTTGTAGATGCAGATACAGCAGCCGTAATCGTCGATAATGAGGATCCCGGAATTGCCACAGATTCTGCATCAGTAGTAGAAAGTAATACCGAACAGGAAATTGTCAAAATATTCGAAAAAAGCCTAGAAAACGAAGCCGTTTTAAAAGCAATTCCATTAACTAATTACGAAGCTATTTTTGATTTTTTTACTTTAGAAAAATTCAAAAAAGAAAATCTATTTGATTATCTGTTAAAAGAAAACATCGCTTTTTATAAATCAAAAATATATGAATGGGATATTGATTCTAAAGAATTTGAATTAATTAAAGCTGTTTTATTAGGTAATTCTAATGCTTTCACAAAATTAAACCTTGATTTTATCAAAGATGAAAATCTAAAAAAAGTACTTTCATTATATCAAAAACTAGAAACTGATTCTGCAAATTTCGAAAACAAATTAGAGCGCATATTGTTTTGTTCTGAGTTCCTTATAAAATCAGATGAAGATTTATTGAATACTTTAATTATCTTAGAAAAAGAAACAAAAGAAGCAATTTCACTGCAAAAAATCCAATTAGAAAAAGCAACTGTTTATACCAAATTAGCTTCGAAAGAAACGCATCCTGATTATAATAGCAAAGCAATTTCTGAATTAGAAAGTGTTTTGACAATTAACAATAATTCAAATGCTTACAAACTAGCGATTCAAAAAAAGGAAGAACTGCTTTCCAAAACCATTCAGGTTGAACTTCAAAAATACATTTACAATAAAGAGAATACGAGAGCTTTTATTAGATATAAAAACACAAACAATTTAACGATTTCTATTTTTAAAATAAATTACAGCAAAATTGCCGAATTTTATAACACTCCCCACAAACTCGACAGTTTAGCAACACAAATCGCTACTCACAAAAAACCATTAATCACAAAAAACTACGCACTTATTGACAAAAAAGATTATTTCGAATATACCACCGAAGTGCTGTTACCTCAACTAGAAACCGGCAGTTATTTAGTTTATTTCGAAAGTGAAACTGATTTAAAAGATAAAAAAGCATTTGCTTACGAAACCATCACAGTATCGAATATTTCGATTTTGGCAAATACAAAAGCCGGCACCGAATACTACACTGTTCTCAATAGAAAAACAGGTAAACCGATGGAAAATGTCACTTTAAAATCAACCTATTTTGACATGAAAACGAATGCTGATGGCTTGGCTACATATAAACCAAAAGAGAACACCAACAGTTATTACAATAATTTTCCAATTCTATTAATCACAGCAAATGACACTGTTTTAATTAACAAAAAATACGTAGCATACGGCATTGATTATTCTGAAAATGACGAAGACGAAAACTTCAAAGGAAAAGTAGAATTCTACTTAGACAGAGCCATTTATCGTCCAGGACAAACCGTTTATTACAAAGGAATTGCTATTCAAAAAAAGAAAAATAAATCGAGTATTGTTCCTAATACTTCTTTCAAAATAATCATTCAGGATCCTAATTACACCAATTTTAAAGAATTTGAAGTTACCACAAATGAATTTGGTTCCTTTTCGGGTGAATTTGTTTTGCCAAAAACGGGTTTAACTGGTAATTTTAGAATTGAGGCACACGAACCTGAAGATTACGAAAAAGACACATCTAATGATAAAACAAAAAACGAACATCCATTTTGGGAGAATGTGAACTTTGAAAACTCGTCAACTTATTTTAAAGTAGAAGAATACAAGCGTCCGAAGTTTGAAGTGATTTTTGAACCTAAAAAAGAGACCTTTCAGGTGAATCAATCTGTTTCCGTAAAAGGAACAGCCAAAGCATTTGCAGGAAGCACTATTTCGGATGCAAAAGTAACCTACACTATAACCCGTTTTACTGATTATTTTCGAAATTTTGACAGTTACGAACCAGAAGAAATCATAGTTAGCACTGAAACTAAAACAGATGCTTCCGGGAAATTTGCGATTGATTTTATTGCACAACCGTCTAAAAACGCGAGTAAAGAACAACTTCCTGTCTTCAATTATCGAATAAACGCAAGCGTTACTGATATTAATGGAGAGACGCATACAGCGGTAACAACTATCAAAGTGGGGTATCACGATTTGGTACTGAGTGCATCTATTCCAACCAGCATTGAAACGAAAAACAAAAATGAGATTATACTGAACAGCACGAATCTAAATGGAGAATTTAAAGCCGTAAAAGGAGAAATAAAATTGTATTTTGTAGGTTCGTTTCCAGACAAATTCAAATCCAGAGTTTTTCAACAACCTGAAATCAATACTATTGCGGATGCTGAGTTTGAAAAATTATTTCCTTACGAAATGAATTTCCCTAAAGCTTCCGAAAAGCCAACTGAAGTATTACTCTTTTCTAAAAAAGTAGATACTGAAAAAGATAAAAAAATCATACTCGATTTTATAACCGATTATCAATCCGGAAATTATAATGTGGTGTTTTCTGCCAAAGACAGTTTTGAAAATCCTATTGAAACCGTTTCTGATTTCTCAATCATACAAAGCAAAAACAAATACAGTCCAAATAAATTATTCACTATTGAGCAAATCAATAAAGATCCAAAGAAAGATGGTTTTGTAACCGTTCAGCTCCGTTCAACATTGGACACACTGCATATCCATACGATTGCTAATTACGAAAACAGTACTTTTTATGAAAAAAATATTGTTTTAGAAAACCATCAAACAACCGTTACGATTCCGCTTCAAAAAGATTTCGAAAAATTACTAAAAATTGGTTTTGAAAGTGTTTTCGAGAATCAGACATTCCATGACCAATTAGAAATAACACTAAAATCTGAGGAACCGAAGATGGAATTTTTGGTAGAAAGTTTTAGAAATAAAATCCAGCCCGGAAGCAATGAGAATTGGTCATTTAAATTGAATGCATTTAATACCAAATCGGAAGCCGAAATTTTGGCATCCATGTATGACAGTTCCTTAGACCAATTTACCAAATCGGCATGGGACGCATTAAACTTTTATGAGTATAATAACAATAATGTATATTTCAGAACAGGTCTAGGATTTGATAAAATCGAAATTTATGTTCAAAATTTAAATTTAGAATCAAAACCATTAGAATTTCAAAATGAAGAAACCATGCTAAAATGGTTTGGCTTTGATATTAATAATTCAACTTATGGATTTGCAATGTCTTTTGATGATATTAAAGATAAAAAAGTTGGAAGTGAAACAATTAAAGGGGATCCTGATGCCCCAATAACTGTAGAAGAAGTAGGAAATGCTAAAGATCAAAAAATATCAGCCATAATGCTTCCTCCTCCTCCTCCAAAAGTTGACCAAGTTAAATTTGTAAAACCAACAACAGCAAAATTAGAAGAAGTTGTTGTAGTTGGATATGGCACAAAGAAAAAAGATTCTCTTACTGGAATATCAATTAGAGGCAATGCTTCCATGAGCGGAGCAGCACCTTTGTATATTATCGATGGAGAAATTGCTTCTGAGGGAATCTTTAAAAACATAAAACCATCTGATATTCTTTCTATCGATGTTATAAAAGATGCCTCAGCCACCGCTTTATACGGAGAAAAAGGCAAAAACGGCGTAGTCATCATCACAACCAAAAAATCATTAGAAGCTTTAACCCAAGTAAAATCTAGAAAAAATCTATCCGAAACAGCTTTCTTTTATCCTAATCTAAAAACAGATACCAAAGGAAAAGTGAGTTTTAATTTCACCTCTCCAGAAGCATTGACCGCGTGGAAACTTCGTCTATTGGCACACAACAAAGATGCCGTAACAGGTTATTTGGAAAAAAATGTTATAACTCAAAAAGAATTAATGGTAACACCAAATTTCCCAAGGTTCTTCAGAGAAAAAGATACTATTGTGATAACCGCAAAAATTGCCAATATCACCAAAGAATCCAAAACCGGAATTGCTCTTCTGCAATTTTTTGATGCTACAACTATGCAGCCAATAGATGCCAAAATGGGGAATGAAAAAAATGTCAAAAACTTTACTATTGGTGCGTTTGGAAATACAACTGCCAGTTGGACAATTACTATTCCAGAAGGACTGCAAGGAGTTCAATATAAAATTTTGGCAAAAGCTGGAAATTTCTCTGATGGAGAAGAAAATATCTTGCCAGTTCTGACAAACAATATGCTGGTTACCGAAAGTATTCCGATTTGGGTACGGGAAAATTCAAAGAAAGAATACACTTTTGAAAATTTAAAAAACAACAATTCCAGCACTTTAAAAAACCATCTATTTACGTTAGAATACACTTCGAACCCAGCTTGGACTGCCATTCAATCGCTTCCTTATTTAATGGAATTCGAACACGAATGTGCTGAGCAGACCTTCGCCCGTTTTTATGCAAATGCATTGGCTTCGGAAATCATTTCCAGTAATCCAAAAATTTCCAGCCTTTTTGAAACTTGGAGAAAAAACGGAAAATTGAATTCTAAATTAGAAGAAAACGAAGAACTAAAATCGATTATTCTTGCCGAAACGCCTTGGTTTAATGATGCTCAAAGTGAAGATGAAAAGAAAAAAAATCTGGCTTTGCTTTTTGATTTAGAAAAAATGAAAACTTCGCAACAAGCGGCTTTCGACAAATTAAAGCAAAAACAAAAACCGTCTGGAGGATTTTCTTGGTTTGACGGAAGCGACGAAAGCGAATACATAACCCGACATATTTTGGCAGGTTTGGGGCATCTTTCGAAATTAAATAACAATGATGAAACTATTGAAAAAATAGATCAAATTTCCGAAAAAGGAATTCCGTTTCTTGACAGCAAATTTTTAGAATATCATAAAGCTAGAACCAAAAACGGGAAAGCAACAGACAAATTAATTTGGATAAATCCCAATTCGGATTTGCATTATCTCTACACCAGAAGTTTTTATTTAACAAATTATCCGCTTTCCGATACTTTAAAAAAAGTAACCAAACGCTATTTAGAAACTGCCAAAGAAAATTGGCTAAACTACTCATTGTATGAAAAAGGAATGACTGCTTTGGTATTAAATCGTTTTGGAGAAACAACGGCTTCCAAAAAAATACTTGAGAGCTTAAAAGAAACAGCTTCCAACAACGAAGATTGGGGTATGTACTGGATCGCCAATAAAGCAGGCTGGTATTGGTATCAGGCTCCTATTGAAACCCAAGCATTATTAATTGAGGCTTTCGCCGAAATTACGAACGACACCAAATCTATCGATGCGATGAAAGTTTGGCTGCTCAAAAACAAGCAAACCAAAAACTGGCCTACCACAAAAGCAACCACCGAAGCCGTGTATGCGTTACTAATGCAGGGTTCTGATTGGCTGAGTGTAAAAGACAATACAATATTCCAAATTGGAGATCAGAAAATAGTCAGCAAAAAACTATCCGAAAATGAAAAAGAAGCCGAGACTGGTTACATCAAACTGAACTGGAAAGCCGATGAGATTAAAAAAGAAATGTCCACGATTTCAATCGAAAACAAATCGAAAGTTCCTGGTTTTGGAGGTGTATATTGGCAATATTTTGAGGACTTGGATAAAATAAAAACCAATTCAGGAACTAATTTGTCCATTGCAAAAGAATTATACATCAAGAAAAACACGGACAAAGGACCTGAATTACAAAAAATCACAGCTTCGAATGTGCTTAAAATTGGAGATTTGGTCACCGTTAGAATACTCATTACATCCAAAGAATACATGGAATTTATTCACTTGAAAGACATGCGCGCTTCCTGTTTTGAGCCTGTAGATGTATTATCTGGCTACGAATATAAAGCTGGTTTAGGATTTTATAAAAGCACCAAAGATGTAGCATCCCACTTCTTTTTTGACCGAATAAACAAAGGAACTTATGTGCTTGAATACGACATCCGCGTAAATAACACTGGGAATTTCTCCAATGGAATTTCAACGATCGAAAGTATGTATGCACCAGAATTTACTAGTCATACAAAAGGAATTCGGGTAAAGGCAATTGATTAAACCAATATCTGATTTAAATGGCTTCCAAAATAGAACTTTAATTTTTTTATATTTGTAGTAAATAAAATAATTATGATAACCGACATCAACCAATTGGATTTTGATAAAACCTATTCTTATGCTGACTATCTTACTTGGAGATTTCAAGAAAGGTTAGAGATATTCAAGGGGAGATTATTTAAAATGAGTCCTGCCCCAAGCACTTCTCATCAAAAAGTGTCGATGAAGTTGACCAAATTTATACTCCAAAAATTCAGCAATCATCCCTGCAATTTATTTGCTGCTCCATTTGATGTTCGATTATTAGACAAAAAAAAATCTACAAATGACAGTGAAATTTTCACAGTCGTTCAACCTGATTTGTGCATTATTTGCGATGAGAACAAATTAGACCAAAGAGGTGCTTTTGGAGCTCCTGACTTGGTTATTGAAATACTTTCTCCGGGTAATTCAAAAAAAGAATTAAAATATAAATTTGACTTATATGAAGAAGCAGGAGTTTTAGAATATTGGATTGTAAATCCCGAAAACAAAACCTTTTTAATCTATGTTTTGAGAGATAACCAATTTATAGGCCTACACCCTTTGATAGAAGAAGACCAAATAAAAAGTCCATTGTTTCCACAATTGGATTTTATATTGGAAGAAATTTTTAAATAATCCCTGCAAATTCAATTTAAGAATCCAAATATTTTCACAACCGTCAAGCCTCAACAACCTGACGGTTTTTTTATATACAAATAATACTAAAAACACATTGGGATAACATAGCGGTTTTACTTTCGTAAAAACTAAAAATGAAAAGACGAAGAAAAATTCCGCTGGTAGTTTTAAGTGATGTCCACTTAGGCACGTACGGATGCCAAGCCAAAGAATTACTGCAGTATTTAAAATCAATAAACCCTCACACATTGGTTTTAAATGGAGACATCATCGACATGTGGAGCTTTACCAAAAGCTATTTTCCAGCATCACACATGAATGTATTGAGACAGATCATCAAAATGTCAAATATGGGCACTCGGGTAATCTACATTACTGGAAATCATGATGAGGCTTTACGAAAATATTCTGATTTTATTTTAGGTAATTTCGAATTAGTCGATAAACTCATTCTGGATTTAGACGGCAAAAAAACATGGATTTTTCACGGAGATGTATTTGATTCCTCTACTCAGGGCTATGCCAAAATACTGGCCAAACTAGGCGGAAAAGGCTATGATTTACTAATCTTAATCAACAGTTTAATCAATTGGTTTTTGGGACTCTTAGGCAAAGAAAAACGAAGCTATTCCAAAATGATTAAAGACAGTGTGAAGAAGGCCGTTTCCTTTGTTTCCAATTTTGAAACAACTGCTGCCGAAATCGCCATTCAAAAGAAATACAGCTATGTCATTTGCGGACATATTCACAAGCCCCAAATGAAAGAAATTGAAAACGAACACGGAAAAGTATTGTACTTAAATAGCGGTGATTGGATAGAAAACCTTACGGCATTAGAATACAAAAAACAAAAATGGAGTCTTTACTATTATAAAAGAGAACACTATACAGGCTCAGATTACACTGAGGAAAAAGAGATAAATGACATTGTCAACAAAATTCTTTCCTAAAAAACACTAAACAGCAAGTAATGAAAATATTTTACGCAATTCAGGCAACTGGCAACGGACACATTAGCAGAGCCATACAATTATATCCATATCTGCAAAAATTTGGGGAGGTTGATTTCTTTTTAAGCGGGAACAATGCCAGCCTTGATATTAATTTGCCAATAAAATTCAAGAGTGAAGGCTGTAGTCTACATTACAGCAAATGCGGTGGTTTGAATTACTGGGACATCGTCAGGAATGTAAAACCAAGACAAATATATAAAGACGCCGATATACTGCCCTTAAAAAACTACGATGTCGTTATCAACGATTTTGATTCTATTACTTCTCTGGCGTGCAAAATGCAAAAAGTACATTCCGTGCAATTTGGCCATCAAGCCAGTTTTATATCTCCATTGACTCCAAGACCCGAAAAAAAAGATCTTATGGGCGAAATGATTCTGAAACATTATGCTCCTTCACCCAAACATATCGGCCTGCATTTTGACAAATATGATGATTTTATCTTCCCACCCATTATCAAAGACGAAATTGTAAATGCCGAACCAAAAAACAAGGAACACATCACTGTCTATCTCCCATCGTTTCAGCAGGATTGTCTAGAGAAAGCATTCAATAAGCTTCCCAATTTAAAATTTCACTGGTTTTTAAATAACATACAAGACAAACACACCGTAAAAAACATTACTTACTACCCTGTTAATCAAGCTTACTTCAACAAAAGCCTCATAAACTGTGAAGGAATTATCACTGGCGGAGGTTTCGAAACACCTGCTGAAGCCTTATATCTGGGCAAAAAAATACTCTCGATTCCTATCCGAAAACATTATGAGCAGGAATGCAATGCGGCGGCTCTCAAAAAACTGGGCGTTCCCGTACTATATGATGTAAGCGATGACTTCGATTTGATAATTGAAAACTGGCTGGATTCACCCATAAAATACCCAACAATGAAAGCCAATAACATCAATGAAACTCTTCAGTTTTTATTTGATACATATAATGACAAATAAAATATTCATAATTTGGGCATGACCACAATGCCGGGCTGTCCATTATATTCACGCCCAAAAGCGTGAGATGCCATTTCCATCACTCATGCAGCTCCGTTTTCAGAACAAAATTTTTGACAGAATTCAAAATTTATAACGGCTTACCTTTTTAAAGAAAAATGTCCTTTAAGTTTCATTCCTTTTTCTGTAATTATTTCAAACCAATAATCCGAAGAAGGCAATGGATTATTATTATAATTTCCATCCCAGCCTATACTGTCACCTTTTAGGCTTTTGATAAGCTTACCATATCTATCAAATATCATAATCTTTACATTAGCACCGCCTGAAGAAGCTATAACATTCCAATAATCATTTATTCCGTCTCCATTGGGTGTGAAAAAATTTCGATACATCATTAAAAAAACATTTTCACTGATTACAGAACAATTATCTTTATCCCTGATAAAAATCTTATATTCTCCAGGAAATAAATCTTTAAAAACAGGGATATCCTGATAAGTTAGGCCATCCAAAGAATATTCATAATTACCAGATGCCAAAATTTCTATTTCATTTTTTTCACTCTTCCAATCACTAGTTTTTACTAAAAATGGAATAGTAGCATTTTGACTTTCTGCTCTTACATAAATAAAAAAGGAACTTACATTAAAACAGCCAGTCACTGAATTTTCAATTCTAAAAAAAATCTCATTATCATTTTTCTCAACATAATATGGAAAAATTATTCCATTGATTTTATTAAAAGCATCATTATAGGAATTGTAAAAACCAACGATATTATTTGCAGTATTTTGTCCATTTAGTATTTCTTGAATTTCAGAGTCAAAATCGTCCAATCTATAATTTGACTTTGGAGATTTACAAATAATAATATCTTTTGGATTCGAAAAAACTGGCCTTAAATTCGTCTTAAATCCAAATTTAGACACCGAAAAACATCCTGCTAACTCATCGGTTACTCTAAAATAAATATACTTAGTATTACTGTTGACCGTGTATATATCTGGTAACGAATTACTGCTATTTAAAGCATCAGCCTCAAATTCATAAAAAGTCACTTTTAAATTAGATAGATTTCCAAGAATCTCAGGTTCAACAGCTCTAAGATTAATATTTAAAGGAAATACATCGCAAATTTCAATATCTTTTGGTATTGTAAAAGCTTGAGATAGATTTATAATTAAATCAAAACTGGAAACAGAAAAACAGCCTGTTGATGGATTTGTTACTCTAAAATATACTTTTTTATAATTCCCGCTCATGGTATAGAGACCCGGCAATGGATTACTGTCATTCATTGCATCAATTTCGGAGCTATGAAAACTAACTGTCACATTGGTTTGTGTCCCAATAATTTCAGAAACAGTTTGATCGATATCAAAAAGGGATGCATTGGGATCTAATCCGCAATGTTCAATGTTTTTTGGAATTGTATATGATGGAATAATTCCTATTTTTATATCAACTGGTACAATTTCAGATTGCTGATTGACTGTGTTTTTTATAACGACATATACTGTTTGTCCGCCTGGGATTGTATTGTTCCAGTTTGACAGCAATGCATTCACTTGATTTTGGGCATCAACAGCTGTTTCATATGCCTTTACATCAAAAGCTACAGCTTCGTTTTTTCCTGTTGCTCCAAACCATTGCCCGCCTAAACCATCATTATTTAAAATAACTTCATTATTGAAAGAATTTGAATTGATATTTATCCTATATAATTGAGTTGACGTAACACCGTATAAACTGCCAAGTTCACTTGCTAAACCGTAAGTACCGTTTAGTAAATTCCCTATAACTCTATGCGAAACATAATTCATATTATTATCAACAGTCACTTCATAAAGCAGACAACTTCCATTTAAATTCCAAGCGATATACATTTTATCGCCATACATTACAAAATCACCAGCAGCATTACCACCTCCAAAATCATTCCATACATTTAATTGATTATAGTTTCCATTATCGAGACGATATACTTTTGAATTGTTGCCTCCAAAATAAATATTTGACTGTCTATCGAATGACAGAGAATTAATATTATTCATTACATTAAAAGTATATACATTATCAATAGTACAATCTGTTTTATTTATTTTGTAAATACTGGATTCATAACAAACATATGTATCACCGTTTTCATTATAAGCAATATCAAATATTGGCACTCTTAAATTAGCGCATACTGTTTTGATAGTAGGATTTGTTGTTAAATTAGTAACTAATAGTATATTACCTGAACTTGTACCTATATAAACACCAGATTCTATATCTATTTGTGCCGAGTGATTATCCAATACATTATTTTTTAATTCTTCTATGTTTATGGATATAATTCCATCTGTATCTGTATCACAAAAAACAAAAGGTGAAGCTGATGAATTTTTAGTAACGTTAGCTATTTTTCCAAAAATTTTAGGATAAATGCTATAATCTGTTGAAAGATCTTGACTAAAAACACACAATGGAAATAAAATATAAAATAGCAGGTAGATATGTTTCATAATTTCTTAAACAATTTCGTCAAATATAATAAAAGAAATAGTGTTAATTCAATCCATTAAAAAAGGCACCTTCGGTTTCAAGTCCAAAAAAAAAACCACTAACGAATTGGATCCATTAGTGGTTTTTATATGTTTTAAAAAAACTATTTAATCATTCAGCATTTTCCATAATTTGTCTTTCAGCTCCGTTAAACCTTGTTGTGCAACCGATGAGATAAACATATACGGAATATCTTTGAAAGTTACATCCAATTCAGTTTTTAGTTCCGCTTTCAATTCATCATCAAGCATATCGCATTTTGAAATGACTAACAAACGTTCTTTATCAAGCATCTCTGGATTGTATTTGGTCAATTCATTTACCAAAATATCATACTCTTCCTTGATGTTTGGAGTATCAACAGGAACTAAAAACAATAAAGTTGAATTACGCTCGATATGACGCAGGAAATAATGACCAAGTCCTTTTCCTTCGGCAGCGCCCTCAATAATCCCAGGAATATCAGCAATTACAAAAGATTGAAAATCTCTGTAAGCTACGATTCCAAGATTTGGTTTTAAAGTTGTAAAAGGATAATCTGCAATTTTAGGCTTTGCAGATGTCAATACCGACAATAAAGTTGATTTACCCGCATTTGGGAAACCTACCAAACCAACATCAGCCAAGACTTTAAGTTCCAAAATCACATCCATTTCTACACCCGGCAAACCTGGCTGAGAATATCTTGGCGTCTGATTCGTTGAACTTCTAAAGTGCCAGTTTCCTAAACCTCCTTTCCCTCCTTTACAAAGTACTCTCTTTTCACCATCATCGGTAATTTCGAATAAGGTTTCGCCAGTTTCTTTATCCTTTACAACTGTTCCCAATGGAACTTCGATGTATTTATCTTCACCATCGGCACCTGTACTTCTGTCACCGCTTCCATCACCACCATAACCCGCTTTAATATGACGGGCAAATTTTAAGTGAAATAAAGTCCAAAGTCCTTTATTTCCCACTAAATAAACGTGTCCTCCTCGTCCGCCATCACCACCGTCTGGTCCGCCTTTTTCAATAAATTTTTCTCTATGCAAATGCGTAGACCCCTTTCCTCCTTTTCCGGACGAAACATAAATTTTTACGTAATCTACAAAATTCCCTTCTGTCATTTTTTTAAGTATTCAGTTGCAGTCTCAGTTTTCAGTGCAAACTACGACTGAAAAACTGTGACTGAAAACTATTTTAAACCTTTAAGGCTTTCACCATTACTTTATCAATCTTCACGCCATCCATATCGATGACCTCTAACACAAATTTTTGCCAAATCAGCTTTTCCCCTTCTTTTGGAATATGTGACAATTCGGTCATTATTAATCCGCTTACTGTGGTCACTTCATAATCATTTATCAAATCATCCAGCTCGAAATACGTCAGGAAATCGTGCAGCGAATAATGTCCGTCTACCATCCAGGTTCCATCTTCTCTCTCAATTAATTTAAAATCATCTTTATAAAAATCAGATGCATTTCCAACCAAGGCTTCCAGAATATCATTCAGCGTAATAATTCCTTGAAAAACTCCATATTCATCAGAAACCAACGCATAATGAATTCCCGTTCTTTTAAATTGTTCCAATGCTTTATAAGCTGTCGTCTGCTCCATCATAAACGGAGCATCAGTCATAATTTCAGCCAAATTAAAACTGTCATTATCAACATTAGCAAAGATGTTTTTCAAATTTACAACCCCTACAATATCATCGTGATTTTCACTATAAACCGGATAAACGGAATGCAGTTCCTTTATCATAAATCCTCTTACCTGACTCTTATCAGCATGTAAAGGCAGCATCATCACTGACTTTCTATGAGTCATTAACGAATTGATTTTTCTATCACCAATATGAAAAACACGTTCTACTATATCCTGCTCTATTTCCTGAACTTCTCCTCCTTCAGTACCTTCTTTAATGATGGCTTTTATTTCTTCCTCAGTTACTTTCCCATCTGCGGTAGGTTTTATTCGCAAAACATCCAGTAAAAAATCAGTAGAAGTGGTTAACAGCCAAATAAATGGAGCTGTTATTATAGAAATTATTTTCATTGGCAGTGCAACAGCTTTTGCAATGCCTTCGGGATAATTTAATCCAATTCTTTTAGGAAATAATTCTCCTAATACCAAAGAAAAAAATGTCAATACCACGACTACAATCCCAACTGCTATTGAATGTGCATAAGGAATCAATATTTGAAATCCTTTTACAAATGTTTCTACATCGGCCGTAATTTTATCACCGCTGTAAATACCTGTTAGTATTCCAATAAGAGTGATTCCTATTTGTACTGTTGACAGAAATTTATTAGGCGAATTAGCCAAATCCAAAGCGATTTGAGCATTTTTATTTCCTTTTTTTGCCGCGGTTTCCAATCTGTTTTTTCGGGCCGAAATCAATGCGATTTCAGACATAGAGAAAACCCCGTTTAAGAGTATTAGAAAAAATATTATTACTATTTCCAATGTTTAGATAATTCGTTTATATATTGGATTTTATAAAATCCCTTTGTCTTGTAATCTTATTTTAATAGCCCAGATGGAAGTGAAAAGCTCACTGCTATAAAAAACTAATTTTTCTTGTTATAAAAGAGCGACCAGCGGAAGCTCCTTTTATGACATAGAAAAATAGTTTTTTATGGCTGTGACTTGAAACGTACAGCTGGAGACTGCTCCTATAAATTATCGATAACCGCAGTAAGTCTTTCTGTAATTTCCTGAATAGTTCCTATTCCGTTTACAGCATGAAACTTATTTTGATCCTTGTAATATCCTATTAGCGGAGCCGTTTTTTCATTGTATTCCTGGTAACGATTTCTAATTTTTTCTTCATCCTGATCATCTACTCTTCCGCTTGTTTTTCCTCTTTCCAATAATCTTGCAACCAAAATATTGTCATCGGCTTCCAGAGCAACTGTTGCAGCAACGTTTGATCCGATAGTTGGCAAAAAGGCATCCAAAGCTTCGGCTTGAGCGATTGTTCTTGGATAACCGTCGAATAAAATTCCGTTTGAATCCAAGTGTTTGTTCACCTCATCGATAAGCATTTTGGTTGTCAATTCGTCTGGAACCAAATCCCCGGCATCCATAAAAACTCTTGCTTCTTTACCTAACGGAGTATCATTTTTCAAATTGTAGCGAAAAACATCTCCAGTTGAAATATGTGTTAATTTATATTTTTCTTTTAAAAATTCTGCCTGAGTTCCTTTTCCAGCCCCAGGCTTTCCAAATAAAATTATATTAATCATTCCTTTGTTATATTGTGGTTTTTACTATTTTAGTTTCTCTTTTGGTTATTCTTTCAACTGATACACTTCGGGTAAATTCCTGCCTAAACCATCATAATCCAATCCAAAACCAACGATGAATTTATTTGGAATTCGAATTCCTACATAGTCAATTTTCAGGTCTTTTTTGAAAGCATCCGGCTTGAAGAAAAGAGTAGCAATTTTAAAATGCTTTACATTCTGGCTTTTAAACAGTTTTTTCAATTCCTCTAATGTATTTCCTGTATCGATAATATCTTCTATAACAACTACAGTACGTCCCGTTAAATCTTGGTTCAAACCAATTAACTGCTTAACTGATTCTGTTGAAGATGTACCTTCATATGAAGCTAATTTGATAAATGAAACTTCGCAGGGCTTTTTGTATAATTTTAAAAAATCAGAAACTACCATAAAAGAACCGTTTAGGACTCCAATAAAAATTGGCGTTTCGTCAAAAAAATCGTCTTCTATTTGTGCTACCATTTTTTCAATAGCGAAGTTTATTTCTTTGGCTGAAATAAACGGAACAAATTGTTTATCGTGTAGTTGTATCACAGTTTAAAGTTTTAAAATATTTGGCAAAGATAGGGATTTCACTTTTGACAATTGTCAATTGATTTGTACTTTTAAATCAAAAACAGAAATGATGGTCACCGAATTCCAAAAAAATTTAGATTATGTAACTGGACATAGAGCCAATAGGCAGAAATATGCGGATGAAGTCCTAAACAATCCGGAACTTTTCTCTGAGTTAATCCAGCTGTGTTTTCAGATTTCGAACAAAAATTCATCCAAAGCCTGTTGGATTCTGGAATTTGTATGTTACCAAAAGCTGGAATGGCTTACAGCACATTTGGATTTTTTCTGTTCCCAAATCAAAAACCTTAAAGACGAAAGCGCCATACGTCCACTTGCCAAAATCTGTCAGCTTTTGGTATTTTCGCATTATAAAGAAAAAGAAATTCAGCTTTCCGAAAAGCATTTGGAAGAAATAACAGAAAGTTCATTCGACTGGTTAATTAACGATACCAAAGTAGCTTCCAAAGCATATTCAATGCGGACTTTATATCTTTTAGGATGTCATTATGACTGGATTCATCCCGAATTAAAAACCATAATTACCAAAGATTTTCCCAATCACAGCGCTGCTTATAAAGCTGTCGCCAAAGAAGTTTTGAAGAAAATAAAATAGCATTTTCTTAATCAATTAGGAAAAAGTATCTTTGCAAAGGCTAGGCAATATGCTGAACTGACAAAGCAAATACAATCACAATGAATTATTTTTCATCCTCTTTTAAATTAGGAATACTAGGCGGCGGACAATTAGGCAAAATGCTGTTATTTGACACCCGAAAATTTGACATTCAAACGTATGTACTCGATCCAAGTGACGAAGCGCCATGCAAAATTGCATGCAATCATTTTTTTCAAGGTGACTTGATGGATTTTGAAACGGTTTACAATTTTGGAAAACAAGTAGATGTTTTGACTTTCGAAATTGAATTGGTCAATCTTGAGGCGCTGGAAAAATTAGAAAACGAAGGCAAAAAAGTATATCCCTCTCCAAAAACGCTGAAATTGATTCAGAACAAAGGAATTCAAAAAGATTTTTATATCAAAAATAATATTCCTACAGCTCCTTTTAAAAGATATGCAACACTAAAAGAATTAGTGGTTGATTTAGTTGAGTCTAATATTGAGCTTCCTTTTGTATGGAAATGTACCGAATTTGGATACGATGGAAACGGTGTAAAGGTCATCAGACAAACATCTGATTTGGAAAATTTACCCAATGTAGAATGCATAGCAGAAACAATGGTTCCTTTCAAAAATGAATTGGCCGTTATTGTATGCCGAAATCCTTTGGGCGAAATCAAAACATATCCTGTAGTTGAAATGGAATTTCATCCCGAAGCCAATCAGGTGGAATATGTAATCTGTCCTGCTCGAATCAATGAAAAAGTAGCCGAAAAAGCCAGAGCAATTGCTTTGAACGTTTCACAGCAATTCAATCACGTAGGACTTTTGGCAGTTGAAATGTTCCAAACCGAGGACGATGAAATCCTTGTAAACGAAGTCGCTCCACGCCCGCATAATTCAGGTCATTATTCTATCGAGGCCAGTTATACTTCGCAATTTGAAAATCATTTGCGAGCCATTTTGGATTTACCTCTTGGAAACACCGACAGTAAAGTGGCCGGAATTATGGTTAATCTTTCAGGAGCAGAAGGTTTTTCAGGAAATGTTATTTACGAAAACATTGAAAAAATATTAGGATGGAATGGTGTTACACCACATATTTACGGTAAGAAAGAAACCCGCCCTTTTAGAAAAATGGGACATGTCACGATAGTAAATGAAGACATAAACGAAGCGAGAAGAATTGCTGAAAATGTAAAGAATACTATTCGAGTAATTTCATAAATGGACATACTAGATTTTATTATAAATTTATTAAATCTTACTGATTCAGAAAATCTTATAAAGAAAAATTGGAGTATTTTATCAGACAAAAACGAATATTTAGGAGAAAGAATTAAATCTTTTTTTTCATTTATTTTACTAATTGCAGTTTATCTTTTTCTTATAATAATTACAACCTATTCAATTTATTATTTATTTTTAAATAAAAAACAATAAAAACAAATGAGCAAAGTAGCCATCATAATGGGAAGCATTTCGGACATGCCGGTAATGCAGGATGCCATAGACATTTTAAAAGGATTTGATATAGCTGTAGAAGTCGATATTGTATCGGCACACAGAACACCGGAAAAATTATTTGATTTCAGCAAAAACGCCCATACCCGCGGCATCTCAGTAATTATTGCCGGAGCTGGCGGTGCAGCGCATTTACCAGGAATGGTAGCATCAATGTCTCCGCTTCCTGTAATTGGAGTTCCTGTTAAATCAAGTAATTCTATTGACGGCTGGGATTCTGTATTATCAATTCTTCAAATGCCCGGCGGTGTTCCTGTTGCAACTGTAGCCTTAAACGGAGCAAAAAATGCCGGAATCCTTGCCGCTCAAATCATTGGCAGTGCCGACAAAACTATTTTAGACAAAATTATTTCTTATAAAGAAGGTCTTAAAGAAGCTGTTTACAAATCTTCTGAAAACTTGAATAAATAAAAAAAGCTCCTAAAGAAGGAGCTTTTTTTGATATTGTAAAATTCAAATTTGGGGAGATTTGATTTTATCAATATTAAGTGGTATTTAATGTAAATTTCTTTTGTGATTTGGGGACAAAAAGAGTTTATTTTTCGACTGTATTAACTTAGCGTTAACTAATTGT
This sequence comes from uncultured Flavobacterium sp., assembly GCA_963511795.1. Classification (GTDB taxonomy): domain Bacteria; phylum Bacteroidota; class Bacteroidia; order Flavobacteriales; family Flavobacteriaceae; genus Flavobacterium. Next base: position 49,664 of record CAUPKP010000026.1, on the reverse strand, counting down.
TCGACAAAAGTATACAAATACCCGATTAAATACACCTTCTTTTTTGAATTTTAACATAATTTTTTTTGTTTTACCCTTAGCACAAATCTTTAACGACCAATCATTTGAGACAATACTGAACATAAAATCATGAACATATTACTACAAAAATTTGACACCAAGCTAGGCACTGCGCCATTTTCGAAGATAAATAACGAAGATTATCTTCCTGCATTTCAAGAAGCAATTGTCTTGGCCAAAGCTGAAATTGACGCCATTATCAACAGTACAGAAAACCCTACTTTCGAAAATACAATTGAAGCATTATCGTTTAGCGGAGATACTTTAGACCGTATTTCAAGTATTTTTTTTAATTTAAATTCGGCTGAAACGAGTGACGAAATGCAAAAAATAGCTCAGGAGGTTTCTCCCTTATTATCTGAATTTGGAAATGATGTCCGTTTAAATGCTGCTTTATTTGCCAAAGTAAAAACGGTTTATGACCAAAGAGAATCTTTGGATCTAAATCCGGAGCAAACAACGCTTCTTGACAAACAGTATAAAAGCTTTTCCCGAAACGGAGCTAATTTACCTGAAGACAAAAAAAGTCAGCTACGTGAAATTGATAAAGAACTATCGAAATTGAGTCTGCAGTTTGGCGAAAATGTTTTGGCCGAAACCAATGCTTTCGAATTACATCTTACTGATGAAAACGATTTGGCTGGTTTACCTGAAGGAACTATCGAAGCAGCTCGTTCTTTGGCGAAAGCGCAGGAAAAAGAAGGCTGGATTTTTACTTTGGATCACCCTAGCTATATTCCGTTTGTGACTTATGCAGACAACCGTGAATTGCGTAAAAAAATGGCTATTGCTTTTGGTGCCAGATGTTTTCAGAATAATGATTTCGATAATCAGGAGATTGTTTTAAAAATTGCCAAACTGCGTTTCGAAAGAGCTAATCTTTTGGGCTACAAAACTCATGCAAATTTTGTCCTTGAAGAACGCATGGCCGAAAGCCCGGAGAAAGTATTGTCCTTTTCCAATGATTTATTAGCCAAAGCTAAACCGGCAGCACAGAAAGAATTTGAACAATTGTCGGCTTTTGCCAAAGAACTGGACGGCATTGAACAGCTTGAAAAATGGGACGGAGCTTATTATTCTGAAAAATTGAAACAGCAGTTATTCAATTTGGATGATGAAAAATTAAAACCTTATTTCCAATTGGAAAAAGTATTAAATGGCGCTTTTACCATTGCCGGAAAACTATTTGGATTAACCTTTACCGAAGTTTTCGATATTGACAAATACCACGAAGAAGTTACCATTTATGAGGTAAAAGACAAAAACAACGAATTGGTTGCTATTTTCTATGCCGATTTCTTTCCGAGAAAAGGCAAACGTAACGGAGCTTGGATGACTTCATTCAAATCGCAATATGTTAAAGACGGCATCAACGAAAGACCGCATATTTCGAATGTCTGCAACTTTACAAAACCTACCGAAACGAAACCATCGCTTTTGACATTTAACGAAGTGACCACCTTATTTCACGAATTTGGCCACGGATTACACGGAATGTTAGCCAATACCGTTTACCCAAATCTTTCGGGAACATCTGTTTATTGGGACTTTGTGGAGTTACCAAGTCAGATTATGGAAAATTGGTGTTACGAACCGGAGGCTTTGGCTTTGTTTGCACACCATTATGAAACTGGCGAAGTAATTCCTCAGGAATATGTGCAAAAAATCAAAGAGAGTGCGAGTTTCCAAGAAGGTTTGGCTACAATGCGCCAATTGAGTTTTGGATTATTAGACATGGCTTGGCACGGACAGGATCCAACAAATATTACTGACATCAAAGCTTTTGAAACCGAACAATTTGCTTCCACACAATTGTATCCTGATGTAAAGGAAAACGCGATGAGTACCGCTTTTTCACATATTTTTCAGGGAGGATATTCTTCTGGATATTACAGCTATAAATGGGCAGAGGTATTGGATGCCGATGCATTTGACTATTTCTTGGAAGAAGGAATATTTAATACTGAAGTGGCCGAGAAGTTCAAAGAAAATGTACTTTCAAAAGGAGGAACAGAACATCCTATGTTGCTGTACAAACGTTTTAGAGGACAGGAACCAAAACCGGATGCTTTGCTGAAAAGAGCGGGATTGATATAAAAGATTGCAGAAGTTAGATTTTAGAACGCAGAGAGAAACCGAAGTAGCAATGCTTCGGTTTTCTTTTTTAAATAAACTTTCATTTATTTTTGAAAGTTTAAAAACTTTTACTTACATTTGTTTCAACAAAAGGAAATAAACCCAAAATGACAATAAGCATTTTTTAATGCGTTTGCATTTGACCTTTTAAAAACAATATATAAGCCAAATGAAATTCAAAGAAGCAAAAAACAAATTCGTACAAACTTGGGGAGCATTAGGTTCTCAATGGGGAATTAACAAAACCATGGCGCAGATTCATGCTTTGTTGATGGTATCAAGCGAAGCTGTTTCTATGGAAGAAGTAATGGAAGAATTACAGATCTCACGCGGAAATGCAAGCATGAATTTGCGGGCATTGATGGACTGGGGAATTGTTTACAAAGAATATAAAGCAGGAGAACGCAGAGAATTTTTTACTGCAGAAAAAGATTTGGATGAACTAGCTTCTAAAATTGCAAGAGAGAGAAGTAAAAGAGAAATTAAGCCCGCTCTTAAAATTTTAAAAGAAGTTTCATCAATTGAATCGAAAGATTCTGCTGAAGAAAAACACTTTATCGATCAAACCACTAAATTGTATGATTTTGTTTTAAAAGCAGACAATATGTTAGACAAAATGACTGAATTTAATGAAAACTGGCTGGGACGTTTGGTTTTAAAAATAATGAAGTAAATTTTAAACTAAAAAAATTTAATCAAAACTTTCATTTTTTTCTGAAAGTTTAAAACAAAATAAAATCATGAACCTCAACATCATTGGATACTTTATTTACCTCAGTATAACGGTTTTTATTATTCTGAAAGTTGGTAAAATCTGCTATAAAAACGGAAATGTCTATGTTCTAGAACTAATCCCAAACCATGCGGATTTATGTCAAAAAACAAATCAAATATTGCTATTGGCCTATTATCTTTTGAACATTGGTTACTGCGCAATGACTTTGATTTCGTGGGAAAAGATACTTTCGACAAACCAGCTTATTGAAGTTATAGCGATAAAATCAGCAACCATTGCTTTTATTATTGCTGCACTGCATTACACAAACATTATAATTATTACCAAATACATTCACAAATTAATTAAATAACACTTTAACACTTATTATTATGGAAACTACAAAAATTCTAATCGGTTATGCAATCTATTTACCAATTGCTCTTTTCTTAACTTATTATGTATCAAGAACATTGTTTCAAAACGCAAAAATCTACATGCTGGATATTTTCAGAGGCAGAGAGGAAATTGCAAATGCAACAAACAAACTTTTTGAAACAGGATTCTATCTTCTCAATCTCGGCTTTGCATTAATGATTTTACAATTGAGTATTTACGACAATAGTTACCAATCACTTATTGAAGCCTTAAGTTATAAAATTGGCGGATTTTCTATCTATCTCGGATTAATGTTATTCCTGAATTTATATTTCTTTTTCAGAGGAAAAAGAAAAGCTAAAGAAGCTCAAAATGAACAAAATTAGTTTTTACAGCTTAAAAAACATGAAACATTAAAATCTACTAGGGTCTCACAAAAGTTAAAAATAAAAGAAACTATGAAAACAATAAAAACCCTAAATACAATTGCATTATGTATCCCAATATTCATCTCTTTATTTGCAATATTTGAACGTGGACTACTCGCATTAGCATTACTCTCCACAATGGTTACAGGTTTAATTCAAATAATACTTGCATTTAAATATTGGCAAGAAAATACAAAAAACATATTTATTAACATTTACTTTTTTATTGTTGCTTTATTCTTTTTCTTTTTATGGTTCTCCACTGAAAGCTGGATTTGGTGTCTACCTCCCGCCTTATGTTTATATTTATCACTATTAATTTACACCCATGAAACTAAATAAACTCATTATAGCAGCAGGAACAGGATTTCTAGGACAAGTTTTGACCAGCCATTTTAGAGATAAATTTGAAGAAATTGTCATTTTAACAAGAGGTGAATCAAAAACTAATGGCAATATAAAGTATGTAAACTGGGATGCAAAAACTTTTTCGGGCTGGGAAGCTGAATTAGAAAACGCAACAGTTTTAATAAATCTTACCGGAAAATCTGTAGATTGCCGTTACACCGAAAAGAATAAGAAAGAGATTTTACTATCTCGAATTGAAAGCACAAAAATTTTAAACAAAGCAGTTTTAAATTGTAAAAATCCGCCGAAACATTGGATGAATTCATCAACTTCTACTATTTATCGTTTTTCATTGGATAAACAAATGGATGAAGTTAATGGCGAAATCGGAAATGATTTTTCTATAAACGTTGCCTTATCTTGGGAAAAATCATTTTTCAAAACTGAAACACCAAATACATTAAAAACTGCTTTGAGAACTTCAATAGTTTTAGGTAAAAATGGTGGCGCTTTTGTCCCTCTAAAAACTTTAGCAAAACTTGGTTTTGGCGGAAAACAAGGAAAAGGAAACCAATTTGTAAGCTGGATTCACGAAGAAGATTTTGCAAGAGCAATCGAATTTATTATCGAAAAAGAAATTACTGGAATTATCAATATTATATCTCCAGAGCCAATTGCCAATAAAAGCTTTATGTCATTATTGCGAAAAGCGGTCGGGATTCCGTTTGGAATTCCAATAAGTGAACCGCTGTTGAAATTCGGATCTTTTTTTATTCGAACAGAAGCAGAATTGGTTTTGAAAAGCAGAAATGTGATTCCGAAAAGACTTGTAGAAAACGGATTTAAATTCAAATTTGAAAATATTGATAATGCTTTTCAAAATTTAACACGCTAAAAATTATTTCATATTAAAAACCTAGAAAAGAAAACTTAAGTTTTTTTGACAAATTTCTAAAACATCTTAATTTTATATACTTTTATAAACTAACTGGATTTTTATAACTATGATAAAAAAAGATGATTTTAAAAAAGTAACTAAAATAATTTCAAACTTAATTAATAATTATAAAAACGAAGTCACTCTATTGATTTTTATAGTGACTCTTTACATACTCTTTCACTATCCTATTAATTCCCTTTTAACAAAATTCCTTATTGATTCATGTTTAAAATATATTTATGCTCAAAAATGGTATAATGATCTAATTTATTATAATTTGATATTATTTTTAGTCTATCGTGTTTACACGCATTGGCAAAAACAGTATTATCTAAACAGAGCTTATTCAATATTATTTTCTATTACTATAATTTACATAATAAATAGAACATTACAAACATGGAATTTTCATTCAACATATATATTTAAGCATATTTATTATTCTGATATTTTAATTTTACTTTCAGTATTAACATTAATTTTGATTTTTAAGACATACTACTTTAAAATTTATTCGAAAGAAAATTCACAAAAAGAAGAATTTGGTTTTATTACTGACAGACCAATTGAAGACGATAACGAAGATAAGTTACAGTATACAAATTATGCTAACGCAATAGCAACAAAAATAGTAAAAACAAAGGCTGAAAAATCCTTTGCAATAGGAGTTAATGGAAAATGGGGCACGGGTAAAACTTCTTTTTTAAATTTAATAAAGAAAAAAATTAAAAAAGAAAATGTCGAAATTATTTTGATTGATTTTTGTGCATGGAATACAGAGAGCCACAAATCTATAATGACTGATTTTTTTGAAACTTTTGAAGAAAAATTAACTCATTTTAATTCAAATATCTCCAAACAAATTAGTAACTATTCCGAAAAATTACTCCTTTTAAACGAAATCGAAACTACAAAACCATTTTACAGTTTTCTTTCAATTTTCTTTGGAAAAACCAAGACATTGAGTGAACTAAAGTGTGATTTGGAAAAAAATATAGAAAACTTAAACAAAAAAATAATTGTTTTCATTGATGACTTAGACAGACTTGACAATTCAGAAATTAATGAGGTTTTAAAACTGATTAGGAATACTGCAGATTTTAAAAATACATTTTTTGTTGTTGCCTACGATAAAAACTATATTACTAATGCATTGACAAATTTAAATACTTACAACAAAGAAGGATTTTTAGAGAAAATATTTCAAGTTGAAATTAATCTACCATATTATGAAAAAAGTGAATTATGTAAAAAACTTTTTGAGAATTTACTTTTGTTTTTCCCCGATAAAAAAGATTTACTAGAGAATTGTGTATTAAGAAAAAAAATTGATGGAGAAATTAATATAATATATGAAAACATTCATAGTATGAGAGATGTTATTTTACTCTCTAATAGTCTAATTTTAAATTATGAAAACTTAAAAGGAAATGTTGATTTTAACAATTTAATGTATTTAGAAATTTTAAGAATTAAATACCCTAATATATATGATATTTTAAAAAACAAAAATGATGAGTTTATATATTTTGACAAAAAATCAAATGGATATTATAATTTAAGAAGTATTGAAAGTGAGACCACTCTATATAAAATATTAGATAGTAATAATATTGAAATCAATATCGATTTTCTAAGCATCAATAAAATCAAACAAATTGTAAATGAATTATTTAATTCTCAAAAAATAAATTTCCTTTCTTTAAGGAATGTTTCTAAATATGAAAATTATTTTTCTTATCGTTTGCTAGAAAAAACCTTAGATGAAAATAAATTCCAAGAAACTATAAAAAAAGATTTAGTTTCAATTAAAAAACAAATTACTATATGGATAGAAAAAGAATTTGAATTTGATCTTGTCCGCAGGTTTTCTTCAATTAACAACTATAAAAGCAAACTAGATTATCAAAATAACTTGTTTCTAATTTTTTATATAGCTAATCACAAAAGCAATAAATCAGAAAACATTATCGGCTTTGACTCCACTATTATACAACACCGCTTTGGATATTACAAAAACTTTAAAGAAATAGATTATTCATTTGAAGACCATAAAAAATTTATTAAAAACTTATTAATGAATGCTGAATTCCCTTTTGTATTTGAAGCGAATTTAATCCACGAACTAAATTCAAAAATTAATAATTCATCTGTTTCCAAATTTCCGCTTACAAAGGATGAACTAACAAAAATATCAGAAAGATATTTAGACTCTTACATAAAAAACCATAATGCTTTAGATAAAAATTTACTCCATATACTTTCAGCAAATTCGGCATTTAAAAGCTATCCAACCAACAAATATGATTTTTTAAAAAATACAAGAGATAAAGTACAACACTATTTTAACAATCAACCATTAGATACTTTAATTAAAATCTGTATAAGTAAAGATGGTAATACTTATAATATAACTCCACAGATATTTGGAATCTTTGGCTCAACACAATTAGTAAAAAACTATTTTAATGAAAGATTATTAGAAACTAATTCAGAATTGTGCAAAGAATTTTTAACATTCTTAGATTATTTAAAACCTGAAAACACTTCTATAAGATATGAATTTGATTTAATAGATATTTAAAAACCACCATCAGCCACCAGAAAATCGGCACAGCTTCGACCCAAAATGAAGTGTAATATTTGGATCTTTTTGTATTGGCAAAAACAATAAACAAACTCAATATTGAAATCATTATAAGATTAATAAAGAGATCGGCATAATTAAACGTTGAGATCAATAATTCTAATAAACAAAACGGAACGAGCAATGACAAAGCTAAAATTTTAGTGCGCTTTACTCCTATCATCTGCGGAACAGTCTGCAGATGCGGATCATCATTTGCCAGATCCAGAATTTCAAAAATCAGAATCAGCACAAAAACTAAAATAAACCGCTGCATGCATTTGATTAAAAAATCGGAAGAAAAGGGAACTTCTGCGTTAATTAACGGCAAAACCAAGGTTGCTCCTACCCAGCAGACTGCAACTATATAAATTTTTACTCCCGCCCAGTTTCGGGCATTTTTTCTGTTTGGGAAAAAAGGAAGCGTATACAATGCTGTTATGGTAAGAATTCCAAAAGAAACCAGCTGTGTAATTCTTTCTAACTGAAAAAAATAATACCCGGTTAAAACCAAAGAAACCAAACTCAAAAAAACAATGATTTTTAACTGATTTCCTATCGGTTTTTTCCTTACCCGAACCAGAGCATCATATTTAACAAAATTATACCCCACAATTGTTCCAAAAAAAACGAACAAAGCCATAGGTGCATCATACCGAATATGAAAGGCATGAAACGTGATTTGCACCAATGCATAACAGGACAAAGCCACATGAATACTGCTGTTCAGGTAAAAATTCAATATCTGTTTCAATAGTTTCATTCCTTAAACTAATCAATTATTAACAAATCAACTCTTTAGTTATAAATTTCACAAAAATTGAAGTTAAAAATACCCATTAAATTATTAATAATACTTAATTTTGCGCCACAAAAAAACAACACATTTACTATAAAATGTAATAATCCTAGTGTAAACTTGATTTAATTGAAGAATATACTTTGCTGATTACATTTCTTTTTAAAAAAAATAGATAGCTACAAATGAGAACAGATGCTTTTGCTTTAAGACACATTGGTCCAAGAGAAACAGATCTTCAACACATGTTAAAAACCATTGGAGTTGAATCGATCGAACAACTTGTTTACGAAACGCTTCCTGACGACATTCGTTTAAAAGCACCTTTAAACTTAGATCCGGCAATGACAGAATATGAGTTTTCAAACCATATTCGAGAATTAGGAAAGAAAAATAAAACATTTAAGTCATATATTGGTTTGGGTTATCATCCAACAATCGTTCCTGCTCCAATTCAAAGAAATATCTTCGAGAATCCGGGATGGTACACAGCTTACACACCTTATCAGGCAGAAATTGCTCAAGGTCGTCTTGAAGCAATTTTAAACTTCCAAACTACTGTTATTGAGTTAACAGGAATGGAAATTGCTAATGCATCTCTATTAGATGAAGGAACTGCTGCTGCAGAAGCTATGGCTTTGTTATTTGATGTTCGCACGCGTGATCAAAAGAAAAACAACATAAATAAATTCTTCGTTTCTGAAGAAATTTTACCCCAGACTTTATCTGTACTGCAAACGCGTTCAACTCCAGTTGGAATTGAATTAGTTATCGGAAACCATGAAACTTTTGATTTTTCAAATGAGTTTTTTGGGGCTATTTTGCAGTACCCAGGAAAGTATGGTCAAGTAAACGATTACAGCGCTTTTGTTGCTAAAGCAAAAGAAAATGAAATAAAAGTGGCTTTCGCTGCCGATATTTTATCATTAGCGGCTTTAACTTCTCCAGGAGAAATGGGAGCTGCAGTAGTGGTTGGGACTTCACAGCGTTTTGGTGTACCAATGGGCTACGGTGGTCCTCACGCTGCATTTTTTGCAACTAAAGATGAATACAAACGTTCTATGCCAGGTCGCATTATTGGGGTTTCTATCGATATAAACGGAAATCGCGCTTTACGTATGGCCTTAGGAACTCGTGAACAGCACATTAAACGTGAAAAAGCAACTTCAAATATTTGTACGGCTCAGGTTTTATTAGCGGTTATGGCCGGAATGTATGCAGTTTACCACGGACCTAAAGGATTACAATACATAGCAGGCAAAGTTCACGCATCAGCAGTTACAGCTGCTGAAGCTTTAAATAAATTAGGAGTTTACCAAACCAATACGGCTTACTTTGACACTATTTTAGTAAAAGCAGACGCTCAAAAAGTAAAAGCTGTTGCTGAGAAAAACAAAGTAAACTTCTTCTATCCTGATGCTGACAGCATTTCGATTTCATTCAACGAAACAACTTCTATTGCCGACATCAACCAAATTATTGCCATTTTTGCCGAAGCTTTAGGAAAAGAAACTTTTACTGTTTCTGAATTAACTGCGGCAAGTCAATTACCTGCTTCCTTAGAGAGAACGTCGTCTTTCTTAACGCATGATGTATTCAACAATCATCATTCTGAAAGTCAGATCATGCGTTACATCAAAAAGTTAGAGCGTAAAGATTTATCGTTGAATCACTCGATGATTTCATTAGGTTCTTGTACGATGAAATTAAACGCAGCTTCAGAAATGCTGCCTTTATCAATGCCTAACTGGAACAGCATTCACCCTTTTGCGCCAGTAGAACAAGCTGAAGGATATATCACAATGCTTAAAAAATTAGAGGAGCAATTAAATGTTATTACCGGATTTGCCGGAACAACATTACAGCCTAATTCAGGAGCGCAGGGAGAATATGCAGGTTTAATGGCGATTCGTGCTTACCATCTATCAAGAAACGAAGGTCACCGGAATGTATGTTTGATTCCTTCATCAGCTCACGGAACCAATCCTGCTTCTGCAGCGATGGCCGGAATGAAAATCATCGTTACTAAAACTACCCCAGAAGGAAATATTGATGTAGAAGATTTAAGAGAAAAAGCGATTGAGCATAAAGATGATTTATCTTGTTTAATGGTAACGTATCCTTCTACTCATGGAGTTTTCGAATCTTCAATTATCGAAATTACTAAATTAATCCACGACAATGGCGGATTAGTATATATGGATGGTGCAAACATGAACGCACAGGTTGGATTAACAAATCCTGCTACAATTGGTGCTGACGTTTGTCACTTAAACTTACACAAAACATTCGCTATTCCTCACGGTGGCGGTGGACCTGGAGTTGGGCCAATCTGTGTGAACGAAAAACTGGTTCCATTTTTACCAACAAACCCAATCCTAAAAGTTGGCGGTGAACAAGCTATTACAGCTATTTCATCTGCGCCTTACGGATCAGCTTTGGTTTGTTTAATTTCTTATGGTTACATCACAATGATGGGTGCTGAAGGATTAAAAAGTGCTACAGAACATGCAATTTTGAATGCAAACTATATGAAAGCCCGCTTTGAAGGACACTATCCTATTCTTTATACTGGAGAATGCGGAAGAGCGGCTCACGAAATGATTTTAGATTGTCGTTCGTTTAAAGAAAACGGAATAGAAGTTGGTGATATCGCGAAACGTTTAATGGATTATGGTTTCCACGCTCCAACAGTTTCTTTCCCGGTAGCAGGAACTTTAATGATAGAGCCAACAGAATCTGAAGACTTAGCAGAATTAGACCGTTTTTGTGATGCTCTTATTTCAATTAGAAAAGAGATTGAAGCTGCAACTGCCGATGATAAAAATAATGTATTGAAAAATGCACCTCACACATTAGCAATGTTAACTGCTGACAATTGGATTTTCCCGTACTCTAGAGAAAAAGCGGCTTACCCATTAGACTACATTGCTGATAATAAATTCTGGCCATCTGTTCGTCGTGTAGATGATGCATACGGTGACAGAAACCTAGTATGCAGCTGTGCGCCGATCGAGGCCTACATGGAGAACTAGACTGCAGGTTTCAGATTGCAGAATGCAGAATGCAGAATGCTGACCGCAGATTTTAGACTGCATATTATATACAAAACCCTTTCAGTTTTTTAGCTGAAAGGGTTTCTTATTTTACATTAATCAAGCTCCCATCTCCTTTGGAGAGGGGCTGGGGGTGAGGTTTTCTTTATTTTTATTAAAATCCTAAAAAGAATCAGGAGCAGCAGTTTTTCGTTTTTCATCAGCATCACTCCTGCTGTCCGTCTCGTCCAAAAAGACGAGAGGCTAGTTTACAGCTTTAGTTTTTATAAGGTATTTTCCAAAAAAGACGATTCGGATACAGAACAAAATCTCATTTTAATCCAAATCCTTAGAGGTGTTTAAGGAAACTCATAAAATAGAGTAATTACAGCATCCAAATAAAAAGTCCATTTGATTATTTATAAGGATAAATCTATATATTTGAAAATAAATAAAAACTGACGTTTGTCAGACATAGCCACCCAATTTAGAGGTAATAAGTCGTACATAGTCAGACATATATACAAGTTACTGGCAATTTTAGAAAAACAAATACCTAAATAAGTAAATCCAATATGAGATTAAAAATTTCTTTCGCCTTTATGTTACTATCTTTCTTGACATTTTCTCAAAAGTTAGAACGAAATGTTTTTCAATATAACCAATTGGAAAAAGATACTTATTTGAAATGTGATGAAAACATAAATAAAGAATTAGAATTTTCATATATAAAAATACAAGAAAATAGTAGTGCAGATGCTGTTAAAATCACAAAACAACTTTACGATAAAAACAATAACTGCTTTGAAATTTTTGATGCTTATGGATATGCTCTTTTTAGAAGTGGAGAATGGTTTGAAGGAATAGATATTATTGAAAAAGGAATTAAAAAATTCGGAAGTGTGCCCGAACTAATTAAACGAAAATCCACCATGAGTTTAGAAATGGCTGAACTTGGAACAGGACAAAAGAATATTGATGGAAACTCCGTTTATAAAGCAAACTCACTATCCTATAATGAAGAGCAATTTAAAGACGAGAACTATAAATCAGCATTGATTGATTTGGAATATCTGGTTACAAATTACAAACGGAACGAAGAAATATTCTATGTTGCTAAAATCCATCAGATTTTAAAGAACTATGATAAATCATCCGAAACATTCAAACAACTTTTAAATGATGAAGAATATAAAAATGCTAGTATATTCAATATAGCTGATAATTATCTTGCTCAAAACAAATTGCCGGAAGCCGAATCCGAATTAAATAAACTTTTTACTGACAATCCCAAAGAAGGGCAGATTCTAAATAAGCTTGCTGAGTTATATGAGCAAAAAAGCGACAAAGAAAAAGCCCGCGAATTTAAAAATAAAGCTCTGTTTTATAACAACATCCCTAAATTTTCAAATTTAGAATACTCAAAAGAGAATTATGATTTGTTAATGTTTTTTGGAACAGAAGATAACAATTCAAATAAAAAATTAAAAAAGCTAAATGATATTTTTAAACAAAACACTCAAGATTATACTATTGATCTATGCTTGATTATATTGAAACTTCATGCTAACCATGGCAATGGTGTTGAAGACAGAGCAACAGAAATTCTGGCAACAATTGGAAAACCTTCAATTGAAAAAGTCAACCAATTATTTCAAACAGATGTTTCCACCTGTACAATTTCAAATTTAGCGGAGATTATGGCAATAGTTAAAGAGGAAAGTTCTTGGGAACTCATGAAACAATATTTATTCCACATAACAAATATGCCAATGACTCTGATTCCACCTGAAATACCAGAAAAAATGATTCTATTTAATGAAGACAGAGGTATTACAGAAATATTGACTGTGATAAAACCATTGTTAAGTCAAGAAGATGATTCAGGTGCTTTTGGACAATATGTCTATTATTATCCTTTGAAAAAGATAAATAAGAAAAAATTAAAAAACATAGCAACACAATTGAGCTACTCAGAAAAAGAATTCAAATTGCTGGAAAATAATATAAAATAAAAACTACCACCAACTGCGGATTTGGGCATTTGGCTTAATGGAAAAATTGGTTTGTATTTGGAAGATTTGGCAAATCCGAAGAATGGGTTTAATTTAGTCCCAAACCCGCTGTAGTGCCAAGACGTCAGGCTGTGAAAAAACCTCCTCTAATTTAGAAAGTATTCGGAGGGCTACCAAAGAAAAATCTCAAATACGAGATTCTCAAGAGGCGGATTTTAGTTTTTTCACAGACTGACGTTAGCGGTCAGTTGAGCAAAAATTGACTAATAATGAAATGATTACTAACATTAACTACAACATATAATTTTATTACAACTTTTAATTTAATTGAAGAACAAAAAATAAAATGAAAAAAGTAATAATAGTGAGTGTTATATTATTGTTAGCAAGTTGTAATGACAAAATAGCTGGTACTTTAGGTAGTGGATCCATATATGAATTTAAGTGCAGTGAAGAAAAATTAAATATATGCTTAGATAAATTTAAGGAAAGTTCTAAAAATTTAGCAATACCAGAAAAATGGAAGAAGTATGATAATTGGGAAGAGAAAGGTTATGACTTTTTAAAAGGAAAAGTTTTTTATTTAAAAGGCAACAACGATTTTGAAGAAGAAATGTATTACGTTACGGTATTAGGATCAAGTCCTAAATTAAAAAATATCGCTAGTACTTCTATAAGATCTGTTTTTAGAATGATAGGAGGAACACCAAGATGGTTGTATTTTGACGATTTAAGCAAATCAGAGGCAAAAGAAATTGAAAATAGATTTCAAAAAATAATTTTGAATAAAATGATAAAAAGAGATTGTAATTGTAATAGTTATGTAATAAAACCGAAACGTTACTGATATGTACATACATCATCTCTTTAAAGAACATAAAATTTGTTATCTAGTAAGCGAACTGAATTGAAAATTAGAATAGATAAACTTTATAAATAAACAACCGAACCGCTAACAGGTACTACAACGGATTTGGGCAATAGGCTTAATAGAAAGTTGGTTTTGTATTTGGAATGATTTGGCAAATCCGAAGAATGGGCTTAATTTAGTCCCAAATCCGTTATAGTAGCGAGAACGTTACCTATAAGCTAAAAAACTATGTTTTCAGAAATTTCCAAATTCTTTAAAACTGAATACCCACTGAATGACCATGGATTGGAGGAACTATTTTCTTTATTTAAAGTAGAAAATTATGATAAAGGAAGTTTAATATTAAAAGCAGATACTGAGGAGAAAAAACTCAGATTTCTTAATAAAGGTTTGGTTAGAGAATATTACACTAATCAAGAAAGAGAAATAAATATCCATTTTTATGTAAAACCGCAGTTTATATCTGACTTATTATCTTTTAGTCAAAACTCTAATACCAGAAAAAACCAGGAATGTCTTACTGATACACAAGTTTTAAGCATAGAACGGCATTCTTTCTTTGATTTGCTGGAAAAATACGAATGTGGAAAATCCATTGTTGAATCCTCTTTTAAAAAGTTATTAAAGCAAAAGGAAATTTCAGACTTTAATCGAACGACTAAAACACCTGATGAACTTTACAAAGAGTTATGTATAAACAAACCCGAGTGGCTTCAGTTAATTCCTCAATATCATATTGCTTCTTACATAAACATAACACCAGAAACATTAAGTAGAATAAGAAAACGTACTTCTTGATTTGAATCAATGGAAATGAAGTTTATAAAATAGAGATTTGTATAAAAATATTTTATAGTATGTTAAAAATCCATCAAATCAGAAATGCAACAATGATCATTGAAACGGAAAAAGAGGTTATTTTAATTGACCCGATGCTAGTAAAACAAGGAATTATGCCAAGTTTTACACTCTTTAGACATAAGGCAAGAAGAAACCCTACCGCTCCACTGCCTAAAAACATCAATTTAATACTTGAAAAAGTCACTCATTGTTTAATAACACATCAGCATCCTGATCACATAGATAGTAAAGCTGTACAATTCCTGACCCAAAAAAACATTCCTGTTACTTGTAGCCTAAAAGATGAAAAAGCATTTAAGAAAAGAGGCTTAAATGTTGTTCAAACATTAAAATATTGGGAAAAACAAGCTTTTTTAGGAGGCACTATTGAAGGTATCCCAGCCAAACACGGGTATGGATTTGTTTCTAAACTAATGGGAAATGTAATTGGTTTTTTTATCAAACTTCCTAATCAAAAATCAATCTACCTATGTTCAGACACCATATACACGGATTCAGTTAACGAAGTACTGTATAATTACAAACCAGAAATTAGTGTTTTGGCTTGCGGGGCTGCTCAATTCGATTTTTTCAAGCAACTAATTATGAATGTCGATGATATTATAAAATTTGTGAGAAACTCATCCGGAAAAGTTATTGCAAACCATATGGAATCCATAAATCATTGCCCTTTGACTCGGGAAGAATTAAAAATCATATTGACAAATAACGAATTAATAGATAAAGTTTTCATTCCTGAAGATGGAGAAATACTAGAGATAGCCAGCAGGTAATAGCGTGTATGCCCAATGGCAGGGAAAGTACCAGCCTGAAAGCTTTAGGATTTCAGCTATCTTAGTGCTTAACCGAAAGATAAAAGCATAAAATCCGCCACTGGGCATACACTCAAACCTTCAGGCTGTGAAAAACCCCACTGGTGCTCGTTTGCAGCGAGTACCTGCTTAAGTTTGAAGCTGAATTGTAGCGTTTGCAACGCGGGTAACTAAAGCAAAAACCTCTTTCTTACATGACTTTCCTAGCATTCTACTAAAGCTTTTTATATATTTAAAATTCAAAATAAAAGCTCATTCTACTGAAAAAAATGAACTCTTAAAGAGCTAAACTTTATATTTAAAAAGAAATGATATTAATCCTTTTAATTCTCAAAATTTACTTTTTAACAAAAAACAACCACTTTGTTATTTACAGTTAATCAGAGAATAAAACGCATCGTTTATTAATTTTCAATAAAAAATATTCAATAATTTTGCCATATACTTAAAATTACGCAATTATATGCGTGCATAGTATTATTTTTGCCCTTTATATATTTTTTATAATTACTTTAGCCGAAATTTATCTGGATATTATCAAAATGAAAATAAAAATAACTGGTATAGGAAGCTATATTCCTGAGAAAAAGATTAGCAATACTGATTTTAGCGAGCATGTTTTCCTAAACGAAGACGGCTCTCCATTTGCCTATCCAAACGAAGTTGTGATTAACAAATTCAAAGGTATCACCGGTATTGAAAAAAGAAGGTATGCCGAGGATCATTACACTGCTTCTGATCTGGCTTTTTTTGCATCTCAAAAAGCTATTGAAAATGCAGGCATTGACCCGGAAACTTTAGATTATATTATTTTTGCACACAACTTTGGTGACGTAAAATACGGCACAAGCCAATCCGATATTATTCCAAGCTTAGCTACAAGAGTTAAGCATAAACTACAGATAAAAAACCCAAAATGTGTCGCTTACGACATCCTTTTTGGCTGTCCAGGCTGGATTGAAGGCGTATTGCAGGCCAATGCTTTTATCAAATCAGGCATGGCAAAAAAATGTCTTGTCATTGGTGCCGAAACTTTGTCCAGAGTTGTAGATGCACATGATAGAGATTCTATGATTTACTCAGATGGTGCCGGTGCTTCGGTTATAGAAGCCTCGGATGATGAAACTGGAATGCTTTCTTATGAAAGTGCTACTTATGCTGCCGAAGAAGCTAATTTCCTTTTCTTCGGAAAATCATACAATCCGGACTTAGACCCAGACACTAAATACATCAAAATGTACGGCCGTAAAATATATGAATTTGCGTTAAGTCAAGTTCCTGCTGCCATGAAAAGCTGTTTGGATCAAAGCGGTATAGCAATTGAGGATGTCAAAAAAATCCTGATTCATCAAGCGAACGAAAAAATGGACGAAGCTATCATTCACCGTTTTTACAAATTACACGGACAAATACCTCCAAAAGATGTTATGCCAATGTGTATACACGAATTAGGGAATAGCAGTGTTGCAACCGTTCCTACTCTTTTTGACCTTCTGATTAGAGGACAAATAGAAAATCAAGAAATAAACAAAGGAGATGTTGTCATTTTTGCTTCAGTAGGAGCCGGAATGAATATCAACGCTTTTGTCTATAGATATTAAGAAATTACCTTGTACGTTTATTGCAAGCCCACTTCACTTTTATTAGTGATATGGGCTTTTTCTTTAGATTAAAAATCAAATATATTGGGACAAATTTTAAATTACAAACTGTATAAAAAAGAGAATCTTTATATTTGCACACTCTAAAGCAATTGCTGTAGTAAATAATTAAAACCATGTACGAAAAAACGTTTCCAAATAAAAGATTCAAACATACTTTAGAATTTTTGCAAAAACACATTTCCAATTCAGAAATCATATTTGATTTAGGCGTGCCAAACCCTTTTTCTAAAATTATGGAAGCAAACGGATATACTGTTAAAAACACTACTGGCGAAGACATAGACAATAATCAAACTGCACTGCAAAAAGAAAATTACACAGTTTTTACTGCTTTTGAAATCTTTGAACATTTGCTGAATCCTTATACTGTATTAGAAAACGTAAAATGTGATAAATTGCTAATTTCAATTCCTTTACGTCTTTGGTTTTCATCTGCCTATCGCAGTAAAACAGACATGTGGGACAGACATTACCATGAATTTGAGGACTGGCAATTAGACTGGCTATTAGAAAAAACCGGCTGGAAAATCATTGACAGAGAAAAATTCACGCATCCAGTTAAAAAGATTGGATTCCGCCCATTATTGCGATTCTTTACGCCAAGATATTATATTGTTTATGCAGAGAAAAGCCCCAACCCAACCCTCCCCGAAGGAGAGGGAGTCTAAACTCTCAACTATTAAACTTAGAATCTCAGTATCTTAGCAACTTAGTCGCCCAAGAAAAATGAAATATTACATAGTCATACCGTCCTATAACGAAGAAGCGCTAATTTCTTTGACATTGCAATCCTTAATTTCGCAGACTGTTCTGCCTTCAAAAATTGTAGTAGTCAACGACAATTCTACTGATAAAACTGCGGAAATTGTTTTGGCTTTCGCCAAAGACAATCCGTTTATTACTTTGGTAAACAAAACTTCCGAAGCTATACATTTGCCTGGAAGCAAAGTAATTCAAGCTTTTCAGAAAGGATTTGAAACTTTGGAAGAAGATTACGATTTAATTGTAAAAATAGATGCCGATTTAATTTTTCCTTCCAATTATTTTGAAACCGTAATCAAGCATTTTGAATCGGATGACCGGATTGGAATGGCTGGCGGATTTTGCTACATTGAAAAAAACGGCGATTGGATTTTAGAAAACCTTACAGATAAAGACCATATTCGCGGAGCACTGAAGGCGTATCGAAAAGAAACTTTCAAACAAATCGGAGGTCTAAAACCTGCTATGGGCTGGGACACCGTTGACGAACTGCTTTGCAAATTTTACAATTGGAAAGTGGTAACTGATGAAAGCCTGCACGTAAAACATCTCAAACCAACCGGAGCTAATTACAACAAAACAGCACGTTACAAGCAAGGAGAAGCTTTTTATACTCTTGGTTACGGGTTTTGGATAACTTCAATTGCATCGGCAAAATTGGCGATGATGAAAAAGAAACCATTACTTTTTTTGGATTACATAAAAGGTTTCTGGAAAGCAAAATCAGCAAAAACTCCTTTATTAGTTACTAATGAGCAGGCAAAATTTATCCGCAATTATCGTTTGCAAAAAATGAAAGAGAAATTGTTTTAATATTTTACCCTTTTGTAATTAAAAACAAAATCTAAAATTCCAACTAAATACAGTATTTTTGCATACATGGTATTCTTTTTTGAATACTGCAATTTGTAAACTGAATCCTAAAAAAATGATGCTCCTTCGCTATTTATCCCAAATTGGGAAATATTTTTTGATGTGGAAAGAAATCTTCAAAAAGCCGACAAAATGGTCTGTTATGAAAGGTTTAATTTTCAAAGAAGTCGATGATTTAATTATTGATTCACTAGGAATTGTAGCATTCATTTCTTTCTTCGTTGGCGGTGTTGTTTCTATACAGACCGCTTTGAACCTGACTAATTCTTTCATCCCGAAATATCTTATTGGATACGCAACCCGTCAATCAGTGATTTTAGAATTTGCTCCAACTTTCATGTCTATCATTATGGCTGGAAAAATGGGCTCTTTTATAACATCAAGTATAGGATCTATGCGTGTTACAGAACAAATCGACGCACTTGAAGTTATGGGAGTTAACTCTCTTAATTATTTGGTTTTCCCAAAAATCATTGCGTTGCTTTTATACCCTTTCCTTATTGGAATTGGAATGTTTCTTGGTATTGCAGGAGGTTATATTGCTACTGTTTACGGCGGTTTTGGAGCCAATGTCGATTTTATCGAAGGTATCCAAAGAGATTTCATTCCGTTTCACGTTGTATATTCCTTTACCAAAACATTTATTTTTGGAATGCTGTTAGCAACAATTCCTTCTTTTCATGGTTATTATATGAAAGGCGGTGCTCTTGAGGTTGGTAAAGCCAGTACCATATCATTTGTGTGGACATCAGTCACAATCATCTTACTGAATTACATTATTACCCAATTACTCTTAACAAAATGATAGAAATAAAAAACTTAGAAAAATCGTTTGACGGTGTCAAGATTCTAAAAGGAATTTCCAGTGTTTTTGAGACAGGTAAAACCAATTTGATTATTGGACAAAGCGGATCCGGTAAAACCGTTTTATTAAAATCATTATTAGGAATTCATACTCCAGAAGTAGGAACTATTTCTTTTGACGGGCGTATTTATTCGGAGCTTAATTCAGATGAAAAAAGAGATCTTCGTACTGAAATAGGAATGCTTTTTCAAGGAAGTGCTCTTTTTGACAGCATGACTGTTGCCGAAAATGTTGCTTTCCCTTTAAAAATGTTCACTAACGACAGTAAATTAAAAATTCAGAAACGAGTTGATTTTGTTTTAGAAAGAGTGAATCTTGTAGGAGCTCATAAAAAACTGCCTTCGGAAATTTCAGGAGGAATGCAAAAAAGAGTTGCCATTGCCAGAGCCATCGTAAACAATCCTAAATATTTGTTTTGTGATGAACCCAATTCAGGATTGGATCCCAATACAGCAATTTTAATTGATAATCTTATCAAAGAAATAACCGTTGAATACAATATCACAACGGTCGTAAATACACATGATATGAACTCTGTAATGGAAATTGGCGATAACATTTTATTTCTGAAAAATGGAGTTAAAGCCTGGCAGGGAAATAAAGAAGAAATTTTCAGAACCGATAATGAAGCTAT
Source organism: uncultured Flavobacterium sp. (assembly GCA_963511795.1). Lineage (GTDB taxonomy): Bacteria > Bacteroidota > Bacteroidia > Flavobacteriales > Flavobacteriaceae > Flavobacterium. The sequence goes on along the minus strand of CAUPKP010000026.1, from coordinate 28,842 downwards.
TGTGGAATTTGTTTATTCTTCGGAATTATTTAAGAAAGTCAGAGAAGCACATTTAAAAGAGTAATCTCTATATAAGAGTTCAAAACATAAAAAAGGTTAGCAATTTCAAATAATTGCTAACCTTTTTCTTTAGAAAAATGTTTCATGCTTATTTCAGCTGAGAAACAATACCTTTTATTTCCTGTTCTTTACTTTTTGGATAAATCAATAAAACGGAATCCTTATCAACAATAATATAATCATCCAATCCGTCAACAATTACTTGTTTTCCTAAAGCAGTCCTGATAATATTATTCGATGAATTCTGCAATAATACAGTAGCATTTACCACTGCATTGTTATAATCATCTTTTGGCAGTTTTTCATGCAGTGAACCCCAAGTTCCTAAATCATTCCAGTCAAAAGTTGCTGGAAGCACATAGACATTTTGAGCATTCTCCATAATAGCATAATCTATAGAAATATTTTCTGCCTGCGGATAGTTCTCCTGTATAAAAGCATGTTCATCCTCTGAATTATACACCTCAAATCCTTTCATAAAATGAGCATACATTTCAGGCTGAAATTCTTCAAAAGCTTTCAAAATAGATTTAACACTCCACATAAAAATACCTGCATTCCACAAATAATTCCTGCTTTGTATAAATCGTCTGGCAGTTTTTGAATCTGGTTTTTCTCTAAATTGAACTACTTTTTTTATCGAGCGGCTATCTAATTTATCAAATTCAATATAGCCATAACCAGTATTGGGAGCCGTTGGCAAGATACCTAAAGTCATCAGAGATTCTTCTCTTTCGCATAAATCAAATGAACGCTGCAGATTGGCAACAAACTGCATTTCGTCTTCAATCCAGTGATCACTTGGAGCGACAACCATCACAGCATTTGGATTTAATTTTTTAATTTTTAACGAGGCATACAAAATACAAGGTGCTGTATTTCTCATTGCTGGTTCCAAAACAATCTGCTCCTGCTTTACCATTGGCAATTGTTCCAAAATCAAATCATTATAACTCTCATGTGTCAAAATCAAAATATTCTCTTTCGGAATGATTTGTGATAATCGGCTGAATGTTTTCTGAATTAAAGTCTCTCCAGAACCAAGCATATCATGAAACTGTTTCGGAAACTCTTTTGTGCTAACTGGCCAAAATCGCGAACCAATGCCGCCTGCCATTAATATTGCGTAATAATTTTTATTCATTTTAATTTGTTATTATAGCCACTAACAGCTTTGTTTAACTTGACAACAATTCTACCTCAGCATTTGGATTAAATAAATATAATCGTCCAGAGTTTATTTCTAAACATTCATATCGCTTGGTTCTTATTGCTATTTTTTTAAAAACTTTCCCATTTGAAATTCTAAAAACACTTCCATAGGGAATTTCAAAGATATAATTTTTATCATTTGGTTTATCATACTGCTTTAAAGCTAACGCTAATGTAGCGTCTGTATCACTGCTTGCAGAAGGATTTTTGAAATGTCTCGCTAGCAAAGGTAATAAATTATTCGGAAAAATCTCAGGGCGGATAAACGGAACCATCATCCTTTGAAAAGTGTACTTCCATTCCTGCCCGTGAGGTTTGATGCTCCTCCCAAATTTTTCAAACGCTACCAGATGTGAAATTTCATGAATCAGTGTTATCAAAAATCTGTATTTATTAAGGCTGGCGTTCACCGTAATTTCATGTTTTCCATTCATCCCTTTTCGGTAATCACCATGCCGGGTTTGTCTTTCATTGACAATTTTGAGATGCACCTGATGCGTAACAATCAGTTCAAAAACTGGTTTTACGGCATGCTCCGGTAAATATTTCAAAAGAGTTTCAGACAATGATTTTGAGTTTGGAATTTAAAAATTTGAAGTTTAACTTCATTATGGGTTCGTTGATGAAACTGGCAATACTTTGCCATTAAAATATTTATTCCCAGTAAGGGTAAAATCATAAATATAATTAGCCATTTCACTTGCTGAAAGCGGTGCTTGATATCCTGGGAATGCTTCCTGAAGCATTTCGGTCTGAACAGAACCCAAAGCCAAAACATTAAAAGAAATCCCTTGTTCTTTATACTCTTCGGCCAATAGCTCAGATAAAGTAATTACGGCACCTTTACTGGAACTGTAAGCTGCCAATCCTGCAAATTTCAAGCTTCCCTGAACGCCTCCCATTGAGCTGATGGTTACTACATGACTTCCTTTTTGTAAATAAGGCAAACAGATACGAGTTAAATTGGCAACACCAAAAACGTTGACTTTATAGATATTTTCGAAATCGTTTTGAGAAGTTTCCGAAAAAGGTCTTAAAAGTAAACTCCCCGCATTATGAACAACAGCATCAATTTTTTTCCAAGTCGCTGTTAAAAATTCTGTCACTTGATGCAGTTCGCTTTCGTTGGATAAATCAACTGAAAGAAAAGTAATATTTTTATGGGAAAGTAATTCTTGATTTGCTTTTCTTGACAAAGCAAGTACTTGATGACCTGCATTGGCAAACTTCAAAGCTAGTTCAAAACCTATTCCCCTGCTTGTTCCTGTAATAATAATGTTTTTCATTCGAGGATAATATTTGTTTTAACGAAAAACAGTATTCTTCGTTTATATTTTATTTTGAAATCACTGTGGTTTCGTGGAGCAAAAATAGTCAAAACAGTTAAAAAACTCTACTTTTTAAATTTCAAAACTCATATTCATTAAATACTCCAGAAATAACCACCTCCTTTTACTTATTTTTGCAAAAAAAACAACCGATAATTTACAGCAATGATTGAAAACATCCAATTTGAAGCAGCGAAAAACACTGATATAGAAGGCGTATTGGCGTTACAGCAACTTTATCTGGTTTCGAATATGACCGAAGAGGAAAAAACTTCAGGATTTGTAACGACACCTTTTTCTGTAGAACAATTACAGGAAGTGATTCGGCAGGAAGGTTTGTTTATTGCAAAAGACAATGACAAAATCATAGCTTATATTTTTGCAGCAAGCTGGGAATATTTCAGTCAGTGGGCAATTTTTAATCACATGACTCCAATGCTTACTGAACTTACTTTCAAAGATTTTAAAATGACTGACAGTAATACTTTTCAGTATGGTCCTATTTGCATTGACAAAAAATACCGAGGAAAAGGTTTGATTAATCCTTTCTTTGACTTTATGAGAATTCATCTTTTGAAAAAATTCCCCGTAGGCATTACTTTTATTAACAAAACTAATATCCCATCACAAAAAGCGCATATTGAAAAACTAAAATGGTCGGTTATTGGCGATTTTCAATTCAACAACAATAATTATTTCATTTTGGCTTATGATATGAGTCAATCGTCATTGTAAATCTATCTAATATACTTTTTGTAGACTTTATGCGCCTGAAAAAAGGCCAAAAACACAAAAAATAAAGGAATTACAATTGGCACAATAATTTTGGAATAATCCAATATTTTTTGGGATAACGAATCCAATAAAACGATTACAGCTAACATTCCAAAAAAGGTTCCTACCAATGTTCCAAAAATATAATGAAATTTAAGTTTTTTGGATAATGTTATGTATTTGGCATTCATTAGATACAAATTCCAAGCCATCCAAAACGGTATTTGTAGAAAATTCAAACCACACAATACTATCCCGATTAAAAAAGGCGAGTATTTAATATAATCCTTCAAATAGTCATGCTCCAGATCCGTTTGATTCGAATAAGCATAAAATGCATAGGCAATCAACAAAAGAAAAAAGATAGCAAAGAAATCGATGCTCTTCATCATTTTTTTATTTTCAGCCAATTGGTTTGAAAAAATAACGGTGAAATAAATAACAACTGCCTCGATGACAATTACACCTAACAAATAAGAAACCAAAGCGTTTATTCCTAATTTAGCCAAAATCTCAACTCCTATAATATTCAAATAACCCAAAGGCAGCGAACCCACAAAGCTCACGATAAATCCAACGATTATATTCTTTAAGGCTTTCATTTACTGGAAATTGATAATTTTCTGATTCTGTTTTTGGTGCAGACGGTATTCTTTCATTCCTGCATTGTATGCCAAATATGGGAATCCCAATTTACGGTTGGCCACGCTTATCTCATACATATAGGTAATGTGTCTAGCCAATTCTTTCCAAGCGAATAACAAAGAATGTTTGGGGTCATAAATATGTGTTGGCTCACTGGCGGCACCATTCAGTTCTACAACAGAGAATTTTTCCCCTTGTTCCAATGCTTCAAAAGTATCATACATAATATCCAATCTTCCAAAATAGAAACCAGGAATTTGCACACACATTTCGTTGAAAGTTTCGGTAAGTTTTGGCGTTATCCAATGACTGCCATCTATAAATTTGGCTCCACGAGCATGATTCCCGTACGGAACAAGATTTACTTTTTCGCCCACAGGTAAAACCTTTTGCAATTTACTTCCATATTCCTGCCTGAGCATTTTTAATTGGAACTCATATCGAGGATTTTCTTTTATTAATTCTTCAATAGTTGCCACTCCATTTCCGGTAACGATTAGAAATTCCTTAGCAACTATTCCTGTAATTCTCCCTGCTTTTTCATGCGGATAACGTACATAAAAAACTCCGACTTCATTTTCATACGGAATCAAATCCTGTACAATAAAATCAAAACAAGCTCTTTCGGAATATCGTTTTAAATCATCTGGAGTTTCAATTTTTTTTACGGCTGAACCTCGCAAACCGATATCAGGTTTGGCAATAAAGGGATATTTAATTCCTGAATCTTCTAATACTTTTTCTATTTCTTCAACAGCAGTTCTGGCTTTTATCAATTCGGTTTTAGGGTAGTACTTTTGCGGAATCAGCTCGTAAATTTTCTTTTTACTCTCCATCATAAAACCTCCATTTTTGATGGTAGGATTGGAAGCATTGAAGAAAAAAATAGATTTTGCCTTAATCGAATAATACGCCCATAGAAAATAAATCGGGGTATAAACGATCTGAAAAGGCCAGTATTCCCAATGGGTTAATTTGTGAAAGAATAGCTTCAATTTTTTAATTGTTTTATAAACTTGTCAAAGTTATTAAATGGAGATAAACGTTTTAGAATATTCTTTTTCGGTAATCAGGTCCAAATAATTCATGGTTACCTTATTTTTTTCAATAACCGATTGGGTAATGCTTAATGTTTTCAATTCATTATTTCGATTAATTACCAAACCATGTTCATTGTTATCAGCTTCAGTATAGCGATGAAAATGAAGCATTTTCTCTTCAGTAATTTCAGGATTTAGATCCAAAAAAGTATAAAACCAACTCGCCCGTTGTTCCCGAATCTCTTTACAATACAAAGTTGACGAAGACCAAACATAATTTTTATCAGTATCTAAATCAACTGTTGATTTTTCGAGTCCATTCCAGCGCAATTGAAAAAATTTTTTATCCTGAAACAAAACCAAGGTAAAAGGTTCGATATTTTCTAAATCAATTTCATTCCAAAACTCTTTTGCGGAAGCACTGCTTATCATTTCGAGAACAATTTGACCTCGGCTTTTGCGATAAGGCAACTGCACTTGGTGTTTTTCGTCGGCTCCGTTTAACAAAACCAAAACCGTTCCGTTTTCATCCACCACAAACCAAGTTCCACCAGCTTTGGAGTCTTTTGGATAAATAATATTTTTCCCATTCAAGGTGTAATTCTTGGGCGGAATTGCACTCGGCCGGATTATTTTTTCATCTCGATTGGAGGTAATGATAATGGTATCATTGGAACAAACAAAACTTACTGTACACATTGTTTTCTATATTCAATTGTAGAACGAGCCACTCCAAAATTATCATCAACGGCTATGTTTTCACATTTCAAAATCGCCACTTTAATTAAAGCTTGATGATGAATGCAGTGCTCTAAATTATATAATAATTCTCGATAATAATTGCTTTGAATAGTGACCACATTACCATCAATTATTTGTTGCAATACGATATTTTTATTATCCTTTGAAATGCTGTTTTTGATATGCAAAATCATTTGAACCGCAAAACTGGTATTTGTTTCTATCAATGTATTACGATCTCTTTTATCATAGTTCACGATTCCTGAATCATAATTTCGATTCAAACACTGAAACATTTCTATAATATGTCGAGTATGTTCACCAATGCTGGAGCTACTTAATTCAAAACAAGATTTTGAATATTCCTCTTGAGACAATTGATTGAGCAATCCAATTAATTCGTCCAGGCTATTATTTATAGATGGAATTAGCATATTATAGTTTCCATTTTAAGAAGTTGATGATTTTACTTTTATTCCAATAAATCAATGCAATACAACAAAGAAAGGTAATTATTGCCAAAACAAACAACTCTCCTCCGTCATTTTTTACTTCTATTCCCAATACAAAAAGATGCGAAAAAATGGCTCCAAGCATTACTCCTGCGCCTATTAATGCACCCAACAAAGTAGTACGGGGAATCAGAATTAAAATAGCAGCGATTAACTCGGCTATTCCTGACCCAATTCTACCATACGGTTCTATTCCCAAGGCAGAGAAAATATAAACACTTTCTTCGGCTGTTGTGAATTTAAAATACAGTGTCTGCAATAAAATGATAGCTGCTGTTAACCGAACGATCCATATTAAAATTGATGTTTTCATAATTTCTATTTTATAAATTTCTTCCAATTAGCATCTGCTTTAGCTTTCAAACTGGTTTCATCCTTGATCCAACTTTTTAAGGTATTGTTGAAATAGGCATTATAAAACAAATACAATTTTCCATCAATAATTTTGAAAGTTTCAGGATTGATTTCTACTTTCTCACCGGAACTTCCCATTGCATAGGCACACCAACCTCCGTATTGTGGCTCATAGGCTGAAGCATTTTTTGTAAAGAGTTCTTTGTTTGACACTGAAGAAAATTGATAAATAACACCTTCATAGGCAGCGATTAATTCCTTTTTGCCTTTTATAGCTTTACCTTGTTTAAAATATGCAACAGGATCATAGCCTTGAATGGCAACTCTTTTTTCTAAATTATATTCGGAAAGTTTTTGGACAGAACTTTGCGCAAATGTTACTGAGAATGCAAAGACAACCAACAGCAGTACAATTACTCTTTTCATGATAGCTTTTTTATTGATTTTTAACATTACAAATATAAAGCAGTAAAAAAAGGCTAAATGTCGGGTAGTTTACATTGGAAGGAAAATATCGGTAAATCAAATGACTGCTTTAGCAAAACCAACGGTTTCACGATAAGTTTGTGGAGAAACCTCAGCATTGGTTTTAAAGAAACGGCTAAAATAATGCTCGTCATCATACCCGAGTTCATAGGCAATTTCTTTTACGGGTTTATTCGTTAAGTACAATTCCCTTTTGGCCTCAATAATAATGCGTTCTGCAATTAAATTCGTCAGTGTTTTATTGAAGTGGTTTTTGGTGATTTTGGCTAAAGCTTTAGGAGAAATATTAAGTAAATCGGCATAATCACTTGCAGAATGTTTGGTTTTAAAATTCTGTTCAATGAAATTTTTTAAATTTTGGAGAATAAATGGCGCTGTATTTTCTTCTATTGGAACAAACTCTTTTGGCTGTTGTTCTTTTTTCAATCGAGAGGCGGTAATAAGGAAAATTTTCAAATAGGATATTAATAATTCATACTGTGCTAACGCAGGATTTTGCATTTCAATCTTAATTTGTTCCAAAACCATATTGAATGTGGCTCTAGTCCCTTCATCAATAAACACATATGGTGGTTCATAGATATTATTGAACAAAACTCCATTACAAGCTACTTCATCATGGTGTTTCATAATGCAGAAAAAATCAGGATGAAAATGAATTACTTTCCCTTCTATAGCACCATCAGATGATAACATAAAAGGCTGATAGGGTGCAAAAGCCAATAATTGATCTTTTGTGAAATCATATTCAGAAAAATCTACTTTTACTTTACCTTTTCCTTTTTGAATCCAAATTAGGGAAAAATAATTCAATCGCTGAATGTGGTCAAAACAAGATAAGCTTTCAAAAGAAAAAAGTTTGAAAGCCAAATTTCCGTTTTGTGGATTGACTAAAGTAAACGTGGATTGATCTATCATACTATACTGTTTTTATGAACAAATTTAGTTTAAACCAGATTCTTTTAGTCTGTTTTTAAGATTTTCTATTTCTTCTTCTAATTTTGAAATGTATTGAAACTTTGGTTCAAAAGCAATTTGTATTTCTTCCAAAGTAAACCGCTGTATGATGTGCTGAGGACAATTCCAGTCAAAGGCTTCAATATGAAAAAGCATCATTCGCTCTGGATGAAACTTATATTCACCTAAATCGAGTTTAGACAGCAATTCTGAATTGTCCTTGAGTTCAATAATTTCTGCTTTGGCTAAAATTTTCAGTCTCGCCCTTGCTGGATAATCCATCATTATTAGCGCTACATTATTGTTGGTTGCAAAATTTCCAACCGATATGTATTGTTTGTTTCCTGAAAAATCGATGAACCCAATCGTGTTTTTATCTAAGACTTTCACAAAACCTCTGGGTCCGCCTCTATGCTGAATGTACGGAAAGTTTTTTTCGCCAATGGATGCCAAATAAAAACTATCTCGATTGGCTATAAAATCCATTTCATTTTGGGTTAAACCGTCAATGATATTGAACTTTTCCATTCGTTCATAGCCTTTTCGGCTTCCATGTTGTTCCTGTAATGCTTTGACAGCACCCGTAAAAGCTATTTCTGCAAAGTTTTTAGCCATGAGAGTTTATTTAAATTTTCTGTCTTTCTCGTCAATTGGTAAATCATTGATACTGGCAAAACGCTTGCGCATTAAACCATTTTCATCAAACTCCCAATTTTCATTTCCGTATGCACGAAACCATTGTCCTTCGGCATTTCGATATTCATATTCAAAACGAACTGCCATTCGATTTTCGCGAAAACCCCATAACTCTTTTTTGAGTTTATAATCGAGTTCTTTTTCCCATTTACCTTTTAAAAATTCTTTTACGGCATCACGACCATTAATAAAATCCGTTCTATTACGCCATTCCGTATCAATAGTATATGCTAAAGCAATTCGTTCTGGGTCTTTACTATTCCAGGCATCTTCGGCCAATTGCACTTTTTGCAAAGCAGTTTCCATATTAAATGGAGGAAGTGGATGTCTTTTTTCCATGATAATTAAATTTGATTAAATATAATGCAAACCAACTCATATTGAATTGGTTTGCATCTTTTTAGTTTAAAAAAAAATAAATTATAAAGATGGTGCCAAAGGAAAATCAACTGGCACTTGTGTCAAATTGTGCAAAAAGTTCATCGCAGTTTTGTCACTTATCAGGAGTATCAAATCAACTAAATTCTCATTAGTATAACCTTGAGCAAAAAAAGCATCAACTAAATCAGAATTAGCGTTTCCTCTAGTCTGTGTAATTTCACCAGCAAGCTGAACCAATGCGTTCAATTTGGCATCAGTCGCTTTTCCTCTTCGAAAGTCCAATAATTGCTCATCTGTAAAACCATTCATTTTTCCAATAACAGTATGGGCACTTTGGCAATACGTACAGTTATTAACTTGACTTACGATTAAATTTACCGCTTCTTTTTCTTTATTAGATAATGAAGTTTTAGCATTTTGATAGGCTAAATATTTTTCTAACCCATTTTTTGAATATGCAATAGTAGCATATAAATTAGGTACAAATCCTAATGCTTTTTGTAGGTTATCAAAAATTACTTGATTGTTTTCTGAAACTTCTGATCTTGTTGGAACTGAAAATGTTGTAGTGATCATCTTATTTATTTTTAAAATTGCTTGTCTTTATTGACATTACAAAGATGCGATAGCTTTAAAAGTTATAAAATGGATAATAAACGCTAGGTGATGGACAATTTTCCCTCCTCTAAAACTATTTTAAAGATTTAGTCTTTGCAACAGGAAGCTTTTATATATAAGGAGTAGTTTAGAACAAAGAAAAAAAGAGAAATAGTTCAAAATTATAATTTAGTGATGTCTTCAATGATGATTTCTTTTCGATTGTAATACAACAAACCTTTGGTTTCCATTTCATTTAGCAATTGCGTGGTAGTTTGTCTGGAAGTACAAATAATTTGAGCTATATCATTCTGAGTTAGATAATTTTCAAGAACAACTCTATTATCAGTTCGCTTGCCTTCTCTTTCAGCCCAGTCTTTTAGGAATTGATACAACCGGGTTTTAGCATCCTTCGAAATTAAATTGGCATAATTGTTTTTAATGCGTTTCATTTTCAACCCTACAAACTTGGTGTAAGACAAAGCCAAACTAGGATTTTGGAGCAATAAATTTTCAAAATCGGATAATAGAAAACTGCAGATAATGATTTCATCCGTCAATGCTTTGGCGTATTCATTGGAATTCAAATCACTCTCCAAGGTTAATTCACCAAACAAATCTCCTTTTTGGATAATGTCTTTGATAGTTTCATTTCCGTCTTCATCGACAGCAACAATTTTGATATTTCCTTTTTTTAGCAAAAAAACTCTTGGCACATCTGAGGAGGAAAAATAAATTACATCTCCTTTTTTTGCTTTTTTAAAACCAGTAATGATACACAACTGCTTAATTTGTGACATACTCAATGTCCAAAATAATTTATGATCCCGAAGGTACCAATATTTCAATTCTTCGTACATATCAATTTATTGGTGTATTGCTAATTGGTGTAAAAATAAACAAAGTCATTTTTAAAAAGCATATCGTTTAAATAAAAAATCCAAACTCGAAAATTCAAGTTTGGATTTTTGTGTCAATTTATAAAATTCAATTATGCAATTAAAGTTCTTGAAATAACAATACGTTGAATTTCAGATGTACCTTCATAAATCTGTGTTATTTTTGCATCTCGCATCATGCGTTCTACGTGATACTCGGCTACATAACCATTCCCGCCATGAATTTGTACGGCTTCGATAGTGGTGTCCATAGCAGTTTGAGAAGCAAATAATTTGGCCATTGCTCCAGATTGGGAAATGTCCATTCCTTGATCTTTTTGGTAAGCCGCATTAAAACACAACAATCTCGCTGCCGATATTTGTGTCGCCATATCGGCAAGTTTGAAAGCAATCGCTTGGTGCTTGAAAATTTCTTTCCCAAAAGCCTTACGTTCCTGAGAATATTTTAAAGCCAATTCATAAGCACCTGCAGCAATTCCTAAAGCCTGCGAAGCAATTCCAATACGTCCGCCATTTAAGACTGACATAGCAAAATTAAACCCAAAACCATCAGCACCAATTCTATTTTCTTTAGGCACTTTTACATCATTAAACATTAAAGAATGTGTATCAGAGCCGCGAATTCCCATTTTCTTTTCTTTTGGTCCGATATCAAAACCAGCCCAGCCTTTTTCTACAATAAAAGCATTGATTCCTTTATGTCCTTTTTCAATATCAGTTTGAGCGATGACAATATAAGTTGAAGCCGAAGAACCATTGGTAATCCAGTTTTTGGTTCCATTCAGCAAATAATAATCTCCTTTGTCAATCGCTGTTGTTTTTTGTGAAGTTGCATCTGATCCTGCTTCTGGTTCAGACAGACAAAATGCGCCGATTACCTCTCCTTTGGCAAGCGGAACAAGATATTTCATCTTTTGTTCTTCGTTACAATATTTTTCTAATCCTGCACAAACCAAAGAATTATTCACCGACATAATAACTGCTGCTGAAGCATCAACTTTGGCAATTTCTGATATGGCCAAAACATACGAAACGCTGTCCAATCCAGATCCTCCATATTTTGGATCAACCATCATTCCCAGAAACCCCAGTTCAGCCATTTTTTTGACCTGCTCATTAGGGAATTTGGAGTGTTCGTCTCGTTCGATTACTCCTTCCAACAATTCAGCATGAGCAAAATCCCGCGCTGCCTGTTGTATCATTAATTGTTCTTCGGTTAGATTAAAATCCATAATAATATAAAATAAAGTGTGGTTTTTGTTTAAAAAATGTTGTCAAAGGTAATTTTTAATTATGAAATTTTCAATTTTGAATCGTAAATTTGGCCTATGAAAAAAGATTACTATAACGTTATCGGAGTTATGTCAGGAACTTCGCTGGATGGAGTCGATTTGGCTCATATACAGTTCGAAATAAAAAATGATAAATGGGCATTTGAAATTTTAGAATGCGAAACTATTTCTTACGATTTAAATTGGATCAGCATCTTAAAAACAGCTGTCGATTATACCGAAAATCAACTGGCAGAATTAAATAAAAACTACACGCAGTTACTTGCTTCTATCATAACTGATTTTATAAACAAGCATGCACTCGAAAATCTGGATGCTATTTGTTCACACGGGCATACTATCTTACATCAGCCTCAAAATGGCTTTACGCTTCAGATTGGTAATCTGCCCGAAATTGCAAAACTAATTCAACAAAAAACAGTCTGTGATTTCAGGGTACAGGATGTTCAATTGGGTGGCCAAGGTGCGCCATTGGTTCCCATCGGTGACCGAATCTTATTTCAGCAATATGATTACTGTATGAATCTGGGCGGTTTTTCGAATGTGTCTTTTGAAGAAAATGATACTCGAATTGCATTTGATATTTCGGCTGTAAATACGGTTCTTAATTTTTATGCCAATCAGCTGGGATTGGATTACGATGACAAGGGTAAAATTTCTAAAACTGGAAATTGCAGTACTGATTTATTAAACGAACTGAACTCTTTAGATTTTTACCAAAAAAAACATCCGAAATCGTTGGGATTCGAATTTGTGAAAGAAACTCTTTTACCAATAATTGAAAAGTATTCCATCTCCGTCGAAGATAAATTACACACATACACTGAACATGTTGCAATCCAAATAGCATTGGCTCTGCCAAAGAAAAAAGGAAGTATGCTCACTACCGGCGGAGGAGCCTATAATGATTTTCTAATTGAAAGGATTCAATTTCACTTACTAGAAATGAGTGTTATTATTCCTTCGAAAAAAATTCTGGAATTCAAAGAGGCTTTAATTTTTGCTTTACTTGGTGTTTTAAAAATGCGGGAAGAAGTGAATGCGCTTAAAAGCGTAACCGGCGCTAAATATGATCATAGTTCCGGAGTGATTTATATTCCTTGAAAAATAAAAAAATATTTTTGTGTAAGCTTGAAAAAGCATGTTGCCATTTAATACTTTCAACACTCATAAATCTAATTAAATATATTTTCCTATTTTGTGTGTAAGTGATTATTTACTAGATAATTGCGTTTTTATAAGAAAACAACCAACTATAACGTTGTAATTTGCGTAATTAACAAAATAACATCCATTCAATATGTGGTTTCTAACTATTTAGCAGTAATTTTGCGCAAAAATGTAAAAATACGCCTAACTATGAAAAAAATACTGTTAGTAATAATGCTGATTATTACTGCCCTATTCTCTGAAGTTCAAGCCCAAAAACAAATCGTATTCGAAGGAGTAACGCTCCCAAGAACAATGAAATTTGAAAACAAAACTTTACAGCTAAATGGTGCAGGATCAAGATCCAAAATGTGGGTTGAAGTTTATATTCAAGCTTTGTATTTGAGCCAATTATCACAAAATCCAAAAGAAATTATAAATGACAACTTGGAAATGTCCATTCGAATTGAAATTACTTCTGCATTAGTATCATCTGGTAAATTAACCAGAGCTATGCATGTAGGTTTTGAAAAATCGGCCGGTGCAAATTTTGAAGTTTTAAAGCCAAAAATGGAATTATTGAAAAGTTATTTAGCGGATGAAATCAAGAGAGGTGATGTTTTTGAATTAACCTATAATCCAGCTGATTCTTCTGTTTGGGTTGTTAAAAACGGTGAATTCAAAGGAAAAGTTCCAGGATTTGATTTCAAAAAAGTATTTTTCGGGATTTGGCTGGGTGATAATCCTGTAGATGAAGATTTAAAAAACAGCTTGTTAGGCATCTAAATATTGTTTTACTGATTACAAAAAGTGTTTTAATATCCAGTTATGGTATTAAAACACTTTTTTTATGAAATAAACTGAAAACAAAAAAACATTCCGAATATATATTTCTCATAAAACCTTTTATATATTTGTCAAAAATAAATATATCACAACAATATGAAGGATTTATTAAAGAAATTTGAAAACAAAGCTCCTGAAATCATTTTTAACTGGAAGGATTCCGAAACTGAAGCCGAAGGCTGGACAGTAATCAACTCACTTCGTGGCGGTGCTGCAGGCGGCGGAACCCGAATGAGAAAAGGATTGGATATGAATGAAGTTTTGTCTTTGGCAAAAACAATGGAAGTGAAATTTTCTGTTTCTGGTCCTGCTATCGGCGGTGCTAAATCCGGAATTAATTTTGACCCGAACGATCCCCGCAAAAAAGGTGTTCTGCAGCGTTGGTACAAAGCGGTTTCTCCTTTATTAAAAAGTTATTACGGTACAGGCGGTGATTTGAATGTAGATGAAATTCACGAAGTAATTCCAATGACGGAAGAATGCGGCGTTTGGCATCCGCAGGAAGGTGTCTTCAATGGTCACTTCAAACCTACTGAAGCAGATAAAATCAATAGAATTGGACAATTACGTCAAGGAGTAATCAAAGTGATTGAAAACCCAAGATTCTCTCCTGATGTAACCCGAAAATATACTATTGCAGACATGATTACTGGGTATGGTGTTGCTGAAGCAGTTCGTCATTTCTACGATATTTACGGAGGTTCTGTAAAAGGAAAGAAAGCCATTGTACAGGGTTTTGGAAATGTAGGATCTGCTGCCACTTTTTATTTGTCCGAAATGGGAGCCAAAATCATCGGAATTATCGATAGAGACGGCGGATTAATCAACGAAGATGGTTTTTCTTTCGAAGAAATAAAAGCATTATTCCTTGCCAAAGACGGAAACAAATTAGTAGCCGAGAATATGATTCCTTTTGAAGAAATCAATCAAAAAATCTGGACAATTGGTGCCGAAATATTCACGCCCTGCGCCGCTTCAAGATTGGTGGCACAAAGTCAAATTGACAGCTTAATTGCTAATGGCCTTGAAGTAATTTCTTGTGGAGCAAATGTTCCTTTTGCCGACAAGGAAATTTTCTTCGGTTCAATCATGGAAGAAGTGGATCACAAAGTAAGCTTGATTCCTGATTTTATTTCGAATTGCGGAATGGCCCGCGTTTTTGCTTATTTCATGGAAAAGAAAGTTCAAATGACGGATGAAGCCATTTTTCATGACACTTCAGATATTATAAAAAATGCAATCATAAAAGCACATACTTTAAACGCATCCAAAACAAATATCAGCGCAACAGCTTTTGAAATTGCCCTGAAACAGTTAGTGTAATAAAAATACATTTTATTCAAAATCTTCAACACGGATTGAACGGCTTTAAAGCTGTTTAATCCGTGTTTTTTTTACTCATAAATTCTTCTTATAACCAGAATCCGCACTAGAAATCTTATGCAGATTCTGATTTTTTTTATTTTAAACATTACCAATCACTACCTAAATCTTCAATTCAAATAAAACAGCCTCTTAGTACATTATTTATGACATATTATGCATCAAATTTGGTATTATTCTTTTGACACTTAAATTACTTTTATAAAATGATAGTAGTAAACAGTAGCAATATTGACAAATCCTACTTAACCAAAAAACTAACCGTTTAAAAAAAAAAAATTATGAAAAAATTAAGTGTGCTTACATTAGCACTAACATGGACATTAGGATTTTCATCCTGCTCAGACAATCTTACTCCTGAAACAGAAACCCAATCTGTAAGTACTGCTACAAATAATGATACAAATAAATTTGCTGCTGCACCGTGGGTAAAACAATTTGAAGACACATTTAATGTAGGATCTACCCTTTCGAAGTGGACAAAGGCACAACGTACTGATTATAATTCCAAATATTGCGATTATAATAGTTCCGTACCTACAATACAATCAAGAGACGGAAAAGGATGCCTAGAAATTAAGACCACAAAGCTGAGTGCAACTAAATACCAATCAGGCCTAATTAAGTCAAACTATCAGTATAAGCCAGAAAACAATACAGAATATATGCTATCAGCCAATATTAAATTATTGGCAATGGACGGCGCTAATTATAAATCATTCACAGATACTTATGGGGCTTGGCCAGCATTCTGGACTGTTCAAGAAAATGCTTGGCCAGTTCAAGGAGAAATTGATATCATGGAAGGTTATTCTTTTGCACCAAATGCATCTCGTTTTACTTCTAATCTTTTTTATGGTACGACTTCAGGAAACAATCAATTAGGAAACGCTGCCGAAAGAAGCTATCCAAATACATTTAATCTAAACGGAAATAATGGGTGGCATTTGTATGAATCCTTCTGGAAAATGAAAAACAATGTGGTAACGGTTACTATAAAAATAGACGGAGCAACTGTTTCAACCTATACTAACAGCAGCGTCTCTAAGCTTAATTTAAATAATTTTGGCCCGCATAATATCATTTTTAACCTGAATGTAGGATCAAATGACTCGAATTTCATAGATCCAAACAGAATCAATTTATTTACTACTGTTATGATGTGGGTAGATGATGTCACTGTATATAAAAGACCAATCTAAATATTTATAAAGCATAACTCATTATTAAGTAATTCATTTTTTCGTCCCGAATTTCACAGATTTTCTCCAATTTTATTCTATCCTAAAGAATTGATTTGAAAAAACTGTGAAATCCGTGGCGAAATTTTCTTTGGTACTATTGACCAGAACTAATTGCTCCACCATAAACTTTGCCCAAAGAATACTTTTATTTTCTTCCGAAAAAGTATTTAAATTTTGGTTGTCAGGAACCCGCTTTTTCATTTCATCGGAAGAAAAGTTCTTTTTGATGTGGGTTTCAGTCGTATTATCTGTTTTTTTTAATATAAATTGCATACCTATTAAACCCCAAATAATTTTACAATGTTCAGCCACAAAAACACTGTATTACTCCTATTTCTTTTTAGTATACCAAACCTGTTTTCTCAAAACAAATTCGAGAATTTTCAGTTTCTAACTATAAAAGAAGGGATTTCAAAAAGAGCAGTTTCGAGTATTTCTCAAGATCATTATGGCTTTATGTGGTTTGGTACAGATGGTGCAGGATTGTATAAATATGACGGCATAAATTATACAAATTACGAGTATGATTTAAAAAACAAAAACGCAATCAATAGTAATTTAATCTACACAACCTACATTGATATTTACAATAGGCTATGGATTGGCACCGATGAAGGGCTGTGTTTGTACAACCGAAATCTAAACAAATTCGAGAATATAGACTTGAAAAATCCATTTACGAAAGGATATAAAAATGTAATAACAGTAAAAAGCATTATTCAGGACAACACTGGAAATCTCCTAATAGGAACTTATGCCCATGGACTATTCAAATTAAATTTGAAAACCTTAAAAGTTGTGACTGTTCAATTAAACTCAGCATTGAACAGTAACAGTAAGATTAATTGTTTTGTAAGAAGTAAAAAAGGAATCCTATATCTTGGAACAGACTTAGGGGTATTAGAATATGATTCCAAAAACAATATAGTGAAGCAAGCCACTTGGAACAAAAAAAACATATCGGTTACAGACCCTATTGAAGCTTTATATATTGATGCCAATGAAAATTTATGGATTGGAACAATTTCCAACGGATTACTTAAAATTTCGGGCAATCAAAAAACGGCAACAATCGACAGATTCAGAATTTCTAAAAATAAAATATTATCAGTCACTGGCGTAAATTCTAATACTGTTATGTGCGGCACCGAAAATGACGGACTCTTTTTAATCAATGAAAACGGGAATGTAATACATCGGTATCTAAACAGTAAATCTGACAGCCATAGTTTAAAATCCAATTCAATATGGTCTTTATATTTGGACAAAGACAAACGCATTTGGCTGGGCTATTACAATAAAGGAGTTGGGATTTTTGATAAACGGCACGCCAAATTCAACACTATAGAAAGCCTGCCGACCAATACCAACTCTTTGCAGACAAGCTCCGTTACCGGAATTGAAAAAGATAATTCCGGGAAGTTATGGATTAGCATGGAGGGTGGCGGAGTAGATGTTCTAGATCCTGCTTCTAAAGTTTTTAAGCACATTAACAACCAAGACTCCAGAAATTATTCTGGGCTTACAAGCAATAATATCTTAACCGTTTTTATAGACAGTAAACAAAATATCTGGCTGGGAAGCTGGAATGATGGTATTTATTTTTTGAAAAAAGGATCCAAAACGTTTGTCAATTTCACTTCAAAAAATACCGCTGGGTTAACATCTGACCAAATTTTCAGTTTTTCGGAAGATTCAAAAGGTGTCATTTGGATAGGTTCCTACATGAAAGGACTGCATTATTATGACCCTCTAAAGGATGAATTTCACCATTGTGATTCAAAACCATTTGTCACTAACAATTTGAACACCGCAAACATCCGAAAGGTTTTAATAGATTCTAGAAATGTAATATGGGTAGCAACTATAGACGGTTTATACCAAGTTCGCAGGAATTCAAATGGGGCATTTTCTGTTGTGTCGATGAAAGATATCATGTCAAAAAGCATAAAATCAAATAAAAGCACCAATACGATTTTGTCATTATATGAATCCAAAAACAAAATTCTCTGGATAGGAACTGCCGGTTCCGGCTTGTTTAGTTATGACGGAAAAAACAAAAAATTAGCATGGTACACTGATTTTCCAGGATTCAAAGAAAAACTGGTGGTGGCTATAACCGAATCCCGCGATGGTGCTATCTGGATCAGCGGAAAAACAGGGATAACGAAATTAGACTTAAAAAACAAAAAAGCACTAAATTTCTCGACCTCTGATGGACTTCTAAGCAACGACTTCAACAATAATGCGGTCTTGAATGACAAAAATGGCGATTTATATTTTGGAAGTTACGAAGGTGTAAATTATTTCAACCCCAATAAAACGTCCAATAACATCAAAGAGCCATTGCTTTATTTGGATGATTTTAAATTATTCAACAAATCCATTCATCCAAATGAGCCACAATCTCCTTTGTCAAAAGTAATATCCGAAACCGATCATATTACGCTTCGCTACGACCAATCGGTATTTACTATTGAATATATTGGTCTCAATTATTCCTATCCAAGTACCAATGAATATGCGTATTATCTTGAAGGTTTTGAAAAAAATTGGAATTATGTAGGCAATAAACGTTCGGCAACTTATACCAATTTGGCTCCCGGGAAATATGTTTTCAAAGTCAAGTCGGCGGCACGAGGCGGGAATTGGAATCAAAAACCGCTGCAGCTTTATATCGAAATTTTACCGCCTTGGTGGAGAACATCTTGGGCTTATTTTTTCTATTTCATACTAATTGCAGGGACTTTTTATGCCATTAACAAATATTTTCAAAATCGATTTAAAGAAAAACAGGCAATAAAATTTGAAAGAGATAAAGCGGCACAAATAGAAAAATTAAATACTAAAAAATTACAATTTTTCACCAATATCTCTCATGAATTCAGAACGCCTTTGACTTTGATCTTAAATCCGTTAGTAGATATTATCAAAAATAGAAGTATAGAATTACCGCATGATGTCGTGAATAAACTGCAGATTATGCACAAAAGTTCTGATCGCCTTTCAAAACTGATTAACGAATTGATGGATTTCAATAAACTGCAGTTCAATCAAGTCGTTGTGCAAGTGCAAAAAATAGAAGTAGTTAGTTTTACCAAAGACATCATTAGTTATTTTGACGAAGAAGCTTCAAGCCGAGGAATTAACTTAGTTTTTGAATCAAACACAGCCAAATTACACGATTGGTTAGATCCAAAAATGGTTGAAAAAATAATTTTTAACATTGTATCAAACGCTTTCAAAGTGACTGCAGATAATGGATTTATAAAAGTTCAAATAAATGCATCACAAAAAACAGAGCAATTTCCATTAACCAATATTGAAAAAGAAATTCCTTATTTTGAAATTGCAATATCCGATACAGGTGCTGGATTAGACAAAAAAGACATCAAAAAAATATTTGACCGTTTTTATCAAGTAAACAATTTAAGTAAAGCTTATTATGGCAGTACAGGAATTGGGTTAGAGGTCGTTCGAGGATTTGTTGAATTGCATAAAGGAAAAATTGAAGTCGAAAGTGAATTAGGAATTGGATCAACATTTACTGTTAGTTTCCCGCTTGGAAATGATTTCTTTACTCAAGATGAAATAGTTAAAGAAACATTCAAAAGTGAAGCAAAAATTACTTCTCACCTTTTATCTGCTATAAGCAAAGAAAAACCCAGCGAGCCTGCTGCAGAAAAAGTACACACTATACTTATTGTTGAAGACAATACAGAATTAAGAAACTACTTAAAAAATGAATTGAAAAAAGAGTACAACGTGCTTGTTGCAAAAAATGGCCAGAAAGGATTAGAATTGGCTTTAGAAAAGTCTCCCGATATCATTATGACCGATGTAATTATGCCAATTATGGATGGTTTGGAGTTTTGTAAAAACATAAAAAAAGACATAAAAACAAGCCATATTCCTTTATTAATGCTGTCCGCAAAAGCTATGGTTAAAGACAAACTCGAAGGAATAGATTCTGGTGCCGATATTTATTTAAGCAAACCTTTTGACATGGATATTTTGAAGTCCAGTTTGGTACAGCTTCTTACCAGCAGACAGATTATGTTCAATAAATTCTACCATGGAATTACTAAAAAAACAAAAGCTAAAACAACTACGTTAGACAATGAGTTTATCCAAAAAATATTGAATTTTATTCACGAAAACATCAATGAATCGGATTTAAGTGTCGAAGTACTGGCTTCAAAAGTATCCTTGAGCAGAAGCCAGCTCTATCGAAAAATGAAAACACTTACCGGAATATCCGTAAATGAATTCATTAGAAATGTACGATTAGAAAAAGCTAAAGAATTAATTGCATTGGGAAATAATAACATTAATGAAATCAGCTATAAAGTAGGATTCGCATATCCCTCCTATTTTTCTAAATGCTTTAAGGAAAAATATGGTCATCTTCCAACCCAAAAAAGTGAAGATGATAAAATCGATACGGATGAATGATTGAAGTAGCGGCTAAAAAAAAAAAGGAAATTCAAGAAGAATTTCCTTTTTTTTTGTGTTGAAATGAGTAAAATCATAGCGGTTTATAAACATAAACTGACTCAAAAATTTTTGTTGTAAACTGATACAGCATAAAAATACTTCACTAGTCTATTCTTTTGAACAAAAAAGGATCACTGATTTATTTTGAATTCCTACTCCCTCTATTATTCTTTTTTCAATTATTGCGTAAAAACTATTTTTCTGCCTTATTATTTTTGATAACAAATTAATAATGCTTTTTTCTGTGAATGTGAAAAAATATATTTTACTAAACAATTCCTTCATCTACCGCCATCTGGGAGTTTTTGGTTCTTTTATGCGACAAAAACGTTGAATAATGCAACATCTGTCTTGTAATTTAGATAACGAATAAGGTAGTTTTGGACAGATTCATTTTTGAAATACCTGAATTTTTATTTTTCTAAAAAGAAATTATCTTCCAAGAAAAAACATTCCTATATGTGTTTTTAAAAAACGAATCGAACTTTTAAAAACTAACCAAAACAAACTTTTTCATGAAAAAAACATTATTTAAAAAATTAGTTACGCTAATTTTAATACTGTCTGGATTTTCCATTTTTGGACAGACTATTAAAGGTAAAGTGGAATCTTCGGGATTGCCCTTGTCTGGTGTAAATATTTCTGTAAAGGGGACATCTATTAAATCCTCAACTGGTTTTGACGGAACATTTACGCTAGAAAAGGTTCCGGCAAAATCCAAAATCATCTTCAGTTTCATCGGTTTCCAAACAAAAGAAATTGAATCTGACGGCAAAACAAATTTAACGGTACAACTTTATGAGGATACCAAAACATTAAATGAAGTTGTTGTTGTTGGATACGGAACATCAAAAAGAAAAGACATTACAGGTGCAATTTCATCTATAAAATCTTCAGAAATTCAAGACAAGCCTTTTACTTCTATTGATCAGGCACTTGTAGGTAAAGCAGCAGGTGTGAATGTGACTCAAAACTCAGGAACACCAGGAGGAGGAATTAGTGTGCAAATTAGGGGTATTACTTCAATAAATGGCAACGAACCATTATATGTTATAGATGGTACTCCAATATTTGCCGATAAGAATAATGATTCTTTTGCATTTAGTGCATTAGGCGGAGGAAACGGACAGACAAAAAACTCGGCTTTGTCTAGTTTAAACATCTCTGATATCGAATCTATTGATATTTTAAAAGATGCTTCCTCGACAGCAATCTACGGTGCAAATGGTGCAAATGGTGTTGTTTTAATTACAACCAAAAAAGGAAAAAAGGGAAAATCCACAGTTACTTATGAAACGTATGCAGCAACTCAGGAAGTAATAAATTTTGTTGATGTTTTAGACTTACCAGAATATGCTAAGTATCAGACAAAAATTTTCACATTAAGCGGCGAGCCAATTCCGTTTCAATATCAAAAACCTGATTTATTAGGAAATGGAACAAACTGGCAGGACGAACTTTTTAGAACTGCTTTAATGTATAATCATCAGCTGTCATTCTCTGGTGAAAAAGATGGAACAAGATATTATACTTCTTTAAATTATTTTGATCAAGAAGGTGTTGTTCTTAATTCAGATTTCAATAGAATGTCCATGCGTTTAAATGTAGATTCTAATGTTAAATCCTGGCTGAAAATTGGTAATAATGTTGCATTGAGCAAGTCGTCTCAAACTGTAGTAAGAAACGATGACAGAGGTGGTTTAGTCATGAATACGCTAAGACAATCGCCAGAATTACCGGTTAGAAATACTGATGGTTCTTTCGCTGGTCCTATCAATGGTTTAGGTTCATCGGCAAATGAGACAACAAATCCAATTGCTATGGCTGAACTCCAAAATGCAGAAAACGAGAGATATAAAATCAACGGAAATTTATATGCCGATTTGACCCTTACGAAAGGATTGGTTTTTAGATCAGAATTAGGATATGATTTAAATTTTGTAAAAAGCAGTTCTTTTGCACCTGCATATACTTTAGGAAATGTATCTGAGCTTTTAAACAAATCATTCAAGCAGCAGGATCAGAGCTTTTATTGGAGTATCAAAAATTATTTGACTTATAATAAAACCTTCAATGAAAAACACAATTTTACTTTCTTATTAGGTCAAGAAGCTCAGGAAAGTCAATACGAATACTTAAGCGGTTATAGAACTGGAGATTTTTTAAATAAAGATTTTACCAACTTAAACTTAGGTGATATTGATACTGCTTTAAACCAAAATGGTTCTGGCAGATGGTCTATGACTTCTTATATTTCTAGATTAAATTATGGTTTTTTAGATAGATATTCATTCTCCGCTTCTTTAAGAGCTGATGCTTCTTCAAACTTTGGACCTAATAATAAATGGGGTTATTTCCCATCATTTTCAGGAGGCTGGACTGTGAGTAACGAAGAGTTCTTTGAGCCATTATCAAATACTATAAATTATTTGAAGTTTAGAGTTGGATATGGTGAGGTAGGAAATCAAAATATTCCAGCCAATAGATATGAAACCATTTTAACTTTAACTCCATCTCCATTTGGAGGTTCCTCTCCAACAATTGATAATTTAGGTAATCCTGATGTTAAATGGGAAGCGCTAAAATCTTTCAATGCCGGTTTTGATTTAGATATGTTTAATAATAGAGTAAAATTTTCTGTTGATTACTATATTAAGAATTCTTCCGATTTCTTAACAAAACAAATCAACGACGAATCCAATCAAAGTGCTCTTAACTATTATTTGAATACAGGTGAAATTGAAACTAAAGGAGTAGAATTTACATTGAATACCAGAAATATTGTAACTGAAAATTTTACTTGGGACAGTACTATTATTTTATCACAATACGACAATAAGTTAACTAGTTTTCAGGGTGATGGTAAATCTTTGTTAGGTAAAGTACAGTTCGATTTATATACCGTTACTAAAACCTCAGAAGGGCAGCCAGTAGGTCAGTTTTATGGATATGTTACCGATGGCTTGTTCAAGAATGATGGGGAATTAGCTGCAGGACCTACTCAGGAAACAGGAACAGCTGTTGGTGATATCCGTTTTAAGGATCTTAATGAAGATGGAAAAATTGATGCTAAAGATCAAACTGACATAGGAAGTGCAATTCCGGATTTCACATATTCATTTACAAATAATTTTAAATACAAAAACATCACTTTAGGAATTGTTTTAACAGGAAGCCAGGGGGGCGAAATCTACAACTTTACGCGCCATTATACAGATGGTATTTATCCTGGATTTGGAGATCGATTCGCAAACGTAAGCACTGATGCTTTAAATGCGTTTGAACCAGGTGTAAACGAAAATACAAATGTGCCTAGAATTGCACTTACTGATCCAAATGGAAATGGAAGAATTTCGGACAGGTTTGTTGAAGATGGTTCTTATCTAAGAATTCAAAATGTTTCTTTGAGCTACGATTTACCTAGTAAGATATTCGAAAAATCTATTTTCTCTAGTGTTCGATTCTATGCAAATGTGCAAAATCTGTACACATTTACAAAATATACTGGATTTGATCCTGCCTTAGGAAATTTAGATCAGAATATAACATTGAGTGGTATTGATTTAGGGAGATATCCTGTTCCAAGAACCACTTCTATAGGGGTAGATTTAAAATTCTAAAAGTTAAATAAAATAGTATCTAACTTAATGATTAATAGTCATTAATATAAAAAATAATAGTTATGCAAAAACGTTTTAAACTTTTTATGATGGGAATGCTCATACCATTGCTGTCTTTGTTTTCTTGTTCAGATGAATTTTTGGATGCTCCATCTGAGAATCAATTAACACCAAGTGATTTACCGGAAGGAATTACAGCTTTTGATGGAATCGCCGAGAGTTTGTATTTCAAGCCTTGGTTTGCTTTTAATGATAAATTCTTAATTGCCGTTGGTGATATGTATGCTGGTAATGCTTTTACATTTGATGGAGCTTATGCACAATTTCTAAATGCTCAGGTTACCTCACAAAACCCAATTTTAACAGAAGGATATGTTTCTTTATTTTCAGTTGTTGATCAAGCAAATAATTTAATGAAGCTGGTTGAAGACAGAAAAAACGAATTACCGGAAGCATCATATAAAAATTCGATAGCTATATCTCGATTTATGAGAGCAAATGCTTATTTCTATTTAGTGAGAACTTTTGGTGCTGTGCCTATTGTTGACAAGGCCGGTTCTGCTGCACAGCCAAAAAGAAATCTGGTAGCCGATGTTTATAAATTTATAAAACTAGATTTAGAATATGCTGCGGCAAATTTACCTGAAACTTCTACAAAAAAAGGGTATGTTAATAAAACAGTAGCTATGGGTGTTCTTGCAAAAGTACATTTAACGCTAAATGAATATGCAGCATGCGCTAGTTTAACCCAAGAAATTATGGGAAAACAATATTCTCTAATTCAGGAATATGGAAACATGTTTAGCAGTCCAGAAAATAATAATAGTGCAGAGAGTATGTTTGCACTACAATGGAAAGCTATTGCTACAGAATGGGGAACTCAAAACACAAATCAAGCGTACATAGTTCCTGCAGGCACTGGAATAACTGGCGGTGGTGACGGATGGGGAGTTTACCTACCATCTATTTCATTACAGGAAGGATTTGACCCAAAGGATAGCAGAAAAAAGAAGACTATCATGACCGACGGCGACTTTTATCCTGAATTGTTAAAAGATCAAGGTGGTTTCACGTATAAAAAAATACTCTCTTCTACGGCAGCTAATTTCAGAAAGTATATTGTAGGTTCCGCTGCAGAAAGAAATGATGTGTTTTTTATGAGAACATCACAAAACACAATTATATTAAGATACTCTGATGTTTTATTAATGCATGCCGAAGCGGTTTTGGCTGGAGCCAATTCTACAGCAGATGGATCAGCATTAAAAGCCTTTAACGAAGTGAGAACTAGAGCAGGATTAGCAATTAAAACAGTACTTACAAGAGACGAGCTGTTTAATGAAAGACGAGTTGAATTTGCACTTGAAGGACAATATTTCTTTGATTTGAAGCGTCGTGGTCTTGCTGAAGCAACAGCAATTATTTCGCAGCAGGAAGTTGGCTTTTATTCTGACGATGACAGAACTGTTTTGGTTTCCAGAAAGATAACTCCAACAAGCGATTATTTTGAATTGCCTTTGCCTCAATCTGCAATTGATACTAATCCATCATTGTTAGAGCCTCCAGTTCCTTTTAACTTTAATTAATTTTCATATGATGATCAATAAAATAAAATACAGCATTATAATTCTTTTGGTTTTGGCTTCGTTTACAGGATGCCAAGATGACGATGCAGTTACTGCAAACGTTGACGCAATGGTTTCTGAACCAGGTGATTTACTAAATCAAACTTTTCCACTCAGAAAAATCAGAGTGGAAGGTCAAAACCTGTCTGGATTAAAAAAAATAACTCTTGATAATAAAATTGATGTCAGTTTTAATCCTAATCATAATTCAGATAAAGCGTTTATTTTCACTATCCCTTTTGATGATAAGCTTGGAAGCAGATTTGGAGTACAGCCCATCACATTTGTAACAGCAACTGGTACGATTACTAAAGACATAGAGATTTTACAGCCTGTTCCAACTATTACCAAAACCATACCGGCTGTGGCAACACCAGGTTTTCCGCTTGCAATTGAAGGGACTTGGTTTTATAATGTTTCTTCGGTAACGGTAGGAGGAAAAGCGGTAAGCTATACTGTAAGTTCATCTACTTCAATTATTATTGGCTTACCGTCAAATGCTGCTTCTGGTGAAGAATTGGTAATTACTACTCCAGGAGGCATCGTAAAAAAATCAATTGATTTTGAAAAAGTAGTACTAGTGTCTAATTTTGATGGAGGCGGCTCCAGAGAATCTTGGGCCTCTTATGGGGATGTTGCTTCTTTTGATGCAGGTACTGCTGGTGGACCAACAGGTAATTATGCAGCACTTACTTGGACTGGCTCAACCGCCAATGGATACAATGGCAGCAGCGGTGGCGGAGGGGCTAATTTCTTGAGTGCAGCAAATACAGATGCAGCAAGAACTTTTATAGATATTGATGTAAGTGCAAATGTTGTGGGAGCACAATTTGCCATTCAATTGAATACAATTGATGGCATAAACTATGGATATAACTTCAAAATAACGGATGTAAATTGGTCTACTAAGACTATATTACTTTCTGATTTTAAAGATAATTATGGGTTTGGAGGCAACTCCGCCGCAACTTTGGACGCTTCTAAAGTGAATGAAATTAAGGTTGGTATCGCTCAAGGTGACACACCTAATCCCAGCACAATAAAATACGATAATATTAAAGTTCGTTATAAATAATTTATTGGTTTTAGTTAGGTTTTTACTTCAAAAAGGTTGTCCTCAAATACAGCCTTTTTTGTAAAAACTGAATTCGTAAATTAAATTATAAGAACGATAAAGAATATTTTTCTGAATGTATTCTAAAATTTTAAAAAAATGAAATATAAATTTTTACTAGTTTTAACAGGCATTATGCTTTTTTTGAATTCTTGTTCAAAAGAGGATAACATAATTGCCGATACTTCATTAACTGCTCCTGTCGCAAATGCTCCAACCGATATCAATGATACTGGGTTTAAAGCCAAATGGAGCTTTGTTTCCTCCGCACAAAGTTACCTTTTGGACGTTTCTACCAGCGCTGATTTTACAACTTTCGTTCCAAATTACAATTCAAAACCAGTAACTGATTTAAATCAAATGGTTTCGGGATTAAATATTGCAACTCAGTATTTTTACAGAGTTAGAGCTAAAAGAGATTCGCAGATTTCGGGTTATTCAAATGTAATTAGTGTTGTAACAACGGGCTCAAGCAACATTCCTGAGGATCCAACTTTTCTAAAAGTTAAGGCAAACAAATTAGCAAATCCGTTTTTTATAGGCATGGCTGTAAAGGCTAATCAATTAGACAATGGAAGCAAATATGATGCAATTTTAAAAAATGAATTCAGCAGCATTTCTGCAGAATATGAAATGAAAATGAATCCAATTTCAATTTCAAGCGGTGTTTACAACTGGACTGCCGCAGATAAAATTGTCGCTTACGGAAATACGAATGGCATCAATGTTCATGGACATGCCTTGGTATGGCATGTTGCAGTACCAGGCTGGTTAACTAATTTTTCTGGCACCGATGCAGAATTTGCAGCCGAAGTAAAAAAATACATTACAGATGTTGTTACTCATTATGCAGGAAAAGTAAAATCCTGGGATGTGGTAAACGAAGCAGTAGATGACAGTAGCGGTAACTTGAGAAATACTATTTTTCTTCAAAGAATGGGGCCAAACTATATTAAAGACTGCTTTAAATGGGCTAGAGATGCTGCAAATGCAGCAGGTGATACAAACTTATTATTGTTTTATAATGATTATGCCACTTCAACTAATATTCCTAAACAGAATAAAATGTTTTCAATAATAGATGATTTAAAAGCAAGTAATCTTATTGATGGTGTAGGATATCAAATGCATAACACTTATTTAAGTCCGACCAAAACTCAAATTGAAACTGATATTAACAGAGCTGTCGCTAAAGGGCTAAAAATTCATATTTCTGAGTTGGATATTCAAGTGAATCCAGCAAATGATATTACCACTTTTACCAATGAAAGAAGACTAGCTCAAAAAGAAAAATACAAAGAGATTGTCAAAATATACAATGCGCTTCCTGCCGCAAACAAATATGCTTTAACGGTTTGGGGAATGAAGGATAATGAATCCTGGATTCCAT
>CAUPKP010000025.1:0-84619 GCA_963511795.1 uncultured Flavobacterium sp. | reverse complement strand
TCATAACAATATCGGCAAATTAAGTCCGATGGAATTTGAAAATAAGTGGTTTAATGATTCTTCTTTTTCTAAACCTATTTTAACTATTTTTGATAATGAAAACAATTAGAAATCGGTCAACACTAATCAGGGAAGTTCATCTAGCTATAGTTTTTAGATTTCTTTTAAGTTTTAATAGTTTTTAAAATCAAAACAGCCCATAGTTTCAACTATGGGCTGTTTTGATTTTAGGAAACTGCCAACTAAAATCTGCAACCTGAATACTAACTATTTCCTCGCTTTATCATACCACTTCTCAATAGAAGGAAAAATAAATCCTGATATCTTTTGAATTGGGTTAAAGAAAATAGATTTGTCCAGCGTTTCTTTTTTGGCTAAATAATTATGGTAATTTATTTTTTCGAAAATTGTTAAAAATATACCGATGATTAAAATGGTTTTCAAAACTCTGAAAAAACCGCCTCCCAGACTGTTCATCCATCCCATAAAAGCAAAATCAGCTATATTAGTCAGGAACTTTCCAAGCATATAAATCCCAATAACCACGACGATAAAAGTTAAGATAAAAGCAAAAACCTGAATGGTGTATGGATTCCAATGCAGCCAGCCTGACAAAATATTCTTCACTATATCCGAAAATTTTATGGCAATATAAATTCCTAAAATAAGGGAAAAGAACGAAGCCATTTCGACAAAAAGCCCATTTCGAATTCCTTTATACAATGAAAAACACAATAGTCCTCCTATAATAATATCAAAAAAGCTCATTTTTTTATTTTAAAATTTGGAGTTGCAAATATAAAAGAATTGTTCGGTAACCATTGTCAAATTTCAAGTTCTTATCTTTGCTAAAATAATTCGATTTCATTTTTGAAAATATGTGGAATAAATCTGCAGTCAAAAATCATCAATCGATAATCTGAAATCAAATGTCAAGAGACACACAACTAAAAGAACGCTGGGAACGGCTTGTCGATATGCTTTCCAATCAATTTTCACAAGGCGAAGATTTAGATTTGGATGCCATTATTTATTTAATAGGAGTGCAGGAATTAGGAAAAGTGCACCGTGAATTCAAGAAAGACGAAAAACTCAATTTAATGCATATCGCTATTTGCCGGTTATTAGAACCTTACGGATTCTATGAATTCGACTATTTTGACGAAGACGGCTGGCCACATTATATAGTAAAAGAACATTTACCGCCTTTAAAAGCGGGAGAACAATCAGTTTTGATGAAGGAAGCGATCGTTAATTATTTTCTGGAAAAAGATTTTATTTCATAGATTGCAGTCTCAGTCTCAGCTTTCATAACGAATCTACTGAAAACGGAGACTAAAAACTGAAAACTTTTACTTAAATTTGCACTCTCAATTACGGAATGAAAATGATAGACAAGATAAAAGAATATATTGGCGAAGCACAAGCTTTCTCAACACAGAATCCAGCAGAGCTAGAAGCATTTAGAATAAAATTTCTTGGAACGAAAGGTTTGCTGAAAGACCTTTTTGCTGAATTCAAAAACGTGCCTAACGATCAAAAAAAGGAATTTGGACAAGTAATCAATTTACTTAAAACTTCTGCCGAAGACAAGGTAAAATCCATTCAGGAAGCCTTAGCAAGCAAAGAAGAAGTAAAAGGTTTTTATGGTGACTTGACCCGCACGGGAGAACCGACAATTATTGGTTCCCGTCATCCTATTTCGCTGGTAAAAAACCAAATCATCGATGTGTTTGCAAATATAGGATTCAACGTTTCCGAAGGTCCTGAAATTGAAGATGATTGGCACAATTTTACCGCATTGAATCTTCCGGAATATCATCCGGCGCGTGATATGCAGGATACTTTTTTCATACAGACAAACCCAGATATTTTGCTGCGTACGCACACTTCATCCGTGCAGGTTCGTTATATGGAAAATAACAAGCCGCCAATTAGAACTATTTCTCCTGGTAGAGTTTTTCGTAATGAAGCCGTTTCTTCGCGTTCACACTGTATCTTTCATCAGGTAGAAGGATTGTATATTGACAAAGACGTATCGTTTGCCGACTTGAAACAAACGCTTTTGTATTTTACTAAAGAGATGTTCGGGAAATCAAAAATTCGTTTGAGACCGTCTTATTTTCCGTTTACCGAGCCAAGTGCCGAGGTTGATATTTATTGGGGTTTAAAAACCGAAACCGATTACCGTATCACCAAAGGAACAGGCTGGTTAGAGATTATGGGCTGCGGAATGGTAGATCCTAATGTTCTTACCAATTGTGGAATCGATCCTAACGAATACAATGGTTTTGCATTCGGAATGGGAATTGAGCGTATCGCGATGTTATTGTACCAAATTGGCGATATCCGCATGTTTTATGAAAATGACGTGCGTTTCTTAGAGCAATTCAAATCCAGTATATAAATTATAAGGAGCTATTTCCAGCTGTCCTCTGTATCTTTTCCTTTTTAAAGAAAAAAGGAAAAGGATGCCGTTTCCATCTGGGCTAGGGCATCATGTATTCAACATATTTAGTTTAGTACAACAATCACAATAATATTCCTAAAGAATGAAATCTGACATCACCATCCCCGAAGTAGAAAACGTATTCCTTGCAGCCGTTCAAGAATGGAGCGATGATTTTATGGAAAAAGTATGGTATGCCTATTTAATAAACGACAGCGATTTTCAATTGGACAGCGTTATGGTAGTTTCCAAAGCTTTTGGAACCATCGACGGAGAAATGAAAAAAACTTCTCTTTTGCGTCACGCATTTATGGAAGTTCCAGCTGTTTCTGTTGTCAAAATTGAAATGATGGAAAAAAGCGTTTTGGCACTTAACAATGAGTTTATGGTAACCTATTTCATAGGAAACACTTTATACGACAAAAAATTTATTTTCAAAGCCAACAGCATTAACGAAACAAATGTGGAAGAAGTGCCGCTCTTGTTTGTAGATGGAGTAATGGTGAAATAAGTGTTCATTATTCAGTTAACCCAAGTAAAAAGAATAAAAAAAGGCATTTTCTAATTTAAGAAAATGCCTTTTTTTATTCTTTTTAAATCTGAATACTGCAATCTGAATACTGCGACCTGAAGTCTGAATACTAATCTAGTTCCTCAGTTAGCTTTTTAAACACCGCTTTGGCTTCTTTTCCTTCATATAAAATCGCATAAACAGCATCAATAATAGGAGTTTTGGCGCCATAGCCTTGGTTGAGTTTGTAGGCGCTTTTTACAGCATAATAACCTTCGGCAACCATACTCATTTCCATTTGTGCTGACTTTACCGTATAGCCTTTACCAATCATATTTCCGAACATTCTGTTTCTCGAGAAAACAGAATAACCCGTAACCAATAAATCTCCCAAATAGGCAGAATCATTGATGTTTCGCTTCATTTTGTGCACTTTCTTGATGAATTTTTTCATCTCCCGAATTGCATTGCTCATAATAACCGATTGGAAATTATCGCCATAACCCAATCCGTGTGCAATTCCTGCAGCAATAGAATAAATATTTTTTAGCATCGCTGCATATTCAGTACCTATTATATCATCTGAAATTTTGGCTTTGATATAATTTCCTGATAAATTTTTGGCAACAATAGTTGCTTTGTCAGGATCTCCACATGCAATGGTTAAATAAGAAAGTCTTTCTAATGCAACTTCTTCAGCATGGCAAGGACCGGTAATTACGCCAATATTGTAATACGGAATATCGTATTTGTAATGGAAATGCTCACCAACAATCAAACTGGTTTCAGGAACAATTCCTTTTATGGCAGAGAAAATTATTTTGTCTTTCAGGGAAACTGTCAGTTTTTCCAACTCGCTGTTTAAAAAAGCAGAAGGAATTGCAAATATGATGTAATCTGAATAAGCGACAGCTTCGTTGATATCATTGGTAAGTTTTAGTTTCGTATTATCAAACTCTACAGAACTTAAATAATTGGGATTGTGCTTGTGGTTTTTAATGTGTTCTATGGCAGCATCATTACGCATATACCATGAAATCTCTGGAAGATTTACACACAACATTTTAGCAATGGCAGTAGCCCAGCTTCCGCCACCAATCACTGCAAATTTTAAATTATCGGCCATTTTTTTATTAAATTTCACCAAAAGTACTTAAAATTATACCAATAACACAAATTAATTTTCGCTGTAAGTCTTGAATTTATTGGAGTTTCCAGTGTTATTGCTAAAAAAACACATTATTTATATTTTTTTTTGATTTTATGCAATATATATACAACACTTACGTTGTAAGTCATTATAAATAAAATGTTTAAGTTTAGATATGAATTTTGAGTTAGTTAGTTTTGTTTTAGTATTCTAAGAAGGCGTACATTGTGGTTAAATGAACGCCTTTTTTTTATGTCTAGTTTGGTACAGACTTAATAACTTGCTAAAACAATTTCTTTTACTTTTTCCAAAGTAATATTTTGTTTTTCCCCCAATCCTTTCCAGCCTCTTTTTTCAAAACGTTCAACAATGAAATCGGCAGTTTTTTCAAAGTTTTCTGCATTTTCTGAGAGCAAGGTTTTCATTCCCATGGTGTGAAAGAATGCAACTGTTTTTTCAATGGCAGCTGTGGCAATTTCGTCCTCGGTTCCTGTTAATTGAAACACGCGTTTTCCGTATTGTGCCAATTTGCCTTTTTTGGTTTCAAACATTACTTTATACAGGTTTGGACCTATTATAGCCAATGTTCTGGCATGATCAATTCCGTAAAGAGCGGTCAGTTCATGGCCAATCATATGAGTAGCCCAATCGCTTGGAACTCCTTTTTGAATCAGTCCGTTCAAAGCCATAGTACAGCTCCACATAAAGTTGGAGGCCAAAGCATAATCAGTCGGTTTTTCTACAACATCAGGACCTATTTGAATTAAGGTCTGCAAAATGCTTTCAGCAATTCGATCTTGTAAAAAACCTTCGTGCACATACGTCAGGTATTGCTCCAGTACGTGTGTGTAGGCATCAACGACACCGTTTTGCAGTTGTCTTTTTGGTAAAGATTGAATAACTGTTGGATCGCATATTGAAAATTGCGGAAATAATGCTGAACCTCCAAAAGCCAATTTTTCTTGAGTAGCAGCAATTGTCACGACAGAACCAGAGTTCATTTCACTTCCAGTAGCAGGCAGCGTTAAAATTGTTCCAAAAGGCATTGCATTTTCTTTAATCAAAATGTGTTTTTGAAGAATATCAATTGGATTTCCATCAAAATGTACTGCTGCCGAAATAAATTTCACTCCGTCAATTACTGAACCGCCGCCTACAGCGAGAATAAAATCGATATTTTCCTCCTTGATAATCGCAACTGCTTTCATCAAAGTCTCAAAATGGGGATTGGCTTCAATTCCTCCAAATTCTATAATTTCAAACCCTTTAAGATTGTCAATCGCTTGTTGGTGGATTCCGTTTTTAAAAATGCTTCCACCGCCATAGGCTAATAATATTTTAGCACCAGCAGGAATTAATGATTCTAGTTTATCTATTTGTCCTTTTCCAAAAATCAATTTGGTAGGATTGTATAATTCGAAATTTAACATAGGTGTTTGTTTTTTAGTAAGATGCTAAGCTACTAAGTTTCTAAGATTCTGAGTTTTTTGAAAACACATACTTAAATCTTAGAAACTTAGCATCTCAGAATCTTAGAGTCTTTCTTCTTATTTTTTTGAATTTAATTGTGCTAATAATTTTTCAGCAACTAGTTTGGACGAAGCTGGATTTTGACCAGTAATTAGTAAACCGTCTTCTACAGCATAAGGATTCCAATCGGCTCCTTTGGAATATACTGCTCCATTTTTTTGTAATTCATCTTCTAGTAAGAAAGGAACAATTTTGGTTAATCCAACAGCTTCTTCTTCAGTATTAGCAAATCCAGTTACTTTTTTTCCTTTTACCAAAAAGGCTCCATTTACTTTTACATTTTTTAAAACAGCAGGAGCATGACATACAAATGCAACTGGTTTTTTATGCGTATAAAAAGATTCAATCAGAGCAATTGAATTTTTATCTTCAACTAAATCCCAAAGCGGACCGTGACCTCCTGGATAAAAAACAGCATCATAATCAGCTTGATTAACAGTTGCTAATTTTTTGGTATTTTTTAGTTTTTCCAATAAAACGGTGTCGGCATCAAATCGTTTTGTGTCTTCGGTTGCCGATGCTGGATCAGCACTTTTCGGGTCAATTGGCGGTTGTCCTCCTTTTGGTGTAGCGATGTCAATGATCACGCCTTGATCTAGTAGAGCATAATAAGGCGCAGCTAATTCTTCTGTCCAAAATCCTGTTTTTTCTCCTGTGTTACCCAATTGATCATGGCTGGTAACTACGAATAATACTTTTTTCATCTTTTTATTATTTTGTTTTTGCGCAGTTGCCATAAAGCAGCTCACTGTTAATGCTAGAATAGTTAATACTGTAAATTTTCTCATAATTTTATTTGTTTGATAATTATCGATGAGCAAATTTATGCCTAATATGATATTAGTAAAAATAATTTAAATTATGTTTGTGATAAATATATTTATATCATGGTCAATCTGGAATGGTACCGAACGTTTAAATCGGTGTATAAAAACGGAAATTTTTCTTTGGCGGCCAAAGAATTATTTATCAGTCAGCCGGCCGTAAGTCAGCAGATAGTGATGTTGGAGGCACACGTGGGGTACAAGCTTTTTAATCGAAAGTCCAAGGGGGTTGAACCGACAGAATATGCTAAGTTACTCAATAATTTAATCATTGATGCCTTAGATCGACTGGAAAATGTAGAAAACGGTTTTCGCGCCAAAGCTTTTAACGCCAATAGATTACTGACTGTTGGTATTTCCAGACATTTAATGAGCAGTATCGGGAGTGCTTTGGTTGCTAAATTTGATTTTATCGATTTTACGTTTCATACTAATGATGCTTTATTTGATTTGGTAAATTCCAAAAAACTCGATTTTGCGATCGTAAGCAAGAAGTTCGAAACTTTTGATACCATTCAAAAAAAGGCTGGTGAAATTAAGCAAGTCATTGTAGGCTCTAGCGATATTGATCTTTCGACAGTAAAACCAAATATAAAAATCAAAAATTATCTGGCTGTAGAAAATTGGCTCAACGAGCAAAAATGGTACAGCCATGATGCTGGAATTCCGCACATTAAATTATTTTGGCTTCATGTTTTTGCCAAGAAAAGACCTTCAATTATAGCAAATTATATCATTCCGTCAGAATATGAAATGCTGGAAATTCTTAGTAAAAATACTGGAGTGGCGGTTACGTGGAATGTTAATGCTAAAAATTTGATTGAAGAAAAGAAATTGCAATTGATATGGAACAGTAAAGAAATGCCAAGTACGGATGTGTTTTTATTGTCTGGTAAGAATGATAATTTAAGTCCTATTTTTCAAGATATTATGGTGGAATTGAATTTGGTTTTGTAATAGTTATTTTTTGTAAAAATTATTATGATCAATGTAATCCCATACTTTATGGGGTAAAAGAGGCTGAACATTTTTTCCTTTTTTTATATTGTGGCGGATGTCAGTCGAAGATATTTCTACTACAGGAGCATCTATCAGATGAACTTTTGGGTGATTTTTTAGTTCCAAATTTTCGTTTTCCGATGAAATTCGGGGATAGACATAAATGTCATGGTGCTCCAGAATCGTTTCATAATTTTTCCATTTATGAAGCGTTTTCAAATTGTCTTCGCCCATAATCAATGAAAATTCATAATCAGGATATTTTTCATGTAAATGAATCAAAGTATTCACCGTATAATTAGGCTGCGGAAGTTTGAACTCAATATCAGATGGTTTTATTTTTGGAAAATCGTCTGTTGCCAAATAGACCATCTGCAAACGATGATGGTCATCTAGTAAGGTGGCTTTCTTTTTTAACGGATTATGAGGCGTTACAACCATCCAAACCTGATCTAAATCGGCATGCTCTGCCATGTGATTGGCAATGATAAGATGCCCAACATGGATGGGATTATAAGTTCCGAAATAAAGTCCGATTTTCATTTTTTTAGTCCTTAGTTTTTAGTCCTTAGTTTTTAGTCCTTAGTTTTTTAGTCCTTAGTTTTTTAGTCCTTAGTTGTTGCGTGCTAATGACTAAATAGCTCTAATTACTGTTTTAGATTTTTAGAAAATGCATTTATCATTTTACCTTCCTCTTCAATTAAGAATAAAAGTTCGTCGAATATATTTTCATTATGAATAAATTCTAATTCTTTAGCGATGATTAGTTGGGTTTCTATTTCGTTTAATGAACCTCTAGAAATATTTAAAAAATGATTAAATGATTTATCTGTTTGACGTCCAAATCCTTCTGCTATATTTGAAGGAATTGATACACTTGCTCTTTTCAACTGACTTGTTAGGGCATATATTTCTTCCTTTGGAAAATCCTTGGTAAGCTTATAAATTAAAACCACAATTTTAATTCCTTTTTGCCAAATGAGTAATTCTTTGTATGATTTAACTCCACTCATAAATATTTGTCATTTAATTTTTTAGAAATAAGTAATCCATTAAAAGTTCTTAGTTTTTTAGTCCTTAGTTCAGAGTAATGTGCTAAGGACTAAAAAAACTAAGGACTTTGGACTAAAAGCTAATGACTATTTAGAAACAAAATCCTTCACCAATTGATACGCTTCTTCAAGTGCAACGGGCAAATCATAGTTTTTGATAATTACGTCAAATTGTGGTGCAGTAGCTAATTCTACCGAAGCTTTTGCAATTCTCATATTGATTTTGTCTTCACTTTCTGTGGAGCGTTCTTTAAGTCTTCTTTTAAGCTCATCTACGCTTGGCGGTTTAACAAAAACAGCTAATGTTTCCTCTGGGAATTTAGATTTAATTCGCAATCCTCCTGCAACATCAATATCGAAAATTACGTTTTTGCCCAGTGCCCAAATTCGTTCTACTTCGCTTTTTAGCGTACCATAGAAATTATCACGATAGACTTCTTCCCATTCTACAAAATCTTCTGCTTTGATGTGGTTTTTAAAATCTTTCAAGGACATGAAGTAATAATCCTTTCCGCTTACTTCTTCACCTCGCGCTTCACGTGTAGCTGCGGATATTGAAAACTCCAGATTCAAATCTTCTTTTCCTAATAAATGCCTGACTATAGTTGTTTTCCCAGATCCCGATGGCGCTGAGAATACGATTAATTTTCCTTTTTTCATATTTTTAGTAATTAGTGATTAGTGAATAGTCATTAGCTAATTACTAATCACTATTCACTAGTTACTTATAAAACATTCAATACCTGCTCCTTAATTTTTTCCAATTCGTCTTTCATCTGAACCACTAATTTTTGCATTTGTGCATGATTCGATTTGGATCCCATAGTGTTGATTTCACGCCCCATTTCCTGAGTAATGAATCCTAGTTTTCTACCGTTAGCTTCTGTTCCGTTGATGGTTTCTAAGAAATAATCGAGGTGATTGGTCAAGCGTACTTTCTCTTCAGTGATGTCTAATTTTTCTAGGTAATAAATTAATTCCTGTTCAAAACGGTTTTCATCTACGTTTACTTTCAATTCTGAAATGGCAGTCTGCAAACGGTCTTTTATCGCCTGAACACGCTCTGGATCCAGTGCCAAAGCTTCATTCATATATTGACGAATATTACCGATTCTTAACTGAAATTCATTTTCTAATGACTGACCTTCGTCTTTTCTAAAAGTCAGGATATTTTGTAACGCTTCTTCGATCACGGTTTGGATCTGAACCCAATCATTTTCGTCGATTTCGTCGCGTTCTATTTTCATGGTGTCCGGCATACGCACGGCCATTTTCATTAATTCGGTTTCATCGGCATCGGCATAAACTTCTCTTAACTGACTGATGTAGGCTTTTACGATAGGCACATTCACTTTCGTAGAAGTCTGTTCTGCGGTACTTTCGATAAAAATAGAAAAATCTACTTTACCTCTTTCTAGTTTCAAAGCGATTTGATTGCGTAAACCCAGTTCCATTTCGCGATAAAGAGAAGGCATTCGTACATTCAAATCCAAACCTTTACTGTTTAAGGATTTTACTTCTACTGTAATTTTTTTGGATGGCAATTGCAAAGTAGCTTTACCAAATCCAGTCATCGATTGTATCATATATTTTTCTAAAAGTGTTCAAAGATAAGAAAAGTTCGGAGTAATTAGTAATTAGTGATTTGTGCTATTAAAAAGGAAATCACTAGCTATAAATTACTGATTACTTTTTTTGTGTTACCAAATAGACGCCGATAAATATCAAAACTGCCGAAACGATTTTGACTAAAGTAAGTTCGTCTTTTCCTAAACTAATGGCAAAAATGGTTGCGAATAAAGGCTGGAGGTATACAAAAACGGATATCGTAGTTGGCTTTAGTTCTCTCATCGTAAGTAAATTGAGTAGATAGGTCAGAAAGGTCGAGAAAACAACAACGAAGCCTATTTTTAAATAAATATCCATTGGCATTAAAACCCAATCAATGGCTTGAAATTCGTTCCAGCCAAAAGGTAAAACCATAATAAAACCAATCAGATAAATCCATTTGGCAAAGTTAAAAGCATTGTATTTATCCATTAATTTCTTGACGATTACCAAGTACAATCCATAGGAAGTGGCATTGACGAAAACAAGAAAATTTCCTAATGTAGCATTTGTAGCATTGCCAACAGATTTTCCGTAAAGAATAAGGAATGCGGTGCCAATCAATCCCAAAATGATTCCAAAGATCATCCGTTTCTGCATTCGCTCTTTGAGGATAATTGCCGAAAGTATAAGCACAATCATCGGCGTTGAAACCATAAGTACGGATGCCGAAATTGGGGAAGTAAGACTTAGTCCTTTGAAAAAGGAAAGCATATTTAAAGCGACACCAAAAAAACCTGCAAAAATGATTCGCATATAATCTTTGGGTTCGATTTTCTCTTCCCGAATTGCTTTAGATTTTCTGCTGAAAAGCCAAACTAACCAAAAAAGTATAGTCGCTCCGCCCACACGCATGATGATAAATCCAGATGCCTCGACGTATTCTGGCATGACATCTTTGGCGATGGTAAAAGTCATTCCATATATTATCGAAACAATTGTGGCAAGAATAAGTGCAATTATTCTTTTAGACATTGGCTAATGCTAAATGAACCTGATGTATATTTTGCTGGGAGTTTCCAATGTATATTTTGTCATTTATGATAAAAACAGGACGGCTCAAGAAAGTATAATGTTCCAGGATGTATTTTTTATAATCATCTTCGGTAAGGGATTTGCTTTTTAAATCCATTGATTTGTACAATTGCGCTTTTTTGCTGAATAATGCCTCATAACTTCCCGAAAGGCGGTATATTTTCTCAAGTTCTTCAACCGTTATAGGATTTTGCTTGATGTCGTGAAAAGTCAGATTATGATTTTGCGGAAGCGCTTTTATAATTTTTCGGCAAGTGTCACAAGAAGCGAGGTAGTATATTTTGTTCATTTTTTTCTATTTTCTAAATGCAAAGGAAATCATTTGATGCTTAAAATGTTTAATTTTATGCAAAAAATACAATCATGCAAGATACATTTGAAGTGAACAGAACCAGTAGAAAAATGCTGAGTTCTTATTTTGAAAATTATACATTAGAACAATTGAATAAAATTCCGGAAGGATTCAGTAATAATCTGATTTGGAATATTGCTCATGTTGTAGTAACACAGCAAATATTAGTTTATAAACTATCCGGATTACCGATGTCGGTTTCTGATGAAATGGTAGAATTGTACCGCAAAGGAACCAAACCTGAACGTGATGTAACCCAAGCCGAGGCAGATGAAATAAAAGCATTATTATTTAAAACAGTTGACCAAGCTGAAGCTGATTATAACAGCGGAATTTTTGTAAACTATCAGGAATATCCAACTTCAACCGGGTTTGTTCTGCAAAGTGCAAAAGGAGCATTGGAATTCAATAACTTCCATGAGGGTTTGCATATCGGAATTATGATGAGCATCAGAAAATTTATATAGCCGTTTAGGGAAATCAAAAAGGAATAAAATGAAATTCAATACCAAAGTTATCCACGGAGGTCAGCATCATGACCCCAGTACAGGAGCGGTAATGCCTCCGGTTTATCAAACTTCGACCTTTGTACAGACAAGTCCTGGCAAACCATTAAACCCGGATTATGAATACAGCAGGGCGGCAAATCCAACGCGAACAGCATTAGAAAATGCATTGGCAAGTATCGAAAACGGAACACGCGGACTAGCTTTTTCATCTGGACTTGCAGCTACCGATTGTATTTTGAGATCTTTTAAAGCCGGCGATGAAATCATCGCGATGGACGATTTATATGGGGGAACTTATCGCATGTTTACCCGAATTTATAAAAATTCTGGAATCAAATTTCATTTTGTAGACATGAATGATTTGGAGAATTTCAAATCGCTGATTAATGCAAATACCAAATTAGTTTGGGTAGAAACCCCAACGAATCCCTTAATGAAATTGGCCGATATTCAGGAAATCGCCAAAATCACTAAAGCTAATAATATTCTTTTTGCTGTCGATAATACCTTTGCAACACCTTATCTGCAAAAGCCTTTAGATTTAGGTGCAGATATAGTAATGCATTCGGCAACGAAATATCTGGGAGGGCATTCGGATGTAATTGCGGGAGCTTTAATTGTAAAAGATGAAGCACTTGGAAATCAATTGCATTTTCAGCAGTTTGCTACAGGCGCAACTCTTGGGCCAATGGACAGTTTCTTGGTACTTAGAGGAATTAAAACTCTGCATTTAAGAGTACAGAGACATTGTGAAAACGGAACCAAAGTAGTCGAATTTTTGAGCAGTCATCCTAAAATAAAAACCGTTTATTATCCGGGATTGCCAAGTCATCCGTTTCATGAAATTGCTAAAAAGCAAATGAGCGGTTTTGGAGGGATGGTCTCTTTTACTTTTGCTTCAGGCAAAAAAGAAGAGGCGATAGATTTTCTTGAAAAGCTAAAAGTATTTACACTGGCAGAATCTCTGGGAGGTGTAGAATCACTTGCCAATCATCCAGCTTTGATGACGCACGCATCCATTCCTGAGGATAAACGAAAAGAAGTAGGAATCACTGATGATTTAGTCCGTTTGAGTGTAGGAATTGAAGATTCCGAAGATTTAATAGCCGACTTACAGCAGGCGTTAGCATAAAACTAAAAAATCCAACTTTGATTATAAAGTTGGATTTTTTTATATAAGAAGTATTTCTTAATTGTCTAAATATAAAATATATCCTAATCCGATAAAAGTCAGCCAGTCATTATTTTTATTTTCTGTAAACAATTCTGCATTAGGATTAAGACCGTCAACCCAGTCCGAATTAAAATATTGAGCTCTTATATCAAATATTAAATCAGACATTGGACTCAGTTTATAGCGGGTTCCAATATTTAGAGCTCCCGAAAAAACCGTTTTGCTTTCATTAGAAAATCCATAAGGATGTCCGTCTGAGGGCACTAAATATTTTGGATGAGTAGTAGTTATGTTTCCAAGTTTCCCTAATTCAGAAGTAGCAGTAGCGGTATAATAGCTTACTTGCGGCCCTAAACCTATGTATGGTGCAAAACTCCCTGTTGTTCTCTCAAAATCATGAATATGTACAAAGCTGTATTCAAGCTGGAAACCTAAATTAATTAATCGAGTAGAACCCTTCATTGCTTTAAGCTGTTTAGCCCCGACAGTGTTTTTTTCGACCCATTCTCCATAATGTTTTAAATTAGTTTTACTAAAGGAAAACTCATTTCTCACTTTGAAATGTTCTGCGAAATAGCTGTTGACAAAGTCAGTATAGGAGAAATTCATATAGTCAACAAATGCAATTTCAAATCCCATATTGTTTAGATTCGTTTTTGTATCGTTTCGTTGCCCATAATCAGAACGAAATTCAACACGCCCGGCTATTATGCCTATTTCATGGGTGATTCTTCCTTGTGAAAATGAATTAAACGGCAAGCCTATTACTAATAGTAAGGCAATTATTTTTATTTTGGGCATAAGTAGGTGGTATTTTGGGACTTGGCAAAGATAGGAAAGTGCTAAAAAAGAATTTATCAAATTATAAAAATAAATGACAAATAAATTAAGTTATAAAAAAAGGCATATCTTTATAATTATTATCAATACTATATCGATTTCGTAAAAACTCTACCTCATGTGTTGAATTTATTATAAATGATTAAATAAAAGATAATTTTACTCGGATATGGTATAAAAAAAGTTAAAATATTTGAATAAGATGTATATTTGCAAAACTAACGGAAGCGTTTATTAAACGTTTATAATTTAATAATCATGTCACAAAGCATCACAGATTTTATAGAATTGGTTGCCAAAAAAAATCCGAATGAGCCGGAATTTATGCAAGCTGTTACTGAAGTTGCCGAAACAGTAATCCCTTTCATCGAAGAAAATAAAAAATATCAAAACAAAATGCTTTTGGAAAGAATGGTCGAGTCAGATCGTATCATTATGTTTCGGGTAGTTTGGACAGACGATAAAGGTGACACACAAGTAAATAGAGGATACCGTATTCAGATGAATTCGGCTATCGGACCATATAAAGGAGGAATTCGTTTTCATCCATCTGTTAATTTAAGTATTTTGAAGTTCTTGGCTTTCGAGCAAACCTTCAAAAACAGTTTGACTACACTGCCAATGGGCGGTGGAAAAGGCGGAGCTGATTTTGATCCAAAAGGAAAATCAGACAATGAAGTAATGCGTTTCTGCCAAGCCTTCATGACCGAATTATCAAAACATATCGGAGCTGATACCGATGTACCTGCAGGAGATATTGGAGTAGGCGGAAGAGAAGTTGGATATATGTTTGGTCAGTACAAAAGATTAAGAAACGAATTTACAGGAGTTTTAACCGGTAAAGGGATTTCTTTTGGAGGATCATTAATCCGTCCGGAAGCAACTGGATATGGAGATGTATATTTTGCACAAAGTATGCTGGCTACCAAAGGTGAAAGCTTTACAGGTAAAACAGTAGCAATCTCTGGATCTGGAAACGTAGCACAATATGCAGCCGAAAAAGCAACGCAGCTAGGAGGTAAAGTAGTTACTATGTCAGATTCTGCTGGATATATCTACGATGCTGACGGAATCGATGCTGAAAAATTAGCTCACGTAATGCAGATTAAAAATGAGTTAAGAGGAAGAATCAGCGATTACACTGCCAAATATCCAAATGCAAAATATGTTGCTGGCAAACGTCCTTGGGAAGTAAAATGTGATGTTGCCCTGCCTTGCGCCACTCAAAATGAGCTGAATGAAGACGAAGCTAAAACACTTGTTGCCAACGGATGTATCTGTGTTGCCGAAGGTGCAAACATGCCTTCAACACCAGAAGCGGTTCATGTTTTCCAAAAAGCAAAAATCTTATTCGCACCAGGA
The DNA here is from genome assembly GCA_963511795.1 of uncultured Flavobacterium sp. Classification (GTDB taxonomy): domain Bacteria; phylum Bacteroidota; class Bacteroidia; order Flavobacteriales; family Flavobacteriaceae; genus Flavobacterium. Next base: position 69,224 of record CAUPKP010000025.1, on the reverse strand, counting down.
AAAGCTTCCAATGCGGGCGGCGTTGCCACTTCAGGACTTGAAATGTCACAAAACTCATTGCGTTTAAGCTGGACTTCCGAAGAAGTTGACGAAAAACTAAAAACAATCATGAAAGACATCCACGCATCCTGTGTAAAATACGGCACCGATGCTACAGGTTTTACAGACTACGTGAGAGGAGCCAACATCGCCGGATTCGTAAAAGTAGCCGATGCTATGCTAGCTCAAGGAGTGGTTTAACGATTTTAGAAATCAGACTGCAGAATTTAAATATAGTAAGAATGCCTTTTTTCTGTAAAGATTAAAGGCATTTTTTTTGTACCTGTAATAATGGAATCCAAAAAAAAATGCTTAGCCAGTTTGCTGTCGCTCAATGTAATTAAGTTAAGGTGAATTTAAAAAAAACAGCACGCAGATTTAGCAGATTAGGCAGATTTTTTAATCATTTTTCTGCGAAAATCTGCGAAATCTGCGTGAAAATAAAACAGCAATTACTTAACTTAATGACATTGTGCTATCGCTTGGTCTGCAATCTGAATTCTAAAATTACTTGGGCGAAACCCCATTATGAAAAGGGGGGCTACTTCACATTGCGTTTATTCGCCCCCTTTCCATAATGCGGTCGGGCTATCTGGGCTACTTCGGTAGCTTCCGTCTATCCCTTTCGCGAACAAACAGCTTCACAGGAAACGAGATGTTTTTTGCTTTCAAGACCAAAAGCAGAATCATGTAATCAAAAAAGCTTTCAGATAAATTATAAGTATTATTCAATATATTTGAGAAGAATATATGAAGTTTATTGAGTAGTCTGTTTTTGCCAGTTTTGGTGGATTTGAGATATTTTGTAACGAGTATATACAAGTTAGTGGCAAGACACCAAAAAATAATAACTAAAAATATGAAAACTAAAAAAGTAATTACATTATTAATATTTCTCTTTATATCAAAATTAAATGCACAAGTTAGTGGAAATTCGGTGCAACAAAATAATCAGCGAAATAGTAACAATAGTTTAAAAGGAATATTAGAAGTTGAAAAATTATTCATAACAGATAGTACATTTATTGTTCAGGCAAATATTTTAAAAAATATTGTGGCAGATAATTATGTGGCAGTTTTTGGAGTAAGTGAAAAAGCAAATACATTAAAAGAATGTAATGAGAATATAAATAAGCGTATTGATAATTTCATTTCTGATTTATCAAAAGTTGGAGTTAATAAAAAAGATATCTATGTTGATATGACAACTCAAACTCGAATTTATGATTATAAAGTAGAAGGAGAGGTTGCCGTTCAATTTGTTAATGGATTTGAAATAAAGAAAAATGTCATATTGAAATTAAAAAAAATATCTGATTTAGATAAAATGATTATACATGCTTCTAATTATGATATTTATGATCTAATAAAAGTTGATTATATGGTTTCTAACGAAGATGAAATTTACTCAAACCTATTTGAAATAGCAAAGAGCATTATAGACAAAAAGAAAAACTTATATGTTTTAGCAACAAACATCAAATTGGATAATACTTCGCAAATTTTTGGAGAGAAATTTTATAGTCAATCGCCTCAAGAATCCTATAAAAGTTATACTTCAAATTTCAGTTCAAAATACACAAATGACGGTCGTTATGACAAAAGAATAGATTTGGTAAAAACACCAACATATTACTATGATAAGTTAAACTATTCAGGCTTTGATAAAATAATAAATCCAATAGTAACCGAGCCAGTTGTTGAGTATGTTTTATCACTTCAAATTAAATTCAAAATCGTGAAATGAAAAAAATAATTTTAACACTATATGTGTTTTTATTAAATATCACTGTCTTTTCTCAAAGTAAATCCGATTTAAAGTTTATTCCTCTGCTTGCGTACGATACAATTTCTAATGCAAAAGAAATAGAAAAAATAAAAAAGGAAAATGAATTTCAGGAAGTTGATTTTTTTATTAAAGATTGGGTAGATAAAACGAATACATTACGAAAATCATTTTTTTATAAAAAAGGGACTTTTTACATTATCTATGAATTGCCTAGTCCATATGAAGGTAGTGGAAGCTTTAGTTCTTATGAATTGTCAAACAATAATAGATTTATAACATATTTTACGGACTATCATTATGGTTCTAAAGGCCATTCTGAAGGCAGTGGTGATTTTCATATAATTGATTTAAAAAATTTAACTTTTGTTTCTATCAAAACATACTTAACAACAGAAGATTGGGAAGATGAAAAACCAGTCGTTATATCTAAATGTAAATCAGAAATTAATTTGAAATCAAATATTCTTTTAGCAAATAGAAAATGTACAAAAGACCTTAGTTACAAAGAATCTTTTGGAGAAAACTGTATACCAAGTGGGAAATACAAAATTTCAAATGGAAAACTAATAGAAATAAAGGCCAGCCAGTAACAGTTACAACAGATTTGAGCAATTGGCTTAATAAAAAGTTGGTTTTTTTGGAGGTAATTGTTAGTTGCTTATTTGTCAAAAAATAAAGAAAATAGAAATAATAAAGATTATGATTGCATTGTACATAAACTGGGATTTTGACTCAGAAATAATTAATATTTTCGGATTCCCATTAAAATATTACGGACTTTTATTTGCTTGTGGTTTACTTTTATGTATGTACATTCTTAAAGGAATTTTTAAAGAAGAAAACTTAAAAGACAGCGCTCACGAAGCATTATTTGTTTACGGAATAATTGGAATTTTTGTCGGAGCCAGATTAGGGCATTGTTTATTTTATGACTTTGATTATTATTTAAAAAATCTATTGGAAATTATTCTACCCATTAAGAAAACTTTAAATGGAGATTATAAATTTATCGGATTTGCAGGCTTGGCAAGTCATGGCGGAACAGTTGGTCTGATTATTTCACTTTATCTATATTCGAAAAAACACAAAATAAAACATCTTAAAATCCTTGATTTAATTGCAATTGTTGCGCCGCTTGGAGCCACATTTATAAGGCTTGCGAACCTAATGAACTCTGAAATGATTGGTAATCCAACAACGATGCCCTGGGCATTTGTTTTTAAACGTGTTGACAATATACCAAGACATCCAGCCCAACTTTATGAAGCGGTCTCCTATTTTATAATTTTTATAATAATTTTCGGCACATACAAAACTAAAAACTTAAAATTAGGAAATGGCTTTTACTTTGGTTTAGCAATAACTTTAATTTTCACAATGAGAATTTTAATTGAGTTTGTAAAAATAAATCAGGTAGAATTTGAAGAAGGAATGAAATTAAATATGGGGCAAATATTGAGTATTCCGTTTATAATAATTGGAATGTATTTTGTCTCAAAAAATCTAATAAAAAAAGAAGAAAACTAAAAATCCCAATGTCATTAAGTTAATGATATAAAGTCATCGTTTTGTCATTCCGAAGAATGAGGAATCTCACTAGTGACTCACGTTATGTGATTTGCTTCGCCTGCTCACTATCGCTCGAGTCTCCTTCGTCGAAATGCTCCAAAAATTAATAATTGAGTTCAGGTTTTAAACCAATTTTACTTCCTTTATCCTTAGAATTCCGATTCAAAAATTCCTATTTCTTTCCTTTGTGCTATATTTGTGAACCAATTTGTTGTTCAATGCAAAAAAGACTGTCATACCTGCTTTTTTTATTCGTGGTTCAAATCACTTTTGCCCAAAGCAATTTGTCTTGGCAGGGATATTTCTCTTATACCCAAATTAAAGCCGTTTCCGAATCACCAAAAGCAATTTACGCCGCTTCTGAAAATGCTTTGTTTTCTAAAGATAACAGTGCCAATATTATAAAGACTACCACAACAGTCGATGGACTTGCCGGCGAAACCATTACGGCACTGTATTACAGCCCAGCTTTTAATAAAACCATTATTGGATACCAAAACGGTTTGTTAACAGTAATCAACGAAGCCGATGGTTCGATGCTGAGAGTTGTGGGTATTATCAATAAAAATTTGCCATCAAACATAAAACAAATCAACAATTTCATGGAGTATAACGGAATCGTTTATGTCTCCACCGATTTTGGAATCGTACAATTCAATTTAACCACGTCACAATTTGGCGACACTTATTTTATTGGCGACAACGGTGCCGAAATCAAAGTTTCTCAAACAGCAATTCACAGCGGATTTATTTATGCAGCCACATCCAGCGGTATTCGAAAAGGCGATATCACCAATCCCAATTTAATTGATTACAAACAATGGCAAGTAACCGCAGCTGGTAATTGGGTTGGAATTGCTTCTTTAGGAACTGAATTGTATGCTGTAAATGAGGCAGGTTATCTTCATAAATACGATTCGGGTTCCAGTACCTTTAATGGCTTTTTGCAATTATCAGAGGCGACAGTTAATTTTCGATCCACCGCCGATTATTTGATTGTGACAACACCCAATTCTGTTTTGATTTACAACAAACAAATGGCATTGCAACGTCAAATAAATAAAGATCAGATTCTGGAGATGAATTCAGCTTTTAGCTGTGCCACGATAATTGACGGTGTTGTTTTTATAGGCACTACCGAAAACGGATTGATTACGACATCACTTTTAGGTGCTTCAGTATTTGATAACATCACCCCAATTGGGCCTTCCCGAAATAATATTTTTGCCCTGCAGGCATCACAAAATCAGATTTGGACAGTGTATGGTGATTATGATATTAATTATAATCCTTATGATTTGGATGATTTTGGAATTAGCAAATATGCAGCATCCGGATGGTTAAATATTCCATTTGCTGAGGTGCTTGGCACAAAATCCATGACCCGAATTGCAATCAATCCAGCCAATGAAAACGATGTGTATGCGAGTTCTTATTTTTCAGGTTTATTAAAAATACAAAGTGATATTCCAACAATTTTATACAATCAAACCAACAGCAGTTTAGAATCTTTAATTCTCAGTCCGCCTGATCCCAATTATATCGATATTAGAATCGGAGGGACGGTCTTTGATAAATCCGGGAATTTATGGATTAATAATTCTAGAGTAGCCAATGGTTTGAAAATGCTAAGTTCCGGCGGGCAATGGAAAAGTTATGCCATGGATAAAATTATTACAGCGCATGGCAGTAATGATTTTGGGACTATGGTCATTGATAAATATGGAACAAAATGGATGTCAACCAATATAAATGGTGTAATAGGTTTTAATGAAAGCAGTAACACGTTCAAAAAAATGACTTTTGGGGCAGATCAGGGAAATTTGCCAGTAAAAGATGTTCGAGCTCTTGCTGTAGATACCAAAAATCAGCTTTGGATTGGAACCACAAAAGGTTTGAGAGTTTTGTATAATGTGAACGACTTTACAACCGAAAGCCAGTTAACAGCCGAAAGCATTATTATTATGGAAGATGGTCTTGCTCAAGAACTGCTTTACGAGCAATTTATAACTGATATCGAAGTAAATGGTGCTAATGAAAAATGGATTGCTACAGCTGATGCCGGCGTATTTTTGGTCTCTTCAAATGGTCAGGAAACCAAGTATCATTTCACCACGGATAATTCGCCATTGCCAAGTAATATGATAAACGATATTAGCATCAATAGCAGTACAGGTGAAGTTTTTATTGCTTCTTCCAAAGGTTTGATTTCCTTCAAAGGGATTGCGACATCGGCTAGCGAAAATTTAAATAATTTATATGTGTATCCTAATCCCGTTCGGCCGGAATATGAAGGTACAGTAAAAATAAATGGACTGCTTAACAAAGCCAATGTGAAAATTACTGATGTTGCTGGAAACTTAGTTTTCGAAGCCACTACTGAGGGAGGAACTTTAGAATGGGATACAACTGCTTTTGGGAAATACAAAGTGGCCTCTGGGGTGTATATGATTTTTGTGTCTGCTCAAGACGGGGGAGAAACAAAGGTTAAGAAAGTGATGATTATAAGGTAGTATTCAGTGATCAGTTTTTTAGTGGTCAGTTTCCGAAAAGCGAATAATCCAGAAGTCTAAAAATCGAATAATCCAATTTTGCAAGTCAAAACCAAAGCCATAGTAATATCAGCATTAAAATTTCAGGAGAAAAGCTTGATTGTTAAATGTTTTACCTTATCCAGCGGACTGAAATCTTATATTGTGCGTGATGCTTTTTCCTCTAGAAAAGGGAGTTCTAAAATGGCTTATTTTCAGCCTTTGACTATTATTGACATTGAAGCTGTTCATAAAAATAAGGGGACTTTAGAAAATTTTAAAGAAGTAAAAATTTCGTCTCCTTTTCACTCGATACATTCGGATATTTTCAAAAGCACTATGGTGCTGTTTCTTTCCGAAATTTTACACCATTCAATACATGAAGAAGAGAAAAACGAATCCTTATTTATTTTTCTTGAAACCGCTTTGCATTGGTTAGATCAGCACGATGAAATTTCCAATTTTCATTTGATTCTAATGCTGGAAACTACAAAATATCTTGGGTTTTATCCGGACACTTCGGATATGGATATGCCTTTTTTCGAAATGATAGAAGGTGTTTTCACGCCTTTTCACGCCATTAGTTCGCTTACAGAACATGAAACCCAATTGTTCAAAAAACTAATTCTGCTGAAATTTGATAACGGCCAAAAAACATTTCATGTTATCGAAAGGCAATTGCTTCTGAAGATTTTAATCGATTATTACAGTTTTCATCTCGATGGATTCAAAAGACCAAAATCTTTGGATGTTTTGAAAGAAGTTTTTTCTTGATAGTTCCATTTATTGACCTATATCATTTTTCCTTCTTTGATATATTCTTTTTTAATCCCCTGAATTAAGTGATTTAGCTGGATAGATTCATTTTTATCTTCAATGGTTTTAAGACAGGCATATTGAATGATGTTGACAATATTTGCTCCTGTTATGTCATATTTTTTTGAAAGTTCTTTTAGGCAGACATCACTTGATATTTTAATTCCTTTAGGCAGATTGGCTTCCCAAAGCTGTAATCTTTCTGCATATTGCGGGATTTCAAATTCAATAATGGATTGAAATCTGCGGGTAAAAGCGGTATCAATATTGCTTTTAAAATTGGAAGCTAATATGACTAATCCGGGATGGCTTTCAATACGCTGGAGTAAATAAGAAACTTCCTGATTTGCATATTTGTCATGGGCATCTCTCACGTTTGTCCGTTTTCCAAATATGGCATCGGCTTCATCGAAGAATAAAATCCAGTCTTTATTAATAGCTTTATCAAATAATGCGGATAGGTTTTTTTCGGTCTCGCCTATGTATTTTGATACGATCATGGACAGGTCAATTCGATACACATCTCTTTTTGTATATTTTCCAAGCAAGGATGCTGTTAAGGTTTTTCCTGTTCCAGGCGCTCCATAAAACATGACTCTGTAGCCAGGTTTTATTTTACTTTTCATGTTCCAGTCGTGGAGTAAAACATCGTTATAAAGCAGCCAGGTTTCTATTTCTTTTATTTCATTGAGAGTATTGCTGTTTAATATTAAATCTTCCCATACAAGATCTGTTTCTATAAGTTCGGCGGGGAAATTACTGCTTAGTTTGGGTTTTAAAATTTTCCCTGAAATGAACAGCTCAATGTATTCTTCATCTAGAAATAATAGCCCACTCATTTTGGGTTCTCCAGCTGGGACTTGATCTATTTTGATAATTCCTTTTTTGTAGAGATAGGAATGATTGTGCAAAAAAGAATAAAAGGCAATCCTTTCTTCCAAATTGTTTCCAGCAATTAGAAACTGCGCAGTTTCTCCAGTAGGCAGTATGCCTCGATGGTTTTTTGATTTGATTCCTCCAAATTCTGCAATTTCGCCACCGTGTGGGAGATATTCTGCCACAATCGAGTTTAAAAAACTGGGCTGAATATTGGGAACCAGCGATAATCCCAACAATAAAATATCATTGTCTGTCAAATTGTGTTCAATGATTATTTTATTGATGGATTCATCAGAGTTTGTTCTTTCGAACACAGGTTTTTCCAAAGGATTTTCGACCGAAAAAACTTTGTCTAGCTGATAGATGAATTGCAGTTTTAAATATTCAAATACGTTTTCCATTTATCCTACTAATGATTCTATTGAGAAAAAATCGATTTTTGATTGTTTAAAGTTTCTGATTCTGTTCATGACGGCATTTCCATTATGAGATCCGTCAGAATTGGTGTTGCCTTCAATAGTTTCAATTATATCGCCATGAACCGCAGTTACAATTCCGGTATGAAACCAATCATTTGGTGTTTTTTGCAATAAAAAGACATCTCCAGGCTTTATAAGACTTGGTGTTGTCCTTGCTGTTTGATAACGGGTAAGTAATTTTTTTTGGAGTCCAATGGTGCCAACAGTATCACAGCTGTAGGTTAACGGCATAAGAGTTTTGAAGTTTTTTCCTTGAATAGAAGCCGCTTGATCAATTATTGCCTGAACAAATCCCATGCACCAAAACCAGTCATTTCCTTCATGTCCATCCATATAACTTCGCACCCATGGGCCTGAATTACTTTGATTGTTGATTACAAGTTCAAAAGGATGACTTTTAAGATGGTTTTTGGCTGTATTCAGAATTAATTCTCTTAGATTACTGCCTGATACCTGACCTTCAAAAGCTTTTTTGAGGGGTGATGCCAGTAAATCGAATACTTTTTGATCTACAATTCCGGTTTGAGGCAAGCTGTTAAATTTTTGAAAATTTAAGACTGCTTTTTCAGTTGCAGGGCCAAAATCACTGTCGATTCCCGTTGCTGTTCCTGCGTTTGGATTTTGCATCGCGAATAAATTGAGCCAAGACTGAATTTTTTCAATGTCTTTCTTGTTATTATTTGCACCTTTTCGTTGTTGAGGAGCTTTAATAAGCAGCTCTTTTTGATAGAATGTTTTTTGCATGGCTAAAGGTTTTAGAAGTTATTTTGTTTTTATGTCATTTCATTATCGGCAACTTTGTATTTATAGTTTAATTTTTAAAGTTTGTTGTCTGATTTTTATATGATTAACTTTAGGAGCGATCTAAATAAATAATCATTACTCTTTTTTATTTTGGAAGCGGTTTTTTTGAGAAGAGATATCTTTTTTAGAAGTGTTCTCATGAGTTATTTTTGGATATTCTTTGATAAGTTTTTCTAATTATTTTTTTGTGAAAATAGTTTTAATTGTATTTTGAATTTCTTCAAACTTACCTATTAAAAAATCTTCTTGCCAACGAGTCAACCCTTTGGTTTCTATTAATTTGTCGAAATATTCATCTATTGATAAATTTAATTTACTATATCCATAACCAGATTTAAAATAATATAATTCATCATTAATTTGATTGTCAGATTGTTTGAAAAATGTAATTTCTGTTTCATCAGAATTAAAATAATCAAAGGGTTTAGCCATTAGCATAAATTTGTTTTGTATATTATCATTATTTTCATTAAATCGTCTCATCCAATATTCCTGATATTTTTTTAGGTTTAAAAATTGATCAATATCAACAATGTTAATTTCACCAAATAAATTTAAATTATCATTTGCTGAGTTCCATTGTATTTCAACACTTCCAATCTTACTATAAAATGCTTTTATGGATTCTGCGATAATTATATTATTTTCTTCTTCTAAGAATTTAATATAATCTTCAGGATAGCCTGATTTTATTGAATATTTAATAATACTCACATTCTTGTTTGAAATAAGGTCATTAATTAAATTAGAAATTGCTAAGAAATAGTTTTTACCCTCCATAAATTCTAAATTTGAATAGTATATGTTGTTGTGCCTATAGTTATGGTTGTTCCATTTTTACTTGAAAGTAAAGCAAAATCTGTTGTCGCTGCATTGCTTGAATATCGCATTGCATTTGTTCCTTCTCCAGCTAAAATTTCATAAACAGAAATAAGTGCAGATTGACTGTAAGGTAAATAACTTAAAAATCTTCTTGAATACGCTAATTGTAGTCTTCTACCCACACCTCTTCCAAAGACTTCAGCAAATTCTGTTATAGAAGCATTACGCAAATTTAAAATTGCTGGTCCAGATGAACTCGAACCAGTCAATGATGGAGGTGGGTTTATTGGTCCAGATGGCCATGTATCAATTGATCCAACAGGTGTCGTTTGTCCCGTTGGTGTAACATCAAATTGTTGCCATTTAATAGTAATACTTCTTGGAAAATCTTGCATAGGTGTAAGATGATAATCAACTCTAGTTTCATATTTTAATATTTTGTCTGTATTTGCTGGATTTCTCAAATTATTTAGGGCTCTTTGTTCAATTTGTGAAGCAGGAGTGTTAACGGAATTATTTACAGGAACAAGATTGTCGGGATCGTTTCCAGGCCCATGCAATCTTTCCGCTACAAGATGCATTCTGTTCCATCCACGAATATCAATTAATGAAGCTCTGTCTAAAAGAGTCAAATAATTCCAACCAGGAGGGAAATTTGCTCCACGCCCAGGTGCTGATCCTACAGTATTTCCTGGAAGAGTAGTTAAAGGATCGGCCTTAATCAGAGTAGGTCTGCCGTTTAATTTTGATGCTACTTGAAAACGAGTTGTGATAGCATTATGACCAGGTGTAAGTCCTAACGATTGTAAATCATTTTTAATTAATCTTAACTTATCTCTTAAATCACTCTCTTTACTTTGTTTTGTTGTAGCTGGTGCTTGTGGAGTTGCATTTTCAAGTGCATAGAGTTGGCTAATAATAATATTTGCAGCATTGTAGTTTTGTCTTACATTTGAAATTTTTGTTAACTTTTCATTTTTTTCAGTACTATTTGGGGTTGCTTCAGTTTCTGTTTGTTTAGTGTTTAAAAAATCTTCCAAACGTTGTCTTTGGCTATATATATTTATTATTCTCTGTCCATTTTGCTCTTCTATTTTGATAGTATGATTTTCACCGTTTGAAAATGTAACTGGCGTGTTAAATCCTAACCAACCAAAAACAGCATCTCTAGCGCTAGCTCCCATAGCCATCATCCTATCCAACAACGCCATTCCTCTATCCACAGCCTGATTTACCAGCCAAGTAAGTGCTTCATCAACCATTTGGCGGACAGAAACAATCATTTCTCCAACCCTTGCCCCAATACCTGTTAATCCCACTTGATTGGCCAAGAAACCTATCACGACCGGCATCGCTTGTCCCATAGTTCTTTCTAGATAATCCGCAGCTGTGGCTACATTGCCTCGGGCTAAATCGGCTACACCGTTGACAAAGGAATTGACTACTTCGAGCATTTCACGCAGGTATTTTATAAAACTTTGGATAGCATTAAAGAAAGCCATGGCTCCGTTTATCACTGCCATGATTCCGGTTGGATCTAGCATGCTCAACAGTCTGGCGGTAATGCGGTTTACAATTCGCTCCATCACAAAGTTTTTCACTGCGTCGAGAACGGTATTCCAAAGGTTACTGAGCTGTTCTTGTATTTTATCCCAAATGGCAGCCATGCCTCGCTCCTGAACATCTTTGATGAATGTCCAAATGCCTTCGAGGGTGTTAATCATGCTACGGATTCTGGCAACTCTCGCTGGTCCAATGCGAGGATGTGCGGCTAGTTTTTCCCAGATTCTTTCCATTGAAATATTCAATACTTCCAGTACCCAAGCAATAACACCTCGTAGGGAAAAATCAGTAAGTACCGGAATATTGGCATCTCGCAATTCACTCATGAGCCAGCCTGTTACCCCACTGATTAAATGCGTTACAATATTGTCAAAGAACTGAATGAATCCCTGCTTTAATGCTCGGAGGATATTTTTTAAGAAACCAATTGGATCTCTTTTAATGTCTTCAATAGCTTCTAATGCCCGGGTAATAATATTTCCGATGAGATCGAATGGGAAATTCATAATCTCGAGAATGGCAATGATGATGATTCGAATAATTTCGGCAACAAAAGCAATTAATCGTCCTATCGGTTCTCCGAATTTTTCGATAATTCTAATGAAAGCATCAAGTGGATGTATGAGGTCATCAATAGTCATAGAGTCCCAAATATCGGTAAACAATTGCACTATAGATTGCGGCGTCATGTTGAGCGTGGCAACTGCTGCTTCAATTTCGCCCACGATTCGGGCTATGGCTCCAGATTGTTCCATCTGTGCATATTGTTCTTCACCGCCTTCCATGAGACTCATAAAACCTCTAATGAGATTTGGAACAGTTCTAGGAAATGCTTCTTGTGTAAATGGATCTTTTCCAATAATTACTTTAATCAATGAGTAGCCTCTCACACTGCTTGCTTGCTGAGAAAGCCAAGCTAACAAAGATCCTTTTACCAGTTCTAAAACTTTGAGGGCAACACCAGATGCAAAATCCCAAACTCTTTGTAAAAATCCTCCAGCTTGATCAACAAGAACAGTAAGATTCTCAGAAATGTTGATAAGGTTTTCGGGTTGGATAGCATCCCAAGCCATGGTGATTAATCCGCGAAGTTCTCCTAATAACGAAGTAAAAGTGCCTACTTGAGTATCCAGCCAATCGGCAGTTTCCTGCAGTGTTCCTTTTTCACGCATTTGCTCAAGCTCGGTTTGCTTGTCTATCAGTATTAGGAAATCTTCTAATATTTCAACAGTTGTTGCGCTTACTTCTTCGTCTCGTAACGGATCGTATTTAATTATTTTTTTGATGAGTGACCAGGCTTTGTTTTCTGCCAATAAAGGTTCGGCGACACCTATTAAAGCTTCTTTAATCCAAGTTATAACTTGATCTATAGTTGAACTTACAAAAGAGGTAATTCTGTTAACTACTTCATTAAATTTCTCAGTAACTAAATCAATTATGCCTGTATAAGGAAATGATAATGCGTCCCAGACTTCTTCTACAAGATCTAAAAGACCATCTACTGTTAAATTTAGTTCTCCTAATTTGCTTTCAACCCAATCAAAAACCTGCTGGAGAATTCCGTATTCTTGAAGTTTATCAAATATGGCTGTTCCAAAAGGGACAAGACCCATAAGTCCTTCGACAAGATTAATTGGAGTTCTTTCGATATCAATCTGGCGAAGCGGATCGTATTCTATTATAACAGTAAATAAGGTATATCCGGGGATGTGTCTTGCATCATTAATTACCCAATCAGGAATTAAATCGAGGAAAGATCCTTGAATCATTTCTGGAGCTGGCGTAATTTGAGGCTTCATTCTCAGAGAGGCACCCTGCTGCACGGTATGTGTCAGTTCATGTGCCAAAAGGTGTTTCCCGCTTTGAGAAGAAGGATTGAATTTCCCTTCGTTGAAGTAAATATCATTACCGGTTGCAAATGCTTGAGAGCCTAATTGTTTGTTCATTTGAACAGCATTCGAATCATTGTGGATTCTTACTTTGCTAAAATCGGCACCAAAACCAGATTCCATTTCGGTTTTAATGTTTGAAGAAAGGGGAGAACCACCGCTTATGCTGTTGTTTAGGTTACTTTCTAGATTATTGTTGTTAGGGTTTGTATCGTCAGCAGCATTCATTTGAAGTTTTTGTTCTTCAACTTTTCCTTGTGCCTCTTCTTCTTTTTTCTTTTGGACTTCTTCTTCAGTTTTTGTCTGAACTATTGGTTTAGGAACTACAGAAGCTTTAGAAACAATATTAATTTGTTTTTTAGGGCTGGTTTCTTTTTTAGGCTGAATATTTGGCAATGGAGTTTCTGCAGCATTTTTTTGCTGCACTTCATTGTTGATTTCAGTTTGTTTTTGGATCTCTTCTTCAGGTTTATTTTGAATCAGAGATTTAGAGGATGTAAAAATGTCACTGGTTTTAGATTCTTCTTTTTTAGGAACATCAAGTCTGCTTTGAAGAATCTCTTCGTTTTCTTGTTTTAATTGAATTTTAGGTTTTTGCTGAATTTCTTCTTCTGGTTTGTTTTGAATTATTTTTTTAGGCGAAGCAAAAATGTCACTTGTTTTAGGTTCTTCTTTTTTAGGTTTATCTAGTTTATTTTGGAGAATCTCTTCGCTTTCTTGTTTTAATTGAATTTCTTGTTTTTGTTGAACTTCTTTATCTTTTTCAGTTTGTTTTTGTATGTCTTCTTCTGGCTTGTTTTGAATTAAAGCTTTAGGAACAAAAGTTTCACTGTTTTTAGTTTCTATCTTGTTGGGAGTTTCTAGTTTATTTTGAAGAAACTGTTTGTTTTCTTGTTTTAACTGAACTACAGGAGTTATGGTTTCAATTAAAGGTTTTTGCTGGATTTCTTTATTTTTTTCTTCCTGCTTTTGAATGTCGCGAGCTAATTTTTTTTGAACTAATGGAGAAGGAGAAAAAAAGGTATCTGCATTCTTATTTTGTTTGCTGCTGACAATTTTATCAGCAGTTTTGTCGGCTTCTATTTCATATTTGTCGTTAGATTTTCCAAAATTGAGCTTAGGCTGTATAAAGTCGCTGTTCCCATTTTCTTTTCGAAAGGGAGAACTGTGATTGCTCGATTTAGCAGTTGTTCTATTTGGAGAAGCTGATTTAAACATGTTTTTTAAAAATGTTTTATGGGTTTTTAATACTATTTCATACGGTACTGTTTTTCTTCTTTTTTCTTATTATAAAATTTAGAAAACAATTATTCTGTTACGTTGACTTTTGTTTCTTGAACAAAGGAATCCCATTTTAATTTAAGCTGATATTCTCCAGTTGTTTCAAACAATGAAAGACCTAAAGGCCATTGAATTGTTTTTGAGTCTTTTGGAGGTATTGCAAGATTGATTATTGTTCCGTTTTGAGTACATAAATTCCATGCTATGCTTTCTATTTCATTGACAAATAATTTTGTTTTTGTAACATCAAAATGTGCTGCTTCACTGTTACTATTTGTGATTTTTAGCCCTATCATAAAATTTTCTATATCGCTATAGATTATTTTATTGGAACTGATAACTAATTGTATTTTTATGTTTTTCTGCATGGCTTAAATAACAACATTATTAATAGTTCTTATTACCGAAGCTCCAGCTTTAGTTATCATTATTGTGCCTAGCGGTGTCATGAAAAAGGCTTGAACTGTATTTGTAAACAATCTGCCGCGTCCTGGTTCTCCATCTAATTTGTAGTGATTGGGAATAACCCATTCAAATGTTCCCTGCGAAAAAGGAGCAGGGACAGCTTCCCAAGCGGCATGATCTGTAAGGCCGGTATTGCTGTCATTAAAACCTAAAAAATTAGGATTGGGATTATGAAAAATTGTTGCTGCGCCAAATTGATTAAAATACCCGGAAACATTAGTGGCTGGGCCAGGTATTTCAAGCCATTGGGTTCTGCCAAGATTAACGTTTAATGGATTGATCGTTACATTCGTAATCATGCAGGCACCTGCCGTTCCAGCCGGTATTGCATCATTTGCCGTTACAGCCATACTCAGGCCATTTGGTGCAATGACGGTAAATGGAGTAACTTTTGTGCCGCCGGGCGTTGTCAATGTTATTGTAGGATTTGCAGCTATTGCTGGTGCCTCCCATACAATTGATGCGCCATTATTTAATCCAATTATATGACCTTCAGATACTGTCCAAGTTCCAGCAGTATCCGCAGTAAGGCGAACTCTTTCTCCAACACCTATAGTATTTCTATTATCTGGAGTGCCATCTGGAGCTGATTTTATAGTTTCGGTGGTTATGGCTGGAGGGGTTACTGGAGCTGGATTTACAGGAATAGCAGGAGCCAGCTGCGGAACGCCTTTTGTAAACAAACTATCTAAAGCTGACATTGTATTGGGACCCAATCTTCCGTCAGCGCTCAAAGAAGAAGCTCTTTGGAAATTTTGCAATGCAGTTTTAGTTTCATTTCCAAAAATACCATCAGCTCCAAAACGAGGTAACGGAAAACCAGCATCTATTAGTGCTTGCTGGATTAGTGCAACTGCTGCACCGCTGCTTCCGTTAGATAAAACTTGTTCGTTGTCTAAACACGCTTCCAAAACATTATCTCCCGAAAATCGAGGCGACTGTAAATCATTTCCATCACCGATTGTGAATTGTAATTTATCTGGAATCAAGCCTTCTTGCTGGATAGTGTGTGTTAATTCATGTGCTAACAAATGTTTTCCTTCATTAGATTCTGGATTGTATTTTCCTTGATTAAAATAAATATCATTTCCATGAGTAAAAGCTTGAGCACCTAGTTCTTGGCTCATTTCCGTGGCTTTATTGTCTGTATGAATTCGAACTTTGCTAAAATCGGCTCCAAAACCGGATTCCATTTCTTTTTTGGTATTTCTATCTATTTTATTGCCTCCTCCTTTAGAATTAGACAAGTTGGTTTCTACTCTATTATTTTGGATTTCTGGAGTTTTGTTATTTGTTTTAGCCTGTACTGGTTTTTCTTCTTCTTCCTTTTTTTGCACAGGCTCTTCTTCTTTCATTTCTTTTTTCTGAACTTTATCTTCTTCCTCCTTTTTTTGGACAGGTTCTTCTTCCTTCATTTCCTTTTTCTGCACGCGGGTAATGCTTTCGGAAATAGATTTTTTTTGTATTTCTTCTTCTTTTGTCTGTAAAAGCCCATTAGAATTAGGAACTGTTTTATTAACTATTTTGTCAGCTGCATTATCAGCTTCTACTTCATATTTATCTCCAGGAGTTCCTGTTTTTAGCTTTTTTTGGATTTTTTGGCTAAAAAAAGGGCTAGATGGATGATTTTCCAGTTTTCTGTTTTCAAAAGCTCTCATAATTTTTTATTTTTTACCAGTCGGTATAAATTAATTTCTCTATCCACGGGATTTTAGTAACACTGATGTTCCAAGGTATTTTTTCTAATAGTATGTCCTGTGTTTTCTTTTCTATAAATAGCCGTGGATTATTTTCCTGAATATCCAGTTTTCCTTCTCTTTGAAGAAACTCATTTCTTAAAAGATCCGTTGAGGTGCTTTTTAATGCATTCCAATGCTGAAGAACAGATTGAAGCATTTCTTCGACTTGTTTTTTATGGGAATCATCAATGTTAATTTCTCTTGTAATAGATTGCTGTATTGGTATACCGCACAAAAACTTTTCGAAAAGCATAAGATGCTCATAATCCTGTTCTTTTTTTGTAGCGGCATAATGTAAAATATGTGCGGCCAGTTCTTTGTCAATTATGGTGTTTCCTTCTTTGATTAGATTGCAGTTTTTGAATAATTCCTTTATAAATGGGTGAAGAATGATTAAGCCGGCATTTTGAACATAATACCCTTTTTGGGAATCTGGATTGTCTGTATCAGGTTTTTTTATATGGAAATATTCTTCTTCTCTCGTTGGAATACTACTCTGATTATGAGCTTTAACAATATCACTTTGGTCAGGATTAAAAGGAATAAATTGTTTTACACTGATAACAAATTCCTCAAATGAAAGATTCCAAATTTGGAATTTTTCGATATTCTTAAAGTAGAAATCAGAAATTGTGGCTGTGTTTTTATTTTTTATGAATTTAAATATTGAGATCCAAAAGAGTTCTTTCAGCTGAAAGCTGTTTTCATGATGAAGAATATTGATTATTTTATTTTGATCTAATGAAACGCTGCTAGCAGAAAGGACTGATATAATTGATGCCAATTGTTTATTGGAAAATTGATTAATCAGCCTTTTTTGGACACTATTTTCGACCAAAATACTTTGAAATTGATGCTTAAATGTTTCTGAGTTTATAAATAAATTCAGATTTTGATCATTAAAAAAAGCATCATCATTTTTTGAAATCCACCATGGCATTACACCATTTGTTAGATAGTAAATAAGCGTATTGCTTTTCTTTTCTGTTTGCGATAGGATTTGGTCAGATCTTGAGGTATTTATTATTGGAGTAACAGAATTATTTTTTGCAGATTCTAATTTTTGTGCCAGTTGATTTTTAATTTTCTCTTTTAACTCGTTCGTGTTTATGGAACCATTTAGGGATGTAGTATTATCAATTGAAATGTCCAGTTTTTCAATTTGTAAAATTTGATTTTCATCCAATAAAAAACGATTAAGTTCTTGCTCAATTAATGCTGATAATTCGTTTTCAATAAACATATTTATATTGTTTTTCAGTGAATTAGCTACCTTCATGGAGTTGGTGTCTATCTCTAAAAAAACTTTTTCTATAAAATGTTTATTTTTTTTCATTTTTAACAGATTTGTATTTTTTATTTTTTTATATTTGATGTATTCCAATAGGGAATACTGGGAAATAAGGTTGTATTGTAAATCGCAAGATGATGCAGAGATAATCTGTATCGAACAAAAAGACTAGCTCCCCATAAAGCTTCAGACGCGCTAGCTAAATTTCGTCTGAAGCTTTAATTATTTTAATGAAATTCCCATTCGCAGGTTTTTGCAGATAAAAGTCAGCCTTAGTTGCATGTTTTGCAAAAACGGTATTCAGCTCTTCCAGATTTATATTGATAGAGGAACCATTTGCATTGAATGGGTTTATATGAATCATATACTTGCTGATTCCATTTTCGTTATGCAGTTTCTTTCTTAAATTAATGAACCGCACAACTTCATCACTTGTATTTTTTGAATTGGAATTGTAGTAATCATACATAGTACTGTTTACCCAATTTCCATTTGTCCAGTCACCGCCTATATATACATCACTTAATCTTTCGTCGATATCGTAAATATCTTGGGCTATTTGCTGTAAATCACTTTTAACATCTGACTCAGAATTGTCTGAATAGTAGAAAACTGGAATAGAACCAAACTGGTCAAATTCGGTTACAAATCTGCGGAAGTCCGCAGTGACTTCATGTTTTCTTAATAGTTTTCTTAGCTCTTCCCATTTTCTCCAGTCTTCATCAAAACGGCCATTATCATCATCCTTATCTATTGGAGCGTAGTTGCTTTGCAGTTTTTTGTAAATATCTTCTTGATATGCATTTACAATAGAGCAGGTTATTCCTGAAACTTTGTAGGATCTATTATTTCTGGTGATACCAGTTTCGGTCAATTTATAAACAGGGCTGCTGTTTGTAAGAGTTATATCCTGGACTTCAAATACAAAATTGTCTTTCTCCAGTTTGGTTATTTTTAGTTTTTTCTGTTCTTCGATAAAATCAAATACCAATCCTGACGGAAACCGAAGATTTATTTTTTCCATTACAACATGCAGTCTTCTTAAGAAAATTTCATTATCCAGTGGAATCCTGATTATAACTGGGCTATTGATTAAATTAACTCCGTTAATACTATACTTTCTGACATTCAGTACATAATGTGTTGGCTTTGCTTTTACTCTGCTCTCAGTTCCTTTTATGCTTCTGGATAGATTATTAATATATTTTAACGAACTGATCCATGGATACATGCATTCGACAATTGTACAGCAGCCCATCTCATTATCGCTAGTAATTTTATAGTCGACTGCAAAATCAGCAAGAAATACACTGCCTTCTTTTAGAAGCAATAATGTGCCTCCTTTTTTTACGCCTGCTTTATGCTCAAACGATGGATTGTTCTTTAATAAAGTTTTTAAATCATCTTTATTTTCAATAATATCAATGATCTGGAAATCAAAATCAAGACCGAAAGTGTTCTTTTGAGTAGTCAGATTATTATTTACATCATCAATACTGTCATTTAAATACCCTTCAATTCTATAAAAATCATAATCGTCTAATGTATATTGAAGCGGAAATTTGATGTAATCATCATTTAATAAATTAATGGTATGATAGCTGAAATTTGCTTTTTGCAGGTAAATGCTGTTTCGTTCAAAATCCCATGAATTGAGAAATGGATTGTCCACATTATAATAATACGGAATGGATTTATGTCCAAGTTTACCCGTTGCTTTTGATGGTGTAATCTTAACGTTATTTGCGGCAGCAACTACACCATATTTTTGGGTTATAGATAAAAGCCTTTGGATAAGAGAATCAAAATTTTTAAACGTTTTATTTTGGTTATCTAAAATGGGAGCGTTATAAAACTGATGGCGGTATGCTTTGTAATATTCTGCATCTTCGACTAATCCCAGCATTAAATGTTTCGGGAATGAACCCAAATGAGGATTGCACTCTGAACAAAGCTGCATGAATAAATCTTTGAGTTCTTTGTATGTAGCCACAATGTCTTTTAGTGCATCATATCTATAATGAATATCGCTTGGAATACTGCCCGGTATATTAAAAAGGTTTGTTATTCCTGTATTAATCGCTGTGGCTTGAGCGGTATAGTTTAAATTTGTAAGTATTGTTGTGATGCTGTTTTTCAGGCTGGTTTTAAATGTATTATCACTTACTACAGTATTAAAAAGCTGTTTGATCTGCGCTGCTGTTTGGGTAGTGTTGAAAGTAGGAATTACTTTTTTTACCCCTAGTTCAGGAAGCAGTTTATAATCGTCAAAATAATTGTATTTGCTGTACAGACTGTCATTAGTAATTATAGAATCGGCATTGGTTTTACTGGCGAGCAGTACTCTTAAATTAAAAACTTCTTCACCGCCCTGGTTAGAACAGTCAATTTGACTGCAGAGCGAAGCATCTTTTGAGTAATTTTCTAAATATAAAATGACAACATAGTTTTTTATATTGATAAAATCTGGAAATGCAGTTAATAATTGTTCACCAGTTTCTAGTGGCAAAGCAGGAATACTCTCTGGTACTAATTCCCATAATGGAATAATAGCTCCGTTTTTTTTGAAATGGAGATAATCGGCTTTGTCTTCGGTAAAAGGTTTGAATGATTTGTACGTTATGCTGGAAAGAGCAACGGTAATAAGTTTTTGTTTTGTTTTCTTTATTTTGTCTTCATCTAAAGATTTTGTCTGGAGTTTTATTAAATCTCCATCAGTAGTAATTCCTGTTCCTTGTGTTATTGTAATAAAAGTATGGGCTGGCGAAGTCGAAACATTAAAACCGCAGGCAATGCCGGTACCGGTCAGGAACACTTTGCTTAAACGATTTTGATCATCAAAATAATCAATAGTTTCGTTAAGCTGATAATGCGTTAATACTTGATCTTCTACATAACTATGATATTGACCTGTAATATTATCGAGTTTAGTTGCCATGACCTTAAATTTTTATATTGTTCCTAAATTTGTTTTTCCCAGTATTATTTTTCCATTAAGTTCTTCATTTTCATCTTCGCAATTATAAAGTCTTCCTGTTGGATAAATAGAATTTAATTTTGATAATGTTTTTATGAATATTGGTAATTTATCTTGCTTGTTTTTGCTCTTGTCGATTAAGAAGTTTTTGAAATCTTTTTCAAAATCGACCAAATCATTATCAACTGTATTAATGTGATCTTTCCGGTATCCTATCCAGCATATTTTACCTAAAATATGCGATGGAATTTCTTGCCTGATAACATCTTCTGCATAGTTCCTAAAATTGATGTCGGAAAATCTAAAAGTATAGCCCGGAAGAATGACGCTTATTTTGAAAGAATACGGATCTGGAATACAGCAGTCTTCGTTACAATCGTCAATGCATATTGGCATAAAATGATCATCCGTTGTGGTTTCATCATCTTTTGGAAGCAATAGGATGTGTTCAACCAAGAACAGTCCTTCTTCACTAAATTCTTCTTTGAAAAATGTAATTAATTCCAGTATTGCTGTTCTGACTTCATCAAGCGTGTCGTAGAATTTGTATTGTTTTGCTGTTACTCTTCGGGGATCATTAATGTTTTCAATCTCGGGATTGATAATGTGGAATGAGAATTTTCCGCTGTCTGATTGATGAATTTCAAAGGTGTGAATCACTTTTTCTGTAAAAGGAGTTTCAAATCCTTCTTCAATTTCAGTTTCGCTGGTTTCGAGTATTTTTAGAATTGAAAAATAGAGCTCGGTTGCTGCGGCGGATTCAGTCTGGTAATCATCGACAGCTGATAGTATGATGTCATTTTGAGTGTTTTTTATTCTCCATCTAAAATTTGTAGCTGGCGTACCAGGCGTAGGATCATAAATTTGAATAAATAACTTAGATAAGTCTTTTCTTTTAATTCCTCTTTTGCCGGTTATAGGATTTATATCACCTCTAATTCCTAAAAGTCCTGCAATCCTGTTTTCTAAACCAGTAACATTAAAAGTATTCCATAAATTGTTTGTTGTCTGTTGGTAATAGTTAAAACCAGAACCCCGCTGACTGCTTATGGAATTGTAGTTAGAAAGAAAGTTTGATTTGTTCTGCAAAACAATTTCATCTGAAACGCTTCCATATAATGATTTCATTAAAAAGGCATATTCGCCAAAACGTTCTGCAAATCTGGATATCAAATGGTCTTTTAACTGATTGTTTCGCTTGATGGAATCATCCAAATGGCCAAATAAATTCTCCGAAAGCAAATCAGAATCAGAATCGTAATGATTCACTAAATCGTCAAAACCGGTTATATCTGTAATTGCCTGAGTAAAATAGGTTTTTGTAAGCGTGCTGTTTATCGAGAGCAGTTCTTTTACATTGCTGAGGTGTTTAAAATAACTGGCCAGTATCTGGTCAAAAAACAATAAATATCCTTTAAGCTGTTTTGCTTTTGCTTTTCTTTCTGTAGCAGCCGTTTCGGACAAACCAATTTCGCCAATGCCATAAGTTTCAGGAAAATCATTTGTAATACTTGTATAAAAACTGGTGTCGGTAATTATGCCTTGAGGAATCTTTAGTTCTTTGTTTTCTGAAGCTTTTTTTTGTTTTATGCTAATGTCATTTTTTAGCTCAATTAAATATTGTGCAGCTTTTGTTTTATTTACATTAACCTGTAAAACGCCTTTGGTAAAATTAAATGTGCTTTTGTCGCACAGCATTGGTTTTTTCCCTTCATCAATACATAAAACCCATTCTTTGACATTATTATCAATAGTGCTGCAATAGTTTAGAGAGATGTCTTTTATAAGTTTTACACCTTCAATATTCATGATAATCTGCATGATATCCGAAAGACGCACATCGGTTCTTAATGAAGAATTTGCCAGTTCAACAGTATCAATAAAACCGTGTTCTAATAAAGGTCCTTCAAATATTTGATCGCTGGTATATCCTTTTTCAGCCATTTGCGAAAGCGAATAAAAAGCAACGGTTGGTGATAAATAATTTTCAAGAGCCAATGTGATTAAAGCGTGGATATACTCTTCATCGGCTTCCGGATCTATTTCGATTTGGGTACAAACGGCGATTGGCTGTAATTCAACTTCTTTTATTTCGGCGATATCTTCACATAGATTTCTGTATTGATGGAATTTTTCTAAAATCTGTTTTTTTAGATTTATTTTTTTGGTTAAGTCCGTCTCATCAATATCAACCAAAACAGTATATAATCCCTTTATATTAGCTTCTTTTATATAACCTTCAAGAACTCCGTTAAAGTCTTCTTTGTCAAAAGAAAATTTAGCGTCTTTACAGTTTACGTACAGTTTTTTTGAATATTTTTCGAGCCAGCAGTTCTTAATGCGAGGATCAATATCCAGTATTATTTTTCTGTAATCGAACGCAGTTACAGGTTTATTCGGCAATATTTCGGAGGCTTTAAAAAACTGATTTTCGACACTGCTGGTAATTTCATTGGTCAATAAATCCTGAATTGGGAGATTAATCCGCATGCCCAAGTCTGTAATCGCATAACATAATACTTCCAAGATGGTGATTCCTGGATCGTGTGTATTGTAATCTGTCCAGAACTTACTTCCTAATGATTCGATATATTCAATTCCTTTTTTGCGCAGGAAATCAAAGCTCATATCATCATTTGAACTGACATTTTTTGGGATAGTATTTTTGTTTACAGCTGACATTCTTCGTTATCTTCAATTGTTATTTCTTTACAGCCTTTGATATTTGTATTTATAATATGTTCGTTTGGTTTTGCAGAAACCAAGATTGATTTTGGATTAGACGGAGCAACTGTTTTTTGAGAGGGAGCGCCATCTTTCAATAATTTTACATCTTCTAGATAATCTACATAGCCTAATTTTTCTAGGTAATCAATCAAAACACTAATGTGGATGTTTACTCCAAAAGTTATCGGAATGTTTTTGTCGTATGCCCAAGGTGACAGGAATTTAGTAATGTCATTGCTTAATTCCTGAGTGTAAAAATTGACATCAAATCCAGCTTTAAATTTTACCGCCAAGCTTACTCTGACCACTTCATATTTTGGATTTATCACTATTGTATTAACATGCATTGAAGTGAGCTGCGTGATGTGATTTTTCACTTTATTCAAAGTGGCAGTACTTACTCGTGGCTGATAAATATCGAAAACGTTTTTATTGACCGTATCAGGAATTACAACCAATGTTACATTTCCAGGGGCTTGAAAAGAAGTGTCAGATGTATGGTTCAAACATTTTATTTTATAGAGTTCTGGGAATTCCTGTAATAGGATATGTTCATAATCCCACATCGTTAAGGCACGATTTTTATGACGAAGTCTTTCGCTGATTCTTCGATAATAATCACTGTCGGATTCAGATGATTTATAACCAAAGCTGTTGTAAGGCTGGGAAACTGATTTGACGGTGCTGATTCTTTGCGTCAGTTTTGAAATTGTATTAGCCGAAAGTCCAGTCTCTAAATGGGAAAGTTCATTTAAATTATCTTCAAAAGAGGCTAAAACTACTTGAGCATGAATGCCTGTTATTTTGCACACAACATCATATTCTTTATGCATTTTGGCTTTAAGCCAAATATAATTTTTGGGTAATTTGGTATTGTTTTGAGTAGCTTCTTTTGGAAGATTAAATTTGAAAATTCCAGATTTAAGAAGATTGTCAGTTTCATTCAATAAAATATCGGAGTATTCAAGTGTTTTCCATTCATTATTTCCCAGAACTGACCACTCAATTTTTTGATTTCCTGTGAATGACTGCGCCAAAGGATTTTCGCTTCCTTCTAAAACTTGAAATAAAAGTGTAATTTGTTCTAACTCTTTGGTGTTTTCAAGACCAATAAATAACTCACCGCCGATGCAATAGGCAGGAACTAAATTGGAGTTTTTATCGGCAACAAAATCAAGCTGTGATTTTAAATGCGTATGCTCTTCGGAATAACCAAAAGGATGAATATGATAGAGTTTTGCCTCATTATTAGCATACGTTACCTCAAGAGTTTTTCCTGTTTCTTTTTTGAAAATGTTTGTTTCTGATGCGGTATAATTCAGAATTAAATTCTCGGCAAGCGGCGTATAAGGTTCATTAGGCAACAGCGCATCTTTATTTTCGCTGGAAAGCGCAAGAGCATAAATTTTTGGATACAGACTATGCAGAAATGATGTTTTCAAAGTCATTTTCAGCTGTCCGTTTTTCTCGGTTTTGAAACTAGGATTAGAATTTGAAATACTAAAATTGGTTTTAAAAGTATCAGCATTCTTTGTAAATAAAGTTTCATTGTTTTTATTTTCGACCCAAACATTATTGGATAATATGTCTAAATCGTATTTGAAATAATCATCGTTAGTCACAATTCCGCCAGCGGGTATCAGTGCTTTAGTGGTGCTATTGATTAAGTTAGTTATAAAAAAAACGGGACTAATGGAATTTATGGACGAATTTTTATAGGTTTTATAATGTTCCTGAAAACTTACAGGAGTATTTTTCCAACTGATGCTTACATCTATATTGCCCCAGTTTTTAGAAAAAGCTTCCTTGTATTTAATATAAAAATTGGATCCAACGACAGGAATTGTTGTAAATGGAAAAAATGGTTTTACAGCATTAACTGCACTGTTATCATTTTCCAAAAGAACACTTTTTACATTTTGAACATCAATATTTATGGTAATGCTTTCAAGCGTGTTTTGTGCCAATGATTTGTATAATTCAAAGCCGTTAACTTCGGAGGTATTAAGTATGAATTTTGCAATTGGTAATTGGCTTTCAAATTCAGTACCGAATGTTTTTGTATTATAACTTGTAATAGCATCTGTATTTTCATCAAGTTGAAATGCTATTTTCATTGTGTTTGTGCTGAAAGCAGTGTTGAAAGTTCCGTTTTTTACGGCAATAGAACTTTTTATTTCAGGAACTTCAAGCCATCCTTTATCAGTAGTTAAATAAATGGATGTATACTCGATGATATGATTTGAATTGGTGTTTGGTATGTTGTTTTTGAAAGTAAAACTGATTTCTACATTTCGTTTTCCTTCACTAAGCAAAAGAATCGGAGAGGCAATGGCAAAACCCAAAACAGCGTTTGGCAATAGAGGATAATTTGCGTCACCGAAATGTCCAAAAGGCCAATACTGAATATTCTCATTAGGAAATTTTCCGCCTAATCCGTCATAAGAATTAGCAACGGGACTAGCTGTTATTTTTTTGTTAGCTCCATCATGATACACGTTTTTTAGCAGAGCGACAGCAGTTTTATTTGCAATTAATTCTTCGGATGATTTGTATACTCGATTTTTACCAATCAAATCTTTACCGCCGTCAAAAGCCGTTTTGGCATCTATTTTTTGCTGGGTGGCATTTTTGGCCAATTCAAAAAGCATATATACTTTATCCGGAGTAGCAGGAAGTTTTTCTATTTGCAGTATATCTTTATAATAAAAATCAAGATGCCGTTTGGTGATACCGTTGAATCTCTTTTTACTATTTTCTAAAAGCAGCAGAAATGATATGAAAAGCGTGAGATGAGGTGTAAGGGATGATTCTTTTTTATAGTCTCCGATTATGGTGTTAATATCACTTTCGATTCTAAGTAATTCAAAGGTTTTTTTAAAATTAGGATCTTTACCCTCTAACTTGAATTGACTAAAAAATGATTTCCAATCGCCTGATATATTTGTCTGGTTTGTAGTTTCAAAATAGTTAACGTATCCTGCAAAATTGTAGGCAAATAAGACCCAGTCTGAGATTTCAAAATCAAAGAGCTGCAGGTTATTTGGCTGTAATGCGTCTATATAACGTTGTTTTTGGTCGGTGCCATTCTTGGTTAAAACGCTTACAATAGTGTTACAGTCGTTGCTCATTTTATCAATTTTTATAAGTCGGTTCCTTCACCTTTGTAGAAAGGATAAACCATATTAATTCTTGAGTTTGTGGCTCTTATTTTATAATCTAAAATCACTAATAATTCACCGTTTAAATCATCTCCTTGGCTGATGTCAATTTTCTCCACATCGATTCTGGGCTCGTGATATAGAATGGCTGTTTTTATCAGTTCGGACACATACGTTTTTAAGGTTCGGTTCAATGGATTAAAAATCAGTTCGTCCATATTGCACCCATATTTAGGCTG
This sequence comes from uncultured Flavobacterium sp., assembly GCA_963511795.1. Classification (GTDB taxonomy): domain Bacteria; phylum Bacteroidota; class Bacteroidia; order Flavobacteriales; family Flavobacteriaceae; genus Flavobacterium. The sequence goes on along the minus strand of CAUPKP010000025.1, from coordinate 42,164 downwards.
CATAATGCGTTCGCCAATTTTTGTTGACAATAAAATTTCGAGGCTGCTCTTTATATCCTCTTCATCAGAAATCATCACAACAGCTGTTATCGTTTTCTTGAATTCTGGTGGGAAACTCCACCCAGTTCCCAAAAAGGCTTGTTTACTTTCCATTGTTTATCCTATTAAAACAGTTGGTAATCCTGCTACTATTGTGCCTCCATGTGCGGTTGAATCTCCCATTCTTGCTGCGGGTTTTCCACCTATAAGCACTGTGCTAGATCCAGCAGCGATTGTATCTGGCGGCCCGGTGCAGGTTGCCATATCGCCAACACATGCTGCGGGTGTTCCGCCAATAAGCACGGTTGGAGCTCCTGCAGGCAATATAGGACCGCCAACATGAGGAACTGTTCCTGTGACCATTGGACATACATGCATATCAGAAATTCTTGCGGCTGGTGCTCCCATTTTTATTTAATTTATCTGTACAATACTTCCTTTTAAAATTGCTGTGGCACTCGATGACATTTCAACACCGGTACTTCCTTCGGCTTTGAATTGAGCGCTGGCTTTTATATTTACATTGGCACCCTCAATATTGACATCACCAGTGGCTATCAATTCTATTTTGCCTGCGCTTTCCATTTTTATTCCATTGCTGTCTATGGTAATTACATTTGAGTTTTCATCTTCGATAACAATCGTTCCGGCATCTTCGTCTAATGTTATCTTTTTACCAGCTGGAGTTTCAATATTGATGGATTTTTTTTCGTCATTAAATAGCAGCTTCATTTCGCTTCTGGTAACAAAACCCTTTTCATGATTGTCATCACTGGCTGTAATAGGAGAAGGTTTTCCGCTACTGTGCAGCATACCCAAGACAATTGCATTATTTGGGTCTTCATTGATAAAACCGATAATTACTTCATCTTCAATTTCGGGTCTAAAAAAAGCGCCTCGATTTTCGCCTGCATCCAGCGAAGCTATTCGGCACCAAATGCCTTGTTCCTCATTGTTGACGATGGGAATTTTTACAAGAATTCTGTCTTCTCCATTTGGATCATCCTGCAATTGCGTTACAATCCCGATATGCAGTCCTTTTATGGCTGGAATAATTCCTGAAGCGGGTGGTGTATTGATATCATACGTTTCCGAAAACCATTCGGGATTTAATCCAAACTGAGCATCTATTGTCCAATTGCCTTCTGAAATTTGATGAAAAACACCAGTGATGTATGCTTTCCCATTAAAGCGGTCGCCAACACCTTCGAGTGTTATTATCGTATTTGGTTTTACTTTTGAAATTCCTTGAAATTTAACTCTTCCACGAACTTTGGATAATTGCTGAAATAGTAATTTGGCATCTGCCCAATCTTGAAGTTCTACTTCGGATATATTGCCGCCATGACGCAGTTCGAGGTTTTCTAATTCGATTGTTCCAGCTAAATCGGATGAAGTTAAATTTCCGTTTAAGGAAATATTTGGATCAGCTCCTTCAATTTCGACCAATTCCTGATTGGTATAACTCCAGCTGTAGGATGATATTTTTGAAAATTGATTTCTAGCATCAATCTCGGCATCAAAATCTAACATAGTCGCCCCAAAAGTGATGGTCTCAACAGATTTTGAAGTTACATTGGGCTTTTTTATTGCTATTTTTCCATTTTCCACAAAACAAAGTTTGCCATTGGCTTGTGCTCTGGAGACAATAAAATCCCAATCGGAAGTATTGTATTGAACTAGTTCTTTGTGACTGAAATTGGTTGCTTCAACATCTTTGTCCAATCCGTATGTGCTAATGATTTCTTCAAAAACTTCACTGTCTTTAACTTCATAAAAGTATTTGCTTTTTCTGCCAATTGTCAGTTTTACCGCTTCGTCTTTGCATTCAATGATTAGACAAGATGAGCCGTCTTTTATTTTAATGGTGTGTTTTATAATAATTCCTTTGTAGATTGTTTCTTCATCAGAATGGTAACCGGCAGTGATTTCGACTTTTTTTCCTGGAATAAGCAGGTCTTCATTACTTAGTTTAAAATCTCTTTCGGAAGCATCGCCATCAATCAGTATAATCTGAGCCATAGGAATCCTATTGATTTCATTATGAACCACAATGCTTTTAACTTGATAGGTTTTAGGTAATTCTTCGCCTTCTCCTATAAGAATTTTGTGTGTCACTAAATCGGGACTTTGGCTGGTTTGTATGACGCCGCTATTATTCATTTACTGCTGTTTTTGTAATGGAGGGAAAAATATTTCCTGCCCGGTTTTTAATTTCCTGAAATTGATCAGATTATTTACTCTAGCTACTTCCAGATAATATTTAGAGTCACCATAAATTCGATAGGACATTAGCGGAAGCGTATCTCCTTCTTTGACAATTCGGTAATGTGTTAAATCAGGCGATTGATTGTTTTCTCTGGCCGCTCTTAGATTGTCTTCAACAAAACCTTGAAACTTAGCTTTAGCAACCGCTCTTATCGGAGTTCCATCGGGTTTAAACAATTTAAACTCAATGTCCATTTCAGTTAACGATCCTTTAAAGAGAAGGCTTCCCCACGAAATAATAAGATAATTGGGTTTATGTTCATCGCCGTTGTAGTCTAAAATAACTTTTTTAAATTTTTCGACATCGTCTATTACACCATCGTCTGAACTTGGAAAACCATTGATAACTCCTGATCTGTCAAAAACAAATTCAAGTTCTAAATTTTCAGGCAGTTTTTTGTTGAAGCGGGGAGAGACAGTGCTTGTGCCAGCAGCTTGGTCGTCATTTTGCTCTATTTTATAATGATAGGTATATTTTTCAGGATTTAATAATGTAGAAAATTCGCCATCGGCTATCTTATTATTAAATTCCGGATCACTATAAGCGACAACTTTTAATTTTTCTAATTCCCCTGAAGCCATGATTACCTTTCTTTTTTTCGTTCAATAACTTGCATTACCTGCTCTACACATTCTGCCACAAGATCTTTGTCTTTGCCCTTTGAACCTTTTTCGGGACTGGATTTGCTTCCTTCGTTCACATTAATTTTAATGTGCAGTTCTTTTATTTCTATTGGCATCAGTTCTTGATTGTAGTGAAATAATTATAAGTGAGTTCAAAGCTTTCTACCACTAGTTTGCTCTCTTGGGCGTTAAAATCCTCGACCGACCATTTTACAGGATAAGCATGAACCACATTCCATGACAGCAAAGGCTGGTGTTCTTGATTCAACAGTTTAACCGTTAAGTTAACAGGCTTAAATTCGAAGTTTTCTATGGCATCTTTGCACCAGTCAATAACTTTTGAATCTATGAGAACGCCTCGTTTTAATACCAAATTTGGATATTTGGTTTTCACAGGTAACTTGTGCTTGAATCTATTCTCTCCTCCTTCGGCTATTTCTTCGGTTTCAATATCTACTGATAAACCTGAAACGGACTGGAACTGATGGTCTTTCGCTTCGGTTCCGAGACCTTCAAATTCTACCAAAAAATGGAAGCCAACAGGGGGATAATAGTTAGCCATGATTAGTCATTTTGAATTGATAATCCTTCGTGAACTAACTCCATAGATTCTATTGCTACTTCATTTCCGTCTGCCTTCAGATCTGTAGATTGGATTTTAGTAGGCCAAGCGTTTTTGACTTTCCAGGTAACTACTGGTTCGTGGTCTTCATTAAGCAACTTGATAGTGATATCTCTTCTTTCAATAGTGTTTAATTTTACCGTATTCCACCAGTTATAGTATTCATTATCACTTTTAAAAGTGCCTCTTTTAAGTGTGATATTTGAAAATTTTTGCATGCCTGGCATTTTTATTTTGCTGTATTCTGGGCTGGCGCCTTGTCTGTATTCAATAACTTCTGTTTCTACATCCAAACCGGAAACTTCTGTGAAACCTATATTTGTTCCTCCCCAATCTACTGAGAAATGAAACTTTGATAATGGATAAGTACTCATAATTGTATGTTTTAATTGTTGAAAATCGTTTTAACTGTTATGCTTCCTGCATTTTGTGAGAGAATTTTAGAATAATGAATTCCGCAGGTCTTACTACTGCCATTCCTATTTCAACAATCATTCTGCCTTCTAAAATATCCAAAGCTGACATGGTTTGTCCCAAGCCCACTCTTACATAGAAAGCCTGTTCTGGTTTGGCGCCAGCAAGCGCTCCGGCTCTCCATTGCAGTATTAAGAAATTTTCAATCATGGCTCTCACCCGGATCCATGTATTGGCATCATTGGGTTCAAAAACAAATTGCTCGGTTGCTTTTTTAATGGATTCTTCGGCCATATTGAAGAAACGTCTCACTGGAACATATCTCCATTCGTTGTCATTTCCGGCAAGAGTTCTGGCTCCCCATACTAGAATGCCTTTGCCGGTAAAGCTTCTTATGGCGTTGATTGATTTTCCGGCTGTAGTATCAACATTTAAGCTGTCCTGCTCGTTGTTTGTGATTTTTACAGTTGGTTTTACAACATAGTTCAAACCTACATTAGCAGGAGCTTTCCATACACCTCTGTTGCTGTCCACTCTTGCATAAACTCCGGCAATGGCTCCGCTTGGGGGAATGGTTAATGGCAAATTTGATATTTCGGCTTTAATAATGTTATAGGATGCGTTGTTTAGCGGTTCGATGTCACCAAGGTATCTTCCGTTCATATCGCCATTATTTACGTCTATTGCCTTTACAGCGTCTACTGCCGTAATTATGGCATCAAGCAATACAGGTATATTTGTGAATACGTTTACGGTAATTGCCAAAGTATTGCTTGGTAAACCTAAAATTGGAGTGTAGTTTAAAAGTTTTTTAACTTCGTTAATGACATTTGTAGTGTTCGTTTTTACGAGGTTCGCAATTTTTACATCAGTATCGGCACTTTTAAGTTTTGTTGCTAAATCTTTTAAGTTTTTTAGAACGCTTTCTATTTTGCCAGCGCCTTCAAAAGGTGCTTTAAATGCGGTTAAGGCAGTTACTATATTATCATCAGCGGTGCTTAATTCTTCAACGGATGCTATGGCGGAGTTTGCAGCATTTTTCACTGCCTCTTTTTCAAGAACTAAATCTTCTAAATCATTAATCAATGCGTCTAATAATATTGAGAAAGCTGGTGTTTTTGCTACTGTAAGTGCTCCAGCTCCAGCATTGTCATAACCAGCTGGGTTTTCGATATAATTTAAAACTGCTGGGATTGTCCCAACCACTAAATCAATAGTTGCATCAACGTCTACGGCATCGTCAGAAAGAGTTCTTAAACTTGCAATAATAGGAGGAATGTTGATTTTGGATGCATTCAGTTCAGCAAGTACTGTTGGCATCGCATCGGCATCATAGGAGAAATGGTTGATTAAAATATCATCTTCACTGTAGGCATAATCCAAAATGGTTTCTAAATAAGGATAATATGCTGCGCCATATTTAAGATAATCTTTCTCAAGATTTATTCTGGTTCTCAAAGCTGCTGCATCGGCAAAGCTGTCTGCAGATGTATGTGTATCGATGATTGTGAATCTGTCCTGCATATCGTGACATTGAATCAATGCATTATTGTACAGGGCATAGAAATTAGATTCAGTCAATTCTGTGGCATCCGGAAAGAGAATCAGTGTTGGTTCGTCTTCGGTTCTTAATAAATCAAGCCCGTCATTTAAATCATCAAAGTCAACCAAATTTTCATTTCCATCCTCGTCTTCATAGGTGTTCACCGAAATGATATAGCATGGACCGCCTCCGTTTGCAAAATACATTTGCAGTGAATAATACATTAAAAATGGTTTTGGACTGCTGGGCTGATTTACGATTATATCCCGTTTTAGGTTTCCGTCAAGCAGAATGTCCGTTATGTCCACAGAGATAGAAGTTTCAGGATATGCAGTACCAAAATAAGTTTCATATTCAAGCAATGATGAAATTCTTTTTGGGATATTAATTAAATCTCCGTCAATTTTTTTTGTGGCTTTTTCGGTATAACCAATAAAAGCTGGAATTGCAGTTTCAACTTGCGCAACAGAAGGGGGAAATTTTACGATTTCCTCCACGTATGCGCCGGGTGTTTTGTAAGTGGTTGCCATAATTTTAATTTTTTTAGATGAATATTTGTGAATATGTTTTTGGTCCTATTTTTTGTATTGATTTTACGGAAGGGTTAGGATATTGATAATCGGATGCTTCGGCAGGATTTGTCGTAAAATCAGTGAGAGGATCTATTTCCACGAAGCCATACTGGGTCAGCGGTTTTGCAAGACTCGTTTCAACTTCAAAAGGAGTATTAGTTTTGATATATTTCCAAATTGTTTTCCGATTATTGAAATGGATTTTAAAATTTGGTGCAGGAGTAATTATTTTTTTTTGATTGGTCAGGATATTCAATGTTGGTTGATTTCCCTGCATTTTTAAAGAAATAATTCCCAGGATTCCTCTTTTTTCAGATTCTTCCAGAGGTTTTACAATTTTGGCAGAAGAAACTTCAGATATAATATAACTGTCATTTATAAAAACAGAGTCTGATAAAAGCGGAATGTATTTGAATGTAACAGGCTCGTCAGTTGGTTTTGTGTTGCTTAGGTATAAAATTCTATTTGGCAATAAATTAATATCCGTATAATTTTCAAAAAAGGAATCCCTGATTTTGATAATAAAGGTTAGTGTTAATGTCAAGGGAAAATTGGCAAATGTTAATTCAGAATCGTCGGGAGATATTTTAGCTGCAATTTTTATTTCATTTTTGTTAGCCCGAAAGGCTAAATGATTGTTCTTTAACTGCAAAAAGGTTTCTTTTGATGGAAGAATTTCGAGGAAATTTTCAAAATCATAATTTTTCAATATTTGTTTCTTTTTATCCGGAGTCTTGCTGTCGTATTCTTCATTACCGCTGTTAAGGAAATAACCGTGTAAAACAGTTATCCCAAAAAGGGTTTTGTATGTAATATTGAAGCTCATTAGTTTAAATACTGATTTGTATTACCATCGATCTCGCTTATAACAGAACCTTCAGCTAGAGAAATATTTCTCTCTATTTGAATCATGCTTATTTTATATAATGCAGAGGGTATTTGTCTGCCGCCTAGTGTTCCCCATATAAAATTCATTTCTTCAAATGTTGGGGTATAGAGTTCTACTGAAAACTTGAAGTTTTCAATATTATTCATAGCTGTATTATCTCGATTATAAACTGTATTGGCTTGAGTAAAGAGTTTTTTGCCTTGAAAAAATTCGATTATTTTAGAAATATCATTCAGCGACTTGAGATAAGTGTCTCTGTTTGCAGAAAAGAGTATGTAAAGGTTGAGGTTAATAATGCTGTTTTTGTATATAACTTTTGAGTCCTCAATAGATTTATTGGGAAAGTTTTTAAGAGTAGTTTCCTCTTGAATGTTTAATAATGAAAGGGCTACTGAATTTTTTAGCTTATCAGCATTTTCATCCTGTGAATCGAGTATGCCAATATTCTCAGCAATGACAGATTTGTCTAATCCGCATTCTTCTAAATAGGAGTTGACTTGTTCCGTGATTATCTGGATAACTTCAAACAACATAGAGGTAATTGATTTTAATTAAAATTTAAAAGATTAATTTTTTAATAATCAGCAGACTAAAATCAAGAATGATTTTGATGCTAAAAATTAATATGGTCATTCAAAACGACAATGTTCCAGATTTTTAATTTTTATAAGAATTCAATTCGGAAGCTGTTTTTCGAAAATTTGTCAAAATATCTTAATTAAGTTCATTGCATGTAAGAATCAATTAACTAACTGATTAAGAGGTTCAAAGCTACTATTATTTTAAAAGCTCAATGTGCGTAGAATTACGTGTTTTTTGTTTGTAAAGCGCTTATTGTTAAATTTTTACGTCATTTTATACTTGAAGAAGAAGAAAAAAACTAATTACCGTTACTTTTCTAGAAACTGCTATTAAATGGTTAGATAAACACGATGATATTTTTAATTTTTATCTGATTTTAATGTTGGAAATAATAAAATACCTCTAGGTTTAAAAAAAAACTCTAAATATTTTTTTGTCTTGAAAAGTAAAGTATATTTGTCTTTTAATCAAGTTTGTTGTTCTTTTAGGAAAGCAGGCTTTAACTAATTAGCTTTATGAAAACAAAATCAAAACAAGTAGGAGAGATTAAAGAAATTGATAAAATTACGGGGTTTCAGCTTCCTCATAAATTCAAAGTAGTAGGATTAGCGTTATTTGTTATTTCTATTTTATCAATTGTTACTTCTCTTAAATTGTATCTGTTAGATGTGAAATACCATGAATTATTTGAAAGAATTGCTTTGTCATTTTCAGTTGTGGGATTGCTTATAATTTCAGTTTCAAGGGAGAAAATAGAAGATGAATTAATTGTAAAAATCCGCATGCAATCGTACAATTATGCTGTAATAGGGACATTGGTTGTGTATTTAATATTGCCATTTGTTCACTTTATAATTGTATCTTTTTTTTCATCGATGCCCAAAATAGAAGGCAGTAAGGATGTTTCAGTGCTTGGAGTTTTATTATTAACTCAAATCATTACGTTTAGAAAATTAAAGAAAGCCTACAATGAAGAATAAATTAAAAATTGAAAGAGCGATTTTAAATATTACACAAGAAGAATTGGCTGAAAAAATTGGAGTTTCTAGACAAACTATAAATTCAATTGAAAAAAATCGTTTTGTTCCTTCAACGGTTTTGGCTTTAAAACTTTCACTTTTATTCCAAAAATCTGTAAATGATTTTTTTGAATTGGAAGAAGAAGATTAACCTTAATATTAAAAAAAAATAGAGGCTTACTTGTAGTTTAATATTATTACTAACAAAATTGGGGTCAATCTGTAACTTTCGACTTCTGACTTTCGACTTTTAACTTATATTTTATTACTTTCGCACCACGATTAAGAAAAGGATAAAATGAGCACAAAATTTACTGAATACAAAGGACTTGACTTGCCAACAGTGGCATCCGAAGTGCTGGATTTTTGGAAGAAAGAAAATATATTTGAAAAGAGCGTAACCACCCGCGAAGGAGCTGAACCGTTTGTGTTTTTTGAAGGACCGCCTTCGGCAAATGGACTGCCTGGAATTCATCACGTGATGGCACGTGCGATTAAAGATATTTTTTGCAGATATAAAACTCAAAAAGGATTTCAAGTAAAGCGTAAAGCTGGCTGGGATACTCACGGTTTGCCTGTGGAATTGGGTACTGAGAAAGAACTTGGAATTACCAAAGAAGATATTGGAAAAAAAATAACCGTTGAGGAGTATAACGAAGCTTGTAAAAAAACCGTTATGCGCTATACAGACGTGTGGAATGACCTTACCGAAAAAATGGGATATTGGGTAGATATGGAAGATCCGTATGTGACTTATAAATCCAAATACATGGAATCGGTTTGGTGGTTATTGAAACAAATCTACAACAAGGATTTGATGTACAAAGGCTATACTATTCAGCCATATTCTCCAAAAGCTGGAACAGGATTGTCTTCTCACGAAGTAAATCAGCCGGGTTCTTACCGCGATGTTACCGATACTACGATTGTGGCGCAATTCAAAGCGATAAATGAATCGTTACCAGAATTTTTACAAAGTTTTGGAGACATTCACATTTTGGCTTGGACAACTACACCTTGGACATTGCCATCTAACACGGCTTTGACGGTTGGTCCAAAAATCGATTATGTTTTAGTAGAAACGTTCAATCAATATACTTTCCGACCAGTTAAAGTTATTTTGGCTAAAAAATTAGTTGGAAAACAATTCGGAAAAGGATTTTTTGCAAGCACTGAACCATCTGATTTTGAAAATTTCAAAGAAGGAGACAAGAAAATCCCATACCAGATTTTAACTGAAGCCAAAGGAGCTGATTTAGTTGGAATTCGTTACGAACAATTATTGAAATTTACATTGCCATATCAAAACCCAGAAGATGCTTTTAGAGTAATTTCGGGAGATTTTGTGACAACTGAAGATGGAACTGGAATTGTACATACTGCTCCGACTTTTGGTGCTGATGATGCTAAAGTAGCAAAAGAAGCTACTCCAGAAGTGCCACCAATGTTAGTGTTAGACGAAAACGGAACTCCGGTTCCATTAGTAAATCTGCAGGGGAAATTTATTGATGGTTTAGGAAATTTTTCTGGTAAATATGTTAAAAATGAATATTATACAGCTGCAGATGGACCTGCTCCAGAGCGTTCTATAGATGTTGAAATTGCAATCCAGTTAAAAGAAGAAAATAAAGCATTCAAAGTAGAGAAATATGTGCATAGTTACCCACATTGCTGGAGAACTGACACGCCAATCTTATATTATCCTTTAGATTCTTGGTTTATAAAAATTACTGAGGTTAGAGATAGAATGTTCGATCTTAATGAAACGATCAACTGGAAACCAAAAGCAACCGGAGAAGGACGTTTCGGGAATTGGCTGAAAAATGCTAACGACTGGAATTTATCTCGCTCTCGTTTTTGGGGAATCCCATTGCCAATTTGGAGAAACGAAGAAGGAACAGAAGAAATATTGATAGGTTCTGTTGAAGAATTATACAACGAAATTGAAAAATCAGTTGCGGCAGGTTTCCAAAAAGAGAACCCTTTCAAAGGTTTTGAAATAGGAAACATGGACGAAGCAAACTATGATTTGATTGATCTGCATAAAAATGTAGTTGACCAGATTACTTTAGTTTCGGCTTCTGGAAAACCAATGAAGCGTGAATCTGATTTGATTGACGTTTGGTTTGATTCTGGAGCAATGCCTTATGCACAATGGCATTATCCTTTCGAAAACAAAGATAAAATAGACGATAACAAAGATTTCCCGGCAAATTTCATTGCCGAAGGAGTAGACCAGACACGTGGTTGGTTTTATACGCTACACGCTATCGGGACTTTAGTTTTTGATAAAATAGCCTATAAAAATGTAGTGTCAAACGGTTTGGTTTTAGACAAAAACGGACAAAAAATGTCTAAGCGTCTAGGAAATGCAGCTGACCCTTTTGAGACTTTGAAAGAGTATGGTCCAGATGCTACACGCTGGTACATGATTTCAAACGCGAATCCTTGGGATAATTTAAAATTCGATTTAGAAGGAATTGCCGAGGTACGCCGTAAGTTTTTTGGAACTTTATATAATACGTATTCATTCTTTAGTTTATATGCTAATATCGATGGATTTAAATATGCTGAAGCTGAAATTCCGGTAAACGAAAGACCAGAAATCGACCAATGGATCATATCTGAATTGAATACTTTAATAAAAGCAGTCGATGAAGCCTATGCAGATTATGAGCCTACAAAAGCTGCACGTGCTATATCCGAATTTGTACAGGAGAATTTAAGTAACTGGTACGTTCGTTTATGCCGACGCCGTTTTTGGAAAGGAGAATATGCGCAAGATAAAATTGCAGCTTATCAAACACTTTATACCTGTCTGCTTAACATCAGTAAATTAAGTGCGCCTATTGCTCCGTTTTTTATGGATGCACTTTATAGAGACTTAACCGCAGCAACAGAAACAGAAAAATTTGAGTCAGTACATTTAGCTCAATTCCCTGTTTCAGTTGAAAAGTATGTTAATAAAATGTTAGAGTCAAAAATGCTGAAAGCACAGACCATTTCTTCCCTTGTCTTATCACTAAGAAAAAAGGAGATGATTAAGGTGCGTCAGCCACTGCAAAAGGTAATGATTCCAGTACTTGACGAGAATCAGAAGCTTGAAATTGAAGCTGTTTCTGACCTGATAAAAGCAGAAGTTAACGTAAAAGAAATCGTACTTTTGGACGATGCTTCAGGAATTTTAATTAAGCAGATTAAGCCGAATTTCAAGGCTTTAGGACCTCGCTTTGGAAAAGATATGGGATTGATTTCCAAAGAGATACAAAATCTGTCTGCGGAACAAATCTCACAATTTGACAAAGAAGGTACGCTATCGGTTGTTATTTCGGGAAATAGTGTAATTTTATCACTGGAAGATGTAGAAATATCGTCACAAGATATAGAAGGATGGCTGGTTGCAAATTCAAACGGAATAACAGTTGCGTTAGATATTACAATTTCTCCTGAGTTGAAACAAGAAGGAATTGCAAGAGAATTAGTAAACAGAATTCAAAATATCCGTAAAGATGCCGGATTTGAGGTGACAGATAAAATTAAAGTGCATTTGCAAAAGAATGACACTTTAGAAATAGCAGTAAATGCCAATAAAGACTATATTAAATCGGAAACTCTGACAGAAGTGCTTGTTTTTGAAGAAATTATGACTAATGGCACGGAAATTGACTTTGATGGAATAACAACAAGTATAATAATTACAAAAAATTAGTATTATGGTAGATGAAGTTGCAAGATACTCTGACGCTGATTTAGCAGAGTTCAAGGAAATCATTCAGAACAAAATCGTAAAGGCTCAAGCCGATTTAGATTTGATTAAAAGCGCCTACATGAATGACCTTAACAATGGTACGGATGATACATCTCCCACGTTTAAAGCATTTGAAGAAGGCAGTGAAATCATGTCAAAAGAAGCTAACTCACAGCTTGCAATTCGTCAGGAAAAGTTTATACGGGATTTGAAGAGTGCATTATTTAGAGTAGAAAATAAAACGTACGGTGTTTGCAGAATCACCGGAAAATTAATTGGAAAAGAAAGACTAAAAATTGTTCCTCATGCAACAATGAGCATCGAGGCAAAAAATCTCCAGAGATAAAAAGTCTTTATACCACAATAATTAACGCTCCTTTAGGAGCGTTTTTTTTTCTTAATTTATTACTTTTACGCCGTTAAAAATTTTATAGATGTCATTAGTCAAAGCATATTTCCTTATTGTTCTTATATTGTTGGTAGATCAGGTATCTAAAATCTATGTAAAAACAAATTTCATTTTAGGAGAAGAGGTTCATGTATTCAATTGGTTCCAGATTCATTTTATCGAAAATGAGGGAATGGCTTGGGGTACAAAAATCCCAGGAGAGTATGGAAAATTAATCTTAACGATTTTTAGATTATTTGCCGTAACAGGAATTGGCTATTGGCTTTGGGATTCTGTAGAGAGAAAGAAAAGTTCCAATTACCTTATAGTTGCTATTGCATTGATATTTGCAGGCGCATTAGGGAATATAATCGATTCTGTATTTTACGGAGTTATATTCGATGACAGCCATCAGCAGTTGGCTACTCTGTTTTCAGACGAACCTTATGGAACTTGGTTAAATGGGCAGGTAGTAGATATGTTTTACTTTCCTTTCATAAAAGATTATCCAATGCCGGAATGGGTTCCTTATTTTGGCGGGCGTAATTTTACTTTTTTTAATGCCATTTTCAATGTTGCCGATATGGCTATTTCTACTGGAGTTGGAATTTTGATTGTATTCAACAAAAAAGCTTTTCATAAAGATCATTAATATTTCTTCTCCAAAATCTTTTTTAAGAAGGATTTGGGCAAGACCACATAAAAGAAAGGGGCCAAATATAGCACATGCTTATTCGGCCCCTTTCTTTTATGCGGTCGGGCTATACGCGCTACTTCGGTAGCTAGCTTCTATCCCTCTTGCGGTTGTAAACTAAGGTAATTTTTGGTCAATAATTGTTAGAAAGATCTTCGAAATTTTATAAGTTTTGATAAATCGGATACTTATTTTGTCTTCTCTTTAAAACAAAAAAGCTGAACTTTTATGAACAGCCTTTCAGTATTAATTATTTATTATGGCCAGGAGCATAATTTTTAGCGCTTTTTGCTCCAGTTGCTTTTTTTGCTTGTCCAGGAGGAACCTTTTCTGTCTTAACGGTACTGTGACCGGATGTTACTCCAACACTGCAGTTTGTCAATGTAACAGCAAACAGAATAATTAGTATTTGGGTTCTAAATCTCAGTGTTTTGAATATATTCATCATTTAATAGGTAAGTTTAAATGCAAAAATATGGTTTATAAACTAGAATTCATAAACTCCATTTGAGGAAACACAATAATCCAACAGCACATCACTCTCAAAAACATCCGAAATCAGTTCTTCAGGTTCAAAGAAAGACAAGCCAATTTTAATAGTTTCGGGTTTGCATTCGGCTAGGAATTTGTCATAAAAACCTTTGCCGTAACCTACACGATGCCCCTTTTTGTCATAAGCCAAAAGCGGAACAAATACAACATCAATTTTTGTCGCAGGAACTTCGAGTCCGTCAACGGGTTCTGGGATATTGTATTCGTTTTTCTTTATTTTGGTATTATCGGTCAAAAGAAAATGAATCATGTTTCGGGTTGCGAAATCACTTTTCGAAATCACAATTTCTTTATCTTTTCCCGACAGGAGATGCAGTATAAATTCGGTATTAACTTCCTTTTGTTCTTCTATAGGCAGAAAAACATGAAAATAGGTTTTGTCCCAAATGGGAAGTTTCAGGATTTCATTAGCAATACCCAAACTCTTTTCTTCAATTTCAATTTCCGAGAGACCGCTTCGTAACGCTTTATATTTCTGTCTTAATTCCTTTTTCAGCATACAGTGATTCCTTTTTTAAATCGGTTATAAAAGTACTCAAATGATCTACTTCTACATGATCCATAATCACAATTTTATACCATGAATTATCACTATTGTGTTTTTGGGGTACCAAATCATATTTTTTAACTAAATATTTTTTGATGAATTGCGACTGAATGGTGACAATATTCATAAACGGTTCTCTAAAATAGGCGATTTTTAATTCGTCCAATTGATCGCATAACCACTGCGTTCTCATTTGCAGTACACGAACTTTTTCGCACCAGCCAAATGGACCGTAAGTAAACAAAATCATCCAGACAGCAACGGCATTAGAACCCGATCGGCTGCCGCAAAGGGTCAGATCCATTCCTTCTATATATTCGGCTTCTTTGGTCAAAACATTTTCGATTAATCCTTTTCGGCACAAAAAAATACCCGTGCCATAAGGAGCCTGCAGCATTTTGTGAGCATCAATTGTTATTGAACTGATTTTTGGGTTCTCAAAATTCAGTTCACTTTCCTTATCACTAAAAGGATAAATAAAGCCTCCGTAAGCGGCGTCAATATGTATTTTATAAATCAGATGATGTTTTTCTAAAACTTGGATATAATCATTCGGATTGTCTATTGCGCCAAACATGGTAGTTCCCATATTCGAAATTACAATGAAATATTTTTTTCCTTTCTTTTTGGCTTTAATGATGATGTTTTCCAATTGGAAAGTGTCTATTTCACGAGTAAGGAAATCAACTGGAATTTTCAGCCAATCGAGCATGAGGATATTAGTTGCCTTTGGGATAGAATAATGGGTGTCTTCAGATGCTAAAATGGCTATTTCATAAGGATTAGCACCAAGTTGATAGCTGAAATAATTGCGGTACATCCAAATGGCCTGAATATTAGCTTCGGTACCGCCGGGAGAAATGTATCCGTCATACGATTTGGGCTGTGCTTTAAAAACATCTACAGCGAGTACATCGAGAACTTCGCGTTCCATTTCCTGAGTTCCTTTGAATGCTTTTTCAGAACTGCCTAAAGTGTGGCATCCAATATGGTTGGGATTGGCAACATAAGTTTTTAAAGTAGGCGCATCGGCCAAGAAAGATGCTTCTTCATAATATACTTTACTGTCCAGTTTGGAGGCGGGATAGCCCAGAGAAGTGTCAAGGGTAAAATTGACATTTTCCTCTAATGCTTTTTCAATTCGGGCTTGTCTTTCTTTTTGGGATAACTTTTTCCAATACAGCATAATCTCATTATTTTTTATTCAAAAATAAGAGTATTCATTGGTGAAAAATATGATATTTGTTAGGTTTTACTCGCTGTCTTCTTCGGCAGTATTCGAAAGATGATAAATTGCATCTCCTTGATATACAATAGGTGAGTGGTTGGCGTTGAGAATATAACCGTCATTTGGAGCTTTTATTTTTCGTTCAAATTTCCCAAAAGGATCTGTTATCATTCCTAAAACTGTTCCTTTTTTTACAAACTGTCCAACCAGATTATTGTCGATTAACAGACCGGAACATTTGGCACGTAACCAGCCTGATTTTTCGATATAAATTGTTGGTTTATTTTGTGGAGGTGCATAATGTTTTAGATCCAGCATATCCAAATGTTTTAAAAGACGTTTGACCCCATTAATGCCTTCCTGAGCTACTTCGTGATTAATATCTAAGGATTTTCCGCCCTCAAACAGCAGCATTTTGACATTCATTTTTTCGCTGCAGCTTCTAAAAGAGCCTGCGATATTTCTTGAAAATAAGGTAAACGGTGCATGAAATGCTTCGGCAAGTATTTTTACTTCGGGGTTATTTGGCGTAAGCCTAATCTGCGGGGCATTAAATCGGCTTGCTCCTCCAGCGTGAAAATCGACTGCATAATCGACAAGGGGCATAATGTCTGTGGTGATGTGAAAAGCGAATCGGCTGGCCAGTGATCCTTTTCTGCTTCCTGGAAATACTCTATTCAAATCTCTCCCGTCAGGAAAATCTCGGGATCTATTGATAAATCCATAAATGTTTATAATAGGAATACAAATGATAGTGCCTTTTTTGGGTTTGTTTATTTTTTTTGCGATGAGCTGTCTTACAATTTCAATTCCATTAAATTCATCTCCATGAATTCCACCCGAAAATAAAACGACAGGTCCTGCTATTTTGGAACGCCTTACAATAATTGGAATCGTTAGTTTGGTAGTTGTATGTAATCGGGCAATTTCTAATTGAATGGTTTTACTTTCTCCAGGCAAAACTATTTCTCCAAAAATAACTAATGGTCTTGAGTCTTTCATGTTATAAATAAAAAGCTAAATATAGAAATTATTTACTTGGTAATGAAAAGATGGTGGCTTATAGACTTAAATTAAATAACTGCATTGTCCTAAAAATTACTTATTATTTCATACTCTTTGGTTTTATCTTTTTTCTCATTGACTGATTTTAAAAACTCCTCTAGCTCTTTAGTCAACGGCAATTGATTTTGATTGTTCCAAAAATCTTGAGAATAAGGGAATTTCGCTTTAAAAATATCTTTATTAGTGGCAAAATTGGAATTTATTTTTTCGTTTGATGGACTGTTTGTTACAAAAAAGTCCATTGTAAAATCAAAATAAAAAGGATTTTCCGAGATTTTGTAGACTATTATTTCTACTTGATTATCAAGTTTTAAATTGCTTTGATAATATTTGTTTGACTTTGTATCTTTGGTATATTGTACAAATGTATTCAATTTTATTGTTCTGTATTTCCCTCTAAAAAGGTTTTTATAAGGAACTTTTTCGGGATCATCAATTGTTGAAAGGTTATATTCGACTATGGCATAATCCTTACGGTTAATAATGAAATAGCCCTTTTGGATTTGTCCCGATTTGTCTTTTTTATTGGACTCAAATAATATTTTCTTAAACTCGTTGTCATTAAAAGGTATTTCTGTAAAACTGTATTTGTCAATTTGGGGAAGCACATTGGAAAATAGGTCATCAAAATTTGGAAATCCAAAATTTATATTGTCTTTTTTCTCAAAGACACTTGTTTTTCTCATATTCAAAATCTCAATGGATAAACTCTTTTTTCGGGTTTTGTCTTGATTTTCCCGAGCAGAAATATCCTGTAAAAGAATATTGACTTTGTCTTTCTTGAATATGTTTCTTAAAAAAAAATCTATCGTATAATTTTGAAGGAGATTATCTTGAAATTTGTCGTACACCTTTTTCATATAGGAATCAGCATTACTCACAACAACTTCCTGTAGCTGTGTGGCTTTGATTTCCATAAAAATAGTATCCTTGCCACTTTTTAGTTTGTCAAACGTGGTTGTTATTAGATTGTAACCCAGTAGATTAAAATTGATTTCGTTTTTTTGGGAAACAAAAGCAAATTTTCCTTCTGCATTTGTGGTAGAGTAGTCGCTTTCATTAAAGACGCTTACATTCTCTAACGGGATTTTGGTGTTTTTATCAACTACTATTTTGCTAATTTGGAAGTTTTGTGCGTATGAAAATCCGCAGATAAAAAACAACTGTATTACTATAAAATGTTTCATGTGTATGCTGTCGGTGTTGTTGACAAATTTTGTCGTTTTGTAAATATATAAATTTTAACGTGTTAAAAATAAATACACTCAATCAGTAATAATTATTTATTTGTATAGGGAAATTCGTATTTGTTTGCTTGATTGTTATTTGTAAATTTGAAAAAATGAAGAATTGGGATTTTTTTGACTCAATAAATTAATTCTCAGAAGCTTTTAAAAAAATGACCAATCCAACTTTAGCCCTGCAAATACAAACCCTGCCCGATGGCCCTGGGGTTTATCAATATTATGACAAGGAAGGGAAAATTTTATATGTGGGCAAAGCCAAAAATCTAAAAAAAAGAGTCTCTTCCTATTTTAACAAAATCCATGATACTGCCAAAACCAATGTTTTGGTTAAGAAAATTGTAACTATAAAGCACATCGTTGTTCCTACGGAAACCGATGCACTTTTGCTGGAAAATAATCTTATAAAAACGCTTTTGCCAAGATATAATGTGTTGTTGAGAGATGATAAAAGTTACCCTTGGATTTGTATTAAGAAAGAACCCTTTTCACGAATATTTTCTACCCGAAGAATGGTCAAGGACGGTTCAGAATATTTTGGACCTTACACGAATTTCAAGACGGTTCATACGATTTTGGAGTTAATAAAAGAGCTGTATCCACTGCGTACGTGTAATTATGATTTGAGCAAAAGTAATATAGACAGCGGTAAATTTAAAGTGTGTTTGGAATTTCATATCGGCAATTGTAAAGGGCCGTGTGAGGGATATGAAACATTAGAAAATTATCAAAAGCAAGTAGATGCTATTCGGGAAATTCTGAAAGGTAATTTCAAGGAGAGCATGAAAGATTTTAAGCGTTTGATGACCAGTTATGCACAAGAAATGAAGTATGAAGAGGCGCAAAAAATAAAAGAGAAGATTGAAATTCTCGAAAATTATCAATCACGTTCTACTATTGTTAATCCAAAGATTACCAATATTGATGTTTTCTCTATAGTATCTGATGAGAGTGCGGCTTTTGTCAATTTTCTACAGATTTCGCACGGTTCAATCATTCGATCTCATACGATGGAAATCAAGAAGAAACTGGAGGAAACAGATGAAGAGTTACTGGAATTGGCAATAATAGAATTAAGAGAGCGTTTTCAGTTATTGTCCAAAGAAGTGATTGTGCCATTTGAAGTAGATTTGGGCGAACAGATAAAAATTACCGTACCGCAATTAGGAGACAAAAAGCAGATATTGGATTTATCGATCCGCAATGCTAAGTTTTATAGAATCGAACAGCTGAAACAATTGCAGATAGTGGATCCAGACCGCCATGCCAATAGGATTATGGCTCAGATGAAAAGTGATTTGCGTCTGCCTGTAGAGCCCAGACATATTGAATGTTTTGATAATTCGAACATTCAGGGAACGAATCCCGTTGCCGCCTGTGTAGTATTCAAAGACGGAAAAGCCAGTAAAAAAGATTATCGCCATTTTAATGTCAAAACGGTGATCGGTCCAGACGATTTTGCTTCGATGGAAGAAATTGTTTATCGCCGTTACAAAAGATTATTGGATGAAAACGAACCGTTGCCTAATTTAATTATTATCGATGGAGGAAAAGGACAATTGTCATCGGCTTTAAAAAGTATAGATGCTCTAGGATTACGCGGTAAAATTGCGATTATAGGAATTGCCAAAAGGCTGGAAGAGTTATTTTATCCAGGTGATTCTGTTCCTTTGTATTTGGATAAAAGGTCAGAGACGCTTAAAGTTATTCAACAATTAAGGAATGAGGCGCACCGTTTTGGAATTACGTTTCATCGGGACAAAAGGAGTAAAGCTGCGCTAAATTCCTCAATAGAAAGCATTCCTGGAATTGGCGAAAAAACGATGCTCACATTAATACAGCATTTTAAAAGTGTTAAAAGATTAAAATTGGCAACCGAAAAAGAGATTTCTGATGTTGTAGGTGTATCAAAAGCCAAAAAAATTACCGACTTTTACAAAACTAAGTAATGTGCCCCTTATGTATAGAATATTGATTATTATTCTCTTATTTTTTACTGGTTTCAATTCATTTTCACAAGACGCACCCAAAAGACCTAAAATAGGCTTGGTGCTAAGTGGAGGAGGAGCCAAAGGATTTGCGCATATTGGGGTTTTAAATGTATTGGAAGATGCCGGAATAAAAATTGACTACATCGGCGGAACCAGCATGGGGGCAGTCATAGGAGGGCTTTATGCTATTGGATACAATGCAAAACAAATAGATTCTATTATTGATACTACTAATTTTAGTAATGTTATTAATGACTTTATCCCCCGATCTTCCAAGAATTTTTATGAAAAACGAAATGATGAGCTGTACGCTTTGATACTTCCATTCAATAAATTCAGTATTGGTACACCCGAAGCGTTATCTAAGGGGATGTATAATTTCAATTTATTGAGCCGTTTGACATTACCTGTTCGGCATGTTCGTGATTTTAACGAACTGCCTATTCCTTTTTTATGTGTTGGAACCAATATTGCTTTGGGAGAACAAGTGGTTTTTAATAAAGGAATATTAGCGCAGGCCATAACAGGGAGTTCCTCTTTGCCTTCCATCTTTGCACCGGTAATTATTGATAATAATCTTATTATTGACGGTGGCGTAATTAATAATTATCCCATAGACGAAGTTCGAAATATGGGTGCCGATATAATAATAGGAGTCGATGTGCAGTCTGGTCTGCTTAATAAAGACGAGTTAAGAAGTGCTTCAAAAGTTTTCTTTCAAATCACCAATCTGCAGATGATTGAAAGGATGAAGACAAATGCAAATCTGACTGAAATTTATATAAAACCGGATGTAAAAAATTATGGAGTAGTATCTTTTGAAAAAGCCGCCGAAATTATCAAAAAGGGAGAAGATGCCACTTTTTCGATATATGAAAAAATAGATCTTTTGGCAGATAAAGCAAATCCATATCATAAACCCAGATTGAAAGTTGAAGCCGACAGCTTGAGTATTGCAGATATTAAAGTAAATGAGCTCAAGAATTATTCAAGGGATTATATTATTGGTAAATTAAATTTTAAGCCCAAGTCCAAAATCAGTTTCCGGGATTTGGAAACAGGGATAAATAACCTGAATGCCACGCAAAATTTTAGTAATGTAAGTTATTATTTTGATAAAAATGGAGAAGCCGATGATTTGGTTCTCACATTGGCCGAAAGCTCAGTAAAAACAAATTTAAAATTTGCGCTGCACTATGACGGTTTATATAAGAGTGCGGTCTTGGCTAATATTACCAATAAAAAAACGTTTTTCAAAAATGACTTTTTATCTGCCGATTTAGTTTTGGGAGATAATTTAAGGTATTATTTTGACTACTATATTGATAATGGATTTCAGTTGAGTTATGGTTTCAAATCTCAGCTGAGCCAATTCAATAAGAATGTCCCGGTTAGAGTTATAACTTACAATGATCAAGCATCAAATTCAATAAATATTGATTATTTAAATTTGTCAAATCAACTATACATTCAATCTGTATTTGCACAAAAATTCCTTATTGGTGTTGGTGCCGAGTTTGAATATCTGGACATTTCCTCAGAGACGCTTGATTTAGATTCAAATATTACAAAAAGTACTTATGGCAGTGCTTTCGGATATATCAAATATGATTCCTACGATAACAAATATTTCCCAAAAAAAGGATGGTATTTCTCTGGGAATCCTCAGTTTTATATGTTTTCTTCAGAGAGTGATGAAATTTTTTCTCCGTTTTTTATGATAAGCAGTGAAGCTGGAATTGCTAAAACTGTTTTTAAAAACGCAACCATAAAGCTTCAAGCCGAGGCGGGAATAACCATTGGAGAGAAAAGCATGCCGTATTTTGATTATCTTTTAGGAGGATATGGATTCAGCAGCCCAAATAATTTAAAGTATTTCTATGGTTATGATTTCTTAAGCATTTCAGGAAACAGTTATCTCGAAACGACTGTCACATTCGACTATGAAGTTTTTAGAAAGAATCATATTAATTTTTCGGCTAATTATGCTAATCTGGCAGATAATCTCTACCAGTCGCTAGATTGGATTTCACTGCCTAAATATTCAGGTTATGCTTTGGGCTATGGATTAGAAACGGTAATTGGGCCAATCGAAGTAAAATATTCGTGGTCACCGGAAATCTCGAATTCTTATCTTTGGTTCTCTGTTGGATTTATTTTTTAATTTGTATTTTTTATTAAATTAAATTACGACATTTGTAATTATGAAAACAAATTGGACAGGTTTATTAGAGTATCTTCAATTCTTAATCAAAAGAAATCCAGAGTGATTTTATAAGGATTACAAATCCTTTGCCTATTGTCAAGAATTGAATACTCGATTGTGTATATCAAAGTTTTGCTTGTACAGCAATTCAATTTGACGCTGCGGTTTTTTAACGAATTGTATTATTATCTAATTTAAATTGTCATGCCAATATATCATAAACTAGGAAATATTCCTCCCAAAAGACACACCCAATTTGAAAAACCAAATGGAGGATTGTATTACGAACAACTCTTTGGTACAGAGGGTTTTCATGGAAATTCTTCGCTTTCCTATCACATTCACAGACCTACTCAGGTCAAAGAAATTTTAAAATCATATTCTGTTGAGTCCAAAATAGCTATTGGAAAAAACATAAAATCCTTGTTGCTGAAAGGTTTCGAATTAAAACCTGAAGATGATTTTTTAGACAGTCGCAAAGCCATGCTTGTCAATAAAGACTGTATAATAGGATTGGCGGCGCCTAGAAAATCATTGACCTCCTATTTCTATAAAAATGCCGATGCTGACGAAATGATTTTCATTCACAAAGGCAAAGGAAAACTCCGTACAATGTTAGGAAATATCCCTTTCGTGTATGGAGATTATCTGATTATTCCGCGTGGTATCATTTACCAAATCGAATTTGAGTCAGAAGAAAACCGCTTGTTTTATGTAGAATCGCATTCGCCTTTTTATACGCCAAAACGTTATAAAAATCAATCCGGACAGCATTTGGAACATTCACCGTTCTGCGAGCGTGATTTTATTTTGCCAAACGAATTGGAATCACATGACGAAAAAGGAGATTTTATCATCAAAATGAAAAAAGAAGGAATGATGCATGAAGTGGTTTATGCAACCCATCCTTTTGATGTTGTGGGTTGGGATGGTTACAACTTTCCTTACGGTTTCAGTATTCACAATTTTGAACCAATAACGGGGCGTGTGCATCAGCCACCACCGGTTCATCAAACTTTTGAAACGGGAACTTTCGTGGTTTGCTCTTTCGTACCAAGACTTTACGATTATCATCCAAAAGCTATTCCAGCGCCCTACAACCACAGCAATATTGACAGCGATGAGGTACTTTATTATGTAGACGGTGATTTCATGAGCCGTAACAATATCGAGCAGGGACACATCACACTGCATCCAAAAGGCATTCCCCACGGTCCCGCTCCAGGCGCAATGGAACGCAGTATTGGACACAAAGAAACGCAGGAATTGGCAGTAATGGTCGATACTTTCCACCCGCTTATGGTAACTGAAGAAGCTATGGGAATAGACGATGGACAATACTATAAATCTTGGGTTGAAGCCCCCTAGCCCCCAAAGGGGGAATGTGGAATTGTCAATATTGACTCAATAGAACCTACAAGCACAATATGTTTAATTAAAATCCTATTTACCCCTAATAGGAATTCCCCCTTCGGGGGCTAGGGGGCTTATCATGGCAAAAGAAATAAAATCAGTAGAATACGGATTAGAGAAAATATTCGAAGGTGCGCAGGATTTCCTTCCGCTTCTAGGAACAGACTATGTTGAATTCTACGTAGGCAATGCAAAACAATCTGCACATTATTATAAAACAGCTTTTGGTTATCAGTCATTGGCGTATGCTGGACTAGAAACAGGAGTAAAAGACAGAACTTCTTATGTGTTGAAACAAGACAAAATCCGAATTGTCCTAACCACTCCTTTAACGCAGGATTCTCCTATTCACGAGCATTTAAAAAAACACGGTGACGGAGTAAAAGTAGCCGCACTTTGGGTTGAAGATGCCCGAAGCGCTTATGAAGAAACCATGAAACGCGGTGCGCGTTCTTTTATGGAGCCAACAGTTGAGCAGGATGAATTTGGCCAAGTAGTGCGTTCCGGAATTTATACGTATGGTGAAACGGTTCATATTTTTGTGGAGCGAAAAAACTACAACGGTGTTTTCCTGCCAGGATACAAAGAATGGAAATCCGATTATAATCCAGAACCAACGGGTCTAAAATATATAGATCACATGGTTGGAAATGTGGGCTGGAACGAAATGAATACTTGGGTGAAATTCTATGAAGATGTTATGGGATTCGTTAATTTCCTTTCTTTCGATGACAAACAAATCAACACAGAATATTCGGCTTTGATGAGTAAAGTGATGTCAAATGGAAACGGAAGAATCAAATTCCCAATCAATGAACCAGCCGAAGGAAAGAAAAAATCACAAATCGAGGAATACTTAGATTTCTACGGAGGACCAGGAATTCAGCACATCGCCATCGCTACAGACGATATTATAAAAACAGTTTCACAACTAAAAGCAAGAGGAGTGGAGTTTTTATCTGCGCCTCCGCATACTTATTATGAAGCTATTCCAGAAAGATTGGGCGTGCATATGGATATGATGAAAGAGGATTTGAACGAAATTGAAAAATTGGCCATTATGGTAGATGCGGATGAAGACGGTTATTTACTGCAGATTTTCACAAAACCCGTTCAGGATCGTCCCACTTTATTTTTTGAAATAATTCAGAGAATGGGAGCCAAAGGTTTTGGAGCGGGGAACTTTAAAGCGCTTTTTGAGTCAATAGAGCGAGAACAGGAATTGCGAGGAACTTTGTGAAATTGAATTATTTTTGCATTATCAAAAAAAATAATAGTTAAGCAACCCTTAAAATTGCAAATGTTGTGTTAAACTTGATTTTTTACTAAAAAAACGTTGATTGATAGCATACCTTTGCACTCGCAAATCAAGAAGGGGTGGTTTCCTTCTTAGTTTCATATAAATTTTCATAATTTATAGTTTTTTGGTTAGTTAATAGCATAAAAACTCAGTCATTAATTTGACTGAGTTTTTTTGTTTTAATACATTTGGTACTATTTTTGCAACAATCGATCCTATGAAAAAAATTATAATTTTCTTGTTAGTGATTATCACTCTAGGTTTCGATACACAAAAAGAAGAAGCCTTTGCTGGTGGAGAAATCTTTAAGTTTAGAGTGCATTATGGACTCCTGAATGCAGGGTATGCTACGCTCGAAGTTAAGGATGAAATGCTAAGCGGTCAGCCTGTTTTCCATGTTATAGGAAAAGGGTTTTCTACAGGTATGACAAAATTCTTTTTTGAAGTTGAAGATGTTTACGAGAGCTATATAGATAAGGACACCAGAAATCCATATCGATATATCAGAAAAATAAATGAAGGCGGTTATACCAAAAATCAGGAAGGATTCTTTAATCAGCGGACCAATAGAATATTGGTAAAAGATTATAAGCACAAAACCGAAAAGGCCTTCGACTTCCCTAAAAACGCACAGGATATTCTTTCCTCATTTTATTACCTGCGCAATTATCCCAATATCAATAAAATAAAAACAGGCGATTCAGTAATTATCGATATGTTTTTTGATAATGAAATTACAAAATTTAAGTTAAAATTTATAGGAAGAGAAGATATTAAAACTAAATTTGGCATTGTTTCCTCTATGGTTTTTAGGCCTTTAGTACAGTCTGGAAGAATATTTAAGGAAGAAGAAAGTTTAACAATTTGGATTTCAGACGACTATAATAAGATACCGCTTCGGATAAAAGCGAGTCTTTTGGTAGGGTCTCTTAAAGCCGATTTGGAAGAATACAAAGGATTGAATAATCCGTTTAAAGTAAAATCAAAATGACAATAAATGATACCACAGCATCAATTTTGGACGAAATTGATCAAAAATTTCAAACTATAAACCAAAAAACAGAGACACACCTCGAAGGATTGCTTTGGTCAAAACCCATAACATATTGGGATTATATTCAAACTGATGCGTTATTGAATCTGCAGATTCAGAGAACAACACTGCCGGACGAAATGGTTTTTATCATGTATCATCAGGTTAATGAACTGCTTTTTAAAATGATACTTTGGGAAATGCATCAGATTTCATATGCAGAAAAATTAACAACAGCTTTTTTTGCCGAAAGGTTAATGAGAATAAGCCGTTACTTTGATATGCTTACCACTTCTTTTGATATTATGGGCGACGGAATGGAAGTTGAGCAATACATGAAGTTTAGAAATACGCTGACACCGGCAAGCGGTTTTCAAAGTGCACAGTACCGAATGATAGAGATCGCTTCAACTGACTTAATTAATCTTATCGATTACCGTTTTCGTGCAACTATTGACAGGAATACACCTTATGAACACGCCTTAGATCACATGTATTGGCAGGCAGCAGGAAAGGATCATCAAACAGGCGAGAAGTCTTATCTGCTGTTAGAGTTTGAGCGTAAATATAAAGCGTCATTCATAACGCAAATGAAAGAATACAACACGATAAACCTTTGGCAGAAATTTAAGCAGCTGCCAGATGCAGACCAGGAAAATCCTGAATTAGTCAAGGCAATGCGCCATTATGATCATACAGTAAATGTTACTTGGGTTATGGGGCATTTAAATGCTGCCAGAAAATATATTGATAACGGTAAAGGAGACGGAGAGGCTACCGGTGGAAGCGACTGGAAAAAATACATGCATCCCAGATATCAAAGAAGGATTTTCTTTCCGGAGTTGTGGAGTGAGGAAGAATTGGCTAATTGGGGTGTAGAAAACTAAAAGATAAAAAGAGATAACTTGAAAAAGATAATTGTAGTTATAGCAGTGCTTTTTTCCTTGATTTCCTGTAATAAAGACAAGGAAGTTATAGAAAATCAAGTGATTCCTAAATCTAAGAAAAGTGATTTTGGATTTAAATTTTCAGATTTTAATGTGGTTCAGGATTCTGTAAAGTCCGGAGATACATTTGGAAGCATTCTGCAAAATCAAAATATTGGTGACAAAAAGGTATTTGATATCGTTGCTCAGGTAAAAGATACTTTTGATGTGCGCACCATTAGAATCAATAAAAAATACACATTACTTCGCTCCAAAAATAAAACAAACTCACTGCGTGTTTTTATCTATCAGCCCGATGCGCTTCATTATTATGTAGTGGATTTGAGAGATTCCATTGCAAAGGCTTCTAAAAAGACAAAACCGTTAACATTAAAACGCCGGACTATTGGCGGTGTATTAAAAGGCTCGTTATCCGAAACATTAGAAAACGCAAAAGTTGAAGGAGCACTGGCCAGTAAAATTTCTAAGATTTTTGCTTGGTCTATAGATTTCTTCAAAGTTAAAAAAGGAGATCGTTTTGGATTGACTTTTACAGAACGCTATATCAACGATTCTATTTATGATGGTGTTGACAGTCTGCAGGCGGCTTTTTTTGAATATAAAGGCAAAATCATATATGCTTTCCCGTTTGAGCAGAATCAAGGTTCGGGCAGTATGGATTATTATGATGAAGAAGGAAAAACACTTAAGAATTTCTTTTTAAAAACACCGATTAAGTTTAGCCGTATTACTTCCCGTTTTACTTCCAATCGTTTTCATCCTGTGCAGCAGATCTGGAAAGCGCACAAAGGAACTGATTATGCTGCGCCCTATGGAACGCCTATTTCATCAACTGCGACAGGAACTGTAGAGCAGACTGGTTATACAGCGGGTAATGGAAACTTTGTAAAAGTAAGACATAATAAGGTGTATTCTACTCAATATTTGCACATGTCTAGGATATTAGTGAGACGCGGACAGCATGTGAATCAAGGACAGACTATCGGTTTGGTGGGAAGTACAGGACTGGCAAGCGGACCGCACGTATGTTACCGTTTTTGGAAAAATGGCGTTCAAGTCGATGCTTTGAGACTGAAACTGCCTAATGGCGAACCTATGAACCCGAAAAACAAAGAAAGGTTTTTAAAGAAAATAGAGCCTTTAAAATTTGAGCTGGACAGTGTTTCTAATTTGTAACAAAACAAAAAATTTATTTTGTTTTTGACTTTAGCTTTAAATAATGGCAAAAAAGCCTAATTTTTCCTTTTAGCCCTGATCGAAGTGATATCCTTTTTATCTCGTCTTTTGGGACGAGATAAAAAGATAAAGCGTAGAGCAGGTTCCATATCTCCTAAAAATGCCACCCGAGCGATAGCGAACAGGCGAAGCAAATCTTTCTGCTCCTTAATATCATTAGTAAATCCCATTTTTTTGGATTGTATGTCTATGTTAATTTATTTTTATTTTTTGACATTATATTGTGATATAATTGCTTGATTTTAGTCCATTCAAACTTATTTCAGTAAATTTGCACAACATAAAAAAATAAGAATAAAATGGCTTTAAATACGATAAACCCAACCGATACTTCTGCTTGGAAAAAATTGCAGGCACACTATACTGAAATACAAAATGCTTCGATGGCAGGTATGTTTAAAGCTGACGGATCGAGAACAGAAAAGTTTCATTTGAAATGGAACGATTTTCTAGTTGATTATTCTAAAAACAGAATTAATCAAGAAACAATTGATTTGTTGCTTGAACTGGCAGACGAAACAGGTTTGAAAAATGCTATTGCTGATTATTTTGGCGGAGCAATTATTAACCAAACAGAGAACAGAGCAGTTCTGCATACTGCTTTGAGAGCCAAAGAATCGGCTGTAATCAATGTGGACGGTGTGAATGTAATGCCGGAGGTTTATGAAGTAAAAAACAAAGTAAAATCATTTACAAACGAAGTTGTTTCTGGGCAAAGAACTGGATATACAGGAAAACCTTTTACTGATGTTGTTAATATAGGTATTGGCGGTTCAGATTTAGGACCTGTAATGGCTGTTGAAGCACTGCAGTATTATAAAAATCATTTGAATGTACATTTTGCATCGAATGTTGATGGAGATCACGTAAATGAAATCATCAAGAAGCTAAATCCGGAAACTACCTTATTTGTAATTGTTTCTAAAACTTTTACCACACAGGAAACTTTAACTAATTCTGAAACTATCAAAGCTTGGTTTTTAAAATCGGCTAAGCAGGAAGATGTTGCAAAGCATTTTGTGGCGGTTTCTACCAATATTCAAAAAGTAACCGAGTTTGGAATTAATCCAGAAAACGTATTCCCGATGTGGGACTGGGTTGGAGGACGTTTTTCTTTGTGGAGTGCAGTGGGGCTTTCTATAAGTCTGGCAGTTGGTTTTGAAAATTTTAATGATTTGTTAAACGGTGCTAATGAAATGGACGAACATTTCAAAACAGCCGATTTTGATAAAAATATTCCGGTAACATTAGCATTGTTAAGTGTTTGGTACAATAATTTCTTCGGTGCCGAAAGTGAAGCTTTGATTCCTTATACTCAATATTTACAAAAATTAGCTCCTTATTTACAGCAGGGAACTATGGAAAGTAATGGTAAAAGTGTAGGCCGTGATGGAAAACCGGTTAATTATGAAACTGGAACTATTATTTGGGGTGAACCGGGGACAAATGCACAGCATGCATTTTTTCAATTAATTCACCAAGGGACGAAAGTGATCCCTACTGATTTCATTGGATTCGTAAAACCATTATATGGAGATGATAATCATCACGATAAATTGATGTCAAACTTTTTTGCACAGACAGAAGCTTTGATGAATGGAAAATCCCAAGAACAAGTTCAGGCAGAATTTGATAAACAAGGATTAAGTGCTGCCAAAGCAAGCGTTCTTCTGCCGTTTAAAGTGTTTTCTGGAAACAAGCCTACTAACACAATTTTGATTCAGAAGTTAACGCCAAAATCTTTAGGTTCTCTGATCGCAATGTATGAGCATAAAATTTTCGTGCAGGGGATAATTTGGAATATTTTTAGTTTTGACCAATGGGGAGTTGAACTTGGAAAACAATTGGCCAATTCCATATTAGATGAAATCAATTCTAAGGAAGTAAGAAATCACGATAGCTCAACACAACTTTTGTTGAATCATTTTTTAGAAAACAAATAAATCACTTTTTATAGTCCGAAATAATTAAAAACTCTGATTATCAAATCAGAGTTTTTTTTTGAAATATAAGAAATGGATTAATATGTAAAGAAATCAAAAATTTAAAGGTTTAATTAAAGATATTAAATTCTTATTTTTTTGAATTAAAAATAGTCATATCCTTAAAAGATTAACGATATAATTGGAATGTATTTTTTATGCGCAGATAACTGGTAAAAATGTAATTAATTAAAGTTTTATTAACATTAGTTCGTTTAAATGTTATAATTTTGCCAAAAATATTTAAACTAACAAGAATGAAAACAATGAAAAATTGGTTATTTTCAGGATTACTTTTTTTGATGGTATCGACTGTTTTTTCTCAAGGGAAAATTTCAGGAACTATTACAGATGGACAAAATCCGTTACCTGGAGCAAATGTTGCTATTAAAGGTACATCAGCTAGTGCTTCAACTGGTTTTGATGGTAAATTTACCGTTGATTCTAATGAGAACTCTGGGCAATTGATTATTTCTTACATTGGTTTTGCAAACCAAACTGTTGATTTTACAATTTCAAACGGAGTTGCTAATTTAGGAAACATCTCTTTGGTGTCTAATTCTAACGAATTGAGTGAAATTGTTGTTAAATCATCTGTTGTAGACGTTGCAAAGGATAGAAAAACTCCGGTTGCAGTTTCTACAATTAGAGCAGCTGAAATTCAGGAAAAATTAGGAACTCAGGAATTTCCTGAAATTTTGAAAAGTACACCTTCTGTTTATGCTACAAAAACGGGTGGAGGTTTTGGAGATTCAAGAATTACTATTCGTGGATTTGCTCAGGAAAATATTGCTGTTATGATCAACGGTATGCCTGTAAATGATATGGAGAACAGTGCTGTGTATTGGAGTAACTGGGCGGGTTTGTCTGATGTAACTTCTGCAATGCAGGTACAAAGAGGTTTAGGTTCTTCAAAGCTGGCTATATCTTCTGTTGGAGGAACAATCAATATACTTACAAAATCTTCAGACCGTAAAGAAGGAGGTTCTGTTGGATCTTCTTTTGGAAACGCTAATTATCTTAAAACTCAGGCGTCTTATTCAACTGGAAAATTAGAAAATGGTCTTTCTGCGTCTGTATTGTACAGTCACACTGCGGGAGATGGTTATATTGATGGTACTAAATTTGTAGGTGATAATTATTTCATTGCATTAGGATATGCGACTAAAGATAATAAGCATGACTTTCAATTTACTTTCACTGGAGCGCCGCAATGGCATAACCAAAGAAGTTCAAGTATTACAATCGAAACGTATCAAAAATATGGAACTAAAGAAGATCCAAATACAAGATACAATTCTGATTGGGGT
This sequence comes from uncultured Flavobacterium sp., assembly GCA_963511795.1. Lineage (GTDB taxonomy): Bacteria > Bacteroidota > Bacteroidia > Flavobacteriales > Flavobacteriaceae > Flavobacterium. The sequence goes on along the minus strand of CAUPKP010000025.1, from coordinate 10,708 downwards.
TATTTGAATGGTGAAGAGTTTAACATGAGAAGAAACTTTTTCCACAAACCAGTTGGTTCTATTAACTGGGATTACAAAATCAATGAGACTTCAAAAATATCTACTGTAATTTATGGCTCTTGGGGCCGTGGAGGAGGAGCTAGAGGAGCAGGTGGTATCAGAGGGCTGAATTATTTAAATGCTGCTTTCAGAACTCCTGATGGTTTAGTTGATTTTGAAAAAATACAAGCTTACAACTCTGGTCAGACAGTTATGATTAATGGTGTGGCTAGAACTAGAACACAAGTAGGAGGTGATTATCAAAACAGTGTTTACACAGGTAGCGGAACTATTCCGGCAGGATCACCAGCTGGAACAGGACCTTCATCTTCAGGTATATCAAGAATCTCTTCTATCAACTCTCATGACTGGTATGGTGGAGTAGTAAATTTCAACACTAAAATTACTGATAACTTAACTTGGGATATCGGTGTTGATGCTAGAACTTATACAGGTATTCACTATCAAAACATGAATAGTATGATGGGAGCAGATGAGTATTTTGATAATACTGACATCAATAATCCATCTAGAATATTGACTAGTACTTATACAGTGAGTCCATCTGGAAATCCTTTTTCAAATGCTACAAGCGGAGATAAAATCAATTTTTACAATGACGGAAATGTTAACTGGTATGGTGCTTTTACTCAATTAGAATATTCGAAAGATAATTTAACAGCATTTATTCAAGGGTCTGTTTCTCAGCAAGGTTTCCAAAGAGTAGATTATTTCAAATATTTGAGTTCAGATGAACTTGCTGTTTCAGAGTTTGAAAAAATTCTTGGAGGTAACGTAAAAGGAGGTGTTAACTACAACATCAATGAACAGCATAATGTTTTTGCAAATGCAGGATATTATTCAAAACAGCCATTCTTTAACGCAGTTTACCCAAACAATGCTTCTAAAGTAAATGGAAATTTAACAAATGAAAAGATCACTGGCTTTGAAGCAGGATACGGTTTCCGTTCATCAATTTTTACAGCCAACGTGAATTTATATTATACAAATTGGGCTGACAGATACCAAAGATCAAATGATTCTGATGTTTCTAATCCAGGTGGATATTTTGATTTTCAAGGTGTTACGCAAAATCATACTGGTGTTGAATTTGAAGGAAATGCAAGAATTACAGATAAATTAAAAATGAATGCAATGTTCTCTTATGGAAATTGGGAGTACAAGGGGAACAGTACAAGCAGCAGGTATGATTCAGCTAACAACCCTATTGGAGGAGGTACAGCAACCACTCTTTATTTAGATGGTGTAAAAGTTGGAGATGCAGCTCAAATGACTGCAGCATTAGGTGCTTCTTATGAAGTTTTGACAAGAGTATTTTTAGATGCTAATTACAACTATTTCGATAATTTATATGCTGCAATTTCTCCAGGAAGTTTCTCTAAAGCAGATCATAAAGGATCTTTAGAATTGCCTTCTTACGGATTAATGGATGCTGGTTTCTCTTATAAAATGCTTGTAGGAGCTAAAAAAGACAAATCTGTAAATTTCAGAGTAAATGTAAACAACGTTTTAGACGAAACATATATCGCTGAGTCTAGAACTAACATCTTTGCTGATGATTTTGTTACTGGTACATCTGGTGCAACTTATAATTCTGCTGGGAAAACATATGATGGAGTAGCCGATAAAAATGAGGTTTACTTCGGATTTGGAAGAACTTGGAACTTTAGTTTACGTTACGATTTCTAATATAGAATCAATATAATGTATAGAAAACCCCAATCGCTTTTTAGTGAATTGGGGTTTTTTTATGACTTTTTTGATTATATTTGTTTAAATTAAAAAACTATTTATGTACACGATTTTACAAAAATTTCACTCAGGTTGGGCTTATATTGCATTGTTAGTTCTTGTTATAGCAGTTATTAATGCTATAATAGGGATGTCTTCCAAGAAAGAATTTACTACAACAGACAGAAAAATAGCTTTGTTTGGATTAATTGGGATACACGTTCAGCTGCTGATTGGTTTAATTTTGTATTTTGTGTCTCCGCTAGGCTTAGCTTCTTTTGGGCAAATGGCTGATAAAGCACTGCGTTTAACTTCATTAGAGCATCCATTAATCAATCTGATCGCTATTGTTTTAATTACGATTGGCTGGTCAAAACATAAAAAATTAGTAACAAGCGAATCAAAATTCAAAACTTTCACAATATTTTACGGATTAGGATTAGTGCTTATTTTGAGCAGAATTCCCTGGTCTTTGTGGTTTTAAACCATTTTTAAAAATCCTGAAAAGGATTTTTTTTTACCCTTAATTTTTTTGCCTTTCAAAGTTTCACCTAATAAACTATAAATGAAAAAAATAATCATGCTTTTATTTTTACTGGCCAATATTGGTATAGTAAGCAGTCAAAGTTCTATTATTAACAGCAAAAAATTTTCCATCAATAAAGACACTCTAAAAAAAACTGCTAAAGTTGAAAAAGTTGTTGAACCAGTTGCTATCGCCCCAGATACTGTAATTGTTGAAACTGGAAAATTTGTATTGTTCAAGAAAAATGCTCACGCCTCCTATTATCATGATAAATTTAATGGTAAAAAAACGGCAAGCGGAAAAAGATTTGACAACAGCAAATTAACAGCCGCACACAGAAAACTGCCATTTGGCACCAAACTCAGAATCACTAACGAGGCCAATGGTAAATTTGTAATTGTTGAGATAATCGATAGAGGTCCATTTGCAAGAGGAAGAGAAATCGATTTAAGCAAGAAAGCTTTTATGGATATTACTTCCAATAAAAGGGGGGGAGCTGTAATCGTTAAAATTGAAGAGTTGCGAAAATAATCACCAGTTCTTAAAAGGATTGCTGCTCAAATAAGCATTGTAATATCTTTTATCATTGGTTACTTCTGTACCAAGCCAAGCGGGTTTTTCGAAAGATTCTGTCTCCGACTGCAGTTCTATTTCAGCCATAATGAGTCCTTCGTTTTCGCCATAAAATTCATCAATTTCCACAATATGACTACCCGATTTTACCTCAAATCGGGTTTTGTCGATTACACCTGCTTCGCATAAAAGCAATAATTTTTCGGCTTCCTCAACAGGGATTTCTTTTTCCCATTCAAAACGGGACAAACCGGATTCACTGGAAACTCCTTTTATAGTCAAAAAACCTTTGCTGCCTTTTATACGTACTCTTACGGTTCTTTCGGGTACGGAACTCAAATAACCTTGTTTTATTCTGTTTTGAGTAAAAGCTTCTGCTCTGAATGCATCCGAAGTAACCAAAAATTTTCTTTCTATTTCTATCATCATATATATTTTTTGGAGCTATTTCCAGCTGTACACTATATTCCCGATTAACAAAAACTACGACAAAAAAGTCTTGTTTTTTTAAATCGGGAGATGCCGTTTCCATCTGGGCTAGTCAGTGGATCAAAGATATTCATTTATTTTTTAACAGTTTCGAGCTTCCATTTTTTTCAAAACGGTTTAAATTTGTAATATGTCCGAAGCGCTTCCATATAGAAAAATCATACACATCGACATGGATGCTTTTTATGCTTCGGTGGAGCAAATGGACAATCCTGAACTGCGCGGAAAACCCATTGCGGTTGGAGGCGAAGAAAATCGCGGAGTGGTTTCGGCAGCCAGTTATGAAGCCAGGAAATTTGGAGTCCGTTCTGCGATAAGCGGTGTTTTGGCCAAAAAAAACTGCCCCCAGCTTATTTTTGTCCGTCCGCGTTTTGACCGATACAAAGAAATCTCCAAAAAAATTCACAAAATATTCCGCGATTATACCGATTTAATCGAGCCTTTATCCCTAGATGAAGCCTATCTGGACGTTACCAAAAACAAAAAAGGTAATCCCAGCGCCAGTTTATTGGCAGAGGAAATAAGGGCTAGAATTTTTAATGAAGTTGGGTTAACGGCTTCGGCGGGGATTTCGGTCAATAAATTTGTTGCCAAAATTGCGAGCGATTACAATAAGCCTAATGGTCAAAAAACGGTCAATCCAGATGAAGTCATTGCTTTCTTAGAACAATTGCCCATTCAAAAATTTTATGGAGTGGGAAAAGTCACTGCCGAAAAGATGTTTCAGCTTGGAATCTTTACAGGTTTGGATCTTAAAAACAGACCAATTGAATTTCTCGAAAAGCATTTTGGCAAGTCGGGTGGTTTCTATTATGATGTAGTTCGAGGAATTCATAACAGTGAAGTAAAGTCCAACCGGATTACTAAATCAGTGGCTGCCGAACATACTTTTGATATCAATCTTTCTTCCGAAATATTCATGATTGAAAAGCTTGAAAAAATAGCTCAGGAATTGGAACGCCGTTTAAAAAAACACCAAATTTCGGGTAAAACCATTACGCTGAAAATAAAGTACAGCGATTTTACGCAACAAACCCGCAGTAAAACAATGCCTTATTTTATTGCCGATAAATCACTAATTTTAGAAACAGTCAAAGAGTTATTGTATCAAGAAAGGATGAAAGACTCGGTGCGTCTTCTTGGTATCTCGTTGAGTAATTTAAATACTGAAATTAAAAAAACGGTAGTGGTACAGCTTAAATTTGATTTCTAAATTTGTAAATATTTGGTTCAACAATAGTTAAACCTTTACGAATAGTGCTGCTTTCTTTTGATTATTTTTATCTTTGAGTTCTAAATCAAAAGTGATGGCGGCTCTAAATGATGGTAATAATCCTAAAGAAAAATATCTGCGTTCTTTAAAGAGGAATTCCGTCCCATTGATTTCTTGGGGCTTTAGTGATGATTTTTATGCGGATATAAAAAATATTGTTTTAGATACGCATAAAATATCGAATCTTGCCCTAGATAAAAAATGGAAAAATATAGACTGGAATTTTAAAAACAAGTTGGAAGAAAAGGTAATTCTTATTACAGATGCCAAATTGAATATTGTTTTTGCTTCTCATAACATGTATAAAATGAACGGTTATGTTGAGGAAGATGTTCTAGGACAGAGCCCAAAAATGTTTCAAGGTAAGGAAACTGTAATGGAAACTTCCAATGAAATTAGAGAAGCTATTACATTGCAGCAGCCATTTGTTAAGCAAGTTTTGAATTATAAAAAAAATGGGGAGTTGTATTATTGTAATATCGAAGGATTTCCTATTTTTAATAAAAAAGGAGAATTAGTGAATTTCATTGCATTTGAACAAGTTGCTTAATTTTTTATAAATAAAATAATAAATGAATTTACTTTCTTATATAAATTTTATAATTGAAAAAGTAAAAATCTCAGAGTCTTAGTATTAATCAGCTTTTTACTGCTGCTGCTGCTGTTCAATATGATTGATTTGCTCATTTATTTCTTGTGGCATTTCTTCCAGCTGTACATCATTCATTTCTTCATAATGACGACCATCTTCATATCCTATAGAAACACTAACAGATAGTGTTTGTCTTGCCAATCCTTTGAATGTACCTTTGATTAAAGTACAGTCATAGAAATTTCGGCCAACAGACAGTTTCACATGGTTGTCCATTGTCCAAATATTATTTGTTGGATCCAGTCCCAGCCAGCCCTGCGTTGGAGAATAGATTTCGACCCAGGCATGCGTGGCTCCTTCGCCTCTCAGTCCGCTTTCGTTAGGGCAGATATAGCCGCTTACATAACGGGAAGGGATTCCGGCAGTTCTTAAAAACTGGAGTAATACATGAGCAAAATCTTGGCAGACACCTTTTTTTAATTCCAAAATTTCATCAATTGTAGTGGCTATATTGGTGATTCCTTTGGTGTAGATAAAGTTGTTAAATATATAGGCGTTGCATAATTGAGCAATGGTAATAATTGAGTTATTTTCTGTATCAAAGCTTGCCAAAACTGCATCAATTTCCTGCTGTTTTGTTATTGTTTCGGGATAGCTTAGTCTTAATAATGTGATGTCATTGTTCTTTTCTTCTTCCAGCTCTTTTGCGGTAACATCTTCGAATTCGGGAATTTTTAATGAATGACTCACTCGAACCGTCATTCGGGATTCGATTGTCATTTCATTATGGGTTTCGAGATTGTTGAAATTTGCTACACGATTGCCATAATAATCCTTGAAATATTCTATTTCAGGATCGTGTGAAATTAAGAGTTGGTGATCAAGAACTTCTTGATCCTTAAAATTATGCGGAAACAAACGGATTTCGTTTATACTTTCTTTTATGGGCCAGGTGTATTGGTATTTAGTGATATGTATTATTTTAAATATTGCCATAAGATCTAAGTGTAGGAGAAAAATAATTTTGAAAAATCGACAGAAAATTGATTGAGCTGTGTTTTTGTAGTTTCTAAAACCTCTTCTAATTGTTTGTTGGTCATGTGGTGGTAATCAGTGTAGGCTATGTAGCTTTTTAATCTTCCAAATTGATTGTATAATGTTCTAGCTTCACTTAATTCATTGTCTTTTACAAGGCAATCTAAATATTTATTTATTAAGTCTAAAGTAAAGATTACTGAATGCGCAAAATCTTGATTAAAAATAACATGTTCAACAATTTTTCTATTATGCTTAATATTGCTGTAACTCTTCAGATATAATTCATAACCAGATAAGGAAAGCAAGAGCCTTTTCCAGTACATAACATCTTCGTTTCCGTCCAAATTGTAATTAATTGGAATATAATAGGCCTGTGTCATCGATATTGTCTGTAAACATCGTTCTATTAGTTTGCCGATACTCGAAAAACTCCAGCCAAGTCCTCTTGGCATAGTAACATGCAAAATACCATTATAAAGCAGTAGTTCTTTATTGAGTTTGTTTACAACTTTTAGAGCATCGGAACTTTCCAGTTTCCTGGGAAGTTCAGGCGAATTCATATAGTGGTAGAGTGAATTGATATGTTCCCAAAGTTCTTTGGTGATTTTATCTTGTGATCCTCTGGCATTTTCACGTGCTTTTACAACTAGATTTTTTACAGAGTTATGATTTTGACTGTCGCAAATGATGTATTTCAAAACAAAGGCGGTGTCGTTTTGCTTTTCTTCTATTTGATCGTATGTCAAATTAGTGTAATAGTTTAATAAGGGTTTGTAACCCTGGCAATCATCGGTTTCTTTATCAAATGACAGAATATAGCTTGTGCTAAGAGTTAGTAACATCCCGTCTGTTCTTTCCATATATCTGTTGAGCCAGAACATTCCGTCTGCAACTCGGCTTAGCATATTTGCTTTCATTTGAATCGATTTTTAAAATTGAGATAAATAGCGTTTGATTTTAAGAAATCGCATGATTGTATATTCTTCTGATGCAGGTATCCAAATGGATAGCATCAGAAGAATAATTTAAAGGTTATACCAATTCTTTTTTCTAGCATTTGTAAATAATCGGTTCGACTATAGTTTCAAAAATAGATTCTATAATTGGAGCTTCAGAGTCCATTTTGATTGTTGTTTCTTTGTTGAGTAAAAACATCCCGTTTGTAGCTTCACTTGTCATAATTGTTTTCATAGATATAGAATTTAGTTGTTATTTAAAAATTTAAAAAGTTTAATTTGATTTTCTTTACAAATTGTATGATTTTATTTTCTGATGTGGTAGTTGTGGTGGTTTCTATTTTTGGCACAGTTACCGTTTCAGTAAATTTTACTTTTGCCTTTTTTATTTTTTTTGCTTTTTTTTTACGTGGTTCAATTTCGATATTTATTCCTTCGAAAGGATCTGCAAGCGGATCAAAAACGATAGTCTGCGATAGTGTTACATTGGATGCTTCCTCATTAGGAACAGCTTTATATTCTTTAGGTTCTGTATGGTTTAGATGTTCTAAAACCATTTCTGGTAAAAAAGCAAATTTTTTGCTTTCGTTTTTTTCGGGGTTTGTTCTATTCTTTTCCATTTTGATTCATTTTAAAATTTAAAATGAAATTACTTTATGATCCAAGTATCTTTACTTCCTCCTCCTTGAGAAGAGTTTACGACCAATGAACCTTCGGTTAGTGCGACTCGAGTAAGTCCTCCAGGCACAATTTCTATTCCATTGGGGCCGCATAAAGCATAGGGTCTTAGATCAACATGGCGTAATTTCAATTGGCCATCGATTAAACATGGGACTGTGCTGAGCTGAATAATAGGTTGTGCTATAAAATTTCGTGGGTTGGCCAGGATGGCTATTTTTCCGTTTTCAAGTTCTTCTTGGGTTGCTTTGTTTCCCATAATCATTCCGTATCCGCCGCTTCCATTAGTCTCTTTGATTACCATGTTTTCCATGTCGGCAAATACTAGTTCTCTTTCTTCTGGGTTTTCCATTTGGTATGTTGGAACATTTTTAAGTATAGGTTCTTCGTTAAGGTAATATTTTATCATATCCGGAACATAAGCATAGACTGCTTTGTCATCGGCAACACCATTTCCTACTGCATTTACTAGGGCCACATTCCCGTGACGATAGGCGCTAATTAGCCCTGGAACACCCAGTGTGCTTTCTGGTTTAAAAACCAATGGATCAAGATAATCATCATCCAGACGTCTGTAAATAACATCCACTTGCTGTAAGCCCGAAGTGGTTTTCATATAGACTTTATTATTGTTAACCACCAAATCTCTTCCTTCTACAAGCGGAATTCCCATTTGTCTTGCCAGAAAAGTGTGCTCATAGTATGCCGAATTATAAACACCCGGCGTAAGCAGCACAACATTGGGCTTAGATACATTTCGGGGTGAAAGCGAAATCAATATGTTGTGAAATATATTTGGATAGTTCCCAACGGTATTTACCTTATTGGTGGCAAGCATATCTGGAAAAATACGTTTTGTGATTTCACGGTTTTCCAGCATATAGCTCACGCCGCTTGGGCATCTTAGATTGTCTTCCAGAACGTAAAATTCTCCTTTGGCACCGCGTATTAAGTCGATTCCAGCGATATGCACATGTATATTATGCGGAACTTTTATTCCGTGCACTTCCTGTATATAATGAGGACATGATGCAACCAATGCGGCAGGAATTATGCCGTCTTTTATAATGTGCTGTCCGTTATAGACATCCTCCAAAAATAAATTCAGCGCTTTTAACCGTTGTTTGATACCGGTTTCTACTTCGCTCCACTCCGCTTTAGTAATTATTCTGGGAATGATGTCAAAAGGAAAGATTCGTTCAATTCCCTGATTGTTATCACTGTAAACGGTAAAAGTTATTCCCTGATTCATGAATAAATCCGAAGCCTGCAGCTGTTTGTCATTTAGACTTTCAGGAGTTAAGCTTTGTAAGGTGTTCAGCACTTGAGCATAGGAATTTCTTACTCCTTCATTAGAGAACATTTCGTCCCAGCCTTTTGGGTTTAATTGCGGTATCAGTTTCATCATGTTTCCCTAGTATTAAATAATCAACAATTTTGAGCAATAGGGTCTTTTTTGACTAGTTTTATGTCTAAGTTATTAAATTATTATCAGCAAAAACGACGCACGGGTGATTATTTTTTAATTAATGCGATTTTGTTTTTTAACCTATCTTTTTTTAATGATTTTAAACTTTTTGAATGTATTTTTTTTGGATTTCGTATTCGGCTTTTTAAATTTTTGTTTTTAAAGTGGCTCATTTTTAGGAGAATGAAATTAAGTTTTGTAAAAAAAAAAGACCATCAGAAATGATGGTCTTTTTAAAAATGCGTTTTATGTGGTTATTGTTTTTTCTGATTCAAATGGATATTTAAAAAGTCTAAAACTTTGTTTTTAATATCTTCTGATCTAAATAATTCTCCGCCATGCTGACCGTCTTTTACTATTACAAATTCACTTTGAACATTTGCAAGCTTTAGATAAGAATCCAATAATTTTGATAATGTAATAGGAACTGTCGTGTCTTTGTCACCATGAAAAATTAAAAAAGGAGGATCAGAATTGTCAATATAAGTGGTGGGGCTTGCAAATTTAGCCAAGTCAGGTCTTGCTAATGGTTGAACTCCAAGAAGTCCTGTCGATGTCGTTTTATGTTCTCCTTCGTCTAGAGGCATGCTTCCGATTCGGGCTATGAAATCAGATGGGCCGTAAAAATCAATTACTCCTTTTATTTTGAAATGTGGTTTTTGATTTTTATAATAAAAAGCATTAATAGTATTGTTATTTGAGGTGCCAATTAATGAAGCTAAATGCCCGCCGGCAGAGAAACCAATAACGGCAATTCTATTTTTGTCTAAATTATATTTTAAAGAGTTGTCATAAAGATAATTTACTGCCTGGTTGCAGTCTTGTATTTGGGCAGGGAAAATGTCAGTTGTACTAAAGCGATAACCAATAGATGCTACAGCAAACCCATTGTCTAGAATAGCTTTTAGAGTGGATTTCATATTTTCCATGTCTCCGAATTTGTTTCCACCGATCCAACCTCCGCCATGAATCCAAATCACAAGTGGAAGTGAATTTCCAAAATGTTTTGGAACGTATAAATCTAGAGTGTGTTTTTTCAGAGTATCCGACGCGTAGGAAATATCCAACTGAACGAGGGTTTCCTGTGGTATTGCCTCTTTTATTTTGGAAGGAATCTGCGCATGTAGCACATTTCCACAAATAAATAAAAGCAAACAAAATATAGAAATTTTCAGTGTTTTCATGGATCAAGAACAAAACCTGGGGAGAAATAATTAAAAAATCTGATATTTGTAAAAAACAGCATAGAATTGGATTCATATATAGAACTATTGAGATTAATATTACCCGAGTTTTTGATTGAAAATTTTAATCTAACCTCCTT
>CAUPKP010000024.1:0-84819 GCA_963511795.1 uncultured Flavobacterium sp. | reverse complement strand
CTCATAACAATATCGGCAAATTAAGTCCGATGGAATTTGAAAATAAGTGGTTTAATGATTCTTCTTTTTCTAAACCTATTTTAACTATTTTTGATAATGAAAACAATTAGAAATCGGTCAACACTAATCAGGGAAGTTCAAATAGAAGAAAAAAAAAGATTTCAGATTAAGTGGATTAACCATTTTATCTGAAATCTTTTTTTCTGCCTGCTGTAAACTGAAAACTGCTATCTGAATTACGTGCTTTGCATTTTAAAATAAAAAGTGCTTCCCAGTCCCAGCTCACTCTCCACTCCTATTGTTCCTCCTTGAGCTTCAATAAATTCTTTTGAAATTGCTAATCCCAATCCCGTTCCTGTTTTGTGGCTTCCCGGAATTTGGAAATATTTATCAAATACTTTTGCTAAATAACGATTGTCAATTCCTTTTCCGGTATCGATAACTGTAAATAAAATTTGGTGATCTTTGCTTTCTAATCTCAATTTTATAGTACTTTTTTCGGAAGAATAACGAATGGCATTCGTCAAAAAGTTGATTAACACCCAAGATGTTTTTTCGCTGTCGGCTTTTACCATCGGAAGATTTTCATCTGTTTCAATAAGCAGTTCAATTTGCTTTTGTTCCGCCTGCATTTTTACCGCTTCAGTGGCATAATGTACTATTTCGTAAGGATTGCTTTTTTCAATATTCAGTTTAATATTACCCGTTTCCACTTGCGACAGTTCCAGTAATTCTCCTGTAATTTTCAGCAGACGTTCACCATCATCTTTAATACTTTCTATCAGATGCTTTTGTTCTTCATTTATTGGGCCTGTATGTTCATTTTCAAGCAAATTCAAACTCAATTTCATAGTCGAAATCGGTGTCTTTAACTCATGGGAAATGGTTGCAATAAAATTGGTTTTGGCAAAATCCAATTCTTTGAATGGCGTGATATTTCTTAGAATAATTACATCTCCAATATCAATCGTCTGGTCTTCGCCTGTAGGCTGGATCGTTATATTTACATTTTCTTTTTCAAAATAACTTTCTTTTCCGTCAGCAAAAATTTTCATTGGAAGTATTTTTTGACTAGACTTTTTAGCTTCATTTTCAATGTTTTTTGTCATTAATGATTTCATCAAATCATTTGTCAATGCTAAAGTTGTGGCTGTTTTTCCAAGTACTTCTTCCGATTTCAGACCGATTATTTTCAACGCTTCATCATTAACAAACAAAACTATTCCTTGATTGTCCAATCCTATAATCGGATCGTTCATATTGTTGATTAAAGTTTCGAGTCTTTTCTTTTCAAACAACAATTTATAAAGATTGCTGTCATGATATTCTTCTAATTTTTGAGCCATAGTGTTGAATGATTTTGCTAAATCACCAAACTCATTATGGTTCATAAAATGCACGCGTTCTGAGTAATTTTTATTCGCAATTTCTTTGATACTTGCGGTAAGTTCCTTTATTGGGTCGGCTATATTATTGGGCAGATTCACCAATAAATTAAAAGCTATCAGAAAGCAAAATGTTCCCGTTATGGCGATCCACAGATTGGCCGTCTCGGCAGTGTGTTTTGCAATATCGCTTTTTTGTTTAATAGCAGCCATATTCAGCTTCATTATCTCAAAAATATCCTGCCGAATTTGACTTTTCAGTCTTTCATCGTTGCTGTTTCTTTTCAAAAGCCCAAAATTTTTCAATAAACTCCGTGTTACACTACCCTCTCCAACTTCGGTAACATTACGGTTCTGCTTATTGAGATTGGATTCAAATGTGGTTATCGCTTTCTCCGCATCTGCATTTATATTGTCTAATGAAAGGAGCATATTCCGCGAATATTCCAATGTATTATAATTGGCTTTCAAGATGTTTTCAGTGTCTTTTTTTATCGAAAAAATATAAAAAGCACTCACTAACGTCAGGATAATTATCATTAAAAACAATAATCCGACACCTAGGTTTAATTTAGTTTTAATCTTCATTTTACGAAAGAATTACAAGGTCAATATTAGATAAAGATAAATTATTCAGCAATCGGTTAAAAATCGTAGTCGATAAAATCACTTTAAACAGACTAAAATGAGGTTTCCCGACACAAACCGTTGTGATTTGCTTTTGTTCCACTATTTGGAGTATGCCGTCAGTGATACTCTTACTTTCAATTTTAATTACCTCAGCGCCTAATTGTGTTGCCAGCTTAAAATTATTAATCAAGTGCCGTTGTTTGTCAAGAGCAATTTTATTGGGACTTTCTTTAGGAGTTTCCACATACAAAACATACCAATCGCTATTGTAATAACTTGCCAATCGGGCGGTTTTCCGAATCACAATTTTGGCCGTTCGATCATTACTGCTGATGCAGGCTAATAACTTTTCGTGCCTCAAAGCCTGATTTTTTGTGACTTCATTTTCTACCTTTCGAACAACCTGACTGGCTACTTCCCTTAATGCCAGTTCCCGCAGCTGCAAAATCTGATCAGCCTTAAAAAAATTGCTCAAAGCAGTCTGAATTTTATCGGGTGTATAAATCTTTCCTTCTTTCAAACGAGCAATCAAATCCTCCGAAGTCAAATCAATATTAACCACCTCATCAGCCAGCCGCAATACATTGTCAGGAACTCGCTCTAGAACATCAACATTTGTAATTCGTTTTACGTCTTGGTTTAAACTCTCAATATGCTGAATGTTTACAGCCGAAATCACATTGATTCCCGCTTCCAGAATCTCCAAAACATCCTGCCAGCGTTTTTCGTTTTTGCTTCCTTCAATATTGGTGTGCGCCAATTCATCAACTATTACTACTTCTGGACGCAAATTGATAATCGCCTGCACATCCATTTCCTCCAGCTGTTTTCCTTTATAGAAAATAGTCCGGCGCGGAATCACAGGCAATCCATCCAATAACTCATGTGTTTCTTTCCGATTGTGCGTTTCGATATAACCAATTTTGACATCAATTCCATTACGCAACAAAGTGTGAGCTTCCTGAAGCATCCTGAAAGTTTTGCCCACACCGGCACTCATACCAATATAGACTTTAAACTTTCCCCTCCGTGATTTTTGAATTAAATCAAGAAAGTGTTTGACATTATTTTCTTTTTCGCTGTTCATAAAATTAAACTAACCGTTGAATCATTTTAAAACTCATTAAACCATTAAGAAACTAAGCTTTATTAAACTTAATTCCTTAATGGTTTTCAATAAAAAATTTACTTTTATTGACCTTTTTTAAATAGAAATCGCCAAAGATGTCGTAACAAATACGTTGCTGTTTGCAGGATTATTATCCTTCAAAAAGATAGCATCTTTACTATTCAAAGTTCGGGCTTCTATTCTAAACATTACATTTTCTGTTGGCAAATAATCAAAATTTGCCGAGAAACCATAGGTTTTAAAACCATTTGGGGTTCCTGTAGCGATGATTACGCCTTTTTCATCCTGATAATATTCCCCTCTTGCTGCCAATTGAATTTTATCTGTGGGCTTGTATTGAACAACTGCAGATGGAGTGTACCAAACATCATAATCACTGCTTCCTTTTGCAGATTGTTGCGCTCCAATATCAAAACCGGCAATTACACTTGTTTTATCGGTCAATTTAAATGTTCCGTAAAAATCGTTAAAATAACGCCATTTCTTGTCAACATCCGGCTGTTCGTTCCCTGCATAAGTACTCCAGTTTAGCGACACTTTCCCGGTTGGTTTAAAAGTCAGCTGAGTTCCAAAAGCCGGTGTTTGATTGCCATCTATTTTATGAATACGCTGCCAGCCGTTCAAATACATCGCCGCCAAATACCATTTTTCAGACGCAGAAGTATATCCTATTTTCACCCCAGCTTCATAATAAGGCGAGTTTTCAGCACCAATACTTCTGGTTAAGTTCATGCAGTCTTTTCCAATCGCACTTTCGTAACCAATATGCGAAGGCATTACACCCGCATCAATCCAAAGATTGTGTTCTTTGGAAATTTTAACCCCAGCATTGGCTTCATAAACGTGCTTCAATAAATCTTGTTCCGCTGCCATATTGTATTCGGCATAAGTTCCTCCCATCAGTGCCAGATTTCCACGAACATTCTCTTTCGAATAATTCACTTTAGCCATACCCAAATTCAAATTCACTTCATTCGATTTATTATAATTGTAAATAAATCCCGGTTTGGTATGATTATCTGGTTTAGCACTATCATAACTGTAATAAACATCTACATAAGCAGAAAAAGTAATTGGACTTTTTGACTCTTCTTGAGCATTAATTGTTGTAAAACCGAAAGCTATAAAAGCTGTAACTATTATTTTTTTCATTTAATTTTTTTTTAGGAGCTAATCCCGCTATCATTCCAAATCTTTTGTTTTTTAAAAGAAAAAACAAAAGGATTTTCCCTTCTATCTGGGCTAGGACATCACGTTTTTTAAGAACTTTTTTTTATTCTTAGCACTCATTATTTTAAAACTGACATTCACATTGCCATTGCTATTGCCATTGAAATTGATTTTTCGTTATTTCAACCCATCCAAAGCAATATTCAACTCCAGCACATTCACCGTTGAAGTTCCCATTACCGATGGTTTATTGATTTTGGTTTCCACCAATGCTTTAACTTTTTCTTCAGATAATTTTCGCTCCATAGCGACACGTTTTACTTGAATCAAAGCGCCTTCCGGGGAAATATTCGGATCCAATCCGCTTCCTGAAGCCGTCACCATATCCGATGGAATCTCTGATTTTTTCAAATACGGATGCGCTATCAAGAATGCATCAATTCTTTTTTGAACCAAAGCCAAATAATCAGGATTACTTGGGCCTTTGTTGCTTCCTCCACTTCCAGCTGCATTATAATCTACTGCCGATGGTCGTCCCCAGAAATAATTAGGCTTGTCAAATTTTTGTCCAATCTTTTGGTAACCAACCACTTTTCCGTTTACAGAAATAGTTTCCCCTTTTCCATTATTTGGGGCTAATTGCGCAATTCCTAAAATTGCCATTGTATAAATAACACAGAATAAAACCACCAATAATAGAGTGAATTTTAATATTGAAAATGTATTTTTCATTTTGAGTTTTTTTTTAGTTTCTAAGAGACTAAGTTGCTGAATTTCTAAGTTTCTTTTCTCAGCATCTTTGCAACTTAGTATCTCAGAAGCTTAATTACATAAATAATGTTACGATCAAATCAATCAATTTGATTCCGATAAAAGGAATAATTATTCCTCCCAAACCATAAATGAGCAGGTTTCTTTTCAAAATAGCCTCTGCACCAATCGGTTTATAATCAACACCTCTCAACGCCAGCGGAATCAATATCGGAATGATAACCGCATTGAAAATCACCGCAGATAAAATGGCGCTTTCCGGACTGTGCAACTGCATAATATTCAATCCTTCGAGAGCAGGAATCGCTGTAATGAAAAGCGCAGGAACAATGGCAAAATATTTGGCAACATCATTCGCAATCGAGAAAGTAGTAAGCGTTCCTCTAGTCATCAATAGTTGTTTTCCAATTTCAATAATTTCAATTAGCTTGGTTGGATCATTGTCTAGATCGACCATGTTACCCGCTTCTTTTGCAGCTTGAGTTCCGCTGTTCATAGCTACTCCAACATCTGCTTGTGCAAGAGCGGGTGCATCATTGGTACCGTCACCCATCATCGCTACAAGCTTACCAAGTTGCTGTTCATTCTTGATGTAGTTCATCTTATCCTCTGGTTTGGCTTCGGCAATAAAATCATCGACACCGGCAGCTTCGGCAATAAATTTGGCTGTCAAAGGATTATCTCCTGTGACCATCACGGTTTTTACACCCATTTTTCTCAAACGTTCAAAACGTTCACGCATTCCTGTTTTGATAATATCCTGCAATTCGATAACACCTTGCACTTGGTTGTTTTTTAGAACTACTAATGGCGTTCCTCCTTTTGAAGAAATAGCGATAACTCTTTCTGCGACATCTTCCGGGAAAACATTACCTGATTGAAGCGCAATGTTTTTGGCTGCATCTTGAGCACCTTTTCTAATATTAGTACCGTCTTTTAAAACAACACCACTCGTTCTTGTTTCGGCAGTAAATTTGATTAAGGACGCACCTTCGATAGATAATTTTTGAGCTACATCTGAACCAGCCAATTCCACAATACTTTTTCCTTCCGGTGTATCATCAGCAAGTGAACTTAATACCGCAGACTTAATAAAATCTTCTAGCTCAACTCCTTTTGCTGGATAGAAATTGGTTGCTTTTCTGTTTCCAATGGTAATTGTTCCTGTTTTATCTAAAAGCAATACATCAATATCTCCTGCAGTTTCCACTGCTTTTCCTGATTTTGTAATTACATTGGCACGCAATGCTCTGTCCATACCCGCAATTCCAATGGCAGAAAGCAAACCTCCAATAGTTGTTGGAATCAAACAAACGAATAGCGAAATAAAGGCTGCGATTGTAATTGGCGCATTCGCATAATCTGCAAACGGTTTCAAAGTCACACAAACAATTACGAATATTAAGGTAAACGCAGCCAAAAGAATCGTCAAAGCAATTTCATTTGGTGTTTTCTGCCGGCTTGCTCCTTCAACCAAAGCAATCATTTTGTCTAGGAAACTTTCCCCTGGTTCTGAAGTTACGATTACTTTAATTTTATCTGACAACACTTTTGTCCCTCCGGTTACAGATGATTTGTCACCACCCGCTTCACGAATTACGGGAGCACTTTCACCGGTAATGGCACTTTCGTCAATGGTTGCCAATCCTTCTATGATTTCACCATCTGTTGCAATCAAATCACCAGCTTCACAGATAAAGAAATCGCCTTTTTTCAAAGCAGAAGAACTCACGTTTTTAATTTCGCCATTGGTTAAAACCTGTCTCGCCGGAGTTTCTTCACGTGTTTTTCTCAAACTGTCTGCTTGCGCTTTTCCTCTGGCTTCGGCAATTGCTTCGGCAAAATTGGCAAACAAAAGGGTTGCCAGCAAAATCAAGAATACAATGAAGTTATAAACAAAACTGCCTTGATCCTGTGCGCCAAACAAAATGGCAATACACACAGCAAACATAATAGCAGTCCCGATTTCTACAGTAAACATTACCGGGTTTTTGAACATTGTCTTTGGGTTCAGCTTTACAAAAGACTGCACTAATGCTTCTTTTACCTGCTTACTTTCAAACAATGATTTGGATTTATTATTAGTCATTTTTTATATTATTTTAAAGTAAAATATTCTGCTAATGGCCCCAGAGCTAAAGCTGGAAAGAAAGACAACGCAGCAATAATTGCGATTACGGCAAAAACCATAACTCCAAAAATGGTAGTATCTGTTTTTAAAGTTCCTGCACTTTCAGGAATGTATTTTTTATTGGCCAATAAACCAGCAATAGCCAATGGTCCAATGATTGGAATAAAACGGCTTAACAGCAATACAATTCCAGTGGTAATATTCCAAAATGGATTGTTGTCTCCTAAACCTTCAAAACCAGAACCATTATTGGCTGCACTCGAAGTGTATTCGTATAGCATTTCAGAAAATCCATGGTGGCCGGGATTATTCAGCCATCCTGTTGCGTTTCCTGAAAACCAGTATCCCATTGCGGTATCATTTGCAGCAAAATAAGATGCCAAAGCAGTTCCTGACAATATCAGTAAAGGGTGAAGAATGGCAATAAAAGCAGCAATTTTTACTTCGCGGGCTTCAATTTTCTTTCCTAGAAACTCAGGAGTTCTACCTACCATCAAGCCCGATATAAATACAGCGAGGATAATGAAAACATAGAAATTCAGCCATCCAACCCCACAGCCGCCATAAAAGGCATTGACCATCATAGCTAATAATTGCATCGTTCCAGAAACCGGCATCGAACTATCGTGCATGCTATTAACAGATCCTGTAGAAATTACGGTAGTAGCAATACTCCAAAAACCTGAAATTGCGGGACCAAAACGGACTTCCTTACCTTCCATGGCACCGGTGGCTTGGGTAATTCCCATTCTTTCGATAGCAGGGTTTCCATTAATTTCACTTATAATTGTTGGTATTACCAGCATTAAAAAACCTGCAGTCATGACGCCAAAAACTATCCAAGACAATTTTCTTTTGTTCAAGAAAAATCCAAGAGCAAAAATCATCGCAAACGGAATGATTAACTGTGCCCACAACTCAACCGCATTGGTCAAATAAGTTGGATTTTCTAAAGGATGGGCTGAATTGACTCCAAAAAAACCACCACCATTTGTACCAATATGCTTGATACCAATAAATGCAGCAGCTGGACCTCTTGAAACTTCAACTGTGTCACCTTGCAGAGTGACGATTTTATCTTTCCCTTCAAATGTCATTGGAGTACCGCTAAATAATAGAACAACAGCTACAACAGCAGAAAGAGGCAATAAAATACGGGTACAGCTTTTGATGAAAAAATTGTAAAAATTCCCTAGTTTATCGGTTGTTTTTTCTTTCATGGCAACAAACACCATAGCGGCTGCTGCCATTCCTGTACCTGCAGAAACAAACTGCAGGAACATTAACATAAGCTGACCTAAGTACGAAAGACCCGATTCACCCGAATAGTGCTGCAGATTACAGTTCACTACAAATGAAATAGCGGTGTTAAAGGCCAAATCGGGAGACATATTTGGATTATTATCTGGATTTAAAGGCAGTGAACCTTGGAACAATAAAACAAAAAAGCAAAGAATGAACCAAACCATGTTTACACTTAAAAGTGCTTTGAGATGCTGTTTCCAGTTCATTTCTTCAGTGGAATTAATACCGCTGATTTTAAAAATAAAATTTTCAATGGGATTGAAAATTGCATCAAGCATTGTTTTATCACCCAAATACACTTTGGCTATATAACTTCCAACAGGAATGGCCAAAACTATCGAGATGATAAAAATACTGATGACTCCAAAAAATTCTGTGTTCATATTTTATTTGTTAGAAATTAAATAAATTTTGGGCTTTTATAAAAAGATAATAAGCGTTATAAAGGCTAATGCCCAAGCCATAATTGCTATTGATATTTTTTTAGATTCTGCCTTTTTCATTTTTAAAATTTTTCGGGTTTGATTAATACGTAAACCAGATAACCGAATACGGCGAGTGAAATGATGAAGAGTGCTGTCATAATTTAGATTTTTTCAAAAAATTCGACTGATTTAAAACAAATTGCAAATAGTAGAATACCTAATGCGAGTAAAAGAATTGTGATTATCATATTATTAATAAATTAAGGTTAGATTTAAACTCCAGGAGCATTGATTTGCTTGATATACTCAGCCTTTAACGATTTTGGAAACAGATTTGAAATACTGCAATGACGCAGTTCCATAAAAGAGGAAACCGAAAAAACATATACATTCGAAATGGCATTCTTGGTTTCACTGCTTCCCGTTTCGAAAAGTCGTTCGGCCATTGCCAAACATTTTTTTGCCCGATTAATATTTCCGGTAATGATTGCCGTTTTTGTGATTTCGGCGAAGCGTTCTGCTTGTTTATAAACAGTGGTGACTTGATTTTTCATAATTAGATAATTATTTTTTCTGTATCGCCTATGCCAAAAAACATTCCAAAAAAATAAAAAACCCATAAAGCATTGTTTCCTAAAGCATTGTTGTTATCGTGCCAAAAAAAGGCATAAAAAAAGCCTATCAAAATGATAGGCTTTTATTGAAATGGAAGGATTTTTTATTTCAATTTTTCTAGTTCTTTTTTTATATCGGCTAATTGTTTTTTCAGGGTTTCAATTTCTGATTTATTATCTACTGCTTTTAATGTTTGAAAAACTTCCACTTTACTGTCTTGCAAATCATATTTTTTAAGTTTTGAAAGAATGATTTTGTCCAAATTTTCTTGATACTCGTCTACAATAATATCGATGGTGATAGTCTTGGTTTCGGCATTCGTTTCCGTGTGAGTAACATGATATAATTTTCCGACTTCATTAACTACAAAGTATTTTATTTTATCGCTATAAACATTTATCGACCAAAGATTATAGGCCAAATAAAGTGCTGGAATAACGGCTATAAAACTTAAAACACCAAAATAACTATTGATATGCTGAATGTTATTGTTAGAAAATTGAGCGAATTTTAAATACTTTGTAATTATATAACAGCCCAAACAAATAAAAAGAGCATTGATAAAATAAGTATATAATCCACCTAAAATGTATTGCCACTGCAAAGTTGCAATTCCGTAACCTGCGGTGCAAAGTGGCGGAATACAGGCAGTGGCCACTGCAATTCCAACTAAAACCCGATTACCATCGTGACGGGAAATCGCAATCATACCAGCCATTCCGCCCATAAAAGCTAACAGAATATCAAAAATTGTAGGTTTTGAAAACGATAATAATTCGTCTGTTGCAATGTGATAGGGCGACAATAAATAATAAACTGTTGAGCATAGGATAGAAACCAGTACTATACGAAAAACGTTTCGCAAACTCAATTTCAAAAGACTGGCATTTAAAGTTCCTAGTGAAAAACCAATGCCAAAAATGGGTCCCATTAAAGGGGAAATTATCATTGCCCCAATTACGGCTGCTTTAGAATTTATATTTAAACCAATACAGGAAATGAAAATAGCAAAAGCCATAATCCAAAAATTGGTACCTTTAAAAATGACGCCGGATTTTATTTCTTCATAGGTAATTTGTTCTGATTCTTGATCGGTTTTCAGATTGAGAACGGTTTTTAAATACCTTTTAATAACTGCAATTTTACGAGTCATAGTTTTTTGTTATGTCAAAATTTTATAATCCAAAATCATCAATTTTTCTATACAAAGTAGCAATTCCTATCTCGAGTAAACGAGCCGTTTCAGCTTTATTTCCTTTGGTATAATTCAGCACTTTTTGAATGTGTAGTTTCTCAACGCTTTGCATAGAAAAAGCGGACAGGGTTTTATTTACTTTATCCGTTTGATGCTGCATTTCATAAGGCAAAACATCCTGCGTCAAAACATCATCATTCACCAGAATCACAGAACGCTCAATCACATTTTTCAATTCACGGACATTTCCCGGCCAATGATACGTTTCTAATTTATGAAGGAAATCAGGATTAATGGTTAGTTCTTTTTTATTGCTTCGGGATGAAAATTCTTTTACAAAATAATGTACTAAAGGCACAATATCTTTTACTCTTTCCCGCAATGGCGGAATTTTAATCTCAAAAATATTCAGCCTGAAATATAAATCCGAACGAAAACGGTGTTCGTCACTTTCTGTTTTTAAGTCCCGATTCGTGGCAGCAATAAGTCGGAAATTTGATTTTCTAGGTGTGGTATCACCTATTTGAATGTATTCATTGGTTTCTAAAACACGCAATAATTTGGCCTGCAGTTCAAGTGGCATTTCCCCTATTTCATCCAGAAATAAAGTCCCTCCGTTGGCTTCTTCGATAAAACCTTTTTTGTCTTTTATGGCTCCTGTAAAAGCACCTTGCTTGTGTCCAAATAATTCACTTTCCAAAATTTCCTTGCTGAAAGTGCTGCAATTCAATGCCACGAATGACTTACCTACTCTATTACTATTTTCATGAATAGCCTGAGCAAAAACTTCTTTTCCGGTTCCGGTTTCTCCTGTTAAAAGTACCGTTGAATCCGTTTTGGCAACTTTTTTAGCCAAATCAATAACCTGTTCCAATCCTTTTGACTTTCCAATTATATTGTCAAAAGAATATTTATCGGAGATTCGTTTTTCGAGTTGTTTGACTTTCTTTTGGAGCTGAACTTTTTCTAATGCTTTATACAACAGCGGTATAATTTTATCATTGTCGTCGCCTTTTACAATATAATCAAAAGCACCGTTTTTCATCGCTTGAACACCATCCGAAATTTTTCCGAAAGCAGTTAATAAAATCACTTCTGTTAAAGGGAAAACCGGTTTTATTTTTTGAAGAAAATCTACTCCATTGCCATCGGGAAGTTTGACATCGCATAATACAACATCAATATCATTCTGCTCTAATTTCTTGAAACCTGATTTTAAATCAGGAGCTTCAAAAACATCAAAACCTTCAGATTTTATGATTCGGGCAAGAAGATGACGCAATTTTTCTTCGTCATCAATAATGAGAATATTTTTCAAAATTATATTTTGTGAGTTCAATTATCAAAATTAGCTATTTTAATTATTTGTTATAGAAATTCTTTAAAATACTTTACCTAAATAGTAATCTCATAATTTTCATAGTTAATTTTACGACATTCCTTGTGAAAATTCAATTTAGAAAACATCTATTTATTACTTTTGTTCTCTCAAAAACAAAATCAACCCCGAGCTTTCGGAAATAAAATCATAAATCACAATGTCTGCAATTAAAAAAGATTATAAAAGAATTACTACTAAGTCCCTAATCGAGATGAAATCGAATGGAGAAAAAATCTCCATGCTTACGGCTTATGATTATACCATGGCCAAAATTGTGGACACTGCCGGAATTGATGTAATTCTGGTTGGTGATTCAGCTTCGAATGTAATGGCGGGTCACGAAACCACTTTACCTATTACTTTGGACCAAATGATTTACCATGCTTCATCGGTGGTTAGAGCTGTAGAAAGAGCTTTGGTTGTTGTTGATTTACCTTTTGGAAGTTACCAATCTGATTCGAAAGAAGCATTGCGGTCATCTATCAGAATAATGAAAGAAAGCGGCGGTCACGCTGTAAAATTAGAAGGCGGAAAAGAAATAAAAGATTCTATCAAAAAAATCTTGAATGCTGGAATTCCAGTAATGGGACACTTGGGTTTAACACCACAATCCATTTATAAATTCGGTACTTATACTGTTCGTGCCAAAGAAGAACAAGAAGCCGAAAAATTAATTGAAGACGCCATATTACTGGAGAAATTAGGTTGTTTTGCAATTGTTATCGAAAAAGTTCCTGCAAATTTAGCCGAAAAAGTAGCCAAAAGCATCTCTATTCCTGTTATTGGAATTGGCGCTGGTGGCGGTGTTGACGGGCAAGTATTAGTCATTCATGATATGCTGGGAATGAATAATGAATTCAGTCCACGTTTCTTGAGACGCTACATGAATTTATACGAAGGAATGACAACTGCAATCAGTCAATACGTTGATGATGTGAAGTCGCAAGATTTTCCATCATCAAGTGAGCAATATTAATTTTAAATTAATGAAGAAAAATATTTTAGTTGTATTAATCCTAGGGTTTCTTTTTTCGTGTCAAAATAAAGAAAATAAGACATTGATAGAAAAGAACAAAAAAGAATTAAATGTAGAATTATCAAATAAAGTATTTTATATATCTCCTAACCTTAATACCGAAGAATGCATAGCATACAATGATGGCTGCGACTGTTGTGATGGAAGAATTGTTTTTCTTGAAAATGGAACTTTTATCAGTAATTTTTACTGTATTCCAGCAGAGACATACAACACAGGTACTTATAAAATAGAAGAATCAAAAATTAAATTAAATTACAGCAGTAAATCTGCAATTTTAGCTCCGGAAAACGAAGATGATTTTGATGGAAATAATATACTAAAACTAGAGATTATTAAAGGTGAAACTACATATTTAAATATTATTAAGTGTAATGAAAAATATGTGTTAAAATCTGAACTAGATGGCTATTTTAGTGAAGATAAAAAAACTTCATTTCAAAAAGCGATTGGCGAATATAAAAAATTTGGTGTTTGGAAACTTTTAGATATTAAAGAATAATTCATGGCAGGAAAAATAATATCCACAAAATCCAATCTCCAAATTCTGCACGAAGACAACCACTTAATCGTGGTCAATAAACGTGTGGGTGATATTGTGCAGGGAGACAAAACAGGCGATAAACCATTGAGTGATGTTGTTAAAGAATACATCAAAGACAAATACAACAAACCGGGTGAAGTTTTCCTTGGAGTGGTACATAGATTGGACAGACCTACTACAGGAATTGTTGTCTTTGCCCGTACAAGCAAAGCTTTGACTAGAATGAATGAATTATTCAGTAACAGAGAAACACAAAAAACATATTGGGCGGTAGTCAAAAATAAACCTGCTAAACAACAAGACACACTCGTACATTACATCAAAAGAAACGAAAAAAACAACACTTCAAAAGCGCATCTCAAAGAAGTTCCTGATAGTAAAATGGCCAGTTTAGAATATAAAATCATAAAAGAACTTGACAATTATTTCGGACTTGAAATCCAGCTGCACACTGGAAGACACCACCAAATTAGAGCCCAGTTGTCAGCTATTGGTTCACCAATTAAAGGAGATTTAAAATATGGTTTTGACCGAAGTAATCCTGATGGAGGGATTCATTTACATGCCCGAAAGCTAGTTTTTGTTCATCCAGTTTCTAAAGAAGACATCACCATTATTGCTCCAACACCTGACGAAGTTATTTGGAAAGCCATTTAATTTTTAGTTTGAAAAGAGTTTTATCTTGAAATTTAGATTTAACTTGCATAAATGATTTAAATCTTTTTTCGCTATGAGTTACAAATACAGCATTAGTACAAGAAAAGAAGCTTTAGTAAAATTAATGGATGAAATCATCAAACGTGAAAATGAAATCATTCAGGCTTTGTATGAAGATTTCAAAAAACCGCCCTTTGAATCAATTGCTACCGAAACAAGTTATATCATTTCGGAATTAAAAAGCACCATAAAGAATATTGAAAAATGGGCCAGAATTAAAAAGGTAACCCCTTCAATACTTAATTTCCCTTCGACAGATTATATAGTAAAGGAACCTTATGGAGAGGTTTTGATTATAGCGCCTTGGAATTACCCGTTTCAATTAGCAATGGGACCATTAATAGCCGCTGTAGCTGCCGGCAATCAGGTTACATTAAAACCTTCAGAATTAACGCCAAAAACATCGGCTGTAATTTTAAAAATAACTGAAAAAGTATTCCCTCATCAGCATGTAAAAGTAATTGAAGGCGGTGTTGAAGTTACTAAAAAACTATTGGCACAGCGCTGGGATTATATTTTCTTCACAGGAAGTGTAGCTGTCGGGAAAATTGTTGCCAAAGCAGCTGCAGAACATCTTACTCCCATAACTCTCGAATTAGGCGGAAAAAATCCCTGTATTATTGATGAAACAGCCAATTTAAAACTCGCAGCTAAGAGAATAGTCTGGGGTAAATTTTTGAATGCTGGCCAGACCTGTATTGCACCGGATTATATTTTAATACAAGAAGAAATGAAAAGCCATTTTGTAGATTTCATGAAAAATGAAATTACAAATGCCTATGGAGAAAATCCGAAACACTCTCCAGATTTTGCCAGAATCATAAACGAAAAAAACTGGCACCGGTTAGTAAGTATGATTGAACCTGAAAAAATAGTTTCGGGAGGCGAAATTGATATTGAAGACTATTATATCGCTCCAACATTAATAGAGGAAAACAATCTTGACAGTTTACTCATGGAGGAGGAAATTTTCGGTCCTTTACTTCCCATAATTACTTACAAAAATGAGGAGGAAATCGATAAAATTATATCACGATATGAAAAACCGCTTGCCTTATATGTTTTTACTGATGATAAAAAATTTGCGAGAAAAACAATTTTGGACTATTCATTTGGCGGAGGCTGTGTAAATGATACCGTAATTCATTTTGCAAACAAAAGACTTCCTTTTGGCGGTGTTGGTCACAGCGGAATCGGTGCTTATCACGGTCAGCTGAGTTTTGATACATTTTCTCATCACAAAGGAATTGTAAAAAAAGCAAATTGGCTGGATTTAAATTTAAGATACGCTCCTTACACAAACAGTAAAATTAGTACGCTGAAAAAATTATTAAACTGGTTATGATAAATAATAATTAATAAAGCACAAAAACAGCACCGAAAAAACTTCTTCGTTTACTAAACGTAAAAAATCAGTAAATTTGCACAATGATATGGAAAATGCTGTAACATGCAGAGTCAGAATTTAGGCTGATTTTTTTACCAAATGTCATTTGAAAAAAGTCTATTTTTAAATATAAATAAATAACCAAACATATAATGAACCAAACTCTAGAAAGATTACAGGAAATTGAAAAGAACGGATACCAAATAGATTTTGGAAATGTATTCAATCATGCCTTTGAGAATTACAAAAAAATTGCTTTATATGCTGGATCCGTAATTGTAATCTTTAGTATATTGTTAATGGTTTTTGGAGCTTTTTCTCTAATATCTTATATTGGTGTTGAAATGGCAAAGGAACTTTCTTCTGATCAGCTTAAAATAGAAAAACTTCTTCAATCTAATATATTAGAAATAGGTATCATTTCCATAATCATTTCTTGTTTGCTCAGCCCATTCCAGGCGGCTTTCTTAAAAATGGCAGATCATGGAGACAGAAACGAAAGTTTCCCCGTTTCTTCATTATTCTCATTCTATAAATTACCTTATATGATAGAAATTATGATTGCTACTTTTCTGATTACAGTTATCAGTTTTGCTCAAAATACTCTAATGACTTATATAAAATTTGAGTTTCTAGGTCTCATAATAAACTATTTCATCTCATTTATAACACTGCTTACAATTCCGCTTATCATTTTTGGAAATATAAAAGCACTTGATGCTATAAAACACAGTATAAAAATTGTTTTAAAAGAGCCTATTGTTTTGTTAGGATTAATAGTTATAGCAATAATTGGATCATTAATAGGCCTTATGGCATGCTGTGTCGGTATATTTTTTACGATGCCGTTTATTTATTCGATGAATTATGCCATTTACAGTGCCATTATTGGGATAGACACGCCGCTTAAAAATGAATATTAAAAATAGACAAATTATAAAACACTAAATTGCAGTCGCTTAATTTCTTTAATTAAATAGTCACCCCCCTAATACTATGCTTTTATGTTGTAAAATCTTATTATTTTTCAACTTCAACTATTCTTTATTAAGTTCAGTTTGTACTCTTATGCCATCAAATTTAGAGCAGACACATTTAATAACTACTGACCACAGAACCGTTTTTTTGTCAGCAATGCTAATTATTTTATTGGGAGCAATACTTTATTCTAACACTAGAATAAACTCTATTTTAAAAAATATAGATAATCTTCCTGCTGAAGAATCAGACAAAAGGGAATACCAGCTTTATTTACTATTTCTGGGATTGGCTATTCCGTTCATAGAAATTTTATTTGAATTGTTTCACGTTAGGACACAAAGCCTTTTAATTAGAAACTTTACAGTAGGCTGTTCCTTTTTACTTATATTTTTAGCAAGCGAAAAATCAAAATATTTGTATAATAGAATTCGAAATATTTTTATTTTTTTATTCTATATCTATTGCATCTTAATAATATATAATATAATATTCATCCCCGAAGATTCTATACCGATTTATGCTTTTATTATTGCAATATTCTTTTCTTATATTATCATTAAACCAATTCAAAAATACTGGATCTTTACGGGATTTATCTGTTGCTTTTTATTCACAATTTATGCTTTTGATTTAGTTCCTGTCAAAAAAGCAATAATGCTTATTAGCTGCTCTCTTATGGTTTTTATAATAAACCATATTAGACATGTTTCATTAGTTAAAATTCAAGAAAAATTTAATTTCACCAATGAAATAGTAAACAAAGGTAACTCGCTCACAATTGCTACCAATAAAATGGGAGAAATTACTTTTTGCAGTAATACTATAACGTCCATATTAGGTTATAATCCTGAAGAAGTAATGGGTTATGGCTTTTGGAAACTGACAGAAGACCCCGAATTTATTGGTATTGATTACCACAAAAACTTTATCGATAACCGTTTATATGTCCGAAGACTAAAATGTAAAAACGGGGAATACAAATTCATTCAATGGATAGACAAACAGTTTGCCGAAGACTCAATTATTGGAATAGGCCAAGATATTACCAATGAAATAAAAATAAGAAAGCAGTATGAAACCTTAATTCAGACTGCTGTTGATATAATTTTTGAAGCTGATGCAAGAGGCAAGTTTACTTTTGTGAATGATTATGCAGTAAAAACTTTAGGTTATTCCAAAGAAGAACTCCTTTCCAAAGACTTCTCTTCATTAATCAGAAAAGACTACATTACCAATACCATGAGTTTTTACCAAAACATTCTTGATATTGAAGAAAATTTCACCACGCTTGAATTCCCCCTTATAAAAAAAGACGGAGATGAAATATGGATATCTCAAAACGTTTTTGTCCGAAGAAACAGTTTTGGAGAAATCGAAGGCTATTCAGGAATTGCAAGAGATATTACACTGTTAAAGAATATTGAAGACGAAAAATCAAAACGGCAGTTTAAAATCGAAGAATACAGCAAAATCCTTAAAGATTTAGCGGTACTAAACCATTCAAATAATGATAATTTTGAGCAAACTATCAGTAACATTCTTAAAATAACTTCTGGGGCATTGGGCGTAAACCGAGCTGGTTATTGGATATATGACACGGATAAAATTATTTGCTGTAAACTCTATGAATCCCAAACAGACATCCTGGAAAGCGGTATT
The DNA here is from genome assembly GCA_963511795.1 of uncultured Flavobacterium sp. Lineage (GTDB taxonomy): Bacteria > Bacteroidota > Bacteroidia > Flavobacteriales > Flavobacteriaceae > Flavobacterium. The sequence continues at coordinate 66,358 of CAUPKP010000024.1, read as the reverse complement.
CAGTTTTATAGAAATGAAAACATAAGTTATTTCGAAAAAATTGAAAATAAACTTCAAGTAGTTCAATCTGACATTAGATCCTATTCTGATAATAATAAAATAAAAAACTCTTATGTTTATACCAACAATATATTTTCAACCCTTGATACTCCTGTCTTTTTTGATGGAGAATTAAAAGGCATTCTCTCTTTCGAATCTACGCACCAAATTAAAAACTGGGACAATGAGGATATTAATTTTGCTAAATCAATATCCGATTTAATTGTAATTGCTTTAGCCTCTCAGATGCGGTTAGAAATAGAACAAAAACTGGCTTATAAAAGTGAATTGCTTTTGGTAATCAATAAAAATACTAATAAATTTTTATTAGAAAAAAGCACTGAAAAGCTTATTAAGGGAATCATTAATGAATTAGGAAAAGTAACAAAATCAGAACGTATTTCCTTTTTTAGGAGGGATAGAAAATCCGGTCTTTTTGACCAAAAATGCATGTGGACAAATGAACTGCAAGGTTTTGAAATTGTTCATCCTAGCCTGCAAAATATTGAATTTTCTGAATTTGACAATAATCTAAAAGATTTATCTCCAGCAGAATTCTTTGAAAGCATTAAAAATAATATTCAAAATGTAAATGTAAAAATATTTTTGAGCAAATTGAATCCCAATTCAATGCTGTTTTTTCCTGTTTTTATAAAAAATGAATTTGACGGTTTTTTTGCATTTGATAACTCAGCCAGCGAGCGAATTTGGAGTCTGGATGAAATTTCAATTTTACAACTATTAGTCAAAAACATCTCCTCTTCTATTGAGAGAAACATTAACGAATCTATTATTGAGGAAAGCGAGGAACGGTTCCGTTTATTAGCTAATAATATTCCTGGTACCGTATATTTATCCAACTATGATGAAAAGTATACCAAAATTTATCTCAACGATGAAATAGAAAAACTGACAGGATATCCTAAGTCTGATTTTCTAGAAAATAAAATTTATTTCGTTGATTTAATACTTCCCGAAGATTTAGATAATGTTTTATTAAAAAACAAAATTGCTCTAGAAGAAAAAAAACCATTGCATGTCATTTATCGAATTACACATAAAAATGGGTCAATTTTTTGGGTCGAAGAATTTGGCGATTCAATTGTAAAAAATGGTGAAATTACTTTCATGGAAGGTATATTAATTGATATAACCGAAAAGAAAAAGAATGAATCCATTGTAAAAGAAAAAGAATTGGCAGAAGCTGCGAATAAAGCCAAATCAGAATTTCTAGCCAACATGAGCCATGAAATAAGAACACCTTTAAACGGAATCATCGGCTACACCGATCTGCTGATGAATTCCAAACTCGAAGCCACTCAAAAACAATACATGAAAACCATTAACCAGTCGGCTAATATTTTATTGGAAGTGGTTAATGACATACTCGATTTTTCTAAAATTGAATCAGGTAAACTTGAGCTTAATGTAGAAAAATACTGTATTGAAGATATTATACTTCAAATAAAAGAATTGATCAATTACCAAGCCCACTCTAAAAATCTGCAAATAAATTATATAATTGATGACGATGTCCCAAAATACATTTGGGTTGATTATATCCGTCTGAAGCAAGTACTTATCAATTTACTGACCAATGCAATTAAGTTTACCCATGTTGGCGGAATAGACCTTACAATATCAGTATTAGAGATTTATAAAAATTCAGCTTCTTTGAGGTTTTCAGTAAAAGATACAGGAATTGGTATACGAAAAAGCAATCAAAAAATTATTTTTCAAGCCTTTTCGCAGGAAGACAGTTCGACAACCAAAAAATTTGGAGGAACAGGATTAGGATTAACAATTTCAAATCAACTGTTAAGTCTAATGAACAGCAAACTGCAGATAAAAAGCCAGTATAATGCAGGAAGTACCTTCTTCTTTGACATAAAATTAAAAAGCAGTAATAAATTAAAACAAAACAAATTAACAGATCCATTAAAAGTAATTTCAGAAAACCGCATACTGCAATTTGAAAATGAAGAGCCTAAAATCCTGATTGTAGAAGATAATAAAATCAATATGCTTTTAACTAAAACGCTAGTCAAACAGATTATTCCAAAATGCATCATCTATGAATCAAGTGATGGAGAAAAGGCAATCGAAAAAGTGCTGGATATCAATCCGGATATTATTTTTATGGACATTCAAATGCCGTTAATTAACGGATATGAAGCCACGAAAGAGATTCGAAAAATAGAACAATTACAAGACACCATCATTATCGCCCTAACAGCTGGAACTATAATGGGAGAAAAAGAAAAATGCATCGAAGCGGGCATGAATGATTATGTTTCTAAACCTATTGTAAAGAAAACTCTTGAAGATATTTTAGAAAAATGGCTAAAAACAAAAACTATCAATTTATAAACTTATCTTTATTTAAAATATCCTGTTTTAAGGACTAACCAATAAATTGTACCAGCTATGAAATGGATTGGAAGAAGACAAAGCGATAATGTAGAAGACCGCAGAGGAATGTCTGGAGGCGGTAAAACCATTTTAGGAGGAGGAATAATCGGTGTTATTATTTTACTCCTTCAAACATTTGGTAGTGAAAATGCTCAGATTTTGACCCCTGTTTTAGAACAATTTAACCAAAATGGAGCACCTACAGAACAAAGAGCATTAACCGAGGAAGAAGAAGAATTGGGAAAATTCCCTAAAGTAGTTTTTGCTGATACCGAAGATATTTGGACCAAAATATTTGAAGAAAACAATATGCAATATGAGAAACCTAAAATGGTCTTGTTTACTGGCTCAGTAGAAACTGCTTGTGGCGGAGCATCGTCTGCATCAGGTCCTTTTTATTGTCCAGGAGATCAAAAAGTATATATGGATTTGGCTTTTTTTGATGAATTGCATACCAAATTTGGAGCTTCGGGAGGAGATTTTGCAACTGCTTATGTTATTGCTCACGAAGTAGGACATCACATACAGACATTATTAGGAACATCCGCCAAAATGCGTCAGGCACAACAAGGAAAAAGTGAAGCAGAAGCCAATAGATTATCTGTTGCACTGGAATTACAAGCTGATTTTTATGCTGGAGTCTGGGCAAAATACAATCAGGAAAATCTTGATATTGGAGATATTGATGAAGCATTGAGTGCCGCACAAGCAGTTGGGGATGATGCCATTCAAAAAAGAATGCAAGGACATGTAGTTCCAGAATCATTTACACATGGCACATCAGAACAGCGCAAATATTGGTTTATGAAAGGATATACTACTGGCGATATTAGACAAGGAGACACCTTTTCGGAGATAGAATAAAATAATTTAAATGGCAAAATCAATTCATAAATAAAGTCTAATAAGGAGCATACTGTCTGTCTTTAAGTAAACAAAGTAAGGCAATCAAGCCACATCTAAAAATTTGCTGTACCTTTGCGCCAACTTAAAAGGAGTAAACCACATAATTAGCGTTTACTTCATAACAACAATTTATGTCATTTAACTCATTAGGCTTATCTGATGCTTTATTAAAAGCCATCAGCAAAAAAGGATACACTACTCCTTCCCCAATACAGCAAAAAGCAATCCCCCCAATTTTAGAAGGTAAAGATGTATTGGCATCTGCACAGACAGGAACAGGAAAAACAGCAGGTTTTACACTTCCAATATTACAATTATTATCACAGGGACAGCAATTAAGACAAAGACCAGTTCGTGCCTTAATACTAACTCCTACTCGAGAATTGGCTGCGCAAATATTAGCCAATATAAAAGAATACAGTACATTTTTGGATTTACGCAGTACAGTAATTTTTGGCGGCGTAAACCAAAATCCGCAAGTAAGTCAATTGCGTCAAGGCGTTGATATTCTTGTTGCAACTCCCGGACGATTAATCGATTTACAGAATCAAGGCTTAATTTCACTTTCAAAAGTAGAAATTTTAGTTTTGGATGAAGCAGACCGTATGTTGGACATGGGTTTTTTACGAGACATAGAACGCGTGATGAAAGTATTGCCTCCAAAAAGACAAAACTTACTATTTTCTGCAACTTTTTCAAAAGATATTAAAAAATTGGCAATGGGCATTCTGCACCATCCAGTACAGGTTGAAGCTACACCCGAAAACACAACAGTTGATGCTATTGTACAAAAAATATATCCTGTTGCCAAAGAGAAAAAAACAGAATTGATCATTAAATTGATTACCGAAGGCAACTGGAAACAGATTTTGGTATTTACACGTACCAAACAAGGAGCCAACAAACTGACGGAAAGCATGATTAGTTCCGGCATTAAAGCAGCTGCTATTCATGGTAATAAAGGCCAAGGCGCAAGAACCAAAGCCTTAGCCGGTTTTAAAAACGGAAGCATAACCGCTTTGGTTGCTACAGATATTGCTGCTCGAGGTTTAGACATCCCGTTGTTACCACATGTTATCAATTTTGAATTGCCAAATATCCCCGAAGATTACGTTCACCGAATTGGAAGAACTGGAAGAGCCGGCGCAAGCGGCGAAGCTATTTCGTTATTTAGTCCAGACGAAACCACTTTTTTACGCGATATAGAAAAACTAGTTGGCCTAAAATTGCCAAAAGAAAACATAAAAGGTTTTGAACCAGATCCTAACGCCTCCACCGAACCTATTAAGCAGGGTCAAGGAAGACAACAGCGCAATGCAGCTCCAAAAAAACCAACAACTACAACTTCTAGCAGAAGTGGAAATAATAGTTTTGGCCCAAGACGTCCAAGTCAAAATAATGACAGGCGTTCTAATAGATAATTTCATCTAAAAATTTGAGTTTTATTATTTTTTAGGAGCAGAGACTTTTCGTTTCTTTCGAAGATTTCTCCCGCTTTACGTTGCAATCTCCCGAAGAAAAATCGGGAGGATTTCCACTACAATCGGGGCTATAAATTCATCTTTTTATTTTTAAAGATCTTTTCATTAAAATGTTTTTTATGAAAGTTGATCTTGCATATATGCGCAGAGCTTTCTCAAAATATGAATGCGCTGATCAATAACAAATATTTCAGCTACACTGGAAGATCGATATACTATCACTAAAATTGCATATAAATAAAGTTTACTCTATTTGCATAAAGTTTTAAAAGAATTAACTTGACAAGGTGGACTAGCAAAGGAAAAATCAAATAAATTCAAAAGGTAGATTTTTCCAGATTTCAACTTTTTTACGTGAATTTGTGGTAGTACCAGATGGTATTTGGATAGTTTCTTTTTTACTAACCCATAATAAATTTGTGATACACAATTTAGATTCCAGATAAACCTCAAAACTAAGTACTAACTCTATATGTAACTTTATGTGTAAAACTCTATATGGTAACTCTATATATTAACTCTAATAGCTAAATTAATATGCTAAATTTAATCTATATATTGTTTTATGTATAAAATTATATATACATTTGTATTGCTGTAGATTTCTACAACAAAAAAACCCACTTGTTAAAGCGGGTTTAAAAATTATGATTACTTTTTTAACAGCTTTCTAAGCTTAGTAATTGCAATTACGATATTGATAATCACCAGTATTATCAATAAAGAGAAATAAAATATTTCCATTAGTCCTGAAATATTATGTTAGTACTCTAAGAACGTTCTAGCATTCAAAACCGATTCCTGCCAGTTTCGGTTTTTTGTTTTTAATGTCCTAGCTCTCATTAAAAACTTCTCTACAAATTTACTTTATTCTTAGGGAATATCCTTAATGATTTACAAACAGCAAAATATTAACAACTCATGACGAAAACATGATAAATGTCATAGTTTATTTCACATTTTTTTTGTAAGTAATTCACAATCATACAAAGATAAAAATACTAAATTGATTTGGCAAATAGATTAATTTCTAGTTAATGATGTAAGGTTTTACCCTTGACATTGTTTACTACGTACAAAGTAACTACATAGTTTTCAATTAGGCAAGGCTTTAATATTTTTTAGAAATTGTATACCACACTTTTCTACTTGATAACCGTATTCATATTATAAATTATCTGTTTTATTCTATCAGTAGATAGTTCATATTGTTCACCAATTAGTATATATTTCATTTCCTTACCAATTCCATCTTCAAGTTGATTGAAGCTTTCATATATTTGAATATCTCTTAATATCATTTAACTTAGTATTCCATTCTTTACATATTGGAAAACAAGTTTTTAATTTATCATTAAAATTATGACCTAATAGGGAATTTGCAATCCATACTCATTCCAATTTAAATAGCAATAAACACTACCCCAACCACCCATCTCGATCCAAACTTCTATACTGAATAGCTTCGGCAACATGCCTGAAAACAATCTGAGGCGCATCATCCAAATCAACGATTATTCTAGCGACTTTAATAAATATAATAATAGCACGTACCTAAAAACTGACGTAAGTATTTCATTCGACTTAAAACAAAAAAAGTTTATATTAGCTAAAACAAATATCTACAATATTATAATATACAAACTACTCAATTGTTATTGGTACAAATCAGTAGTTAGATATTATTTTAGGCTTGCTAGCTAAAGATGATAATTAATAAATTAATCGATATTGTAAAGAGAAAATATAAACATGCAAAGTTATATTAGGCTGAAGTAATGAGGCTCGAGAAAATTTGCTTCGAAAACTTCAAAAAAGTAATCTAAAATTTATAACAAAATATGTTTGAAAAAATCTTCAGTGGGTTAGCATTATTAATGTCTAAAAACATTCAAGACAGTTTATTATATAATATTATTAAAGATTTTGTTTATCCATTATTATTAACCGTTTTAAGCGGTGTGGTTGCTTGGTTTTTATTTATTAAACAAATTGTAAATGACAAACAAAAAACTGAAAATTCTAAAGAAGAGGATTTGCGAAATAAATTGACATACTTTGCGATGATAATTCATAATGCAATTGAAAATGCGGAAGGGCAAAATATTAAATTATTTGAATTAATTAATGACATTGAAAATGCAGGAATAAATTCTGTAACATTACAAAAACATCCAACATACGATTTAACTCTTATAGCAGAAAAAATTGATAAAGAAAATTATTTACTTTCCTACCTTTCTTTCTATTCAAAAAATGAAAAAAAAGAAATGCTAAGTGATTTTAAAAAAATAATGGATTCTTGTGGAATTATAAATGACATCTTTCTCAATATTAACGCAAATCTAAATGCTAAAAACATGTTCGAAATTGAATTAAGAAAAGAATTTCATGAGTCTGTATTAGAGTGCGCAGATTACTTTGGTAAAAGTCTTGTTAAGTTAAAAGAAATTAATGATCCACTATTTTATCAATTGTTCGAAATAAATAAAAACTTAGAACATTTAGAACATTATTCCGAAGAACAAATTATGCCAGCCCAATATCAAATATTTTTAAAGCCGACTCTAGAACTATTAGATAATTGCCATAGGACACAAAAGGAATTTGATGAAGATACGGGTAACTTATGGAATACAACAGTTAAAACTATGAGTATTTATCATAATTTACAATCTGAGACATTAAGATTAAAAGCAATCCTTATTAATCATAATGAATATGTAAATGAATTAATTATTCAACTAAAAAAATCAAGTGAAAAGTTAGTAAGAGATTTTATAAATTAAAAAATGATTATCCATAGCTAATAACTAAAAAACTTAAATTAATTATATAAGAATGCTTAAAAACAAAACTTTGTTTTCGTTTATATAACAATCTTTGTTTTGATATTGGCTTTTTTTTAGATGTCTTAGACTCGCAATTCAGTTGACATGATATATTAGTAGAGTTTCACGGACTAATGTTTGATTTAATTATTTTAGGGATGATATTAACTGTATATGAAAACTATAAAGATAAAATAGAAAGATACACGATCGCGGATTAGCAATCCGTATCCATTCCAATCTAAACAACATTCCAAATCACCCCAACCATCCATCTCGATCCAAACTTCTATACTGAATCGCTTCTGCAATATGTGCTGAAACAACTCGGGGAGCATCATCTAAGTCAGCGATTGTTCTGGCTACTTTTAAGATTCTGTCATAGGCTCTAGCCGAAAGATTCAATCGTTCCATTGCGGTTTTTAACAATTGCTTAGAATCATCATCAAGGGCGCAATATTCCCGAATGTGTTTGGTATTCATCTGGGCATTGTAATGAATGTGATCCATTTCTTCAAATCTTTTGGACTGGATTTCTCTTGCAGATGTTACTCTTTTGCGAATATCAACACTGCTTTCTGCTTTTCGGTCATCGGATAATTTTTCGAAAGGAACGGGAGTTACTTCAATATGAATATCGATTCTGTCCAATAAAGGTCCCGAAATTTTGCTTAAATAACGCTGCATTTCGTGAGGTGAAGACGTTTGAGGAGAATCTGGATCATTAAAAAAACCGCTTGGACTTGGATTCATACTTGCCACCAACATAAACGATGACGGATAAGTCACTGTAAATTTGGCTCTGGAAATTGTCACTTCACGATCTTCCAGCGGCTGGCGCATCACTTCCAAAACATCCCGTTTGAATTCCGGCAGTTCATCCAAAAACAAAACCCCATTATGAGCCATTGAAATTTCACCCGGCTGCGGATAACTTCCTCCCCCAACTAAAGCAACATTAGAAATTGTATGGTGCGGACTGCGAAACGGACGCTGATTCATCAATCCAACCTCTTTCAGTTTTCCCGCTACGCTGTGAATTTTGGTGGTTTCTAAAGCCTCTCGCAAAGTCATTGGCGGTAAAATACTAGGCAGTCTTTTGGCTAACATAGTTTTTCCGGCTCCGGGTGGTCCAATTAAAATTATATTATGACCGCCTGCTGCCGCAATTTCCATACAGCGTTTAATACTTTCCTGCCCCTTGACATCACTGAAATCGAATTCAGGGAAATCAAGTGTTTTATAAAATTCGGCTCTGGTGTCAATAATTGTGGGTTCTAAAGTTCCTTTTCCTTCCAAAAAGTCAATCACTTCCTGCACATTCGAAACTCCATATACATCAAGTCCTGAAACAATCGCGGCTTCTTTTGCATTCTGAATGGGTAAAAAGAAACCTTTAAATCCCTCCTCTTTGGCTTTTATTGCGATAGGCAAAGCACCTCGAATGGGCTGCAGACTGCCATCGAGAGACAATTCCCCCATGATGATGTACTGCTCATAAATCTCTGTTTTTATTTGTGCCGAAGCTACTAGAATTCCGATTGCCAATGTCAAATCATAGGCTGAACCTTCCTTGCGCAGATCGGCTGGAGCCATGTTGATGATGATTTTTTTGCCCGGCATTTCGTAGCCATTATTCTTAAGGGCAGCTGCTATACGATAACTGCTTTCTTTAATGGCATTGTCTGGCAATCCGACCAAATGATAGCCAATCCCTTTATCCATGTTCACCTCGACGGTGATTGTCGTTGCTTCTACCCCAAAAACGGCACTTCCGTAAACTTTGATTAACATATAAAAATAGTTTTTCTAAATGTAAATACTATTTTACTTTAAACCAAAAACAATTAATTAAATTCTTACTTAATACCATTTATATCACAAAAATAAACAGTTCTGATATAATTAAAACGCAGATCAAGAATACACCAAACCTATTTGATTTTTGACTTCTTCTATTATTTTAGCAAGTTCTAAGCTGTTTTGATGTGACCAAAGTTCGCTTTCCGTTTTGTTGGCTCTAAGACAGGCGTGGCATTCTTCGATTTCATAGGTATAACCTTTACCCAATGTTGGTCTATCAAATTTAGTCTTTTGTGCACCTTCTACTAAAGTGCCATGAGTCAAGCTATAGGTTTCGGTCATGAACCAAAGCGGATCCAGATTGATTCGTCCTTTTGTACCGCTTATTATTGCTTCAACATCGCAAGTGTATAAAAAACTGCAATGCAATACAGCTTGTGCATCTTCATACTGCAGAATAATAGACGTTTGCGTATCGGCTCCTGTCGCATGAAAATTAGATTTTGCTGAAATTTCTTTAGGAATACCCAATATCAAATAAGCTAAAAATAATGGATATACGCCAATATCCATCAGTGCTCCGCCTCCCAGTTTCATATCGGTCATTCTGGTATTATCCGGATTTTCGAATTTAATGGAAAAATCGGCATTAACATATTTCACCTCTCCTATCGAACCCTTTTGAATATGCTGTAAAGTTTCGCGTATCGAAGGATTGAAACGTGTCCAAAAGGCTTCCATAAAAAATTTATTCTGCTTTTTGGCAGTAGCAATCATTTGTTGTACATCAGAATAATGCAGGGCTAATGGTTTTTCGCACAACACATTTTTGTTGTTCTGCAACGCTTTGATGGTTAATTCTGCATGCGAATCATGCGGCGTTGCTATATAAAGAATATCAATGTTTTCGTCTTGAAAAAGTTCGTCATACGAGCCATAAGCTTTTGGGCATTGAAACTGATTGGCAAAATCTTGGGCTTTGTCTAGATTTCTGGAAGCCACAGCACAAAGTTCGGCTGATTCAATCAACTGCAGTTCACTGGCAAACTGCTGGGCAATATTTCCCAAACCTACAATTCCCCATTTTATTTTTATATTATTTTCCATTGGATTTTTTCTTTTAATAAGTAAATATAAGTGTTTTAAAGAAAAACCAAAACTGTATTTGATAATGTAGTCCTTAAAATTAACCGCAAGGTTCGCAAAGAATTACGCAGGGCATTCGCTTTTAAAAAACAAGTATTGCTTTGCCATCTTGCTAAACAATTCAATTAGCCACGGATCGTACGGATAAAACAGATTAGAACGGATTTTTTTCAATAAATCCATTAAGAATTTAGTTTAAACCTGTGCGAAATCCATTCAATCCGTGTTATCTGTGTGCTATTTTTTTAAAAGTTTAAACATATTGCATTTAAAAGTTTTAAAAGCGAACGCCGTGAGAATTACGCAAAGCTATAGGAACTAACGAATTAAATGATTTTTATGATTTAGCAATAAATTATAATGCCGAGACAAGTAAATTCTTTAAATTTGGTTTTCACAATTTAAAGAGAAAATCATGGGACTATTTAATGCCATTCTGGGCAATGCATCGGAAGTAAATATTGAAAATCTTTCGAAGGAATTTGAACCTTTATTGATTGAAGGCGAAAGAATCGAAAAGGGATACAAAGTGATTAAAGACATGTTTGTTTTTACCAATAAAAGACTGATTTTAGTCGAAAAGCAATTGGTGGGAAGTAAAGTAGATTATCTTTCTATTCCATATTCGTCTATTAAAAAATTCTCTAAAGAAAGTGCCGGAATCCTTGACATGGACGCCGAATTGAAGATTTGGCTGACAGGTGAAAGCGCACCAATTTCAAAACAATTTGGCAAAGGCGGAAATAATATTAACGAAGTATATCAAATATTGAGTCAGCATATATTGAAGTAATTTAGATTAAGAAAGAGAGAAAAGAGTCAAGAAGAAAGAATAAAGATTTTTGGATCTGAGTTTCGAAATTGAATTTATTTGTCGTGACTCTTTCTTCTTGTTTCTTTCATCTTTATTCTTTTAAAACCTACAACACAATGAAAATAATCATCCGTACTTTTAAGCTCCAGTTAAAGCACACTTTTACGATTTCGAGGGAGTCGCACGATGTACAGCCTACATTAATTGTAGAACTGCAGAGTGACGGTTTTTCGGGATTTGGTGAAGCTACTTCGAATCCGTATTATAATATTACGGTGGACAGCATGAGAGCTAATCTGGAAGCTATTACTCCATTTATAGAAGCGCATAATGACGAAACTCCAGAGGAATTTTGGGACAGCTCATCGGCTTTATTAAAAAATGATATGTTTGCACTATGTGCTTTGGATATGGCTTACAATGATTTATATGCCAAGAAAAAAGGCAAAAAGTTGTATGAGCTTTGGGGGAATTCTCCTTTGCACAATCCAAAAACTGATTATACTATTGGGATTGACAAAATCGATAAAATGGTGATGAAGCTGAAAGAAATGCCATGGCCAATCTATAAAATTAAATTGGGAACCAAAGATGACATTGCGATTGTTACCGAATTGCGTAAACACACTGATGCGCGTTTTAGAATCGATGCTAATTGTGGGTGGACGGTTACCGAAACAATTAATAACGCTGTTGCCTTAAAAAAATTAGGTGTTGAATTCTTGGAACAGCCCATGAAAGCAGATCAATGGGCGGCGAATAAAGAGGTTTTTAAACACTCCGTCCTGCCGATTATTGCTGATGAAAGCTGTATTATTGAAGAAGATGTTGCTAAATGCCACAATCATTTTCACGGCGTAAATGTAAAACTGGTGAAATGCGGAGGTCTTACTCCTGCACGAAGAATGATTGCCGAAGCTAAACAGTATGGCATGAAAACCATGGTGGGCTGCATGACGGAATCTACGGTTGGGATTTCGGCTATTGCACATTTACTGCCTGAACTGGATTATGTGGATATGGATGGTGCTTTGTTGCTGTCTGAAGATATTGCCACTGGTGTTACCATCACGGACGGAATTGTTCATTATGCTGATTCTAATGGGATTGGGGCTAGTTTGAACCATTAAAATTCAACAGATATTTGATATAGGACGGTAATTATTAAATTATGATCAATAATAGGGAATGAATCTTAAAACAATGAGTAAAAAATGAATTTTAAAATCGAACAAATTATTTTTTTAGTACTTACTAGCTTTTGGCTGTTTGTGATTTTAAAAGTTACATTCTTTCATTTTTTTACAGTAAAAAATTGGCTTAAAACCAAAGGGGTAATTATTGAATATGATATAAAATGGTTTCGCTCAAAAACAGATCATGATCATGAAGGTTGGAAAGAAATGATTACCTACAAGTATCATGTTAATTCTAAAGAATATCATAACAACATAATTTCAAAAAATATAGGATTTATTTCTCCTTTTAGATCTTTCGCAAAAAATAACGATTTTAAAAAAAATGAAATTGTTGATATTACCTATGACCCAAAAAATCCTCAAAACTCTGTTTTGATAACAAAATTCAATCCATTTGTAATTATACTTTCTTTATTTGCAATTATTTTTAGTATTTGTATCATATTCTAAAGTTATGAGAGTATAATAAGTCCGTAACAAAATTGCTCAAATTGTAGTTATTTGGCATAAGCTTTAATCATTAATTTATATCTTGGTCGTGAAAACACCTCAGTTTGCTCAGGAATTTAGCTTACCGGCGAAATGTTAACTTTATTGATAAAAAATCAGTGCTAATTTGTGCAATCTGTGTCAAAAAAAAAAACTATAAAAACCAATGCAGGTAAACGAAATTCCAAATAGAGTTTTTTACAAAGACGGCGAAGAGTTTCTTTACTTTGGCGGTACCAATTATTTGGGGGTTACTACCTTGCCCGAGTTTCAGAAGATTCTTTTGGCTGGTTTCCAAAAATGGGGAACAAGTTACGGCAGTTCCCGCTCCGCTAATATTCAATTAGAAGTTTACAAAACGGCCGAAGATTTATTAGCTCAACAAATTGGAACCGAAGCTGTAGTTACGATTTCTTCCGGAATGCTGGCCGGAAAACTGGCTTTGGAACAATTACAGCATACTACCGATTTGCTTTTTCATTTTCCAAACACACATCCTGCTTTAATGCATCCCTTTTCGATTCCGCTAATTCAAAACGGGAAGCTGAATCCTTTTCTTTTAGACCCAACTGTTTCAAGAATTGGAATTGTTGCCGATGCCATTCCATCACTGGAAGTTACTCCAATTGATTTAAGTATCTTGAAAGATATTCCAAGCTCTAAAATCATTACTTTATTACTTGACGAATCTCATAGTTTTGGTTTACTTGGAGACAAAGGACAAGGAGTTTTAAATCAATATCAGCTTCCGAACATACATCAAAAAATAGCTATCGCATCGCTGGGAAAAGCCATTGGACTTACTGGAGGTTTCATAGCCGGTGCTTCTTATTTTATAGATGAAATAAAGAAACAGCAAAATTTTATTGGTGCTTCGGGGATGAATCCTGCATTTTTGGAAACTTTTGTAAATGCGCAAAAGCTTTATCAATTGCAAAGACAGCTGTTAAAAGATAATCTGAATTATGTTAACCAGCATTTAGTATCTAATACCGCTTTGACTTTTACCAAAGACTATCCAGTTATTTATTTCGACCAAGACGAGTTACTTCAATTGCTTGTGGAAAATAATATTATTCCAACCTCTTTTCCTTATCCAACAGCATCGGGAAAATTGAGCCGTATTGTAATCAGCTCGCATCATACTAAAGCCGATTTAGACAAAATGATACAGCAGCTGAATGTTTTTACCCAAATGAATTCCGGCTTTGAAGGTGACATACGGTTTGTGCTATAATTCACAAAACCGGCTTGAAACATGATTCAGTTTTTTATAACAATACAACATATACTTATTTGATTTATAACGTGAAACTGTCAATCCCTTATAAATTAAAGTTAACAGCTACAATTTGAAAAAACTACTAGTTGCCATATCACTCAAAAAATGCATTAATTTAAATTATTGTTATTTTTAAATCATTATAACATCACCTACCCCAATTTTAGAGGAGGTAAAATACAAAAATGATAAAAATAGCGCATCTACACCCATTTTAACAAGGTGTTTGAAATGATTTTTTATTTTTGCATAAAAAAAAATAAAATTACTACAAAATGCGAAAAATAGTTTTAAGCGTGATACTTATCACAATTTTGGTACTATCCTATTTCTCTAATTACTTTTTAACAAGCCACACAACAGACCTTTCCGAAATTTCAAAATTTGACACTGGTGATATCGCATGGATGATAGTAGCCTCTGCATTGGTATTATTGATGACCCCAGGATTGGGATTCTTTTATGGCGGTATGGTAGGTAAAAAAAATGTAATCAGCACTATGCTTCAAAGTTTCATGGCTATGATTATTGTAACCGTTTTATGGGTACTGATTGCTTTCGGATTATCTTTTGGACCTTCAATTGGAGGTATTATTGGAAACCCAATACCTTATATCTTTTTCCAAGGAGTAGGAATCGGCTCCTCTTGGAAATTAGCACCAACTATTCCTTTTTTATTATTTGCGTTATTTCAGGCTAAATTTGCCATTATAACTCCAGCTATCGTAACAGGAGCTTTTGCGGAGCGTATCCGTTTTTGGGCTTACTTATTATTTATGGTGCTGTTCATACTTTTTGTATACGCACCACTAGCACATATGACATGGCATCCGGATGGATTATTATTTAATTTTGGCGTATTGGATTTTGCTGGAGGAACAGTAGTACACATGAGTGCAGGATGGGCTGCACTTGCGGGAGCTATCTTTCTAGGAAAACGCAGATCGCCAAAACCAACTCCCGCACGTATTACTTATGTATTATTAGGAACCGGCTTATTATGGTTTGGATGGTTTGGTTTCAACGCTGGTTCTGCTATGGGAGCCAACGGTCTTGCCGCACAAGCACTTGGTACAACAACTGTTGCTGCCGCAGTTGCGTCTATGACCTGGGTATTTCTTGATAAAATTATGGGACACAAACTTTCAGCTATGGGTGCTTGTATTGGCGCAGTTGTCGGACTGGTAACTATCACTCCAGCCGCTGGATTTGTAAGCATGCCTCACGCAATCACTATGGGAATTATTGGAAGTGTTATCAGCAATATTACGGTTAGTAAATTCCATAAATTCAAAATCGATGATGCCTTAGATGTATTTGCCTGTCATGGTGTGGGAGGAATGGTCGGAATGGTATTAACTGGCGTTTTTGCTTCCAAAGACATTAACCCAGCCGTTATCGATCAAGGTCTTGCTTTTGGGGAAACCAAATTATTTACCACCCAAGTAATTGCACTAATAGGAGTTTCTATATTTGCTTTCGCTATGTCATACTTCCTTTTCTATATCGTAAACAAAATCACTCCATTGAGAGTATCAGAGGAAAAAGAAGAATTAGGACTAGACATTACACAACACGGAGAATATTTATAAATTCTTTTTACCAAAAATTAAAACACTCTAATTTGTTTAGGGTGTTTTTTTTTTGTTCTTAATTTTAATTTTTGGTGAAAAGAATTTTCACTTCCTACGGGCGACAGCGAACTAGCGAAGCAATCAGGCTAAGAGCAATATCATTAAGTTAAGGATTTCTCTCTAGAATTTATTTAAATCTAGCTCTCGCAGAGACGCGAAGACGCAAAGAAATCGGTTCTAAATTTTGCGTCTTTGCGCCTTCGCGAGAATAATTAAAGCTTAACTTAATGACATTGGGCTAAACGAGATATTTCATTCTTTCGCTGTTATTTAAGAGAAAGAGAATACAACTGCATCAAAATTACATTCGCCAGTAATAAAACCAATCACACAAGCTTCTTCAAAACTGCATATCAAACATTAAATCTGTACATCTTTTCAGTATAAAATTTAAGTTATCATTAACAAAAACATCGTCCAACTGCTAAAACAGACGATAATTTAATAAAAAGAGTAACAATTCAGGAACAAAACTTAAAAAAAACTTAAAATTGCGTTAACACATTCTTTGTTTTAGCTAAAAATATTAGACACCCCACAAAATACAATGGTACTAAATACAAAATTCATAAAAATAACCACACTACCCCATATTTTTTGGAGGGTATTAAATCATTTGATACATTTATAAAAAATTAAAAATCAAAAACTATGCGAAAAATTATTTTAAGTGTGATACTTATCACAATCTTGGTACTATCCATTTTTTCAATTCATTTTCTTGTTGAATCACCAACACTAGGAGCACACGTTGTTGAATTAAAATTAGACACAGGAGACACTGCTTGGATGATTGTTGCCACAGCTCTTGTATTATTAATGACTCCGGGACTTGGATTCTTTTATGGTGGAATGGTAGGCAAGAAAAACGTTATCAGTACCATGTTACAAAGCTACATGGCAATGGTTGTAGTAACTGTATTATGGGTTCTTGTTGGATTTGGATTATGTTTTGGTCCTACAATAGGAGGTTTCATTGGTGATCCAACATCAAACTTCTTATTCAACAGCGTCAGTGCTAACACCGCTTGGGAATTAGCCCCAACAATCCCAATGATTTTATTTGCATTGTTTCAAGCAAAATTCGCCATCATCACCCCAGCATTAATCACTGGAGCTTTTGCAGAAAGAGTGCGTTTTTGGGCTTACCTATTATTTATGGTATTGTTCATATTAGTTATATATGCGCCATTATGCCACATGACTTGGCATCCTGATGGTTTATTTTTCGGATGGGGAGTATTGGATTTTGCAGGTGGAACTGTAGTACATATGAGTGCTGGTTGGGCCGCTCTTGCAGGAGCTATCTTCTTAGGAAAAAGAAAAGTTCAAAAAGCAAACCCAGCTCGTATTACTTACGTATTATTAGGAACTGGTTTATTATGGTTCGGTTGGTTCGGTTTCAACGCTGGATCTGCTGTAGGAGCTGGAAGTTTAGCTGCTCAAGCTTTAGGAACTACTACTGTAGCTGCTGCAGCTGCTGCAATGGCATGGGTTTTCCTTGATAAAATCATGGGACACAAACTTTCTGCAATGGGAGCTTCTATCGGAGCTGTAGTAGGATTGGTAGCTATTACTCCTGCTGCTGGATTCGTAAGCATTCCTCACGCAATTGCAATTGGTATCATTGCAAGTATCATAAGTAATCTTGTTGTCAGCAAATTCCCTAAAGGAAAAATTGACGATGCTCTTGACGTATTTGCTTGTCACGGAGTTGGAGGTATGGTAGGTATGCTGTTAACTGGTGTTTTTGCATCAAAATCTGTAAACTCAATTGTAGGTGACAACCAAGGTTTAATTTTTGGTGATGCTACTTTATTTTTAATCCAATTGAAAGCATTAGTATTAGTTTCTATATTTGCTTTCTGTGCTTCTTATGCATTGTTCTTTATCGTAAACAAAATTACTCCGCTAAGAGTAACTGAAGAAAAAGAAGAACTAGGATTAGACATCTCTCAACACGGAGAATTCTTGTAAAATTCAATTCAATTTCCAAATACCAAAACACTCTAGAATTTATTTTAGAGTGTTTTTTTTATGCCTTTTTGTTAATACATAATACTCTTTTTCAATAAACTATTATCTTAGCAAAAGATGCAATGTCAAATATTTGCTATTAATATTGGAAAACATCAGAAACAAATACAATGGGCGACAAGAAAAATATTTTCATACTGATTGGAAGTGCCGGCAGAAATTCGGTAAACGAAAAACTAATTGATATTTTTATTAATCTAACAAATGACTTATTCAGCTTTACTGTATTTATGGATTTAAAATCATTGCCACATTTTGACCCAGAGCTTTCAGCAGACAAGCCACCTGCCTCAATAATAGCTCTAAGAAATAATATCGAAAAAGCAAACGGTATATTAATCTGCACTCCTGAATATGTTTTTAGTATTCCAAGCGGATTGAAAAATGCAATTGAATGGTGTGTCTCTACAACTGTTTTTTCCGAAAAACCTACTGGACTAATAACTGCTTCAGCTAGCGGCCAAAAAGCTCACGAAGAACTGCAGCTCATTATGAAAACTATGATGTCAAATTTTACAGATAAAACAACATTATTGATAAAAGGTGCAAAAGGAAAAATTAACGAACAAGGACAACTGTCTGACAACAAAACAAAAGAAGAGCTTCTAAAATTCATTGATGCTTTTAAAACACTTACAGCTCACTCCTAAAAAAAAAAAACATCCATCAAAAAGTCTTTTTTAATTACTTTCTGATGGATATTTTTTTATAAATCTTTCTCCTGAAAATTATTTCTTAAAATTTGAAATACCTGCTTTCAGCCAAGTTTCATATTCTTCTACACTCACATAACTTATCGTAGGTTGTTTTTCGTTAAGATTATTTCCTTGTAAATCCGTCAAAACATACAAAGGCTGTGTGTTAGTATTGTATTTTGAAATCATAAAATCAGTCCATTTATCCCCTATTGTTTCAATTTCAGCACCTGTCGTTTTAGAAGTAAACTGTTCACTTTTAGGCAATGGTCTCTGATCATCTACATATAAAGAAATCAAAACAACTTCATTTTTAAGAATTGAAAGCACACTCTTATCCGACCAAACATTGTTTTCCATTTTTCTGCAGTTCACACAAGCGTGTCCTGTAAAATCAAGCATTATCGGTTTATTAACTGTTTTGGCATACGCCAGACCTTTATCATAATCATCGAAAACAGCAATTTGATGAGGACCAGATTTTGCTCCTTCTGGCAAAGCAGTATTTCCAGAATTAGAACCACCAACACCAAAAGGACTTTCACTGTATTCCATTGGCGGAGGAAATGCACTTATCAATTTAAGAGGAGCTCCCCAAAGACCAGGTATCAAATAAATAGTAAAAGACAAAACCAATAAACCCAGAGACAATCTTCCTACAGAAATATGAGCTATAGGACTATCATGCGGCAAAGTGATTTTTCCGAACAAATAATAAGCTAATGTGCCAAAAATAGCAATCCAAATCACCAGAAACACTTCTCTTTCTAATAAATGTAATTGTAAAACCAAGTCTGCATTAGATAAAAATTTAAAAGCCAAAGCCAATTCCAAAAACCCTAAAACAACTTTTACAGTATTCAGCCATCCGCCTGATTTAGGCAAAGAATTCAGCCATCCAGGGAACATAGCAAAAAGCATAAAAGGCAGCGCTAATGCTAATGAGAATCCAAACATTCCAACTATAGGCGCAATTCCTCCTTTGGAAGCAGCATCAACTAAAAGTGTACCTACAATAGGCCCGGTACATGAAAAGGAAACAATAGCCAGAGCTAACGCCATGAATAAAATCCCTACTATTCCTCCTCTGTCAGCCTGACTGTCTACTTTATTTGCCCACGAATTAGGCAGCATAATTTCAAAAGCTCCCAAAAAGGAAGTTGCAAAAACTATCAGTAAAATAAAGAATATAATATTGAAATACACATTGGTTGATAAAGCATTCAATGCATCGGCACCAAAAACCCAAGTAACAACAAATCCTAATAACACGTAAATCAAAATAATTGACACCCCATAAATAATGGCGTTTCTAATTCCTGCAGCTTTAGTTTTGCTTTGTTTGGTAAAAAAGCTTACTGTCATAGGAATCATAGGAAACACACAAGGTGTCAGCAAAGCGGCGAATCCAGAGAAAAAAGCAATAAAAAAAATAGACCATAAACCTCTTTCTGAGGCTGGTTCTGATTTCGGCTGTTCAATAGCCTTAGTACTTACATCTGGAACATTTTTTTCAACCACTGCTGGAGCAATACTTGAAGTATCAATCTGCGTACCGTCTTGCGTGGCAGCTACTACCGGAACTATTTCAACCGCAGTATTCGTTGCTGATATTGCTGTTCCAGGTATTTTAAAAGTAAATTTCTTTTCCAGATTGATACAAACCTCTTTACATATTTGATAATTCAATTCTGCCTGAATAGCCGTAACTTTAGTATTAACAAGCTTTATTTCCTGCTGAATTTGAGCTTTATCATGAAAAAAAGTTTCATTCACTCCAAAAACATCATTAAAAGCCGTTGTTGTTTTGCTTTCTTTTGCTTTACCAATTAGTTCAAAATTTCCTTTTTGATCTTTAAAAGTAATTTCCAACGGTAACGGTCCTCCATCAGGTGTGAATTGCGAATAAATATGCCAATCCTTTTCTATTACTGCATTAAAAGTTAAAATATAATTTGTTTCCGATTTTTTCTCGATTGCTGTTGTCCATTTTGCAGGATCCAAAACCTGAGCATTTACTTTAGCGAAAGCTAAAAAAGCAAGCAGTATAAAAAGTAGTTTCTTCATTATTTAAATCTAAATTAATTCTATTTTAAGTATATTCTTTGTTGCGTTTACTGTTCTGAATCGGTGATCTGCACGCATTCCAATTACCCAGACTATTTGCTCTCCCGAACACAACATCCAAGTATTTTCCTTTTCTATCAATGATAATTTCTCATCTTTAAAAAGCTTACTCACTTTCTTCGACTTGCCGTTCATACCAAAAGGCATAAAAATATCACCTGTTTTCCATTTTCGCACCACCAAAGGATAAACCAGCTGATCAGCGTCGACAAAGATAGTTTTATTTGATTCAATCGAAATGTCAGACACTTTGCATAAGGTCAATTTTAAGGGAATATTAACTTCCGTCTGATTTTCGGCGATATGAAATTCGGCATCAATTTCCTCCTCATTAACGGGACATACAATTAATGAATCTCTGTCTTTCAATAATCGATAACCGGACGCAAAAACCTGTTTTCCAGACTGGCCACTTACCAAATCATAAATATCATCCCAGGCTGTAAATCCAAATTCTTTCAGCCATTGGTACAAATAAGACTGATAATTTGGTAATTGCATCAACTTATTTAAATCAAAATGAACTTGATCACCTTCCTCACGGGCAACCTGCTGATAGACCATCGAAGACGCATCCTCAACCATCGATTGTGATTGCTGCAGATAATTTTCGGTTTTCAAAAATGAAGCCATGAAATTTGGATTCAATTCCTTCAAAATAGGAATCAAATGATGACGAATCTTGTTCCTTACATATTTATCCGATGCGTTGCTGCTGTCTTCACGCCATTGAATTTCATTCTCTTTGGCATAATCCTCAATTTCATTGCGGGTTAAAAAGAGTAATGGCCTGATTATTTTGTCATTTTGAACCGGAATACCAGTCAATCCTTCCAATCCAGTTCCTCTCGTAAAATTGATTAAAAAAGTTTCCAGATTATCATCAGCATGATGTGCCGTGAGTATGTAATCAAAATTTTCTTCTTCTAGCAGCTCATAAAACCAATTGTAACGCAGGGCTCTTGCTGCAACTTGAGTCGATAGTTTATAATCTTTGGCGAAAGCCTCAGTATCAAACTGCGTTGCATAAATTGGAACTCCATTGGCATCCGCATATTCTTGTATGAACTTTTGATCTCCAAAGCTCTCCACACCTCGAAGCTGAAAATTACAATGTGCTATAGCAATATCAAATTTCAATTCCTGAAACAAATGCAGTAAAACCATGCTATCCAATCCACCGCTTACAGCAAGCAGCAGCTTTTTATGATTCAAATAAGGAATTTCTTTATCGATATGATTTTGAAGTATATTTTTCATGCATCAAATTTAAAATATGCAAAGTATTTATTTAGTAATTATAACTTAAATTTTGAATTTACATGATTCAAATTACAGCAAAACTTCATGCATTGCTTTGGCCTTAAGCAGACATTCCTCATATTCTTTTTCCGGAACAGATAACGAAGTTATGGCACTTCCTACTGAAAAAGACACGTATTTATTTTCCTGATTGTAAAGAATACTTCGGATAACCACATTGAAATCAAAATCTCCATCGGGCGAAAAATAGCCCACTGCCCCACTGTACAATCCCCGTTTGGTTTCCTCAAGCTCTTCAATGATTTTCATTGCTGCATACTTGGGAGCTCCCGTCATGCTTCCCATCGGAAACGTGGTTCTAAGAACATCTACCGCCGAATATTGGGAATCTATTTTTGAGGTTACGGTCGAAATCATCTGATGTACCTGAAGGAAAGAATAAATACCGCATAACTCTTTAACTTCGACTGTCGATTTTTGGGCTGTTCTTGACAAATCATTTCGAACCAAGTCCGTTATCATAATGTTTTCGGCACGTTCTTTAGGATCCTGTGATAAATAATTTTTAGAAATTCCATCTTCAACGGGATCGGCAAATCGTTTAGAAGTCCCTTTTATAGGCTGAGAAATTAGATTTTCCCCATCTTTTTTCAAGTATCGTTCTGGCGAAGCAGAAAGTAAAAAATGATTATTGTTTTTAAAAAAAACAGTAAACGGCGCTTGTGAAATTTCATTAAGTTTCAGAAACTTTTCCAAAGGATTGATTGTGGCATTTTCAGCAAAAAACTCCATACAGAAATTAGCCTCATACAAATCGCCATGATGAATATAGTCCAATAATCTGGAAACTTTCGCGATGTAATCTTGCTTTGGAATACGCTGTTCAATAGTTATTTTTTCTTGATCTACGATAGTCGCTTTTTTGACATTGACTATTTCATTAAAATCATCTGCAGCTTCATCATTGCACATATTGAGATATCGGATTTCGAGCTGATTCCCCTTCAATAAAAATAGCTTTTTAGGCTGAAAAAAAAACAAATCAGGAAAATCCAGACCGTCAAAATTATTCGACTCTAAATGCTCTACATTATTTTTTAAATCATATGCTAAATAACCAAACAGCCAGTCTTTTGACGTTTGCTGATATTGTTTCAAATCCTCAAAAGCATTGTGATAATCCGTTTTTATCGATGTAAAAGCATCGGCTGCCAACACGCAGTCAAAACTGGAATATTCATTAAAAAATGAATTACTGTCCAGAAAAATTATTTCTCGAAATTGCTGTCCCCACTCCACAAGCTGCTGCTTGAAAGTTATTGGGTCTTCAATAAATCTGTAAATGGAAGTTCTCAAAAATCAATCTGTTTATGGACTTCAAAATTACAATAAAAAATATGTGTTCTCAATAAGAAGTTTCACAAAACTGCGCCTTAGTTAAATAAATATTAAAAAAGTTTTTACTTGTTAAAACATCATATATTTGATACAGAATTCAAGCTTGAAAATTCAAAAAACAATCAGTCAAAAAAATCATTTTCAACCCTTAAAACAAATTCTATGAACAAAATCATGAAACGTGGCTTAATCCTATTAGCCGTTATTTCTTTAGTTAGCAGCTGTAAAAAAAGTGACGCGCTCAGCGAAGAATCAGCTGACATAAAAATGTCTGCAGACACTATTTCTTCCTCTGCAGCAGTCGAAAAAGAAGGCAGTACACGAAAATTTATTCGTACGGCCGACATAAAATTCAAAGTAAAAAACGTTACCCAATCCACCTATAAAATTGAAAATATCACTAATAAATTTGGAGGTTTTGTTACTTATACTAATCTGCAGAGTACTATCATTGATGAATTTGAAACTAAGATAAGTCTCGACAGCACGCTCCAGACCATCAGATACAATGTAGAAAACGACATTACCATTCGGGTACCTAATAAGCGGCTTGATACAGTAATTAAATCGATCGCGAAGCAAATTGATTTCCTTGATTACCGAATCATAAAAGCAGACGATGTTTCCCTAAAAATGCTTTCAAATCAGCTTTCGCAAACAAGAGGCGCCAGCAATGAAAAAAGAATAGAAAAAGCAATTGATACAAAAGGCAAAAAAATCAATGACATCATGGAAGCCGAAAATACTTTGGCTAACAAAAAAGAACAAAACGACAATGCTAAACTAGAAAATTTGTCTATTGAAGACCAAGTTAATTTTAGCACGCTGACCATCAAAATCTATCAAAACGAATCTGTAAAACAAGAGATTACCGCCAGCACAAAAGATTCCAATTATTACAAGCCAAATATTGGCATACGCATACTCGATTCTCTAAAATCAGGCTGGTACGTCCTTCTTAATCTTATTGTTTTATTATTTGAGATTTGGTGGCTGCTTTTACTAACCATTGGCGGTTATTTCCTTTATAAAAAATATAACAAAAAGGAATAAAGCGTACTTATAACTATAATCGCATTTAATAAAAAAACAGCCATCTCAAAATTCATAAAGGGATGGCTTTTTTATATCAAAAAACAATTATATTTGAATTTGCCAATCTATCAACATCTAAAAATTAAAAATTATGAAAATTGCTGTGATTATCATTCGCTCTCTAATTGGATTATTATTGCTTTTTGCATCGATAAGCTTTTTTTTCCATTTATTTCCAGAACCAGTTTTAACAGGGGATATGAAAATATTCAACGATGGAATTAAAGCATCTGGTTATTTAATGCCATTGGTAAAAACAGTTGAGCTTCTTTGCGGAATAGCTTATATTACTGGTAAGTTCAATAAAATTGCAAATATTATTCTGATGCCAATTTCAATAAATATTTTTTTCGTTCATATTTGTTTGGCTCCCGAAGGTGTTCCAGTAGCAATATTTTTATTGGTGGGTAATATCTTCTTGATTTACAGCAAATGGGATAGTTACAAAGGATTATTTACTGCCAATTAAAAACCACAAAAAAACCGATAGATTTCTCTATCGGTTTTTTTATTTTATACACTGTAGAGACGCACTGCAGTGCATCTCTACAGTGATGTGTATTATACGTGCAAAGCTCTATTATCTGTAGCTGCCAATGCCGCTTCTTTTACTGCTTCCGCAAATGTTGGATGCGCGTGTGACATTCTTGAAATATCTTCGGCAGAAGCTTTGTATTCCATAGCTGTAACTGCTTCAGCAATCAAATCAGCAGTTCTGGCACCAATCATATGTACTCCAAGAACTTCATCAGTTTTCTTATCAGCAAGAATTTTTACAAATCCGTCAAGATCTCCGCTCGCACGAGCACGACCTAACGCTTTGAAAGGAAAACTTCCCACTTTATATTCAGTTCCAGACGCTTTCAATTGCTCCTCTGTTTGTCCAACCGCCGCAACTTCTGGCCAAGTGTAAACAACACCTGGAATCAAATTATAATCAATATGCGGTTTTTGACCAGCTAAGATTTCGGCAACCATTGTTCCTTCTTCTTCCGCTTTGTGCGCTAGCATCGCTCCACGAACCACATCTCCGATAGCATAAATATTAGAAACCGAAGTCTGTAAATGATCATTCACTTCCACTTGTCCTCTATCCGAAATTTTCACTCCTGCTTTATCTGCATTCAATCCATCTGTATAAGGACGACGACCAACAGATACTAAAGAATAATCTCCTTCTAAAGTAATTGTTTCTCCTTTAGCATTTTCAGCCTGAACAATTACAGCATCCCCTTTTCTTTCTACCGACTGCACTTTGTGAGAAGTGTAGAATTTCATTCCTTGTTTTTTCAGCACTTTGGTTAATTCTTTAGACAAAGCACCATCCATTCCAGGAATAATTCTGTCCATGAATTCCACAACCGAAACCTGCGCTCCCAATCTTAAATAAACCTGCCCTAATTCAATACCAATAACACCACCGCCAATAATAACAAGGTGTTTTGGAACTTCTTTAAGAGCCAAAGCTTCTGTTGAAGTGATGATTCTTTCTTTATCAATTTTAATAAAAGGCAAAGAAGACGGTTTTGAACCCGTAGCAATAATAATATTTTTAGCTTCAATAGTTTCAGATGTTCCGTCAGCTTTTGCAATTGCAACATGAGTCGCATCAACAAAAGATCCCAAACCATTAAAAACAGTAACTTTATTTTTATCCATCAAGAAATTAATCCCTCCAGATGTTTGATCCACAACGCTTTGTTTGCGGGCAATCATTTTTTCCAAATTCACTTTTACCTCACCCGAAACTTCAATACCGTGATCGGCAAAATGCTTAATTTCAGCATAATGATGTGACGAGGACAACAATGCTTTCGAAGGAATACAGCCTACGTTTAAGCAAGTTCCACCCAAAGTTGAATATTTTTCTATAATTGCCGTTTTGAAACCCAATTGCGCACAACGAATAGCCGAAACATATCCGCCTGGCCCAGAACCTATAATGACTACGTCAAATGAACTCATAGTAAGTGTTTTTTATTTTTAGTGATGCAAAATTAAGGAATAAAGTTTTGTTTAAAGTTTAATTTTGAAGGTTTTTTGTTCCAATTATAACGATTTCATCAACAATTTTCAAGAAACGCTTTTAATAACTTAAGCAAATTACTTTTTTATCAGTTTTTAATTTTAGGAGCACAAAGTTTATTTTCAAAACAGCATTTCTCCCGCTATCCGTTACAAACGAAGTTCACTGAACACCTATGAAAATAAATGCCAGTGAAGTAATCTCCCGAAAAAAATAGCGAGGAATTTCACTGCTATCGGGGCTATTTTATAGCTTTAGCATTCCATAAGAAAATTTCAAAAAAAATGTCCTGAATCACAACAACTCAGGACATTTACTTCTATTTGATATAAAAACTATTCTTCTTTAAAATTCAGTTTACTGTTATGACGGCTGAAACTAAAATAAATGACCAATCCAATAAGTAACCAGATTCCGAAATAAATCCAATTCCAAACGCTTAACTCTGCCATCATGTACAAACAGCAGATTAAGCCCAAAAGCGGAATCAAAGACAAGTTTTCTTTGAAAGACCAAAATACTAGTCCAACCATAACAATCAAGAAAATCCACATTGGTATTTTATGCTTAAACAAGTCAAAACCGCTTTCATATTTTACATTATCCGAAATAGGCAGACCAGCAACAACACTAGCATATTTAACATCATCTTCTTGGTATTGGCTTAATAAATGCTCCGCATCTAATCCTTTAGCATCCATAGTTTTTCCTTCAATGCTTACCAAATAATCATATACTTTTTGTGTTTCTTCCTTATTTAATGAAGTAATTATAAACTCGGAATCATTGATTTTAGTTTCATTGGTAATAAAATCCATGGTTGCTTTTTTATTGTATGTAAAAGCTAATACCAAAGCAACGATAATCAATATTGGAAAAATATATTTTGAATTTACATAAGGAGTTTTAAATTTTCCTCTCGGTATATCAGTTCTGTTCTGCAAGGCCAAAACTCCGGCACAAACCAAAACAAAGGCAAACAAAGTACCAATACTACATAAATCGGTAACCATAGTCAAATTCATGAACAAAGCTGGAACCGCCACAACAAAACCAACAACTATTGTAGCAAAAGAAGGTGTTTTAAACTTTGGATGCACAGTAGAGAATTTCTTTGGAAGCAGACCATCACGGCTCATGCTCATCCAGATACGGGGCTGTCCCATTTGAAAAACCAGCAATACACTCGCCATAGCAACCACGGCACTTACCGCAATAATTCCCGACATCCATTTTAAATCCAATTGATCAAATACAAAAGCCAATGGATCCCCAACATTCAAGCTGTTATAACTCACCATTCCTGTCAGTACTAATGCAATGGCTATGTAAAGAATGGTGCAGATAATAATCGCCCACATCATTCCTCTTGGCAGGTCACGCTGTGGATCTTTACATTCCTCAGCTGTTGTTGATATTGCATCAAAACCAATATAGGCAAAGAACACTGCCGAAACTCCTTTTAAAACTCCTGTAACTCCATTCGGAGCAAACGGATGCCAGTTGGCAGTATCTACATAAAATATACCAACGGCAATTACCAAAAGTACAATACAGACTTTTACCACTACCATTATATTGCTGGCATTACGAGATTCTTTCATCCCTCTATAAATCAATGCTGTAATTAGGACAATAATCAATAACGCAGGTAAATCGGCAACAAAATGAAAAGAACCGATCACTGGAGATGTTTGCCAGGCTGTATACGCATTCTGCATTCCAGCACTTAAATTCTCAAAGGACTTCCCACCTTCCATCAAGGCAGTTGCGTCTTTAAAACCATTGGACGCGGTTAAATAATCCATTTGTACCCATTGCGGTAAATCTATTCCGCCACTGGAGAGTAATCCTGTAAAGTAATCACTCCATGAGATGGCGACCGTTATATTCCCGACAGAGTATTCCATTATCAAGGCCCAGCCGATAATCCAGGCGATTAATTCTCCAAAAGCAACATACGAATAAGTATAAGCACTTCCGGAAACTGGAACCATCGAAGCAAATTCAGCATAAGCAAAGGCGGCAAAACCACAAGCTATTGCAGTAAACAAAAACAGAAAAATTACGGCAGGACCACCGTCAAAACTTGCTTTCCCGATAGTACTGAAAATTCCGGCTCCAACAATTGCGGCAATCCCAAAAGCAGTTAAATCTTTAGTAGTTAAATGTTTTCCTAGCGCTTCATGTCCCTCTAAATTGTTTTTTTCGACCTGTTTTAAAATGTCTTGAACTGTTTTTTTTCTAAAAAGTCCTTTTAATGCCATGTTGCTAATTTTATTAAATAACCATTAATTCGTATTCTTTTCAATACTATTTTCAATAAAAAAAATAGTAAAGCCCAAATATATAAAACAAATTCAATCTTTAAAGTTACGATTTTGATTTTTTATAATATTGGGATATAAAAACAATATTTCTCTTTTTAAATTAAAAAAAAGTCAAATATATACTAAAAAATCACATTAAAACAAAATAAATCTTATTTTATATTTAAAAAAAACAAAATCATATAAATCACAAACATAGTTTAATGATATAAAATATACTATAGTATCTTAATTGAATTTATAGATGGTAAGCTTGGAAATAACATTAATAAAAAAAACAACCTTCCACTCATTCTCACAACTAAGTTTTGGCACATACCTTTTATAAACCAATAATCTAATTGTTTCTAATTTTTATGCCGAACAATCACAAGCCAAAAAATCAAAATATTCAATGTAAATACTTTGTACTGTTTTTTTACTTAAATTGGTGTAAAATATTCGAAACCAAAAAAATATGAAAATAAGTATACTAAATCAGACGGAAGCTTGGGTAATCGCTCTTTTGCTGTTTATATTGATGATTATGGCATGCTTTGCTGGGAAACTGACGGGAAATTATATTCGGAATAAAAAAAATGCAAACGAAAAAACGGTTGAAACTTCCGGGCTTGTGGCATTGCTTTTTTTCTTACTGGCGTTTACATTTGGAATGAGCGGTGAACGGTATGATACGCGGAGAAAAATTGTTATTGAAGAGGCAAATGACATTGGCACTGCCCTATTGCGCAGCGATTTATATCCAGACTCAACACGAACTTTATTCCGCAGCGATTTTAAGGAATATATAGAGACAAGAATATCCTTTTACGAAGCGGGTGCTGATGTAAGAGGGGTTTTAAAAGCCGACAGTTTATCTCAGGTAATTTCTGCAAAATTATGGAAACGTGCCTGTAGCCTGGCTAAAGATCCTGCAAACTTGGCAGCCACCCAGCAGATGATTCCTGCTTTGAACAGTATGATTGATGTAAGTACAACCCGTCTTGCAGGGGAGAAATCAAAAGTTCCTGAAAGTATTTTAGTCATGCTGTTTTTTCTGGCTTTGATAAGTGCTTTTTACAGCGGTTATTCAGAAGGGCGCAAAGGGCAGATTGACTGGCTGGTCCAAATCGGATTTTGCCTTTTGGTCTCATTAGTTGTTTTGTTTACGCTGGATTTGGACAGACCCCGAAGAGGCTTCGTAAATCTGGACTTGCCTAATCAGACCGTAATAGATTTGAGGAAAAATTTTGAATGATATTTTCCAAAAGCTGACTTACATGAAAAGGGATCGTCTTTTTTTGCTGATTCTCGCAGATAATTGATTTTCTAATCATTATAAAAATTCCTTCGATGCACAAATTACGCCCCAGATAGAAGCGGCAGCCCCGAGAATTGGAAATCTATTTTTTACAGCTGGGACAGAGCGGCCAGCGGAAGCTCCTGTAACGGCTGGTAAAAAAAGAGTTTCAATCGAGGGCTATAGCGGATAGCTGGATCAGGCGTATTATTCTTTTAACATAATGCAGAACAAAAGCGATAATCCGAATTTTATTGGCAATTAATTGAATAAACTTAGCTAAAAAAACTACTTTTGATTCCTTTATAAAAAAGAATTAATAATGTATATAAAGAAGTCCTTACTATACCCGACTATATATTTACTGCTTTCTGCGATTATGGGATTTGCCCAACAAAGAGAAATGCATCCCAAAAATGAATTTCGAGCTGTCTGGATTGCTACTGTTGTCAATATTGACTGGCCAAAAAACAGTTGGGATTCGGTAGAAAAACAAAAAGCCGACTTTATTCAGATTTTAGATACCTATCAAAAACTCAATTATAATGCAGTTGTGGTTCAAATCCGCTCGGTTGGTGATGCTTTATATCCAACAATACTGGCTCCTTGGTCCCGTTATTTGACTGGAATTGAAGGGAAAGCGCCCAGCCCTGATTTTGATGCTCTCGAATGGATGATTACCGAAAGTCATGAACGCGGTTTTGAATTTCACGCTTGGATGAATCCCTATCGTGCCACTATGGATTTGAAAACCGAAACCTTAAGTATTAATCATGATTACAACAAACACCGAGAATGGATGATTGAATATGGAGGCAAATATTATTACAATCCTGCTCTTCCCGAAGTGCAGCAGCACTTAACGAATATAGTTGAAGAAGTGGTTATAAAATATGATATTGATGCCATACATTTTGACGATTATTTTTACCCATATAAAGTAAAAGGAATTGATTTTAATGATACAGTATCCTATCAAAAATATGGCAACAGTCTTTCGGTGGAAGACTGGAGACGTTCTAATGTAACCGCTTTTGTCAAAAACATTTCCTTTGGCATTAAAAAACTAAAGCCTTGGGTACAGTTTGGCATCAGTCCATTTGGTGTTTGGCGCAACAAAACATTGGATCCAAAAGGATCAGAAACCTATGGAACAAGCAATTATGATGATTTGTTTGCAGATCCTATGGACTGGATGAACAATAATTGGATCGATTATATAATCCCTCAATTGTATTGGAGTATTGATTATAAATCCCCTTCGGCGGTTAACTATTATAAATTATTGAAATGGTGGTCAGAAAACACCCCAAACAATACTGCTTTATATATAGGAAACAGTACATATAAAATTAGAGGCGACTCGGATAAGCGATGGAATAATGTTCATGAAATCGCAAATCAGATTGACTTTGCCCGTAATTATCCAAATGTGCATGGAAATGGTTATTTTAGTGCTAAATGGTTTATAAACAAAAATCAGGATGTGGTTAAAATTCTAAAAGAAAATCAATACAAATATCCTGCTTTGCCATTGCCTGTTCCCAACTTAAAAAAGACGATTACCGAAAGACTGCTTATTAATTCGGTAACCAAGGATACAACAAGCTATTACATCGCATTTCAAAAACCGGAACAGCTTGCAAAAGTCCGTTACATTATTGTGTATGCTGCTAAAAATTCGGCTAAAATAAATATTAATGATGCCACTCAAATCATGGAAAAAATTGCTGTTACTGAAGTAAACAACGAATTCAATATTGAAGTTCCAGCCTACAAAATGATTGGCAAAGCCGCTTTTGCTTTTACTTTCGTAGATTATTACGCTAATGAAAGTCCAGAAACGGTAATTGATTTGGAAATAGAAACACAAACGAAATAAAAGTCTAAAATGGTTTAAGTTTGTTTAAAATGGTTTAACTACTAACTCGTTTAGACAATTAAACTTTTAAACAATTTAAACCCTTAAACAATTAAAACATTTCAACAAATGAAAGACAGCAAACCTTGGTATTGGATTCCGTTTTTAAATTTTGCTTCGGGATTTCCGTATGCAATTATTATTTCGGTTTCGGTGATTATGTACAAAAATCTGGGCATTGCCAACGAAGACATTGGAGTCTACACAAGTTTATTGTATCTGCCTTGGGTAATCAAACCGCTTTGGAGTCCGTTTATTGATTTATATGCCACCAAAAGAAAATGGTTTTTAGCGATGCAGTTATTGATTGCAGCTGCGTTTTTGATTGTTGGACTGACCATTCCGATGAACCATTTTTTCATACTGAGTCTGGCATTGTTTTGGGTTGCAGCTTTTGCATCTGCATCCAATGATGTGGCGAGTGACGGTTTTTATATGCTGGCTTTGGCCAAAGAACAGCAGTCTTTTTTCTTAGGAATCCGAAGTACGTTCTACAGGCTTTCGATGCTTACCGCTAATGGGCTGATTGTAATTCTGGGTGGCTTTTTGGAACAAAAATTCGGAGACAAAAGCAAAGCTTGGTCTTACACAATGATAGTTGTTGCACTGATTATGGCATTTTTGACGGTTTACAACTTTTTCACCACTCCAAAAGTGGAAGAAACTAAAGAAACCAAAAACACTCATAAAGTGAGTTTTGGCGAAGTGTTTGCAACTTTTTTCCAAAAGAAACAAATCGGTCTTATACTGGCTTTCATTTTGCTTTTCAGATTAGGTGAATCACAATTATTAAAAATGCTGACTCCTTTTTTGATTGATGAAAAAGCCAAAGGCGGTATGGGACTAACTACAGAAGATGTTGGAATTATATATGGAACCTTTGGAGTAGCTGCTCTTGTTGTAGGCGGAATTCTTGGCGGGATAGCCATCTCAAAAGGAGGACTAAGTAAATGGATGCTGCCAATGTTCTTAGCAATGCACCTGCCGATAATTGGTTTTGTCTTACTGGCACATTTTCATCCAGCATCAATTTATTATATTTATGTAACGGTTATAGCGGAACAATTTGGATATGGTTTTGGTTTTGCAGCTTTTATGATGTATTTAATTTACGTTGCTGAAGGCGAATCAAAAACCTCACACTATTCGATTGCAACAGGCTTTATGGCTCTGGGAATGATGGTTCCCGGAATGTTAAGCGGTTATATACAGCAATATTTAGGTTATGGAAATTTCTTTATTTGGGTGTTTTTGGCAACTATTCCGGGTTTGATTTTATCCCAATTACTAAAATATCCAGCTGATTTTGGAAAGAAGGCAGATTAGTGACTTTAAAGCAACAGATTCCTACTTTATGAAAATGAAATTATTTAATTTTAAAAGTCATAAAATAAAATATTTTGAAGAAAAAAGTTAAAATTATAGAAGTTCAAAATGCTCATATTGCTGTAGTTTCTTCAAACAATGAAGATGATTACATCTGCATTACTGACATAGCAAAAACCAAAGAATCCAGTTCACGTGCAGCTGATATAATTAAAAACTGGATACGCAGCAGGACAACTCTTGAATTTTTAGGCACTTGGGAACAAATGTACAATCCAGATTTTAAAGTGGTCGAATTTGACCACTTTAAAATGCAGGCAGGTTTACCAAGTTTTGTCTTGAGTCCAGGTACTTGGGCTGAAAAAACAAATGCAATTGGTATTTATGTCAAATTAGGCAAGTACGGAGGGACTTTTGCACACAAAGATATTGCACTTGAATTCTGTTCTGCAGTCAACCCAATCTTTAAATTGTTTTTAATCAAGGAATTTCAAAGATTAAAAGCAGAAGAAAGCAACAAAGAAAAACTCGAATGGAATCTACAAAGAACAATTTCTAAAATAAATTATAAAATCCATACAGACGCTATAAAAGAAAATCTAATTCCGATAAGTCTGAGTGCGAATCAAAAGAATTTTATTTATGCAGATGAAGCTGACATACTAAATGTTGCTCTATTTGGCAAAACTGCAAAAGAATGGCGTACTGAAAACTCCATCGAAAAAGGAAATATTAGAGATCAAGCTTCAATTGAGCAATTAGTGGTTTTATCTAATCTTGAAAGTATAAATGCAATGCTAATACAACAAGAAATTGTTCAGCAAGAACGGTTAATAAAATTGAATCAAATTGCTATTAGTCAAATGAAATCCCTTATTAATGCGAACGCATTGAATAAATTAAAATAGTTTTTAAAAATCAGTGCTAAATTCAAAACAATGACACTAGAACAAAAAATAGGGCAATTCTTTTTTCCTGCTGTTTTTATCAATGACACTGAGGAAAATATTCAAGAAACTGAACGTTTAATTAAAGAATACAACATCGGCGGATTGACGTTTTTTCATAGCAGAGCCAGTGCGGCTACAAACTATGAGTCCAAGAAAAAAGTAGAATTTAATGACGATAGTTTTCAGCGTTTGAAAGACCTGATTGTGCGATATCAAAAATGTGCCTCTACTCCCCTATTAATGAGCATTGATGCCGAATGGGGCTTGGCGATGCGTGTCGAAAAAACACCCCAATACCCTTATGCCATTACTCTTGGAGCTTTGCCCGAAAGGAAAATCGATTTGGTATATGAAGTAGGAAAACAAATTGGATTGGATTTAAAATCTGCTGGGATTCATTATAATTTAGCGCCGTTGGCGGATATTAACAACAATCCTAATAATCCTGTGATTGGTTACCGTTCTTTTGGTTCCAATAAAGAAAAAGTAGCTCAATATGCGTTAGAATATCTTCGCGGAATGTCCGATGTTGGGATTTTAGGCTGTTTGAAACACTTCCCTGGACACGGTAATACGAGCGTTGATTCACATTTGGGACTGCCTGTTTTACAGGAAAATCTAGAGGAATTACTCGAAAACCAATTGATTCCTTTTATAAAAGGAATCGAAAACCAAGTCGATTCTATTATGATAGGCCACTTGGCAGTTCCCGCTTTGAACAATGGGGAAGAAACCTCTGCCACTTTATCCAAAAACATTATCGAATCCCTTTTGCGGGAGCGTTTGGGTTATGATGGTTTGGTTATTTCGGATGCTTTAAATATGCATAGCGTTTCAAAATTATACGACTTTAAAGGACAATTAGAATGGGAAGCTTTCAATGCTGGAAACGATGTCCTTTGCTTTGCCGAAAATGTTCCCGAGGGCATTCAGGAAATACTAAAAAATGCAAGTCCTGAACGCATCGAAGCGAGCTTAAACCGTATTATGAAATGCAAACAAAAAGCAGGACTGTTTGATAAAAATCCAATGCCTGTTACTGATTTTGACTTTAAAATCACTTCAGAGTTAAACAGAAAAATAGCCGATTACTGCATCACCGATATCAAAGACAACAACAGTTCTATAATTGTTTTTGATGCCAAAAATAGAGAGCGTCTAGCCAAATTGAGTATTTACAAAACAATTGATAATCCATTTTTCAAGACACTGGCCTCCTTCTTACCGTCTCCTGAATATGCTGTTGAAAACGCAGCCGATTTATTAGACACAACTATAAAAGAAGACCTTGCACCATTTGACACCATACTCATTTCGTTATTTGTTCCAAAAGCAAAACCGCTGAATAAATTTGATCTAGAAGATTCTGTTTTGGAATTTTTAGGGCAATTATTTGAATCCAAAAAATGTGTTTTATATGTTTTTGGGAATCCATATGCGTTACAGGTAATCCCAAATCTTGAAAAAACCATTGGAATTGTAGAGATGTATCAGGATTTTGTAGAATTTCAGGAAAGTGCCGCCGAACAATTATTGGAAGACAAAAAAGGAAAAGGAAGTTTACCTGTTTCTATTTCAGGTATTTAAAAATAATAATAATCATATACTATTGCTTGATAAATATTAATAATAAAAACTTATTTAGTACCGCTTTTTATATGCCCTATATTTGCAGCATTAAAAGTATTAAATAACTAAAATTAATTTATATGTCATTAGTAGGTAAAAAATTCCCAAGTATTGCGGTAGACGCTATCTCAGAAATGGGTGATAATTTAAAAATCAACATTTTCGAAGAAGCTGTAAACAATAACAAAAAAGTACTTTTGTTTTGGTACCCAAAAGATTTCACTTTTGTATGCCCAACTGAATTACACGCTTTTCAAGCTGCTTTACCGGAATTTGAAAAAAGAAACACAATCGTAATCGGAGCTTCTTGTGATACAAACGAAGTTCACTTTGCTTGGTTGAACACTCCAAAAAACAATGGTGGAATTGAAGGCGTAACGTATCCAATTCTTGCTGACACTAACAGAAACTTAGCAAACATCTTAGGAATTCTTGATATTGATTCAACTGAATATAGCGAAGAAACCGATTCAGTAATCATCGAAGGTTCTAACGTTACTTTCAGAGCAACTTACTTAATTGACGAGACTGGGAAAATCTTCCACGAAAGTGTTAACGATATGCCGTTAGGTCGTAACGTAAACGAATATTTACGTATGGTTGATGCTTACACTCATATCCAAGAAAAAGGTGAAGTTTGTCCTGCAAACTGGGAAGCAGGTAAAGAAGCTATGAGCGCTGACAGAAAAAGTACTGCTGAATATTTAAGTCTAAACTAATAAAAAAAGACTCTAAGCTACTAAGTTGCTAAGATTCTGAGTTTTTAAACTTAGTAACTTAGTGACTTAGAATCTTAGCAACTTAAAATAAAAATCTATGTTAATCGAATTAAACGAAGATACATTAGGAACCTTAGTGGCTCAAAATGAAAAAGTGGTAGTTCAATTTTCGGCTTCATGGTGTGGAAATTGCAGAATAATGAAACCAAAATTCAAAAAATTGGCTTCAGAAAATGAAGGAATCTCTTTTGTTTTAGTAGATGCTGAAAATTTTCCAGAGTCTAGAAAACTGGCTAACGTAAGCAACCTGCCTACTTTTGCGACTTTCGTAAATGGAAAATTAGTAAACGAAACCCAAACCAACAAGCAGGACGTTTTGATTGAATTGGTTAATGAAATTGTTTAAATCAATTATTGGAATTTTAGAACGTTAGATTTTTCGAATCTTTTATCTAAAAATCCAGCAATCTAAAAATCTAAAAAATGAAATTACCCGTAATAAAACACTTAACCCAGTTCATTGAGGAAAACGATCAGGATTACCTTATCGAAACAATCGAAGTACTGGAAGCTATGACCGAAATACCTTCATTGAAAGACGAAGAATTAGATGTTATAGGAGAATTAATTTCGAATATGTATGGTGCCCTCGAAGTTCACAAAATGACACAGCAAGGCACCGACAAAAAAGAAGCCCTAAACACTTTCATGAAACGGGTATTAGGATCTATCGACAAATAAAACAATTTTTATAAGCATTTCAAAAACGCACTCCTTTTACAGAGTGTGTTTTTTTTGTTCTCAATAGAAAATATTTTATAACCAAATTAATGGTAGTTCTTAAAAATACTTTATATTAGTTTTTCCTAATATCCTGCCTTTAATCAGGAGATTATATCCAATTCTTTTTTATACTGCACTAATATTACTCAATTTCAAATATACTATGCGCCATCACCCGCTTTTACTTTTATTAACAGTCCTTTTTTTCAGCAGCTGTAATCAAAAAACAGCTAAAGAGCAGCAGTTTAAACATACGAATGAATTGATAAATGAGTCAAGTCCGTATCTTTTGCAGCATGCCCATAATCCCGTTGATTGGAAAGCTTGGAATACCGAAAGTCTGGCCAAAGCCAAAGCCGAAAATAAGCTGATTATAATCTCTGTAGGTTATTCAGCCTGCCACTGGTGTCATGTAATGGAAAAAGAAAGTTTCGAAAATGATTCGGTAGCCAAATTAATGAATGATAATTTCATCAGCATCAAAGTTGACAGAGAAGAACGTCCAGATATAGACCAAGTATATATGAATGCTGTGCAATTAATGACTGGTAAAGGAGGCTGGCCATTAAACTGTATTGCCCTTCCTGACGGCCGTCCTATTTTTGGCGGTACTTATTTTACCAAACAGGAATGGATCAAAATGCTGACTGAAATTACTGCATTGTATAAAAATGACCCTCAAAAAGTGATATCCTATGCTGACAAATTAATGGACGGAATTAAAAAATCAGATTTGATTCAATTGAACACGAATGCTGTTGACTTTAAACCCTCTGATGCAAATACGGCAGTAAAAAACTGGAAAGAAGCAATGGATTTTCAGAATGGCGGTTTAGTGGGCGATTCTAAATTTCCAATGCCAAAAGCACTGCATTTTTTATTGCGTTATAGCATCCAGAACAAGGACAAGTCTTTGCAGGAATATCTCAATAAGACATTAATAAATATGGCAAACGGCGGTATTAATGACCCAATTGGAGGCGGTTTTTACAGATATACTGTGGATTCCAAATGGCACATTCCTCATTTTGAAAAAATGCTTTATGATAACGCACAGCTTGTGAGCTTATACTCGGATGCTTATCTAGTAACGAAAAATGAATTATATAAACAAAAGGTTATAGAGACACTCGCATTTACAGAACGTGAACTCATGGCTTCCAATGGAGCGTTTTACTCTTCAATTGATGCTGACAGCAAAAACAAATTGAAAAAATTAGAAGAAGGTGCCTTTTACACTTGGGAAAAAGAGGAACTGCAAAAAATTTTAAAATCAGATTTTGCACTTTTTAAAAAATATTACAATATAAATGCAGCAGGATTATGGGAAAATAATAAGTACATTTTATTTAAAACGCAATCAGATATTGATTTTGCAAGAGAAAACAAAATATCAATAACCGGACTTAATGCTAAACTCAAAAACTGGAGACAAACACTTTTGCAGGTAAGAGAAAAAAGAACTCGTCCTCATCTCGATAACAAAACTCTAACTTCTTGGAATGCCTTGATGATAAAAGGATACACTACAGCATATTGCAGTTTTAAAAACCCTCATTATAAAGAAATAGCTATAAAAAATGCTTCATTCCTATTAAACAATCAAATTCAAAAAGACGGCAGTTTATACCATAGCTATAAAGACGGAAAGAGCAGTGTTACTGGTTTTTCTGAAGATTATGCCAATGTTATTGACGCATTTATAGCAGTCTACCAAATTACTTTGGACGAAAAATGGCTTACAAAAGCCAAAGAACTTGCCGATTATTCACTAAAACATTTTCTGGATAAAAAAACCAGTATGCTTTATTTTACTTCCAATAGCTCTAAAAACCTAATTACCCGTAAAATGGAAATAAGAGATGATGCCATTCCAGCATCTAACTCTGTTTTTGCACAAAACCTGTTTCTTTTAGGACATTATTATTCTAATGCTGGGTATTCTAAAATTGCCAAACAAATGCTTCATAATGTAGCAGATGATGCTGTAAAATACCCTACAGAATATTACAATTGGCTGAACTTAATGCTAAATTACACTGGAAGTTATTATGAAGTAGCTGTTTCAGGAAAAGAAGCGCCTTCAAAAATAAATACTTTACAAGCGCATTATTTACCAAATATTCTGATTGCAGGAGCTACAAAAGAAAGCAGTCTGCCAATCATGGAAAACCGGTTTATGCAAAATGAAACTTACATCTATGTGTGTGTGGAAGGTGCCTGCAAAATGCCCGAAACGGAAGTCGCTGCTGTTTTAACCAAATTAAAATAATTGATTTAACTTTTGTACGATGACTCAAAAATTATACCTAACAGGTTGACAAAACCTGTTAGGATAACTTCTTATGAAAAGCATTACCATATAAGAGATATAAGAAAATATAAACCAATGCTTATTATCCGGCTTAAATGACCTTATATCTCTTATATGGTTAAAAATTATGATTAAAAACTAACCTTGTTTTTAAGGATTTGGCACCATCAATTTATTGGCAGAAATCTCACCGCTAGGGATTGGCCAGATATAATTACTGCTTGATACCAAAACCAATGGAGCTGTACCTATGGATCCTTTTTTAGCTGGTAAGGTCTGCAGTCTTCTTTGCAAATCCATCAGTCTGAATCCTTCTCCCAAAAGTTCGATATCTCTTTCTTTCCATATTGTTGCCAATAATGCGTCTTTGGTACCGACCTCCTCGCTTGGAAACACATAACTTGGATTAGAACGATTCCTTATGGCTGACAATAATGCTGCAGCAGTAGCTAAGTCATCCTTATAAGCGGCTGCTTCGGCATAATTCAACAAAACTTCGGCATATCGAATTACAGGCACATAGTCGCGAAACGGAGCTGTTGTAATACTGAATTTTTTCAATACTTTTTGATTTGCTGCATTGGTGCCAATTAAACCAGAGCGTGCATCGTCACTAGTATTCAAAGCTGGATCACTTGAGATACCAGCGGCAGTTAAAAATATAATGGGCTGTGCTAAATAGTTAAATGCCAATGCATATTGGGAAGCCGGAGTTTCGGTAGTGGTATTGGCAAAAGGGATACTAAAAACAGCTTCAGTACCTGTATAACTTCCTCCAAAAATGGTTGCAAAATTTGATTCCAGCTTATT
The DNA here is from genome assembly GCA_963511795.1 of uncultured Flavobacterium sp. Lineage (GTDB taxonomy): Bacteria > Bacteroidota > Bacteroidia > Flavobacteriales > Flavobacteriaceae > Flavobacterium. Next base: position 25,620 of record CAUPKP010000024.1, on the reverse strand, counting down.
CGTTAAATTCCCAGCTTTATATTGAAAAGGAACTGTTGAAGATACTATTTTCTGGGATTCGGAAATTACTTTATCATAATTGGCCTGTACCAAATACACTCTGGTTTTCAGTGCTATTGCGGTGCTTTTTTTAGCTCTGGAAACATTCAGCAGCGGTGTACTGTATTCTATAGGCAGATCATTTTCGGCCTCATCCAAATCTTTTAGAATTTGAGTATAAATTACCTCAATAGAACTGCGGGCCAAATCATTATTCCCAGATGTGGTAATAGGCGTCAACCGCAACGGCAAACCCAAACCGTTTTTATCTAAATTATAAGGTTTAGCATAAGTTTGAATCAAACTAAAATAGGAAAAAGCACGAATAAATTTGGCTTCGGCTATATAATTTTTAGCCAAAGCTTCTGAAACTACAGTGGTTCCATTTAATTTACTGATCAAAATATTAGAGGTATTTATAGCAGTATAGCAAACCGACCAAACGTTGTTTACAAAATCATTGGTAGAAGCCACATTTTGATTCCACACCGCCGATCCTGTTGCGGCATTACCGTCATTTTGTCCAAATTGATCGGCTCTTTGCTCGTTAAAAATGATGAACCTTCCTCCATAATAATTTTGATTCTGCAGCTGCTTGTACAAATTATTAGTCTGCGCCAAAATTTTGCCTGGCGTACTATACGCTACTTCTTCGGGGATGCTTGTCTCTGGGACTGTATCCAATAAATCATCATTACAAGCGGTCATAGCCACAAGAAAGAACAAACTGATTAGAATATATTTTTTCATTTTGTATATTTTTAAAATTAAAACCCAATATTTAAACCAATTGTATACACTTGCGCATTGGGCGGTACGTTTTGATCTTTCCCAGAATTGATGGAATTCCCATTTATGGAAACCTCTGGATCCGAACCTCTATATTTTGTAAACGTATAAAGATTATTTCCCTGTAAATAAACATAGACGGAAGTAAAAGTATTTTTCAAGAAAGTCTCTTTTACAGGCACATTATAGCCTAAAGAAACATTTTTAAATTTCAGATAAGAGCCATCTTCCACTTTCGAAGTGCTCGAAAATGAAAATCCGGCCGAAACGTTATCTCCATAATATAGCTTCTGGATTTCAGTAACTTGACCTGGAGTTGTCCATCTGTCTTTTATAAATGTTCCGTTGTTGAAATAACGCTGATCTGAAATTGTGGCTCTGGTTCCATTATAAAGTTGATTTCCCTGCGCAAACGTTAGATTAACCCCTAAAACAAAATTTTTATAATTGAATGTATTGTTCAATCCTCCAAAAACTTTTGGCAGAGATGAACCCTGCATTACTCCATCTTTATAATTGTCTATTGCCGGAGCAGCTGTTCCATCAAGATAGGTCCATTTTGGAGAACCAATATGATTGTACTGAACTTCTTTACCTTCGCTGTTTACAAAAATCATTTGACCGTTTGCAGGATTGACACCATTAGAAGGAACTGCAAAGATTGAACCTACAGAATACCCCACCCTAGTCATATTTTGAACTCCAAATACACTAGGAACAAAAACATCGTTCACCAAAGAGGTTACCTCGTTTTTAAGTGTTGAAAGGTTCAGATTGATGTTCCAGCTAAAATCTTTTGCATTAATAGCAAGTGCGCTTACGCCCAACTCAAAACCTGTATTATACATCCCTCCGACATTTTCATTAATATAATTGTTTGGAATTCCAGCCGAGAGAGATTGTGGAGCTTTAAGGATTAAATCTTTTATAGTGTTTTTATAATAATCCATTTCGACCGAAACACGATTATTTAAGATCGTAAAATTAAGTCCCAAATCAAATTTTGAACTTGTTTCCCATTTTAAATTGGGATTGGCTGTTTGTGAATATCCCAAAGTAGGCGACCCTGCATAAGTAGAAGAATCATAGGTCCCAATGGACGGATAATTTCCTATTTCGCTGTTCCCGACAATACCATAACTCGTTCTGATTTTTAAATTATCGATGTAGTTCTTGATTCCTGAATCTTTATAAAAAGACTCCTCAAAAACATTCCAGCTTAAAGCTCCTCCTCCAAAATTGCCGTATTTATTCCCTTCAGACAAAGCTGACAGCCCATCAATTCTATAATTCAAACTCAAGAAATACTTGTTTTTGTAATTGTAGTTCAGGTTGGTAAAATAAGACAATAAAGCATTCTCTGTAAGTACATTTCCCACTGGTGAAATATTGGCATAGCTTCCTTGATAATTCGTATAATAAGGATCTGTTACATTGCTTTGAGAAGCTCCCCAACTGTCCATAGTAGTTTTGATTCGCTCATACCCCAAAAGCATTACGAAATTGTGATTCTCTTTTAGGGAAGCCTTATAAGTAAGGGTATTTACCCAATCGGTTCTTAACAAATCGGTTTGGATATTTGTAGCCACACCATTATAGGAATAGCCACCACCGTGTATTGGATTGAGAAATAATTTGTTCTCAACTCCTATATTGTTCAATCCAAAACTGGTTCTAAAAGTCATATTTTTCAATATATCAAACTCTCCGTAGATATTTCCTAAAAGGGATTTACTCACTGAAGTTGTTAAATCAAGGGATTGAACCATCGCTAGATTATAGGCATTGATAGTTCCGATAATAGAAGGAATATTGGCACCGTACCCAACACTTATTCCGTTTTGAATACTGTAAGATCCGTCTGGATTGTAAACTGGTACATTGGGAGGCAAAACATAAGTCATTCTTCCCAAAGGCTCATTAGTAATATATTCGGTATTATAAGTCGATGAAGACATCGTATTTCCGGCAACAGCTCCTGTATTTGGCCCAACATTTTTAGCATTGCTATAGGAAAAATTGACCCCAACACGGATATAATCATTGACCTCATGGCCAATATTTAATCTGGTCATATAGTTTTGAAACGTATTGTTTTTTATAAAACTATTTTGATTGCTGTAATCTGCCGAAAAATAATATTGTGTCGATTCATTTGCTCCCGAGATATTTATATTGTGATTACTTGAAAAACCAGGTTCATAGGCAACATCATACCAACTGGTATCTACTGTACTTCCGTCTGGATTTTTTGACAGAAAAAAACCAGGCGCTTTCCCAGCATTTACTAAAGCTTCATTTTTTATAGCAGTATAATCCTCGGCATTCAATAATTCAGGCAAATTATAGGGTGTGCTTCTGCTGTACCAGCTATTATAATTAAATTTAGTCACTCCTTTTTTTCCTCTTTTGGTAGTTATTACCATTACTCCATTAGCTGCTCTTGAACCATAAATAGCTGCAGCTGATGCATCTTTCAAGACATCAATTGACTGTATATCATTTGGGTTAATCGCAGATAATGGGTTATTCCCAACAAATCCACCCAAAGAACCCGTAAAAACAGCTACTCCATCAACAACTATTAATGGAAAAAGACCTGATGTAATGGTGTTTAAACCACGAACACGAATAACAGGCGTGTTATTAAGCACAGCCGAAGATTGAATAACATCAATTCCTGTACCTTGTCCTCCCAATAATTGGTCAAAACTGGTGGTTGGTCTATTTTGCAGCTGTCTTGCAGAAACCGTTGACACAGAACCTGAAAACTCAGATTTTCTTTGTGTCAAATACCCGCTGGAAACCAATACTTCCCCCAATTCGCTGGTAGACTGTTCCAATGTAATCGCAACAAACTCATTTTTATCCAATACTATTTTTTGTGAACTATATCCAATCATCGAAACTGTTATAGTCAGAGGGAACTGAGAGATCGTCTGTAAAGTAAATCCCCCATCTGCATTTGTTGCAGCCGCTTCATTATTTCCGCTTACTTTTACTAACACTCCGCCTAATGCTTTATTTTCAAAATCTTTCACCGTTCCCTCAATAGCAGTTTTTTGAGCAAAAACCGACATTGAAATCAGGAAAATTAAGACTGTAAACAACTGCTTAGCGTTTATCTCCTTTATATAAAGACCTAAATCATATATTATTTTCATTTTTTAAAATTTTGGGTATAACAAAACACGGCTAATAAAAAGCCTGGCTTTGTATACTAGTTATTGTTGAGCAGAAAAATACTTTTTGGGAATTAAACACTTTTTAAAAGTGCCTGTTTAAGTTTTAAACAGGCCTTTAGTGCTTTCCTTAAAAGATTTTAGAATTAATTAATTTTGACGCTTTGCAGATACGAATTATTCTTAGTTATCAGAAAATAGTTTTTATCCTTAACTGTGATTTTCGCCATGTTTTTCACATCTCCAGGAGTAAAGAATCCGCTTTTTACCGGCGAGATTGGTGAGAATCCTCCTTTACCGTTTCCTTTCAAAAATAAACCATGACCAGCATCATTCCTTGGTGTTTCCACCTCCGAATTAAACATATTACCGGTAATTAAAGCATCTAGCTTACCATCTTTATCATAATCATCAACCATAATCTGGTTAATACAGCTAAGCTGCGCATCAACTGGAAGTTCATGAATAATAAATTTTCCGTTTTTGTTTTCTAAATATATACTGGCAAATGATTTCACTTTATAATGCAAAGCTTCTTTAAGTGATTTCTCGGTATAAACATCAACTAATGTTGCCTGCGAAAAGCTTTCATAATTTTTGAATTTTTTCTTTATACTAGGAATTTGCTGTGAAGAACATCCACGACCACGCACAGGATATTGTTTGCCGTCATTATAATAGCTTAATACAATATCATTATGCTTATCATTGTCAAAATCTTTAACAAAAATATCGAAAGTCTCATCAGGAGTGGCCTTGTATTTATAGTTGAGACCATTGTTTCCAACGATATAATCCATGTCGCCATCCTTATCAAAATCACCCTGCTCAATACTCCACCACCAGCCTGTGGTATCAGTTGTCAATCCTAAATTTTTGGATACTTCATTGAACCCATTTTTCACATTTTCGAAAACTCGAATTGGCATCCATTCTCCAACAATAATAATATCAGGAAAAGTATCATTATTATAATCTGTAATAACTGCACTTGTAGCCATTCCGAGATTTTTAAATACTTTAGGAGTGTTTCTTGAAACTTCAAATTGAGCTTTTCCAGATGTACTTACATTATGTAATAGATAAGTAGTTGCTGGAGAAGGATATTGCCCCGGTACTTGTCTTCCTAGAACCAAAAGATCTTGCTTTCCATCTTTGTCATAATCAACAGGATATACTTTTGAACCACTGGCTAACATTACAGGAAGTGCTTCTTTACCTGCTTTAGTAAAATTACCTTTACCATCATTTACATACAATCTATCTTGCAATGCAGGATCATTTAATAAAAATTCATAACCGCCGCTTACTACATATAGATCATTATCGCCGTCATTATCGGCATCAAAAAATACAGCTCCAGAATCTTCACTTTTTATATCCGCTTCAAAAGCCGGACATTTTTTCTCAACAAATCCATTTGCAGTCTGCACAAATAATTTTCCTGCAAAAGTGGATGAACCTCCAATGAAATAATCCTCTAATCCGTCATTATTTGCATCTCCAACTGCAAGACCTGGTCCAAAAGAAGACATTTTATGAGGCAGCAACACTTGATCTTTAAAATCGTCATATTTATTTTCTTCATGCTTAAAGGTAGGAAAAACAGATTCTACTGTTGTAAACAATGTTTTTGAAACGGCAATTTTATCATCTTCAACTTTTGCATCTTGCTCTTTAAATGTTAATGTTTGATTTGCTTTTACATTTAATAATCTCTGAATTTTTCCATTGTTCCAAACTACCTTTACTTCATCAATCGTTTTATTTTTAGCCACACCAAAATGCAATTCAGGCGCTACTGATGATTGAAACCCGCGTGTCAGAGTAAGTTCCTGCATTTGAGTATCTTTTTTTGTTTTTACATAAACACGATTCCCTAAACCAAAAATGTTTTTTGAGCTTCCTTTGAACTTTACTTTAATATAATTATTGATTTTGGAACTAGAATTTTCAAAAACCGATGCATAATCATCAATATTATTTACAACCAGATCTAAATCACCATCATTATCTAAATCGGCATAAGCCACACCATTTGAAAAACCTTTATATTCAATTCCCCATTTTTTATTGACTTCTTCAAATTTTAAATTTCCTTTATTTTGGAACATAAAATTATCTATCTTCTCTGAAGGAATTTCATTAGATTTCTTAAGCAGATCTTTTCGTTCTGACTTTTGAGCCTCTAAACTATTAAAGTAATCATTATTATTAATTTCTTTTCGGGTTCCATTAGTTATATACAAATCTTTATTTCCATCATTATCAAAATCTGCGAATAAAGGTCCCCAGCTCCAATCTGTAGATGAAGTTCCTGTAATACGCGATATATTGCCAAAATGAGGAATACCGTTTTCATTAACTCCTGTATTTAACTGCATACAGTTGTGCATATACTGGTAATTAAAACCGGCATCAGCAACATCCCAAAACAGCTGCGGATTCATACTGGACATATTTGCTTTTTTGCGACGATTGTCCTTAGCGTCCATATCAACCTGAAAAATATCTAAATTTCCATCGTTGTTAAAATCGGAAATATCTACACCCATACCATAAAAAGAGTTATGGGATGTCGCCTGTTTTACCACTTCCTTAAAAGTACCATCCTGATTGTTAATATACATGAAATCAGGTGAGTTGAAATCATTTGAAACATAAATATCAGGCCAGCTGTCATTATTTAAATCACCAATTGTTGCACTTAATGATAACCCATAGGCTTTTACGCCTGCGTCTTCTGTAACATTGGCAAAATGACTGCCATCATTTCTATACAAATGTCCAGATTCATTGTCTTTGACATTCCGCATCATTTGTACATAGTCCCCTGTTGACGAACTAAATTTTGTAGGCGGATAATTGGCCACAAATAAATCTAAATCACCATCTTTATCATAGTCAAAAAACGTCCCCTGAACACTGTTACCTATATCATCAATACCATATTCTTTTGCTCTTTCTGTAAAAGTTCCATTTCGATTATTGATATACAATTCATTGTTTTTCGGTCCAAATTTCCCTCCTACACTACAATAAATATCTAAAAAACCGTCAGCATTTACATCTGCCATAGTAACTCCTGTGTACCAGCGGGTATCACCTCCTACTCCAGCCTTTTTAGTAATATCTTCAAATTTTAGATTTCCTTTGTTTAGGTATAATTTGTTTGAAACCTGATTCCCCGTAAGAAAAACATCAACAAGACCATCATTATTAATATCTCCTGTTGCAACTCCTCCTCCTAAATAAATATAATTATAGGTAAAGTAATTCAAGGAATCATTTTCGGTCAAATTGTTGCTAAAATCAATACCTGTATCAGCACGGTCTAAAGTTGAAAATATCTTTTCATCTGAATCTTTAGTAGAACAGTTAACAAGCAATAATAAGCTTAGCAGGCTAAAAAAAACTACTTTTATTTTTCTATTTTTCATTTTTATAATAATAAAATTTATCATTTGTCTTTTAAATGTCTAAAACTCTAATCTGCTGTATTAAATACAAATAGAGGATTTCGCTCCAGCAGTTGGAAAAACTATTTTTTTAATGTTAACTTTTGAAAAACTATTTTTACCCTCAATGATTTTGATGTATTGATTTGGCTGTACATTCTTAAATACTTTCTTCTTCTGACTTTTTGGCCATGTAATTTCGATTTGGTCAATGATTGTGGCTTGTCCCACTCCAATTTCCATTCTTAAAGCCGATGCACCAAAACTTCCGCCTGAATTTAATGTTCGATATACAGATCTGGAGACACCATTTTCTTTGAAACTTACTTTTACTTTTGTTCCAATCGCTGATCGATTACTTTCTGTACCCTCTAATTGCATTTTTATCCAACGGTTATTGTTTTGGCCCGGGTTCAAGTATAAAGAATTATTGAAAGCATCTCCTACAAAGGCACCTCCAACTTCTATAAAAATATCGCTATCTCCATCATTATCCAAGTCGTTGAAAGCTACACCATGACCTTTCTGCAAGTTTCCAACCCTGCCAGAAACAGTTACATCCGCAAATTTTCCGTTGCCCATATTTCTAAATAACTTATTAGGCGTTAAAGATTTATAATCCGGATTTCCTGTCCCTAAATACATATCCAGAAACCCATCATTATCAATGTCTCCAAAATTTGAACCCATTGCAAATACTGTTTTACTTAGTCCAGACACTTTAGAAACATCAGAGAAAGTACCATCATGATTATTACGATACAAATACATTTTACTGCTGTTATTGGGTATATTTAATGCTTCCATTGCAGTTTCACCAGCAACAGAACCCGTAAATTGGTAACCACAAACAAAAATATCCTGCCAGCCGTCATTATCATAATCCCAAAACCATGTTGGAAAAGTCATTACATTAATTCCTGCCAAGCCTGCTTCATCTGTAGCATTTACAAATTGTGGAATACCGTCTTTAATACCTGTATTTTTTAACAATGTTTTTCTTTTATTCATTCCGGAAAGAAACAAATCAATATCGCCATCATTATCATAGTCTGCTGATGTAACCCCTTTTATAAAATCGACCACATCACATTTTGCGGTTTGGGCAGCATTTGTAAATGTTCCGTCCTGATTATTCAAATACAATTCAGATGGATAAGGCTCTTCGGTTGACTCGTTTCCAATAAATAAATCTAAATAACCGTCATTATTAAAATCATTCCATGTACCCGCTTGAGTAGGAAATTCAGAATACAATCCGCTTTTGATAGTTACATCAGTAAAAGTACCATCGCCATTGTTGCGTAACAACGAGTTGGGCTGCCTGCCAAATTTACCCATCCACGCCCCTCTCATAACAAAAACATCAGTATCTCCATCGTTGTCATAGTCAGCCTGTATCATACTCAAGCCTCCTTTGAAACGACCTATTTCTGATTTTTTAGAATAATCTACATATTTCCCCTTTTTATCGTTTTGATAATAATGCATCACTCCATCCAAACTCCAATCAGAAGTTACAATGTCTAAGTAATTATCATTATTGAAATCATCAACAATAACACCTCCCGACATATTTCTGCTTTTTATTCCTACATTAGAAGCAATATCCAAAAACGGTTTTATACTGTACCCTGAATTATCTTTGTTTAGACCGGGAATTAGCCATTGTTTGGGAACGTTTAAAGGATAACCTCCTATAGTCATATAAGCAATATTGAGCAGCCATCTGGATTCATAATCATCTGGATTTATAGACATTAATTTCTCATAAATTTCAATTGCTTTCTGAGAACCTTCCCGTATAGTATGAATTCCTTTTTTTTGAATAGGAATAATGCATGACTCCGGGTTGTGGTAATTAACACAATTTTGTCTTTCTCCCAGTCGCATATAAGCAATTGCCAAAAATTTCAACGACTGAGGGCTGTCTTTCCCATCAATCGCTTTCTTTCTATCAATAACACTTTGCAGTAATGACACAGCTTCAGCTTCTCTTCCAAATTTCAATAATGCATTACCTTTATTTAATTCGTTATATAATTTGAAGAAACCCTCTTGGGAGCTTTTTATTATTGAGTCATAATAATCGATTTCTGCTTTTTCAGCAAATGCATTTGCTTTAACATTATACATTTTTTTTCTAGCCTCCAAAATCTTAACCATCTTGTCATTGGGATTAGAAAAATAATCGCAAGACTGTGTTAAAATAAACACTATAAATAGTAATAATACCTGTTTAATTTTCATGATTAAAATATTTTAGATCAGACTAGTCTTTATGAGTGAACTTATTAAAAAAGTCTCCATTAGTAATTGATTGTACTATTTCCAACATGAATATTATAAAACTTCCAAACTTCATGAGCCACATTTCTGCCAAGTTTAAGTCCTTCAACATTATCTGCCTGAATATGATAGCCTCCCATTACTCTGGAAATGCCCGCCATATTAGCTGTTTCTGTAAAGGTTGGGAATTTTAGAACAACAGGTTGTCCAATGTTGTCTGGTTCTGTCATTGAGCCTGGAGTACTACAAGTTGCAGATTCTCCAAAAGTATCACTTCCTGTCCATAATTTTAATGCTTCACCGCAACCCCCGCTAATGGTGCTGTGTCCCGAAACATAACCTGGAAAAGCAGGACATAAAAAAACATCCGGCGAGTAAGGTCTCCAATCTTGTCCTTTCATTTCTATATTTCCAAAACCTGGTCCGCCCCAGGCTTTTATATTCTGATCTTTATAATAATGATGAACTAAAGCATAAGGACGGGCAAAATCGTAAAACATTTTTGTATCCCAACATGCTATAAAACAATCCATAGCAGTCACCTGATTATAGAAAAACATTTTTACATCCTGATCTAAAGTGTGCTTATCCCGTCTGGAAACATCCTGAGCAAATTTCAGCCAATGTCCAGCTTGCTGTACTGATTTTGGACCATCACGCATAAATTCTACCAATGCTTTTTGTTCGTTAGTAAGATTATATTGGTAATCTATTACTTCTTTTACTTCATTTTTAAGTTGTTCTGAATCCAATGCAGGTGGCGGTATACAACGAAATTGATCTCCTGATTTTAATCCAACGGGTTTTACTTTGTTCCAAAATGGAGTTGCACAAGCTGGTGCAAACTTGCCGCCTTTTCCATCTGAAAAATATTTTGGCTGCCAATGAATTACATCATTCATTTCATCTGGAGAATTGACTGGCTTATAATTTACATAGTTAAAATACGGCGTTCCATTTGAACCATTTTCTTCACCATATTGATTTGCTCCGTCATGTTTTCTCGCTTCAATTACAGCTTTAGCAGCTAAATTTCCTATTCCTACCGGTGTTTTTGGATCTAGTGATTTATCATTTGGATCCAGTCCTAATTTGACCATAAAAGCGACAAACATATCTTTGTCTGAAAAATAATATTCAGATAATGCATTATAGGCAGCATAACTAATAGCAATCTCTTTATTTTTAAGTGTCTGTTCTTTATTAGGTCTTCTTTCTGTATCTTTTAAATATACAGGAATTGCCTTTTGATCATAACGGCTCCAGGCATCAAAAACAGCAACAAATGTTAAACCTAAAAAACGGGAAGTCACTGTGGGTCTTGGCTTAAATCTTTCGGTATCATTTCCGGTGGCAAGGACTGCAATTTCTGACCATTTATAGGCCATATTATTTTCTCCTATTGGCTCTTTAATTTTATTTTCTTTGGTCTGTGCAAATATATTTGCGGTTAAAGCACTAAACAAAAGCACTTTAAACAGTAATTTATAACTTTTCATTTTGGTGGTTTTTATATGGTTTTTTAATAGCTTTCTTTCAATTACAACTAATTGAATGTTGTATGTTAAAAAAGCAAATTCAATCTTAAGCTGAAAACTAAAGATGTAATGCCAGAGCATGATTTATTAAATCAAGTCTGTTTATATTTTAACATCAAGAAAATACTATACCATATCGGGAGGAGGGTAATTAGCAGTGAAATATCCGGAAAGAAGGTCTTCTTTTGGATTGTATGAATTTAAGGTAACAGGAAAAACTAATTTAGCTGTAGTCATTACTAAATTAATTGTTTCATTAGGAATGTAATCCTGAATAAAAGATTTCATCAATTTTTTACTTGGATTTTCTTTATCTGAATTGGTATCAAATAATTGGCTGTCCACAATTTTTTTTAAATTTTTATTCAAACCCTCATTATGGGAGTTCTTTAGGCAATATAATTTTAAAACATTGTTTACAATTCTTTTCTTAAAAACATGATAGGTTTTATTGTCAATAACAAGATCTTCATTCGCATACTCAAAACCCGAATCGACAATATAAGCGTAAGGATTAATTGCAACTTCAATTACTTCGAAATTTGAATCGTCAGTTTTCTCCATAGAATTTACCCACATTTGCTGTTGTTGTTCAGCAAATATCGTGTAAAGTCCTAAAACGTTGTAAAACAATGTTACAACTAAAAAAAGTGATGCAATTTTCTTCATATTGAAAAACAGGGTCTATTTTATTTATATATTGAAAATATATTTAACTGAGCATTATTATTACCTATAATCAAATGTTTTTTACCTTTAATTTTTATTAATTTCATTTGTTTGGCATTCTCATCATTATAAAAATTTAAATCCTTATATGGTGTCAAATTTCCTTTTGAACCGCCTAAAAGAATATAGCCTGCATTACTGTCATAGCGGATGGTTTCAACTTCAGCCTCATAAATCCCTCCAGAACCGATAACATCTTTAAAACCATCTTTGTTTACATCCTCAAAAACAAAGGACATTGTTGGTCCCATTTGCGCACTATTTGGCAGTTCTTTAAAAGTAAAAGATCCTTTACCATTATTAACTGCATATCCAGATTTGAATTGAAATACTTTTTTATGATAAGATTGCTTTAGCTCTTTATCACCATAAATATCATTCATGTTAGATCGTGCAAAACTTTTGAAAGTAGGCATCTTTTTGCTGACGAATGAATTTTGCTGCGTAGAGCATTCTTTTCCTCTAACAGGAACTAAATTTCCATTATAGAGCTTACTTAGCACCATATCATAAGAGGCATTTTGATCAAAATTATTTCCATAAATATGTAATGGTTTTTTAGCAGAAGGATGAAACTTATTATTTCCTCCCAAGTTTCCAAAGAAATAATCCAAATCACCATCATTATCAATATCAGCTTCTGACACTGTGTTCCACCAGCCTTCGCTATCCTTAAACTCTTTAACATTAATAATTTTAAATTGACCATTTGTGTTTTTTAAAACAGTAATTGGCATCCATTCTCCAACTGCTATTAAATCTTTCAAACCATCATTATCATAGTCCGAAAAGATAAAATCATTCACAATACCAATTTTAGAAAACTCTGGAGCTAACGTTGCTGTTACATCCTTGAAAACTCCTTTATCATTTCTTAAAAAATAGGACTGAGCAACAAGCGGATATTTACCTGGAACGCAATGACCTCCTACCACTAAATCTAAATCACCATCTTTATCAAAATCGAAAGATTTAACAGCTTTAGAACTGGCTAACATTCTTGGCAGTCCTGAGCTTTTAATGAATTTTCCTTTCTTATTATTTAAATACAATCGATCTTGCAGTAATGGACTATTTTCTGACAATTCATAGCCTCCGCTGGTAACATATAAATCTAAATATCCATCACTATTGGCATCAAAAAATATTGATCTTATATCTTCATATTGCTTATCTTTTTCAAAATCACTTTGCACTGAAATATCAAATTTTCCGCTACTGTTCTGCATATATAATTTTCCAGATTGTCCTTGCGCACCACCCACATAGAAATCATCTAAACCATCTTTATTTACATCTCCAACTGATAATGCTGGCCCCTGCTGTGATAGTTTTTGCGGCAGTAAAACCTGTCTTGAAAAATCATTAAAATTATTTTCCTGATGTAAAAAATTTATTCCTAATTGTTCGGGTTTTATTTTAAATAAATTTTTATTTTCTTTTGCTGAAGACGGAGCTGTATTAACTGCATCTTTAATATCCAACTCAATAGTTTGATTGGATTTTACGTCCTCTACAATTGAAACCAATCCATTATCCCAAACTACTTCAATTTTTTTAATACTTTCTTCTTGTCCCAAACCAAAATTCAAAACATTTGTAACAGAAGATTGATAACCTCTCGTAGTATATAATTCCTGATATTGCTGTTTTTTATCTGTAAAAACTTTAATTTTTGCGCCTATTGCATTTACATTTTTTTGTGTTCCAGTAAGTTTTATATTTATAAAATTCCCTACAGAATTGTTTTTATAAATTGAGGCTTTAGCAGACATATTATTAACAACCAGATCTAAATCTCCATCGTTGTCTAAATCGGCATAAGCAACTCCATTAGAATTTACTTTTTCATCCAGTCCCCAAGATTTGGTAGAATTTGAAAAAGATAAATCACCGTTATTTTTAAAACTATAATTAGATAATTTTTCGGAAGGCATCATATTGACAACATCCAAAACAGTCATGTGAATGTTATTATCAAGGTTGCTCTTTACTTTACGGATGTAATCCTGATTACTAAAATCACGATCGATACCATTAGTAATAAATAAATCTTTATAACCATCATTATCAAAATCAGCAATAAGTGGCGCCCAGCTCCAATCCGTCTTGGACACTCCTAATAATTGCCCAATATCACTAAATGTGCCATTTCCATTATTTAACTGCATCACATTTGCCATATAAGGTAAATTATAGCCAGCATTAATTATTTTTTCAAAGCCTTCCGTATTCATACTTGGCATATTTTCTTTACTGCGGACATGATCTTCTGCCGACATTTCCAGCACCATCAAATCGGGTAAAAAATCATTATTGATATCAGCGTAATCTGTTCCCATACTGTTATAAGAAATATGCTTAAAACGAGTATTTAATTGATTTGAAAATGTTCCATCCTGATTATTTATATATAAAAAATCCGGCATTATATAATCATTCGCAACATAAATATCAGGCCAGCCATCATTATTATAATCTCCAATTGAAGCACTTAATCCCCAAGCTTTATTGACCACTTTTGCTTCCACAGTTACATCTGTAAAGACATTTCCGTCATTTCTAAACAAATGATCTGAAGTTTCCGGATACTTTTTCTGCTTTTCTTTCTTTTCAAGACGCAGCGTATTTTGAAAATCAACTCTGTGATTTACTAAATACATGTCTAAATCGCCATCTTTATCATAATCAAAAAAGTAAGATTGTATAGAAAAACCATCATTATCCAAACCAAAAGCACGGGCATCTTCTTTAAATGTACCATCTTTTTGATTGATATATAACTTGTTTTTTCTCCATTCTTTTGATTCTAAAGAAGCTGATTTACAAACATAAATATCTAACCAGCCATCATTATTAATATCAATCATTGATACTCCTGTTGTCCAGCCAAATTCATCAGTAACATTTGCCGACTGGGTAATATCTTCAAATTCAAAGTTTCCTTTATTAAGATATAATTTATTAGATTCTTGATTTGAAGAAAAATAAATATCCTGCAAACCATCATTATTAATGTCTCCAATAGCAACACCTCCGCCATTTAAAGCATACATATATCTAACACAATTAAATATAGTATCCTGTTTTACAGTATTTATAAAGTTAATCTGTGTCTGTTCACTTGGAACTAATGTAAAAAGGGTTTCAGCATTTGAACTTTTTTTCTTGAATTGATTGTCACATCGGACAAATAAAAAAACAACTAAAGCAAAAACGATAATTTGGGACAAGCGCATAGAAGCTTATTATTAAGGATAAAAAATATTAAAAAGTTATTTTTTAATAGAAATGCAATACATTAATAAACAGCGCATACAAAAATATGCGCTGTCTACTTAAAAACTAATTCAAACTAACCTAACCATAAATTAATTTATTTTAGTAACCAGGATTGTTATTAGCTGGTGTTATATTTGGATTTGAGGATGTTTCTCTATTAGGTATTGGCCATAACTCGCTCTTTCCAGCTTGAAAACCTGTTCCTGCTAGTTCAGTAGAAGCAATACCCCATCTTATAATATCATCAAAACGAACTTGCTCACCAGCTAATTCCACCTTACGTTCATGAACAAGTGCGGTAAATACCTGATCTTTTGTGAGTGTAGTAGCCAATGCTGGTAGGTTTGCTCTAAGACGAACTTCATTAATATATCCAATAGCTGTTGCTTGAACACCTCCGGATCTTAAGCTTTCACATTCTGCTTTCATAAGCAATACATCTGAATAACGCATAACTTTAAAATTGATACTTGAATCTTGATTTTCATCAATACGCTTGTAATAGTTTTGATATTTTTTCCAGCCTGCTCTTCTATTACCTTCCGAAGAAGCAAAATTACTAGCTGTCATAGTTAGCGTACCATTATTGTATTTTGATCCAGGTACATAAAAAGTATCCCCAAAACGATCATCGCCTGTTTCATATTCATCCAATAAATCATCTGATGGATATACATTATACCAGCCTAAGTTACCATATTCCTGACCTCTAAGAGTAGCTTCAGCCTTACCTGTACCTTCAACATCACTACCCCATTTATCAGCTGTCCCTAAAGTTTGATCATATTCAATTTCAAAAATTGATTCTGGACCATGTTCAGTTTCATCCATAAAGTTATTATAAAACTTACCTTTAGGCTCTAAGCTGAATCCTGTAACTTTATTTAAAGCTGCTAAAGCTTCATCATACTTTTTTTGATACAATAATGCTTTTCCTAAATAAGCAAAGGCAGCTTCCTTTGTTGCTCTTCCAATATTTTCTGGATGAGCTGCATTTGTACTTTTGCTGTATAGGTTTTTTGATGCATAATCAAAATCCTCTATAATTAATTTATAAATTTCCTCTTTAGGACTTCTAGGTAAAGGAGTTACTGTTTGTTTTGTATGAAGCGGCAAATCACCGAAACGAGGCACTAATAGAAAATAATAATACGCTCTTAAAAAATGAGCTTCTCCTAAATATTTGTTTTTCTCCTCCTGTGTTAAAATTTTTTCAGACAAAGCCTGAATTTTCGCTTCATTATCTAACACAAAATTTGCTTTATATATTCCTTGAAAACAGGTATCCCAATAGTACTGAATAATATCACTACTACCATCAAAACTAAAATTCAGGAAAGGCTTTTTGTTCGCTTCCAACTGCGGGTTTCCTTTGTTTTCCTGAGACATATTGTCTAAAGCAAAGAAAATGTGTCGTGCATAGAGACCTCTTGTCTGCAAATTTGCGTAAGCTGAATTTACAGCAGACTCAACCTGAGTTTTTGTAGTAAAAAAAGTCTCAGGTGATAATTCATTAGGGTTAGTTAATTCTAAATCCTTTGTGTCACATGAATTTATCGCCAAAATTCCAGACAGTACTACAACTATATATTTTATTTTTCTCATAATGTTTTAAATATTAAAATGTTACTTCAAGTCCAAAAATTACTGATTTAGGTTGTGGATACCTTCCTAAATCAATTCCAGCAGAATTTGAATTACCATCTGTACGCGCTATTTCAGGATCTAAACCAGAATAATCCGTAATAGTAATAAGATTTTGTCCACTTAGATAGAATCTTACTTTTGAAAAATATTTTTGGAATTCGTTTCCTGACAATGTATATCCAATAGTGACATTTTTTAATCTTGTATAAGATCCATCTTCAATATATCGATCACTTGCGTTACCAGAGTTTTGCGAAACCCCCTGAGCTCTAGGCAATGTAGCTGATGGATTGGAAACAACTCCACCTGTAACAATAGATCTATCTAAAACACTTGTGGAAGCGTTAAATATCCTATCCATTCCCTCCAAATCAAATATCGTTGCATTAAAAACATCAACTCCTTGAACTCCAGATATAAAACAGTTAAAATCGAATTTTTTATACCCTGCTGTTAAGTTTAATCCATAAGTGAAATCAGGATATTGATTTCCAATTTTTGTTTTATCCGCTGAGGTAATTTGCTTATCGCCATTGCGGTCAACAAATCTAATATCTCCTGGTTTTACAGTAGTTTGAGTTGTACCTAGAGCAGCGGCCACTTCTGCTTGGTTTTGATAAATTCCATTTGTTTCATAACCATAGAAAAAGAATAATGGCTGTCCTACTTCCAGTCTTGAAAATTGTTCTAAACCAGCTCTTGCTGTTGGCCCTCCCAAAACACCAGTTACACCTGGTGCCAACTGCGTTACTTCGTTTTTGCTGGTACCTAAATTACCTGTAGCAGACCATGTAAAATCACCTTCTCTGTCATTATAACCTAATGTTAGTTCATATCCGCTTACTTTTACATCAGCAATATTTTGCAGTTGCGTTCCACCAGGCGTACCCAAAGATGTAGGAATTGGCACATTAAAAAGAATATCACTGCTTTTGTTATTAAAATATTCAAAACTACCAGTGAATTTTTCATCAAATAAACCAAAATCAAGACCTATGTTTCTGTCAAGTTTTGACTCCCACTGCAAATCTGGATTTGGTGCACCACCAGGAGTAGTACCTATTGCTGCTTCACCGTTAAATGGGTAAGTATAATTTTGACTTAAAGTTGAACTGTATCTGTAATCGTCAATTTTATCATTACCTGTTGTACCTGTAGTGGCTCTAAGTTTTAATGTGCTAAAAATAGAATTTGCCATAAAACTTTCTTTGGCAATATTCCAGCCTAAAGCCAAAGAGTAGAAATTACCATAACGCTTATTTGCACCAAATCGGGAAGAACCATCCCTACGTGCTGAAACTGCAAATAAATATTTATCATCATAATCATAATTAATACGACCTACATAACCTAAATTGTTAGTCTCAAAATTAGCAGAGCTTAAGTTTGCATCTGTAAGACTCAACTGATCAATTTCATCAGAAATATAATTGCGGCTGCCGGCATTTACGCTATTGCTTTTATTTTCAATTTTACTAATCAATCCTAACACTTCAACATTATGTTTATCAGCAATTTTAATTTTGTAATTTAAACTATTATCAAATACAATAGTCTGACCCTGAGAAGTATTGTTGGTAGTTGTTGAATAATCAAAACCATGAGCAGAACCATCACGGAAGCTAGGAACAAATGTGTGATCTCTGTTTGAATAATAATCTAAAGAAACTTGTGATCTAAATTTCAAGCCTTTATAAATTTCTAATTCAGCAAAAATGTTACCAATTATAGATACTCCGTTAATTTCCTGATATCCATGTTTGGCTACACGTACAGGATTCTCTGCGTCTTGTCCGTCAACAGCTGAAGGCCCTTGATATCCACCAATATTCTGTGCATTGTATACTGGTAAATAAGGAGCACTTTTAATTGCGTGCTCTAATAATGTTCTACCACCCGCACTACGTTCTGGATTTGTTTTATTGAAAGATACTCCAATACTGCTGCCTACAGTTAATTTACCGATGTTTTGTGTGTTATTAGATCTGAAAGAATAACGTTCAAAACCTGTTCCTATAATAGATCCTTCTTGTTTCAAATATCCAGCAGAATAACGGCTTGTAGCATTTTCTGAACCGTTTGAGAAACTTAAATTATAATCCTGCATGATTCCAGTCTGAAAGATCTCGTCTTGCCAATTAGTTGTTTGATTACCAAATTCAGCTGCTCTTGCTGTTAAATCACTACCTAAATCTTTAACATATTTAAGATACTGCTGTGTATCTAAAACATCAAATCTTTTACTAACAGTTTGAGACCCTATATAAGAACTAAAAGTCAATTGCCCAGGCCCTTTTTTTCCTTTTTTTGTAGTCACCATAATTACTCCATTAAAAGCTTTAGAACCATATAAAGCCGTAGTTGAAGCATCTTTTAAAACAGACATCGATTCGATATCATTTGGACTTAGTCCTGATAAATTACCTACCAAAACTCCATCAACTACATATAAAGGATCACTGTTATTCATTGTAGCTAATCCACGGATCTTAACTGTAGGGCTTGAACCCGGTGCACCATTTACAACAGTAACCCCTGCTGCTCTACCCTGTAAAGCTGACTCGGCATTAGTAATTGGCACTGCAACAATATCTTTTGAATTTACAACTGAAACTGCCCCTGTTACCTTAGCTCTATTTTGAGTACCATAGGCAACAACAACAACTTCCTTTAAATCCTCAGAAGCATCCTTTAATGTAATATTAATTGTGTTTCTATCTCCAACAGTAATAGTCTGGGTAATCATCCCTATAAATGTAAATACTAATTTACTATCTGAATTGATATTGTTAATTACATATTTTCCATCAAAATCAGTGATGGCTCCACCAGATGCTCCCTGCACACCTACACTTACCCCGCTTATTGGTAAGCCTGAGTTATCAGAAACAATACCACTTATTGTCTTGCTCTGAGAAAAGACAGCCTGTCCACAAAAAAACAGCAGTGCAAGAATTGCGAATTTCATTTTTAATTTCATAGTTGATTGGTTTAATTTTAAAATTGGTTATTTTATTATTTGACATTCTTCAAATGTTAAATGGGAATTATGTGTAATCTTTGTTTTTCATTTAAATTAGTTTGGTTAATAATTATAATTGGTATTCAATCTAAAGTGCTTTTTATTTTGGCTATTCATTAATTAATGACCAAATTCATTATTCAGAATAAAATTTTGAATGTCCTTCAGTTTTATAATTTGGTCACAGATTTCAAAATTTATAAACTCATAAAATTTATAATAACTTTAACAAATTTATCGTGTTTGACGCTTGTTGTGATATAACAGATGAAGCATAATACCATACACATGTTGCAAAAAACATTTAAAACATCAACAATTACAGGGTATTGAGTTAATTTGTTGCATTATCAAAAAATACACTATCAATAAAATAATTTTAGTAATTTTTTGGTATCAAAAAATTAAATGTTAAAATTTTAAACATACTTGAAATACGAAATTTCAGGTTTAAAACTTCGAATAAGAAACGAAAAAGGGCTTTTTAAAAGATGCTCAAAAAAGGGAAGCTGTGATTTACATTCTTTGAAGTAATTATCTTCAATTAATTGTATCCAATCACGAAATAGGAGCTTTAATTTTAGAAAATATATTGACCTCCTGCTTAATTATTTATGAAAATGATAAGCAGGAGGCCAGAATTAAAAACTCTTTATTATATAAAAAAAATGAATAGGAAAGCATTGAAGATGTTTCCTCTGCTACAGACTTAATATTAAGATCATAAACACCTAATTGGCTTATATTTTTTTCCCGTCTGTAGGCACGTAACCAAATTTTGATTTAAAGCATTTAGTAAAATATGAAGGGGACGAAAACCCAACCTTATAGCTTATTTCATTAATATTATCAGTGCCTTGCTCAATTAACTGTCTGGCTTTTTCTAACCTGACATTTCTAATGAATTCATTTACTGATAAACCGGTCAATGTTTTTATTTTTCGGTATAATTGGCTACGGCTCAAAAACACAATTGATGCTAACAGCTCCACACTAAGTTCTGGCTCGCTAATGTTTTCATGAATATAATTTAGTGTCTTTTGCATAAAATCATTATCAATCGTTGTGGTTTTCTGCTGCGCTTTTTTGGTTATGCCATCATAAAACTTATTGAAAATAATTTGTCTGCTGTTAATTAACTGGATAAGGCTTGACCTTAGAATATCCATATTAAACGGCTTGCTCAAATATAAATCTGCACCAGAATCTATGCCTTCCAGCCGGTCTTTTACCAATGCTTTTGCAGAGAGCATTAACAAAGGAATATGAGACGTTTTGATGTTTCCTTTTATTTTTTTACACATTTCCAGACCATCCATAACAGGCATAATAACATCTGTCAGAATCAAATCGGGCAACTTTTGGACTGCCAAATCATATCCTTTCTGCCCATTCTCGGCTACAATGACCTTATATTCTTTTTTGAGTTCTTCTTTTAAATAACTTCTTAAATCAGAATTATCTTCAACAATCAGTACAGTATGCGTTTTATCTAAATTCAGTTCACTATTGTGCAGTTCCAGATCGTCTTCCAATGATATTTGATCTTTAAAACTGTTTTTGTTTTCCGAATCTGATTTATATTCTTCCTTGGCAAATTCATCTGGTTCAAAAAAATCTTTACCTAAAGGAAAAACAATTGTAAAACAGGTTTTTTCGCCTAAAACACTGTCCACCTCAATTTTTCCTTTATTTAATTCGATAAATTCTTTTACAACTTCCAGACCTATGCCGGTACTTCCATAATAAGTTTTGTTTAGATTATTTACCTGATAAAACCTCTCAAATATTCTTTTGATTTCTTTTTTATCCAATCCGGATCCGGTGTCTTCAATAGAAATTTCATAACTTTTAACTTCCTTATCCCCATTATTAATCAAAGGAAAATAAATAAGTTTATTATTTTCTTTAATCCTCACTTTTATGCTTCCATAATCCGGTGTTACCTTAAAGGCATTGGACACAATATTAAATATTATTTTTTCCAGCATTTTTGGATCAAGCCAATCGTTCAACTTCTTTAGAGGCGAAGAAAATGATAAGTCAATTTTGCGAAAATTAGCTTCCTCTTCAAAATGACTCAAAATATCATTTACAAAACCAATTACTTCAATCTCCTGAACCTGTAACTGTACCTGATTAAACTGGAGTTTTCTAAAATCCATCAGTTCATTAATCAGTCTTGATAATAAATCTGAGCTTTTATGAATTACTTTCAGTTTATTTAAAACCTCTGCATTTAAATTATATACATTATTTTTTAGCAGATCATCCAACGGATTCATTATCAAAGTTAAAGGTGTTCTGAATTCGTGAGAAATATTAGTGAAAAACTGCAGTTTTTTATTGTTCAGTTTTTCAATTTGAATCCGCTTGTCTCTTTCAAAACTTATTGCCTGTTTTGCCTTAAATTCATTCTGATAGTAAATAATTATATAATAAGCTCCCAAAACTGCGATAATTAAATACACAAAATAAGCCCAATAGGTTCCCCACCATGGAGCCAGAATTGTGATTTTTAATTCCAATGGCTTTTGACTCCAAGAGCCTCCCCGATTTGCTGATTTTACTTTAAAAATATAATCGCCTGGAGCAAGATTGGTATAGGTTGCTATTCGTTTATTTCCGACATAATTCCATTCTTTTTCAAATCCCTCCAGATAATAAGCGTATTCATTCTTGCCAGGATACGAATAATTAATACCAACATATTCTATTGTAAAAACAGATTGGTTATGATTTAAAGTGATACTTTTTGTTTCTGAAATGACTTTTTGCAAAGGAGAATCGGCTGTATTAGGCATTACCGAAGTATTAAACAGCTTAAAATCACTGAAATACAAAAGAGGTTGTCTGATATTTTTAGACATTTGTTTGGGATCAAAATAATTTATCCCTTCATAACTTCCAAAATAAATAGTTCCGTCATTATCTTTTAAAACGGAGTTGTTGTTAAAGTCATTGACTAACAGCCCATCATCAGTATTAAAATTATAAGACTTATTATTTTTTAAATCCAATTTGGTAATTCCAGATCTGCCGCTTACCCAAATTGAACCATAATTATCCTCAATGATAGACGTTATTGATTTTTCCTGAACGGATTGAATTCCATTATACCAAGATATTTTTTTTGTTTTTTTATTATAATTGAAAAGACCTGAACCATCTGTACCAATCCATATTAACTTGTTTTTGGATTCAAAAATAGTGAGTATGGTATGTGCACTATTATTGCTGTTCAAACTTTTTGACATTTTGTCCTTCATAGAAAGTACAGAGAATGTATTGTTCTTTTTGTGATTCACAGCAAAAAGACCTTTGGTAGTTCCCACCCAAATAGTATTATCTGAGTCTACAAATACTTTGCGGACAAATGATGATGTGAGCGAATGATCAAGAAACGGCTTTGAATTGCATTGAAAAAAAGTGTTTTTTGATGGATCAAAATAACTCAAGCCTTTCAAAAATGTTCCTATCCAAATATTCCCTTCTGAATCTTCAGCAAAACTCAAAACTCTGTCGGAAGAAAGTCCTTTAGTGTTTCGGATATTATAATTGACGAAGTTTTTAGAACCTTTTTTTAAGAAAAATATTCCATCATTCCATGTTCCCAGCCATACATTCTGTTTGCTGTCAATAAACACAGTCTGAACATTATTGTTGGTCAAACCTGACAGGAAAGAACTATCATAATTATTGATGTGAATGAACTTTTTAGTTTTAGAATCATAAACATCAACTCCACCTCCCTCCATACTTATCCAAAACTTCCCGGAAAAATCTTTGGCAATTCCTGTCACCGAACTTGTCTGCAATGAATTTGGATTATTGAGCAGTCTTTCAATCGAATTAAACTGACTGGACAGCTTATCAAAAACACCTACACCTTTGTTATAATATCCTAACCAAATTCTGTTTTCATTATCTTTCAGCAATGACCAGATTGAGTTTGACTTTAAAGCATTTTTTTCAAATTTATTTGCTAGATAATTTTTCACCAGAACTCCTGAATTATTGACTAAAAGAAGCCCGTCATTTTCAGTAGCGCAAAGAATATTTTTTGCATTGATACCCACAACAGCGAGTATTCTTTTTGAAGTAATTGAAAAAGAATTTAACTGATAACCACTGTCGTTTTTGAAAACTTTGAGCAATCCTTTTGCAGTAGTTCCAATCCATAAATCATCATTTTCATCAAAAAATAATGATTCCAATGAATCCGTAATTTTAAATTTAGTACCGCTTCCGCTAAATACGGCTTGGTGTATAACATTCTTTTTACTGTCAAAGTATTTCAGCCCATAATTGGATGCCAAAAATACCTTTCCCTGCTTGTCTTTTGCAAAACTGCTAATTAATAAATCGTTGTTTTGAGCAATATCAAAATTAACAATTGTTACTTTTAATGTCTTTAAATTTAATTTCAAAAGACCATATTCGTAAGTTCCAATCAATAAATTACCAGCATTGTCTTCGATTAAACTCCTTACTGTTACTGTGCTGTTGCTCTTTATTTTTAGTGCATTTTTTAAATCAATAGTTTCAAATCTATTTAAATCTCTATCGTATAAACACAAACCTTCTTCTGTTCCCACCCACAATTTGTTGTAAGAATCAACATAAACTGCATAAATAAGATTACTGTTTATCGATTTTGGTATACTCCAATTGTATTCATAAACGACATAGTTTATTCCGTCATATTTATACAAACCAGCTCCATTTGTCCCTATCCAGATATATCCGTTATGGTCCTGAACAATAGACGAGACAGCACGTTTTGAAATACCTTCCTTTATTGACCGAAATTGAAAATTTTCAAAGTCATTTTGCGAATAGGAAGTAATAACAAAAAGAAAATAGCATACAAGAAATATTATTTTTTCTATTTTTAGCATTTTACATTTATTAAAAAAGTATGATTTTCTTAAATATATTGAATAAAAAACAATAATTCAGAAAAATGAAAAACACTTTTATTTTTCATACAAAAGATCAAATTACCAACTCTTTTCAATAGATCTTTATTTTTTAGTGATTAAAGGTCATAACATGTCAATTGGTTTTAACAATGAGCCATGTTTCAAAACAAATGCTGTTTATAAGTATTCAATCTTAAATTCAGAAGTACGTCCTTAATAATCCTTATTTTTTAAACACTCTAAATGTTTGCTTTTACTGCATTTGTACAAAAGCTTTCCCTAAAAGTCCTGATTTTTTTTTACTTGTGCTAAATAATCTTTAATTATTTCAAAAAATGTATTACCTATTTTTCTCTATCGTAAGGGTTTATGGTAACAATTGAACCATCTGCTAAATAGTCTATTTTGGCAGCCTTCATACTCCGCAAATGGGTTATGCCTTTGGATAAACTCGAATCATGATAAAACAGATACCAGTCATTTTCAACTCTGCATATCGAATGATGCGTTGTCCAGCCCACAACCGGATTAAGAATTCTTCCCTGATAAACAAACGGACCGTAAGGATTGTCCCCGATTGCGTAACAGATATAATGGGTATCACCTGTTGAATAAGAAAAATAATATTTACCATTGTATTTATGAACCCATGGGGCTTCAAAAAAACGGCGGTCATTATCTCCTGCCAGCAGTAATTCTCCGTTTTCGTCAAGAATCTGG